>NZ_JBCNLP010000001.1:0-1414717 GCF_039595395.1 Novosphingobium sp. | reverse complement strand
TCAGGCCGCTGCCGGTAAAGCTGGTGTAGCTCAGGCCGAAGCCGAAGGGGAACAGCGGCGTGGCCTTCTGGCGGGCGAACCAGCGATAGCCGACGTCGGAACCCTCGATGTCGTAATCGACGTGGAGTTGGGCGTCCTTGCTGGGTGCATCGCCGGAGAAGTTCGGGTCATACTTGTCGTAGCCGTCGACCTTGGCGCGGGGGAGCTGGCTCTCGCTGGCCGGGAAGGTGATCGGCAGGCGGCCCGAGGGGTTGGTGTCACCGAAGAGCACGCTGGCGATGGCCTCGCCGCCACGCGCGCCGGGGAACCATGCCTCGACCACGGCGGCGGTCTTGTCGAGCCAGGGCATCAGCACGGGGTTGCCGGTTTCCAGCACGACGATGGTGTGCGGATTGGCGGCGGCGACAGCCTCGATCAGCGCATCCTGACCGCGCGGCAGGGTGAGGTCGGCCTGATCGAGGCCTTCGGACGCCCATTTGGTGGCGAAGACGATGGCGACGTCAGCCTTCTTGGCGGCGGCGACAGCGTCGGAAATGTAGGTGCCGGTGCGGAAGTTCACCTCGGCCTGAGGGGCCAGCGCCTTGATCGCATCGACCGGGGCCGAGCGGTGATACTGCTCGGCGATGAAGGACGCCCATGGGCCGGTGCCGCCCAGCGGGATGACCGCTGCGGGGCCATCCTTGCCCTGCACCTGGCTGGAACCGGCGCCCGACAGCACGCCGGTATCGGCATAGCCGCCGATCACCGCGATATGCTGCGCCGTCTTGGCCAGCGGCAGGGCATTGCCCGTGTTGCGCAGCAGGACGATGCCCTGCTTGGCGGTTTCCAGCGAGACGGCGCTGTTGGCCTTGAAGTCGATCGCGCCGCCGGGGGTGGCCGGGTTCTTGTCGAGGCCGTTGTCGTAGATCGCCCAGAGGATGCGCTTGTTCATGTCGTCGAGGCGGGCGGCATAGGCCGGATCGCTTTTCGCGGCGGCGGCCAGCTTGTCGGCAAAGAAGACGCCCGGATCGAGCTGCTCGCCCGACTGCTGGTCGAGGCCCTTGATCGCCGCATCCAGCCCCGGCACCGCGCCCCAGTCGGACATGACGAAGCCCTTGTAGCGCCAGTCCTTCTTCAGCACGGTGTTCAGCAGATAGTCGCTGGCGCAGGCCTGCTCGCCGCGCACGCGGTTGTAGGAGCACATCACCGAGCCCGGATTGCCGGTCTCAATGCCGATCTTGAAGGCCAGCAGCTCGCTTTCGCGCGCGGCGGCCTCACCGATCTTCACATCGGCGAATTTGCGGCCGGTTTCCTGACCATTCAGCGCGAAGTGCTTGATGGTGGAGATGATGTGGTTCGACTGGATGCCCGCGATGGCATTGCCCACCAGCACGCCCGAGAGCAGCGGATCTTCCGAGAGATATTCGAAGGTGCGGCCATTGCGCGGATCGCGCGTCAGATTGGTGCCGCCCGCCAGCAGCACGTTGAAGCCCTTGGCGCGGGCCTCGCCGCCGATCATCGCGCCGCCTGCGCGCAGCAATTCGGGGTTCCAGCTTGCGGCCATGGCCACGCCGCTGGGCAGAGCGGTCGCCCCATCCTTGCGCAGGCCCATCACATAGGCAACGCCCAGCGAGGCGTCGCTTTCCTTCAGCGCGGGCACAGACAGGCGATCAATGCCGGGCACAAAGCCCGCGCCGATGATCGCGCCCGGAGGTGGCGGCGGCGCATTGGGCACGATGGGCAGCGGCATGATGCCGTGAGTCAGCACGGTCTTTTCTTCAGGCGTCATCGCCTTGACCGTCGCGGCGGCGCGCTGCTCGGCATCACTGGCGGCGGCCATGGCCACGCCCGCGCTGGCCAGGGCGATCAGCGCCACACCGAAACGCGCGGCGTGAGACACATGCTTTTTCATCATGCTGCAATCCTTATGTCGAGACGTGACAGCGCGGAAAAGGGACGGCCCGGCCGCGCCGCATGGGCGCGGAGAAGCCCGCCGATCTCTCCCTTGTTATGTCTTGCCGACAGAAATCATCCAGTCGGATGATTTTGTCAACCGGCCTTGCTCAGCCTTCGTTCGGTCGCAGCAAAATCGCCAGAATGGCATCGGCATGGCGGTTGATCGCCTGCTCGTCGGTGAAGTCATAGCCAAAGGCGCCCTGCGCCTCATGCGCCAGCACAAAGGGCAACTGCGCCATGCCGACAATGGCGTAATGCAGCGATTCCGGCTGCACCTTGGGCAGCACTCCGGCCTCCATCAGCGCATGAAGCTGAGGGGTGAAACCGGCGTGGTTCTGCTTCACGAAAGTCTCGATCATCCATTGCAGGCGCGGCCCGCCCCGGATGGTTTCGGCGATGGTGATGCGCGCATGCTCGGGATGCTGCGCGCAATAACGCGTGTAGCGGCGCATCTGGCGGCGGAAGCGCTCCACCGGATCAAGGTCCGCCTCATAGATGTCCTCGGCGGTCACCTGCTGCTCGATCAGGGCGAACATGTCGCGCACCGCCTCGCGCCACAGCTCGTCCTTGGTGCCGAAATGATAGGTGATCATCGAATGGGTCACCCCCGCCTCGCGCGCGATGTCGCGGATGCTGGCGCCCTCGAAGCCCAGCTCGGCAAAGGCATCGCGTGCCTTTTGCAGGATGCGCGCGCGGGTCTCCTCGGCGCGCAATTGCACGGGCTGGCGCCGGCGAGGCGCGGTCTGCTCCGGCTTGGCGGGCTTGGCTTGGGTCATGCCGCGAACTGTGGCGCTTTGCGGCGCGCGGCGCAAGATCATCACGCATCTGCGCCGCATGCCTATTCATATGCCGGGCAGCTTGCGAGAGCCAGGCCCGGCCCTTATCGCCCACACCATCACCATCAAGGATGCCGTCACCATGAGCCTGCTGCCCCCGCCCCCCGCCTCGCGTCCGCTGGGTGACAGCGGCCTTGCCATCTCCCCCATCGCCTGGGGCATGTGGCGGCTGACCGAGGGCGGCACCACCGCAGAGCAGGCCGCGCGCCGCGTGCATGCCGCGCTGGATGCCGGGATCACCCTGCTCGACACGGCGGACATCTATGGCTTCAACGGCCAGAGCGGCTTTGGCGACGCCGAAAGCCTGCTGGGCGAAGTCCTGCGCGCCGAGCCCGCGCTGCGTCAGCGCATGGTGCTGGCCAGCAAGGGCGGCATCCGCCCGCCGCTGCCCTATGACCAGAGCCCGGCCTATCTGGCCGAGGCGATCGATACCTCGCTGACGCGGCTGGGCGTTGAGACCATCGACCTGTGGCAGGTCCACCGCCCCGATATCCTTGCCCATCCGCAGGAGGTGGCACGCGCGCTCGACGATGCGGTGGCCGCGGGCAAGATCCGGGCGCTGGGCGTGTCGAACTTCACCGTGGCGCAGACGGCGGCGCTCAACCATTTCCTCGGCACCAAACTGGTCGCCACCCAGCCCGAGATCAGCCCGCTGCGCCTCACCTGCATCGAGAATGGCGAGCTGGATCAGGCCATGATGCTGGGGCTGACCCCGCTGGCCTGGTCGCCGCTGGGCGGCGGGCGCCTCGCCGATCCGCAAACCCCGCGCGAACAGGCCGTGGCCGCCGCGCTGGATGTCGTGGCGCGGGATCAGGGCGTGTCGCGCATGGCGGCGGCCTATGGCTGGCTGATGGCGCATCCTTCGGGGATCGTGCCCATCGTCGGCTCGCAGAACCCCGCGCGCATCGCTGAAGGCATCGATGCGCTGAAGGTCCGCTGGACCCGGCAGGACTGGTACGCCGTGCTGGTGGCGGCGCGTGGCGAGGCTTTGCCCTGAACAGCACGCGCCCTGCCTGCTTCGATTTTACCGCAAGGAAACTCTGGGGCGTCTCAGGCGTAACCGACATGGAACCTGTCGGGAGGCATGTGAGGAGACGTCCCATGCAAGGCGACGACAATCAAATCCATATCGAGACCGATAAGGCACGTGGCGGCTCAACGCCGGGTGTCGTGCGATGGATGCTGCTGGTCGGGCTGAGCGCGACCATTGTCGGCATGGCACTGATCTGGGCGCTGGGCAGCGGCGGACACTGACCACCCGCGGCCCGGCCCGGAAAGCGCCACAGGCCGGTTGAAAAACACCGGGACCAATTGGCCCTCACGTCCATTGAACCATCATGCCTTCGGGACCTGCATCGAGCCCATCACCCTGCAGCATGCCACGCAGCAGGGGTGCAGCATTGCGCCCTGCCCCGACGCCCGACAACGATAGGAGAGAGTGATGAACAAGTCCCTGATCCGGTTCACCCTGCCCGCCATTCTGCCCGCGCTGGCTCTGGCAGCCTGCCAGAAGGCGCCCTCCACCGCCGATGCGGTGAGCAGCGGCGTGGTGCTCGACAATCCTGCCGCCGTCTCCAGCAGCGATAGCGGCAGCGACACGGCCCCGGTGACGGACGCCAAAACCTATCTGGAGAAGGCGGGCGCGGGCGACAAGTTCGAGATCGATTCCTCGCGCGCGATCCTCAAGACCACCAAAAACGCCGAGATCGAGAATTTCGCCAAGATGATGATCTCAGCACACACCGAATCGACGGAAAAGGTGAAGAAGGCGGCCATGGCGGCGGACATCAAGGCGCCGGCCCCCGTGCTGCCGCCCGAACTTCAACAGAAGCTCGACGCGATCAAGGCCGCCAAGGGCGAGGATGCCGACAAGCTCTATCTCGAAGCTCAGAAGGAAGGCCATCAGGCCGCGCTGGCCCTGCACAAGAGCTATGGCGCCGGTGGCGATACCCCCCAGTTGAAGGTCGTGGCCGACAACATCGTGCCGGTGGTGCGCGACCACATCACCATGCTCAACAAGATGACGAGCTGACGTGGTTATGGCCGGGCATCGCGCCCGGCCATCCTTCCCGGGCCAGACGTTCAGGCAACCCTGGGCGCCAGATGCCATTGCGGCGGGGCTTCCTGCCCGATCAGCCGCTGCATTTCGGTGGCGATGTAATCGCGGGTCATCGGCAGCACATCCTGACGCTTCACGCTCTGGATATGGAAATTGACCATCTGGTCGTTGCGGAAGGCCTGCTCGGCCCCGGCCAGATAGAACTGCCACATGCGCAGCAATTCCTCATCATACAGTTCGATGATCTCCTTGGAATGCAGCGTGGTGCGGCGATACCATTCGGCCAGCGTATGGCCGTAATGATAGCGCAGGATCTCCACATCGGCCAATTGCCAGCCGCTGCGCTCGATGGCTTTCACCAACTCGCTCATCGCCGGGATATAGCCGCCGGGGAAGATGTAGTTGCGCGTCCAGGCATCGGTGAAGCCCGGCCCGCCCGTGCGCCCGATGGTATGGGTCAGCATCACCCCGTCGTCCTTCAGCCGGTCGAAGGTATGGCCGAAATATTCGCCGAAATGGCGCGCGCCGACATGCTCGATCATGCCAACGCTGGTGATGCGGTCGAACTGGTCCTTCAGATCGCGGTAATCGATCAGCTCGAAACGCACCTTGTCGGCCACGCCCGCCGCCTCGGCGCGTTCCTGTGCGAATTTCACCTGATCGGGCGCCAAAGAGATGCCCAGCACCTCGCAGCCGTAATGGCGGTTGAGATAGAGCCCCAGCCCGCCCCAGCCGCAACCGATGTCCAGCACCCGCATGCCCTGCGCGCTGCCGTCGGTGGGCAGATTCAGCTTGGCGGCGATCAGTGCCTTTTTCTCAAGCTGGGCGCGTTCCAGCGTGGCTTTGTCATCGGCGAAATAGGCCATGGTGTATTGCCGGTCCTCATCGAGGAACAGCTCATAGAACTGGCGATTGAGGTCGTAGTGATGGCGCACATTGCTGCTGGCGCGCTTGCGATAGTTGAACTGGTCAGCCCACCAGCCGATCTTGTCGACCAGACTGCGCAGCTTGCCCGGCGCTTCCATATGGGTCTTGGCGGCGCGCGCCTCGGCGCTGAACATCAGCACCAGATCGCGGATGTCATGCGGGCATTCGACGACCATCCAGCCGCGCATATAGGCCTCACCCGCGCCCAGCGAGGGATAGCGGGCGATGTGGTTAGCGGTGCGCTTGTCGGTGAAGGTCAGGCGGATAGGGTTCTGACTGGGTTGCCCGTAATCGTAAACGCGGCCGTCCGCATTGGTGATCTGCAGCGATCCATTACGGATCAGACGGCGCAACAAACGATCAAGCAACCACATGCCTGTTCCCTTCCTTTCCAAAACCCCCAGTGAACAACGATGAAAAAGATGATCCGTTCCCGGTGAACGTCAACGCCTACCTAAGTATCACCCACGTATTTTACGGGCAAAGATCAACTGCACCGCCGCCGCTCCACCCGAAGCGGCCAGCCCGATCAGCGCAACCCCCGCCCAGCCGGCATGCTCCCAGCCCCAGGCGGCTCCCGCCGAGCCCAGAGCACCGCCCAGAAACATCACCGACATGAAGACCGTGTTGAGCCGCGAGCGCGCCTCGGGCCGCAGCGCATAGACGATATGCTGGTTCGAGATCAGCGCGATCTGCACCCCGAAATCGAGCAGGATCACCCCCACGACCATCCCCGCCAGCGTGTCCCACAGGCGCAGGATAAGCCAGCCACCCAGCACTGTCAGCGCGCCCGCCACGATCATCGGGCGGGGCCCGTGCCTGTCCGCCACGCGCCCGGCCAGAGGCGCGGCGCCCACGCCGACCAGCCCTATCACCCCGAACAGCCCCGCCGTGGCTGCGCCCAGCCCATAGCGCGGCTCCTGCAGATGCAGCGCCAGCATCGACCAGAAGGCCGAAAAGGCACCGAAAATCAGCGCCTGCGTGATGGCGCTGATGCGCAGATCGGCAAATTCGCGCCACAGCTTCTCCATCGAGATCAGCAGCGCGCCATAACCCAGCCCGGCCTCGGGCTGGCTGCGCGGCAGGCGCCAGCGCATCAGCCCGCCAGCCAGCAGCGCCACCGGCACCGCCAGCACGAACATCGCCCGCCACCCCGCATGCGCCGAGATCACCCCGGCCAGCGTGCGGCTGAGCAGAATGCCCGCCAGCAGGCCCGACATCACCGTGCCCACCACCGCGCCGCGCTTCTCCGGGCTGGCCAGATGCGCCGCGAAAGGCACGATCTGCTGCGCCACGGTCGAGAGCGCCCCGACCGCCGCGGCCGCCACCAGCAGCAGCCCAGCATCAGGCGCCGCCGCGAGCAGGCCCAGCGCCACAGCCAGCGCCAGAAACTGCACGACGATCAGCCGCCGCCGCTCCAGCAGATCGCCCAGCGGCACCAGCAGCACCAGCCCCAGCGCATAGCCCAACTGGGTCACCATCGGCAGCATGGCCGACAGCGGACCGGGCATATCGCGCTCGATCAGGCCCAGCATCGGCTGGTTGTAATAGATGTTCGCCACCCCCATGCCGGTGGCCGCCGCCATCGCCAGCGTGGGAAGCGCCGAGGCGGCAGACGAACGGACGGCGGGGGGACCGACCAGAGTTTCGGACATGAAAGACATTTCCTGACAGACTTTTTGTTTAGCCGCCCCATAGGCCCCCTACCCCGCCCAAGGCAATGGCGCCAGGGCAGCCCCTTGGCCGCCGCCCGGCCCGCCAGCCGCACAACCGGGCTTATGCAGGCGGGGCGCGGCGCGGAACACCGCCGGGTTTCAGTCATTTTCCCTCCATGAACGAGCTTTCGCCCTCATCCCCGCTGATCCCCATCCTGCCTCGGGAGGCGCCCCCGGCCGATCTGGTCAACATCGGCGCGCCCGGCGGACTGGACGCCGCGATCAATCTGCAGGGCGCGGAACTGTGGTTCCTGCGCGACCGCAACGGCGGCCATCTGCTGTGGCACGGCACCCCGGACATCTGGCCGCATCGCGCGCCGATCCTGTTTCCCATCGTCGGACGGTTGCGTGACGACACCTATCGGCTCGACGGCCACACCCACCGCCTGCCGCGCGACGGCTTTGCCCGCAACGCACGCTTCACGCTGGCCGCGCATGGGGATGACCATGCCCTGCTGCGGCTGGAGGACGATGCCGCCACCCGCGCGGTCTGGCCCTTTGCCTTCGCGCTGACGCTCAGCTTCGCGATCTCGGGCAACACGCTCACCATCGGCGCCGAAGTGGCCAATCGCGGCGAGCAGACCATGCCGGTGAGCTTCGGCTTCCATCCCGCGCTGCGCTGGCCCCTGCCGCAAGGAGGCCTGCGCGCCGCGCACCATATCGCCTTCGACAAGCCCGAGGCCGCCACGATCACGCGCCTCGACGGCAATGACCTGATCGCGGGAACGGCGCCCTCTCCGCTGGAGGGACAAGACCTTCCCCTGCGCGATGCCTTGTTCGAGCAGGGCGCGCTGGTCTTCCCGCAGGTGAGCAGCCGCGCGCTCACCTACACCTCGCCCGGCGGCCCCTCGATCCGCGTGCAGACCGAGAACCTGCCCGACCTGATGCTGTGGACCAAGCCCGATGCCGACTTTATCGCCATCGTCCCGTCACAGGGGCTGGCCGATGCCGGGGATTACGCCGGCGATATCGGCCAAAAGCCCGGCATGGTGGCGCTGGCGCCCGGTGAGGTCTGGAAGGCCAGCATCAGCTTGACGCATGAGCGGGCTGTTTGAAGGGGTTTAAAAAGGAAGATGCGAGGGGGTTACCCGCTCGCGCTCCCAATACGTCTTCCGACGAAACGGTAGTGGCGCCCGATCCGAGTGCCCCACCTCTCCACCAGCGCCACTTAAAGCGCCGCAGGCATCAAATTCCCTGCCTGCGGCGCAGCGACGTTGCTCTTTGGTCGAACCCGAAGCGCCAACGCAGACAATAAAGGGATTGCAAAGGGCGATGGCCCTTTGCCCGCCGGAGGCCCCCCTTCATTTCCCCGGAACGTAAGAAATGCTCGCCTGCCCCCGCAACCATACCGGCATATAGAGCCCGTTGGCATAGGGCACCATGCGCCCGTTCTTTGCCTCATCCAGCCGTGCCTTGATGCGGAAATCGCCTTGCTGGCGCTCATCGATGGCGCGCTGGATCTTGGCGAGCAGCTTGTCGTAGTCGTGGGTGAAGTTCTGCTGCAGTGCCTCGGCCACCGCGCCGGAAAAGCCGGGCGAGTTGGCGATGGCGAGCAGCAGGTCTCCCCCGGCATTGTCGGTGCCCCCGCTGACGGAGAGGTCGCTGAAATGGACAAGCTGGCTACCGTCGGCATTGTCGGGCCTTGCGGCGAACCAGATGCGGCCGTGGGTGGAGCCCGCCGTACCGGAACCGGCAAAGGCCGTGACATCGGCGCCCACCGCGATGCGGCCATGGGTGGCGCCGAAGACATCGATGTTGCTGAAGCGCGCCGTGACCGGGCCGATGCCGGGCAGCACGAAAGGCTTGGCCGAGCGTTTCGCCAGCGCCTTGTCCAGCACCGGCACCAGTTGCGCGTAATCGGCGATGACAGGGGCGAAGATCTTCACCTGCTGGTCCTGCCCCTTTGGCTTGCCCATGGGCGGCAGCGGGGTGGGCGTGGGGTTCTCCGGGCGGTTGCCGACCACGGCCTGGGTCAGCGCCACCATGCCCAGCTTCAGCGTCAGCCGGTTGCCTGCGATCGTGTAGCCGCCGTATTCGATCTGCTGCGGCACGATGCGCATCCACACCGGCGGATTGTCCTGATTGAGGTTGAGCACGGCAAAGCCCTTGGCCCAGAGGCCCTGCACCTGAGCGCGCAGGTTCAGCTTGTCGAGTTGCGCGGGCAGCTTGGCCTGCAATTTGGCGATCAGCGGCTTGAGCTTTTCATCGGCCTTGTCGGTGAAGGTCACGCGCTGGCCCAGCAGGTCGATGCCGGGCGGCGTGGACCAGTCATAGGCCAGAGCGATCGTGCCGCGCGCCCGCCAGTCCGGCGTGAGGGAGAGGCTGATACGCGCATGGGCCATGGCCTTGCCGGTGGCATGGGCATTGACCAGCCCGCCGACATTCTCCGCGCGCACATCGGCGGTGATCGGCAGATCGGCGACGATCACCTGCCCCTGCCCGTGCAGCGCGATGGCGCCGCGCCGCGCAACGCCCACGATATGGCATTTCAGCTTGGGCGTAACGCCGATCTGCGCACCGAACAGCTTGACCTTCTGCGGCCCGGCGCAGGTGGCATCGGGCTGGTCGATGGTCCAGAGATCGCGCGGAATTTCCTGCTCCAGTAGCCTTTGCAACACGCCAAGATCGCTGGAAAGCGGCACGGCGATGGTCGAGCTGATCGCCGGGGGGACCGCCATCTCGGTTGCGCGCGTCGGCGGGGCGGAAGGGGCGCGGTGTTGCCACAAGGCATACCACAGCCCGCCGCCGCCAGCGACCAGCGCCGCGCCGAACAGCAGCAGCGCGCGCTTGCCCGTCAGGATGCGTCGGGGCGGTTGCTCCCCGGCGTCAGATGCCATCGCTCAATTCTCGAGCAGGTCACGCAGCTCGTCGGCGTGTTCCTCTTCCTGCGCCAGTATGCCCTCCAGCAGCACGCGGGTCGTGGGATCGCGGTCACCGATAAAGCGGATCAGCTCGCGATAGGATTCCACCGCGATGCGTTCGGCGATCAGGTTCTCGCGGATCATCTCCTCGATGGAATCGCCGGTCTTGTATTCGGCATGCGAGCGCTGGGTCAGCGTGGCCGGGTTGAGGTCGGGCTCACCGCCAAGCTGGACGATGCGTTCGGCCAGTTTGTCGGCATGGGCCTGCTCCTCGCGGGCATGCTCAAGGAAATGGGCCTTGATCGGCTCGGCGATGACCCCGGTGATGCAATAGGCATGGCGCAGATAGCGCAGCACGCAGACCCATTCGGTCGCCAGAGCGCGGTTGAGCTGCTCGATGATGACCGGGCGATCCTCGGGATAGCTTTCGGTGATCGGCCCCTGCTCGACATGCTGGCGGGCCTGGGCACGCAGCGTTTCGGTGGGGGTGAAGGTATCGTTGAGAAGCGTGGCCATCCTCGGCTCCTTTACGGTGTGCCCTGATGCAATGCGCGGGACAGCACTGTGTTCCCCGGCAAGAAAAGGGGGCGGGCCGCCTTGGGAAACGACCCGCCCGGCCACGCCTTAAAGCGTGGGCGCGACGACCATATTGGCGGTGGCCTCGTCGAGCAGTTCCTGCCGTGTCGGGCCTTCGTTGAGCACGATGCCGCTGCCTTCCAGAAAGGCGATCAGATCGTTGGAGAGGCGCCGCGCCTGCGTGGCGAAGACACCGTGAGGCTCCCCATCATACTCCACCAGCACCGCGCGCGGCAGGCGGCGGGCCACCTCATGCGCGGTGGCGGCAATGGGAACGGTCTTGTCCGCCGTGCCATGGACGATAAGCGTGGGCACATGGATGCTGGGCAGATCGCCGCGGAAATCGGTGGTGGCAAAGGCGCGCGCGGCCTGAAGCGTGGGGCGCAGACCGGCCTGCATCGCCATGCTCCAGGCATGGTCCAGCATCTCCTGGCTGACCGGCTTTTCCAGCAGGCCGACGCCGAAGAACTGCTTAAAGAAGCCGGTGAAGAAATGCGCCCGGTCGGCCAGCAGGCCCTTCTCGATCTCGTCGAAGACCTCCAGCGGCACGCCATCGGGATTGTCCGAGGTCTTGGGCATATAGGGCACCACCGAGCTGATCAGCGCCACCTGGCTGACACCCTTGCCCTGATGGCGCGACATGTAGCGCGCCACCTCGCCCCCGCCCATCGAGAAGCCGACCAGCGCCACATCGCGGCTGGCGCCGACATGGGCCATCACATCGGCCAGATCGTCGGCGAAAGTGTCGTAATGATAGCCGCCCGAAGGCTGGTCGGAACGGCCAAAGCCGCGCCGGTCATAGGAAATCGCCTGAAACCCCGCATCGGCGAGGCGGTTGGCGATGGGGTCCCAGCTGTCGGAGGAGAGCGGCCAGCCGTGGATCAGCACCACCGGGCGGCCCTGCCCCCAGACCTTGACGAAAAGATGCGTGCCATCGCGCGTTTCGACCCTGTTCATCGGCGTGTCTCCCATCGGCGCGCCGGTTGGGGCGCGGCATCTGCAACCATGCCTGTTCAACCCGTCGCGGGGCGATTGGGTCCATCAAACGGGCCGGGTTACGGCGGGTGACAGCGACCAAGCGGCGGGGCGTGTTATCGCAAAGCCCATATGGACAACGCCGCCGCTCCGCCTTGATGCGGAACGGCGGCGCTGCTGCGCTCTCGATGGCCTAAATCAATCGCGCAGTTTCGAGGAGGCCTTGGAAGCGGCGGTGCTGGCATCGCTGGCGGCATCGGCGGCAGCCGCCTTGCCCTGCTTGGCCAGTTCCTTGCCGGAAGCCTCGATGCCATCAGCCGTGTGGCTGGCGGCATCACCGATCTTGCCGAGGCCCGCCTTGAGATCCTTGCCCGCACTGTCCAGCGCGGCATCGGCGCGTGCCGAATCCGCCGCCTGGGACTCCGTGTCAGGCTTGGAACAGGCCGAGGCCGCAGCGATCAGCGTGCCGGCCGCCAGCAGTGTGATCAGCTTTTTCATACGCCCGCTCCCTTACGTCAAAGAGCCGCGACGCAGCAGATTGACCACCGCCAGCAGCACGATCGCACCCAGCAGCGACACCGCGAAAGTGGTCACCGTCAGCGGACTGTTGTTGATGTCGCCGCGCGCGAAGATCATGCCGCCGATCGCCGAACCGACGATGCCGACCACGATGTTGCCGATCAGGCCGAAGCTTTCACGCATGATCATCCCGGCCAGCGAGCCGACCACGGCACCGATCAAAAGCCAGATAAGGATACCCATCGCCCGTCTCCTGAAATTGGCGTTTCCTGAAAGTTGCGCCAAACCTTGCCATGCCCGATGGAACAGGTGATCGTGAGCAATGTTCCATCCATCGATTAGGGGATAATAAGGATGAACCTGTGACGATCGGCCAGCAGCCAGCCCGGCAACAGGCAGGGCGCGTGACGCGCGAAAAGCGGTGGCAACTGTTGCCGCTGCCTGCCCTGCTGTTGGCCATGGCGGGCTGCTCTTCGTCCGACGCGCAGGACTGGCGTGGCTATGCCTATCCCGATCTGATGGGCGGCACGCAGGTGCAGGTCAGCGGGCCCTATGCCAGCGGTCCGCAATGTCTCGCCTTCATGCGCGCCGCTCAGCAGGGCAAGCCGAGAACCGCCGGTTTCGCCTGCGCGCGCGGGTGCAAGCTTTCCAAGCTGGATGAAGCCTCGGGCGAGCGTCTGCTGGCCGATTGCGACGAGGTGCTGCGCTGATGCCGCAAAGTCAGTCCGAACAGCGCCGGTTTCGCCGCTCGATCATGCTGTTCATGGCGCTGGGCTTTGCCGCGCTGCTGGGGGTGGTGGTCTCGGCCGGGCTGCTGATGGTGATGAACCAGCGCGAAAGCCGCCTCATCACCCATACCTACCGCGTGCAGCGTGAGATCGCCGCGCTGCGTTTCGCCTCGACCCGGCTGGTGGCCGCCAATCTGCGCCACAATCAGGAGCTGACCATCGAGAGCGAGGTGCCCCTGAGCAATGCCCGCGCCCAACTCGACAAGAGCATCGCCCAGCTTTCCGCGCTGACCCGCGACAACCCGCGCCAGCAGGCCCGCTTTCCCCTGCTGATCGCCATCGCCGCGCAGATCGAGCTGCAGGCCGGGCTGCCTGCCCAGGGCGCGCTCGGCCCGCCCGCGCAGGGCGCGACCAGCGGCGACCTGCTGATCGAGCGGCCCAACGATCTGGTGATGCGCCTGACCGGGGCGATGCAGGCCGATGAGGAACGCCTGCTCGCCGCCCGCACCGGCCAGCAGCGCAGCATCGAGCGCGGCTTCTATGTTGCGCTGGGGCTGACCGGCCTGTTGCTGGTGCTGGTGGGCACGCTGACCTTTGTGACGATCTATGCCTATACGCGCGAACTCAATGCTTCGCGGCAGGCGCTGCGGCAGGCCAACACCGGGCTGGAGGCCGCCGTGCAGGAACGCACCGCCGAGCTGAAACGCGCCAACAGCGAGATTCAGCGCTTCGCCTATATCGTCAGCCATGATCTGCGCTCGCCGCTGGTCAATGTGATGGGCTTCACCGCCGAAATGGAGACCGCGACGCAGACGCTGACCGGCCTGCTGGACAAGGCGCAGGAGGAACGCCCCGACACCATCGCCCCGGCCACCGACACCATCATCCGCGAGGACCTGCCCGAGGCGATCCGCTTCATCCGCTCCTCGACCGAGAAGATGGACCGGCTGATCAATGCCATCCTTCGCCTCTCACGCCTCGGCCGGCGGGACATCACGCCGGAATGGCTGGATATGGACAAGGTGGTGCAGGGCGTGGTCGACACGATGCATATGCGCATCGAGGAGGCGCGGGCGACGGTCGAGATCGCCTCCCCCCTGCCCCGCGTCTTCAGCGACCGCATGGGTCTGGAGCAGATGCTGGCCAATCTGATCGAGAATGCGCTAAAATATGGCGCCGGAAGCGAGCCGCCCGACATTCGCATCTCTGGCCGGAGCATCGGCGACCGCATCGAGATCAGCGTGGCCGACAAGGGGCGCGGCATCGATCCGCGCGATCATGAGCGGGTGTTCGACCTCTTCCGCCGCTCCGGCCAGCAGGATCGGCCCGGCGAGGGCATCGGTCTGGCCCATGTGCGCGCGCTGGCCTATCGGCTGGACGGCACGGTCACGCTTGATTCCGCGCTTGGCAAGGGCGCCACATTCACCATAAACGTGCCGCGTCAGTATTCAGCAGCGCAGAGCCAGTCATGACCCAGCCCCATCAAAGCGTCACCATCATCATGATCGAGGACGATGAGGGCCATGCGCTGCTCATCGAGAAGAACATCCGCCGCGCCGGTATCTCCAATGAGATCATCCATTTCACCGATGGCCATTCGGCGCTGGAGTTCATCTTCCACGCCGAGCGTGGCCCGGTGCGCAACGGCCCGGCGCTGATCCTGCTCGATCTCAACCTGCCCGATATGAGCGGGATCGACATTCTCGCGCAGATCAAGTCGGACGAGCATGCGCGCCGCACCCCCGTGGTGGTGCTGACCACCACCGACGACAAGCATGAGATCGAGCGTTGCTATGATCTGGGCTGTAATGTCTACATCACCAAGCCGCTGAATTACGAGAATTTCGCCGCCGCCATTCGCCAGCTGGGCCTGTTCCTGTCGGTGATCCAGGTGCCGGACGCCGGGGCCTGATGACGCAGCCAGCCCCGCGCCTGCTGTACATCGACGATGACGAGGGGCTGTGCCTGCTCGCCAAGCGCCGGCTGACGCGCGAGGGCTTTGACGTCACCACCTGCGACAGCGGACAAAAAGGCGTGGAACTGGTCCGCGACGAGACCTTCGATGTCGTCGCGCTCGACCATTATATGCCGGGGCAGAACGGGCTGGAAACGCTCGACCAGTTGATGGCGCTGCCCAATCCGCCCGCCGTGATCTATGTGACCGGTTCGGAGGAGACCAGCATCGCGGTGGCGGCGCTGAAAGCGGGCGCGGTCGATTACGTCATCAAGACCGTCAGCGAGGATTTCTTCGATCTGCTCACCCGCACCATCGGGCAGGCTTTGGCCGCACGGCAGACGCTGATCGAGAAGGAGTTGGCCGAACAGCGCCTGCGCGAGACCAACACCAAGCTGGAAGCCATGCTGGGCGAGATGAACCATCGCGTCGCCAACAGCCTGCAGATGGTCTCCGCCGTGGTGACCCTGCAGTCACGCATCGCGCAGGGGGACGAGGCCAAGGCCATGCTGCGCGACATCCGCCAGCGCATTCATGCCGTGGGGCGCGTGCATCGCCAGCTTTACGTGGGCGGCGCCTCGACCTCGATCGTGATGGACAGCTATGTGCTGGGTCTGGCCGAGGATCTGGCGGGCAGCTTTTCCAGCGAAGCCTCGCCGCGCGTGATGCGGGTCTTTGTCGATCCGCTGGTGCTGCCGGCCTCGGTGGCGGTGACTTTGGGTATTCTGATCAACGAGCTGGTCAGCAATGCCTGCAAATACGCCTATGACGAGCATGAGCCGGGCGAAGTGCGCATCCATCTGCAGGCGCATGGCGAAGACGCCTATCGTCTGGCGGTGGAGGATGACGGGCGCGGTTACGATCCCGACGAACCGGCCAAGGGCACGGGGCTTGGCTCGCAACTGATCCGCACCATGAGCGAAGCGCTGGGCAGCAAGCTGGCCATCACCAACACCGCACCCGGCCTGCGCGCCGAGTTGATCGCGCCGCTGCGCTGACAGTTTGCTCTGGCCACTCCCCCGCCCGGCCACCCATCGGCAGCATCCTATGGGTGCCCGGCGGGGGAGAGGGCCGGTGACGTAAAAATCCGGCTCTTTCGCCGGATTTTCAAACAGATGCCTTTAAACAAACGCAAAACCGGCGGCACACCGTAAGGCATGCCGCCGGTTGCGCTGGCAGGGAGGGTCAGGCTGCCAGTCGTGCGATGATATGGGGCGGAGCAACCTTGCGCAGCTCTTCAAGGAAGGCATCGAGCACTTCGCCCTTCAGGACGAAGCTGCTGCGCGCATCGGGCAGCACGCCGCTGTCGATGGCCGCCGAAAGCGCGGCACGGGCGCGGGCGATGCGGCTCTTCACCGTGCCGAGGGCGACGCCGCAGATTTCGGCGATCTCTTCATAGCTGACGCTGCCGATCGAAACCAGCACCAGCACCTCGCGCTGGGCGGCAGGCAGGGTGGCCAGAGCGCGCAGCACGTCGGCAGCCTCAAGGCGGCCTTCCTGCGAGCCCTGAATGTTCAGGATGCGCTCGGCCTCGGTCTCGTCATATTCGCCCACGAAGCGCTCGCGGCGGACCTGACCGAAATAGTGGTGGCGCAGAATGGTGTAAGTCCAGGCGCGGAAGCTGCTGCCCGCGACATAGCGGTCACGCGCGGCCCAGGCCTTCATCAGCGTTTCCTGCGCCAGATCGTCGGCGCGGTCGCGGTCGCCGCAGAGCATGCGGGCGAAAGCGCGCAGGTGAGGAATGGCCGCCGTCAGTTCCTTGTGGAAGTCGGCATCCGAAAGCGGGTCGCCTTCGATCTTGCCCTGAATTTTCGGCGTGCCGCTCGGGGCCGAGGTGCTCTGCTGCGCAGCAATCACGCCGTTGTGCTGGGGAGCAAGCTTCTGATTCTGTTCGATCGACTGTCCGATCATGGGGCATCTCCCGTCATCTGTGTTACCCAATCAATGGCCGGGATCGAGGAAGGTTCCGCCGCCCATCCAGCCTGTTGCACAGTCCATCGCCATGCCCTCTGCCGCCGAAAGCCTGAAAAACCGGGGCTCCACAGCACGCGCACCCCGCAACAAAAAATAATTTTTCAGCCCGCCTTTCGCCGATGACGGAACAAGCACGCAGCGGAAGCGTAAAGCATCAGGACAGCGCCCAGGCGCGCAGGGGGAATCCCGCTGGTCGGCAGGCACACACAGGCACTGAACGATCCGCAGACACCTGATGCGCCCATTCGGTGCGTGGCTGTCTGCCTGGACCAAGGATCGTTTGATGCCGCTTACTTCGGATCGCCCCCACCTCAAAGACCAGCCATCCAAAACCCAGGCCCTGGCATCCTCGCTGCCCTATCTGCGCCGCTACGCCCGCGCCGCCACCGGCTCGCAGTCGATGGGCGACAATCTGGTGCGCATGACGCTGAACGCCGCGCTGGAGGATGCCGATCTGCTGGAACGCATTTCGGAAAGCCGCGTCGGACTTTATCATGCCTTTACCGGCGTCTGGACCTCGGTCGACCCCGATGTGGGCCGCGATGGCGCCGGGCCGGAGGATGGCAGCCCCTCGCAGCTTGGCCGCGTTTCCACGCTGCGGCGTCAGGCGCTGCTGCTCAGCCAGCTTGAGGATTTCCCGATTTCCCAAACCGCGCAGATCCTCAGCGTCTCCGACGAGGAGGCCGAGGAGCTGGTGAAGGAAGCGCTGGCCGATATCGCGCGCGACAATGTCGCCGATGTGCTGATCATCGAGGATGAACCGCTGATCTCCACCCATCTGGCCGATATCGTCAGCAGCGCGGGCCACCGCATCGTCGCCAGCGCCACCACCGCCCAGCAGGCGCGCGAGGCCTATGCGCTGCACCGCCCCACGCTGGTGCTCAGCGACATTCAGCTCGCCGATGGCAGCTCGGGCATCGATGCCATTGAGGACATTCTGAAAATCGGCCCCGTGCCGGTGATCTTCATCACCGCCTTCCCCGAAAAGCTGCTGACCGGCGAGGGGCTTGAGCCCACCCTGCTGATCAGCAAGCCCTTCCGCGAGGAAACCGTGCTGACCACCATCAGCCAGGCGCTGTTCTTCGGCTCCAATCTGAATGCCTGAACCCATGTCGTCCCGGCATGTTTCAGCCCGGCCCGATGGAGGCGCAAGTGGAGCCTCTCATCGAGGCGGAGGGCGGAACATTCACCGGGCGACACCATTACGAATTCAGACCATGACATCATGGGGGCGCCCCGGATTTTCGTCGCCTTACCGCACTGCGGCATTCGCCCGGCGGCCCCGCCATGACACGTTTTCGACTGGAAGCTGACCGTGCCCGATACCAGCCCTTCCCTGTTTGGCGACAAGCCTCCTGAAAGCTCCGACAAGCTGCTCGAACAGACCGGCTGGGGCAAGGATATCCGCGACTTCTACAATGCCGCGGTGGATGAGGGCGTGCCGCCCGAATTCGAAAATCTGATGGCCAGGATCGCCAGGAAGATCAAATGAGCCCGCAGCGCTGACCGGACCCTGACCTCCTTCCACCGCGCGCGGCAAGGCATCGCTTGTGCCGCTTTCCCCATCGCTTTCCGGCTGGTCGCACAGGCCGGACATCACCCCAAAACCGCGTCGAAGTGATGCACTAAACGGCTCATCTGAAAGGTTACAATTTTGGGTCGATCCGGCGCCAGACAGGTGGAACTCCTGTCAAGCTGACCCATTGTTCAGGTGAGCCCCGGATGAACCGGACAGTGCCGCCCTGAGGGAAGCCCCCCGCCATGACCACCTTCTTCCCTGACGCGAGCAACACGCCCGGCATAAGCGGCCCTGCGGATGTGGTCGATCTCTTCGCGCATGAGCCGCATACCCGCCGGCTGCGCGTCGCGCTGATCGGCACCTACACCCCGCGCCGCTGCGGCATCGCCACCTTCACCTGCGACATCAGCGAGAAGCTGGCCGCCTATGTCCCCGACATCGACGTCGACGTCTATGCGCTGGACCAGCAGGACTCCGGTCTCACCTATGAGCCCCACGTCCACACCATCGAGGCCGACAATGCCGAGGCCTATGCCCGCGCCGCGCGGCTGATCAACGAAAGCGGCGCCGATGTGGTCTGGCTGCAGCATGAGTTCGGCATCTTCGGCGGCCCCGACGGCGATATGGTGCGCGCGCTGGTCGATGGCGTCGCCGCCCCGCTGCTGGTCACCTTCCACACCGTGCTGGCAAAGCCCTCCGCAGGGCAGCGCGCGGTGACCGAGCATCTCGTCAGCCGCGCCAGCAAGGTGATGGTGATGTCGCGCCATGGCGCCGATCTGCTGACCTCCAGCTACCATGCCCGCCCGGAGACCATCGAGATCATCGAGCATGGCGCCCCCGACCGCCCCTTCGGCGGCGAGGAAGGCGCCAAGGTCCGCATGGGTCTGGAAGGCAGGCAGGTGCTGACCACCTTCGGCCTGCTGGGCCCCGGCAAGGGGCTGGAGCAGGTGATCGAGGCGCTGCCCGCCATCATCGCGCGCCATCCCGATGTGATCTATCGCATTCTGGGCGCCACCCATCCGGTGTTGCTGGCCCGCGATGGCGAAACCTATCGTGAAGGGCTGATCGCTCGCGCTCAGGAGTTGGGCGTGGCGGATCATATCGTCTGGGAAAACCGCTTCCTCGACACCGATGAGCTGCTCGACCAGCTTGAGGCCTGCGACATCTACATCACGCCCTATCCCAATCTGGGCCAGTCCACTTCGGGCACGCTCAGCTATGCGGTGGCGCTGGGCAAGGCGGTGGTGTCCACCAGCTATGTCCATGCCAGCGAGCTGCTGGCCGATGGCGTGGGCCGCCTGATCCCCAGCAATGCGCCCGAGGCGATCGCCCAGGCCGTCAATGCCCTGCTCGACGATCCCAAGGCGCTGATGGCCACCAAGCTGCGCGCCTATCAGCGCGGCCGCCAGACCATCTGGCCGCTGTTTGCGCAGGCAGGGGCCAAGCTGGTGCGCGAGACGATGGCGCCCTCGCCCCGCCCCGTCTCGCCGCAGATGGTGCCGGGCCTCTCCGCCGTCTTTGCCATGAGCGACGCCACCGGCATGCTGCAGCATTCGGTCGGCATCGTGCCCGATCGGCACCATGGCTATTGCCTCGACGACAACGCGCGCGCGCTGATGCTGATGAATGTCTCGACCTCGCTGAGCGAAGCGGAACGCCTGCGCTGGAGCATCTGCTACGCCGCCTTCGTGCAATATGCCTGGAATCCGGAAAAGGGCCGCTTCCGCAACTTCATGAATTTCGACCGGACATGGTGCGAAACCGAGGGCTCGGAGGATTCCAACGGTCGCGCGCTCTGGGCTTTGGGCCATACGGTGGAGCATTCGCCCCTGCCCGACATTCGCGCCTGGGCACTCGACCTGTTCGACCGCGTGCTCGACAGCATGGAGCCGCTGCAGAGCCCGCGCGCCATGGGCTTTGCCGCGCTGGGCGCGCTGGCGCTGATGCGCGCGGGCAAGCAGCACGACGGCGCGCGCGACATGGTGATCGACAGCTGCAACATGCTGGCTCATCTGCTCGACAAGACGCGCCGCCCCGACTGGGCCTGGTTCGAGGCGGTGCTGGGCTATGACAATCCGCGCCTGTGTCAGGTGCTCATCGAGGCTGGGCACCGGCTCGGCGAAAAAACCTGGCTGGCAATCGGCCTGGAAACGCTCGACTGGATCAGCCGCTGCCAGACCGGCATTCAGGGCCATTTCCGCCCCATCGGCTCGGAAAGCTTTGGCCGTCAGGGCACATGGCAACCCTTTGATCAACAACCGCTTGAGGCTCAGGCCGCCATCGAGGCTTTCCATAGCGCCTTCGTCGCAACCGCTGACAAGGGGTGGACCGATCAGGCCCAGCAGGTGTATCAATGGTTCTTCGGCGCCAATGACCGCGGCGTCGTGCTGGCCGATATCGCCACCGGACGGTGCCGTGACGGTGTAACGCCGCGAGGGCGTAACGAAAATTCGGGTGCGGAATCGATTTTGGCCTTCCAGCTTGGCCATCACAGCTTGTGCCAACTGCTGCGTCGCCTTGCGCCGCCCCAGTTTCAGCAGAGCACGCATCTCTCACAAGCCGTTGCCACGGCCAGCCAGACGCCCATCAAGGGGATCCAACTTGGACAAACAGTTGCACGTCCTGTCGCGCAATCCGCTGCATATTCTTGATGAGAGACTTCATGCCGACCCCACACGGGTCGTTCTGCGCCCCTTCCACCTGGGGTGGCAGGGAGCAGGCGCGCCCGAGGGGCGCGCCTTGCGGCTTGTGCGCGATGTCGTCTCGCTGGACGAGGCACAGGTGGAGCGCGAATATGCGCTGGTCCTGCACGACTTCCTCGACCGCCACTGGCAGACCGAACACATGTTCGAGGCCCGCTTCGAAGAGGTGGCCAATGCGCTGGAACTGGGCCGCCGCGATGTCGGCGTGGCCAATTTCTCGCCGACGCGGCGCAAGCTGATCGGCGCCTATTTCTGCCATGAATACACCTATGCCGCCGCCGCCTTGATGAACCCCTCCATCGTCCCTCACCCGGACCAGAGCGGGATGAAAGAGGGCACGGTGCGCTTCATCCTCTCGCTGCGGGCGGTGGGCGAAGGGCATATCAGCTCGGTCGCCTTCCGCGAGGGGATCGCCAGCGATGATGGCAGCTTCTCCCTGTGGCCGGAATCCGCCTTTGCCACCGCCGTGCAGCGCTGCGACCATGGGCTGGGTGTGCAGGATGACGAGGCCCCCGTGCAGGTGGAGCGCCACCCCGAAAGCAGCCTGTCGAACACGGTGATCTTCCCCATCACCGAACAGCAGGCCAATGGGCTGGAGGATCTGCGCCTCGTCCGGCTCGACCATGGCGACGGCGACATCGAATGGGTCGGCACCTACACCGCCTATTCGGGCCGCTCGATCCGCAGCGAATTGCTGCGCACCCGCGACTTCCACCGCTTCACGCTGGAGCCGGTGCAGGGCCGCGCCGGTCGCAACAAGGGCATGGCGCTGTTCCCGCAAAAGATCGGCGGGCAATATCTGATGGTGGGCCGTCAGGACGGCAAGAACCTCTACCTCCTCAAATCGGACCGGCTTGATCGCTGGGACGATGAGGGCGTGCTGCTGATGGAGCCCGAATATCCCTGGGAGTTCATCCAAATCGGCAATTGCGGCAGCCCGATCCTGACCGATGCGGGCTGGCTGCTGTTCACCCATGGCGTGGGGGCGATGCGCAAATATGCGCTGGGCTGCGTGCTGCTCGACCGCGACGATCCCTCGCGCGTCATTGGCCGCGTGCGCGAGCCGGTGCTCACCGCCGAGAATGCCGACCGCGCGGGCTATGTGCCCAATGTGGTCTACACCTGCGGCGCGCTGCTGCTGGGCAAGGACCAGTTGCTGATCCCCTATGGCATCTCGGACATTTCGGTGGGCTTTGCCAAGGCGCGGCTGGAGGATCTGCTGGCGCTGATGATCTAAGCCCTCACTGCTTTTCCGGCAGTTTGTCCTTCACCTCCTCGATCACCTTTGCCGCAGTTTCGATCGCTTCCTCGACACCCTCGACATCGCATTCCTGCTCGATGGCGTCGCGGATGGCCTCGATCTCGGCATCGCTCTTGTGCTCCAGCCCGACAAGCTGGTTGCGCGCCTTGTCGGCGGAGCGCAGGATCTCGTCGATCTTGGAATGCAGCGCCACAATGTCGCGGTTCTGCGAATTCTGGATCACAAAGACCATCAGGAAGGTGATGATCGTGGTGCCGGTGTTGATCACCAACTGCCATGTGTCGGAATAATGGAACAACGGCCCGCTGGCGGCCCAGATCACCACCACCGCCACGGCAAGCGCAAAGGTAACCGGCCGCCCCGTCCAGACGGAGACTCGTTCGGCGAAGCGGGAAAAGGCGCTGGGCATGGGTGGCGATAGCTCCGGAAAAGGGGCGATGGCCTGTCTTCCTGCGAGACAGCAGCGCTCTGATCTCCTAAGCCGTCGGCCCCGACGATGTTCCCTCTCCGGAAATTTGCGCAGATTGCAGCGAAGGAGGGAGCCTTGGGGCTCCTGATGCATTTAGCATCAGATACGGTACCGAAAGCGAAGGTTGCAATGCCCGAAAACCCGATGCCCACCATGGCGCCAGAGGATTTGCGCCATGTCCTAAGGCAGGGCACGCGTGAAGATCATGAGCGGCTGGACGCCCTGCTGGGCGCCTGCGACCTGTCGACCCACGCAGGACTGACGCGCTTTCTGCAAGCCCATGCCATCGGCCTTCAGGCGGTGGCCCCCTTGGCAGCACGCTTTGTTCAGGATGAACTGGGGCTGGCCATGCCCGATGTCGAGGCCATGGTCGCGCGCGATCTGGCCGATCTGGGCTGCAATGCGCCTCTGCCCGCTGTCCCCGCCCTGCCGACCGAAGGTCCTGCCGGGGCTGCCTATGTGCTGATCGGCTCGCGGCTGGGCACGGCGGTGCTGCGCTCACGCGGCTATTGGTCGCCCGGCACGCCCGGTTTCAGCCATTATATGGAAGACAACAGCCTGCGCGCGCTGTGGCAACCTTTGGTCAAGGCCCTGCGCGACCTGCCCGAAGCCCGGCACGCGGCCGCCCTCGACACCGCCCGCGCCAGCTTCGCCGCTTTCGAGCAGGGCCTGCATCTGGCCGAAACCATGCCTTTGCCCGACCATGCGAGCGCGCTTCCCTCATGACCCTCACCTATCCCGACCAGGGCGTCGATCTCAACAGTTGCGATCTCGAACCGATCCACATCATCGGGGGCATTCAGCCTTTCGGCTATCTGGTGGCGCTGTCGAGTGACTGGATCGTGGCGCGCGCCTCGGCCAATTGCGGGGCTCTGCTGGGCCGCCCCGCCGATGAGGCGCTGGGCCATCCCGCTTCCACCTTCTTCACACCCGCCGCCGTCGAGCAGATCCGCCAAAGGCTGGCCGAACTGCCCGCGGGCCAGGTCGAGCGGCTGTTCAACCTGCCGCTGACGCCCGACTGGCGCCCCTTCGATGTCGCCGTCTATCGCGCCGGGCGGCAATTCGTGCTGGAGATCGAGCCCTCGCATCCCGGCACGCCGCGCGACTATCTCTCGCTGGTGCGCCCGATGTTCGATGCCGCGCGTCAGGCCTCCAGTCTGGAGGATCTGTGCGACATTGCCGCGCGCCAGATGCGCCGCCTCACCGGCTTCGACCGGGTGAAGGTCTATCGCTTCGACGAGACCGGCGCGGGCGAGGTCGTGGCCGAAGCGCGCGGCGACCAGATCGACAGCTTTCTGGGCCTGCATTTCCCCGCCTCGGACATTCCGAAACAGGCGCGCAAGCTCTACACCCAGAATTTGCTGCGCATCATCGCGGACATCGACGCCGTACCAGTGCCGATCCATCCCGCTCTGGATGCCGATGGCGTGCCGCTGGACCTGAGCCCAAGCGGGCTGCGCGCGGTCTCTCCGGTGCATATCGAATATCTGCGCAACATGGGGGTGAAAGCCTCCATGTCGGTGTCGATCCTGCGCGGCGGACAATTGTGGGGCCTGTTCGCCTGCCACCATTACGCGCCGCTGAGCCTGCCCTATGCCACGCGCACGGCGGCCGAACTGTTTGGCGAGTTCTTTTCCGGCCTGCTCGAGCAGATGGAAATCCGCACCACGCTGGCCCAGCACGAAACCGCCACGCGGCTGCATGACGATCTGACGGCGCAGGTCGCCCATGGCGGATCGCTGCTGGCGAATTTCGACCGTTTCGCCGATCTGATCCGGCAGGTGATCCCCTTCGACGGCATCGTCGGCTATGTCGCGGGCGATTATGTCTCGCTGGGTCAGACACCCAGCCAGGCGCAGTTCCTCGATCTGGCGCGCTTTCTCAACACCACGGGCAATGGCGCCTGCTGGTCGACGCATCATCTGGCACGGGTCTATCCCCCCGCGCAGGCCTTTGGCGACAAGGTCTGCGGGCTGCTGGCCGTGCCGGTGTCGCGCGTGCCCCGCGATTTCCTCGTGCTGTTCCGCCGCGAATATGCCCATGAGGTGCTGTGGGCCGGTGACCCCGGCGCGCCCAAACAGGCGCCCGGTCCTTTGGGCGACCGCCTGACCCCGCGCAAAAGCTTCGCCCTGTGGAAGGAAGAGCGCCGCCGCCAGTCGAAACCATGGTCGGGCGATGAAAAGGCGATTGCCGAAAAGCTGCGCGTCACGCTGATCGAGGTGATCCTGCAACTGCTCGACGCCTCCAATGCCGAGCGTGAGGCCTCCGCCCGCCGCCAGCAGGATCTGATCGCCGAGCTGAACCACCGCGTGCGCAATTCGCTCAACATGATCGGGGCGATGGTCAGCCAGGGCCAGCGCAGCGCCACTTCGCTCGCCGATTTCTGCAGCCGGGTCAGCGCGCGCATCGCCACGCTGGCCCGGGCGCACGATCAGGTCAATGCCACAAGCTGGGCGCCCTTTCCGCTCGGCCCGCTGGTGCATGAAACGGTGCGCGCCGCCTTCCCCGAAAGCCATGGCGCGCTGACGATCAGCGGCCCGCAAGTGCTGATCCGCCCTTCGGCCTTCACCACGCTGGCGGTGGTGATCCACGAGCTGGTCGCGCACAGCACCGCGCTCGCCACGCCCGAGGGGCAGGTGCAGATCACCCTGGCCCAGACCGCGACGGGCGCGCTCACCCTCTCATGGCGCGAGAGCGGCGGCGCGGCGACCAGCCCCTGGCAGGACCGGATGGCGCTGGCGATCGTCGAACGCTCGATCCCGCATGAGCTTTCGGGCGAGGCCCGTGTTACCTTTCACACCGAGGGCCTCGAGGCCTTTTTCTCCATTCCCGCCGAAAGGGTGCAGTTCATGAATGATACGCCTCCCCCCTCGCCTGCGGGATCGCAGGCCGGTTCCGGCCCTGCCGCCGCCAGCCTGCTCTCACAGCGCGCGCTGGTGGTGGAGGACAACATCATCATCGGCATGGAGGCCGAGGATCAGCTTCTGGCGCTGGGCGCGCATACGGTGGATCTGGCCAACAATGTGGCGCAGGCCCTCAGCCTGATCGCGGCGAATGTCTATGAATTTGCCCTGCTCGACGTCAATCTAGGCAATGAGAGCAGCCAGCCCATCGCCGAAGTGCTGCAGGGCAATGGCACGCCCTACGCCTTTTCCACCGGCTATGGCGAGGTGCCATGGGCGCATGGCCCCAAGGTGCCGGTGGTGACCAAGCCGCTCGATTCCATCGCGCTGGAACGGGCGATCGTGGCCTCACGCCTGCCCTGAAGGGTTCGGACCTGCGCTCGGCGCGAGGGACCTGCTCCCCATGCAATCAGGCCCCGCCATGGTGATGGCGAGGCCTGTCGAGACCTTACGGTCCGTTGCTGATGCCTGCCGAAGCCGGGCGGGCGTGAAGGGGGCACACGCCCAACGCCCGGCCTGTCGGCCAACCGTTACCGGTCGACGGCATCCTTGATGGCATCCTTCGCCTTGCCCGTGGCGCTCTGCACCTTGCCCTTGGCGTCCTGAGCGGCGCCCTTGGCGGCCAGGCTGGCGTCACCGGTTTCCTTGCCGATGGCTTCCTTCACCTTGCCGATGGCGGAATTGGCAGCACCCGAAATACGGTCGGTGGTCGAACTCATAGTCTGTCTCCTCATGGACTTGCGGATCGGACGAAGGCTCATCCTTCGGGTTAGGAAAGAGCCCGGCGGCAGCCATGTTCCATCGTTCCGCTCAACTGGTCGCAAACCGGCCGCCATCAAGCGACGGCCTCTAAGCCAACCACCTCTTGCCAGCCGAAAGCCGATGCCCCACGGTGCGCCCGGATCATCACAGGGGGCATCGATGCGCTTGGTTCTTCTTCCTTTTCTGCTGGCCACATCGGTCATGGCCCCAATCCCGGCAATCTGCGCGCCAGTGCCCGCCGCCATCGACACCGATCCGCCGCGCGATGCCGCCCATCCCGCCGCCATGTCCGCCTTTGTCATTCCCGTGCCCGAAGGCGCGCTCAATGCCGTGATGTACACCGCCGCCGGAACCGGGCCGCATCCCACGCTGCTGCTGTTCCACGGCTTTCCGGGCAATGAGCAGAACCTCGATCTGGCGCAGGCCGCGCGCCGCGCCGGATGGAATGTGCTGACGCTGCATTATCGCGGATCATGGGGCAGCCCCGGCAGCTTCTCCTTCGCCCATTGCGAGGAGGATGGCGCCCATGCGCTCGCCTTCGTTCGCCAGCGGGACACGATCATCAAATTCCGCATCGATCCCTCGCGCATCGCGGTGGCCGGGCACAGCATGGGCGGCATCGTGGCCGCACGCGTGGCGGCGGACGACCCGCAGGTGCTGGGCGCATTCCTGATCGACCCCGCCGATTTCGCCGCCATCGGGCGCAGCTTCTCCAAGCCCAGCGCGCGCGAGGAGTTCCTCACCAGCGAGGTGCGCGGCGATATGCCCCCGCTGGCCGGCACCAGCGAGCAGGCGATCATGGATGAGGTCGAGCATGCCGGGGCCAACCTCGATCTGGTGGCGACCGTGCCCGCTCTGGCCGGACGCCCGCTGGCGCTGATCGGGGCGCAGCGCGGGATCGGCTTTATGGCAGCGGCGGCGGCTCAGGCCGCGCGCAAGGCAGGGGCCAAACAGATGGACGCCGAAACCCTGCCCACCGATCACAGCTTTTCGGATATGCGCATCGCGCTGGCGACACGGCTGGTGACCTGGCTCGACAGGTTCCAGCACTGATGCGGACCATCGGCCTGATCGGCGGTATGAGCTGGGAAAGCTCGGCCGAATATTACCGCATCCTCAATGAGGGCGTGCGCGACGCGCTGGGGCCGACCGCCTCGGCGCGCTGCCTGCTGTGGTCCTTCGATTTTTCCGAGATCGAAAAGCTGCAGCACGACGGCCACTGGGCTGCGCTGGGCGAGAAGCTGGCCGATGCGGCGACACGCCTTGAAGCAGCAGGCGCCGACCTGCTGCTGATCTGCACCAACACCATGCATAAGCTGGCGGGCGCGGTGGAAGCGGCGGTGAGCATCCCCCTGCTCCATATCGCCGACCCCACGGCAGAGGCGATCAAGGCTCAGGGGCTGACCAAAGTCGGCCTGCTGGGCACCGCCTTCACCATGGAGCAGGATTTTTACAAAGGCCGCCTGACAGACCGTCACGCCCTCGACGTGATCGTGCCCGAGGAGGATGACCGCGCCACCGTTCACCGCATCATCTATCAGGAACTGGTGGCGGGTCAGGTGCTGGAGGAATCGCGTCAGGCCTATCGCGCGGTGATCGCCAGACTGGTGGAGCGCGGCGCCCAGGCCATCATCCTTGGCTGCACCGAGATCATGCTGCTGGTCGGCCCCGAAGACAGCGCGGTGCCGGTGTTCGACACCACCGCGCTGCATGCCGGGGCCGCCGTGCAGGCCGCACTGGGTTAGTCCAGCCAGCCCTCCAGCACCAGCTTGCCGCGCATCCGGTTGCTTTCCAGCAGGGCATGGGCCTGCTTGAGGTTGGCCGCGCTGATGGGGCGCATCACCTCGGTCAGCGTGCTGCGGATTTTCCCGCTATCGGCCAGATCGGCCACCGCATCGAGCAATTTGCCCTGCTCATCGATGTCGGCGGTTTCGAAGAGGGGCCGGGTGAACATGAACTCCCAATGCACCGAGACCGCCTTGCGCTCGAAAGGCGCAATGTCGAGCACATCCGGATCGTCGATCAGCGCGAAACGACCCTGAGGCGCGATCAGTTCAACCACCTCGGCCAGATGCTGGGCGGTATGGGTGGTGGAAAAGACCAGCCCCGGCGCCCCCAGACCCAGCGCCGCAACCTGGCTGGCCAGCGGCTGGCTGTGATCGAGCACATGATGCGCGCCCAACTCCTTCACCCACTCGCCCGTTTCCGGGCGCGAAGCGGTGGCGATGACGGTGAGATCGGTCAAAGCCCGCAGCAACTGGATCGCAATCGAGCCCACCCCGCCCGCGCCGCCAATCACCAGCACCGCAGGCGCCGCGCCGGGCACGGCATCGCGCACACGCAGCCTGTCGAACAGGGCCTCCCATGCGGTGATCGCCGTCAAAGGCAGAGCGGCGGCCTGTGCCCAATCCAGACTGGCAGGCTTGCGCCCGACGATCCGCTCATCGACCAGTTGATATTCGGCATTGCTGCCATCGCGTGAGAGGCTGCCCGCGTAATAGACCACATCGCCAATCGCGAAGCGCGTCGCCAGCGGCCCCGCCGCCTCGACCACACCGGACGCATCCCAGCCCAGCACACGCCAGTCCGCATCGCCGAGCGGCCCGGCGCCACCGCGCACCTTCGTATCGACCGGATTGACCGACACCGCCTTCACCCTGACCAGAATGTCGCGCCCCTGCGGCGCCGGCCTTGGCAGGTCGATATCGATCAGGGCATCCGCTCGATCGAGGGAACCGGGTTGGGCATAACCGATGGCACGCATGGGAACGACTCCTTCATCTGACTGTGAAAGGATCTTACCGACGGCATCGGATCATGTCATAAGCACAAAAAACGCTTATAGTGTCGAAAAGGATACTGTCAGATGGTCGCCGCAAAATGGTAAAAGCCCGCCATTCCCGCCTCGATTGCACGCCCGGCTGCTCGGTGGAGGCCGCGGTCAGCCTGATCGACGGCAAGTGGAAGGCGGTGATTCTCTATCACCTGCTCGACGGCCCGATCCGCTTCAACGCGCTGCGCCGCATGGTGGGCGATGTCACCCAGCGCATGCTGACCAACCAGTTGCGTGAACTGGAGGCCGACGGGCTGATCCTGCGCGAGGTTTTCGCTCAGGTGCCGCCGCGCGTGGATTACTCGCTGTCGGATCGGGGACGGACGCTCTCGCCCATCATTCTGGCGCTGAAGGATTGGGGCGATGCCAATATGGACCTGTTCGGGCGACGACTGGTCGCCTGATTACAGGTGATGCATCAAAGATGATGCAGGGCGGCGATGGCAATGCCCGCACCAAGGGCCCACAGGCCACCGCTGATCGCAATGGCCAGCGGCAGGGCACGCCACAAACCGCTCTCAGGCCGGTTGGCACCGTGACGCAGCACCATCACCTTGGCACCAGCGGCATGGAAAGGGCGGGCTTGCATGGTCATGCCAGAAGGAAGGCGGTTCATGGTCTGAAGTTCCATCATATGTGTGATGAAACCTCTCTACCGCCCGCCCACTGATCTGCAAAATTGCCTAAAGTGCACTCTGTGAGCACTTTTACCGATCAACAGGCCACCACATTCACCGCCAGACCGCCCAGCGAAGTTTCCTTGTAGCGGTCCGACATATCGGCCCCGGTGCGGCGCATCGTCTCGATCACCTCATCGAGCGAAACGCGGTGCGTGCCATCGCCCAGCAGCGCCAGCCGCGCCGCCTCGATGGCTTTCACCGCACCCATCGCATTGCGCTCGATGCAGGGCACCTGCACCAACCCGCCGACCGGATCGCAGGTGAGGCCAAGATTGTGCTCCATGCCGATTTCGGCGGCATTCTCGATCTGGGCATTGCTGCCGCCCAGCACGGCGGCGAGCCCTGCGGCAGCCATCGAGCAGGCCACGCCGACTTCGCCCTGACAGCCCACTTCCGCGCCCGAGATCGAGGCGTTTTCCTTGAACAGCGAGCCAATCAGCGCCGCCACCAGCAGAAAGCGCCGCGTACCGCGATCATCAGCACCGGGCACGAAACGGCGATAGTAACGCAGCACCGCCGGAACGATCCCCGCCGCGCCATTGGTCGGCGCGGTGACGACGCGGCCACCCGCCGCATTCTCCTCATTGACCGCCAGCGCCCAGAGGTTCACCCAGTCCAGCACCGACAGCGGATCGGCCAGCGCTCGCTCTTGCCGCGCCACCAGCGTGGCATGCACCGTGCCCGCGCGGCGCTTCACCTTGAGGCCGCCGGGCAGAATGCCGCCGCCCTGCATGCCGCGCTCGACGCAATCCATCATCGCCGCCGCGATGGTGTCGAGCCGCTGGTCGACCTCGCCCTGCGTGTGCATCGCCAGTTCGTTCGCCATCGCCAGACCGCACAGGCTGAGCCCCGCCGCCTCGGCTTTCTCCAGCAGATCGGCGCCCGAGCGGAAGGGATAGGGCAGCTCCACCCCATCACCGACCGGGCCGTTGGGACCATTGGCACCGACCTCGCCCTCCTCGACGATGATGCCGCCGCCGGTGGAGAAGAAGGTCGCCTGAGCGACCGGCACGCCTTCTGCGTCAAAGGCCGTGAAGCGCAAGCCATTGGTGTGATAGGCCAGCCGGTCACGCTGATGCCACTGGATATCGGCGTAATCGCGAAAGGCGATCTCCGCCCCGCCGTTCAGCGGCAGGCTTTCCTGCGCCGCGATGCGCCCCAGCACCGCCTCGGCCGCATGGGCATCGAGCGTTTCGGGCACCATGCCCGCCAGCCCCAGCATCACCGCGCGGTCGGTGGCGTGGCCCTTGCCCGTCAGCGCCAGCGAGCCATAGAGATCGACCACTACCCGCGCCGGCTCCAGCGGCGCGACCCGCTCGGCAAAGCGCGCGGCGGCCAGCATGGGGCCCATGGTGTGGCTGCTCGAAGGGCCGACACCGATCTTGAAGATCTCGAAAACGCTGGCGGTCATGCCCTCTGCCCTCCGCCGCTCAGAGCGGCACGAAGGCGTTGGCGGCACGGTCCTTGCGGACCTTTGCGGCGTCGAACACCGTGCCATTCATCGCGATGTAGATGCCCGGCGGCGCCACCTGCACCGTGGCCAGCGCCATGCCCAGATTCATCGTGGCATCGCTCTCGGCGAAGCGCGCGGGGCTGAGCGCCCCGAACATGCAGACGGTCTTGCCCGCGATGTCCTTCAGCACGGCGGCGGTGTTGGTCATCGTATCCGTGCCATGGGTGATGACGATGCGGCTTTCCTCGGCGGTCTCGATGGCATGGCGGATCGCGGCACGGTCGGCGTCATCCAGCTCCAGACTGTCCTTGCGGCAGATTTCCTGCACGCGGACGTCCTGCTTCACCAGGCCGATCTCCATCAGGCGCGTGACCATCGTGTCGCCCACCTGAAACTCCGACAGAGCATCGAAATAGACCTTGTCGATCGTGCCGCCGGTGGTGAGGATCAGGATGTCTGCCATGGTTGCGCCTGTTTTGTGGGTTTTCAGGCGGCTGAGGTAGCTTGAGGTTGGGGAGAAAAAAAGGGGTTGAAGGGAGGAAAATGCGAGGGGGTTACCCCCTCGCGCTCCCATGAATGTCGGCGTTTGTGCATCAGCTATGCCTTGCGCATGGCTTGCCGCGCCGCAGGCAAGCAATCCTGCGAGAGCGGCACGACATTCGTAATTTTATTGCCTACGGCGTTTTTGCGATGCCTGCAGAAAGTTCGCGCAAACTCGCCCCAAACTCGCCCTATCGTCGGGAGACGTAACGGGGGTGCAGGGGGCGTAACGCCCCCTGCTTTCAACCTTACTTACTTCTCGATCTGAGTCACATCCCGCACCGCGCCCTTGTCGGCGCTGGTGGCCATCGCGGCGTAGGCGCGCAGGGCGAGGGACACCTCACGCTCGCGGCCCACCGGCTTCCATGCCTTGGCCCCGCGCGCTTCCATCTCGGCGCGGCGCTCGGCCAGCTCCTTGTCGGGCAGGTCCAGGTTGATGCCGCGGTTGGGGATGTCGATCACGATCATGTCGCCGTCCTGCACCAGGGCGATCGGGCCGCCTTCGGCCGCTTCCGGCGAGGCGTGGCCGATGGACAGGCCCGAGGTGCCGCCGGAGAAGCGCCCGTCGGTGAGCAGCGCGCAGGCCTTGCCCAGGCCCTTCGACTTCAGGTAGCTGGTCGGGTAGAGCATTTCCTGCATGCCCGGCCCGCCCTTCGGGCCTTCGTAGCGGATGATCACCACGTCGCCCGCCTTCACCTCGTCGCCGAGGATGCCTTCGACCGCGGCGTCCTGGCTTTCGAAGATCTGCGCGGTGCCTTCGAACACGTGGATCGACTCGTCCACGCCGGCGGTCTTCACCACGCAGCCGTCGAGAGCGATGTTGCCGTACAGCACGGCCAGCCCGCCTTCCTTGGAGTAGGCGTGCTCGACGCTGCGGATGCAGCCCTCGGCGCGGTCGTCGTCCAGGCTCGGCCAGCGGGTGTTCTGGCTGAACGCGGTCTGGGTCGGGATGCCCGCCGGGGGCCGCGCGTTGAAGAAGGTGCGCGACGGCTCTCGTCGTGGCTGCGGCATGATGTCCCAGCGGTCGAGCGCCTCGGCCATGCGTCGCGCGCTGCACGGTGGGGACGTCGGTGTGCAGCAGGCCGGCGCGGGCCAGTTCGCCGAGGATGGCGAAGATGCCGCCGGCGCGGTGCACGTCTTCCATGTGGTACTTCTGCGATGTTCGGCGCCACCTTGCACAGCTGCGGCACCTTGCGCGACAGGCGATCGATGTCGCCCAGGTCGAAGTCCACCTCGGCCTCCTGGGCGGCGGCCAGCAGGTGCAGGATGGTGTTGGTCGAGCCGCCCATGGCGATGTCCAGGGTCATGGCGTTCTCGAACGCCTTGAAGCTGGCGATGTTGCGCGGCAGCACGCTGTCGTCGCCTTCGCCGTAATAGCGCTGGCAGAGTTCCACGGCCAGGCGGCCGGCGCGCAGGAACAGTTGCTCGCGGTCGGCGTGGGTGGCCAGGATCGAGCCGTTGCCCGGCAGCGACAGGCCCAGCGCCTCGGTCAGGCAGTTCATCGAGTTGGCGGTGAACATGCCGGAGCAGGAGCCGCAGGTCGGGCAGGCGCTGCGCTCGAACTCGGCGACCTTCTCGTCGGAGCAGCTGTCGTCGGCGGCGACCACCATGGCATCGACCAGGTCCAGGCCGCGGCTGGCCAGCGTGGCCTTGCCGGCTTCCATCGGGCCGCCGGAGACGAAGACCACCGGGATGTTCAGGCGCAGCGCGGCCATCAGCATGCCGGGGGTGATCTTGTCGCAGTTGGAGATGCAGACCATGGCGTCGGCGCAGTGGGCGTTGACCATGTATTCCACGGAGTCGGCGATGAGCTCGCGGCTCGGCAGCGAATAGAGCATGCCGTCGTGGCCCATGGCGATGCCGTCGTCGACGGCGATGGTGTTGAATTCCTTGGCCACGCCGCCGGCCGCCTCGATCTCGCGCGCGACCAGTTGGCCCAGGTCCTTCAGGTGCACGTGGCCGGGCACGAACTGGGTGAAGGAGTTGGCGACGGCGATGATCGGCTTGCCGAAGTCGTCGTCCTTCATGCCGGTGGCGCGCCACAGGGCGCGGGCGCCCGCCATGTTGCGGCCGTGGGTGGAGGTGGCGCGAACGGTAATCGGGCATGGGATCAAAGACTCGTCTGGCTGAATGTGGGTTGGGCGCGCCTTTACCAGCTTGCCTCGGCAGGGGGAACCGCCTGCATGCGGGGCAAATGGCCAATGCGCGAAATCTTGTTACTTCACCGCAAGATCAAAAGCAACATTCAATCAAACAGGAGGCTTCAACAGATGCGCCTGTGCCGCAAACTCCGCGTCGAGCGCTTCGATCACCGCGCGGATGCGGGGCATGTGGCGCAGGTCCGGATGGACCCCCAGCCAGATGTCGCGGGGCGGCGATCCTTCGGCGAGCACCTTCTCCAATCCGCCATGCCAGTCGCCCAGATAGCAGGGCAGCACGGTCAGCCCCAGCCCTCCCATGGCCGCGCCCAACAGCGCCTCGAAGCTGTTGCAGCGCATCGCCACCCGCGCCTGAGGCGCCACCCCGGCCAGCCAGCGCGCCTCGGGCATATGGCCCTGATCGTCCAGCACGGTGACCACGCTGTGATCGGGAGAAGCAAGGTCGCGCCCATGGCGGGCCAGATAGTCTGCGCTGGCATAGATTGCGGAGGATGACCCGGTGATGCGGCGGCTGACCAGCTCGCGCCCTTCGAAGGGCACCATGCGGATCGCCAGATCGGCCTCGCGGCGCGACAGCGAAAGCGAGCGCCGCTCGGACATCACATCGACGCTGATCCCCGGATAGCGAGCCTGCAGCCGCGCGACAGCGGCGGGCATAAAGCGGCTGGCGATCACATCCACCGTCGTCACCCGCACCACGCCCGAGAGCGCCACATCGCGCCCCTGCACCGCACGCTCCACCGCGATGGCCTCGGCCTCCATGCGCTCGGCATTGCCCAGCACCGCCTCGCCCAGCGCGGTGAGTTCGTAACCGGCGGGGGTGCGTTGCAGCAGGCGGGCCCCGGCGCGGCTTTCCAGTGCCTCCAGGCGGCGGCTCATCGTCGATTGCCTCACCCCCAGCGAGCGCGCCGCGCCCGACAGCGTGCGCATCCGCGCGATGGCCAGAAAGCTGCGCACATCATCCCAATCCATCAGACTATCCGTTTTCGCATATCCACAATCACGATTTAGCAGATTTCCATGCGAAGATCATTACCCTATCTCACATCTCAAGGCGGCGCGCCTCTCCCCCCATCCCCCCAGCGCGCCGCCACCCCTTTTCGCCGGAGCCTGTCTCATGCAGCCCACCTTGTTCCTTTCGCATGGCTCGCCGATGATGCCCTTCGAGGACATTCCGGCGCGCAGCTTCATCGCCTCGCTGGGCCAGACGCTTGAGCGCCCGAAAGCCATCCTGCTGGTCTCGGCCCATTGGGACAATGACGTGCCCACGCTGAGCGCCGCGGACAATCTGGACACGATCCATGATTTCTACGGCTTCCCGCAGCAGCTCTACGCCCTGAGCTACCCCGCCCATGGCGACCCGGCGCTGGCCGAAAGCATTGCCGACACGCTGGGCGATGCGGGTCTGCGCGCCTACACCGATGCCGCACGCGGCCTCGATCATGGCGCCTGGATCCCGCTGATGCTGATGTATCCGCAGGCGGATATTCCGGTCATCCAGCTCTCGATCCAGAGCGCGCTGGGGCCGGGCCATCACCTGCAACTGGGCCGGGCGCTGGCAAGCCTGCGCGAGCAGAACATTCTGGTGATCGCCAGCGGCGGTTTCACGCATAATCTGCGCAGTCTGGACCGGCGTCCTTCGATTCTGGGAGGCGGCAATGACGAGCCCGCCTGGGCCACCGAATTTGCCGACTGGATGCACAATGCGCTGATGGCGAACCGCACCTGCGATCTGGTGTCCTATCGCCGCCTCGCCCCGCATGCCGCCATGGCGCATCCCACCGACGAGCATCTGCTGCCGCTTTTCGTGGCACTGGGCGCCGCCGGGCCCGATGCGCAACCGCAACGCCTGCATGTCAGCACCACTTTGGGCGCATTGCGCCTCGACGCTTACGCTTTCAACTAAACCCTATCCTTACAGGAGCCTTCACATGACCAAAGTTCTTGTTATCCGTTCTTCCGCCAATGGTGCCAATTCGGTCAGCAACAAGCTGATCGACAGCTACCTCGCTGCCCTCCCCGCCGGTTCGACCGTGGTGCAGCGCGACCTCGACAAGCACCCCGTGCCCCACGTCACCCATCAGAGCCTCGCCGGCATCGGCCGCCAGGCCCCCGAGGGCGGCGCCTTCGCCGAGGCCCGCGCGCTTCAGGACGAGATCATCGGTGAAGTCTTCGACGCCGACGTGCTGGTGATCGGCCTGCCGCTCTACAACTTCGGCATGCCCTCGACGCTGAAGGCCTGGTTCGATTACGTCGGCCGCGCCGGCACCACCTTCCAGTACACCGCCGAGGGGCCCGAGGGTCTGGTCAAGGGCAAGAAGGCGATCATCGCTCACGCCCGCGCCGGCAAGTATGACGATGCCAGCGGCTTCCCCTTCGCCGTGCCGCATCTCAAGTCGCTGCTCAGCTTTGTCGGCATCAATGACGTGGACGTGGTGACCGCCGAGGGCATGGCCTTCGGTCCCGAAGTCGCCGAGGCCGCTGTCAGCGGCGCCACCGCAACCATCGCCGCCCTCGCCCATTAATATCTTCAGGCGGGGCTCTGTCTTCCCCTTCGGGGCCCCGCCACCCCATCCCCCCACATCCCCTGATCCCTTCGAAAGGCCCTGCCATGCGCCCGATCCATGCCCTGCTGCTTGCCGCCGCCGCTCTTTCCGTCACGCCTGCCACGCTGCAGGCCCAGGCCCCCGTCGCCAACCCCAACCCCGCCGCCGTTCAGGCCGGCACTTACGGCGTCGAGCCTGCCCACACCCGCGTGCAGTTCACCGTCAGCCACATGGGCTTCACCGAGTGGTATGGCGATTTCACCGGCGCCTCGGGCGAGCTGACGATCAACCCCAAGACCCCCGCCGCCGCCAAGGTGGACATCACCATCCCCACCGCCAGCGTCGTGACCACCAACGCCAAGCTGGATGAGGAGCTGCGCTCCGACCAGTGGTTCGATGCCGCCAAGTACCCGCAGATCCACTTCACCTCGACCAAGGTGACGCCGACGGGTCCGCGCACCGCGCTCATCACCGGCGATCTGACGTTTCATGGCGTGACCAAGCCCGTCGTGCTGAAGACCAGCTTCAACGCCAGCGGCGTGAACCCGCTCGACAAGGGCAACACCGTGGGCTTCAACGCCACCACCACGATCAAGCGCAGCGACTTCGGCGTGAAGACCTATGTGCCGCTGATCGGCGACGAAGTGACCCTGCGCATCAGCGCCGCCTTCGAGCGCAAGAACTGATCGTAGCGCCCAAGGCGAATACGTAACGAGCCCCCGGCGCCCAGCGTCGGGGGCTTTGCCGTGTCTTGGCAGGCTCCTAGAAGGCATTGCTGAAGGAGACATCAGCCATGACGAGCACCGCACCCATCCGCACCGGCATCATCGGCTTCGGCCTTGCCGGACGGGTCTTTCATGCCGGACTGATCCGCGCGGTGCCGGACCTCGCGCTGACCGCCATCGCCACCTCGCGCAAGGATGAGGTCGCCGCGCTCGATCCCGCGATCCGCGCGATTCCCGACCCGCAGGCCCTGATCAACGACCCCGAAATCGATCTGGTGGTCATCGCCTCGCCCACCGCCACCCATGCGCAGTGGGCCCGCGCCGCGCTGCTGGCGGGCAAGCATGTGGTGGTAGACAAGCCCTTCGCCCTCTCGCTGGCCGAAGCGCGCGATCTGGCCGATCTGGCGCGCGAGACCGGGCGGCATCTGGTGGTCTTCCACAACCGCCGCTGGGACAGCTGCTTCCTCACCGTGCGGCAGGCCATCGAGGACGGCGCCATCGGGCGCGTCACCCGCCTGTGGTCCTGCTTCAACCGCTTCCGCCCGGAAGTGCGCGACCGCTGGCGCGAGGATGGCTCGGCGGGCTCGGGGCTGCTTTACGATCTGGCGCCGCATCTGATCGATCAGGCGCTGGTGCTTTTCGGCAAGCCCGAAGCCGTCAGCGCCGATATCGCCATTCTGCGCGAGGGCGGCGCCTCCGACGATGAGGTGGCGATCACCCTGCGCTACCCCGGCCTGCGGGTGCAGTTGGGCGCCAGCATGAACACGCCCGATGCCACCGCCGGTGGCCTGCCGCGCTTTGCAGTGGACGGCACGCAAGGCCGTCTGGTGAAACGCCTGCTCGACCAGCAGGAGGCGCAACTCGTGGCGGACCTGCACCCCGGCGCGCCGGGCTGGGGCGAGGACAGCGATCCGCTGGAGGTCTATGACGCGCAAGGCGCGCTCTCCACCCGTCCCGCCATCACCGGGCGGCAGGAAAGCTTCTATGCCGGGCTCGCCGCTTTCCTGAACGGCACAGGCCCGACGCCGGTGCCGCTGGAGGAAGCCGTCGCGGTGCAGGAGGTGATCGAGGCCGCGCAAATCGCCGCGCGCGAGGGGCGGGTGGTGGCCCTGCCCCTGCCCTGAAACGCGGCAAGGCGGTTGGCGGCAAAGCCGCAGGGCGGGGCGGTCAAAACGTCCAAAATCGGCACAAGCATCACATTTCTTGCGTGAAATCGATGGTCGGTCGCAGGATGACTCGCTTTTTCCTGCCATTTCGGGCAATCCTTGTTCACATATGTATCGCCCCGCCTTTCCCCCTCACCCCGCCGCCATGGCGAGGAGTTGATAGTGTCATCCGACCAGACCGCCGATCATACTGTCGATCCCGCTGCCGAGACCGCGCAACTGCGCGCCCGTATCGCCCAGCTTGAAGCACAGGCCGCCCAGCAGGCGCTCGACCTTGAGGACATGGCCCGCGCCCGCGAAACCGCCGAGGCCGCCAGCGCCGCCAAGAGCCGCTATCTCGCCAGCGTCAGCCACGAAATCCGCTCGCCGCTCAACTCGATCTACGGCTATGCGCAATTGCTGGAGCGCGGGCACCATATCGCCCCTGCCGAAGCCGCGCGCATCATCCGCCGCAGCGCCGAACATCTCACCAATCTGGTGGAAGGCCTGCTGGACATCAGCCATGTCGAAAGCGGGGTGCTGCGCATCTCCAACGACACGGTGCGCATCGCGCCCTTCCTCGACCAGATCGCCAACATGTTCCGCCCGCAGGCCAGCGCGCGCGGCATCGAATTCATCTATGACAGCCAGGGCACGCTGCCCGAATTCGTGCGCACCGATCAGAAGCGCCTGCGCCAGATCCTGATCAACCTGCTGTCGAACGCGGTGAAGTTCACCCGCGCGGGCCATGTCGCCTTCAAGGTGCATTTCCGCGCCTCGCTCGTCACCATCTCCATCGAGGACAGCGGCATCGGCATCGCACCTGAAGACCGCGAGCGCATCTTCGCCCCCTTCGAACGCGGCAACCAGCCCGAGGTCAACGCGCAGCGCGGCATCGGCCTGGGTCTGGCGATCACCCAGGCGCTGGTGCGCATCATGGGCGGCGACCTCTCGATGGAGTCGGTGCAGGGCAAAGGCACCACCTTCACCCTCAAGCTGATGCTGGGGCAGGTCAATGTGCCCACGCAGGATGGGCCGCGCACCGAAACCATCACCGGTTACGAAGGCCGCGCCCGCTCGATCCTGTGCATCGACGATGATGCCAACCAGTTGGCGCTGCTGCGCGGGCTGCTGGGGCCGCTGGGCTTTGTGATCCATTCCGCGCTGGATGGCACCTCCGGCCTCGCGCTGGCCGATATCTATCGCCCCGAGCTGGTGCTGCTCGACATCACCATGCCCGGCATGAAGGGCTGGGAAGTCGCCCGCCGCCTGCGCGAGAAATTCGGCGCCGACATCCGCATCGTCATGGTCTCGGCCGACGCGCATGAGTTCCAGCGCGCCGGATCGGGCTTTGTCGCCCATGACCAGTTCCTGCTGAAGCCCATCGAGCTGAACGCGTTGGTCGATGCCGTGGGCGGCTTGCTGCGCCTGCGCTGGCAGGGCCCCAATGTGGAGCCCGCCGAACCGCCCGCCCCCGCGCCCGATGCCATCAGCCTGCCCGCCGAGGCCTCACCGCTGCTCGCCCAGCTTGAGCGCGACATCCGCATCGGCCATCTGCGCGCGGTCGAAAAGTCAATACGCGACTTGTCCGAGCAATTTCCGCAATCCGCACCTATTATTCCACGATTGCACGCCTGCCTCGACCGGGTCGATCTTTCGGGGCTGGCCGCAGCCGTCAGACAGGCACAACAGGGGACAACATGAACACAGCCACTTCCGCACCTGTCTCCACCGCCAATACGGCCGACGTCGACACCGTTCTGGTCGTCGACGATACGCCTGAATCGCTGCGCTTTCTGGCCGATACGCTGGAGGCCGAGGGCATGCGCGTCCTGATCGCCACCAGCGGCGAGGCGGCGATTGCCCTGCTCGATCACGTCACGCCCGACCTGATCCTGATGGACGCCATCATGCCCGGCATGGGCGGCTTCGAGGCGACTCGCCTGATCAAGCGCGCACCGCGCACCACCCATATCCCCATCGTCTTCATGACCGGCCTGACCGAGAGCGAACACGTCCTGGCCGCGCTGGAAGCCGGCGGCGTGGACTATGTACGCAAGCCGCTGATCGTCAACGAACTGGTCGCCCGCGTGCGCGTCCATATGGCCAATGCCCGCAAGGCGGTGGGATCGCAGGCCGCGCTGGATGCGTCCGGCCGCCATCTGATCTCCGTCGCCCGCGACGAGACGCTGGTGTGGTGGACCCCGCAGGCCGGCGAACTGATCTCCCAGTCCATCCCCGACTGGAGCCGCACCCCCGGCCCCTCGCCCGCCGCGCTGCGCCCCGCGCTGATCCGCGTGCTGCAGAGCGAGGAAAGCGGCACCTCCGCCCGCGTCGAAGTGGGCGGCGCCACGCTGGAGCTGGTGATGGTGGCCAAGCTGCGCGGCGAGGAAACGCTCATCCGCGTCAATGACGTGAACCCCGCCGCCACCATCGCCCGCCTGCAAAGCCGCCATGCGCTGACCACGCGTGAGGCCGAGGTGCTGCTGTGGGTCAGCTATGGCAAGCCCAACCGGGTGATTTCGGATATCCTCGCGATCTCTCCACGCACCGTGAACAAGCATCTGGAGCAGATCTTCGAGAAGCTGGGCGTGGAAACGCGGGCTGCCGCTGCAGCCCTAGCCGTGCGGAGTATGGAAGGGTAATAAGAAAAAAGGCAGATGCGAGGGTGTTACACCCTCGCGCTCCCATGACGTCTTCCGGCGATAGGGCTGGAATGATCCTTCTGCCGCTTTCGCCTTCCTGCGTCGCCTGCTGTTTTTGCAGCCTTACGAATAGAACGGGATGCGGGCCAGTTTCCAGGTTCCACCAACCGGCACGAAGACGCGCTGGTCGCCGGCTTCTTCCGCGTTCAGCAGATATTCGCCCTTGCTGATGGGGCCGCCTATCTCGCCGTCATCATCGCCATGCTTGAAGCCGCGCACCTTGCCCGCACGGATCGCGGCCACGACCGCAGGGGTGAAGATGCGGTCATATCGGGCCAGAAACTGGGCACGATTGCGGCTCGCCGCCGTATCGGGGCTGACAGTGCAGTCCTTGAGCCCCGGCTCGCAGTAATGCCCCGATCTGAAATCCTTGAAGGGGAACAGTGTCATCTCCGCCACGGCATTCCGATCGCCCGCCAGCACGGCCTTGCGGAAGGTTTCAAAGAAGGCATGAAAACGCGCCGCCTGCGAAGGGGCGGCACTGGCCGGTGCCGCAGCCTGCGCCGGCGTGACCGCCACCTGCAGCGATGCCGTCATCAGAAGCGTAACCGTCACGGTTTGAATGAAGCGTCGCATGAAACCGGGATCCTTGACCGAACAACAACGGCAAGGATTGCTAATGCACAACAACAAGCCACGCAAGCTCTTCACCCACGTCGCTCTGAATCCGCGCCCAACCGATAGAACTGGCCATGACGTGGACATTCATGGGAGCGCGAGGGTGTAACACCCTCGCACTTTCCCTTCCTTCTTTACTTCACCACCGGCAACCACACCGCGCTGGCATCCTTACCGCCCCAGTGAATGGTCTCGGTCGCCTTCACGTAATCCTCCGGCTTGGCATCCATGATCGAGGGCACCCAGCTCTGCGGGTTGCGATCATAGACCGGGAACAGCGAGGACTGCACCTGCACCATGATCCGGTGCCCCGGCAGGAACACATGATCCACCGTGGGCAGCAGCCACTGGAAGGCATAGGTCTTGCCCGGCACCAGCGGCGCGGGCGTGGCGTAACCATGGACATAGCGGCCACGGAAGATCTCGATCCCCACGCCCAGCTCATAGCCGGCCATCACCGGATTGGCGGTGTTCTGCGAGGGGTAAACGTCGATCAGCTTGACCACATAGTCGCTGTCCTTGCCGCTGGTGGCGGCGCGCAGGTCGACCTTGGGGGCGCCCCGGATATGGACGGGCGCACTCAAAACGCCGGTCTTGAAGGAGAGCACATCGGTGCGGCCATCGGCAAAGCGCTGGTCCTGCACCAGCCAGGTGCGCCATTCCTCGCCGCCCAGCGAGACGGGGCGCGGCACGCTGGGCACCGGCTTGGCGGGGTCGGAGACGTAGCTTTCCACGCCCTCGCCGGCAGGCTTGTCGAAGCTCGCCTCGCCATGGCCGCCCAGATAGAGCGGGGTGGTCGAGGGAGAGAGATCATCCGCCTCCTCCCAGGTGTTGGTGCCCGTGGCGTAGGTGATCACGCGGGGCGTGTGGCAGGGCGCGGGGTTGGTCTTGAGGTGGCAGTCGAAGAAGGGCTTCATGTAGTTGAGGCGCCATTGCAGCGCGGTGTCGCCCTCGAACTTCAGATTGCCCAGCGAGGAACCCTCGTAATTCACCCCCGAGTGGCGCCACGGGCCGACCACGATGCTGACGTTCGCGCGCTTGGCCGGATCTGCGGACAGGGCGCGGTAAACCGCTGGCGTGCCCCAGGAATCCTCCTGATCCCACTCGCCGACGACCAGCATGGTCGGCACGGTCAGCGGGCGCTTGGCCAGCAGCTTGTCGAGCGCCTGCTCCTGCCAGAACTGGTCATAGCTGGGGTGCTCCAGCATCTTGCGCACGCCGGGCAGTTGGTCGACGCCCCATTTGCGCGCGTAATCGCCCGCCGAGCCCGCCGAGAGATAGGTGTCGTATTCGTCTTCCTTGCCGGTGGGCAACCCGCCCTTGCCGCCCTTCTTCACCGTCTGGCCCAGCACGTAATTGTAGCCGAAGACGCGGAAGGCGCCATTGTGGAACCAGTCGTCGCCCATCCAGCCATCGACCATCGGCGACTGCGGGATCGCGGCTTTCAGCGCCGGATGCGGATCGATCAGCGCCATCAGCGAGGTGAAGCCCAGATAGGACGACCCCGTGATGCCGACCTTGCCGTTGGAATTCTTGAGGTTCTTCACCAGCCAGTCGATGGTGTCATAGGCATCGGTCGCGTGGTCGACCTCGGTATGGTTGAGCGGCCCGCGCAGGGGTCGCGTCATCACATAGTCGCCCTCCGAGCCATGCAGGCCGCGCACGTCCTGATAGACGCGGATATAGCCATCGTTGACGAAGGGCTTGTCGACGATGGGCAGCAGCTCCTCGATCTTCTGGCTGCGGTTGCGGCTGGTCGAGGCATCGGCATCGTAAGGCGTGCGCGACAGGATGATCGGTGCGTCGGTGACGCCCTTGCGATAGACGATGAAGGTGTGCAGCTTCACCCCGTCACGCATGGGGATCATCACCTCCTGACGGACATAATCGGCCTCGGGGCGGACCCAGTCGTAAGAGGCGACCTTGTCGGACGTCATGGCGTCAAGCGGCGCCTCCTTGGCGACAGCCGTGGTCGCCATCAAACCCAGAGCCAGAACCAGCCCCGAAACCCCTGTCATACTGCGCATCGATGATCTCCCTGCCTGCTTTCAGGCCTTTGCTGACAGGTGTGTTAGCAGCTTTCGCCGCGCTGAAAAGACCCGCCGCATCGCTCCACACCCGACCAAGAGGTGCTTGTAAGCTTATGTAAATTCCGCCAAGCCATCATGCACCCCCCTACCCCCGAAGCGAAGGCCCCAATACCCCTATGAAAGCCCGCCAAGCCTATATCGCCGCCCACGGCGGTCCGGATGCGATCCAGTGGAAAGAGGTCGATCTGCCCGCCCCCGGTCCGGGCCAAGTGCTGGTGGAAAACCGCGCGGTGGGGCTCAACTTCATCGACACCTATCACCGCAGCGGCCTCTATGCCCTGCCCCTGCCCGCCGATCTGGGCAGTGAATCCGCAGGCGTCGTGCTGGCGGTGGGCGAAGGCGTCACCGCCCTGAAGCCCGGCGACCGCGTGGGCCACAGCGGCGGCACGCGCGGCGACTATGCCACCGCGCGCATCCTGCCCGCCGCCGAGCTGTTCGACCTGCCCCCCGATGTCGATTTCACCACCGCCGCCGCCGTGATGCTCAAAGGCGCCACCACCGAATTCCTGGCCGAGCGCGCCGCCACGCTGATCCCCGGCGACCATGCGCTGGTGCATGCGGCGGCAGGTGGCGTGGGCCAGTTGCTGGTGCAATGGCTGACCGCCAAGGGCGTCCATGTCATTGCCACCGCCAGCAGCAATGCCAAGCTGGCCATCGCCCGCCAGTGCGGCGCGGCGCACACGCTGCTGACACAAGACCCCGAGCTGCCCGCCAAGGTCCGCGCGCTGACCGAAGGCGCGGGCGTGCCCGTGGTCTATGACGGCGTGGGCGCGGCCACCTGGGAGGTCTCGCTGAAATGCGCGGCGCGGCGCGGGCTGATCGTCAGCTATGGCAATGCCTCGGGCGCTGTTACGGGGGTTGCGCTGGGGCAGTTGACGGCGAACGGTTCTCTGTTCGTGACCCGGCCGACCATGGGCGATTACTATGCCACGCCGGAAGAGCGCGCGGCGGGCATGGGCCGCGTGTGGTCGATGCTGCGCAGCGGGCAGGTGAAGCTGACCATCGGGCAGACATTCCCTCTGGAGCAGGTGGCCGAGGCGCATCGGGCTCTGGAAGCGCGGGAGACGGTGGGGTCGACGGTTTTGACGGTTTAAGGGGATTTAAAAGGAAGATGCGAGGGGGTTACCCCCTCGCGCTCCCATAACGTCTTCCGGCGAGCGGGCAGCGGCGCCGCATCATTGCGCCCCGGCTCTCCACCTGCGCAAGGAAAAGGCGCCGCAGGCAGGGAAGCCCCGGCGCCTTTCGCTGGTCTGTGATTTAAAGCCTGCGGCGCGGCAAGCTGAGCGCAACACCGAACCCTTGGCGCAACGTAGACACTAATGGGAGCGCGAGGGTGTAACACCCTCGCATGTCTCTTTTCTTCTTAAGCCGGCTTGCTCTTCAACAGGATCGCCCCAAACCCGACGAACACCGCGCCGGTAAAGCGATTGAACAGCCGCTGCATCGACGGCTTTTTCAGATGCGCCGCCAGCCCGCGCCCGCCCAGCGCATAGGTGAAGTACCAGATCACATCGATCGCCCCGAAGGTGGCCAGCAGGATGGCGAACTGCGGCGGCTTGGGCGCGGCGGGATTGATGAACTGGGGCAGGAAGGCGGCGGCGAACAGCATCGCCTTGGGGTTCGACACCGAGACGCCATAGGCCACGCGCCACACCTTCCAGGGCGACAGCACCGCGACGATCATTTCTTCATGGTGATCGCCGGTATCGACGGGCGCTCGCCAGGCTTTGATGCCAAGGTAGAAGAGGTAGGCGGTGCCCGCGTAGCGCAGCACGTCGAAAGCGCCGGGCAGCGCCATCAGCAGTGCGGTCAGGCCCACGGCGGAAGCGGTCAGCAGGGTGAGCAATCCGCACAGGCATCCGGCCATGGCGGGGAAGGAGCCGCGCAGGCCCAGCTCCACGCTGCGCGAGAGAATGTGCAGCATGTTGGGTCCCGGCGTGGCAGAAACCAGAAACGCCGCGATGAAAAACATGCTCCAGAGATGAAATGTCATGGCCTGCCTCCTGTCAGGGACATGCCCTGCACAGAGATGCAGAGCAATGTCAGAACAACGCAATGCCGATCCCGGCGAGGGCGGCCAGCACCACGCCCAGCGCGGCCACGACGCCAGCGCCATACATGATGCGGCGCGACTGGCCCGCCATGGCGGCGGCCATCAGCAGGATGGCGAGTTCCAGCGCGACTTCGGCCAGCTCGATGACGCGAGCGCGGGCTTGCTCATGCGCGGCGGCCTCGCGCAGCTTTTCGAGATCCTCCGCCAGCGCGCCGATGCCCCGGCCCTGCCCCATGGCGGCGGCTTCGGCCATTTCATTGGCGCGCACGTCGCGGTCGAGCCCCGGCTGGTTAGCGTGGGCGAAGAGCACCGACTGGCGCAGCTTCTGGGCTTCCAGCGCGATCTGGGCATCGCTGGCGGCGATGGTCGCGGCCAGAGCGCCCTGCTGGACATGACCCAAGGTGAAATGCACCAGCAGCAAGGCCAGTGCAATCACACCCGTCATCAGCGGGCCCATCGGTGCATCTTCGGAACGGCTCATCATCAACTCCAGCGTGGCAGGGACGGCGTTGCCGTCCCTGCCCGCTTTAATCAAGCCGCTTTTGGATCACGCCGCTTCGCGCGCGTTCAAGATTACGCGGCTTCGCGCGCTGTGCGATCCTGCGCCTCACGATTCAGCTCTTCCGCGATCAGGAAGGCCAGCTCGATCGACTGCGAACCGTTCAGGCGCGGGTCGCAATGCGTGTGGTAACGGTCGGCCAGATCGCCATCGGTGATGTCGATCAGACCGCCGGTGCACTCGGTCACATTCTTGCCGGTCATCTCGATATGGATGCCGCCGGCATGCGTGCCCTCGGCGCGGTGGACGGCGAAGAAGCCGCGCACCTCGCCCAGAATCCGCTCGAACGGACGGGTCTTGTAGCCGCTGTCGGCCTTGATGACATTGCCGTGCATCGGGTCGCAGCTCCACACCACCGGATGGCCCGAAGCCTTCACGGCGCGCACCAGCTTGGGCAGGCCGGCCTCGACCTTGTCATAGCCGTAACGCGCGATCAGCGTGATGCGGCCCGGCTCGCGGGCGGGGTTCAGCTCATCGAGCAGGCGGATCAGCATATCGGGTTCAAGCGAAGGCCCGCACTTCACGCCGATGGGGTTCTTCACGCCCTTCAGGAATTCGACATGGGCCGAATTGTCGAAGCGGGTGCGGTCGCCAATCCACAGCATATGCGCCGAGCAATCGAACCAGTCGCCGGTCAGCGAATCCTGACGGGTCAGCGCCTGCTCATACTGCAGCAGCAGCGCCTCGTGGCTGGTGTAGAAGGCCGTGCCCTGAAGCTGCGGCACCGTCTGCGGATCGACCCCGCAGGCGGCCATGAAGTCCAGCGCCTCGCCGATCTTGTCGGCGGTTTCGCTGAAGCGGTCACCCCAGGGATTGCGCGAGATATGGTCCAGCGTCCACTTGTGGACCTGACGCAGATTCGCGTAACCGCCGCTGGCGAAGGCGCGCAGCAGGTTCAGCGTCGCGGCCGACTGCGTGTAGGCCTTGAGCATCCGCTCGGGATCGTTGCGGCGCGCGGCGGCGTCGAATTCGATGCCGTTGATGATGTCACCCAGATAGCTGGGCAGCTCGACACCGCCCTGCGTTTCGGTCGGCGCGCTGCGCGGCTTGGCGAACTGGCCCGCCATGCGGCCCACCTTCACCACCGGCTGCTTCGACGCGAAGGTCATCACCACCGCCATCTGCAGCAGCACACGGAAGCTGTCGCGGATGTTGTCGGCGTGGAATTCCTGGAAGCTTTCGGCGCAATCGCCGCCCTGCAGCAGGAAGCCCTTGCCCGCCGCCACATTGGCCAGTTCGGCTTTCAGCGCGCGGGCCTCGCCCGCAAAGACCAGGGGAGGAAACTTGGCCAGGGTCTCTTCCACCCGGCCGAGTTCCTCGGCGTCAGCATAGACGGGAAGGTGCCGCGCTTCGGCCTGCTTCCAGCTATCGGGGGTCCAGATCCTGCTCACTTTAGTTTGCTCCTTTCGTGGAAGGAGCGCCCATAGCCTTAACCCTCGCAAAAATCAAAGCATGCGCAAGCGATCAGACTGATCGCAATTGCGCATGCTTCAAACCCCTTGAAACTTTCGGTCTTTTTACCGCTTCTTTTTGGCTGCGGCGGCCAGCGCGGGCGGCACCTGCGCCTTGTCGCCGATCACCGCCACGCGCAGCGCGCCTTCGGGCGTCAGATATTTGGCGGCAAGCTGCTGGATCGCCTGAGGGCTGACCCCGGTGTAATCCACCAGCAGGCTGCGGATCGCCTTGTAGCGTTCCGGGTCCTGCGTCGCGCCCTCGGTCTGCTGCATGAAGAAGGCGGTGCTGGAACCGGCGCGCTGGATCTGCTGGCGCAGCGGCTCGACCACACGCTCCAGCTCGTCGGCGCTCACCGGCTTGGCGGCCAGATCGGCGGCGATCTCGCGCGCGGTGGTGAAGAAGGTGGGCACCACCTCGGGCTGGACGATCGCCGTGGCGGTGATCGTGCCGCCATTGGTCAGATCGAGCGGCCAGTCGCTGCTGACCTGCGGGGCATAGCTGGCCCCCGCCTTCTCGCGCATCGCCTGCATCATGCGCAGGGCAAACACCTGCCCCAGCACATCGAGCTGGCGCGATTCGCGCAGCAGCGTGGTGCCGCCGCCCGTGGGCCAACTGATGACGGCGGCCGCCTGACCGGGATCGCCCTCATGACGCAGCACGGTCACGCCGGGGTTGGGGGCGGCCTGCTGCACCGTGGGCGGCAGCGTGCCGGCGGGCAGATCGCCGCGCGTTGGCAGAGCGCCGAAGGTGCGGCGCAGCGCATCGAGCGCCTTGTCACGGTTGAAATCGCCAAACACCTGCACCTCGACCGGGCCCTGCTTCAGGACCGGCTCCCACACGGCGCGGAAGCCCTCGGGGGTGGCAGCGGTGATCTGCTCGGGCGTGGGCGCGGCGAAACGCGGATCACCCCCGCGCTGGAGCGACTTGAGGTCACGCTCCAGCACACCCTGCGGGCTGGCGGCGAAGGTGCCATATTGCACCTTGGCGGCGGCCTGAGCGCGCTTGAAGGGCGCATGATCCCAGCGCGGATCGGCCAGCTTGTCGGCAAAGAGATAGAGTTGGTCGGCCAGATCCTCCGCGCGCGTGTCGGCGGAGAACTGGAAGAAGCTCTCGTCCGACTTCAGCTCGAAGCCCATCTTGCGGCCGGTGGAGATGCGGTCCAGCTCCTCCTGCCCCAGATTGCCCTCGCCCGAGCCGACCAGCGCCATGCTGCCCAGCGTGGCATAGACATCGTTCTTGGCATCGAAGGCGCGGGCACCGGCGCCGAAGCGCACCTTCACCGTCACGCGGCCCGGATCGTCCTGCGTGGGCCAGAGTTGCACCTTCACACCATTGGCGAAGTCCACCTGCTCAATGCCGCGCAGCACGGTCTGGCTGTCGGCGACCTCCTGCTGGGGCGTGCCGATGGGAGGCAGATCCTTGAAGGAGACCGCCTTTTCGGCCAGCCGCGCATGGGAATCGGGGGCCACCTTCTGCATCAGGGCCAGCTTCAGATCGTCGCTGGTGCCGTCCTTGGCGTCGGGCGTGACGTAAAGCGCGCGGATGGCGCGGCCCTGGAACAGCTTGCGGCCATGCTCCAGCACGGCGTCAGGCGTGAAGAGCGGGATCGACTGCTTGAAGATGTCGAGCACCACCTCGGGGCTGGCGACGGTCTCGTGAATGTCGAGCGCATTGATCAGATCGTCGGCCAGACGCCCGCCGGGCTGCAACGCGCGCTGCTGCACCGCGCTTTCGAAGGCGACATTGATTTCGGCCACCTCGCGGGCGATTTCCTCAGGTGTCGGCGGCGTGGCCAGCGCGTCAGCGATCACCGCGCGCACATCGCGCAAGGCGGCCTGCCAGTCGCCATCGATCGGCTGGATCGAGACGAAGGTGCCATCCACGCTGCGGCTCTGGTTCTGCTGATTGACCGAGGCGGTGAGATAGCTCGCCCCAGCCCGCGCCCGCGCCTCAAGGCGACGGTTGATGATGGCCTGCGCCACCTGATCGATCATCAGCCCTTCATTGTAAACGATGGTGTCCTGCTTCTCATGCCAGGGGCGCAGCACCGCCATCTGCAGCGCGCGGGGCGCCGTGGGCTCGACCAGCACGCGGGCATAAGTGACCGGATTGGCCGGATCGCCACCGATGGGCGCGGCGGGCTCACCGAAATCGGGGGCGGGCGTGTGCTTGCCTTCAGGATGCCAGTCGCCGAACCACTTCTGGATCAGCGCGGCCATCAGGCGCGGATCGGCATCGCCCGAGACGATGATCGCGGCATTCTCCGGCCGATACCAGCGGGCATGGAAGGCGCGCACGCTGTCCTGATGCGCGGCCTGAAGCGTCGCGGCACTGCCAATGGTCGCGTGATCGGCCAGGGGTTGGCCATAGGCGATCATCTCGCGCAGGGCGTTGGAGACATGCTCCTGCGTGCCGCCGCGCTCGCGCTTTTCGGCCAGCACGATGGGCACTTCGGTGCGGATGTCACTTTCCGACAGATTGGGCTCGGCCATCATGCCCGAGAGCAGCTTGAAGCTCTCATCCATGGTCTGGGGCGTGGCATTGGGCAGGTCGATCTTGAACACCGTGGCGGTGCTGCTGGTTTCGGCATTGGTGTCGCTGCCCAACGTGGCGCCAAGGCGCTGCCAGGTCGGGATCGCCTCGTTCTGGCCGAGATACTTTGATTGGCGGAAGACCAGATGCTCGATCAGATGGGCGTAACCGGCTTCCTCGGGCTTTTCGTAAAGGCTGCCCACATCCATGCGGATGCGGATGGAAACCTGCCCCGGCGGCACCGAATTGGCACGCACGGCCCAGCGCAGACCATTCTCCAGCGTGCCGAAAGCCCATTCCTTGTCATGGGGCACATCGCTGCCCGAATAGAGCCACGGATCGTCCTGAGGCGGCAGCGGCGGCAGGGCCGAGGCGGCGAGGCCACCTGCAGCAGCCTCCGGCGCGGGGCCTGCGGCGGCGGGCTTCGCGGCGTGTCGCACCGGCTTTGCAGGCGCGCCCTGAGGCAGGGCGACCAGAACAGCCAGCGGAAACAAAAGGAAAAGCGGACGGCGGGCGATGCGGGAAGCACGGTTCATGGCGCAAGGTATAGGGTCGTCAAAGCTTAAGGGCCAGTGAATAGCGCGCGCTGTTCGCGCAGAGAAATTCGGACAGAACGAAGGGGATTGCGCGATGAAACACCCCCTCCCGTTCATGCTGTGGCCAGAATAGACCCAGCATAGGACAAGCCTTGCTTGACTATGGTGACATTGATGCTGCCAACGCCCCTTGACCCTGATGCCCCGCGCCCTACATGCGCAGCAGCAGGAAAGGCGTCCCATGTTCATTGAAACCGAAACCACCCCCAACCCCGCGAGCCTGAAGTTTCTTCCCGGTCAGCAGGTGATGCCCGCCGGTTCGCGCGAATTCACCAATGACGAGGAAGCCGCCGCTTCGCCGCTGGCCGAGGCGCTGTTCGCGCTGGGCGATGTGGTGAACGTCTTCTTCGGGCGCGACTTTATCGCGGTGACCGCCGGCGAAGGCGTCGACTGGTCGGCCCTGAAGCCGCAGGTGGTGGCGATCCTGCTCGACCATTTCATTTCGGGCGCGCCGCTGTTCGCCGCCGCCAGCGCCGATTTCAAGGTGCCCGGCGAGGAGGACGAGGATCTGGGCGACAGCCCCGAGGACGCCGACATCATCGACCAGATCAAGGATCTGCTGGAAACCCGTATCCGCCCCGCCGTCGCCAATGATGGCGGCGACGTGCTCTATCGCGGCTATCGCGAGGGTGTGGTGTTCCTCAAGATGCAGGGCGCCTGCTCGGGCTGCCCCTCCTCCAGCGCGACGCTCAAGAACGGCATCGAAAGCCTGATCAAGTATTACGTGCCGGAGGTGACCGAGGTTCGTGCTGCCTGATACCTCCTTTTCCCTGAACAGAGGCCGCCTGCTGGCCATTGAATGCGCGACCGAAGCCTGCTCTGTCGCGCTGTTTCAGGATGGCGCGCTGATCGCAGGCGAGTTCCGGCAATTGGGGCGCGGCCATGCCGAGGCGCTGGTGCCGATGATCGCCGCCCTGCCGGATCGCGGCCAGGCCGATGCCATCGTCACCGGCCTTGGCCCCGGCAGCTTTACCGGCGTGCGCATTGCTCTGGCTGCCGCGCGGGCGCTGGCGCTGGCATGGGGCGTCAAGGCTTTCGGCTACCCCACCCTCGCCCTGATCGCCGCCATGGCGCGCGATGGCGAGGCTTGCGAGGTGTTGGCCGCCACCACCGGCGGCCATGGCGAATGGTTCGTGCAAGGCTTCGGGCCCCATGGCGTAGCGCTTGCCCCGCTGGCCTCCCTGACACCGCAAGCCGCCACCGAGCAAGTGATCGCCCGCGTGGCCGGCAGCCAGGCACAGGCGCTGGTCGACCGGCGCGGTTCGGGCGAAGCACACGCAATCTGGCCTGATGCCAGAGCCCTGATGAAGCTGGACGATACCGCCATCACCACCGACCTCTCCCCGCTTTACGGACGGGCGCCCGATGCGCGCCTGCCCGGTGGCCGACTGCCAGACGCAGCCTGATTACGCGCCATGGTCCAACTGACGCCCAGCGACGACATCGACCGGATCATGGCCGTGATGCAGACCGCCTTCGATCCGGCCTATGGCGAGGCATGGACCCGCGCCCAGCTCGACAACACGCTGGTGCTTGGCCATTGCTCCTATCGGTTGATCGGCGCGGACGGAGAGCTTCCGGGCGAGGCCCCGGCGGCGGGCTTTACCCTGTGCCGCACCATTCTCGATGAAGAAGAACTGCTGCTTTTCGCCGTCGCGCCCGAATGGCGCGGGCGCGGATTGGGCAAAATGTTGCTGCGACAATTAATCGACAGCGCGCCCTCACGCGGAGTGAAGCGTATCTTTCTGGAAATGCGCGACAACAATCCCGCCGAATCGTTGTATCGACGCTCCGGCTTTGCGCCGATCGGTCGCCGGCCCAACTATTATCGCATCCGCGGTGGCAAAGCGATTGACGCCATCACCTTCGCGATTGACATGAATTAACACCAAAATTGTATTCGGTTGGCTTTTATTGCCCAAAAGTCGGACATTTCAGTTCTTATATTGAGACTTGAAGAAATCCGCCAAAAGCGTATAACAGTTTGCGTCGAGCAGGAAGTCGTCTCACAAAAGCTCCGCGAAGACGCCAAGAACAATCGGGTCGAAAAAAGATTAAAGGGTCGAAAAAATGGATAATATCAACGACATCAAGGAAACGCTGATCACCCTGGCCTCCGACATCGTCGCGGCCCATGTCAGCAACAACAACGTCGCGGTCGAGGAACTCCCCGCGTTGATCACCAATGTTTACGGTGCGCTGGCCTCGCTGGGTCAGGAAGCGCCTGCCGCTGAAGCGCCGCCCGAGCCGGCCGTGTCGATCCGCGCTTCGGTAAAGCCCGATCACATCGTCTGCCTGGAAGACGGCAAGAAGCTCAAGATGCTCAAGCGTCACCTCGCCACCCATTACAATCTGACGCCGGAACAGTATCGCGCGCGCTGGAACCTGCCCGCCGACTATCCCATGGTCGCCCCCAACTATGCCGAAAAGCGCCGCGAACTGGCCAAGCAGATCGGTCTGGGCCGCAAGCCCGGCGCCAAGCGCCCCCGCAAGACCAAGGCCACTGCCGCAGCGTGATCTTTATCGCCGTGACTGAAATGCATTATCATTAAGAGCATCGTGCGAAAAAGTGGGAACCGGTTTTTCGCGAATACGATGCGACATCCAGATCTTTGCATTTCTGTCATGGGGAAAATCACTTTTCGCATGCTTGCAGATTCGCCCCGCCGGGTTCATATCCGGCGGGGTCAATTATATCCGGATACACCGTGCACCAACCGATCGACATTGAAGCCCTGTGCCAACAACGCGGCCTGCGCATCACCGAGCAGCGGCGCGTGATCGCCAAGGTGCTGTCCGAAAGCAGCGACCACCCCGATGTGGACAAGCTGCACGAACGCGCCTCCGCGATCGATCCCGGCATCTCGATCGCCACGGTCTACCGCACCGTGCGCCTGTTCGAGGAAGCCGGCATCCTCGACCGCCACGATTTCGGCGACGGCCGCGCGCGCTATGAAGCCGCGCCCGAAGCGCACCACGATCACCTGATCGATGTGGAATCCGGGCAGGTCATCGAATTTGTGGATCCGGAACTGGAAACGCTGCAGCGGTTGATTTCGGAGCGACTGGGTTACCGCCTGGTCGACCACCGGCTTGAACTCTACGGCGTGAAGCTGGACAGCAACAAGAAGTAAGCATCTTTTACAGCATGCTTTAAAAAACGGCGGGGCTTCGGCTTCGCCGTTTTTGTTTGGGGTTTAAGATTAAAGGGAAGATGCGAGGGTGGCGTTTTTGATGGTCGCATTCCTCAAGAGGAATGCTCCGGGCCCTCGCGCTCCCATGAATGTCTACGTTGCACTTCGGGCTCGGCGTTGCGCCAAACTGGCGGCGCCGCAGGCAAAAATTCCTCGGGCAGCCTATGATCATGATTTACTGCCTGCGGCGCTTTCCGTCGCACAGGTGGATAGGCTGAGCGCGACGATCGGGCACCGCTGCCGCTTCGTCGGAAGACGTAACCGGGGGTGCAGGGGGCGCGGGCGTCCCCTGCTTTATCCTTCCTGACTTCAAATCCCTTCAAATCCGCCCCCATTTCGCGTAAGGGCGCGCGATCATGACCACCACCACCGCCCCCAAAACCTATCGCGTCAAGAGCTTCGGCTGCCAGATGAACGTCTATGACGGCGACCGCATGGGCGAATTGCTCACCGAGCAGGGCCTGACCGCCGCCGCAGAGGGTGACGATGCCGATCTGGTGGTGCTCAACACCTGCCACATCCGCGAGAAGGCGGCGGAGAAGGTCTATTCCGACATCGGCCGCCTGAAGCGCGAGGATGGCTCGGCGCCGCTGATCGCCGTGGCGGGCTGCGTCGCCCAGGCCGAGGGCGAGGAAATCATGAAGCGCGCGCCCAGCGTCAAGATGGTCGTGGGCCCGCAGGCCTATCACCGCCTGCCCGACATGCTGGCCCGCGCCAACAACGGCGAGCGCGTCACCGACACCGACATGCCCGCCGAGACCAAGTTCGACGCCCTGCCCAAGCGCCGCCGCTCGGGCACCAGCGCGTTCCTGACGGTGCAGGAAGGCTGCGACAAGTTCTGCACCTATTGCGTGGTGCCCTATACGCGCGGCGCGGAAATCAGCCGTCCCTATGGCGATCTGATCGAGGAGGCCAAGCGCCTCGTCGATGCCGGCGCGCGTGAGATCACGCTGCTGGGCCAGAACGTCAACGCCTGGACGGGCGAGAACGCCAAGGGCCAGACCGTAGGGCTGGAAGGCCTGATCCGCGAGATGGACGCCCTCCCCGATCTGGCGCGCATCCGCTACACCACCAGCCATCCCAACGACATGGCGCAGGGGCTGATCGACGCCCATGGCGATGTCGGCAAGCTGATGCCCTATCTGCACCTGCCCGTGCAGTCGGGCAGCGACCGCATCCTGCGCCTGATGAACCGCAGCCATTCGGTGGAAAGCTACCTCGCCGTGCTGGACCGCGTGCGCGCGGTGCGGCCCGATATCGCCATTTCGGGCGATTTCATCGTCGGCTTCCCCGGCGAGAGCGAGCAGGATTTTGCCGATACGCTGAAGATCATTGATCAGGTCGGCTATGCGGCGGCCTTCAGCTTCAAATACTCGCCCCGCCCCGGCACCCCCGCCGCGACCATGGACGAGCAGATCAGCGCCGAGGTGATGGACGAGCGCCTGAAGCGCCTGCAGGCTCTGATGATCGAGAAGCAGGTGGCGTTCAACGCCGCCTCGGTCGGCAAGGTGACGGACGTGCTGGTCGAGAAGCGCGGGCGCCAGCCAGGTCAATGGCTGGGCAAGTCGCCATGGCTGCAATCGGTGCATTTCGAGGGTGACTTTGCTGTCGGCGATCTGGTGCGGGTTGAACTGGTGCAGGCTGGGCCGAATTCTTTGGCTGGGAAGTTGATTTAAGGAAGAGACATGCGAGGGGGGTTACCCCCTCGCGCTCCCATAACGTCTTCCGGCGATAGGGTGATTGTAGCCCTGCCTATGCGCCGAGGCTAGGGCAACGGCAGTGCGAGCCCCGCGTACAAAGCGTTCACTGTGTCGGGGCTCTTGTTGACACTGTTGCGCCAGCACGGACGCACAGCCACCAAGGTCTCCCTAAGCCAATACTCTGCATACGCCCGCCCCGGCGAGCTTTTCAGATCAAAAAAGTCATTCGCATACGTAAAAACAAAGGGGCCAGCACGCCCTGCCGACTGCCCCATGTCAGCCCCCCTAGCCGCTCCGGGATGCCTGTCATGCTCTTCGGACAATTCTTCCATCTGCACCAGAAATTTGGGGCAAGTCTTAGCCGAAATAGCCCAATGGCCTTCTTGACCTTCAGCCCTCAGGGACAGTTCGGTGTCCTGCAATGATGGGCCGCACCAGCCACCTCTCGTCATATCAAGATACTTTTTTTCTTCCCCATCACCAATCACAATCGTTTCATCGATCAGCATCATACCAATGCACGGAGGAAGATTTGTTCTCGAAGCATTACGAGGCAACCTATTCGGATATGCCGCAGATGAAGAGGCTGGCGAAACGCCACTCACCAAACTGACAAGCATCAGCATGGCAATCATCATGCTTCGCATGCCCAATCCCCTCAAAACCAAAGTGCCGCAACCATACAATCCCATAAAGCCAGGCCACACCATCGAATTCTTAGCTGGTGCACTCTGGACACGCTCCTACCGCCTAGCCGAAGCGCAACGCAGACACTCATGGGAGCGCGAGGGTGTAACACCCTCGCATGTCACTTTCCTTCTCCCCTCTCCTTCCGAAACCGAAAAACTTTTCCACCGCCGCAACACCGCCCCCCGCTTGCACCCAGCCCAAGGCACCATATCTTGTAGGTGCATCCGGCTCACGCAACGACTCCGGGTGCAGACAAGGAGCGCATGGCCCGCAAGCATATCCGCGCCTACGAAGCATCGGCAGATGTGGCGCAACTCCGCCCTGAGACCTCTCGCCCCACCCGCCGCGCGCGATCGGAGATGGAGTTTGAGGAAGCCACCATTCTTGGCATGCTCTTCGGGCAGTTCGATTCCAATCTGGTGCTGATCGAGAACCGGCTTGGCGTCTATATCGCGGCCCGCGGCACCAAGGTGCAGATCGAGGGTACCGAGGACGCGGTGGCCCGCGCCCGCGACGTTCTCAACGGCCTCCACAAACGCCTGCTCGCCGGTCAGGATATCGACGCAGGCGCGGTCGAATCGCTGATCGCCATGTCCACCGAGCCCACGCTGGAGGGCATCATCACCGGCGATGCGCATCATCCGCCGATCATGATCCGCACCCGCCTGAAAACCATCGTTCCGCGCAGCCCGACACAGATCGAGTACATGCGCGCGCTGGCCAGCCGCGACATCATCTTCGGCTGGGCCCGGCAGGCACCGGCAAGACCTATGTCGCGGTGGCGCAGGCGGTCAGCATGCTGATCAGCGGCGCGGTGCAGCGGCTGATCCTCTCGCGCCCGGCGGTGGAAGCGGGCGAGAAGCTGGGCTTCCTGCCCGGCGACATGAAGGACAAGGTCGATCCCTATCTGCGCCCGCTGTACGACGCGCTCTACGACTGCATGCCCCCCGAGCAGGTGGAGCGCCGTCTGGCCAGCGGCGAGATCGAGGTCGCGCCCATCGCCTTCATGCGTGGGCGTACGCTGGCCGATGCCTTCGTCATTCTGGACGAGGCGCAAAACACCACCCCCGCGCAGATGAAGATGTTCCTCACCCGCTTCGGCCAGAACAGCCGCATGGTGGTGTGCGGCGACCCCAATCAGGTCGATATCCCCGGCGGCACGGCCATGTCCGGTCTGGCCGACGCGGTCTCGCGCCTGAGCGGGGTCGATGGGATCGCTACGGTGCGCTTCAATGCCTCCGATGTGGTGCGTCACCCGATCGTGGGGCGGATTGTCGAGGCTTATGAAGGGCCTCAGGCTTAAGAAGGAAGGGATAAGTGCGGGGGGGTTACCCCCTCGCGCTCCCATGACGTCTTCCGACGAAGCAGCAGTGGCACACGACCATCGCGCCCAACCAAACCCAAGGCGCCGCAGGCATTAAAACCGATAGCACTGTGTCATCAAACTTTACGGCCTGCGGCGCTATGAACCCGAGCGCCCATTCATGGGTGAGACACAACCTCGACAATAATGGGAGCGCGAGGGGGTAACCCCCTCGCATTTCACCTTCTTCCTCCTTAAGGCCCCTTCGATGCTCACCCTTGAAATCGACATCGAATCCCCCTGGCCCGAAACGCAGGACTGGGAAACGCTCGCGGAAAAAGCCGCTGCGGCCATTGCGCAGGTTGCGCCCGAACTCGCGCATGATCGCCTGATCGTCAGCCTGATCTTCACCAGCGACGAGGAGGTTCACGCCCTCAACAAGGAGTGGCGTGAGAAGGACAAGCCGACCAACGTCCTCTCCTTCCCCATGCTGGAGCGCGAGGATCTGCTCGATCTGGATGAGGACGGCCCTCCCGAAATGCTGGGCGACATCGCCATGGCTTACGAGACCTGCGCGCGGGAAGCCGAGGAAAAGGGCGCAAGCCTTGAAGATCACGCCAGCCATCTGTTGATTCACGGATTGCTTCATCTGGCCGGGCTGGACCATGAAATTTCCGAGGACGACGCCGTTGCCATGGAAGCGCTGGAAATAAAGGCGCTTGCGCTGCTCGGCATCGCGGACCCATATGGCGACAGAGTTTAAACGAAGAAGGAGTGCATAAAGTGGGGGCCGATCTGGGCCGGGCCGGCGACGGCGGCAATGGAGACGCGGACAGTAAAAGTTCGCTGTGGCGTGCTGTGAAGCGCTTTTTCGATAGCGGCGAAGTCGATCAGTCGCTGCGCGCTCATCTCGAAGAGGTCATCGACGAGCATGAGGACGCCGACACCGCGCAAGGCACCGCGCAGGGCGACCTTCAGCAGTCCGAGCGCGAGATGCTCCGCAATCTGCTCCATTTCAGTGAAATGGACGCCGCCGACATCTGCATTCCGCGTGGCGAGATCATCGCCGTACCCAACACCGCAAGCTGGGACGAGGTGGTCGCCGCCTTTGCCACCCATGGCCATTCGCGCATGCCCGTCTATCGCGAGACGCTGGATGAGGTGATCGGCATGGTGCTGATCAAGGATGTGTTTCCTTTCCTCGCCAGCGGTAACACGCCCACCGATTGGCTGACCCTGCTGCGCCAGCCTCTGTTCGTGCCCTGCCCGCGCCCGGCGCTCGATGTGCTGGCCGATATGCGCCGGGGCCGGGTGCATCTGGCGGTGGTGCTGGATGAATATTCGGGCACCGAGGGCATCGTCACCTTCGAGGATCTGGTCGAGGAAATCGTCGGCGACGTCGAGGACGAGCATGATGACGCCCCCGTCGCCCTGCTGGTGCCGCTGGAAGGCGGCCTGTGGGATGCCGATGCCCGCGCCCTGCTGGAGGATGTGGGCGAGGAAATCGACCCGCGCCTGGCCGAGGTGGAAGAAGACATCGACACGCTGGGCGGCCTGGCCTTCCTGCTGGCCGAGCAGGTGCCCGCCGTGGGCACCATCCTGCCGCATGACAGCGGCTGGCGCATCGAGGTGACGGCGGGCGATGAGCGCCATGTCACCCGCCTGCGCCTGCACCCCCCCCATCACTCACGACGAACCGACGGACGAGGACTGAGACATGCCGGCTTCACGCCGCCTCCCCCCCCTGCGCGCTCTGGAAGCCTTTGTACGGATTGTTCGGCTCGGCTCGGCCAAGGCTGCGGCCAATGAGCTGGGCCTGAGCCCTTCGGCCCTGTCGCGCCGCGTCGGCGCGCTGGAAGATTTCGTGGGCAAGCGCCTGTTCACCCGCCAGCATCAGGCGATGAAGCTGACCGAGGATGGCCAGTCCTTCTACAATGCTGTCTCGCCGAAACTGGAAGAGCTGGCCGAATCCGTCGAATCGCAGATGGAAACCAGCAATGTGATGCGCCTGCATCTGGGCGTTCCGGCGCTCTATGCCGGTGAGCGGCTGTTCCCGCATCTGCCCGAGCTGCGCAAGCTGCATCCGCGTCTGCATATCGACATCGACACCGGACCCCAGCTTGAGACGCGGCTGGGCAATTCGCTCGATGCGGCGATTGTGTTGTCGAAGGGGCCGGATGCTCTGTTGCATGCGGTGCGGCTCGACCACAATCAGGTGCATGCCTTCGCCACGCCCAAGCTGGCCGCCGAGATCGGCATGAACCCCGATCCGGCCAAGCTGGCGCGCCAGACCTTCCTGATCTCCAGCTCGCTGCCCGAAAGCTATGATGCTTGGAAGACCGCGCTGGGCATGGAGGATCTGGAGCCCGCCGCGATCGACCATTACGATTCGGCGCAGCTCATCCTGGAGGCGGCGGCTCAGGGTCTGGGCATCGCCATCCTGAACGACGACCACCCCGAACGCAGCGGCGACGAGCGCGTGGTGCGCCTGTTCGATGTGACGGTGGAGAGCCCCTACAGCTATTGGTTCGTCTGCCGCCCGCGCGAGCTGGAAAGCCGCCCGGTGCGCCTGTTCCACGACTGGCTGATCAAGACGATGCTGTAAGGTTAGGCCCGGCTGGGCAGTTTACGAGGCGGGTTCTTGTGACTGCTAGGTAGAAATTTCGGCCAAAAGCAGTCTTTCCGGATGCGATAACATTGCGGTCATAGCGAGCCTGCTTCTACCTCAGACTTTTGGGCTTCCACCATGCTAAACAAAGCAAGAGCAATCCGAATATGAAACTCGCAATTCCAATCCATCCAGCCACGAACGGCAAATCGGGAGCGCAGTAATCGAAACAGAACTTGCTTGGGCCAAAGGAAGGAGTGGCAACGTGAAATTTGCTGCCAAACCACGACCAGTTTCCCATGATGGCTGCATCAAGATAAAGCCGGACGACCCATGCTTGGACAAGTAAAGCGCAGAGGGCGACAAGAAAGAACAGCATTGCAGCGAGGAGGCGGCGATCTCTGTTCACTTATTAACTCCGTGATCGAAAGCAGCATAGGGCAGGCCAGTGGAGTCCGCTACCCAACTTTCCCGCCATTGGCTTCCCCGGGTTCATGCCCTGAAAGTTGCCGGGAGGTCAGATTTGTCGCGGAGGGCAGCTATCGGCCTTTGTGTGGGAAAAGCGGTCTAACCGGACTCGACAACTTAGCGGTCGTTCGCTACTTCGCCTTCTTCCGCAAAGCGATTGGCCACATTATTGAAATGCTCTTCGTTGGCCAAGCCACGCCCTTCATCGTAAAGGAAGAGGGTAACAGGACAGCGTTGACCACTTGCCCAGACAACGGCTTCCTGAACTGATACCGCTTCAAGGCACGCGCAATCCACGGTGAGCATTGGGTCGCTTTCAGGGGCTTGATCGGCATCAGCACAGCTATTGTCATGCTCTACGGCTTCCACAATAGCATTGACTTTCTGCCAGCGGTAAGGCCGCTCTCGCTTATCGATGATGTTCCAGATCATGGCTTTTCATACGAGTTGCTCACGGCTTTGCAATGTCCGCTCCCCCTAACTTCCCTGCCGTTCAACGCTTGCCCTCAACTCCCTTAAAGCCGCCCATTGTTCAGATTGAATCTGTCCACACGACCTAAAACTCCGACCAATCCTCTTCCGCCTCGCTGGCCAAAGCGGTGCTGCCGCTTGCAGCGGAGGGCGGGCGCCGCACGGCGCGCGCCGGGATCGCCGTGACCCGTTCGAAAGGCCTGACCTGCATCGGGGGGGGCCTGCACCGGGGCGGGAAGCACCTCCGGGGGCGGCGTCCGGCGGGCGCGAGGGTGGTCTGCACCACGCCGCTCAGGCTAAAGCGGCCGACGACCTGAGCAAGCCGTTCCGATTCATTGGCCAAGCTGGTGGCAGCGGCGGTGGTTTCCTCGACCAAAGCGGCATTCTGCTGGGTGGCCTTGTCCAGATCGGCGATCACGCCATTGACCTGGGCGATGGCATCGGCCTGCCGTCCCGACCCCTCGGCCAGACCGCCGATCATGCCTGACAGGTCGCTGGCCTGCCTCACGATGCGCAGCAATGCGGCCTGCGTCTGGCTGACCATCTCCACCCCATGCTGCACCTCGCGGCCCGAGGTGACGATCAACGCCCCGATCTCGCGCGCGGCCTGAGCGCTGCGCTCAGCCAGACTGCGCACCTCGCTGGCCACCACCGCAAAGCCCCGCCCGGCATCTCCGGCGCGCGCGGCTTCCACCCCGGCGTTCAACGCCAGCAGATTGGTCTGGAAGGAAATGCCGTCGATGATCTCGACGATGCCGCGCATCCGCTCCGAGGAGGCGGCGATCGAAGTCATCGCCGCGACCGCCTCGCCCATCTGCAAGCCGCTGGCGGTGGCCTCCTTTTCGGCATCCTGAGCGGCATGGGCAGCGCTGGCAGCGGCGCTGCGGGCCTCGGTGACCGAGGCGGTCAGCCCCTTGACCGTCAGCGCGGTCTCGCCAAGGCTGGCGGCCTGCTTCTCGGTGCGCAGCGCCAGATCCTGAGCGGCGGCCGAAATCTCGCCCGATCCCCCGCGCACCGCGCCGGAGGCATGGGCAACCTCGTCCATCTGCTCGCCCAGCGTTTCCATCATCACGTTGAAATCGATGCGCAATTGTTCATATTCGCTGGGGAAGGCCTCGCGGATGCGATGCTCCAGCCGCCCTTCCTTGAGCGCGCTGAGCGCATCCTCCAGCGCGCCGGTCACCTGCCGCTGCACCGCGACCTGCGCATCGGCCTCGGCGCGGGCACGCTGGGCGATGCTCAGCTTGATCGCATCGAGCGCGCGGGCGATCTCGCCCAGTTCATCCTGCTGATCCGCGCCGGGCACCACGATATCGAGCTGCCCCGAAGCCATGGTGCGCATCGCCTTGCGCAGCTTGTCCAGCGGCTTGATGACCCGCCGCGAGAACAGCAACAGGATCAGCCAGCCCAGCGCCACCCCGATGATGCCGGAAATCAGGCAGCGCCAGCTTGCCGCCTTCGCTTCCAGCATGTTTGTCCTGGAATAACGGTATGATTCCTCGACATTATAGCGGCTGCTGGCGTCCAGTGCCGCCTGCAGCGCAAAGGCATTGTGGATGAACTCGCCGCGGTAGAGCAGGATGGCGCCCTTCCGGTCTCCGCTGGCGCCGACATCGTGGACACGCAGCAAATCCACCTTGAAGGCGGCCCACAGTTTCACGGCTTTCTCGTAAAGCACTCCGTCCATGCGGTCGGAGATCAGCGGTTTATAGTCCTGCAGATCCTTGTCGACACGGGCCATGCTGGCGCGCAGGTTGGTTTCCGCCCAGTCGGCCTCCTGCTTGTCCAGCGCCATGAGATAGCGCGTGAGATAGACCCGCGAGAGTTCGAAATCCACCGTCGTGCGTCCCAGAACATCGACGCTGGGCACAAGATTCTCACTGCTGTAGGTCAGAACGGTAACGCCCGTGCGCGCGCCCATCACGGCCGTGAAAGCCCCCAGACCGATGATCACCGACAAGGCCAGAACCCCAGTCGTGATGACGGTACTGATCCTGAAACGGCCCAACATGACATACCCCCCAAGGGCAAGACGCGCGCAGGCGCGTGATCGCAGCCTTGCTGTAGGGCTTAAGTTTCAACCTCCCCCTGCCTGCGCCCAAGTGTCGGCGCGTGTCTTGCGGTTAAGATATGCTTTACGCTTGGCTCTGGGCAGCGGGATAACCGCCCGCCCCCAAAGGAAAAGGCCGGGCCACGGGGACTTCCCCCATGACCCGGCCCTTAAGCGTTGCGATTCGAGCCTTTGGGATCGAACGCAGGATGCTTGCGCGATCAGCCTTCCGAAACGGTGGCCTTCACGATGCTGCCGGGGTTACGCGGCGGCTCACCCTTGGGCAGCGCGTCGACATGCTCCATGCCCGATTCCACGCGGCCCCAGACAGTGTACTGCTTGTCGAGGAAGGTGGCGTCGTCGAAGACGATGAAGAACTGGCTGTTGGCCGAATGCGGATAGCTGGTGCGTGCCATCGACACCGCGCCGCGGGTGTGCGGCTCGGCGTTGAATTCGGCCTGCAGGTCGGGCTTGTCGCTGCCGCCGGTGCCGGTGCCGTTGGGGCAACCGCCCTGCGCCATGAAGCCGGGGATCACGCGGTGGAACTTGATGCCGTCGTAGAAGCCTTCGCTGGCCAGTTCCTTGATGCGCGCGACATGGCCGGGGGCCAGATCGGGGCGCAGCTTGATCACGACATCGCCGGTACCATTGCCGGTGTCCACGGTCAGGGTCAGAAATTCGTCGGCCATGTTCACTCCTTGAAAATCGCGGCATTTCCCGCTTGCCGGTCCTGCCCCGCCGCCGCGTGCCGCTCCCCGGCATCGGGGAGCAAAAAACGCACGGCAGGGCCTTTGCCCGGTTGCTTTTGCCGGTGGCATGCCTAGACCTCCTCGCGATGACTGTCGAGCCCAGCGCGCCCCTTGCCGAGCCCCATGATGGCCCTGATCACGCCGATCTGGACGTGACGCAGGATCACACGCCGCATAGTGAGCCCGAAAGCGACAGTCTGGACGAGGACAATCGCCTGAAAAGCGACTTCATCCACCGTGTGCGCGACGCGCTGGAGGCGGGCGAAGTCGATCAGGTCTACGATCTCGTCGAACCGCTGCACCCCGCCGACATCGCCGACCTTTTCGAGCTGGTCGATGCCGATGAACGCGGCGCGCTGGCTCACGCCATTTCCGACCTGATGAGCGGCGAGGTCTTCGCCGAAATGAACGACCACGTCCGCGAGGCGCTGGTCGACGAACTGCCTGCCGAAGACATCGCCGAAATCGCCGAGAACATGGACACGGATGACGCCGTGGCCCTGATCGAGGACCTCGACATCGAGGACCAGCAGGCGGTTCTGGCCGAGATGGAGCCGGAAGACCGCGCCGCCATCGAATCGGCGCTGGCCTATCCCGACGAATCCGCCGGCCGCCTGATGAGCCGCGACGTCATCGCCGTGCGCGAGGCGATGTCTGTCGGCGATCTGATCGATTACCTCAGCAGCAATGGCAACGGCCATCTTCCCACCGAATTCTGGGAAATCTTCATCGTCGATGCGCGGCATCATCCGCTGGGCACCTGCGCGCTGTCATGGCTGCTGCGCTCGCCGCGCGATGTTGCCCTTGCAGACGTGATGAAGCGCGACCAGACGCTGATCCCGGTGACGATGGATCAGGAAGAGGTCGCCCTCCGCTTCCAGAAATACGCGCTGATTTCCGCCGCCGTTGTCGATGAAAGCGGGCGCCTCGTCGGCCAGATCACGGTAGACGACGTGGTGCACATCATTCAGGAAGAGGCGGGCGAGGACGCTCTGGCCCTGTCCGGCGCGGGCGACGGCGACATCAACGAGCCGCTGCACCTGACGATCAAATCGCGCCTGTGGTGGCTGTTCATCAACCTTGGCACCGCCATGCTGGCCTCATCGGTAGTCGCGGCCTTTCAAGGCACGATCGAGAAGCTGGTGACGCTGGCCGTGATCATGCCGATCATCTCGGGCATGGGCGGCAATGCCGCGACGCAAACCATGGCGGTGACGGTGCGAGCCCTCGCCACCAACCAGCTCACCAACCACAACACCTGGCGCATGATCATGCGCGAATGGTGGATCGCCAACGCCAATGGCTGGGGCCTTGGCGCGCTGATGGCGCTGGGCTGCCAGCTTATCTACCACGATATGTGGCTTTCCGTGGTGGTGGTGCTGGCGATGATCCTGAACTCGATCAACGCGGGCCTGTCGGGCGTGCTGATCCCCATCGGTCTGGAAAAGCTGAAGATCGACCCCGCCGTGGTCTCCACCGTTTTCGTCACCACCATGACCGACACGCTGGGCTTCTTCTTCTTCCTTGGCCTGGCGGCGGCTTTCCACCTGCACTGAGCTTGACCGGGGGCCTTCGCGCCCCCACCTAGGCGCCATGGCCGACCTTCCCCTCAACATGACCAAGATCGCTTTCGGCGCCGAAAGCGCCGCCAGTCTGCGCGCATGGCTGGAAAGCCACGCCCCCGGCGAGGCGCGCATCACCACCCGCTACCTGCCGACCCGCGTGAAAGAGATGGAGGGCGGCTCGCTCTTCTGGATCCACGCGCATATGATCGTGGGCCGCTCGCCTATTTTGGGCTTCGAGCAGAAAGAGGATGGCCGCTTCTGGGTGCGCCTGTCGCCCGAGCTGATCCCCGTGGCGCCGATGCCGCGCCGGGCGCATCAGGGGTGGCGCTATCTGGCGGGCAAGGATGCGCCTGCGGATCTGGGCTCCGGCGGGGATGGATCGGAGGCCCTGCCGGGGCATCTGGTCAGTGAACTGGCCAAGTTGGGGTTGGTTTAAGGTTTCAGAAAAAGAGAGACATGCGAGGGTGTTACACCCTCGCGCTCCCATTCATTGTCAACTTTGCGCTTCGGGTTCAGCCACAGAGCAAGGCCGCCGCGCCGCAGGCAGAGGAATTTGATGCCTGCGACGCATTGGGTGGTGCAGGTGGAGAGTTCGGGCGCTTCGATGCGGCAACCTGCCTTTTCGTCGGAAGACGTTATGGGAGCGCGAGGGGGTACCCCCCCTCGCATCTTTCTTCTTACCCCTTCAACCAATGATCCATCAGATGCCAAGCCACCGCATGCTTGCCCGGAGCATCGAAAGCCACACCTGCCTCGCCCCTCTCCCGCGCCTCCATCGCCTCGGCGACTTCGGCGCGCGAGAACCAGCGCACATCCTCCAATTCGGACTCATCCATCGTCAACTCGCGCGACAGGGCGCGGGCGTGGCAGCCCAGCATCAGCGATGAAGGGAAAGGCCAAGGCTGGCTGGCGATGAAGCGCACATCCTCCACCGCGATCCCGGCTTCCTCAAAGATCTCGCGGGCGACAGCTTCTTCCAGCGATTCGCCCGGCTCGACGAAACCGGCCAGCGTGGAATAGCGATGCACGGGAAAGCGCGGCTGGCGGCCCAGCAGCAGATCGCCGTCATGCTCGACCGACATGATAACCACCGGATCGGTGCGGGGGAAATGATCGGCGCCGCAAACCTCATTCACGCAGCCGCGCTGCCAGCCGCCCTTGCCCAGCAGCGTGGGCGAACCGCAGCGCGGGCAGAAGCGATGGCGGGCGTGCCAGCCGACAAGGCTGCGCGCCAGCCCATAGATCGCCAGATCGGAGGGCCCGATGCTGGCCATCGCCGCCCACAGCGCAGGCGATGCCGGGCCGATATGGCTCTGCTCGGGGCGCGGCACGGCGGCGAAGGAGCCGACACCTTCGGCATCGACACCGAGGAAGACCAGTTCGGCGTCCCCTGCCTGCGCCACCTTGCCCCAGACCAGCGCGCCATCCCCGGTCAGTTGCGGGTCGATGCCGTCGAGCAGCAGCAGGCGGGCTTCGGGCGCCGAGGCCAGAGCTTGCAGCGCAGCTTCATCGCGACGCAGAGCGTCGGCGCGGTCGAGAAGGCTGCCGGTGAAGGCGACGGGGGGGGCGGCCGCTCCTCAGGATCGTGTCGAGGGTCATGGGGTCTCCAGTTCAAGTCCCGCCATGGCGCGGGCTGCGGCGCGGGCGAACACAGTGGGCAGGCCCGCCTCATCCAGACGGGCCAGCGGCCACCATTCGCCCTCGCCTGCGGGGGGTGTGGTGACTGTAGCGCCCTGCACCGTCATGGTCAGCGAAAAATGTGTGAATACATGGGTTACGGCACCCAGATCACGCCATGCCGCGGCAAAGGGAGGCTGGCGGGAACCATCGACCCGCGCCGTCCAGCCATCCTCGGGCAGAGCGCGCATGCCGCCCAGCAGGCCCTTGCCCTCGCGACGCACCAGCCAGACTTCGGGGCCTTGCGCGCCTTGTCGGGTGATCCAGAAAGCGGTGCCGGTGCGCGCGGGCTTGGCAAGCTTGGGCGGCTTGACCGGATAGGCCTCGGGCCGGCCTTCCGCGCGCGCCTCACACCAGTTCGCCACCGGGCAGATCAGGCATTTGGGCGAGCGAGGGGTGCAAATGGTCGCCCCAAGGTCCATCATCGCCTGGGCGAAATCGCCGGGGTGATCCTCAGGCGTCAGCCGGTCGGCGCCTTCACGGATCAACCCCTTGGCGGCAGGCAAAGGCGTGTCGATGGCAAACAGCCGCGAGACCACCCGCTCGACATTGCCGTCCACCACCACCGCGCGCTGCCCAAAGGCAATCGAGGCCACCGCCGCTGCCGTATAGGCCCCCAATCCCGGCAAAGCCCGCAGCCCCGCCTCATCCTGCGGAAAGGCGCCCAGTTCAGCCACCACGCGGGCGCATTCCACCAGACGCCTGGCGCGGGAATAGTAGCCCAGCCCGGCCCATGCGGCCATCACGTCCTCCTCGGGCGCGGCGGCCAGCGCGGCCACATCGGCCCAGCGCCGGGTGAAGGTCTCGAAATAGGGGATCACCGCCGCCACGGTGGTCTGCTGCAGCATCACCTCCGACAGCCAGACGCGATAGGCCGCCATCCTCGGCGCACCGGGCGGGGCGCGCCACGGCAGCACGCGGGCATGGTCACGGTACCATGCCAGCAGCGCCTGGGTGACGGCTGAAACTTCGGTGAGTAGCGGGGTCTGGCCTCTGGCATCCATGGCGCGCCTATGGCATGGCCCGGCCTTCAAGGAAACGCCGTGGAGGTGCAGGGCCATGGACGAACAGCAGAAAACGGGCCGCCCTGCCCCAAAGGGCAAGCTGCCCAAGGCCAAAGCTGCCGACAGCAAGGCAAACAAGGCAAAAGAGCCCAAACGCTTCGAACGCGCGCGCGGCGGGCAGGCGCGGGTCATCTCCGATCTGATGCCCGATGTGGGCCGCAGCGCCTTCCGCCGATTCGGCTTTGTGCAATCCAGCGTGGTCACCCGCTGGCCCGAAATCGTGGGCCCCGCGCGGGCGAAAATCTGCGCGCCCGAATCCATCCGCTTCGCGCCGGGCGAAAAGGGCGACGGCATCCTGCAACTGGTGGTGGTGCCCGCCCATGCCCCGATCGTCAGCATGATGCTGCCCGAGATCGTCGAGCGGGTGAACCGCTTCTTCGGCTATAACGCCGTGGAGCGCGTGAAGATCAGGCAGGGCGAGGTCAAACCGCGCCCCTATGCCCCCGATGGCGCCAGCCAGCCCCCCGTGCTGCGCCCCATTCCGGTCGAACTGGGCGACTCGCTGCGCGACATCGGCGACCCGGAGTTGAAGGCGGTTCTGGAATCGCTCGCGCGCAGCCTTGCAGGACGCGACGAGGAAGGCCAATAATGCGCGCCATGCTTTGCTCCACAACGCTTGTTCGCCCGCTCCGTTCGTTTGCCGCCCGCGCCATGATCGCGTTGATGGCCATGCTCGGCGCCTTCACCCTCAGCCCGGCGCAATCGGCGCCCACCAAGGCCCCTGCCCACGCCTCTGCGCCAAAGGCCGCGACCAATGCCTCGGGCCATAATTTCGGCAACACCATGACGGTCACGCCCGATGGCGGCCATATGCTGGGCGACCCCAAGGCTCCGCTGCACCTGGTGGAGTATATGAGCTACACCTGCCCGCATTGCGCCCATTTCGAGGCCGAGGGTGTGCCCACCTTGCGCCTGACGATGGTCTCGAGCGGCAAGGGAACGCTGGAAATCCGCCACTTCCTGCGCGATCCGGTCGATATGGCCGTGGCGCTGCTGACCAATTGCGTGCCCGCCAACAAGTTCTTTTTCCTGCATGATTCCTTCCTGTCGCAGCAGAGCAAATGGCTGGCCCCGGCCTCCAGCCTGTCGAAGGAACAGCAGCAGCGCTGGTTCGAGGGCAATGTCCCCACCCGCATGCGCGCCATCGCCAACGACCTGAAGCTCTATGATTTCGTCGAGGCGCGCGGCCTTTCGCGCAGCGATGCCGACCGCTGCCTCACCAATGAGGCGATGGCCAAGCGCATCTCGGCCCAGACCGCCGACGCCCAGGCCAAGGGCGTGAACGGTACGCCGGGCTTTGCCATCAACGGCGTGCTGCTGGCCGGCACCTATGACTGGGCCACGCTGCGCCCCCAGCTTGAAGCACGCATGTAACCAGACTTCCCCCGCCTCCGCTGCCCCCCGCGGAGGTTCCTCCACCGGCCTTGCGGCCACAAGCAAACCGTCACCCAAGAGGACAGGCCTGATCATGACCACCTTTTCGCCGCGCCTTCGCCAGCGCGCTTTTGCCGCCGCCGCCATCCTGCCTCTCGCGCTGGGCCTTGCGGCCTGCAAGAAGGCCGACAACGCCACCTCCAGCACGCCCACCGTGGCCGCGCCCACCACGCCGCCCGCCGGCAAGCAGTGGTCCGACGTGATCGTGCCGACGGCCGAGGGCGGTCTGGTGATGGGCAACCCCGCTGCTCCGGTGAAGCTGGTGGAATATGGCTCGCTGTCCTGCCCGCACTGCGCCAAGCTGGCTCAGGAAGGCATGGAGAAGATCGTCAACACCTATGTGAAGAGCGGCAAGGTTTCCTATGAATTCCGCAGCTTCGCCATCCACCCGCAGGATGTGCCGCTGACCGTGCTGGTGCGCTGCGCGCCCACCGAGGCCTCCTTCGGCCTGATCGAGCAGCTCTTCATGAACTACGATGCGGTGGAAAAGCGTTCGGAAGCCGGTTTCCCGCAGGCTCAGGCCTCGCAGAACCAGCCCCCCGCGCAGCGCCTGATCACCGTCTCCGACGCGCTGGGCTACACCGAGTTCTTCTCGGCGCGCGGCCTTTCGGTCGACCAGCAGCACAAGTGCCTGGCCGACACCGCCGCCGCCGCCAAGGTGGCCAAGGAAGCCGAGAACATCAGCAACAAGGGCATCGAATCCACCCCCACCGTTTTCGTCAACGGCAACAAGGTCGGCTCCAGCGAATGGAGCGATGTGGACAAGGCCCTGCAGGCCGCCGGCGCGGTCTGATCCTGCATGCGTATCAGCCGGCTCAAACTGTCGGGCTTCAAAAGCTTCGTCGAGCCGGCTGAACTGCGTATCGAGCCGGGGCTGACCGGCGTTGTCGGCCCCAATGGCTGCGGCAAATCGAATTTGCTGGAGGCCATCCGCTGGGTGATGGGCGAAAGCAGCGCCAAATCGATGCGCGGCGGCGGCATGGAAGATGTGATCTTCGCGGGCACGGCCAGCCGCCCGCCGCGCGATTTCGCCGAAGTGGTGCTGGGCGCTCAGGATGCCGAGGGCGAGCCTCTGGAGGTCGTGCGCCGCATCGAGCGCGGCGCGGGCAGCGCCTATCGCCTGAACGGACGCGACTGCCGGGCCAAGGATGTGGCGCTGGTCTTTGCCGATGCCGCGACAGGCGCGCATTCGCCCGCTCTGGTCAGCCAGGGCCGCATCGCCGCCGTGATTGCCGCCAAGCCCGCCGACCGCCGCGCGATGCTGGAAGAAGCCGCAGGCATCGCCGGGCTTCACGTCCGCCGCCGCGACGCCGAGCAGAAACTGCGCGCGACCGAGGCCAATCTGATGCGCCTCGACGACATTATGGCCGGGCTGGACAGCCAGATCGTCACCCTGCGCCGTCAGGCCCGCGCCGCCGAGAAATATCGCGGCCTCTCCGAGATGATCCGCACCGCCGAGGCGCGCGTGCTCTTCGCCCGCTGGCGCGAGGCGGCAGAGGCCGCCAAGGCGGCGCGCGCTCAGGCCAGCGCCGCCGAGGAGCAGGTGGCCAAGGCGCAGACACTCTCCGCCATCGCCCAGAACCGTCAGGCCGCTGCCGTGCAGAGCATGGCGAAAGTCCGCGATGTGCTGACCGACCGGCGCGACGATGCCCATGCGCAAGGCAATCTTCTGGCGCAGTTGACGACGAAGCTGGAAGGCGTCGAGCGGCAGTTGAAAGACCTCACCCGCCAGCACGCAAGGCTGGAGGAAGATCAGGGCGAGGCCGACCGCCTGACCCGCGATGCCGCCGCCGCCATCGAGCAGCTGGAGCGCGACCACGACACCGCCCGCACCGCTCTGGCTCAGGAAGAGGCGCGCCGCCCCGCCCTCGCCACCGCGCTGGAACAGGCCGACCGCGCCGCGCGTGAGGCCGAGGTCGCCTCGGCGCAGGCCACCGCCAAGCAGGCGGGGATCGAGGCGGAATGGCGCGTGGCCGATGCGCAGGTCAGTGCCGCGGCCAGCCGGTTGGCGCGGGCTCAGGGTGAAATCGAGCGGTCGGCAGCAACCATGCGCGCGCTGGAAGCCGCAGGCGATGTGGAGGCGGAACTGGTTGCCGCTCAGGCCGCCAATGCCGCTGCCGCGCAGGATCTGGCGCAGGCGCGTGCCGCTTTGGACGAGACCCAGAGCGCCAAGACATCCCTGCAAGCTTTGCGCGATGCGGGCGCGGCAGCGGTGGCATCGGCCCGCGCCGATCTGGCAGGCATCGAACGCGAACACGGCGCCCTGCTGCGCGACCGCGAGGCGCGTGCCAAGGCCGCCAAGGGCGCGGCGGGGCAGCGACTCGCCCTCGACCATCTGCGCGCCGAGCCGGGCTATGAGCGCGCTCTGGCGGCCGTGCTGGGCCGCGATGCCCGCGCGCCGCTAGGGCCGGCGCCGGCTCAGGCCGAGGGCCGCTTCTGGACCGGCGCCAAGGCGCCAGCAGCTCTGCCCGATGCTCTGGCCGATCATGTGCCCGGCGCGCCGCCCGAATTGGCCGCCCGTCTGGCACTGGTGCAAGTGGTGGAGACCGACGATGGCCGCGCCCTGCCCCCCGGCGCATGGCTGGTGACCCGCGCCGGCCATCTGCGCCGCTGGGACGGTTTTGTCGCGCGCGGCGAAGGCGCGGCGGAAGCGGCGCGGCTGGAGGCGGACAACCGCTTTGCCACGCTGGATGCACAACTGCCGCCGCTGCGCGAGACCTTGGCTCAGGCCGAGGCGGCGCAAACCAGGGCGGCTGCCGATCTGGCCGCCACATCGCAGGCCGCCGTGGCTGCCGAGCGTGCCGTAACTCAGGCCTCCGAGGCCGAACGGCAAGCGCTGCGCCGCGTGGACCGCGCCGAGTCCGAGAAGGAACGCCTCGCCCGCCGCCGCGCCGAACTGGCCAGCGCCGCTCAGGATCTGGAGCAGCAGTTGGAGGCTGCGCGAGCCGAACATCAGACCGCTCTGGATACGCGCGCCGCTTTGCCCGCGCCCGATGCGGGCCGCGCCGAACTGGCCGAGGCTCAGGCCCGCCATCAGGCCGCGCGCGTCGCGCATCAGAACGCTACGGCGGCGCTCTCCGCGCAGGACCAGATGCTGGCCGTGGCGCGCGAACGCGTGATCGCCCAGGCCGCCGATATGGCCAGTTGGCAGGCGCGCGCGGGCGACGCCGCGAGGCGCCTCGCCGAAATGGGCCGCCGCTTTGCCGAGATCGAGGAAGAGCGCGCCGTGGTCGCCGCCGAGCCGCCTGCGCTGCAAGCCCGCATCGCCGAGGCCGAAGCGATCCGCAACCGCATCGCGGGCGAACTGGCGCAGGCCGAAAGCGAACTGGCCGCCGCCGCCGCCGAAGCCCAATCCGCCGAGGCCGCTTTCGCCGCAGCCCAGAACGTGCTCGCAGATGCCCGCGAGGCCCGCGCCGGCGCCTCCGCCCGCGCCGAGAATGAGGAAGAGCGCCGCACCGAAACCAACCGGCTTTCCGGTGAGCGGTTCCAGTGCCCGCCCCCGCTGCTGCCCGAGCGCTTCGCCTTCGACGAAAACGACAGCGTCTCGGCCGCTGACGAGCATGCCGCGATGGACCGCCTGTCCTCGGAGCGCGAGCGCATCGGGCCGGTCAATCTGGTGGCCGCCGAGGAGCTTGCCATCGCCGAAACCCGCGCCAGCGATTCGCAGCGCGAGCGGGCCGAACTCACCGAGGCCGTCGCCCGCCTTCGCGGCTCGATCGGAAGCCTGAACCGCGAGGGCCGCGAACGCCTGCGCGCCGCTTTCGAGGCCGTCGATGGGCATTTCCGCCGCCTGTTCACCCGCCTGTTTCAGGGCGGCGCGGCGCATCTGGCGCTGGTCGATTCGGATGATCCGCTGGAGGCCGGGCTGGAAATCTTCGCCCAGCCGCCGGGGAAGCGTTTGCAGTCGCTGACGCTGCTGTCGGGCGGCGAGCAGGCTTTGACCGCCGTGGCGTTGATCTTCGCGCTGTTTCTCACCAACCCCTCGCCGATCTGCGTGCTGGACGAGGTGGACGCACCGCTGGATGACGCGAACATCGAGCGGTTTTGCGATCTGCTGGAAGCCATGGTGGGGGAAACCGACACGCGCTACCTGATCGTCACCCACAACGCCGTTACCATGAGCCGGATGCATCGACTGTTCGGGGTGACGATGGTGGAAAAGGGCGTGTCGCGACTGGTCAGCGTGGATCTGGAGGCGGCTGAGGCCTTGTTGGCTGAGGCTGTTTAAGAAGGAAGAGAGAATGCGAGGGTGTTACACCCTCGCGCTCCCATTATTTGTCAGCCTTGGCGCTTCGGGTTCGGCCTTGGAGTAAGGTCGCCGCGCGGCAGGCAGGGAAAACTGATGCCTGCGGCGCTTCAGGTGGTGCAGGTGGAGAGCCGTGGCGCTTCGATGCGGCGCCACTGCCATGTCGTCGGAAGACGTTCTGGGAGCGCGAGGGGGTAACCCCCTCGCATCTTTCCTCCCTTCAAACCCCTTCAGGCATTCCCCACCACCCAACAGGCCAAAGCCATCAACAACCCCGCAAACCGGTTCGAGCGGAAGCGAGCCAAGGCGCCGCCGCCATCCTCGGGGTTCAAACTCAGCGCCTGCCACAGCAGATGCGCCGCCGCCGGGGCCAGCGCCGCCAACACCAGCGCATCCGGGCGCAAGCGCCAGAAGGCCAGTCCCCAGCTGACAAACGCTACGGCGTAGAACCCCAGCACGCCCTCGCGAATACGCCCGCCCAGCGACAGGGCGGAGGAGCCGATGCCGACCAGTACGTCGTCCTCGCGGTCCTGACAGGCGTAGATCGTGTCGTAACCCACGCACCAGCCCCAGCAGCCGAGGTAGAGCAGGCCGAGGACGTCGAGGCGTTCGAAGCCCATCACTTCCACCCAGCCGACAGGGGCTCCCCATGTGAAGACCAGCCCCAGCCAGGCCTGAGGCCAGCCAGTGATGCGCTTCATAAAAGGATAGGCCGCGACCAGCACCAGCGAGCCCAGCGCCACAAGCTGCGCCTGCCAGTGAAGTTGCAGCAGCACGATCAGGCCGATCAGGCACAGGGCCAGCAGCCAGATCCATGCGGCTTTTTTGCTCACGCGGCCGCTGGCGATGGGGCGGGCGCGGGTGCGGGCGACCTGCTGGTCGATGTCGACATCGACGATATCGTTGTAGACGCAGCCCGCGCCGCGCATCGCCACCGATCCCAGCAGCAGCCACGCCAGCAGGCCCCAGCGCCCGGTCATCAGCGAGGGCATGCCCCCGCCCAGCAGCACGCCCCAGGCGCAGGGCCAGAACAGCAGCCACCAGCCGATCGGGCGGTCCAGCCGGGCCAGCGCCGCGTAATCGCGCGCGACCGGGGGCAGGATCGCCATCAGGCCGCGATGTTCGCTGTCGGGCACGGTTTGGGGCTGGATGGGCTGGGTCATCTGCGCGGCATATCGCTGCGGCTGCGCGCTCACAAGGCCTGCTCTGGTCTTGGGTTCACAGCGGCGCTAGGGAGGGCCCATGAGTGACCATCTGCCCGCCACCCCCGCCTGGCCGCCGCGCAGCGCGCCGCGTCTTTTTGTGCCCGGACCGCTGGTTCAGGATGCTCAGGTGGTGATCGAGGGCGCTCAGGCGCATTATCTGGTCCGGGTGATGCGCATGAACGTCGGCGATGCCGTGATCCTGTGCGATGACGCCTGCGGCGAATGGGCTGCGCGCGCCACGCATGTCGGCAAGCGCGATCTGGCCGTCACCTGCGAGATCCTGCTGCGCCCGCGTGAGGATGTGCCCGATTTCACGCTGTGCGCGGCGCTGCTCAAGAAGGACCGCTTCGATCTGGTGCTGGAAAAGGCCTGCGAGCTGGGCGTGGCGCGCATCCAGCCGGTGCTGACCCGCCGCTGCGTGGCCGACAAGCTCAATCTGGACCGCGCCCGCGCTCTGCTCACCGAAGCCGCCGAGCAATGCGCCCGCACTGCCCTGCCCGTGCTGGCCGAGCCGGTGAAGCTGGATGCCTTGCTGAAAGCTTGGGAACCCGCACGCGCCCTGTTCTTCGCCGATGAGACCGGAGGCGCCCCCGCCGCCGCGACCTTCATCGCCAACACAGGCCCCGCCGCCCTGCTCACCGGCCCCGAGGGCGGCTTCGACGAGGGCGAGCGCGCCGCCATCCGCGCCCTCTCCAGCGCCCATCCCATCACCCTGGGCCCGCGCATTTTGCGTGGCGAAACAGCCACAATCGCCGCCACCGCATTATGGATGGGGGTAATTGGAGACTGGTCGGTACAAAATTCTTGATTTTCTCCCGCAAATGCTCAAACGCGCTGGCTGCGGGGGGCATCCTCCTCATTTAGCGCTGGCTTGGGTTGGGGCTGTGCCCTAACACTCGGCGGCATTCAGCGGTGGACGAATTAGGCATGAGCACCAAGGAAGTTTCGGATCGCGTCGATCCGGTCATCACCACGCGCGAGCAGTTGATCGCGCCGATGGCGGGCGGCGAAAAGCCGCGCGAGCGCTGGCGCATCGGCACCGAGCACGAGAAATTCGTCTATCGCACCGCCGACCACCGCGCCCCTTCCTATGATGAGCCCGATGGCATCCGCGACATGCTGGTCTCGCTGGGCCAGTTCGGCTGGGAACCGATTCTTGAGGGCGGAAACATCATTGCCCTGAAGGGCAAGGATGGCAATGTCAGCCTTGAGCCGGCCGGTCAGCTTGAGCTGTCGGGCGCGCCTTTGGTTAATCTGCATGAAACCTGCGCCGAAAGCGCGCGCCATGTCCGCCAGGTCAAGGCCATCGGCGAGGCGACCGGCACCGGCTTTCTGGGTCTCGGCCTCTGGCCCGACAAGACCCGCGAAGAGCTGCCGATCATGCCCAAGGGCCGCTACGAGATCATGCTGCGCCATATGCCGCGCGTGGGCTCGATGGGGCTGGACATGATGCTGCGCACCTGCACCATCCAGACCAATCTGGACTATTCCAGCGAAGCCGACATGGTGCAGAAGTTCCGCGTGTCGCTGGCGCTGCAACCGCTGGCCACCGCGCTGTTCGCCAACTCGCCCTTCCCTGAGGGCAAGCCCAACGGCTATCTCTCCTATCGCAGCCACATCTGGTCGGACACCGATCCGGCGCGCACCGGCATGCTGCCCTTCGTCTTCGAGGATGGCTTCGGTTACGAGCGCTATGTCGACTATATGCTCGATGTGCCGATGTACTTCGTTTACCGCGACGGCAAGTATATCGATGCGGCGGGCCTGTCCTTCCGCGATTTCCTTGCGGGCAAATTGTCTGTCCTGCCCGGCGAGCTGCCGCGTGAGAGCGACTGGGTCGATCACCTCTCCACCGCCTTCCCCGAGGTTCGCCTGAAAAGCTTCCTCGAAATGCGCGGCGCCGATGGCGGCCCGACCGACCGGATCTGCGCCCTGCCCGCTTTGTGGGTGGGCCTGCTTTACGATCAGTCGGCGCTGGATGCGGCATGGGATCTGGTCAAGGGTTGGGATATGGAAGGCCGCGAGGCGCTGCGCTCCGGCGTGCCCAAGCTGGCTTTGGACGCCCCTCTGCCCGGCGGCGGCAAGCTCAAGGATATCGCGCGCGAGGTACTGGATATCGCCCGCTCGGGCCTGCGTGCCCGTGCCCAGAAGAACTCGATCGGTGACGATGAGACCGGCTTCCTCGCCCCGCTCGACGAGGTGGTGGCCACCGGCAAGGTTCCGGCCCAGCGCCTGCTCGACCTCTACCATGGCGAGTGGAACGGCGACCTGTCGCGCATCTATGATGTAAAGAGCTTCTGATCCCCATGCGTAAAGGCATCATCCTCGCATCCTTCATGCTGGTGGCTTGCGGGCCGTCCTCATGCCACCTGTTCGGCCCCTCCCCCGAGGATATCGCCAAGCAGAAGGCCGCCGCGCGCGCGCAGGCCGACAAGGATGCGATCCGCTCCTGCGAAACACGCAGCACGCAGGCCACGCAGGGCAATGCCGATCAGATCACCCAGCAGCAGACCATCATCAAGACCACGCTGGACAAGGTGACGGAAGGCAACAACGATCCCCAGAACCCGCGCGCGCTGGACTGGAGCATCGAGATCGCCGCGCTGGACGCCACCGGCTGGCGCTGGACCGAAACCACCAGCATCACCAGCCAGCAGCCCGCTTTCCTGGGCACCGACACGCATCAGAGTGGCAGCACGCTGACTTACAGCGTGGCGCCCGCCGACCTGCAACCCACGCTGACCATCGTGCCGCATGACGATGGCACGGCGGCGCTGCGCTTCTATTGCAAGACGAGCGGCTGCGTGCATCTGGTGGGCGCGACCAAGCAGGACAATTCCAGCACCGCGCCCTTCAGCGGCACCTCCAGCAAGTCCGGCACGATGTCGCAGAGCGTCAATTCCAACGACTGGCTGCTGTCCACCCGCACCCGCGCCGAGGGGCTGAAGGTGGCGGTGGAGAAGCTGCTGAGCCTCTATGACGCCAAGCCGCTGGTCTGCCGCAACCCCGATGGTACGCCGGGGCCCGATGCGCCGCTGCTGCCCCAAAGCTCAACAGGGCCGGCTGCGGCGTCCTCCGCCGAATAGTCAGTCGAAGAGCCAACGCTGGAACCAGCGCAGCGCGCGCGTGATCGGCGCGTGCTGCAGCGCCCATTGCGCATAGGCGCGATATTTCGGGTCCTCCTGCGCCAGATGCCGCGCCTCGGTCACGCCGCGCCACCAATAGACACCGCTCACCCCCGCCAGAATGACGGTGTTGCGGATGGCATCGGACCACTGATGGCTGGTGGCAAAAAAGGGCAGCGTGGCCGACCACCAGAACAGGTTCTTCGAGACATAGGCCGGATGGCGCGTCAGCCGGTAGGGGCCATGGGTCAGCACGCCGCGATAGGTCAGGTTGGAAAAGCGCAGCCCGAAGGCCATCGTCGCCCAGGCATAGATCGCCACCAGCAGCACCAGCCAGGCGCCCCACACCCACAGCAGCACCGGGTAATCGGCCAGCCAGTGGCTCCAGTCTGCGGTGGCGGGGTGATAGTCGAGCACGCCGCCATCGCCCATCAGCGTAAAGGGCGGATAGCAGATCAACGCCGCCAACCAGCCCTCGAGGAAAGGATTGGCACTGCGGATCTGCGCATCGAGAGGCCGCATCGTGAGCAGATAGCCCACCGTGCCAATCTGCGCATCGATCACGAACAGCCCCACGGTCAGCCCATTGGTCAGCGCCACGGGCCCGCTCCACGCCTGCCAGTTGACCAGATCGGAAAAGCCGCCCGGTAGGATGGAAAACATGAAGGCCGTGAAAAAGCCCTTCACCGCCCAGCTTCGCAGATAGCGCAGGACATGCGGGCCATCCCAGCCATCCCGCCCCAGCAGCATGGCACCGAAATGCCAGGCGCCGTCATGGCGCTGGACCAGCACGCGCTCCAGCCACAGCACATAGGGGATGGAGAGCAGCACCAGCGGCACCACCGCCACGCCCATCAACCGGATCGCGAAGAGATAGCTGCCCTGCCAGTAATAGCGTTCCAGCACGTAGAACGCCCCGATCATCGCCCAGGTCGCCCACAGGCCCAACAGCTTGACCGCCGCCGTCGACAGCCCATCGCGCCATGCACGCGGCGCAGACCAGTCGAGGCCCGTCGAAGCCCGGCGATGCACCTTGTCCACCAGCAGCGACCACAAGACCATAGGCAGACCGCAGGCCAGCACGCCCACCAGCGCGGCATAGGGCCCCGCCAAGGGCAGGCGCGGCCCCGGAATGTTGAACGCATCGGCCACCTGCGCCCAATGGCGGCAGATCAGCACCCAGCAGGCCAGCCCCGCCAGCCCCACCCAACCGACAGCGCCCGACACATCGCTGGTCGGGCGCCCGGTTGTTTCATGCTGTGCTGTCTCGCTCATCCCGCCGTCCTAGGGGCACCACGGTTAAAAGCGAGATAAGCTTACTTCAGCGCCGTGATCTTGCCGCTGTCCTCGATCACATAGAGCGTCGAGCCAGCCACCACCGGCGCCAGCGAGATCGGCGTCTTGAAGCCCATATAGCGCTTGGCCATGCCGTCCATCACCGAAACGGTGAAGAGCGCGCCCTCCGAATTGGCGACCCAAAGCTGGTCGCCGGCCAGCACCGGGCCGGTCCAGAAGATCTCGCCCTGCTTCTTGGCGGCATTGTGATAGCGGCTGAGCTGCGAAATCCAGCGCACCTTGCCGTTGCTGCGCGCGATGCACAGCAGGCGGTCGTCGTCGGTCAGCGTGAAGATCCAGTCGCCCGAGATCGCCGGGGTGGAAATGCCCGCGACATTGAGCTCCCACACGCGCTGCCCGGTGAGCAGGTCGTAGGAGGCCATGCGCCCGCCCTGACCCAGCGCAAAGACGCGGCCACGGTCGATGATCGGCGCGGCGTCGATGTCGGTCAGCACGCCCACGCTGGTCGAGAGCGAGGTGCGCGACAGGGCGTCGGACCACAGCTGGCGCCCGTTCTCATAGCGATAGGCCACCAGCTCGCCGGTGGAGAAGCCCGCCACCACCGAGCCCTGACCCGCCGCCGGAGCGCCCACGCCGAACACGCCGGTCTGGCCCAGCGAGGCGGCTTCCTGCCACAGCTCGGTGCCATCATCGGCGTTCAGAGCGTGAATCTCGTTGTTCTGGGTCATCACGAAGACGGTGCCGAAGGCCACCGTCGGGCTGCCGCGCAGGGGCCCCGCTGGCTTCACCTTCCAGATCTGCTTGCCGGTGGCCGCTTCGAGCGCCGCCACCTCGCCAAGGCCGGTGGTCACATAGACGCGCCCGCCGTCAACGCTGGCGCCGCCGCCGAACACGGCCTGGCCCAGCATGCCGGCAACCTCGAAGCTGGCGGTCCATTTGTGCTCGCCGCTCTTGGCGTCGAAGGCATGCAGCACGCCATTGGTGTCGAGCATGAACAGCATGCCGCCCGAGACGACCGGCGCGGCGGCCAGACGCTGGCGCGGGTTGCTGCCCGCCACTTCGGCGGTCCAGACGCGCTGGGGCGCCTTGGCCAGCGCCAGATTGCCCGAGGCCTTGTTGGCCGAGCCGCCCGGCTGGGCCCAATCGGCATTTTCCTCGGCCGTGGGCACGACGACCGCCATATTGGCGATGTCGGAATCGACGCGATTGGCCGATTCGATACGGCTGAGGATCGGGATACGGTTGCCGTTGGTCGGCGTGGCACGCTTGCCGCGCTTCTTCTTGGCAGGCTTGGCGGCATCGGTGTTGGAGACCGAGTTCACATCATGCTTGCCCGCATGGCCGCATGCGGCAAGCGCCACGGCCAGCGTCAGACCCAGGGCACCGCGCAACAATGAAACCGGATTACGACGGGAAACGGAAGGCGTCATGCGCGGGAAATCCTCTTTCAAATCCGATATCACGGCTGAGCCGGAGCAGGTGCGGCAGGCGCGAGCGCAGCAGGCGCCGCAGTGATGGGCGCCGCAAGACCAGGCGCCAGCGTCGCCTTGACGGGGGCAGGCTTGGCCGCCGGAAGCGGCGCCGCCGGCACATGGGCCACAGGAACCTTGGGCGCAGGAACCTTGGCCGCAGGCACACGCGCGGCAGGCGCTTCGGCGCCCGGCGCGGGCGCCTGAGTGACCACCGCCCCGGCAGGCGCGGCGCCAGCAGGGGCAGCCTCGGCAGCGGCAGGCCCGGCGGGAGCCGGTGCGCTTTCCTCGGGCGCGCGGGCGATGTCATCGATGGAGTCGAAGCCCAGCAGGCCCGCCAGCTGACGCGCGCGCGCCTTCAGCGTGTCGGGCGTATCCTTGTCCTTGGCGATCTCGCGCAGCAGCGTGCCTGCCTGGTCGCTCTTGCCCTGCTTGAGATAGGCCAGCGCCGCCAGCTCGCCCGCCGGGCCGAACCACGGGTTGCCCGGAACGGCCAGCGGCTTGAGGCGCTCAAGCGCCTTGTCCGGCCCCAGCGTGTCGAAAGCGGCGGCCACGCCGCGCACCGTCGCCAGATCGCGCAAGGGCTGAGGCGCGGCGGCATCGGCGGCAACCGCGTCATAAAGCTTCACCGCATCGCCGGTCTTGCTCTGCTGCATGGCGATGCCCGCCTGAATCAGCTTGGCCAGCGCGGCGCTGCCCGCCGCATCGCCCTTGGCGACGGCATCGAGGCTGGCGGTGGCCAGATCGATGCGTCCGCCCTCGATCTGGTCGATGGCGCGGGTGATGGCGATGCCGCGATCCTCGGCCAGCGTCTGCTGGTGATGGCGATACCACAGGCCACCGCCCAGCCCGCCCAGCGCGACCACCACGGCGATCCCGGCCGGCAGGCCCCAGCGCTTGAGCGCGGACTTCATCTGGTCCTCGCGCAGCGCCTCATCCACCTCACGCATGAAGGCATCGGTCTGGGCCGCGTCGCGCGCGGCCAACTGATCGGCTCTCGACTGGGGAGTGGTGGGACGCAGGGCCAAGGCAATTCGCTTTCTTTACGATTGATACGCAGTTGACGAGTGTAACGCAGGGCCGGCCAGTCTCGCATGCCGGACATCAGCGGGGGTGTTTAGCGGATGAGCCGCGCTTTTCAATGTCTATGCTTGGATTCCCCCGAACCCTTTGCGGCTTATGCCCCCTTCAAGCTCATCGCGCCTGAAGAGCGCCTGAACACTTGAGGGGCACATTTAAGGGAAAGCCATGCCCCCCAGCGCCGAACCATAGGTGGCGCGATAGGCCTCCACCATGGTCGCCTGATCGTACTCGGCCCGTGCCCGCGCGCGATTGGCCGCGCCGATGCGATTGCGCAGCGCCTCATCCTGCGCCAGCCTGACAAGAGCGTCGCCAAGAGCCTCATCGCTGGCCGGAACGATAAAGGGCTGGTTTTCCAGAGAAACCATCGCCCGCACGTCACCAACATCGGTGGCCGCCACCGCCAGCCCCGCCGCCATGGCCTCCACCACGCTGATCGGAAACTGCTCGCTGTCGGAGGAGAGCGCGAACAGATCGAACAGCCCCACCACCCTGGCCGGATCGGCGGCATGGCCGGGCAGATGGAAGCGGTGCCCCACCTTGGCCGCCATGGCTTCGGCGCGGATCGCGTCGCGCTCGGGCCCCTCGCCCAGAATCACCAGATGCCAATTGTCGGGCAGAGCAGCGAAAGCACGCACCAGACGCGGCAGATTCTTCACCGCGCGCAGACCGGCCAGCGTGCCCAGCCACTTCTCGCCGGGGCGCTTGATCAGGCGCGGCAGAGCGTCGGCTTTCGGCTTGCGACCATAGGCGCCGGTGTCGATGCCATTGACGATACGCCGCAATTTGCCATGCGGCTGGTGCCATTCGGTGACGGCAATCGCCTCCAGCCGCTGCGAGGGCACCACCAGCGCCTTGGCCCGGCCCAGCGCGATGCGGCGATACCAGTTGCGGCCCGGCTTGCGCTTCTCGACCTCATCCTGGTTGAAGCCATCCTCATGATGGACCAGCGGCGGCAGGCGCAGCACATCGCCGAACAGCGTATGCGCCATCACCGCATCCATCGCGCCGAAATTATAGGTCAACACCAGATCGTAGGGCGCCATCGCCTTGGCCAGCGCCATCAGCCTGCCCGGCGTCGGCTTGCCCTGCAGCGAGGGATAATCCACCGCCAGATCGACATGAAGCCCCGGCTGCAGCCGCTGGGCCGCGCCCATCGCCCCGGCCACGGCGGACACCACGCTGTGATGCAGATCGGGCCCGAAGGCATTCATCAACTGGACGCAGCGCAGCTCCTTCCCGCCCGGATCGAAGCTGGAATGGAGATGCAGAACTTTCAAACCACTCATGCTTTCAGGCTACCGACGTTGCTACTCTGGCCAGCAGGCGCTCGATCGCCTCGGCGGCCTCGGGCTCGTCCAGCGTGGGGGCATGGCCGATATGCGGCACGGTGACGGCCTCGGCCCTGGGCAGACGGCGCGTCATCTGCCCCAGCGTTTCGGGCGAGAGAATGTCCGACAGGGCGCCACGGATCAGCAGCACCGGCACCTGGGCGAGCCCTTCCAGCCCCGGCCACAGATCGACGCCCGCCTCGCCACCCGGCTTTTCGAAGGGCTCGGCGATCTTCATGTCATAGTCGTAGACGATGCGGCCATTGGCGTTGAGCACCATCACCCGCTTGGCCATCGCCAGCCAGTCCGCGGCCTGATAATCGGGGAAAGCGCCGCTCTGGTCTTCCTCCAGCGCGCGGGCCGCATGCATCCATGTCGGGAAGGTGCCGCCCTGCCCCACATAGTCGCGGATACGGGCCAGACCTTCAGGCTCGATCACCGGGCCGATGTCATTGAGCACGGCGCCGGCGATTCGCGCCGGCTCCACCATCGCCAGCAGCATGGTCATCAACCCGCCCAGCGAGGTGCCCACCGCGATAAAGCGGGTGATTCCCTCCTGCTCCAGCAAGGCGTTGATGTCGGCTACATATTGCAGCGGATTGTAGGTGGAGGAATTCTTGGCATAGGCGCTGTCGCCCCGCCCGCGCATATCGGGGCAGATCACGCGCCAACGGCCCATCAGCCTTTCGGCCAGCCCCTCGAAATCGCGGGCGTTGCGGGTCAGTCCCGGCAGGCAGAGGATGGGCAACCCGCCCTCTGGCCCAGCATAATCGCGGAAATGCAGGGTGAGTCCGTCGCCGCTTTGCCAGTGGCGATCGGTATAGCTGTGTTCGGCGCTGGGCCGGTCGGTGAAAGAGGTCATCAGTCCTGTGCTTCACGAAGCCGCATGACGGTGCGGCACCCTCTCGCCCTTTCCCGCTTGCGCCGGACCGGACACGGCCCCACTTATGCGGCCATGCGCCAAGAACCGCAAGCATCGCCCTACAGGCCTGATCCACAGATCAACACCATCGCCGACTGGCTGGGGGACAAGGTGCCCCCCGCCAGCTTCCCCCAACATATCCTGCGCTGGCGCGATAACGCCCATGCCGCCACCATTGGCCTCTCGGGGCTGAGTGACGAGGACTGGATCGCCCATTTCGGGCGGTTCGAGGCCCTTGAGGGCAACCTGCCGCAGCCTTTGGCACTGCGCTATCACGGCCACCAGTTCCGCCACTACAACCCCGATCTGGGTGATGGGCGCGGCTTCCTCTTCGCCCAGATGCGCGACGGCGCCGGGCGGCTGATGGACCTTGGCACCAAGGGATCGGGCGTCACGCCATGGAGCCGACAGGGCGACGGGCGACTCACGCTCAAAGGCGCGATGCGCGAGATTCTGGCCACCACCATGCTGGAAGCGCTGGGCGCCAACACCTCGAAAACCTTCTCCGTGATCGAAACCGGCGAGCATCTCCATCGCGGCGACGAGCCCAGCCCGACTCGCTCCGCCGTGCTGGTGCGGCTGTCGCATGGGCATATCCGCATCGGCAGCTTCCAGCGCTTGATGGCGCTGGAAGAGGATGCGCATCTTGCCGCGCTGGTCGATTATGCCTTGGCGCAATATCCCGGCCCCAGGGCGCCCGATGGCGCCCCCGACGCGGGTAATCCCGCCGTCATCCTGCTGCATCAGGCGGTCGAGCGACTGGCCGATATGGCCGCCAGCTATGTGGCGAGCGGCTTCGTCCATGGCGTGCTCAACACCGACAATATGAACATCACCGGCGAGAGCTTCGATTACGGACCATGGCGCTGGCTGCCCGCATGGGACGCCAGCTTCACCGCCGCCTATTTCGACCATAGCGGACTCTATGCCTTCGGCCGCCAGAGCGAGGCGATTCGCTGGAACTGCGGTCAATTGGCGGTGGCGCTGCGTCCTCTGGCGGAAACCGCGCCCCTGGTGGCGGCTTTGGAAAGGTTCGAGCCGATCTTCCAGCGCCGCCTCGCCCAGCGCGTGCTGTGGCGCCTTGGCGTGCAGGAGGTTGCGCCGGAGGAAGATGCCGCCGCGCTCAACGTCATCGGCAGGGCCCTGGCCGCCAGCGGGGTGAGCCCCGATGCCTTCTTCCACCAGCATCGCGGCGGGCGCGGGCTGGAGGGCCTGCCTGCCGCAGTGCCCGGCGCTCTGGATCATGCGCTGTGGCATGAGGATGCCGCGCCCACGAATCACATCGACGAGGTCGAGCGGATCTGGGCCGCCATCGATGCCGGGGATGACTGGCAGCCCCTGCACGACCACACCGCCGCCATCGGCAGGCTGGGGGAGGCTTTGGGAGAGGTTTTGAAGCCTGTGGGGCATGAAGAAGGGTAAAAGGGAAGGTGCGAGGGGGTTACCCCCTCACGCTCCCATGAATGTCTGCGTTGCGCTTCGGGTTCGGCCATGGAGCAACGTCGCCGCGCCGCAGGCATGACAACGCCAGCGCACCCTATCAGATCATGATCCCACTGCCTGCGGCGCCTTTTCGCGCGCCGGTTGATGAAGCGCTGCCGCTTCGTCAGGAGACGTATCCGGGGGTGCAGGGGGCGCGGGCGTCCCCTGCTTTTCCTCTTTCCCCCAGCCTTATGGAAACCTCCTGATAACCATGCATCGTGCAATAAAGGGACAATCGCACGAACTGTACCTCAACGAAGGCCGCCTCTTGATACACGCATCTGTCTCGCCCGCTCAGATCACCTCGCTGGAACCCGCGACGGGTGAGGTTCTGTGGCAGGGGGCGGTCAGCGACATCGACAGCGCCGTGGAGCAGTCCCGCATCGCCTGGCCGCGCTGGGCGATGCTGCCGCAGTCCGACCGTGTGGAATTCTGCCGCCGCCTGACGCGCGACCTGCGCCGCATGGGCGAGGAACTGGTCCATCTGCTGGCGCGTGAAACCGGCCTGCCCCTGTGGGAGGCCCATGCCGAAACCGACGCCGCCATCGCCCGCATCGAAATCGTGGTGCGCAATCATGCCGAGCGCTGTGCTCAGCGCAAGCTGGATGCCGGGCGCAACGGCATGGTCGCCACGCGCCACAAGCCGCATGGCGTGTTGGGGGTGATCAGCCCGTTCAGCCAGCCCTTGCTGACGCCTCTGACCCAGATTTTCCCCGCTCTGATCGCGGGCAACACCGTGCTGTTCAAGCCCTCCGACAAGGCCGTCGCCGTGGGCGAGGCCATCGTGCAGGCCGCCGCGCGCATGGGGCTGCCCGATGGCGTGCTGCAACTCGTCGTCGGTGGCGCCGAGCAGGGGCAGGCTCTGGCGCTGCACGAAGGCATCGACGGTTTGATCTTCGCCGGCTCCGCCCCCGTGGGGATGGCGCTGGCCCGCAAATATGCCGCCCGGCCCGACCGCATGCTGCGGCTGGAAATGGGCGGCAACAACCCGCTGGTGGTCTGGGACACGCCGCTGATCGGCGACGCTGCCGCTCTGGTGGTGCAGTCCGCGTTCCAGAGCAGCGGGCAGCGCTGCACCAGCGCGCGCCGCCTGATCGTCAGGGACTCGATGGCCGAGCCCCTGCTCGCCGCCGTCAAGCAACTGGCCGACCGGGCCATCTGCGGCGCGCCTTTCGACGATCCCGTGCCCTATATGGGCCCGCTGAGCGACATCGCCGCCGCCGATGGGCTGACCCAGAGCTTCATCTGGCTGATGTCGCACGGCGGGCGCCCTATCCGCCACCCCACCCGCCCCTTCACCGACCTGCCCTTCCTCACCCCCGGCATCATCGATGTGACCACGCTGGCCCAGCGCCCGGATGTCGAGCTGTTCGGCCCGCTGCTGCAGGTGGTGCGTGTCAGCGAGTTCGATGAGGCCATCGCGGTGGCCAATGAGACGCAATACGGCCTCTGCGCGGCGCTGGTGGGCGGCACGCCCGATCACTACAGCCAGTTCTGGGCGCATAGCCGCGCCGGGATGGTGCACTGGAACCGGCCCACCACGGTCGATCTGCCAGCCGCGCCGATGGGAGGCGTGGGGTTGTCAGGCAATCTGCGGCCCGGTGGAGCCTATGCTTCGGATAGCTGCGCCTTCCCGGTGACCTCGGCGGAGGTCGAGCAGCCTCGGGCTGTGCTGGGCGCCGGGTTTATGATGGAAGAAGTGGAAGGGATTTAAAGCAGGGGGCCATCGCCCCCTGCACCCCCGTTACGTCTCCCGACGAAGCGACAGCGCTTTATCGACCAGCGCGCGAAAAGGCGCCGCAGGCAGTCAGATTTTCATCCGATAGGCTGCGCTGGCATATTCATGCCTGCGGCGCGACGACGTTGCTCTACGGCCGAACCCGATGCGCAACGTAGACATTCATGGGAGCGCGAGGGGGTAACCCCCTCGCATTTTCCCTTCTTCAAACCCTTGAAAAGAAAAAGGCAGCGAAGCCGAAGCCCCGCCGCCCTTTCAAATTCCCGAAAGAAAGCGCCCGATCAGGCGGCTTCTTCTTCCTTGCCCTTCAGCACGCGGACGGGTTCCTTGCGGCCCTCGACCACGTCCTTGTCGACCACGACTTCGGCGATGTCGTTCTCGGTCGGCAGGTCGAACATGGTGTCGAGCAGCATGCCTTCCACGATCGAGCGCAGGCCGCGCGCGCCGGTCTTGCGCTCGATGGCGCGCTTGGCGATGGCTTCCAGAGCATCGTCGGTGAAGGTCAGCGCCACGTCCTCAAGGTCGAACAGCTTGGCATACTGCTTGATGAGGGCGTTCTTGGGCTCCTTCAGGATGCGCACCAGCGCGGGGATGTCGAGATCTTCCAGCGTGGCGATCACCGGCAGACGACCGACAAATTCGGGAATCAAGCCGAACTTCAGCAGATCTTCCGGCTCGGCCTTCTGCAGCAGTTCGCCGACCTTGCGCTTGTCGGGATCGGCCACATGCGCACCGAAACCGATCGAGCGCTTCTGCAGACGATCCGCGATGATCTTTTCCAGGCCCGCGAAGGCGCCGCCGCAGATGAACAGGATATTGGTCGTGTCCACCTGCAGGAATTCCTGCTGCGGATGCTTGCGGCCACCCTGCGGCGGAACGGAGGCAGTGGTGCCTTCCATCAGCTTCAGAAGCGCCTGCTGCACGCCCTCGCCCGAGACGTCGCGCGTGATCGAGGGGTTCTCGGCCTTGCGGCTGATCTTGTCGATCTCGTCGATGTAGACGATGCCGTGCTGGGCCTTCTCGACATTGTAGTCGCTGGCCTGAAGCAGCTTGAGGATGATGTTTTCCACATCCTCACCCACGTAACCGGCTTCGGTCAGCGTGGTGGCATCGGCCATGGTGAAGGGCACGTCGAAGGTCTTGGCCAGCGTCTGGGCCAGCAGCGTCTTGCCCGAGCCGGTGGGGCCCACGAGCAGGATGTTCGACTTCGACAGCTCGACATCGCCGCCCTTGCCGCTGTGCTTCAACCGCTTGTAGTGGTTGTGCACCGCGACCGAGAGCACGCGCTTGGCGCGGTCCTGGCCGATGACATAGTCGTTCAGCGTCTCGAAGATGTCCTTCGGGCTGGGAACGCCGCCGTCCTTCTTGCCTGCGATGCCAGCCTTGGTTTCCTCGCGGATGATGTCGTTGCACAGTTCAACGCATTCATCGCAGATGAACACGGTGGGGCCAGCGATCAGCTTCCTCACCTCATGCTGGCTCTTCCCGCAGAAGCTGCAGTAGAGGGTGCTCTTGGCATCGGATCCGCTCAGTTTCGTCATAGGCTTTCCTGCTTCATCCGGGTGGGGAAGGTTTCCCCGGCCCGGACTTTCTTATCATCCCCGCCGCTGTCTATCAGGGCGGGCCTTGCCGGTGCATGAAGCACCGGCCCCGATCATTCCTTAACCGGCCGCGGGGGTATCGCCATCCGGGCGGGTTTCGAAGACCTTGTCGATCAGACCGAACTTGAGCGCCTCATCGGCTTCAAGGAAGGTGTCACGGTCCATGGCGGCCTCGATCTCTTCAAGGCTCTTACCGGTAAACTTCACGTAAAGATCATTCATGCGCTTGCGAATGCGCAGGATCTCACGCGCCTGAATCTCGATGTCCGAAGCCATGCCCTGGGCGCCGCCGCTGGGCTGGTGGATCATGATGCGCGCATTGGGCAGAGCCACGCGCATGCCGGGCTCACCAGCGGCCAGCAGGAAGCTGCCCATCGAGCAGGCCTGGCCGATGCACACGGTCGAGACCTTGGGCTTGATGTACTGCATCGTGTCGTAGATCGACAGGCCAGCCGTCACCACGCCGCCGGGCGAGTTGATGTACATGCTGATGTCCTTGGTCGGGTTCTCCGACTCGAGGAACAGCAGCTGGGCGACGATGACGCTGGCCATGTGATCTTCGATCTGGCCGGTCACGAAGATGATTCGCTCGCGCAGCAGGCGCGAATAGATGTCGAAGCTGCGCTCACCGCGGCTCGACTGTTCCACCACGACGGGGATCAGGCTGCCGGTGACCGGGTCGCGCGTGAACTGACCCTGGGTGCTGTGGCTGCCATGTCCGAACAGGTCGATCATCAAAAATTCCTCTTGCCTTGGCTGACCTATGTCGCGTGACTTCCCGCGATGTTCAAGGGGATTAACCCAAGAAATCTGCCCACACAGCCCAGAGTGCCCCGATATCCCCAAGGCAGAACGCCGGAAGGAACCATGCGACGCATCGGGGCTGGCTCGCGCCAAATCGCTGATGCTGCATGGCTATCCCCGGCGGTTCGCCCGGAACGGAAAAGCCCGGCACAAGGAATCTCCTCGCGCCGGGCCAATCACATGTGCCCTTTCGGGCCACCATGGAGGGAACTCAGTTCTCCTCGGCGGCCTTCTTCTTGGGGGCAGCCTTCTTCTTGGGAGCGGCCTCCGCAGCAGCTTCACCCTCGGCAGGGGCCTCGGCGGCAGCTTCAACCTCGGCAGGGGCCTTCTTCTTGGGAGCAGCCTTCTTCTTCGGCGCTTCCTCGGTCACTTCCGCGTCGGCGTCAGCAGCGGCAGCCTTCTTCGCCGTCTTCTTGGCGGGCTTGGCTTCAGCGTGATCGTGGCCACAGTCGGGACCGTGAACGTGACCGGCCTCGCCTTCGTCAGCCTCGATGGCCGCTTCCAGCTCTTCCTTGGTCACTTCGCGCTCGGTCACTTCGGCCTGCTCGAAGAGGAAGTCGACGACCTTCTCTTCGTACAGCGGGGCGCGCAGCTGAGCGGCAGCCAGCGGCTCGCTCTGGATGTATTCGGCGAAGCGCTGACGGTCCTCGGGGCGGTACTGCTGGGCAGCCTGCTGCACCAGCATCTGCATTTCCTGCTGCGACACCTCGACGCCGTTCTTCTGGCCGATCTCGCTCAGCAGCAGGCCCAGGCGCACGCGGCGCACGGCGATGTTGCGGTAGTCGTCCTTCTCGGCCTCGATCTCGGCCAGAGCGGCCTCGGGGTCGGCTTCGTTCGACGCTTCCTGGGTCAGCTGCTGCCAGATCTGGTTGAATTCGGCTTCCACCATGCTGGGGGGAACGTCGAAGTCATGGCCCTCGGCCAGGATGTCGAGCAGCTGGCGCTTCATCTGGGTGCGGGTCAGCTGGGCGGTCTCGCCCTCGAGCTGGCCCTTGAGCAGGCCCTTGAGCTGCTCCAGATCGGTCAGGCCCAGGCTCTTGGCGAACTCGTCGTCGATGACGGTTTCGGCGGCAACCTTGATGCCCTTGACCTTGATGTCGAAGGTGGTTTCCTTGCCCTTCAGGTTCTCGGCGGGGTAGTCCTCGGGGAAGGTCACGGTGATGACCTTCTCGTCACCGACCTTGGCGCCGACGAGCTGTTCCTCGAAACCGGGGATGAAGCGGCCCGAACCGATTTCCAGAGCGGCGTCTTCAGCCTGACCGCCGTCGAAGGGCACGCCGTCCAGCTTGCCCAGGAAGTCGATGGTGAGCTGGTCGCCGGTCTCGGCAGCCTTGCCCTCTTCGGCGTCGGCGAAGCGCTTGGCGCTGCTGGCGACGCGCAGAACGGCCTCGTCCACGGCCTCGTCCTTGACGGGCACGACCAGCTTTTCCAGCTTCAGGCCGGTCAGCTCGGGAGCCGAAATGGTGGGCAGCACTTCGAGGGCGACAGTCAGCTCGGCATCCTTGCCCAGCTCATAGCCTTCGGTCAGCGCCACGTCGGGCTGGGTGGCGGGGCGCAGCTGCTGGTCGATGATGACCTTGTCGAGCGCCTCACGGATGGAGCCCTGCAGGGCGTCCTGATGGATCTGGTCGCCAAAGCGCTTGCGCACCAGATTCGCGGGCACCTTGCCGGGGCGGAAGCCGGGGAGCTGGACCTGCGGGGCGACGCGAGCGATCTCGCCATCGACCTTCTCGGCGATCAGCGCGGCGGGGATGGTGACCGTAAAGCCGCGCTTGAGGCCTTCGTTCGTGGTTTCGACGATCTGCATGATTTGAAAGCCTTCCCAAAGCGAGATGGCCCCATGTGTCCGCCTTGGGCCGGGGCGAAAATTGGTGCGGGCGAAGGGACTCGAACCCCCACATCTTTCGATACTGGTACCTAAAACCAGCGCGTCTACCAATTCCGCCACGCCCGCTTGACACACGAAGCCGCGAAAATTCAAGGGAGGCCCCATAAAGCGCGGAGTCGCAAAGGGCAAGGGCGGAGATTTGGCGGTTTTCCCCAAGCGCGGCCCGGGCCGCCGCGAATGGAGCGCCCGATATCCGCCGCTTTCCCGCTCCAACGCACCCGTCAAAGCGATGTTAACCATCCTGTGGGATTTACAACCCTTGTTCGTGATGCGGGAAAGCGGGACCAAAGGTGAGACGTGAAACAACCCCCTGCCCGGAGTCCGAACAAGGGGGACGGCAGGATGGCTGGCATCTGGCGCTGCTGGCCGCCGCGCTGATTGTCGGACTGGGCGGACGGCTGCTCTACAGCCTGAACACGACACTGTGGTTCGACGAGACCTTCACCGGTGTCATCGCCAGCCAGCGCAGCCTGCCCGCGCTGATCGACTGGTGCCTGCATGAGCTGACCGGCCCGGCCTTCTACATGCCGATGTGGCTGTGGGAAAAGCTGGCGGGCAACAGCGATCTGGCGCTGCGCCTGCCCAATCTGCTGCTCTCGCTCGCCACGCCGCTGGCGGTGCTGCGCTGGGGGCATCGCGATGCGCGGCTGCGCCGGTGGTGGGCGGTGTTCCTGCTGCTCTGGCCGCCGATCCTGCCCTTTGCCGGAGAGGCTCGCTCCTATCCGGAAATCTTCGCGCTGGGCGTGGCTCAGGCGGCGCTGTTCCTGCGGCTGCTCGAACGCCCCACGACCGGGCGCGCCAGCGCATGGGTTATCGTCTCCGTGCTGGCCATCCTGTGCCACTATTGGAACGCCATGCCCACGCTGGTGCAGGGGCTGAGCTTCCTTGCGCTGCACCGGATGCGCGCGCTCAAGACATGGCCCGCGCTGATCTTTCTGCTGCCCCTGCCGGTCTGGGCCCGGCTGCATCTGCCCTTCGTGCTGGGGCTGACCATCGGTGGCAGCAGCGGCATCAGCGGCCTGCCGCTCGCGGCCTTGCTGCGCGACATGCCGATGTATGTGCTGGGCACCACGGCCAATGGCGTGCTGGTCTTCGCCATCGTGGCGGCATCGATGGCCATGGCGATCAGGCGCGATGGCTGGCCCCGCCTGCGCCGCCCCTCGCCCGAAACCGCATTGGGCCTGTGCGGGATCGGCAGCATCGCGATGATTCTGGTGATCGCCTGTCTGCGCCCCGGCTTTTCCCCGCGCTACATGATGGGGTCGATGCCCTCCTTCCTGTTCGGACTGGCGCTGTGGGCCCGCCATAGCGCGCCGCGCGACGCGAAATTGCCCTTCTTGGCCGCAGCGATCCTGCTCGCCAGCGAGGTGGGGGTGATGGGCTCGATTTTACGCCACCCCGAAAGCGATGCGCGCCACAGTTTCGAACTCGAACGCCCCTCCGCCTGGATCGGCGAAAGGCCGGTCGAGCATCTGGTGATGTTCTGGGACAATCCGGTGGGTGAGAGCAGCGATGCCCTCAGGCTGGCCGAGGTCGGCGGCTTCTTCCTGCGCCGTGCGGGACATCGGGTGGATGTCAGCGTGGCCCGCGCGCCGGCGGGCACCGATCCCAACCGCGCCGTGCTGGCCCTGACCGACCCGCGACGCAAAAGCGCGATCCTGTGGTTCTCCAACGACGATCTCCCGCCCGGCCGCACCCCACGGATCGAAACCCTTGACCCTCGCTATGAATGCCGCGCCTTCAGCCGGGGGATGATCGCCGTAACGGCCTGTCGCTGGCGGCGTTAACGCCCCCTCAAGGGTGAGGCGCAATCCCCACCCATTGCGCCAGCCGCATCAGCGTCAGGCTGCTCCAGCCGCCCTGCCCAAGCACGCCGCCCGCAGGGGCCGCACCGGCGCCAAGCGACACCGAACATTCCAGACACCGCGCCTGAGCGCCCTGTGCCCCCATCATCATCCGCGCCTGAGCCACCATGCGGGCAAGCCCCGTCTGCTGACGCGCCGCGATCAGACCGCTCAGATCGCCGGGCAGAGCGCGGGCATCGTCATCGTCGCTGGTCTGGTTGCCGCTGCTGTCATCGTCACCGCTGCCGCGCAGGCTCTGCGCCAGTTGCGCCAGCGCCGAAGGCCGGTTGGCGAGAAATTCGGGATGCCACTCGCCGGTCTTCAGCTTGGCCTGATCGGCGGCATAGGCCAGCGCATCGTCCAGCCCGCCGAAAGCATCGACCAGCCCCTTCTGCCGCGCCGTGCCGCCATCCCAGACGCGGCCCTGCGCCATGGCATCGACCTCCTCAGGCGTCTTGTGACGAGACGTCGCCACCAGCTTGATAAAGCGGCCATAACCGCCCTCGATATCGGCCTGAAGCAGCGCTTCGACCTCCGGCGTCAGGCCGGTGATGATGTCGGGCTGACCCGAGAGCGGCGTGGTGCGCACGCCATCGCCGCTCACGCCCCAGGCGGCCAGGGCCTTCTCGAAGCTGGGCACCACGGCGAAAATGCCGATGGACCCGGTGATCGTGCCGGGCTGCGCAAAGATGCGCGTGGCGGGCGTGGACACCCAATAGCCCCCGCTCGCGGCGTAATTGGCCATGGAAACCACCACGGGCAGGCCCAGCTTCTTCTGCCGCTCGATGGCCGCGCGGATCGCCTCGGCGCCCACCACCGAACCGCCGGGGGAATCGACCCGCACCACCAGCGCCGAAAGCTTGCGCTGCTGCGCCGAATCGATCAGCCGCGCGATGCGCTCGCCGCCAGCCGTGCCGGGTCCTTCCTTGCCGTCGGTGATGTCACCGGCAATGGTGATGACGCCAATGGCCTTGCCCGTGGTGCTTTCCGGATTGGCCGCGATCCATGTGTCGAGCGTGGTATGGGCAAAGGCGCCGGGGCGCTTGTCCTTGCGGTCCTCGCCCGCGACATCGGCGACGCGCTGGCCGAAATCGGTGCGGTTGCCGATGCGGTCGACCAGTTTTGCGCGCAACGCGGCCTGCGCCGGATCGTTGCCCGCGGCCTTCAGCAGCGCCAGCGGATCTTTCACCACGGCGGCGATATCGGCCTGCGGGCGCGCCTTGGCGACATTGGCCTGCCATTCGCTCCAGATCGTGCCGATCAGCGCCTGGCTGGCCTCCTTGGAAGGCTGCGACTGGTCGTTGCGGATATAGGGCTCGACGAAATCCTTGTAGGTGCCGACGCGGAAGACATGGACGTTGATCTTCAGCTTTTCCAGCAACTGGCCGTAATAGGGACGATAGCCCCCCGGCCCCGGCACAAAGGCACCGCCCAGCGGGTCGAGCCACACCTCGCTGCCATGGGCGGCCAGCAGCATGCCCGCATCATCGAGCATCATGCCATAGACCAGCACCGGCTTTTTCGCCGCGCGCACCGCATCCATCGCCGCGCCGATCTCTTCCAGATGGACCAGACCGCCGCCGCTGAAATCGGCCATATCGATCGCCACGGCGCGGATCTTGTCATCGCCGACAGCGCCGCGCAGCGCCCGCACCACATCGCGTTCGCGCACCACATTGGAGGGCGAACCGCCACCGGTCAGCAGTGTTGCGGGGTCGAGCCGGGGCAGTTCTTCCACCACCTGGCCCTTCAGGCGGATCAGCAGGGCGCCTTTACGCACCTCAGGCGAAGGACCGCGCGCGGTCAGCGCGGCAAACAGCAGGAAAAAGAACAGCAGCGCCATCACCAGCACCAGCGCGTCCTTGATCGCGACCAGCAGGTTCCAAACCTTGCGCGCGAAGATCATGCCGTTTTCCGTCCTTATTCCATGATGATGCCGCAGGGCGAAAACCCAAGGTGGAGCCGCTTGTTCCGTCCTGCAAGAGCCCCTCCCCTTAAACACAAGTGGAGAAAGGGGCAAACGGGCTTGAGGAAAGGCCCCGCGCGCTCTAGGGCATCGTCTTCGATGACATCCTTCGAACTCCCCCCCCTGCCGGCCTCCAGTGCCGGGCAGGCGTCGCGCTTCCCTGCGGGTTCGCTCGCTTTCCCCCATCGCGGATTGCTCGGCATCGCCGGCCTTGCCCCGCATGAGATCCTGTTCCTGCTCGATGAGGCGGAACGCTGGGTCGAGCTGAACCGCCAGCCCAACAAGCGCGTCGAAGCGCTGCGGGGCCTCACCATCATCAACGCCTTTTTCGAGAACTCCACCCGCACGCTGCTCAGCTTCGAGATCGCGGGCAAGCGCCTGGGCGCCGATGTGGTGAACATGCATGCCGCCACCAGCAGCGTGAAAAAGGGCGAGACGCTGATCGATACGGCGATGACGCTCAACGCCATGCGGGCGGACGCCATCGTGATCCGCCATGCCTCGTCCGGCGCGGTGCGGCTGATCGCCGACAAGGTGGACTGCCCGGTGCTGAACGCGGGCGATGGCCAGCATGAGCACCCCACGCAGGCGCTGCTCGATGCGCTGACCATCCGCCAGTCGCTGAACTTCACCGGCGGCGAGGGTTTCGTGGGCCTGAAGGTGGTGATCTGCGGCGATATTCTGCACAGCCGCGTGGCGCGCTCGAACATTCTGTCACTGACGGCGCTGGGTGCCGATGTGCGCGTCTGCGCGCCGCCCGCCCTGATGCCCGAGGGGATCGAGCAGATGCGCGTCACCCCCTACCATGATTTCGACAAGGCGCTTGAGGGCGCGGAAGTGGTGATGATGCTGCGCCTGCAGAACGAACGCATGACCGGCCAGTTCATCCCCTCGCCCCGCGAATACCGCCACCTTTACGGTTTGAGCCCCGCCCGGCTCGCCAAGGCCCATCCCGATGCGGTGGTGATGCATCCGGGTCCGATGAATCGCGGCATCGAGATCGACTCGACCGTGGCCGATCTGCCCGAGCGCAGCCTCATCACCCGTCAGGTCGAAATGGGCGTCGCCGTCCGCATGGCCGCGCTGGAAATCCTCACCAGACGCGCGCGCGGCATGGAGGGCTGGGCATGAAGCACGCTCCCCTCACCATCGTGAACGGCCTGCTGGTCACGCCGGGCAAGGTGCCGTTCAAGGGCACATTGCGCGCCGTGGATGATCGCATCGTGGCCTTGGGCGATGTGACTGCTGAACCCGGCGACACCGTGGTCGACGCCAAGGGCGCGCTGGTCACGCCCGGTCTGGTGGACCTTGGCGTCTTCGCCATCGACAAGCCCGCCTTCCATTTCGGCGGCATCACCCGCGCCGCGCTGATGCCCGACCAGAGCCCGGTGATCGACCGCCCCAGCAACACCCGCTACGCCGCGCAGAGCGGCAAGCCTGACCTGTGGGTCCATCCCCTCGCCGCCGCCACGCGCGGGCTTGAGGGCAAGGAACTGGCCGAGATCGCCATGATGCGCGATGCGGGCGCCAAGGCCGTCGCCACGGGCCGGGCATGGATCGGCGACTCGGGCGTGATGCTGCGCCTGCTGCGCTATGCCGCGATGCTGGGCATGACCGTCATCACCCATGCCGAGGATGCCGGGATCACCGGCGGCGCGGTCGCCACCGCGGGCGAGATGGCCACCCGCCTGGGCCTGCCCAGCGCCCCGCGTGAGGCCGAGGCCGTCGCCGTCGCCCGCGATATCGCTCTGGCCGAGATGGCGGGTGCCGCGCTGCATTTCCGCCAGATCACCACCAAGGCGGCGCTCGATCTGGTGCGCGTGGCCAAGGCGAAGGGTCTGCGCATCACGGCGGGCGTTACCCCGGCGCATTTCATGCTGTCCGACACGGCGCTGGCTGATTTCCGCACCTTCTGCCGCCTCTCGCCGCCGCTGCGTCAGGAGGATGACCGCAAGGCCGTGATCGCCGCCATCGGCGACGGCACGATCGACGTCATCGCCAGCGGCCACGATCCGCGCGGCCCCGAGGACAAGCGCCTGCCCTTCGCCGATGCCGAGCCCGGCATGGCGGGCGCCGAAACGCTGCTGCCGCTCACCATGACTCTGGTGCGCGATGGCGTGATCGATATGGGCCGGGCTTTCGAACTGCTCGCCACCAACCCCGCGCGTCTGCTGGGCGTGGATGCGGGCATGCTGACGGTGGGCGCTCAGGCCGATATCGCGCTGATCGATGCCGACCGGCCCTGGATCGTCGATTCGAACAAGATGGCCGCCGCTGCGGGCAACACGCCCTTCGACCGCCAGCCCGTGCAGGGTCGCGTGCTGGGCCTGTTCAAGGGCGGCGCCAAGGTCGACTGAAAACGCGTCGACTGAGGGCACAAAAAAGGGGCACCTCCCGCAGGAGGCGCCCCTTTTTCTCTTTTCGATAAAAACTTAGCGCTTGTGACCCGGAGCAACCGGCGCATTGGCCATGGCCAGAGCCTGACCATTGTTGGCGACGCTCTTGCCCGACATGGCCATGCACACACCGCCCGACTTCTTCACGCGGCCACAGGCACCCTGCGCCGACCCCGAGTCGAAGCCCAGCGCGGCAACGCGCCAGAACTCGCGGCCATTGACGGTCGCCTTGGTGACGGTCACCTCATGGCTGCGCAGATCGCCGCGTGCCATCGCCATCTTGCGGGCCTTTTCGGCATTGGCCGCATTGCTGAAAGCGCCGAGCTGCACCAGATGCGAACCCGTGGCCGAACGCGGAGCAACCTCCGCCTTCACCTTTGCCACGCGCATCTTCATGGGGCGGGCCTTGGGCGCTGGCGCCTCATAAATCTTCGTGGGGGCCTCATAGGCCACGCGCTGCACCACCGGGCGAGCGGCAGGCTGAACCACCGGCGCCGGAGTCGTCGGCACCGCCGACCAGGCCATCACGCCGCCCACGGCACGCCGCGAGGGCTGCTCGGGAGCGGGAGCCGGTTCCGGCGCGGCTTCGCGCACAGGCTCGACCACCGGCACCGAAACGGCGGCGGGGGTCGCCACAAGCGCGGCAGGAGCCGGAGTCGGGGCCGCTTCATGCGCGGCCAGAGCGGGCAATTCCTTCTCGGGCGCGGGGACCGCCACAGGCTGGGCAAGCTGCGGCCTGGCCGCCAACTGGGCAGGTGTCACATCGTCACGCAGCGCCAGCGCCGTCGGCAGGCCCGAGTCGCTCACCACCGGAGCGCCCAGCAGCGAGGCCACGCGCTGACGCGAACCATCGGGGCGCGCGGTGGCGGCCCATTGCGTCAGGCGCTCATCCAGCTTGTCGGGCGACAGGTCCATCGCCGCGACGTTGCGCGCCTCGGCCCAGCGGCCGTCCAGCGCATAGGCATAGGCCAGATTCTGGCGCAGCTTTTCCGTGGCGTCACCCGCGCGGGCCGCTTCGGCCAGCACGCTCACGCCGCGATTCGTGTCACCGGCCAGCGCCAGCGCCAGACCGTAATCGGCAGGCGGCAGAGCACCCTGCACCGTCTGCAGCAACGCCAGCGCCTCGCGCCCATGGCCCAGCGCCGTCTGTGCCAGAGCGAGACTCAATGTCGTGCGCGGCGAGGCATCACCCAGCACCACCGCATCGCCCAGCACCGCCACCGCCGATTCGAACCGCCCGGCGCGCAGATAGGCGCGGCCCAGCGCGGCGCGAGTCGCGGCATCGCGCGGCGCCTTGCGCAGTGCGGCTTCGCCTGCGGCAACGGTCTGGATCGACGCGCTGGCAGACGCGGCCTCGGCAGGCTTGCCCGCCATGGCCTGAGCCCCCCAACCGGCGCCCAGCAGGGCCAGAGCGACGGCTCCACCCAGCTTCACATGTCGGCGCCCCCAGACGTGAGCCTTGCGGGCCCCGATACGGCGGTTTTGATCAGGCTTGGACAACATCGATCTTTCCCCATGGCCACCTGTCCGTAACAAGACGGGTGCAGACGGTTTCTTGGGCGCAAAGATTGCAGATCGTTCCTAACGAACCCTTAAAAGCCTCTAGGGCATCGTGGACAAAAGCCCGAAATCCGTATGAACACGGCGGATCGGCAAGTTTTTGTTTACCACATTTGCTTATGCGCAAAGGCCAAGATGGTCGGCAGCGATTGCCACAAGAAGGGAATGAAGATGAGTCGCAACCACGGGCGCCGTTACGCGCCGGGCCTGAAGAGCGGGGCCCTCAAAAGCGTAACCGTGCTGGGCGCGCTGGCCGCCTGCACCCTGCTGGCCCAGACCGCTCTGGCCGATGCCAAGGCCGGCGTCGATGCCTGGAGCCGCGCCGAAGCCGCCAACAACGCGGGCGACAAGACCACGGCGCATCGCGAATATCTGGCCGCCATCCACGAATGGCAGGCGCAGGCCGACAAGGGCGACCCCGACTCGCAGTTCAACCTCGCCCAGGCCTACAAATGGGGCAAGGGCGTCCCTCAGGACCTGACCCGCGCCGAAGTGCTCTTTGCCAAGGCCGCCGCCAAGGGCCACACCCAGGCGGCCGACAATTACGGCCTGCTGCTGTTCCAGCGCGGCCAGCACGCCCAGGCCATGCCCTATCTGCAGGCCGCCGCCGATCGCGGTGAGAAGGGCGCGCTCTATCTGATGGGCATCGCTCATTTCAACGGCGAGAACGTGCCCAAGGACTGGATCCGCGCCTATGCGCTGGAAACCATCGCCAACCAGTCCGTTGACGGCCAGCCCCCCCTGCCCCAGGCCCGCGCGGCGCTGGCGCAGATGGACCAGTTCATCTCGCTCGAAGACCGCCAGCGCGGGGCCTCGCTGGCCACCGAGCTGAGCGCGAAAATCGACGCCAACCGCCAGCGTCAGATCGCCAGCAACGATCTGGGTAATACGGTTGCGCCCTCTGGCGCCGATGCCGCGCCGCCTGTCGCCGCGCCGCCGGCCAAGGTCAAGCCGACACCGGCACCCGGCGATACGCCGAGCCCGGCGGCGGCCCATACGCCGCCCCCCGCGCCCAAGCACGCTGACCCCAAGCCGGTGCCTGCCGCAACGAAACCTACTGCGCCCAAGCCTGCTCCAGCCAAGCCCGCGCCTGCCAAGCCGGTGCCCGTCGGCGGGAACTGGAGGATCCAGCTCGGCGCTTTCGGTGTGCCCGCCAATGTCGATGCGCAATGGGCCAAGGCCAGCAAACTGCCCGACGTCGCCGGGCATCCGCGCATGAACGTGCCCACCGGCAAGGTGACTCGCCTGATGGCCGGGGGTTACTCGGAAGACAGCGCCAAGGCCGTCTGCCGCAAGCTGGTGGCTGCGGGGATTACCTGTATTCCGGCGCAGAATTAAGGGCTTGAAGAAAAGTGAAGTGCGAGGGTGTTACACCCTCGCGCTCCCATTACTGTCTGCGTGGCGCATCGGGTTCGGCCTCAGGGCAACGTCGCGGCGCCGCAGGCAAAAACGCCGACACAGCCCATCGTTCAAAGACTGACCTGCCTGCGGCGCTTTACGTCGCGCAGGTGGAGAGCCCGGGCGCAACAATGCGGCGCCACTGCCCTATCGTCGGAAGACGTCCTGGGAGCGCGAGGGGGTAACCCCCTCGCTTTTTCCTTAACTTACTTCTTATCCGCAAACGGATTCTTGGGCATCCGCAAGGTCATCCGCACCGGCACGGCATCAAAGCCCAGCTCGCGGCGGATGCCGTTGATCAGGTAACGCTGATAGCTCATCGGCAGATCGTCGAGACGCGTGCCGAACAGGATGAAGCCCGGCGGGCGGGTCTTGGCCTGCGTGATGTAGCGCAGCTTGATGCGCTTGCCGCCCGGCGCCGGGGGCGGATTGGCGGCCAGCGCCTTGTCGAACCAGCGGTTGAGCAGTGCGGTCGGCACGCGCTTCGACCAGGCCGCGCGCAGCTCGAAGGCGGCGGTCAGCAGCGTGTCCAGCCCCTTGCCGGTGCGCGCCGACACGGTGATCAGCGGCAGGCCCTTCACCTGCGCCAGACCATCGTCGAGCGCCCCGCGAATGCCGTTGAACAGGGCCGAGGCATCCTCCGCGATGTCCCACTTGTTGATGGCGATCATCAGCGCGCGGCCTTCCTCCAGCACCATGGAGGCGATCTTGAGATCCTGATGCTCCAGCCCGCGCGTGGCGTCGAGCAGCAGCACGACGACCTCGGCGAAATCGATAGCCCGGCGCGCGTCGGCGACCGAGAGGCGTTCCAGCTTCTCGACCACATTGGCCTTCTTGCGCATGCCCGCGGTGTCGATCAGGCGGACGGGGCGGGTTTCGCCATTGGCCGGATCGGTCCATTCCCAGTCGATGGAGATCGAGTCGCGGGTGATCCCGGCCTCAGGCCCGGTCAGCAGGCGGTCGTCCTTAAGGATCGAGTTGATCAGCGTGGACTTGCCCGCATTGGGGCGCCCCACGATCGCCAGCTTCAGAGGCGCGCGGTTGAGCGCTTCCTCATCCTCGGGGTCGATCTCGTCCTCTTCCTCATATTCCTCGCCCTCGCGCTCGATATGCGGCAGCAGGGCGGTGAAGAGGTCGGCCATGCCCTCGCCATGCTCGGCGCTGATCGCCAGCGGCTCGCCCATGCCCAGCGCGAAGGCTTCATAGAAACCGCCGTCGCCGCTGCGGCCTTCCGCCTTGTTGGCCACCAGGATCACCGGCACGGTCTGCTCGCGCAGCCAGCGGGCAATTTCCTCGTCCAGCGGGGTCAGGCCCGCGCGCGCGTCGATGCAGAACAGCGCCACATCGGCGCCCACCAGCGCCGCCTCGGTCTGGGCGCGCATGCGGCCCGGCAGGGTGTGGGCGTCTTCGTCTTCCCAACCGGCGGTGTCCACGATGGTGAACTCCAGACCCAGTAGATTTGCTTCCCCAAAGCGGCGGTCGCGCGTCACCCCCGGCTGATCGTCGACCAGCGCCAGCTTCTTGCCGACGAGTCGGTTGAACAGCGTGGACTTGCCGACATTGGGTCGGCCGATGATGATAACTTGAGGCAGCATGATGTTGATGATCCAGAAGGCAAACATTTGCCGGGTCAGCACATTTTTGCCGGGCAGGCGCCACCGGTCCGGGCGCCCCCTGCATGTGGTGCTGCACACGGGAAGCGACGCCCCTTGCCTTTACCCCGCCCGAAAAGCAAGAAAAACCGCGATTCCGCGCCCCGGCGCCGGGTTACGGCTGCCAAATCGCTTCCCCGCGGCCATGACGGCCATCGCCAAAATCGTTCAGTCTGGTTGAGGGCTTGGTAACCATACAAGGCGACCACCCCCTAAGAGTCGGCAAGTTATTGCCGCATTCATGACGGGACAGATTCTCCATCTTGCACGCAGGGTCGCCTTGCCCTGCGCGGCATCGGTTTTGCTCGCCGCGACGCTCGGCGTGGAGCCGCTGCAGGCACGCTCCACGCTGCAATTCGTGGATGTGACCAGCGGCGGCCGCAACGCCTATCGCGTGACGGGCGTGACCACGGTGAGCAATTATCGCATCGGCGTGGCCGGTCCGGTCGACTTGCTGCCGCTCTCCACCGGGCCGGCGCGGCGCAAGGCTTCCACGCGCGCCACCTCCCACTATGCCGCGGTCAAAACGCCGCGCATGGTCGGCGCGGGCGTGGATGAGGTCCTGCCCGGCTATCTGCAATGCGTGCCCTATGCCCGCCAGGCCTCGGGCATTCAGCTTTACGGCGACGCGCGCACGTGGTGGGGCCAGGCCGCCGGGCGCTATGGCCGGGGCAACACCCCGCGCGTGGGCGCCGTGATGGCCTTCCGCCCCTATGGCAAGATGGTGCTGGGCCATGTCGCCATGGTCAGCCGCGTGGTCGATTCGCGCCGCGTGCTGCTGCGCCATGCCAACTGGTCGCCCATCAACGGACGGCGCGGTCAGGTCGAGCAGGACGTGATGGCCGTCGATGTCTCCCCGGCCGGGGACTGGAGCGCGGTGCGCGTGTGGTTCGATCCCATCCAGAAGCTGGGCAGCACGCATTGGCCGGTGTCGGGCTTTATCTATCCGCGTGGCGCCGTGGCCCCCGTGCACGGATTGGTCGCCAGCCGCTGGACCACCGATCCGATCGGGGCGATTATCGCGGCGTTTTCAAGGCGGTAAAGGTGTTGGACGTGAGGAAGATGCGAGGGGGGAGTCTTTGTTGGTCGCATTCCTCAAGAGGAATGCTCCGGGCCCTCGCGCTCCCATAACGTCTTCCGACGATAGGTAAGTGGCACCGAAATGGTGCGCCCAAACTCTCCACCAGCAGAAGAAAAGGCGCCGCAGGCAGGAATGCTTTGGCGCCTTTTCTCGTGTGAAGGCCTGCGGCGCGGCAATCTGGGCGCAGAGCCGAACCCGATGCGCAAGGCAGACATTAAAGGGAGCGCGAGGGGATAATCCCCTCGCACCTTACTTTTTCTTGATCCTCAGGCCTTCGCCACCGGAGCGTTCTCGCCCAGATCCTCGAACCATGCCTCGACGGGCCCGCTCAGCTTGATGGTCAGCGGATTGCCCTTGCGGTCCATGGACTTGCCGGCCTGCACGCGCACCCAGCCTTCGGAGATCGAGTATTCCTCGACATTGTTGCGCACCACGCCCTTGAAGCGGATGCCGATGCCGCGCTGGAGCAGGTCTGCATTGAAATGCGGGCTGGCGGGGTTGATCGCCAGGCGGTCGGGCGGCGTGTCGGCACCGGAGGCGGCGGCGGGCGAGCTGGTTTCTGGCGTATCAGTCATGGCATTGCTCAATAATTTTCGCGGGCCACTTGTCAACGGCGCGCGGTGCGTCTAGTGGCGCCTCTCCGCAAGTGACAGCGGGCGCGTAGCTCAGCGGTAGAGCACACCCTTCACACGGGTGGGGTCACAGGTTCAATCCCTGTCGCGCCCACCATCCTTTCAAGAGGATGGCCAAAGTCACTTGAACCCGCCCGATTTATGTCGGGGCGCGGGCGCGTAGCTCAGCGGTAGAGCACACCCTTCACACGGGTGGGGTCACAGGTTCAATCCCTGTCGCGCCCACCATGAACATCCTGCTTCATGGTGCCGGTTCCCTCGGGCATGCCCGATGTCCACTTTTGCCTATTGTCCATGACCATCTTGCCCTTTGGCTGGCAATCGCGCGATTTTGCGCCGGATTGACGCGATGCGAGCGCATCCCGGACCATGGTCGTACAATTCGCGACAAGTATTGGATGCATTTCCTCTCGAACAGACCGCGCTTTCTGTTTACACAGCTTTACACCAAGCCCCCCGAGGAGAAACATGCCATGATCAATGAAACGCTCCTTACGCTCGCCGCGGATATCGTTTCAGCTCATGTCGGCCACAACACCGTTGCCGGTGAGGATCTGCCGCGCCTGATCCAGTCGGTGTATGGTTCGCTGGAGCGCCTTGGCGAAGAGGTCGCCGAAGAACACAAGCCTGCCCCCGCCGTCTCGATTCGCGCCTCGCTGAAGGCCGATACGCTGACCTGCCTCGATTGCGGCACGCGGATGAAGATGCTCAAGCGCCATCTGGCGACCGACCATCAGCTTTCGCCCGCCGAGTATCGCACCCGCTGGAACCTGCCTGCCGATTATCCGATGGTCGCGCCCGATTATGCCGCGCGCCGCAAGGAGCTGGCGGTGAAGATCGGTCTGGGCCGCAAGCCTATCAAGTCCGCTGCCGAGCCCAAGCCTGCACGCGTGCCCCGCAAGAAGGCCGTCGCGGCCGAGGCCTGATCCGGCTTTTGTTACCGCATCGCTTTTTCGCGAAAAATCGGCCCCCACTTTTTCGCGCGATGCTCTGATGGATGAGGCCTGTCGCCGGGCCTCATCCTTCTGACGAATCGGCGTTTTCGCGATTCGGCCTGATCGCACCGCGCATCAGCACAAGACCGGGCAGCAGCGGCAGCCACAAGGTCAGCACCCGCAGCAGCATGGTGGCGGCAAAACCGCCCTCGAAAGGCACGCCCAGCAGGCGCAGCATGGCGGTGCAGGTCGCCTCGAAACTGCCAAGCCCCAGCGGCACCGGCCCCAGCGTGATGACGATCGAGGCCATCATGAAGGCGATATAGGCCGCGCCAAACCCGCCCCCCTGCCCCAGCGCGCGCAGGCAGGCCAGCAGCGTGGCCGCGTCAGCCAGAAAGATCAGCGCGTTCCAGACCGTGACCTGAGCGATCAGCGCGCGGTTGCGCAGCAGCTCGCCCGGCGCCTCGCCCACCGCTTCGAGCAGGCCGCGCACAAAGCTCAGCCGCGCGATCCAGCGCGGCATGGGGCCCTGCCCGCGCCGCCGCAGCCACAGCGCCACGCCGGGAATGGCCATGGCCACCAGCAGGAACATGCTGACCAGCCCGGCGATCCAGGGCGCGGCATGGCCCAGCAGCCACAGCATGGCCAGCATCGCCACGGCAAAAACCATATAGGCCGCATAGAAACCGATCATCGAGAGGATCAGCGCCGCCACCGCCGCGCCGCGCGGCACGCCGGTCATCATCAACTGGTCCACCAGCACCACATTGCCGCCCAGCCCGGCGCTGGGCAGGGCCTGATCGGCAAACAGCTTGGTAAAGGCGATGCGGATCAGGCGCGGCATGGGCTGGGGGTGCCCGGCATGACGCAGCACCGCCTGCCAGCCAAGCGCCAGGCTGAGATAAGTCGAGAGCTGAAGCACCACCGCCAGCACCAGCCAGCCGGGCCGCGCCTTGCCCGCCAGCAGCACCAGCCGGGCGATCTCATGGCGATGCAGCACCGAAACCACCAGCGCGGCCACCAGCATCAGCGCGAAGAACCAGTTGCGCCAACGAGCCGAGGCGCGAGCGGAGCCCGGTTTCCCGCCATATCCAGGCAAGCGGGCTGTGGCGTCATCGCCCGGCGCGTGTGTCTCAGACCCTTGGGCGGCGGCGCGTTCCATGGCGATGAAATGCGGGCGCCCTCATTGCGGTTCCGCCAACCCTTTTTAAGGCGCCGCCTTCCAGCAAGGCGCCAGCGCCTCCAGCGAGCGATCGACCCATGCGGCCAGCGACGAACCGGCGCTCGAGCTGATCGTCATCTCCCCCACCGGGTCGGATGAGGGCACGTTCAGCCGGTAGGTCGCGCCATCCAGCACGATCATCGTCTGCTCCCCCGGCACGCCATGGGGCGCGGGTCGGGGCATGGTGATGCCGACCATGGCCTCCATCACCGGGCGGATCGCGGGGCATGTTGCGCTGTCCGCCCATCGCACCTGCGTCTTGTAAGCGCGGCCATGGTCGGTGGGCACCTGCCGGGTGAAGCGCAAGTGATAGGCAAAGGCCCCGCCCCGAGCCCCCTCGCCGGTGCCGATATCCACCGTCTCATGCACCCGATTGAGCGACCTCACCCGGCTGAACTGAGCCCATTGCCGCGGCAAGGGATCCAGAACAGGCGCTTGCGCGGCTATCAGCAGCAAAGGCAGCATCACACCTCCCTATTACGCCCGGCCCCGCGAGGCAGGCGTTACAGTCCCTCGCCGCCCACCCAATGACTCTGGGTCATCATGCGGGCAGTGGTCCAGACCTGACGGCGGATATCGGGCACCGCCACGCTTTCCCAGAAGGCACCTCGCGTCAGGGGCCCCACCGCCAGCAGCCGGTCATCCGCCGCGCCATCGGCGTCGAGCAGCCGCCCGGCATGATCGACATCCAGCCCCAGCCGGTGCCGGTCCGAACGGATCAGCCCGCGCGCCGCCAGCCGGTCCAGCAAGGGATCGCCGCAAAGCGCGATGTCGCTTTCAGGGCCGGTGCAGAGCAGGATGCGGTCCACCGCCATCGCCCGCGGCTCATCCTGCCCGCGCGGGCGCCAGACAAGTTGCGCCTGATCGCCCTGATGCTCCACCGACAGGATGCGTCCAGCTACCACACTCAACCGCCCCTCGCCCCGCATCTGCGCCACCCGCTCCGCCACAGGCGGAGCCAGACGATGGCGATGCACATCCCACCATGGCCGCAGATGGCGCAGCAGCCGCGCCTGTTGCTCGCGATCATGCAGCCGCCACAGCGCCTGTGTGTGGGGCCGCAGCTCATCGACGGCCTCGCGCCAGTCCACCTGCCGGGCCCGTTCCCGCAAGCGGTGCAGCAAGGCCGCGCCGCGTTCCGCCGGGCGCTCCACGGGTTTCACCGCAGGCCCCTCCAGCGCATGCGCGCGCGGCAGCAGCCCCCGGCGCGACAGAGCGGTGATCCGCCCGGCAAAGCCCGCGCGATCCAGGCTGATCGCCATATCCACCGCAGTCAGCCCGGCCCCCACCAGCAACACATGCGCGTCTGGGCCCAGCCCTTCCAAAGCATCGGGCGCCCATGGGTCGGCCTGCAGCAGAGGCGCGGGCAGATCGGCCAGCACGCGCAGCATGGCGGGCGGGAAATTGCCCGAGGCCATCACCAGCGCCCGCGCCTCCAGCAACTCGCCATCGGCCATATGCAGGGTGATGCCATCCGCGCTGCGCTCGGCATCGCGCGCCTCGCCCTGACGGATGGTCAGCAGCTCGGGCGAAGCCGAGAGCGCCGCCATGAGTTGTTCATGCAGATAATGGCCATAGGTCGGGCGGGGCACGAAACGGCTGGCCTTCTCGCCGCGCTCGGGCCCGCTGTCGCAGCCCAGCCAGCGCAGGAAGTGATCGGGGTCTTCGGGAAAGGCGCTCATATTGGACGCGCGCACATTGAGCAAATGGCCCACCTGCCGCGTGCCATAGGCCACGCCTTTGGCGAAATGGCCGCCATCGCGCTCCACCAGCACCACGCGCGCGCCCTGCCTCACCAGATTGATGGCCAGCAAGGTGCCCGAAAAGCCGGCACCGACGACGACGACGGGCTTGTCCTGCGCCGCCTCGCTCACAGATCCAGACCCCGGATGCGGAAAAGCACGAAACTGTTCATGGCCCGTGTCTTAGAGCCGGGGGCGGCCTCTGGTAAAGCCCGAAGGGTCCGATCCGGCGCGCCGTTCGTCGCTTCAGAACGAGACCGCCCGCTGCGGCGTTTCCTCCACCGCCTGAAGCGGCAGGCTGGCGCGGCGGCGCGGCGGCTCGGGGTCGTGATGGCGCGCGCAGCGCAGCACACCGTTCTCATCCTCTTCCTCGGCATGGTCGCGCAGCATGGCGGCAATCGCCTCGCGGTCGATGGCGCGCGAATAGGCGAAACCCTGCCCGAACTTGCAGCCCATGGTCCAGAGCTGCCGGGCCTGAGCCCCGGTCTCGATCCCTTCCGCGATCACCTCCATGCCCAGCCGCCGCACGATGTCGATCAGCCCGTCGACGATCACCAGACTGGGATCGCCGGGGCGCAGCCGGGCGACAAAGGCCTGATCGATCTTGATGATGTCCACCGGCACCTGAAGCAGATGCGTCAGCGAGGCATAGCCGGTGCCGAAATCGTCGAGCGCCACCTTCACCCCGGCCTTGCGCAGGGCGGCAATCTCACGCGGGACGACCTGATCGCGACGCCCCAGATAGACGTCCTCGGTCACCTCCAGCACCAGATGGTCGAGCGGCGCGCCCGCACGCTCGAAAGCCTCGGTCAGCTTGGTCGCCAGACTGCCGGTGTAGAAATCGGCGGTGGTGACATTGATCCCCACATGCTGGAACGGCAGGCCCAGAGCGCGCCACCAGACCATATCGCGCGCCACGCTGTCGACCATCTGGCGGGTCAGTTCGGCGGCGACGCGGGCGTCGGCGGTGGCATCCTGAAAGGCATGGGCCGACACGATCCCGCCGTCGGGGGTGCGCATGCGGCACAGGGCTTCCAGCCCGATGATCTCCCCGGTGTCGAGCCGGACGACGGGCTGGTAATGCGCCTCGATCCGGTCTTCGGCCAAAGCCTCCGCCACGTCGCGGATGGCGTCGCGACGATGCGCGATGCGCGTGCCGATGCCCGGCCAATAGCGCACGAAACCGCCCCGCCCGGTCTCCTTGGCGTGGTAGAGCGCGAAATCGGCCGCCTCATTCACCGCGATGGCGCTGGCCTGCGCATGGCTGAGCACCGCCGCGCCGATGGTGGCCTGCGGCACCAACGAATGGCCGTGGCAGATGGCGGGCGAATCGAGCAGGCGGAAGATGTTCTGCGCCGTGTCGTCGAGATCGGCCAGAAAGCTGGCGGACTGGATGATGACGGCAAATTCGTCGCCCCCCAGCCGGAAGGCGAGGTCGGGCGCCATGGCCTGCGACAGGCGGCGGGCCGCGGCGCGGATCAGATCGTCGCCCGCCAGATGGCCGAAGGTGTCGTTCACCACTTTCAGATTGTCGAGATCGAGCACGAAGAGTGCCCATGAGCCCGGCTCATCGCAGGCGATGTTGGCGAGAGCAGCGTTGAAGGCCAGCCGGTTGGGCAGGCCGGTCAGCGCATCGATGGTGGCGCGCCTCTCGCGGTCGATGATGCGTTCCTGACGGCGTAGCGCGGTGCCGCACAGATCGACGCAAGCCAATGCCAGTTCGCGCTCTTCCTGCGAGGGGCCGCGCGCCTGCGGGGCATAGACCGCCAGCACCGCCATCACCCGTCCGGTCGCATCGATCACGGGGAAGGACCAGCAGGCCTGCAGGTCCAGCCCGTCGAGCAGATGGATGAAGCGGGCAAAGCGCGGATCATGCACGATGTCGTCGATCACCACAGGTTCGCGGCGATAGGCCGCCGTGCCGCAGGAGCCGACCTCGGGCCCGATCATCAGCCCCTCGATGGCCGCGCTGTAGCTGGCAGGCAGGCTGGGCCCGGCCAGCGGATGCATCAGCCCGGCGCGATCCACCGTAAGGATCGAGCTGGCCACGCCCGGCAGCGTCTCTTCCAGATTGACGCAGATCTGCCGGGCTGTCTGTTCCAGCGGCTCGCCATCGGCGATCATCCCAAGAATTTTGTTCTGAATAAGCAGCAAGGCCAGCTTCCTGAAGGGGGTACAAGAAGGGATCGGGCCAAGCTATAAGCCAAACGTAAATGCCACCGCACCACGCATGATGAGTGGAGAGCTAAATCGTAATAAGTATTATAGCGGAATCATTGTGGGACAGTGGCTGGATTCTGCGTTTTTCACAGAAAAACGCGCGCGATTTTGATGACTATCCCAGCATCAGCGCCGCGATCACCAACAACAATCCGGCCAGAGACACCATCCAGACCAGCGTGCGCGCCACCGGCACACCGCCCGCGTAAAGCGGCAGATAGACCGCCCGCCCGGCAACATAGAGCACGCTGCCCATCTGCGTCTTCCACCCCAGATGGCCGCTGGCCGCCGCCCCCAGCACCGCGCCGATAAACAGCGGCAAGGTCTCGTAAAGATTGGCCTGCGCCCTTTGCAGCCGCTCCGCCACCGGGCCGGGCGACGGCATGGGCTTGTCGCGCGCACTCAGGTTCCAGGCCAGCCCATAGCGGCTGCTGCGCAACTGCGCCGCCCAGAGAATGTTGACCAGCGCCAGCAGCAAAGCCGCGCCCAGCATCAGGAATTCGAGCCGCATGGACAGTCTCCCTTGTCGCGCCCCCTCCCGCTCAGGGCGGATATCGTCAGAGCGGCGGGCCTATGCCCTCCACATCGGCGACGGGTGCCTCTGTCATAACGATCTTGCCGTCCTTCAGGGTCCAGCCCTCATGCGCGACCAGCGTGCCTTCGACATCGCGGTAATCGATGCGCAGATCGGGCCCGTCGAAACCCAGCATCGCATAGCCATTGGGCCACAGCACCACCTGAGCGCCGGTATCGAGGATGCGGTGATCCTCCAGCAGGATGGGATAGGCCGGATCGCGCGTCTCGCCCGGCGGTTCGCAGGGCATGCCGCCATGGCCGATGCAGCGCCCGTGGATCTCCAGCCCGGCGCGCTCGACGGGGGCATAGACGCTCATCCAATGCTCATGCCCCCAGAACCACAGCACCGGCCCGCCCAGCACCGCGCCGATCTGCTCCATCAGCCGGGGAAAGCCCGCCTCATAGAAGGAGAAAGGCTGGTGATGGGTGAGGATGATGGTGCCGCGTGGCTCCTTGGGATCACCCGGACGCGGGGTGGTGACCAGATCTTTCAGCCAGTTCACCGCCGCATCGGGCAGATGGCAATCGGGCCGGAACAGCAGTTCCCAGAAGGGCCAGGTGATCGAGTGATAGCCGCTGTCGAGCCCGATGATGCGCCAATGCTGGTTCTGCAACGCGAAAAAGCTGGCCTGCTGGTCGAGCGCGGGCAGGATGCGGCGAAAATAGCCCTTTCCGCGCGCATACATCTCGTGATTGCCGTTCAGCGCGAAGGAACGCTGCGTGCCGCGCGGGAAGGCCACCGCCTGCCATGGACTGCCCGGCACCTCCTCGCCCAGAAAGTTTTCGCGGGCCTCATCCTCGTCGCCTACGAAATAGACGTCGCCCATATGGATGGTGTGCTGCGCCTTATGCTCGCGGATGCGGGTGGCGACCTGCGCGGCGGCCAGCGTGCCGCTCGCCCAGTCGCCATAAAGCGCCACATTGCCCATGTCGGCCATGGTGTGGATGCCGCTCTGCCCGGTGCCCTCATAGCTGGGCAGCTTGTCGCGCGGACCGAAGCGGTGGGCCAGATAGGTCAGGATCCAGGCCAGCTTGTTGGTCTTTTCCAGACTGGTGACAGGGATGTTGGGCGCCAGTTCGGCCAGCAGGCTGGGCTGGATATCCCCTTTGCTGGCCCCTTTTGTGAGGATCAGCGCTTCGCGACGCTTGGCGAAGGCGTGGGCAAGCGACTCCCTCGCCATATGCACATCGGCGCGCGTCTTGTAAGGCTTGCCGTCCGGTCCCAGAGCCATGGCCCATTCTCTCCCCTGTCGGCAGGATGATGCCGTTTTACGCGGCAAAGACAAGAGGATGGCGAGAGAGATGGCGGGATAAAACGTAAGGCCTGCGCCCTGTCGTCGATCCCGGCTCGGCAGAAGGGTTAAGGGGAAAGAGGAAATGCGAGGGCCATCGCCCTCGCGCTCCCTTTATTGTCTTCGTTGTGTCCGGCTCTCCGCGTGGCGTTCGGGTTCGCGGGTTTGCAAGCAAGCTGCCTGCGGCGCGTTTACTGGTTGGGGGTCAGGAAGAACACGTTGCATTCGCTCAGCCTGACCTTGCGGGGAGAGGTCGAGACCAGTTTCCCGTAAGGTGCGGCGTCCACCGTCACATCCACCACCTTGATGCGCCCCGCCTTCAACGCCTCGAACTTGTCGAACAGGCGCTTTTTCGCGGCGATCGCAGCCTTGGCGCCGGGTTCGTCGGAATCGCTCCACGGCATGCGCGCAATGATCTGGGTCCGGCACATCGGCGCCTGAACGGGAACGGAGGCAGGCTTAAGCAGGATCTCGAATTGCCCACCATCGGAGAAGTCCTGCATGTTGCTGCGCCCATGCAGAACCAGATCCGCCTGCCTGACATGCAGATCGACAAGGATCTTTCCAGCGGCAAAGACAGGCTGAGCGCCGACAAGACCCATGGTCGACATTGCGACCATAGCCCAAAGCGCAACTTTTCCCCGCCCGCTGCTCATTTGACGTACTTCTGCCAGTTGGCGACGAACTGCTCGGGCTTTCCGCCACCATGCGGCGTGTTGTAGTAATGCTTCCAATATTTGGCCAAGGCTTCGACATTGCCCGCCGGCGGCAGCGGCGCGGGCACGCGCATATAGCGGATGCGCGCCATGGCGGCGGCATAGTAATCATTCGTCACCAGCGTCTCGGCCGTGGCGCTCTCGCCGGGCTTCAGGGTGGCCTTCACCTTCTCCCCCAAAGCGTGCTTGTATTTCAGATAGTTGGTCCAGATGTCATTGTGCGTTGCAATTTCCATCTGGAAATAACCACGGGCAGGGCCATGACCGAGCTGCCTGTTCCACCGGAAACCGCCGCTTTCCTGCACCGCCGTGCCCAGCAGAAGATCCGAGGCGGCCTCGCTGTAGAGGCCTATTGAATGCAGGGCGACATCAATAACATTCCTGCGAAATACGCTTGCCGTATACATAAGATGCCTTCCAAGCTGAACATCCCCCCGAATGTATTGCGCCTCCCGATTGGGTGGAGATCTATACCGTTCCAAAGAACTAATCCAGCCTTGTCATCCGCATAGGTCGAGATTTTGCCGAGATCATCAGCTCCAGCACCATATGCCAGCCCATGGTCATCACATTGCCCTGCCCGCCATGATGGCACGACAGGCCCGGTTTCGAGAAAGCGCCGTAACTGATGGACGAGAAATCATGCCGCGCCGGATGGACCATGGCGCATCTCCTGTTCGGCCGGTTTCAGGCGGAACGGATGCGGCGGCGGACGGGTTCTGTGGGGAAGGCAGGCTGACGGATCAGGTCCCTCACCTGATCCGGGCGCTTAATGCACCGTGGTGGCGACCGCCGCCTCATGCGGCATGGCCGCGTAATTGGTCAGGGCGTGAAGCAGGCGGCGATAACGGCGCGCCAATTCGAGGTGAGCCTCGCGCTTTTCCGGCTTCTTGGTGCCCGCCGCGATCAGATAGCAGCGATCAATGCGTCGCGTGAGGAAATCACGACTCCAGAACCAGCTCATGCCCATCTCCACATAGTTCTACTTTTTGGGTAGACTATGAAGATGCGCCTTAACATCCATTCAGAAAAGTCCACATGCGCCAGAGAGTCCATTTCATGCGCCAAAGTGAGGCTGCAATCGACTGTTGTTGCGCACGCATGCTAAGTCATCCACCCCATGGCGCCTCGCGATCCTTTCGAGACGCCCGCCAGAACGACTCACCGCATGGATGCATGCACAGGTCGCGGATCCGCCCCGCCCGATGAAACAACTAGGGGGTTTCGCGCATTCCCTTTCAGGTTGCACGCAAACAGGAGTCGCATCGTGGTCATGTCAGGGCGGGTACCAAACCCCGCGAAGAGGGCGATCGCCCGATCGCTTGCCACCGCCGTGACTGTCGTTGCCATGACCATGCTGTCGCTGCCCCCCGCCCTTGCCGCCCCCGCCTGCTCCATCCCCGCCTCCGCGCAGGACACCTCCTTCGATTACATGGGCACGCGCATCGACCAGCACACCGGCCTGCCCGGCAGCCAGAGCGCCTACTCCTATGTCACGGCGGTCAAGATCGTCGATGCCGACGGCGCCCCCAACGCCTATCACCCCAAGGATATGGCGGATGAATGCCCGGACAGCGGCCTCGGGCTCGATTGCCTCGATGCGGCGGGCTATCCGCATGGCTCATGGTGGCAGAATGTGCTGGCCGCCGACCCGCGCGCGCCCGACCGCCCGGCAATCCAGCGCAAGGGCCCATTCAAGGGCTATTTCGTCTCGATGACCTCGCTGCAGAATGTCGAATGGGGCGGCCCGGCCAATCCGGCCAGCTATGTCGATGCCTCGGCCACGCCCTATATCGTGCTGCCCGCCCCGATCTACCGCACGCACGGCATGGGGGGCATGGGTGACATCGGCTATGCCATCAACCTCGACAATGGCCGGGCCACGCCCTTCGTCATTGCCGACGAGGGCCCGGTCGAGCCGCTGGGCGAAGCCTCGATGGCCTTCTGGGCGGCGCTGGGCGAAGGAGCCCCCAATGCCCGCAATGGCGAGGGCCTGCCGCCCGGCCGCATCGCCTATATGGTCTTCCCCCATAGTCGCGAAACCACCGACATCGGCTGGCCCATCGCGCCTGACCGCCTGAAGGCCGAAGCGCTGCGCCTGCTGTCGGCAGCGGGCGGCGAGGATGCCCTGCGCGGCTGCGCAGCGCAGATGGCGGCCCCCACCATGGCCCAGATCGATGCCGGGAAGATCGCCGGATGAGCGGCGCGATGATGCTGCTGGCGCTGCTGGCCTCTCCGCCTGATCCGATGACCGAGCGCGATGAAAGCGACTGGACGCCGCACAGCGCCGCCGCCCTGCTCGATGCCAGCTTCGGCAGCGCGGCGGAGTGCCAGCAGCAGCTCGATCAGGCACGGGCGCGGGTCAGCCATGCGCCGCCGGTCCACGGGCTCAGCTATGCCCGGCTGTTCGCGCAGGGCCGCTGCGAGGCGGAGCATCCGCAGGGCGACATCTGGCGGATCCGTATGCACTGGACCAAGGTTCGGCGCGGGGTCCATGACGGCGGCGTTGAAGGGGCTGGAAAGAAGAAGGTTTGAAGGGGAAGATGCGAGGGCCATCGCCCTCGCGCTCCCTTTAATTGTCAGCCTGGGCGCTTCGGGTTCGGCCATGGAGCAACGTCGCGGCGCCGCAGGCATATACTCCATGCGCGGCGCCATCGGGTTGAAAGCCTGCGGCGCCTGACGTGACACAGGTGGAGAGCCGAGGCGCACCATTTCGGCGTAACCGGTCTCTCGTCGGGAGACGTCATGGGAGCGCGAGGGGGTAACCCCCTCGCATTTTCTCTTTTCCCCTTAACTCCCCTCAATCCGCCAGCACATGCTGACGCAGCGGGATACGCGCCTCGGGCTTGCTCTTGTCCACCACCAGATTGATCTGGGTGGGGTAGGCAAAGCTGATCTCATGCTCGCGCAGGCGGCGCAGCACGGCGGCGGCCACCTTGTCGCGCGCGTCGGCGGGGAAATCGCGCTCGGTCGAGGCGAATTCCACATCATAGCTCAGCCCCGTGGCCGAAAAGCCATTGAGGCCGCCATGCTTCAGCACAAAGCCTTCGCTTTCCACCGCCTCGCGGAAAATGGCGGGCAGTTGGGGGATGAGGTCGGGCGAGGTCGCGTGATCGAGCACGAACTCGAACTTGAAGGTGTTGAGCGTGCGCCGCGTGGTGTTCAGGATCTCGAAGTTGAGCAAATTCTTGTTGGCGATCACCCGCTGCTCGCCGCTGCCCGCGCGGATGCGGGTGGATTTAAGTCCGATCGACTCGACCGTGCCCGAGCCCGAACCCTTGTCATAGGAGATCGAATCACCGATGCCGAAAGGCCGGTCGATCAGGATCGCCAGCGCGGCGAACAGATCGGCAAAGATGCCCTGCGCGGCCAGACCGATGGCGATACCGCCCACGCCCAGACCCGCCACCAGACCCGTCACATTGATCCCCAGATTGCCCAGCACCACCACCGAAGCGACGGCAAACAGCACAATGGAAATCAGCAGCCGGATCACGCTGAGCGCGCTGACCAGCGCCTGCCCGTCGGCGGGATCGCCCGGAGCGCGGCTCTGGGTGCGATGTTCGATGATGCCGAAGACGATCTCGCGCAGCCATACCGCGCCCTGAAACACTGCCGCGATGGTAAACAGGCCCAGCACCAGCGCGTTGAGGAAAGGCGGCGGCGTGGCATAGCCCACCACCAGCCGGGCCGCCGTGGTCAGGATAAAGAACTGCCCGGTCTTGCTGATCGCCTGCCCGAGGATGCCAAACCAGTTGGCCGAGCCATGGCCCCGCCGGCACAGCACCACACCCCAGCCGCGCAGCAGGTTGAGCAGCAGATAGACCGCCACCGCCATGCCTGCGGCAATCACGATCTGGAGCCAGTGCGCCTGCCCCCAGTCCAGCGCCTGATCGGACATGGCGGCAAATTGCTGGCGAAGATCAATCGCCGGTCTGGCACCCGGAGAGGCGGCGGCGGCGGCGGTGGGTTGCCAGAGGGAGAAAGGCATAGGCGCTCCAGAATCCATCCTGCGATGACGGGCGCGGCGGGCACGGCAGGGCCGGCCTCGACCGCCCCGTCATCCTGAGATGGAATGGAACAGGGCGCCGGAGCGAAGGTTCCATGTTCCCGCCCCAGCCGGGGCCGGTGTGAGATGGATGGCCGTGCCGCCCCCGTCCCATCTCGCTTCACCGCGTTTGATGGACCTATCGCCCTGGCCGGGGCTTAGGTCAGCGTGCCCGCGTGTCGCGTGGGACCAGCGTCAACTCAGCGTTGAAAGGATGAGGTTATGACAGTTCATCGCAGTCTCGCCGCCACGGCCCTAGGGTGTGGGGTCGCGCTTGGGGTCACTATGGGCCTTTCGCTGGCCGCCGTGCCCGCCTCGGCGCAGGTCAGCAATGAAACCAAGGTCAGCCACGACACCAGCATGCATGACGGCGTGGCCACCCGCACCACCAAGGTCGAGCATGTCCGCAAGGTGAAGACCCATCGTCCCAAGAAGATCCTGGGCGTGAAGGTGGGCCACAAGACCATCACGCACAAGCGCATCGAAACCCGTTCGGTCAGTTCGAACGGCGACCATAGCGCCTCGACCGAGATCAAGCACTAAAGGATGACGGGGCGGGCCTCCCCCGCCCCCTCACAACCAGCCGGTGCGTTTGAAGCGCAGCCAGAGCCCGCCGCAGAGCATGGCCATCGCGCTCAGCACCACGAAATAGCCGTTATGGGTTTTCAGCTCCGGCATGTTCTCGAAATTCATGCCATAGATGCCCGCGATCGCCGTGGGCACCGCCAGAATCGCCGCCCATGAGGCAAGCTGGCGGGTGATCACCCCCTGCCGCTGCGATTCGAGCAGATTGCTCACCTCCAGCACCGATCCCAGAATGTCGCGCAGCGCCTCGGTGCGGGTTTCGACGCGGCGCACATGGTCCAGCACATCGCGGAAATAGGGGCGCACCTCGGGGTCGAGGCAGGGCAGATCCTGATGCTCCAGCTTGCTGGCGACCTCCGACATCGGCCCCAGCATGCGCAGAAAGCGCATCAGCGTGCGGCGCAAGGTGAAAATGCGGGTGATCTCCGCCCGGCTGAGGAAGGCGTCGAGCGCGCGGGCCTCCATCGCCTCCACCTCATCCTCGATGGCCTCGATCACCGGGAAGAAGCCGTCGACGATAAAGTCCAGAATGGCGTGAAGCACATAGTCGGTGCCATGCATCAGCAGCGAGGGCGCGGCCTCCAACTGGGCACGCAAACTCGTGTGAGCGCGGGCCGAGCCGTGGCGGACGGTGATGATATGGTTGCGCCCGGTGAAGATCGCGGTCTCGCCATAGCAGATCTCGTCACCCGAGAGATGGGCGGTGCGGGCCACGGTGAAAAGCTGGTCGCCATAGACATCGACCTTGGGCATCTGATGGGCCTTGAGCGCATCCTCCACCGCCAGCGGGTGCAGACCGTAATGCTGCTGGAGCAGGCGCAGTTCGTCCTCGGTGGGTTCAAGCAGGCCGATCCAGACGAAGTCGTCCGGCGCTGTCAGCACCGGCGGGCAATCGAGTGTGGCGATCTTCTGAGGCTTGCCCTGATGGTAGAGTGAAGCGGAAACGACGCTCATGACAACTCCGTGACAGCGTCTGTGCCGACTAAACCCTTTTGGCGGGCGCGCAAAACACCCAGGCGCCGACAGCCGCGTTTTCAGGGCCTTTGATCGTAAAGCGGGGCCCTGAACGCAAAACCGCCCCGGACCGGAAAGGTCCGAGGCGGCTCTGATGATCAGATTGATCTAAAGCTGAAAAATCAGCCCTGATCGGCGCGCGAGGCGCCCTGACCGTCGAGGTTGGCCTCGACGAAATCCCAGTCGATGTGGTCGAGCAGCGCGTCGAGATAGTTCGGGCGCGCATTGCGATAATCGATGTAGTAGGCGTGCTCCCAGACGTCGAGCGTGAAGAGCGGAGCAACGCCCTCGTAAGCGACGGGGGTGTCGGCGTCGTGGTAGGAGGTCACCTTCAGCTTGCCGCCTTCCAGCACCAGCCAGCCCCAGCCGCTGGCGAAGTGGCCGGCGCTCTCGGCCTTGATGGCGGCCTTGAAAGCGTCCAGACCGCCCAGATCGGCGTCGATCCTGGCGAGCAGGGCAGCCGAGGGCTGCTTCTTTTCGGGGCTCAGGCCCAGCCAGTAGAAGCTGTGATTCCAGATCTGGGCGCTGGCGTTGAACAGCTTCTTGTTGCCGGCGGCCTTGGCGGCGGCGATCACCGTCAGCAGGCTGGCATTCTCAAGGTCGGTGCCCTTGGTCTGGTCATTGGCCTGGGTGATGTAGGCCTGATGATGCTTGCCATAGTGATAGTCGAAGGTCTCGGCCGAGAGAACGTCGCCAAAGGCATCCTTGCCGTAGGGCAGTTCGGGAAGAGCGAAAGCCATGTGCAAACTCCACTGCTGTCAGGGGGTGGTTGATGGGTGGGTGGAAGAGGCCCGGTGGGTAACGGACCTCACGCTTGATGGTCAGGGATAGGCCAGCCGAAGCCGCGCCGCTCCAAAGATTTTGTTGGTCATGCCAAAGACGTAAGGAGCGGGCAAGGCAAAGAGTTCCGCCTTTCAAGGAACGCCTTCACCCCGTTTAAATCTCGACCTGACTGCCCAGTTCCACCACGCGGTTCACCGGCAGACGGAAGAACTCCATCGCGCTGGCCGCATTGCGCAGCATCCAGGCAAACAGCTTCTCGCGCCAGATCGCCATGCCCGGCTTGGACGAGGCGATCAGCGTCTGACGGCTGAGGAAGAAGCTGGTCTTCATCATGTCGAAGGGCTCGCCGCACATGCTGACGGGGCGCAGCGCCTCGGGCACGTTGGTTTCCTCAAGGAAGCCGAAGCGCAGGATGATCTTGTAGAAGCCCTGCCCGATCTCGCTGACGGCCACCCGCTTGATCTCGGGCACATAGGGCACTTCCTCGATCAGCACGGTCAGCACCACCACACGCTCGTGGAGCACCTTGTTGTGCTTGATGTTGTGAAGCAGCGCCGAGGGCACGCCATTGCGCGCGGTCGACATGAAGACGGCGGTGCCCGGCACGCGGGTCGCGCTGGAATGGGCGGAGCGGGCGAAGACCTCGATCGGCAGCGAATCCTCGGCCATGTTCTGGCGCATCAGCATCCGGCCCTTCGACCAGGTGGTCAGCAGCAGGAAGATGACCATGCCGACGACGACCGGGAACCAGGCACCCTCGAAGAATTTCGACGCGCCCGCCGCCAGATAGGCCCAGTCGATGGCGAACAGCACGGCAAAAGCAGGGGCTGCAACCCACCAGCGCACCTTCCACATGCGGAAGACCACGACCACGGCCATGCCGGTGGTGATGCTCATCGTGCCCACCACGGCCAGACCATAGGCGGGCAGCATCGCCGCGCTGCTCTCGAAGGTCAGCACCAGAGCGGCCACCATGCAGGCCAGAAACCAGTTGATCGCCGGAATGTAGATCTGCCCGGCCATCGAATGCGAGGTGTGCTTGATCTGCACACGCGGCAGATAGCCGAGCTGGATCGCCTGATGCGTCACCGAATAGGCGCCCGAAATCACCGCCTGGCTGGCAATCACGGTAGCCAGCGTCGCCAGCACCACCAGCGGCAGCTGCAGGCTGTCGGGCACCATGTTGAAAAAGGGGTTCGAGGCCGAGGCCGGATCGGTGATCAGCAGCGCCGCCTGCCCCATGTAATTGAGCACCAGCGAGGGGAACACGATCACCCAGGCCCAGCTGATCGCCTTGCGCCCGAAATGGCCCATATCGGCATAGAGCGCCTCGACGCCGGTGATCGAATAGACCACCGCGGAGAGCGACACGAAGGACAGGAAGGGATGCGCCTTGAAGAAATAGAAGATGTAGAGCGGGTTCAGCGGCTCCCACAGCACCTGCGGGTGCATGCGGATGTTGGCCACGCCCATCGCCGCGATCGACAGGAAATAGATCAGCATCACAGGCCCGAACATCTGGCCCATCCGCTCGGTCCCGTGGCTCTGGATCACGAAGAGGCCGACCAGAATCGCCAGCGAGATCGGCAGGATGAAGGGATGGAACGCATGGCTGACCACGCCCAGACCTTCCACCGCCGACAGCACCGAGATCGCCGGGGTCAGCATCGAATCAGCATAGAACAGCGCAGTGGCCAGCAGACCGCCCGCCACCAGCAGGCGCGTGCCGCGCAATTGCGGCAGCTTGCGGTTGATCAGCGCCAGCAGGGCCAGCGAGCCGCCCTCGCCATTGTTGTCCATCCGAAGCACCAGCAGGACGTATTTCAACGTCACCACCGTCACCATGGTCCAGAAGATCAGGCTGATCACGCCATAGATGTTGAGCAGATCGATCGGCAGCGGATGCTCGCCGGTCATGATCGCCTGAATCGCGTATAGCGGACTGGTACCGATATCACCAAAGACCACGCCCAAGGCGCCAAGCGCCAGCTTGGGCAATGCGCCGTGGTGACCGTGATGCCCGTGGGCTGTCGCCGGTTCGACCGCATCCTGCGATGCGGGAACGGCAGGCGACTGCGCCGAGCTTGCCGAAACATTCATGCGGCCCGACCCCCTACTGGCCATAACACACTCTCCGCCGTTGCGGAGCGCCGCCGATTAGCGCGCTCCTTGACCCGCAACAAGGACAATCAACGCAAGCCCGTTGCGGTTCCCTGCATGTTGGCAGAAGAATTGGCGGAAATCGGGGGATTACGCGATGTTGGCGGCAGTGATTGGGACATTGGCATCCCCTGCGCGGCACGGGTCATGGCGATGATCTGGTCCAGCCGCTGCAGCCGCGCGACCAGATCGGGCCGCCAGGGCGCATCGGCCGGAGCTTTCTGCAGCAGATCGACCCACAGCGCGCGGGCATCGTCGAACTGCCCCGAGCCGGCCAGCGCCAGCCCCAGAAACAGCGGCGGCCCCGGCGCGGCAGGATCGGCCGCCGAAGCCTTGCGGAAGGCATAGAGCGCCGCCGGCGACAGCGAGCCGTCGGCATGCCCCACCAGCGCGCTGGCCATCGCCAGCCAGGCGGCGCTGTTCTTGGGGTCTTTCTCCACCGCGCCCTTCAGCATGGTGGCGGCGTCCGCATAATCGCCATGGCGCATCAGCGCATCGGCAACCATTTCCCAGCTCGACACCTGCACGGTAGCGCCCACCACCTTCTGCCGCTCATCGACCAGCGTGGTGGCGAAGATGTTCGATTTGGCCACCTCGTCATGCGGCTGCCCCGCCTGCCCCGGATGGCCCTGAAGCGCATAGCCCGCCAGCCCCAGCACCAGCGCGGAGGCAATCGCCTCCCAGCCCTTGCGCGGCGTGCGGAAAATGAAGGTGAGCACCAGCAGAACCACCAGCGCCAGAGCGGCGATCAACAGCCAGGTCATGCCGCCTTCCCCTTCACGAAACGGCGGCGCATCACGACCGCGGCCACCACGATCAGCCCCAATGGCACGGCAAACAACGGCCATGTCGCGGCGGTGACTCGCGGCGCATAGCTGACGTAATCGCCATAGCGCTGGATCAGCCAGGTGCGAATCGCCTCGGGATCTTCCCCGGCGTCGATGCGCAGGCGAACCTGATTGCGCATGTCGCCAGCGATGGGCGCATCCGAATCGGCAATCGACTGGCTCTGGCAGACCAGGCAGCGCAAGGTTTCCATCAGGGCCTTGGCCTTGGCCTCCTTGGCCGGATCGCTGAGCTGACGATAGGCGAAAGGCGCGGGCGGCATGGTGTCATCGGCCAGAGCGACAATCGGCGCCAGCAGCAGGGCGGCAGGAAGCAGGAGGCGCGCGATCACGACTCGGCCTCCTTCAGCTTGGCCAGCATCAGCGGCACCTCTTCGGGGCGAATCTCGCCGATATGCTGATAGCGGATGATGCCCTTGCCATCGATCACGAAGGTCTCGGGCACGCCCGAGGAGCCGATGGCCAGTTGCACCGCTGAAACGTCATCGGCGCCGATCCGCTGATAGGGATTGCCGTTTTTCGCCAGAAAGGCGTTCAGATCAGCCGTGTGATCGCGGATGGCGATGCCGTCGATGGGCGCGCCCTGCCGCTGCAATTCGGCCAGCACCGGCGATTCGACGCCGCAGGGAATGCACCAGCTCGCAAAGATGTTGAGCAGGCGCGGCTTGCCCTGCGCGAAATCGCTGGTGGAGAGCCCGGGGCGCCCATCGGCGGCGGCGCGCAGCGAGAAGGCAGGCAGCGGCTTGCCGATCATCTGGCTGTTGATGTCGGTGCTCTTGGGCAGCATCAGCGAGATCGCCACGCCGCCCACAAACAGCACGAACAGCGCCAGCGGCAGCCACAAGGTCCAGCTTGGTGGGCGGAATGCGCGAGGTGTGTCCTGTGTCATGCCGCTTCCCTTTCCTCACGATCGCCCCGGCGGACATCGCCGCGCGCGCGGACGGTGCGGCGCTTCAGGTCCTGCCTCACCCGGCTCAGCAGCGCCAGCAAGCCACCCAAGGCCACCAGCACACCGCCCAGCCAGATCATCGGCACAAAGGGCTTCCACCACAGGCGGAGCTGCCAGCGCCCGGTGGGCATGGCCTTGCTGGAGGCGTCATGCGTCTCCTCGCCCAGCACGGTGTAGAGCTGCCCGTTCCAGCGCGTATGCAGCGCCGAGACCGAGGTGGTCTGCGGCGGCGCCCAGAAGGTGCGCGACTGGGGCGTCAGATGATCGGGCGCGGCGCCATCATAGCTGGCGACCAGATCGGCTTCCAGCGCGGTCCAGTTGGGCCCGGCCACGGGCTGGATCGCGCCCAGCCTCACCTTCCACGGGCCGACATCAACGCTTTCACCGACACGGGCGGCGATCAGGCGCTCGGTGGTGAAGGCGGCATCCGCCCCCATGCCGAACAGCGATACCGCCAGCCCCAGATGCGCGATCACCATGCCCCACAGCGAGAGCGGCGCGCGGCGCAGATTGCGCCCCCTGAGCGGCAGCAGGCTGGCCACCGCCAGACCGGGCGCCAGCGACAGGGCAATCAGCGACATGATGCTGGTGACGCCGCTGATGGCAAAAGCAATGGCGGCAATCACGGTGACGGCCAGAGGCGCGGCCAGAACCATGCTCACCCGCTTGAAGCGGTCATGGCGCCAGCGCAGCAGCGGCCCGATGGCCAGCACCACCAGCATCGGCACGGCAAAGACCGCGCTCATCGGCGTGAAATAGGGCGGGCCGACCGAGACCTTCACCCCCATCGCCTCGGTCACCAGCGGGTAGAGCGTGCCCAGCAGCACGATGCCCAGAATCGAGGTCAGCATGATGTTGTTGAACACCAGCGACGCCTCGCGGCTGGTCACCTCGAAGCGCTCGCCCTCGGTGACGGTGCCCGCGCGCAGGGCAAACAGCACCAGCGCCGCGCCGATGTTGATCGCCAGCAGCGCCAGAATAAAGCCGCCGCGCTTCGGATCGACCGCAAAGGCATGCACGCTGGTAAGAATGCCGGAACGCACCAGAAAGGTGCCGATCATCGACATCGAGAAGGCCACCACGCCCAGCATCACCGTCCAGGCCCGCAACGCATTGCGCGCCGCCAGCACGCTGGCCGAATGGAGCAGCGCGGTCGCCGCCAGCCAGGGCATCAGGCTGGCGTTCTCGACCGGGTCCCAGAACCACCAGCCACCCCAGCCCAGCATGTAATAGGCCCAATAGCTGCCCGCCGTGATACCCAGCGTGAGAAAGATCCACGCGCCCAGCACCCATGGCCGCATCGCGCGAGCAAAGGCCGGGCCGACCTCCCGCGTCACCAGCGCGCCAATGGCAAAGCTGAAGGCAATCGAAAGCCCGACATAGCCGAGATAGAGCGTGGGCGGATGGAAGGCGAGGCCCGGATCCTGCAGCAGCGGGTTGAGGCCATTGCCCTCCATGGGCGCCGGGTTCAGACGCTGGAACGGATTCGAGGCAAACAGCAGAAAGGCATAGAAGCCAAGGCTGACAAAGGCCTGCCCGGCCAGCGTCGCCAGCATGGTCCGCTCGGGCAAACGGCGCTCGACCGCGGCGACAAAGCCGCCCGCAAGGCCCATCACCGTCACCCACAGCAGCATCGAGCCTTCATGGTTCCCCCATGTGCCCGCGATCTTGTAGATCAGCGGCTTGGCCGAATGGCTGTTCTCGGCCACCAGCTTCACCGACGTGTCGGTCTGCACAAAGAGCCAGATCAGGGCGAGGAAAGCCGCCGCCGCCAGCACACCCTGCACCACCGCGACAGGGCGCACGATGCCGGCCATCCCCTCGCCGTTCTTGGTCAGGGCGAGGCTGCCCGCCACCAGTTGCAGCCCGGCAAGGGCGGCGGCCAGCCACAGCATGGCAAGGCCCAGTTCAGCGAGCACGCGCGTCTCCCGTCATCATTTTACTTGGTTTCCGCGTTCATTTGGTTTCCGCGATGGTCTTGTGGGCCTGATCGGTGGTCATGCCCTGCATCTCGCGGGGGGTGTATTTTTCGTCATGCTTGGCGAGCAGATTGTCGGCGGTGAACAGGCCATGGGTCCAGTGCCCCTCGGCCACCACGCCCGATCCTTCGACGAAGAGCGCGGGGCGGATGCCCGCAAAGCGCACCGGCACCTGTTGCTTGCCGTCGGTGACGAGGAAATTGACCGTCACGCCGTCGGGCGCGTCCTTCATGCTGCCGCGCACCACCATGCCGCCCAGACGCACCGAGCGATCAGCCTCGGGCGGCTTGGCGAGGATCTCGCTCGGCACATAGAAATAGCTGGCCTGATTGCGCAGCGCCCATGCCGCCAGCAGCCCGGCCACCAGCAGCACCGCCAGCGCCACGCCCAGCAGCACCAGCCTTTGATGCTTGGCCCGCAGTCCCGTTACCGTCATGTTTTGTCACGCACCTTATCGCGTCGTTTTTCGGCACGGCGCATCGAAAGCCAGCTTCCGGCCACCATCGCCAGAGTCGTGATCGCCCCTATCGCATAAGCGGCGGCGACGAATTGCCACGGATCAAGCGCCTCGCGCATCACCAGCCCACCGCCGGATCGATGGCGCCTGTCCGCGCCTGAGCCGCCATGGCTTTGCGGCGCAGACGGGCCTCGGCCTGCGAATCGGCCAGAATCATGCGCATGCGGGCCAGAACCACCCCGGTGAAGATCAGCGTGAAACCCACAGTGCTGGTCAGCAGCGGCACCACGAAAGACGTCGCCATCGGGCCCGTGCCCGTCACCACGCCGCTCACCGAAAGGCTGGGCGGCTGATGCAGGCTGTTCCACCACAGCACCGAATAATGAATGATCGGAATGTTCACCGCACCAATCAGGCCGAAAATGGCCGCCATCCTGCCCTGCCCTTGCCCCGGCTCCTCATTGTTCTGGGTGGCGCCTGCCAGCGCCATATAGCCGAAATAGAGGAACAGGAGAACCAGCATGCTGGTCAGCCGCCCATCCCACACCCACCAAGTGCCCCAGGCCGGGCGCCCCCAGATCGAGCCGGTGAGCAGGCACAGCGCCGTGAACACCGCGCCGGGCAGCGCGGTGGCCCGCGCGGCGATGCCGGCCAGCGGATGGCGCCAGACGATCTCGACAAAGCTGGCGATGGCGATCGAGGACCAGCCCATCATCCCCAGCCATGCCGTGGGCACATGCAGATAGATGATCCGCACCACATCGCCCTGAAGCACGTCAGCCGGGCCAAAGCCCACGCCCCAGACCAGCGCGGCAGCCGCGATCAGCAGGCCCGCGATCAGGCAGAGCGGCGTCGCCCATGTGGCGATGCGCAGAAAACGTGCAGGATTGGCAAAGCCATGCATGAACAAGCGAACCGAAAGCTGGCGGCGAAGCCCTCAGGCCTTTGCCGCGAAAAACAGGCTTGATGCTTTGGCAGGGGGCGGCCCCATCGGCAAGGGCCATAAAGGTCATCGACCGCCATCAGCGCCGGTTATACCGGCTTCATGCAAGGGTGCAGAAATTCTCATAAGAGAAATGGGGCGACTGAAGGGGTTCGAACCCTCGACCTCCGGTACCACAAACCGGCGCTCTAACCAACTGAGCTACAGTCGCCACACAGGCTGCCTTCAGCGGCAGCGGGCTATGTTTCCGTCAGGCCTTGCCTGCCGGGAGGCGCGCCTTTGCATGAGATCAGACGCTTTGAAAAGCGAAAAATGCATGGGCGAGGAAATTAATCGCCCCGCCCACCCGATCGCCAGACCCCATACAGAAAAAGGGCCCGGTTTCCCGAGCCCTTTCCCTTAATCCTGCAAGCGCGAGGATCAGCCCTTCTTGAGGCTGAGGCCACCGAAGCGCTTGTTGAACTGGGCCACACGACCACCGGAATCGAGCATGCGGCTCACACCGGTCCAGGCCGGGTGCGAGGTGGGATCGATGTCCAGAGCGAGCACGTCGCCTTCCTTGCCCCAGGTCGAGCGGGTCTGGAAAGTGGTGCCGTCGGTCATCTGGACGGTGATGAAGTGGTAATCGGGGTGGGTGTTGGCCTTCATGGCAATATCTTTCGTTTGAAGTGCCGGTTCCGACCGGCCCGAAATTGGAAGCGCCGCCCCTAGCGAGGAGCGGCGCTTTTGTCCAGCTTTAGGTTTAGGGAGAAGGAAGAAGAGAAGATGCGAGGGTGTTACACCCTCGCGCTCCCATTCCGTCTTCCGGCGCGAGGGTAGCGTTGCCGCATCCTTGCGCCTCAACTCTCCACCAGTTTAAGCGGGCTGGTCCGCGATCATGGCGGTGAAGCTCACTTCCGTGGCCAGCTTGTCGCCCAGCATGGCCTTGCCCCAGAACTTGCAGACCCGCGCCCGCTTCTGGATAAAGCCCACATGCAGGTCGAGCAGCACGCCCGGCTCCACAGGAGCGCGGAACTTCGCATCTTCGATCGCCATGAAATAGACCAGCTTGCCCGAACCGGCCAGACCGAGCGATTCGATCGCGAGGATACCGGCGGCCTGCGCCAGCGCCTCGACGATCAGCACGCCCGGCATGATCGGACGGCCAGGGAAATGGCCCTGAAAGAAGCCCTCGTTGAAGCTGACCGCCTTCACGGCATGCAGCGACTCGTCAGGCTCGAGCGAGACCACCCGGTCGACCAGCAACATCGGATAACGATGCGGCAGGGCGGCTAGAATCTTGCGGATATCGTAATCCACAGCGGTCGGAGTCTTCACGCCCAGCGGGGCGCCGACGGTCTCGTTGGTCTCGCTCATCAAGCTTTTCCTGTCCGCGCCTTAGCGACCACCGCCATTGTCGGGACGGCCGGCGGCAGGAGCAGCGGCGCCACCAGCGGCGGCCTGCTGCTGAGCCTGCTGCTCACGCACTTCGCGCGGCAGCCAGCCGGCGGGCGGCACGAGCTGGGCGTTGGGGATCGTGGCATCGACTTCGGCCAGAATCGCGCGGCTCAGGTCATAGGCGTTGCTGGAGGCCAGCTTGGCGCGGGGGTCGAGCAGCAGCGTCACGCCGTTCTTCGACATCGCCGACTGGATGGCGGCGTCCAGCTTCTCCAGGATCTGCTCACGCACATAGGCGCGCGACAGGTTCACCGGCTCCAGGATCTTCTGCAGTTCCTGCTGGCCAGCTTCCTGCAGCTTCTGGATGGCTTCACCCTGCTGCTGGATGGCGGCGGCGTTCGCGCCGGGAGCCGCGGCATCCTTATTGTACTTGTCGACCATGGGCTGGATCTGGGCGACGAGCTGCTTGCGGCGGGCTTCGGCCTGGTCGATCTGCGCCTTGTAGGTGGTGGGGCGCTGAGCATCGGCGGCGCGGTTGGCAGCCGAATTCTCGATCACGGCGTCGAGATAGGCAAAGGCAATGCCATTCACGCCGGCGCGGGCCGCACCAGCGGCCGGAGCGGCAGCAGCCGCGGGAGCGGCCTTGGCGGGGGCAGCCAGGGCCACATGAGCCGAACCGGCCAGCAGGGCCACGGCGACGAAGGATTTCACGAGCATTTTCATCAGAACTGGGTTCCCACGTTGAAAGTGAAGACTTTGGTATCGTCGCCAGTGGCGTGCAAAAGCGATTTGGCAATGTCGATGCGGAACGGCCCGAAGGGCGAGTTCCAGTTGAAGCCAACGCCGATCGCGATACGCGGCTTGGGCGTGTCGCCGTAGTAGAACTCCTGGAACGGGGCCACCGTGGTGCCCAGCGCGGTGTTGGCCGCATTGGTCGCCGGGTTGACCGAGTTCGTCGTGGTGACGACCGAACCGTCCAGATTGGTCTGGGTGTACAGCGCATTGCCCTTCGAATCGCGGGTCGGGATCAGCGTGTTGGTGGTGAAATACTGGGTCTGCGGCTTGGTCAGGCCCCAGACAGCACCCGCATCAAGGAAGATCGAGGGACGGATGCCCATTTCCTTGGCACCGGCACCCAGCGGAATTTCCAGCTCGGCGCGGGCGAGATAGTAATACTTGCCGCCCAGCGCGTCCTCGGTCCAGTCGTTGCGGTCGGCCGAATAGGTCGGGTTGCCGCTGGCATCGGTGCCGGTCTGCGACTTGCGGGTAATGCGCGGGCCAACGCCGCGAATGTCGAAACCGCGAATCTGGGGCGAACCCAGATAGAAACGGTCGGTCAACTGGATGGCATCCACATTGGCGGCACGCGTGCTGCTGCCAAGCGCATGGATCGCGCCGCCCTCGGCGGTGATCGAGCCGATGAAGCCCTTGCCCACCGGCCAGTAACGCGCAAGGTTGGCGCGCAGACGGGCATAACGCACCGAACCGCCCAGACCCGAGACATCGACACCGATCGATCCGCTCTTGCCCTTGGTGGGGTGAACGCGGTTGTCGAGGTTCTCGTAGATCAGCGAGGCGCCGATGATCGAGCTGGTGCGGTTGCCCTGCGATTCGCAGAGATAGCGGCCTGCCAGCAGCGGGTTACAGGTCAGGTTGCCGCTGGCGTCCTGCGAGTAGAACTGCGTCTTGTCGAGCGAGACCTTGTCGTAGTTCAGCGTGTAGCGCGTCACCAGCGAGGTGTATTCGGTCAGCGGGAAGCCCAGGCGCGCCTGAAAACCGGTGGTCGAGCTCTGATACAGCGAGGTCGAGTTGCTGCTGTAGTAATTGTAGTTGTTGTAGTCGCGGCGATAGACATCGACGCCCAGCGACACGCTCTTGTCCATCAGATAGGGTTCGGCGAAGGACAGCACGATGCTCTTGGAATAGCGCGAGATCGAGCCCGACAGGCCGACCGTCTGGCCGCGTCCACGGAAGTTGTTCTGCTTGATCGCGGCCGAGAAAATGAAGCTTTCAAGGCTGGAATAACCCGCCGAAAGCTGCAGTTCGCCGGTGGGCTTCTCTTCCAGATTGGCTTCCAGAATCACGCGGTCGGCGGCCGAGCCCGTGGTCTGCTTGACCTCGAACTTCTCCTGGAAATAGCCCAGGCCCTTGATGCGGTTGGTCGAACGCTTGACCTGCAGCGAGTTGAAGGCGTCGCCCTCGGCCAGACGGAACTCGCGGCGGACCACCTTGTCCTGCGTCAGCGTGTTGCCGTTGACGTCGATGCGCTCCACGTAAACGCGCGGCACTTCGGTCATGTTGAAGGTGACGCCCATGGTCAGCGTCTTGGGGTCGCGGTTGTACTGCGGGCGCACGTCGGCGATGTAGCCGAAGGCACCGGCGGTGTCGTTCAGCTGGTCGATCGTGTCCTCGACCTGCTTGGCGTTGTACCAGGCGCCCTTCTTTTCGGGCAGGGCCTTGGCCAGCGTGGCGCCGTCGAAGTCGCGAAGCTGGCTTTCCACCTTCACATCGCCGAACTTGTAGCGCTTGCCTTCCTCGACCACATACGTGACGATGAAGTCCTTCTTGTCCGGCGTCAGCTCGGCCACGGCCGAGACGACGCGGAAGTCGGCATAGCCGTTGGTCAGGTAGAACTGACGCAGCTTCTGCTGGTCATAGGCCAGCTTGTCCGGATCGTAGGAGGTGCCACTGCGGAAGATGTGCAGCGGGCGCGCCTGCTTGGTCATCATGACCGCGGCGATTTCCTTGTCGGTGAAGGCCTGATTGCCGATCACGTTGATCTGGCGGACCTTCGACTTGGGCCCCTCGGTGATCTCGAAGACGATATCCACGCGATTCTGGTCGAGCTTGACCATCTTGGGCTCGACGCTGGCGCCGAAACGGCCCTGGCGCTTGTAAAGCTCGATGATGCGCGCGACGTCGGCGCGGACCTTGGAACGCGTGAAGATCTGGCGCGGGGCCAGCTTGATCTCGGGGTTGATCTTGTCTTCCTTGAGGTGCTTGTTGCCCTCAAGAACGATGCGGTTGATGACCGGGTTTTCCTGAACGGTGATGATGACATGACCGTTCTCGTTGCGGACCTGCAGGTCGGAGAACAGCTCGGTGGCGTTCAGATCCTTGAGCGCCTGGTCAGCGGCGACCTGCGAATAGACCTGGCCGACACGCAGCTTCACATAGGACAGCACCGTGTCCTGCTCGAGGCGCTGCACGCCCTCGACCGTCAGCGACTGGATGACCTGACCGGTGCCTGCGGCAGGCGCGGCGGCAGGGGCCTTGTCCTCACCCAGGGGCTGGGCCGCGCCGGCAGGAACAGGCGCGCCCTTCTTGGCTGGCGCTGCCTTGGGGGCAGGCGCGGCCAGGGCAATTTGCGGCACCCCCGCGAGAATCGAGCTGCCCAGCAGGGCAACCACCAGATGCGAGGTGCTGCAAATCCCAGCGCGTTGACCCATATTTCGTCCCATCTTCGACACGGCAGTTCCCATTTCCCCGAAGTCGGCGGCACGCCGCCAACCGAACTACCCCTGTTTGCCTTCCACGCAGTCCACCCGCCCGAAAGCGCGGCCAGACCTTTCGGCACCAGCCGCCCTCTGCCCGATGCTTGATCCACGATCAAGGCATCTTGGCATATTGCAGGGCAGACGCCCTGCTTATTCCCCCAACATTGTCAGAAAAGGCCTCACGATCCGAAAAATCTGGCCGGCACCACATCATTGACAGTCACAAACACAATCAGCGCCAGCAGAAAAGCCAGCCCGGTGCGGAAAGCCCATTCCTGCGTGCGGGCCGTCATCGCCCTGCGGCGAACAGCTTCCACCAGGTAGAAGGCCAGATGCCCACCATCCAGCCCCGGAATTGGCAGCAGATTGATGAATGCCAAATTAATTGAAATGAAAGCCGCCATCGAGACGAAAGGCAGCCAGCCCATGCTCAGCGCCTCACCCGCGACGCCCGCGATCTTCACCGGGCCACCCAGCTCGCGCACGCTGCGCTGGCCGAAAATGATCTGACGCAGGCCGGTCACCGTCAGCTCGACGATCTGGCTGCACTGCTCGAAAGCATGGCCCACGCCGTCGATGGGGCCGTAACGCAGGCGATAGAGATCGCCGCGCTGGATGCCCATCAGCCCGTAATTGCTGGAATGGCCCTTGCCGTCGTTCTGAACCATGCTGCCCAGCTTCACCGGCACGGTGATCTGCGCCGCGCCGCGCTGCACGCTCACCTGCACGGTCTCGCCGGGGAAGGGCGCGACATGCATCGCCACATCATCGAAATAGGGAGTCTTGGCGCCATCGATGGCGACGATGCGGTCCCCCAACTGCAGGCCAGCGGCCTGAGCCGCCGAATGCTGCGGAAAGGCCTTGATCACCGGATCGGCGACATAGCGCCCGAAAGCGATGTTGAAGGCGGCAAAGATCGTCAGCGCGATCAGCAGATTGGTCACCGGCCCCGCCGCGACGATGGCGGCACGCTGCCACAAGGGCTTGAACTGGAAGCAACGCTCGCGCTCGGCCAGGCTGAGCGGGATGTCGTCGATCGGCATGGAGGCGGCGTTCATATCGCCCGCGAACTTCACATAGCCGCCCAGCGGCAGCCATGAGACCTTCCAGCGCGTGCCGCGCTTGTCCGTCCAGCCGAAAATCTCGCTGCCAAAGCCGATCGAGAAAGCATCGGCATGCACACCGCACCAGCGGCCCACCAGATAATGGCCCAGCTCATGCAGCAGCACCAGCGGCCCGAGCATCAGGATATAGCCGAGCACCCCGTTGAAGATCGATGCGATCATGGCTTACGCGACCTCCATCACCGCTTGCGCCTCGATACGGGCGCGGGCGTCCACGGCGTGAACATCCTCCAGCGTGGCGGGCGGCGGCGGAGCGTAACGCCCCAGCACATCCTCGACCATCGCGGCAATGCGGGTGAAGCCGATGCGCCCGTCGAGGAAAGCGGCCACGGCCACCTCATTGGCGGCATTGAGCACGGCGGGGATGCCCCCCCCTGCCCGCGCGGCTTCACGCGCCAGACGGGTGGCGGGGAAGCGTTCCTCATCGGGCGCGCGGAAGGTCAACTGGCCAATGGTCGCCAGATCGAGCTGATCCGAGAGCGGCGTATCCATGCGCGCGGGCCATGCGAGGCAGCTCGCGATGGGCACGCGCATATCGCTGGGCCCAAGCTGCGCCAGCGTCGAGCCGTCGCGGTATTCCACCATGGAGTGAATGATCGACTGTGGGTGAACGATGATCCGCAGCTTGTCCAAGCCCACCGGGAAGAGGTGATAGGCCTCGATAAACTCCAGACCCTTGTTCATCATCGTGGCCGAATCGACGCTGATCTTGGCGCCCATCGACCAGTTGGGATGCTTGATCGCCTGAGCGGGCGTCGCATGGCGCAACTGCTCGATATCCCAGTCGCGGAACGGACCTCCACTGGCCGTCAATGTGATCCAGCGCACATCCTTGTGGCTGTTGCCCGACAGGCACTGGAAAATGGCGTTATGCTCGGAATCGACAGGCAGCAGCGTGGTCCCGTGCTTTGTCACAGCGGCGGTCATCACCTCACCGGCGGAAACCAGCGCTTCCTTGTTGGCCAGCGCCACGGTGCGGCCCTGCTCGATGGCGGCCATGGTGGGCGCCAGACCCGCGCAGCCGACGATGGCGGCCATCACGATATCGGCGGGACGGCTCGCGGCCTCGACCAGAGCCGCCTCGCCGCCCGTGGCCTCGATGCCGCTGCCGGCCAGCGCCTCGCGCAGGGCGGGTAGCTGGGACTCATCGGCAACAACGGCGACTTCGGCCTTGAATTCACGAGCCAGTTCGGCAAGCGCTTTGGCATTGCCATTGGCGGTCAGCGCCACCACGCGCCATGCCTCGGGCTGGCGCCGCACCAGATCCAGTGTCGAGGCCCCGATCGAACCCGTGGCGCCCAGAACGGACAGACTGCGCATCATACTCACATAAACCTTCTAATCGCGGACAGCAGGCCCGCCACGAACAGCACCGCCAGCAAGCCGTCCACCCGGTCGAACATACCGCCATGGCCGGGGATCAGCGATCCACTGTCCTTCACGCCTGCCCGGCGCTTCATCCAGCTTTCGAAGAAGTCACCGGCCTGGGCGATCACCGCCACAGCAACACCAGCCAAGGTGAACTGAGCCAGAACCTGCACCTCATCGAAGAAAATACGCCCGGTCGCCAGCAGCAGCAACCCCAGCGAGGCCAGCGCCGACAGCACCGCCGCGCCCGCCAGGCCAGACCATGTCTTGGAGGGGCTGATCGCGGGCGCAATCTTGGGCCCGCCAAAGGTGCGGCCCGAGAAATAGGCGCCGACATCGGTCGCGATCACCAGCACCACCGGGATCAGCGGCCCCAGCGCGCCGAACATCACGGGAATATCGGCCAGAACCTCGGCCGCCGTGCCGACATAGACCACGCCAGCCACCAGCCAGACGAGGCGCGCCCAACGGCTGGCGGCGATGCGGCGCACCAGCTTGTTCCATTCCCACAGCACGCCGACCGCCACGGCCAGCACGAAAAGCTGCCAGACGATCCCGCCCAGCACCAGCGCCAGCCCCGCCACCGCCACCATCACGATGGCCGACAGGGTGCGGACCTTCAGATCGGCGCCCACGCGGGCCGTCAAACCTTTCTCAGCGGCCACCGAAACGGCGCTCCCGCTGGCCGAAGGCGGCCATGGCCTCTTTCAGATGCTCAGGCGTGAAATCGGGCCACAGCACATCGGTGAACCACATTTCCGCATAAGCCGCCTGCCACAGCAGGAAGTTCGACAGGCGCACCTCACCGCTGGTGCGGATCAGCAGGTCGAGCGGGGGCAGGTCGCTGGTGTAGAGTTCAGCCTCGATGCTCTCGGGCGTGATCTCGCCCTTGGCAGCCGCTGCGGTGGCAGCGCGGGCGATTTCCTGCTGGCTGCCATAGTTCAGCGCCACGGCCAGCGTCATCACCCGGTTGTTCGCGGTCTTCTCGATCGCATTGTCGAGCAGCGCCACCACATCGGGGGCGAAAGCCTTGTAATCCCCGATGATGCGGATGCGCACGCCATGGGCGGCGATCTCATCCAGATCGTTGAGGATAAAACGCTTCATCAGGCTCATCAGATCGGAGATTTCCTCCGCCGAGCGCCGCCAGTTTTCCGAGGAAAAGGCATAGAGGGTCAGTGCCTCCAGCCCCATATCCTTCACGCCGCGGATCAGGCGGCGCACCGCCTCCCCGCCGCGCTGATGGCCCATGGCGCGCGGCAGAAACCGCTGCTTGGCCCAGCGCCCATTGCCATCCATGATGATGGCGACATGGCGCACGCCGGGCCCGGCATCGCCGCTGCTGAGAGCCAAGGCGCTCACTTGCCCAGGATTTCCTTTTCCTTGGCAGCGGCAACCTCGTCAGCGGCCTTGATCTGATCGTCGGTCAGCTTCTGGATCTCGGTCTCGTAGCGCTTGCGCTCGTCCTCGCCGATCAGCTTCTTGTTTTCGTCGGCCTTGGCCGCTTCCATGCCGTCGCGGCGCACGTTGCGGATGGCGATGCGGGCGTTCTCGGCATATTTGCCCGCCAGCTTGGCCAGCTCCTTGCGGCGCTCCTCGGTCAGATCGGGGATCGGCAGGCGCAGCGTCTGGCCGTCGGTGACGGGGTTCAGGCCCAGACCCGCCGAACGGATCGCCTTCTCCACCGAGCTGACGGTGCCCTTGTCCCACACCTGCACGGCCAGCATGCGCGGCTCGGGAGCGGAAACGCTGGCAACGCCGTTGAGCGGCATCTTGCTGCCATAGACCTCGACCACGATGGGATCGAGCAGCGCGACATTGGCGCGGCCGGTGCGCAGACCCGCCAGATCGCTCGCCAGCGCCTCGACGGCGCCCTTCATGCGGCGTTCCAGATCGGCCTTGTCATATTTCGGGGTGGCCATGGGTGTTCTCCTTCAATCTCTTGCGGACCGGAACTTATGCCTGAGCCGCCTTGGCGGCTTTCGGCTTCTTCACAGCCTTGGTCTTGTCAACTTTCGGTGCCTTCACGGCTTTTGCCTTGGGAGCAGCCTTGGCAGGCGGCGTGCCCACGATCGTCTGGGTTCCCTTGCCGACGAGAACGCGGGCCAGATTGCCCCGCTCACGGATCGAGAAGACGACGATCGGAATCTTGTTGTCACGGCACAGCGCCACCGCGCTGGCATCCATCACCTTCAGGTTCTGGGCCAGCACCGTATCATAATCGATGGTGTCATAACGAACCGCTGACGGATCGGTCTTGGGATCGGCGCTGTAAATGCCATCGACGCTGGTGCCCTTGATCAGCGCGTCGCACTTCATTTCGGCGGCACGCAGCGCGGCGCCGGAATCGGTGGTGAAATAAGGCGCGCCCACACCGGCGGCAAAAATCACCACGCGGCCCTTTTCCAGATGGCGCTCGGCGCGGCGGCGGATCACCGGCTCGCAGACCTTGTCCATCTCGATGGCGGACTGCACGCGGGTCGGCACGCCGAGCTGCTCCAGCGCGTTCTGCATCGCCAGAGCATTCATCACCGTGGCCAGCATGCCCATATAATCGGCCTGCGCCCGGTCCATGCCCTTGGCGGCCCCTGCCATGCCGCGGAAGATGTTGCCGCCGCCGATGACGAGGCAAATCTCGAGCCCGGTCTCTTTCGCAGCCTTCACCTCGCGCGCCAGTTCCGTCACGAAACCGGGATCGATGCCGAAGGCTTGCTCGCCCATCAGGACCTCGCCTGACAATTTGAGGAGAACACGCTTGTAGTTGGGATCGGTCATGGTGAAAATATCCGCGCGAAAACTGGACTGGCGGGCTCTTAGCCGCCAGAGGCACGGGCCGTAAAGGGAGCGTATCGGAAAAATGGGTGAACTGCGCAAGTCCTGGCGGCGTGGAATAGCGCTGGCGCTGGGGCTAACGGCTCTGGCTGGCATGGGAATCACGGTCGCAATCAAGGCCCATCATGACACGATGGACGATCCGCTGGTGCGTCAGGCGCAGGTCCCCCTGCCCGGCCTGAACGCGCCCCTGAAGGTGCTGCTGGTCTCCGACATCCACGTCGCGGGGCCCGATATGCCGCCCGAGCGGCTGGCGCATATCGTGGGGGAGTTGAATCGGCTGAACCCCGATATGGTGCTGATCGCGGGCGACTTCACCAGCGACAAGCTGATCTCCAACCGCCACTATGGCAATGAGGAGGCGCTGGCTCCGCTGGCCGGCCTGCATGCCCGGCTGGGCACGGTGGCGGTGCTAGGCAATCACGATTATTATCGCGGCGCCAAGGAAGTGCGCGCCACGCTGGAGCATCTGGGCATCCGCGTGCTGGTCAATGAGGCCGCGCACGTCGGCCCGCTGACCATCGGCGGGATGACCGATCTCTCAAGCAAGCAGGCCCGGCGCGCCGAGACTCAGGATGCGATGCGCAAGCTGGGCCCGCCCTATGTCTTTTTGACGCATGAGCCCGATTCCTTTCCCAAGCTGCCTGCCGATCTGCATCTGATGCTGGCCGGGCATACGCATTGCGGGCAAATCTCGCTGCCACTGATCGGCCCGATCCTCACCGGGTCGGAATATGGGCGGCGCTATGCCTGCGGGCTGGTGCATGAGCGCGATGCCACGCTGATCGTGGGCGCAGGCCTTGGCACCAGCGACCTGCCCTTCCGCTTTGGCGCACATAGCGATGTGTGGCTGGTGACGTTGACGCCAGCGCCGCTGAAAGTTGAAAACGCCAGACCCTGACACGAAAAAGGGCCCGCCATCGCTGGCGAGCCCTCTTCGTCTCGACGCAGGGCAAACCCTGCGTGGAAGATCTTACTTCAGGCCAGCGGCGGCAGCCACTTCGGCGGCGAAGTCCGACTCTTCCTTTTCGATGCCTTCGCCCAGCTGGAAGCGGACATAGTCCACCAGAGCGATCTTGGCGCCGGCAGCCTTGGCGGCAGCGTCCACAACCTGCTGAACGGTGTTCTTGTTGTCCATGACGAAGAGCTGCGACAGGAGAGCGTTCTCCTTGGCATACTTGGCCACGGCGCCATCGACCATCTTGGCCTGCACTTCGGCGGGCTTGCCCGATTCGGCGGCCTTTTCGGCGGCGATCTTGCGCTCGCGGCTGATCAGCTCGGCGTCCAGATCGTCAGCGTTCAGGGCCAGCGGGAAGGCAGCGGCGATGTGCATCGCGATCTGCTTGCCCAGGGGCTCCAGCACGTCGGCGGCAGCGTCCGATTCCAGAGCGACCAGCACGCCGATCTTGCCCAGGTTGGGAGCCGCGGCGTTGTGCATGTAGGGCACGACCAGACCGGCACCGACCTTGACCAGCTTGATGCGACGCAGCTGCTGGTTCTCACCGATGGTGGCCACGTTGCTGGTCAGCTTGTCGCCAACGGTCTCGCCGTCGGGATAGGCAGCAGCCTTCAGGGCCTCGACCTCGGTGATCGAACCGTCCAGAGCGACCTGGGTGGCCTTGCGCACGAAGTCCTGGAACTGCTCGTTCTTGGCAACGAAGTCGGTTTCCGAGTTCACTTCGACGGCGATGCCGGCGGTGCCGTTCACGGCCACGCCCACCAGACCTTCAGCGGCGGTGCGGCTCGACTTCTTGGCGGCGGCGGCCAGACCCTTGGCGCGCAGCGCGTCGACAGCGGCTTCGAAATCGCCAGCGGCCTCATCCAGGGCCTTCTTGCAATCCATCATGCCGGCGCCGGTGCGCTCGCGCAGGTTCTTCACGTCGGCGGCAGTGTAAGCCATGTCCGATATCCTTTGTGGTGATGCGACGGGCCGGCAAAAATCCCGACACGCCTGAAATGGTAAGGCGCCGGGCCCGTGAGGCCCGCAAAGGGCGTCACATGGACCCGGCGCACTGCAATTTCATGACGCCGAAGCGTGAAGCCCCAGCATCGGCCGAAATCAGGCCTGGATGACTTCCTCAGCCACCGGCACGTCCAGCGCGCCCAGGTCCACGCCCGAGTCGACCACGGCAGCGCGGTTGCCCTTGGTGGCGGCAGCGGCCACGGCGTCGCAGTACAGGCGGATGGCGCGGCTGGCGTCATCGTTGGCGGGCACGGGGAACGCGATGCCATCGGGCGAAACGTTCGAGTCGAGGATGGCGACGACCGGGATACCCAGAACGTTGGCTTCCTTGATCGCCAGCTCTTCCTTGTTGGCGTCGATCACGAACATCACGTCGGGGATGCCGCCCATGTCGCGGATGCCGCCCAGCGACAGTTCCAGCTTGTCGCGCTCGCGCGTCATCTGGAGGACTTCCTTCTTGGTCAGGCCGGTGGTGTCGCCCGACAGCTTCTCTTCGAGCGCCTTGAAGCGCTTGATCGAGCCCGAGATGGTCTTCCAGTTGGTGAGCATGCCGCCCAGCCAGCGGTGGTTCACATAGTGCTGACCGCAAGCGCGGGCGGCCTGGGCGATCTGCTCCTGAGCCTGGCGCTTGGTGCCCACGAACAGCACCTTGCCGCCCGACTGAACGGTGGCCGAGATGAAGTCCAGAGCGCGCGAGAACAGCGGAACGGTCTGCGACAGGTCGAGGATGTGAACGCCGTTGCGAGCCCCGAAGATGTAGGGCTTCATGCGGGGGTTCCAGCGGTGGGTCTGGTGGCCGAAGTGGGCGCCAGCTTCCATGAGCTGATGAAGGGTAACGGTCGGAGCCGCCATAAATAAGTCCTTTTCCGGTTTGTCCTCTGGGAAGCTGGAACCGTGCGGAACAACCCGCTGCGGCACCGGTGTGAATGCTTCCCATGTGGGATTGACGCCATGGCCTGTGCCATGCCGGTCGATGCGCTTTTTTCGCGTGTGAATCACGCAAAAGAGGCCCGACGCGGCGCCTTTAGCCCCGGTTCGGGAGAAAATCCAGAGGGAATTGTGGGGCAGCAGCCATGGGCTGATCGCAAGCATGGATCGCCCTGACGCAGATTCCGCTTGACGGAACGGAACAAAACGTGAATATCTCGGTCATTGCTTAGATCCACTACGGATCAGGACGATTACTCAAGCGTTTATCCACAAGCTATAAACAGGTGGAACGCATTGGCAACAGTATTCTGGGGCAACAGCTTTGGTCGGCGCGTGATGCAAGCCATCGGCGCCATGTGGAGGGTTCAGTGATGACGATGTCTGCACTTCTGATCGATGGCGCCATGATCGGTACGCCCCTGCTGGCCGGGCGCTCGATCGCCGGAAGCTGGAAGCAGTTCAAGCAACTGTTCGCCCAGCTTCGCGAAGAGATGGCCGCCACGGACCCGATCCGCACGATCAGCGCGATCACCCTCTCCACCTCGGCCGATCCGGCGCCGGCAATGGTCTATCGCCCCGAGTTCGGCGTGGTAAGCAACCAGACCGCAACGCTGGGCGGCGGCATCAAGCCACGGTCGCTTCGTCGTCCTGCTGCCGCAATGCGCGCTGCCGCTTGACCCGCGCGTAAGACACCAGCCCCACGGGCACCAAAGCCAGATAGACGATGCAGATGCCGGCCAGCGTCAGCCAGGGCTCGCTCAGCAGGGCGGCAAAGACCAAGCCGAACAGGGCGAGAAGTTCCAGCCGGATGCTGCGACGCGGGCGCAAAGATTGCCAGCTCAGCGTGGCAAGGCTGGAAATCATCAGGAAAGCTGTCGCGGCCATCCAGCAACCGACCAGCACGGGCTGGCGGAACAGATCATTGCCGCTGGCCAGCCACAGATACATCGGCAGGAACGCCAGCCCCGCCCCCACCGGCGCAGGCACGCCGGTGATGAAGCCCGCCGATTTGTGAGGCAGGTCAGGCGTGTCGATCTGGGCGTTGAAGCGCGCCAGACGCAGCACGCAGCAGATGGCGAAAGCCAGCGCGGCGAACCAGCCCAGGCGCGGCACATCCTGAAGCGACCACAGGAAGACGATCAGCGCAGGCGCCACGCCGAAGGAAATCGAATCCGACAGGCTGTCAAGCTCGGCGCCGAAACGCGACTGGGCCTTGAGCATGCGGGCAACCCGGCCATCGATGCCATCGAGCATCCCGGCCAGAATCACCGCCAGCACCGACTTCTGCCAATCGCCCTGAATGGCGAAGCGAATGCCGGTCAGACCGCAGCACAGCGCGCCCGAGGTGATGGCATTGGGAATCACCGCACGCAAAGGCAAGCCGCCGGGCAGACGTGCTCTGCGATCAAAACGGCGGCGTGGCTTCACTGGCTGACGCCCTCGATCAGCGATCCATGGCCGATCTGGGCCAGAACGGTTTCACCCGCCACAATGCGCTGGCCGAGCAGCACCAGCGGCTCGGTGCCCTCGGGCAGATAGACATCCACGCGGCTACCGAAGCGGATCAGGCCAACCCGCTGGCCCGCGGCGATGATGTCGCCGGGTTTGACGAAAGGCACGATGCGGCGCGCGACAAGGCCCGCGATCTGCGTGAAGCCGATCAGCGTGCCATTGCCCTGATCGACGAGGATGTGCTGGCGCTCATTCTCTTCGCTGGCCTTGTCGAGGTCGGCGTTGAGGAATTTGCCCGGAATATAGACCACGCGGCGCACCGTACCGCCGATCGGCGAGCGGTTGATGTGAACATCGAACACGCTCATGAAGATCGAGATGCGCGTCACCGGCGCGGTGCCCAGGCTGGGCGAACCCGTGCCATCGTCCATCGCCAGCTCGCGCGGGGGCGGCACCTTCTGGATCAGCGTCACCAGACCGTCGGCGGGCGCCACGATCAGCCGGTCGCCCTTGGGCGTCACGCGCAGCGGATCGCGGAAGAAGGCGCAGATGCAATAGGTCAGGATGCCGAGCGGCCAGGCCAGCCACTGCCCCACCAGGAACAGCGCCGCCAGAGCGGCAACCGCGGCAACAGCGGCAAATTTGCGCGCTTCGGGATGGACTGCCGGCCAGTGCCAGCTGGCCGCGCCGCGGCCCTGATTGTCGAGAAGTTCACCAGGCATGCGCGTCCTCTAGGGCTTGGCGGGCGCGGCGACAAGCGACTTGCCATCCTGCGCCGGGGAAAGAGCACCCTGCGAAAAAGTAGGAACCGGTTTTTCGCCAAAGTGATGCGACAACAAAAGCTGACCGCGTGTATTACACATTTAACACACAAGCCAGAGCCAGTTGCGCGATGCAGCCAGAAAGGGAGAGTGATCCGGAAAGCCATTCCGGCGCCGAACCCGAAGGTTCCGGCTGCCTCAAGCACATCGGAAGACCGTGAGGACCAAGCCCCGCCGGGGCTTGGAGAAACGGTGGTGGACAGAGCTAGATTCGAACTAGCGTACGCTCACGCGGGCAGATTTACAGTCTGCTGCCTTTAACCACTCGGCCATCTGTCCACACCGTATAATCGCAGTCAAATGACTGAGATTGCTGTGTTTGGGGTCTCCCCCTAAGGACCCGTTTGAGTGGGTCCGTTCAGCCGAGGACCGGCCCTATGAGGACATGAGCCTTGCCTGTCAACACCAGTCTTGGCATGGGCGGAAAAATTTTTGAAAAAAGGATCATCCGATGGCCAGACATGGCGACAATAACCAAGACGGCGAGAAGCGCGGCAAGGCCATGCGCGGCCGCGCGGGTCGCATGCAGGGCGGACGCGGCAGCGGGCGCAGCAACAAGGGCCCCGTCCGCCTGTGGGGCCGCCATGCGGTCGAGGCCGCGCTCAAGAACCCGAATCGCATGCATCGCAAGCTCTGGGCCACGCGCGAGGGCATCGCCAGCCTCGATGGCGAACTGCCCGAGGGCTTCAACGTCGATTACTGCCAGCCGGTCGATCTGGGCCGCCTGGTGGCCAAGGATGCGCCGCATCAGGGTCTGGTGCTGGAATGCGAGCCGCTGGAGGACATTTTCCTCGACGATGTGCTCGATGAAGATCCCTCGCGCCCGATCGTGGTGCTCGATCAGGTGACCGATCCGCATAATGTCGGGGCGATTCTCCGTTCGGCGGCGGCCTTCAATGCGGCGGCCATCATCACGCAGGACCGGCATGCCCCACCCGAATCGGGTGTGGTCGCCAAATCGGCCAGCGGCGCGCTGGAAATCGTGCCCTGGGTGCGCGTCGTCAATCTGGCCCGCGCGCTGGAGGAAATCGCCGAGGCCGGTTACTGGCGCATCGGTCTGGCCGGTGAAGCCGAGGGCACGCTGGCCGAGGCCCTGCCCGCCGGACCGGTCGCGCTGGTGCTGGGCGCCGAGGGTGAAGGCATGCGCCACAACATCACCCAACATTGCGATGCCCTCGCCCGCCTGCCGATCAGCGAGGCGATGGAGAGCCTGAACGTCTCCAACGCGGCGGCCATCGCACTTTATGCCGCTGCCACGCGTGAGATCGTTTCTGACGATTGAAGGTAAAAAGGGCAATGCGAGGGGGTTACCCCCTCGCGCTCCCATGGATGTCTGCGTTGCGCTTCGGGTTCGGCCTTGGGGCAAGGGCGCGGCGGTGCGGGCTTTAGCATCGCCTGCGCAGCACGGCATTTCATGATTTGATGGCCTGCGGCGCTGCACGCCAAAACAAAACCCCGCGCCGGTCGATTCCGGCGCGGGGTTTTTCAAGTCTGGCAGACTTTCAGATCAGGCGGGCCTCCGAGGCGAAGAAGGCCCTGCCCGGCGCGATCAGTTGACCGCGTCCTTCAGGCCCTTGCCGGCCTTGAACTTGGGCTGCGACGAGGCCTTGATCGGCATCGGCTCACCGGTGCGGGGGTTGCGGCCGGTCGAGGCCTTGCGCTTGGCCACCGAGAAAGTGCCAAAACCCACCAGACGCACTTCGTCACCAGCCTTCAGCGCACCGGTGATCGAATCGAAAACACCCTCGACCGCCTTGGTGGCGTCGTTGCGCGTCAGACCGCTGGCCTCGGCAACCGCGCCGATGAGATCGTTCTTGTTCATTATGGGAACCCCCTAGGAGTGTTTAAAAGTTGAAATCTTGAATCGCCTCGCAAAGCGCGGGGAATTGAGCGGCTTTCAAAGCCTCTGTCAAAGCCAAAAAAGCCCGAAAAGCGCCGATTATCCCCTGTTTTGAGGCCATCAGGGGCCCTGCGTGCGACCAAAGACAACATTTGCACGGAACAAATCAATGCCGCGACTCACGAGGATACGAGTCGCGGCATGGAGATATGGTTAATGGCCGCAAGTCGGGACGGCGCAGGTGGAGAGTTCGCACACGCCGGTCAGGAAACCACCGCCATCTCGCCGGGAGACGTCACGGGAGCGCGAGGGGGTAACCCCCTCGCACCTTCCCTTACGTCCTCAATGCGCCGTGGCAGCAGGCCCTGCAGGCGCAATCGGCGCCGCTCCCGGCTGGCTGGCCAGATCGTCCGCCTCGGTCCACTCGATGGGCTCGGGACGGCTGGTGAGAGCACGCGCCAGCACCTCATCGACATGGGCCACCGGCACGATCTCCATCCCCTCCAGAATGTTGGTGGGGATTTCGGCCAGATCCTTGCGGTTCTCCTCGGGGATCAGCACGGTCTTGATGCCGCCGCGCAGCGCGGCCAGCAGCTTTTCCTTGAGACCACCGATGGCCAGCACGCGGCCACGCAGCGTCACCTCGCCGGTCATCGCCACATCGGCGCGCACCGGAATGCCCGTCAGCGTGGAAACCATGGCCGTGACCATGCCGATGCCCGCCGAAGGGCCATCCTTGGGCACCGCGCCCTCGGGCAAGTGGATGTGCAGATCCTTGCGGTTGAACAGCGAGGGCTTGATGCCATAGGCGGGCGCCCGCGCCTTCACGAAGCTGAAGGCCATCTGCACGCTTTCGCTCATCACCTCGCCCAGCTTGCCGGTGGTCTTCACCGCGCCCTTGCCAGGCACCGTCACGCTTTCGATGGTGAGCAGCTCGCCGCCGACCTCGGTCCAGGCCAGACCCGTCACCGCGCCCACCTGATTCTCATCATCGGACTCGCCGTGACGGAATTTGCGGACACCGGCGTAATCGGCCAGATTCTCCGGCGTGATGGTGACCTTGGCTTCCTTGCCCTCAAGGATGCGACGCAGGCTCTTGCGGGCCAGACGCGCCACTTCGCGCTCAAGGGTACGCACGCCCGCCTCGCGGGTGTAGTAGCGGATGAGGTCGCGCAGCGCGGGCTCGGTCAGCTCGAACTCGCCCTTCTTGAGGCCATGGGCTTCGACCTGCTTGGCCACCAGATGGCGCTCGGCGATCTCGACCTTCTCATCCTCGGTGTAACCTTCGAGGCGGATGATCTCCATACGGTCGAGCAGCGGCTGAGGCAGGTTCAGGCTGTTGGCGGTGCAGACGAACATGATGTCAGACAGATCCACGTCCAGCTCCAGATAATGGTCCTGGAACTTGGCGTTCTGTTCGGGATCGAGCACTTCGAGCAGCGCGGAGGCCGGATCGCCACGGAAATCCTGGCCCAGCTTGTCGATCTCATCGAGCAGGAACAGCGGATTGGCCGTGCCAGCCTTCTTCAGGTTGGACACGATCTTGCCCGGCATCGAGCCGATGTAGGTGCGGCGGTGGCCACGAATCTCGGCCTCGTCGCGCACGCCGCCCAGCGACTGGCGGATGAACTCACGCCCGCAAGCCTTGGCGATCGACTTGCCCAGCGAGGTCTTGCCCACGCCCGGCGGGCCGACGAGGCACAGGATGGGCCCCTTCAGCTTGTTGGTGCGCGCCTGAACCGCGAGATACTCGATGATCCGGTCCTTGACCTTGTCGAGCGCATAGTGATCGGCATCGAGAATGGCCTGGGCCGCGCCGATGTCCTTCTTCAGCTTGCTCTTCTTGCCCCAGGGCAGGCCCAGCAGCACGTCGAGATAGTTGCGCACGACGGTCGCCTCGGCGCTCATCGGCTGCATGGTTTTCAGCTTCTTGACCTCGGCCTCGGCCTTGGCGCGCGCTTCCTTGGAGAGCTTGAGCTTGGCGATCTTCTCGACCAGCTCGGCGATTTCATTGGCCTCGCCATCGTCGCCGCCGCCCAGCTCGCTCTGGATCGCCTTCAACTGCTCGTTGAGGTAATATTCGCGCTGGGTCTTTTCCATCTGGCGCTTCACGCGGCCACGGATGCGGCGCTCCACCTGGAGCACGCCCAGCTCGCCTTCCATAAAGCCGAAGACCATCTCCAGCCGCTTGAGCGGATCGGTCTGCGAGAGCAGCGCCTGCTTGTCGGCCACCTTGGCGCTGATATGCGCGGCGACCGAATCGGCCAGCTTGCTGGCATCCTCGATATCGCCGAGCTGATCGCCCGCGTCCTGAGACAGCTTCTTGTTCAGCTTGGTGTATTCGCCGAACTGGTCGACGACGCTGCGCATCATGGCGGCGACTTCGGCGCCCTCGGCCTCGACAGGCTCGATCGGCTCGACCTGCGCCATCAGCAGATCGGCCTCTTCCTTCAGCTCGCCCAGCTTGGCGCGCGACTGGCCCTCGACCAGCACGCGCACCGTGCCGTCGGGGAGCTTCAGAAGCTGTAGCACGCTGGCGACCACGCCCACATCGTAGAGATCGTCGGCATGCGGATCGTCGCAGGCCGGGTCGAGCTGGGCCAGCAGGAAGATGTCCTTGTCACCGGCCATGGCGGCTTCCAGCGCGGCCACGGATTTTTCGCGGCCCACGAACAGGGGAACCACCATGCCGGGGAACACCACGATGTCTCGCAGGGGCAGAAGGGGAAGAAGCGTTTCGGTCATATCCATCCAATCGCGCGTCATCATCACGCTGCACGGGCCTTATGCCTTACAACGGCAACCCGGCTTTCGATTGAAGATATGGGGAGCCTTGGCAAACAGCGCAATGGGCGGAAAGTTCAGGAATGTGGATGGCGCGTTGCGGGCGGTTGACAGCCCTGCCCGCGCCATCCGGTAAAACTTAATCAGAACGGCAGCTTGAAGCCCGGCGGCAGGCCCATGCCCTGCTGCGCCTTGGCCAGTTCGGCGCTGGCCACGGCATCGGCCTTGGCGCGCGCATCGTTGAAGGCGGCCGCGATCAGATCCTCCAGAATGCCCTTTTCGGAAGGCGCCAGCAGGCTGTCATCCACCGAAACGCCGATCACACGGCCCTTGGCGCTGGCGCGGATCTTGACCAGACCACCGCCTGCCGCGCCCTCGACCTCAAGCTGGTCGAGCTTGCCCTGGGTTTCGTTCATCTGCTTCTGGATCGTTTCGGCAGCGGCTTGCGCGGCCTGGATCATCTCTTCCATCGACTTCATTTCAGCGACTCCAATTGCCCTGCCGGCGCGCGGGCGCGGCAGAAGGATCATCCTCGACCTGTTCGGCCTTGGGGAAAGCGGCCATCGCGGCCTGCATCAGGGGAGAGGAGCGCACCTCGGCCAGCTTGGCGGCGCGCTCTGCGGTTTGCACCTCGATCAGCGTGGGCTGGCCGCCTTCCGAACGGCGCTCAACCTCCCAGTTGAGGCCCGTGGCGCGGTTCAGGCCATGGCGCAGATCGCCCGAGATATCGTCCGGGAAGCCCGGCGCCTGCTCATAGACCAGACGCCCCGGTTTCAGATCGATCACTCGCACCTGAATGCGCATCATGCTGCCAAGGGGAATCGAGCCATGCTCCACCTGCTCGACCAAAGCCTCCCAGCCCAGATCGGCGGGGGCCTGAGCGACGGGCGCGGCAGCGGGCGCTTCACCACCCGCCATGGCAGGCGCGGCCAGAGCACCGCTGGCGACAGCAGCCTCGATGCGCTTCACCAACTGGCCCGGATCAGGCATATCGGCGGCATGGACGCAGCGCAGCAGCGCCATTTCGGCGGCCACCAGCGGATCGGGCGCCGTCTTGACCTCCTCGAAGCCCTTGAGCAGCAATTGCCACAGGCGATGCAACTGGCCGGGCGTCAGACGCTCGGACCAATCGCGCAGGGCGGCACGTTCATCCTCGGAGATGGCGGTGGCCTGCCCCTTGCCGAGCTGCGCCACGGTGACGCGATGGGTCAATTCCATCGCGCTGCGCATCAGCGAGAGCGGCTCGACGCCCAAAGCAAACTGCGCCGCCACCACATCGAGCAAAGCCGCGCCATCCCCGCCCAGCAGAGCGGTGAACAACCGGCGCTGCACCGTCTTGTCGGCAAGGCCCAGCATCTCCTGAACCTGCTCGGCGGTGACCAGCGTGCGGCCAGCCTCGGCGTCGCCTGCCAGATCGGCATGGGCAATCGCCTGATCGAGGATCGAGAGACCGTCGCGCACCGAACCCTCGGCGGCTTCCGCCACCATGGCCAGAGCCTCGGGCTCGGCCTCGACGCCTTCCTTCTTGCAGATGCCTGCGAAGTGATCGGCCAGCAGCGGCGCCGGGATGCGCTTCAGGTCGAAACGCTGGCAGCGCGACAGCACCGTGACCGGCAGTTTGTCGACCTCGGTGGTGGCGAAAAGGAACTTCACATGCGCCGGCGGTTCCTCAAGTGTCTTGAGCAACGCGTTGAAAGCATTGCGCGACAGCATGTGAACTTCGTCGACGATATAGATCTTGTAGCGCGCCGAAACCGCCGCATAGCGCACCGCCTCGATGATCTCGCGCACGTCGTCCACGCCGGTGTTGCTGGCGGCGTCCATCTCGATCACGTCGATATGGCGGCCTTCGGCAATGGCAACGCAAGGCTCGCAGACGCCGCAAGGGTCGATCGTCGGCCCGCCCTTGCCATCCGGCCCGACGCAGTTGAGCGCCTTGGCGATGAGACGCGCGGTGGAGGTCTTGCCCACCCCGCGAATGCCGGTCATCAGAAAGGCATGGGCCAGCCGCTCGCGCCGGATGGCGTTGGCCAGCGTCTGCACCATGGCGTCCTGACCGATCAGCTCCGCAAAGGTCTGGGAACGATATTTGCGCGCCAGCACGCGATAGGGCTGCGCCGGGGCGGCGGCCACGGCAGGCGGAGCAGCAGGCTTGGGCGCAGGTTCGGGGTCACCGAACATCGCCGATTGCCCGGCAGCCTCCAACTCGGCGGCGGAGGGGGCTTCGTCATCGGCGAAATCGCCGGAGATGTCGGATGAATCGACCATATGGCCTTATGTTAGGCGCGCGGCGCCGGTTTGTCGAATGGCGCCCCGGCGTCATCCCCGCATAACGGCAACAAAAAAGGCCGGTGTTTCCACCAGCCTCTTTGCTTCGATAGGAGCCGGCCGACCCGCCGCAACCCGTTGTGGCTGCTTCCTTCCGGACCTGACCAGGTTGGCGAGCGCAAACGTCCGACCGACTCCCGGAGCGCCCTATGGCGAGGTCGGATCGATTAGGCAAGGCGGTTTTGTGACAAAAACAACGCAAAAGGCCCGCGCTCCATTGCGAAGCGCGGGCCTTTTAAGTGCCGTAACGGCGGATCGATCAGCGGAAGTTGTCGGCGTAGGCCTGGATCTTCAGGCGGCGCGGCGGCGTGGCGTGCACCGTGGCGGCAATGCCATAAAGATCGGCATAGGCCTGAGCCTCTGCCTGCGAGCCGAACTTCAGCGTCACCTGCGCCTGCGTGTCGCTCGACCCGGCCCAGCCCATCAGCGGGTCAGGACGACGCGCCTCGGCGGGCGCGAATTCGAGGAGCCACTCACCAAGCAGGGCCTTGCCCGACTGCATGGCGTTCTTGGGGCGCTGATAGATGCGTGCGGTCATGGGCGTTTCCTTGACCGCGAATCACGCCAAAATCAAGCCGGAGTTAAGGCCTATGGAGGAAAGAACGACGTAGAAGAAAAAAGGAAATGCGAGGGTCATCACCCTCGCGCTCCCTTGTGTTGTCAGCATCGCGCCACGGGTTCGGCCTTGAGGTCGGTCGCAGCCCCGGATTCAAGGCCTGCGTTGCGCCTCGAAGGCGTTCTTGGTTTTCAGGCTCGGGTCCTCGTCCCATGGCGCATCGGGCCAGCGGTGTTTGGGGTAACGGCCCTTCATATCCTTCACCACATCGCGCCAGCTTCCGCGCCAGAAACCCGGGAGATCGCGCGTCGTCTGGATCGGCTTGCCGCCCGGAGAAGTCAGCTTCAGCAGCAAGGGCTGGCTGGGCTGACCGAAGCCGGGATGGCGATCCAGCCCGAACAGCGCCTGCACGCGAATCTCCACCGAGGGGCCGCCCGGATCGTCATAATCGATGGCATGGGTGGTGCGTGCGGGGCTGCGGAACTCCTGAGGGGCAAGCTTGTCCAGAGCCTGCTTGCCATCCCAGCCCAGCCGATCCAGCAAGGCCTGATGCAGCGCGCCAAGGTTTGCATTCTCCAGCCGGCGCACCAGATGCGGTGCGGCCCATTCCTCCAGATCGGCCAGCAGGCTTTCATCGGACAGCGCCTCAATCCCCGCATAGCGCGCCCGGCGCAGCAGCGACTGGCTGGCCTTGCCCAGAGGCAGCAGATCCAGCCCATCGGCCCGGATGCGCACACAGAGGAAGGCCGCAATCGCCTTGGGATCGGGCGAAGGGTCGCTGCCCCGCGCAAAGGTAATCGCCCCCAGACGCTGCTCCAGCAGAGCCTCGACGCGGCGTTCATCCGCCACCCAGCGCAGGGTGGGCTTGCGCTCGATACGATGACGCAGGTGCTGCAGCACCTCGGCTTCGGTCAATGCGATGGCGCCGGTGATGCGCGCGCCCTTGGCCTGCCCCTGCGCCTCGCCCACGGCAAGATACTCCGCGCGGGCCAGAGGGCTAAGCGGATCGAGAATCAGCCCCCTGCCCCCGGCGGCGATCCATTCCTCACCCTTCGCGTCCCGACGCTTGGCCAGATTGTCGGGGAAGCCTTCAGCCAACAGCACGCCAGGCGGCGGGGCATCGTCGGTTTGCTGTTTCACCAGGCTGCGTGCCCGCTTGGCCCAATTGCGCGCCATTTGCCGCGCGGTTTCGGCCTTGGCGCCGCGATCATGGCGCCAACGGTCGGCGCGGGCAGCCAGATCCTCGCCCCGCCCGCCCAGAGCGCGTTCCTGAAGCAGCAGGGCCAAGACTGCGGCTTCCTCACTCGCCCCATGCGCGGCGGCGTAGAGCAGCATATGCGCCTGCTCTGGCCCCATAGGCAAAGCCGCCATGGCGCGCCCGTGATCGGTGATGCGGCCCTCCTCATCCAGCGCATTCAGCGAGGTCAGCTTGGCCCGCGCCGCACCCATGGCGGCAGCGGGCGGCGAATCGATCCACGCCATCGCCTGCGCATCACCCGCCCCCCATTGCGCCAGCGACAAAGCCAAAGGTGCCAGATCGCTGGTCAGGATTTCCGGCGGATCATAGGCGGCGCGACCGGCATGGGCCGCCTCTTCCCACAGCCGATAGGCCACGCCCGGCCCCTGACGCGCCGCACGCCCCGCACGTTGCGCCGCCGAGGCCTGAGAGGCCCGCGTGGTGATCAGCCGTGTCACGCCCGCCGCTTTGTCGAACTCCGGGCGGCGCGAGAGGCCACTGTCCACCACCACACTCACCCCATCGAGGGTCAGCGAGGTTTCCGCGATGCTGGTCGCCAGCACGATGCGGCGGCGGCCCTCGGGATCGCGGCGGATCGCAGCGCGCTGGGCGGCGGGCTCACATTGGCCATGCAGTGGCAGGATCGGGACATCGCGCAGGCGCTCGGTCAGGCGATCCCGCGTGCGCTCTATCTCGCCGACGCCGGGCAGGAAGGCCAGCAGATCGCCATCCGTTTCGCGCCACGCCGTCAGGATCGCCGTGGCCATCGCCTCATCGGTGCGCTTGTCCGGCGCGGCGCCAAGCCAGCGGTGTTCGAGCGGATAAGCCTTGCCCTCGCTCTCGATCACCGGGACATTGGCGCCCAGCAGGCCGGCAAAACGCTCGCCATCGATGGTGGCGGACATGGGCACGATGCGCAGATCCTCGCGCAGCACCTGCTGGCACTCCACCGCCAGCGCCAGACCCAGATCGGAATCGAGATGCCGCTCATGCGCCTCGTCGAACAGCACGGCGGAGATGCCAGACAGCTCGGGATCGGACAGGATCGTGGAGACGAAAATCGCCTCGGTCACGATCAGGATGCGCGTGGCGGCGCTCTGCTTGCTGTCCATGCGGGTGAGGTAGCCGACCGTCTGCCCCGGCTTCTCGCCCATGATTTCAGCCATGCGCTCGGCAGCGGCGCGCGCGGCGACACGGCGTGGGCTGAGCAGGATGACCTTGCCCGTGCACCAAGGCTGATCAAGCAAGGCGGGCGCCACGCTGGTCGTCTTGCCCGCGCCGGGCGGGGCAATCAGCACGGCATTAGGGCCAGCGCGCAAGGCCGCGAGCAGGTCAGGGAGGACGGCGTGGATGGGCAGAGTGGTCACGCTGCGGGCTTTGGGGGAATTAAAGGAGAAAGTGAAGATGCGAGGGCCATCGCCCTCGCGCTCCCTTTAATGTCCACGTTGCGCCAAGGGTTCGGCCAAGGCGCACAGCTTGCAGCGCCGCAGGCAGGAACGATAGGACAGCGCGGGATCAGGGATTGGAAAGCCTGCGGCGCCCCAAGCTGCGCAGGTGGAGAGCCGAGGCGCACCAGTTCGGCGCCACCGCCCTCTCGCCGGAAGACGTTATGGGAGCGCGAGGGGGTAACCCCCTCGCATTTTCCTTTAACTTAATACCTGCGAGAAACCGCGAACAAAGCCGCCTCGCCCATAGCGGCGCGAGCCTCGCTGGCGGGGAACCCGGCAATCGCATCAATCGCCCGCTGGGCGAAATGCCGCGCCCGCTCACGCGTCGCCGATACCGTGTCATATTTCGCGATCAGCTTCACCGCGTGGGCCAGATCTTCGTCGCTGGTGCAGAAGCCCGCGATGGCGTCGCGCCAGAACTGGCGCTCCTCGTCATTGCCGCGCGCGTAGGCCAGGATCACCGGCAGGGTCATCTTGCCGTCGCGGAAGTCGTCGCCCTTGGCCTTGCCCATCTCGTGAGCATCCGAGTCGTAATCGATGGCGTCGTCGGCCAGCTGGAAGGCGATGCCCAGATTGCGACCGTAGTCGTCCAGAGCGCGTTCTTCGGCCTCGCCGCGCTCGGCCACGACGGCGGCGATGCGGCAGGCGGCGCAGAACAGCGCGGCGGTCTTGGCGCCGATGATCGAGAGGTAGCGCTCCTCGCTGGTCTCGATCTGGCGCTGGGCGGTGAGCTGGTCGACCTCGCCCTCGGCGATGATCGCGCTGGCGCCGGCGAGAATCTTCAGCACCTTCAGGCTGCCGTCTTCCACCATCAGCTCGAAAGCGCGGCTGAAGAGGAAATCGCCCACCAGCACCGTGGCGGGATTGCCGAAGACGATGTTGGCGGTTTCCTTGCCCCGGCGCAGATCCGAGCCATCGACCACATCGTCATGCAGCAGCGTGGCGGTGTGGATGAACTCCACGGCGGCGGCCAGCTTGTGGTGGCGGTTGCCCTGATAGCCGATCAGCTCGGCGCAGGCGATCGTCAGCATAGGGCGCATGCGCTTGCCCCCGCCCGAGATCAGATGCCCGGCCAGCGCGGGAATCAGCGGAATCTCGCTCTGCATCCGGTCGAGAATCACCGCGTTCACGGCGTTCATGCCCGGCGCGGTCAGCGCCAGGATGGGGTCGAGCGAGGGCTTGGCGGGCGTGTCGCCCTTCTGGCCGCGGAGGGGGATAATCTGGGCAGTCATCACCGCAGAGCCATTGCTCGCCTGAGGGCACAATGGCAAGTCCTATCGGGCTGGCCGAAGGTCGAATGAGGCGAATATCGTGGGCGGCGCGGCGGATATGTTTTCGGCACGGCGCAACAATGCGGGCATCGCTGCATCATATCTTGGAATTTACAGGCAGGCCGTGCTAGCGGGCAGAGCATGTCCGATCTCTCCGCCACGTCCGACCCGGTGCTTGCCGGTTTCCGCAACAGCATCGACAACATCGATGCCGCGCTGATTCACATGCTGGCCGAGCGATTTCGCATCACCAAGGCCGTGGGCGCCTACAAGGCCGAGCACGAACTGCCCGCCAGCGACCCCGGCCGCGAGGAGCGCCAGATCGAGCGCCTGCGCAAGCTGGCCGAGGATGCGCATCTCGATCCGGATTTCGGGGAAAAGTTCCTGCGCTTCATCATCGATGAAGTGATCCGCCATCATGAGCAGGCCAAGCAGGTTGGTTGATTAGGTTTAAAGTGGAAGATGCGAGGGTGTTACACCCTCGCGCTCCCTTTACTGTCTGCCTTGCGCCTCGGGTTCGGCGTTGGGTGCGGTTTGCTGCGTTGTGATAAGGTTTGCCTGCGGCGCTTTCGTGGTTGCACGTGGGCCATCCTCCACCGTTAAATCCGATTTTTAGATCGAAAACTGACCTACCGGACACGACAACATTGCGGTCGCTTCAAGGAGTGCTATACTTTATGCCATGATGCGTTTTCTACTTCGATTAGCTGCGCTTTGCGCACTGTCAGGTACTGCACACGCCTCGATCATTCCGCCGGTTTCAGAAGGTGTTTGGCACGCCGAGAAAGTGCTACCTGCTGCAATTGAGAGCGGTGACTTCTCACAAATTGACGAGCTTTTAACGCCAGAGGCGGTTGTCCTGTCGGACGACGGCAAGATCTTGGCGCAAGGCCCTAAGGAAATAATCGAATACCTTCATCGTTGGTATGCGAAGGGCAATCACGTCTCTGAAATATACCCGGGCTATGCGTCGGTCATTGTTTTCGTCACGCGAGAGACTGATCACCCTTGGGATAAAGATTACGCCATGGTGGTCACCTGTAGTGCTACGAAGATCGCCCGGATCATGATAGTCAACCGCAATCCAAACTTGCGGTAACGACGACACTTGCGGGACTGGCTTTAAACAATTGTCCGCTCCCCCTAACTTCGCGGTCATTCCTCTTCCGCGAAGCGGCTTACAATAGTTGCCGCATCGCGTCCGACATCCAACGCCGAACCCGTCGCGCAAACGCCGACAATAAAGGGATTGCAAAGGGCGATGGCCCTTTGCCCGCCGGAGGCGAACCTCCAAAAACCGGAAATCTTACCCCTGCGTCCGGGGCAGTTTCATCTTCACCAGCAGCCCGCCCATATCCTCGCTCTCGCCGAGTTCGACGGTGCCGCCATAGATTTCCACCACATCGCGCACGATGGCCAGCCCCAGCCCGGTCCCCGGCTTGCCGGTATCCAGCCGCGCGCCGCGGTCGAAGATACGGGTGCGTTCGGCCTCGGGAATACCGAGCCCATCATCTTCCACCCAGATCTCGCAGAAGTCCGCGTCGCCCGGCGCCGCGTCCACGGTGACGAACACGCTGCCCCCGCCATATTTCGCGGCATTCTCGATAAGGTTGCCCATCAGATCGTCCAGATCCTGCCGCTCGATGGCGACGCTGGCCTCATGATTGCCGTCGAGGTCGAAGCGCGCCTGCTCATAGAGCCGCGTCACCGCGCGCACCACCGCCTCGGCGCTGCCCCACACACCCGCGCGCGCCTGCCCGGCGCCGCGCCGGCCCACGGCGCGCGCGCGGGCCAGATGGTGGTCCACCTGACGGCGCATCGCCGCCGCCTCACGCAGCACGGTTTCGGCCAGATCGGGAGCCTGGGCGCTGGCCGCCGTGGTCACCACCGCCAGCGGCGTCTTCAGCGCATGGGCCAGATTGCCGGCGTGAGTACGCGCTTCCTCGGCCTGCCGCTCATTATGGGCGAGCAGCGTGTTCAGCTCTTCCACCAGCGGCTGCACTTCCAGCGGCAGCGGCGCCTCCACCCGGCTGGAGCCCTTCGAGCGCATCTCCTGCAGCGCCAGGCGCACGCGGCGCAGCGGCGAAAGGCCATAGAGGCTCTGCACCGCCGCCATCAGCAGCAGGCCCAGGCCCAGCACGGCAAAGCTCTCGATCAGGATGGTGCGGATGCGGTGGATCTGGCCGTCCAGCTCACTGCGGCGCTGGGCCACGGTGAAACGCCAGACGGTGTTGCTGCCCGGCAGGATGATCGAGCGCTCCATCACCCGCAGCGGCTCGCCCTCGAACTGGGTCGAATCGTAGATGTGGGGCGTGTTGTCGAAATGGTCGCTGGTGACCTTCAGGCTGCGGTCCCACAGCGAGCGGCTGGGGTAATCCTCATGCCCCTTGCCGGTGATCTGCCAATAGAGGCCCGAATTGGGCTCCATAAAGCGCTGATCGCCCAGCGGGCGGTTGAAGAAGATCTCGCCGTCCGGGCCGATCTCGGTGCTGCCGACCATGGCGGTCAGCGTGTTGCCGAGCTGTTCGTCGAAGCTGTGCGTGACGAAGGATTTCAGCGCCGAATCGAGCGCGAAACCACCGGTCAGCAGCAGGATCGAGATCCATACCGCCGCGATCATCATCATGCGCTGGGCCAGCGAGCCCGTATGCGAGGTCGCCGAAGCCCGCCGGAACAGCGACCAGCCAGAGGGGGCAGCAGGCGCGGATGAACGCTGATCGATCGGCGCCTCCCCGCTCACCGCCACCTCCATACGTTAGACTCCGCGCCTTATCCGCGCTGGCCGACAGGCTCGTCCAGGCTGTAGCCCAGACCGCGAATCGTGGTGATCACATCCGAACCCAGCTTCTTGCGGATACGGGTGACGAACACCTCGATCGTGTTCGAATCGCGGTCGAAATCCTGATCGTAGATATGCTCGATCAGCTCGGTGCGGCTGACCACCTTGCCCTTGTGATGCAGCAGATAGGACAGCAGCTTATACTCCTGCGCGGTCAGCTTCACCGGCTCGCCATCCAGCGTGACGCGGCCCGAACGCGTGTCGAGGCGCACCGGCCCGGCGATCAGCTCGCTGGAGGAATTGCCCGAGGCGCGGCGGATCAGCGCGCGCAGGCGGGCGATCAGCTCTTCGGTCTGGAAGGGCTTGGCGAGGTAATCGTCAGCGCCGCCATCGAGGCCCGCCACCTTGTCCGACCAGCCATCGCGCGCGGTCAGCACCAGCACCGGGAAGGTGCGGCCTTCCTTGCGCCACATGCCCAGCACGGTCAGCCCATCGATCTCGGGCAGGCCAAGGTCGAGCACCACGGCATCGTAATCCTCGGTGGCGCCCAGGAAATGGCCATCCTCGCCATCGGTCGACAGATCGACGGCATAGCCGTTCTGTTCCAGCGTGTTCTTCAGCTGGGGGCCCAGCGTCGGTTCGTCCTCGACGATCAGAATGCGCATGGAGGTAAGTTCCTTGATGAGAGACCCGCCATGGCGGGACTGATGGACATGGGGTTGAGCAAGGATGACGTCAAGCGGCCCGAAAAGGTCAGGCCGCCGGCCGCCCCTCAGCGGCCATGCGGCGGGGCATGGATGATCTGCCCGGTGCGCGCGTCGACATCGACGAACACCACCCGGCCCTGACGGATGAATTTGAGGCGATAGGCCATGGCGGCCGGATCATATTCGGGGCCCAGATACTGCATGTTGCTCATGCCGGGCAGCACTTCCTGCTCGATCTGGCGCAGCGAGCGCACCGCGCCCGAACGCGCGGCCTGCCTTGCCTGCGTCTGCGGATCGGGTGGCCCCGCATGCGCCGCATCGCCATAGGCGAGCCCGCCGGCGATCACACCGCCCGCCAGCACCAGCGCCACCATCATGCGAGAAAGCGAAACTCTGCTCATGCTCAAAGCATTATGGAGTGGCATTTGAACCCTGTGTGAATATTGGCACCGTAAAGCTCCAAGAGCCATGCGCAATCATCGTCCTTGCCTCTTAAAGCCGGGTTTACGGTCCCGGTTCCCCTTGCCATGGCATGGCGCGGGGCGCTAGGGCGCGCGTCTATGGCAGCAGCACCTATTCTCAGCTGGGAAGGGCTTGGTCTCATTCAGGGATCGGGTTGGCTTTTTCAGGGTCTCGACATCAACATCGCCCCGCGTGACCGGCTGGCGCTGATTGGCCGCAATGGCGCGGGCAAATCCACGATCCTGAAGCTGATCGCGGGCACGGTGGAGGGTGACAAGGGCAAGCGCTCGGTCCAGCCCGGCACGCGTGTGATCACGCTGGAGCAGGCGCCCGATTTCACCGGCTGCGAAACGCTGATGGATTATTGTCTGCGCGCGCCCGACGCCCCGCCCCGCCATGAGGTGGAATCGATCGCGGGCCAGCTTGGCATCGACCTGTCGCGCAACGCCGCCAGCGCCAGCGGCGGTGAGCAGCGCCGCGCCGCGATCTGCCGGGCTCTGGCCAGCGAGCCCGATCTGCTGCTGCTCGACGAGCCGACCAACCATCTCGACCTCGACGCCATCGACTGGCTGGAAAGCTGGCTGCAGCGTTATAACGGCGCATTTGTGGTCATCAGCCACGACCGTACCTTCCTCACCCGCCTGACCAAGGCGACCTTGTGGCTGGATCGCGGTTCGCTGCGCCGCCGCGAGATCGGCTTTGGTGGCTACGAGGCCTGGGAAGATCAGGTCTATGCCGAGGAGGCCCGCGCCGCCGAGCGGATGGACGCCAAGCTCAAGATCGAGGAGCACTGGAAGGAGCGCGGCGTGACCGCGCGCCGCAAGCGCAACATGGGCCGCCTCGAAAAGCTCTATGAAATGCGCGAGGCGCGCGCGGCGATGATGACGCCGCAGGGCGTGGCCAAGATGCAGATCACCGGCGATGGCTCGAAAACCAAATCGGTGATCGTGGCCGACAAGATCGTGAAGCGATTCGGGGATCGCACCGTCATCAAGGACTTTTCCCTGCGCATTCAGCGCGGTGACCGCATCGGTCTGGTCGGCGGCAATGGCGCTGGCAAATCCACGTTGTTGAAGATGCTGATCGGCGAGTTGGAGCCCGATGAGGGCACGGTGACGCTGGCGCAATCGCTCTCCGCCGTGGTGATCGACCAGCAGCGCAGCCTGCTCAGCCCCGACAAGCGCGTGCGCGATATCGTGGCCGAGGGCAGCGATTGGGTCGACGTGCGCGGCACCCGCAAGCATATCCACGGCTATCTGAAAGACTTCCTCTTCGACCCCGGTCTGGTCGAGGCGCGGGTCGGCACGCTGTCGGGCGGCGAGCGTTCGCGCCTGTTGCTGGCACGTGAATTCGCGCGCTTTTCCAACCTGCTGGTGCTGGACGAGCCGACCAACGATCTCGATCTGGAAACGCTCGACCTGCTGCAGGAGGTGATTTCCGATTACGACGGCACCGTGCTGATCGTCAGCCATGACCGCGATTTCCTCGACCGCACCGTGACCGTCACGCTGGGGCTGGACGGCAGCGGCAAGGTGGACATCGTGGCGGGCGGCTATGCCGATTGGCAGAAGCAGCGCACCCAGCGCAATGCGGTCAAGCCCAAGGCCGATACGGGTGAAAAGGCCCCGCCCCCGCCGCCGATGCCGGTGAAGAAGGGCAAGCTGAGCTACAAGGATCAGCGCGATTACGATCTGCTGCCCGCGCGCATCGAGCAGCTTGAGGGCGATATGGTGAAGCTGGAGACGGCTCTGGCCGATCCGGCGCTTTACACCAGCGATCCAAAGCGGTTTGCCCAACTCACCGCCGGGCTGGACAAGGCGCGCGCCGAAAAGGATGCCGCCGAGGAACGCTGGCTGGAACTGGCGGAAATGGTGGAAGGCTGAAACGGCGCTGGATCAGGGCAGGCAAGTTCAGGCTTGGCCTGCCTCATGGCAGGCGGTGATAATCCGCCACCCTTTCCAGCGCCAGTTTCAGCACCAGCTTGCCGCTGCGCGCGGGCCAGGCCAGCGCCTTTTCGGCATCGACCAGCGCCTCCCCCGCGCAGACCACGCGCCACAGCACATCGCCCAGCCCCTTGCCCGCGGCCTCCAGCGCGCCATCGAAGCGAGCTTTTGCCGCGATCTGGCGCTCGCTGGCGTGCAAGCCGCTGTTAGCGCCACCTTTTACCCGCACCCCATCCCACCGCATCGAGATGCTGGGCGCCAGTTGCGCGGCCTCGAAATCGCGGCGCAATTGCTCACCCGCCGCAAACTCGCGGTCGCTGAGATGGCCGCGCGCATGCAGCCAACTCACCGGCGATTCGGCCAGATTAACCGTCACCGCCCGCGCCCCGCGCCCGCTGCCCGCCTGTTTCGCGGATGCAGCGCTGCCCTGCCCTGCTGCAACGATCCCTTCTGCCGCAATTTCGCGCTCTTCCAGCAGGCGCCTCATTCATTTTCTCCTTATTGCAGTGCAACAATTGCGAGACAACATGCCAGAAGCAAGCTAGTGTAGGACACAGTTAAACCATATCGGTTAGAGGCCCGACCGCTCATGATTAACCGCATCCGCGATATCCGTAAGCAGAAGGGCCTGACCCTGGCCGATGTGGCCGCGCGCTGCGTGCCCGCCACCACGGCGCAGACGATCGGCCGACTCGAGACCGGCACGCGCAACCTCTCGCTGGTGTGGATGAACCGCATCGCCGCCGCGCTGGAGGTCGAGCCCGAGGTGCTGGTGCGCTCGGAAACCGACAGCCAGACGCGCATCGTCGCCCGCCTCGTCGAAAGCGGCGCAGAGGCGCTGACCGCCCCGCGCGACGCGATCCTGCCCACAGCCCTGTCGGGCGATGCCACGCTGGTCGCCATGACCGTGGAGGTCAGCGCGGGCGAATATCGCGCCGGGGACCAGATCTGGCTGCGGCATATCTCGGCGGAGGATTATTCGCGCCTCGTCAACCGCGACGTGCTGGCGCCCCGCCCCGGTGGCCGCTTCGCCTTCGGTCGCCTGATCGACCGCGACGACCACCGCGTCGCCCTGCTGCCGCCCGGCGTGGGGCAGCGCCAGATGGTGATCGACAATCCGCCATGGCTGGCCGTGGCCGAAATGCTGGTGCGCAGGCTCTGATCCGAGCTTAACCGCTGATCCATAAAGCTTGCGTAGGAACAGCGGCATGACCAACCCGCCCTTGCGCATCCTCTCGATCAGCACGCTGTTTCCCGCCCCGGTGCGCCCGGCGTTCGGCGGCTTTGTTGCCAATCAGATGAAGGCGGTGGCGGCTGGCGGGCAGGCCGATGTGACGGTCATCAACCCCATCGGCCTGCCGCCCTTCCCGCTCGCGCGGCGGGAGCCCTATGCCACGCTGGCGCAGTGCCCGGCGCAGTCCGAGCTTGGCGGGCTGACGGTTTACCATCCCCGTTTCACGCTGATCCCGCTGATCGGCGGCGACAGCAATCCGGGACGGATCGCCCGCGCCATCCTGCCTCTGGTCCGGCGCCTGCATGCGGAGGCGCCTTTCGATGTGGTGGATGCGCAGTTCTTCTTCCCCGATGGCCCGGCAGCGGCCATCGTCGCCAGGGCGCTGGGTCTGCCGCTGACGATCAAGGCGCGTGGGTCGGATATTCACTACTGGGCCACGCGCCCCAAGGCTCTGGCGCAGATTCGCGCGGCGGGGACCCAAGCTGCCGGGATGCTGGCGGTGTCGGGGGCGCTCAAGGCCGATATGGCCGCTTTCGGCCTGCCCGAGGACAAGATCACCGTCCATTACACCGGGCTGGATCATCAGCGCTTCAAGGTGACCCCGCGCGCGCAGGCTCGCGCCTCGTTCAGCGAGATCGCCCTGCCCGAAGGCGCGCCGCTTTTCGTAACCCCCGGTGCACTGATCGCCATCAAGGGTCAGGGGCTGGCGCTTTCGGCTCTGGCGCAGATCCCGCAAGCCCATCTCGCGCTGGCCGGGAAAGGCGCGGATGAGGCCGCCCTGCGCGATCAAGCGCAACAGTTGGGCATCGCCGAACGCGTCCATGTCCTTGGGCAAGTCAGCCATGACCGCCTGCCCCTGCTGATGAGCGCCGCCGACGCCGTGGTGCTCCCCAGCGAGCGCGAAGGCCTCGCCAATGTCTGGATCGAGGCGCTGGCCTGCGGCACGCCTCTGGTGATCCCGCCCATCGGCGGCGCGGCGGAGGTGGTGAAGGCCCCCAGCGCGGGCCGTCTGGCCGAGCGTACGCCGGACGCCATTGCTCAGGCTCTGCGGGCGCTTCTGGCCGATCCTCCGGCCCAGCAGGATGTTGCCGCCAATGCCGCCTCTTTCAGTTGGCAGGCCAACGCTCAGGCCATCACCAGCTTCTGGAACGCCATCGCCCGCTGACAGCAAAACGCCGGGCCAGTCCAAAGGCCGCCCGGCGCTTCAAAGCTCGTAAAAGCGCTGAAACAGATCAGCGCTGTTCGCGCGCCAGCCTTTCCTGACGGTCCAGCTTGCTCTCGGTGTCGACGAAGCTGGAGGGCGTCACCTTCAGCCAGATCAGCATCGGGGCCGCGGCATAGATCGAGGAATAGGTGCAGACGAAAATGCCCAGGATGAGCGCGGCCGAGAAGCCGAAGATCACCTTGGGGCCCAGCAGCGCCAGCGCCAGCAGCGTGATCAGCATCGTGCCCGAGGTTACCACGGTGCGCGCCAGAGTCTCGTTGACCGAGAGGTCCAGCAGCTCGGGCAGAGGCATCTTGCGGAATTTCTTCAGATTCTCGCGGATGCGGTCATAGACCACGATGGTGTCGTTGAGTGAATAGCCGATCACCGTCAGGATCGCGGCCACGGTGGTCAGGTCGAATTCCATCTGGGTGATGGCAAACAGGCCCAGCACCAGCGTCACGTCGTGAATAAGGCTGATCAGTGCGCCAACGCCGAACTGCCATTCAAAGCGATACCAGATGAAGATCGAGATCGCGAGGGCCGCCGCGCCCAGCGCCTTGATGGCAACGGTGCCCAGCTCGCCCGAGACCTTGCCCGAGACCGAATCGATGCCATCGATGCGCGCGTCGGCATGGGCAGACTTCACCTTGGCGGTGACGGTCTTGGCCATGGCCTCGGCGGCGGCGGGGTTCTTGTCGGAGCCTTCGGGCAGGCGCAGGCGGATCGAGATCTCGTTGGGGGCGCCAAAGGTCTGGATGATCGGCTCACCGAAACCCAGCGCTTCCACCTCGCTGCGCAATTGCGCGGTCGGGGCCGAAGCGCTCTGGGTGAAGGTGACGCGGATCATCTGGCCACCCACGAAGTCCACGCCCAGATTGAGGCCATGCGTGAAAATCAGCACCCAGCTCAGCACCATCAGCGCGACGCTGATGATGGTGGTGGGCCACTGCCACTTCAGAAAGTGGATGTTGGTGTGATCGGGAACGAGTTTGAGCAGGCGCATGGCAACGGCCCCTTAGATCGTAATGTCGTTGGGGCGCGCCTTGCGCAGCCACAGCGCCACCCACATGCGGGTGAGATAGACGGAGGTGAACACCGAGGTGACGATGCCGATCATCAGCACCACGGCAAAGCCCTTGATCGGGCCCGACCCCAGCACGAACATCAGCACGGCCGAGATGATATGGGTGATGTTGGCGTCGAAGATGGTGCGGCTGGCTTCCTTGTAACCCAGCTCCACCGCCTGGAAGACCTTGCGGCCCCGGTGGCGTTCCTCGCGGATGCGTTCGTTGATCAGCACGTTGGCGTCGACCGCCGCGCCGATGGTCAGCACGAAACCGGCGATGCCCGGCAGGGTCAGCGTGGTGCTGAACACCGCCATGATGCCAAGGATCATGATGACGTTGATGATGACAGCCGCATTGGCATACATGCCGAAGCGGCCATAGGTCACGGCCATGAACACCACCACCGCCAGCGTGCCCACGCCCATGGCGATGGCACCCTTCTGGATCGAATCGGCGCCAAGGTCGGGCCCGACGGTGCGCTCTTCCACGACCTTGAGGTCCACCGGCAACGCGCCCGAATTGAGCGCGATCGCCAGCTGGGTGGCGCTCTGCACCGTGAAGCTGCCCGAGATAACGGCAGTGCCGCCCAGGATCGCCTGGTTGATGTTGGGCGCGGAAAGCACCTTGCCGTCCAGAATGATGGCGAAGGGCTTGTTGACGTTCGCGCTGGTCAGGGCGGCGAATTTCTCGCCGCCGGCCTGGTTGAAGTTGATCTGCACCTGCGCTTCACCGGTCTGCTGTTCGAAGACCTGCTTGGCGCTGGCGAGCTGATCGCCCTTGATGCCGCCCAGACGCTTGACCGCCATGGCCCCGGCGCCGCTGGCATAGGGCACGATCTCGTCACCGGGAGGGGCGATGCCCGACTGCACATCGGTGGGCGAGGCGGTGGTGTCGACCAGCTTGAACTCCAGCTTGGCGGTCTTGCCCAGCAGTTCCTTCAAAGCGGTCGGGTCCTTCAGGCCCGGCACCTGCACCACGATGCGGTCGGCGCCCTGACGGATGATGGTCGGCTCACGGGTGCCCAGCGCGTCGATACGCTTGCGGATCACCTCGGTGGCCACGCTCATCGCGTCCGAAACGGCCTGATCGATGCCCGCCTTGGTGGGCGTCAGCACGATGCGGGTGGTGTCCACCACCTTGATGTCCCAGTCGCGCTGGCCCGAAAGCCCGGCGCCATTGGTCAGCGGCAGCACGGCTTCGCGCGCGGCATCGACATCGGCCGGGTTGCTCACCATGAAGCTGAGCGAACCGTCCTTGTTCGAGATGTCACCGATCTGGACGGGGTGGCTCGCCTTTTTCAGGGCGTTGCGGACCTCTTCCTCTTTGGATTCGAGGCGCAGCGCCGTCACCTGATCGGGGTTGGCCTCCAGCAGCAAGTGGCTGCCGCCGGCAAGGTCGAGCCCCAGATTGATCTTGGGGTTGGGCAGAGCGGCAGGCCATGCGTAACCGGCAAAGGACACGAAGGACGGCACAGCCGCCGCCATCGCCGCCAGCGCGATGAACCATAACCAGAGCTGTTTCCAGCGGGGAAAATCGAGCATGTGTTTGCGGCTCTGTCAGCGGTCCCGGCAGAACGCGCGGGAAGATTGAGGAAAGCGGGAGATGGGCATCGGCCCCTGCGGCGTCAACCGCGGGGCCAGATCCGATCAGTCGTTGGCAGGGGCGCTGCCGGCGGGCGGGATCACATCGCCGATCGTCGACTTGAGCGCCTTGACCTTCAGGCCCGGCGCCAGTTCGACATCGACGTAATCGGCATCGACCTTCACCACCTTGCCGATGAAACCACCACCGGTCAGCACCTGATCGCCCTTCTTGAGCGCTTCCAGCTTGGCCTTCTGCTGCTTCTGCTGCTGCATCTGCGGACGAAGCAGGAAGAACCACATGACCAGACCCATGCCGATAAAGGGCAGGAACTGCAGCCAGGCAGGCGGGCTGTCGGCAGAGGCGGCGGCCAGCACGGGCAAGAGGGAAACGGTCATAAGACGAATCTTTCGTGATGGAATCGATACAATCGCACGCGCCAGGGATCATGCGCGATGCGCGCAAGGCTCGCAAAAACCCGCGCGAGGCACACCCCCGGCCAGCGGCGGCGCCTAGCAGGCTTTCACGCGCAAGGCAACGAAACGCCCCGGCGCGCATCGGCCACCGCTAAACCACGGCACTTGAGGATTTTTCCACAGGCATGAACGCCTGCCGGATCACTTTTTGCAAAACAGGTGCTTGCCATCCTGAAAAGCCCCGCATATAGGGCGCCCTCCGGTCGGGACGTAGCGCAGCCTGGTAGCGCATCACACTGGGGGTGTGGGGGTCGGAGGTTCGAATCCTCTCGTCCCGACCAATTGAAAAAGCCGTTTCCTGCTTCGCGCAGGAAGCGGCTTTTTCGTTATGGCCTATCCACTCTCGCGATTGACGGCGCGTTTTTTTCCGCCAACGTGGCGCCATGAGCCAAAAAGACATCGTGATCGTCGGCGGGGGCCATGCAGGCGCGCAATGCGCCATTGCCCTGCGTCAGGGGGGATTTACCGGCAGCATCGCGCTGATCGGGCGCGAGCATGAGCCGCCCTATGAGCGCCCGCCGCTCTCCAAGGAATATTTCGCCCGCGAGAAAACCTTCGAGCGACTCTATATCCGCCCGCCCCAGTTCTGGACCGAGAAGGAGATCGAGCTGCTGCTGGGCGTGGAAGTCACCAGGGTCGATCCGCAAGCGCACACTGTTACCCTCTCCACCGGCGAAGATGTCACCTATGGCCAGTTGGTCTGGGCGGCAGGCGGCGATCCGCGCCGCCTCTCGGGCGAAGGCGCCGATCTGGCGGGCGTCCATGCCGTGCGTACCCGCGAGGATTGCGATCGCCTGATGGGCGAAGTCGATGGCGGCGTGAAAAACATCGCGGTGATCGGCGGCGGCTATATCGGCCTTGAGGCGGCCGCCGTGCTCACCAAACTGGGCTGCCATGTCACCCTGCTGGAGGCCGCGCCGCGCGTGCTGGCCCGCGTGGCCGGCGAGGAACTCTCCGCCTTTTATGAAGCCGAGCATCGCGCTCATGGCGTCGATCTGCGCACCGATGTCAGCGTGGCCGGGCTGATCGGCCAAGGCCGCGTGCGCGGTGTCAAGCTCGCCGATGGCAGCGAAATCCCCGCCGATGCGGTGATCGTGGGCATCGGCATCATCGCCGCCGTGGCGCCGCTGATCGAGGCGGGCGCGGCGGGCGCCAATGGCGTGGATGTGGATGAGTTGTGCCGCACCTCCCTGCCCGACATCTATGCCATCGGCGACTGCGCCAGCTTCGCCTGCGAATATGCGGGCGGCGCGGTGATGCGCGTCGAATCGGTGCAGAACGCCAATGATCAGGCCACCTGCGTCGCCAAGGCGATTCTGGGCAATCCGGCGCCTTACAAGGCGTTCCCGTGGTTCTGGTCGAACCAGTATGATCTGAAACTGCAGACGGCGGGGCTCTCGGTGGGCCATGATCGCACCGTGCTGCGCGGATCGCCCGAATCGCGCAGCTTCTCGGTGATTTACCTCAAGGGTGGCCGGATGATCGCCATCGACAGCGTCAATGTGGTCAAGGACTATGTCCAGGGCCGCAAGCTGATCGAGGCAAGCGCCAGCCCCGATCCCGAAAAGCTGGCCGATACCGGGATTCCGCTCAAGGAACTGCTGTAATTCTTTGTGGTCGCATCGTTTTAAGCGAAAAACCGGTTCTCACTTTTTCGCACGATGCTCCAAAGCCGCGCCGGACATCACGCCCGGCGCGGCATTTTCCTAATCACGCCCATTTGGTTATTTTCCGAGATCCTTCCCACCCAAAAGGATCTTGAACCATGCCTCTGCTCGACACGCTGATCTCGCCGGTGTCCGCCCTGCTCGACCGGATCATCCCCGACAAGGCCCAGCGCGACGCCGCCAAGCTGCAACTGCTGCAACTGCAAGGCACGCAGGAACTCCAGACGCTGCAGACCCAGCTCTCCGCCATCGTGGCCGAGGCCAATGCCGCCGATCCCTGGACCAGCCGGGCGCGGCCCAGCTTCCTCTATGTGATGTATGTCATCATCCTCTGCGCCATTCCGATGGGCGTGCTGTCCGCCTTTCGGCCCGATATGGCCAAGGCCATCGCCACGGGGATGAACACCTATCTCGAGGGCATTCCCTCCTCGCTCTACACGCTCTTCGGCACCGGCTATCTGGGTTACACCGCCGCGCGCCAATGGGGCAAAGCCAACGGAACCGACAAGTAAACGCTGACGCAAGGGCGCGCCCGCCCGCCCCTTGGGGCGCCTTTGCACCCTGCCCCTGGGGCGCCCTTGCACCCCCGCCCCTGCCCTGTATGAGAAGGAAAACTCCCTAAACAGGTAGGTAACAATGACCGACTCCAGCCCCCTCCCCGGCACCGTCTATGTTTTGAACGGCCCCAACATCAATCTGCTGGGCATCCGCGAGCCGCATATCTACGGCCATGAAACGCTGGCGGACATCAATGCGCGGCTGGTCACGCAGGGCGAAAAGCTGGGCCTGACGGTCAAAACCTTCCAATCCAACCACGAAGGCGCGCTGATCGACTGGCTGCACGAAGCCAATGCCACCGGCGCCAAGGCCGTCATCCTGAACGGCGGCGCCTACACCCACACCAGCGTCGCCCTTCACGACGCCATCAAGGGCATCACCGTGCCGGTGATCGAGGTTCACCTCTCAAACCCCCACAAGCGCGAGGAATTCCGCCACAAGAGCTATATCGGCATGGCCGCCATGGCTACGATTGCGGGTTTCGGCGCAAGGTCCTATACGCTGGCGATCGAAGCCGTGGCAGCGCTGTAAGGCGCAGGCCCGGCAAAAACCATGCGCCTGCCCCTTGCCCGCCGGTTTCCACGGGCCTAGGGGCACGCGCTGATCTATTTTTCGCCAAGGGGACCCCATGAGCGACGACAACAACACGGGCCGCGACGGCAAGACCGGCGACCTGGGCATGAATATCGACGGCACGCTGGTGCGCGAACTGGCTGAACTGCTGGCCGAAACCAACCTGACCGAGATCGAGGTCGCCGATGGCGATCGCAAGATCCGCGTCGTGCGTGGCGCTCCCCAGATGGTGGCTGCTGCCCCCGTGGCCTATGCGCCCGCACCGGCCGCCGCCGCACCCGTGGCTGCGGCCCCCGCCGCTGCCGCCGAGCCCGCCATCGACGGCAAGGCCGTGAAGTCGCCCATGGTCGGCACCGCCTATCTGGCCGCCGAGCCCGGCGCTCCCGACTTCGTCAGCGTGGGCAAGACCGTCAAGGCCGGCGACACGCTGCTGATCGTGGAAGCCATGAAGGTGATGAACCCCATCACCGCTCCTGCCGCCGGCACGGTCAAGGCCATTCTGATCGACAACGGCCAGCCGGTCGAATTCGACCAGCCTCTGGTGGTGATCGGCTAAGCCGACCATGGCCATCAAACGCATCCTGATCGCCAACCGGGGCGAAATCGCTCTGCGCATCCTGCGGGCCGCGCATGAAATGGGCATCGAGACGGTGGCGGTCCATTCCACCGCCGACGCCGATGCCATGCATGTGCGCCTGGCCACCAATGCCGTGTGCATCGGGCCGCCCGCCGCCAAGGACAGCTATCTCAACGTCGCCGCCATCATCAGCGCGGCCGAGATCACCGGCGCGGATGCGATCCACCCCGGCTATGGCTTCCTGTCGGAAAATGCCCGCTTCGCCGAGATCGTCGAAGCGCACGGCATCACCTGGATCGGCCCCAAGCCCGAGCATATCCGCACCATGGGTGACAAGGTCACCGCCAAGAAGACGGCGGGCGATCTGGGCATGCCTCTGGTGCCCGGTTCGGCTGGCGCGGTCTCGGATGTGGAAGAGGCTCAGCAGATCGCCGAGGAGATCGGCTATCCCGTGATCATCAAGGCCGCCAGCGGCGGCGGCGGTCGCGGCATGAAGGTGTGTGAGCGCCCCGAAGACCTCGAAACGCTGATGCAGCAGGCCGGGTCCGAGGCGAAGGCCGCTTTCGGCGATGCCACGGTCTATATCGAGAAGTATCTCGGCAATCCGCGCCATATCGAATTCCAGATCTTCGGCGACGGCAAGGGTGAAGCCATTCACCTGGGCGAGCGCGACTGTTCGCTGCAGCGCCGCCACCAGAAGGTGCTGGAAGAGGCCCCCTCGCCCGTCATCACGCCGGAAGAGCGCGCGCGCATGGGCGGCATCGTGGCCAAGGCCATGGCCGACATGGGCTATCGCGGCGCGGGCACCATCGAGTTCCTGTGGGAAAAGGGCGAGTTCTACTTCATCGAGATGAACACCCGTCTGCAGGTGGAGCATCCGGTCACCGAAGCCATCACCGGCCTCGATCTGGTGCGCGAGCAGATCCGCATCGCCGACGGCCAGCCGCTCTCGGTGAAGCAGGAGGATGTGGAATTCCGCGGCCATGCCATCGAATGCCGCATCAACGCCGAGGATCCCTGGACCTTTGCGCCCTCGCCCGGCAAGGTGGAGAACTACCACGCCTCGGGCGGCCTGCATGTGCGTGTGGATAGCGGCCTGTATGCGGGTTATCGCATTCCGCCCTACTACGATTCGATGATCGCCAAGCTGATCGTCTATGGCCGCACGCGCGAGGGCTGCATCATGCGCCTGAAGCGCGCTTTGGAAGAGATGGTGATCGAGGGGCCGAAGACCTCGATTCCGTTGCATCAGGCCCTGTTGCAGGAGCCCGATTTCCGCAGCGGCGACTACACCATCAAGTGGCTGGAAGAGTGGTTGGCCAAGAAGGCCCATTAAGGGAAGAAAAGTGCGAGGGGGTTACCCCCTCGCGCTCCCATGACGTCTTCCGACGATAAGGCAGTGGCGCCGAATTGGTACGCCCAGCCTCTCCACCAGCACAGAAAAGGCGCCGCAGGCAGTTTTGCCCCGGCGCCTTTTCTCGTTTGAAAGCCTGCGGCGCGGCAAGCTGGGCGCAACGTCGAACCCTGTGCGCAACGTAGACATTCATGGGAGCGCGAGGGTGTAACACCCTCGCATTTCCCTTTTCAACCTTCTGAAAACCCGATCAAACCTCCAACGGCACACCCGGAATATGCTTCGAGGTGCGGATCGTCAGCGAAGTCTTAACGCTCGCCACGTTAGGCGCGGGTGTCAGCTTGCTGGTCAGGAACTCCTGGAAGCTCTGCAGGTCGCGGCTGACGATTTTCAGGATGAAGTCGATTTCGCCATTGAGCATATGGCATTCGCGCACTTCGGGAAGCTGGCGAACGTGATCTTCGAACTGCCTCAGCGAGTCCTCGGCCTGGCTTTTCAGCGAAACCATGGCGAAGACGGTGATCGCAAAGCCCAGCTTGGCAGCGTCGAGTTCGGCATGGTAACCGCGAATCACGCCCATTTCTTCCAGCGCGCGCACGCGGCGCAGGCAGGGCGGCGCCGTGAGGCCGACGCGCTGCGCCAGTTCGACGTTGGTTACGCGCCCTTCGTCCTGCAATTCGGCGAGCAGCCGACGATCAATCTGGTCAAGATTGGCCATAACCTTTTTGAAAACCCCACCCTATACAAAATGCAGGATTAGCCCACATTGGAGGAAACAAACACTGCCTGCGTTGCGGCAGCCGATAATATTATTGTCTATGCCCGCAATCGTCCCGCTTTGCAACGCGCTGCGACATGGGTCTTTCACCTTATGGCCAAGCTGCTAGGCCAGAGGGCGGAGGATCATGATGCCTCCTTCGCTGATTGTCTTGTTTTGGGCGGGGCGTAAGCAGATGCATAACCAAATGCGTTGTAATCACACCTTCTACCCTCACGGGCGCATTGCCCCAACAGGTGCTTCGAATCGCTTTTGATGCTGTATGATGATCGCCTTGCCACGGTGCTGCGCCTAGTCCCCATGGGGGCCAGTGTTGCGCGCATCCAGCTTCGCCAGTTGATCGATCTGCTGGGCACCATGCCCGCGGAGGCGCGCGGCGATCTGGTGGATGCCGCCTATCGCCGGCTGGGCGAACTGGCGGGGCATATCCCTGTGGCCGATCGCGCGCGCATGCTGGGCCAGCCGGGGCAGCGCCTGCGCTCGCCGCGTTTGATGGCGGCGCTCTGCGCGATGGAGCCTGCGGTGGCGGGCGCCGCGATCCGCTCGGCCGATCTGGGCGAGGAGCAATGGCTCGATCTGATTCCCGCGCTGCCGCTGCATGCGCGGGGGCTTCTGCGTGAGCGGACCGATCTGCCGCCCCGCGCCCGCGCGCTGCTGACGCGTCTGGGCATTGCCGAAAGAGGCCTGCCCGCACCGGAAGCGCCCGTCGCTGCCGAAACCACGCCACCGGTGAAGTTTGCTTCCGTCGAGCCCATCGTACCGCAACCCGCCGCCCCGGCAGAGCCCGAACTCACCCTCACCGCCGAGCTTGAGGCCCCGCCTCCGCCCCCATCGGGCGTCGACAGCATCGGCGCCATCGTCCGCCGCATCGAGGCCTTCCGCCGCGCCCGTGTCGCCGCCCCGGTCAGCGACGCGCCCCAGCTTCCGCTCGATGGCGATGTCACCCCCTTCAACCCGATCCGCGCCTTCGATTTCACCAGCGACACCGAAGGACGCATCACCTGGGCCGAAGGCGGCATGGCGCCGATGGTGGTCGGCCATCTGCTGGCGCATCATCCCGCTCTGGCGCTGGCCGTGCGCCAGCATCAGCCGTTCCGCGCGATCTCTGTCGCGCTGGAGGGCGCCCAGGGCGTCACCGGCGAATGGCAGGTCGATGCCGTGCCCCGCTTCGATCCGCTGAGCGGGCGCTTCGTCGGCCATATCGGCCGCATGCGCCGCCCCCCGGTCAGCGAGGTCCACAAGGCCCCGGCCTCCGCCGATGGCGACCGGCTGCGTCAGGTGCTTCATGAATTGCGCACGCCGGTCAACGCCATCCAGGGCTTTGCCGAGATCATCCAGCAGCAGCTTTTCGGCCCCACGCCGCATGAATATCGCGCTCTGGCCGCCGTCATCGCAGCCGACAGCGCGCGCATGCTGGCAGGGTTTGAGGAGCTGGAGCGCTTCGCCCGCCTCGACAGCGGCGCGATGGAACTGGCCAGCGGCGCCTGCGACATGGCCGAATGTCTGAAGGCCGCGCTGGCCCGCCTGACCCCGCAAGCACAGGCGCGCGGGCTGCATATGGTGCTCTCGGGCGCGGACAGCACCATGCCCGTCGCCCTGCCCGCGCTGGAGGCCGAAAGGCTGATCTGGCGCCTGCTCGCCGCGCTCTCCAGCCATGCGGTGGCGGACGAGCAATTGACGATTTCGCTCACTCAGGCGCCGGAACAGGCCGGTGGCCAGATCGCCATCACCATGTCGCTGCCCGCCGCTCTGGCCGGGCTCGGCAATGTCGGGCTGTTCCACGCTGGCGCCGGTGACGGCCATGGCCAGGGCGGCGCGCCATGGGCCGGCATGTTCGGCACCGGCTTCGCCCTGCGCCTCGCCGCCGCCGAAGCACGCGCGGCCGGCGGGCGGCTGCTGCGGGAGAATGCCATGCTGTCCATACATTTGCCGGGGTTGACCCGCATGCCGCTGGAACCTAGCGAAGGGCATCCCGGCGACAAGGGACAGTCCGCAAGCTCTGCGGCCTGAGCGCGCCGAATGGGGCATAGTTTGGCAAGCCTTCGATTGAGCGACGCACCCGGCGAGAACGCTCTGGTGCGTTTCAAGGACGGCATGGGCCAGCGCTTTCTGCTGACCGTGGACACCGAGGAAGAGTTCGACTGGACCAAGCCGCTGCGCGCCAGCGGCCACACGGTCGACACGGTGGGCTGGATCACCAAGTTTCAGGAATTTTGCGGTGGCTTCGGCGTGGTGCCGGTCTATCTGATCGACTACCCGATCGCCACCTCGCCTCTGGCCGCCGAGGTGCTGCGCGAGCCGCTGGCGCAGGGCAAGGCCGAGATCGGGGTGCAGCTTCACCCCTGGGTCAACCCGCCGCATGAGGAAGAGGTCAACCAGCACAACAGCTTCGCGGGCAATCTTCCCTACGAACTTGAACGCGCCAAGTTCATGGAGCTGCACGACACGATCGAGCGCAATTTCGGCGTCAAGCCGCTGATCTATCGCGCCGGGCGCTATGGCACCGGCCCCAACACCGCCGCCATCCTGAAGGAGGCGGGGATTGCCATCGACACATCGGTGCGCTCGCGCTTCGACTATTCGGGCTGGGGCGGGCCGGATTACAGCCATCTGGGCCTGCGCCCCTGGTGGGTGGACGAAGCGCGCACGCTGATGGAATTGCCGCTGACCTCGGTCTTCGCCGGGGGCATGCGGCAATGGGGGCAGAAGCTGTTCCCGAAAATGTCGCGCATGGGGCGGATGCAGGGGCTGATGGCCCGCCTGCGCCTGCTCGACCGCATTCCGCTGACCCCAGAGGGCGTAACCATCGCCGAGGCCTTGCGCGCGGTCGATCTGGCGGTGGCGGCGCAATTGCCGGTGGTGGTGCTGTCGTTCCACAGCCCGTCGCTGAGCCCCGGCTACACGCCCTATGTCCGCACGCCTCAGGATCTGGACCGCATGTATGACTGGTGGCGCGCGGTGTTCAGCCGCCTGATCGCGGCGCGGGTCAAGCCGACATCGGTGAAAGAGATCATGGCATCGGTGGTGCTTGCCTGATGGGATTTGCCCGGCTAACGGGCATGAGACCGGTGGGGCCTGTAGCTCAGCGGTTAGAGCTGGCCGCTCATAACGGCTAGGTCGCGGGTTCGAATCCTGCCGGGCCCACCAATTTTCCTGCCGATCCAAAGCTTTAGCCAAGGTTTCACGGCTATTCCTCACGCACAGCATGCGCGCTGATCGTCCCTCCTGGGGCGATTTCACGGCGGCGCCGATGGTGCGCTGATCGCAAGCGAATCTGCAACATTCTACAACATGCTAACAAGGTCCTGCGCCGAACCCTGATGCCCTTGCTCACCGGATTTTCGCATAAAATCGGCATTCAAGGCGGCAGGAGACTGCCCCATGCCCGGCCCGCAACGGCTCAAGACCCTATCCTCGAAGCTGAGTTTCCGGGCCGCCGTGGTGATTGCGGTGATCGTCTCGGTGTCGCTGCTCATCACCTCGGTCATCTTCGAGGCCTCTGCCCGCCGTCAGGCGCGCCAGATCAGCCAGGTCGTCGCCGTGCAGGCCGCCGCCGAGGTGCGCGCCGAATTCCGCGAGACCATCGGCGTGATCTCGGGCGAGCAGGCCGCCTTCAAGGCCGCCCGCGCGGCAGGCCTGCGCGACCGCGCCTATTACCGCGAGATCATGCGCAACACGTTGGCCGACAACCCCGATCTGCTGGGCACATGGACGATCTGGAAGCCCGATGCCTTCGACGGTCATGACAAGGATTTCGTGCATGAGGTGGCCCATGACAAGACCGGCCGCTTCATCCCCTATTGGCATCATGATGCCCAGGGCAGGCTGGCCCTCGATCCGGTCAAGGATTACCTGCAAGGCCCCTCCTCCGATTTCTACTATCAGTCGCTGCGCAGCCCCGGCCCGATCCTGATCGAGCCCTATCCCTATATGGTCGGCAACCGGCCGGTGCTGATGACCTCGGTCGAATGGCCGATCATCGAAGGTGGCCACGCCGTCGCGGTGATCGGCGGCGACCGCGCGCTCGATGATCTGCAGACGCTGGTCGGCCGCATCCGGGTGCCGTTCGGCGGGCGGATCACCCTGCTCTCGGCCACGCGCCTTTATGTCTACAATGCGGACAGGAAGCTGCTCGGCAAGCAGGGGCCCAAGAGCAGCGGCGACTTCGCCATCGTCAATGATCCGGTGCTGGGCCCGGTGATGCGGGTCGAGACGCCGGTGCGCTTCCCCGGCTTCAAGGAGCAATGGGCCGCGCAGGTCGACCTGCCGATGTCCGCCGTGATGGCTCCGGCCCGCCGCACCCAGATGATGTTGCTGCTGACCGCCGTGGTGTTGATCGGCTTGCTGATCTGGCAGTTCGACCGCACGGCGCGGCGTGTCGTCGGCCTGCCGCTGGAGGCGGTGCGCGGCGATATGGCGGCGCTGGCCGGAGGCGATCTGGCCGCGCCTGCGCAGGCTTCGAGCGACACGCGCGAAATCGCCCAGATGCAGGCCGCGCTGGAGGTCTTCCGGGACAATGCCATCGCCAAGCGCCACGTCGAGGATGAGCAGGCCCGCGCCGTCGCCGCGCTGGCGCAGTGCCTCTCCCGCATCGCACAGGGCGATCTGACCGCCACGCTGGAAGGCCGCTTCGATGGCATGTTCGCGCAGTTGCAGGCCGATTTCAACCGGGCGATGCAGCGGGTCGGCACCGCTTTCGCCGCCGTGTCGGAGAGCACCGGCGCGGTCAATGTCGGCTCCGAGGAAATCCGCTCCGCCTCGCGCGATCTGGCCGAGCGGACCGAGCGGCAGGCCCTTGGCCTCGCGCAGATGACGCAGGCGGTGAAGGACATCAACGCGCAGGCACAGCAGACGACGCGCTCCGCCCGGCAGGCCACCGCCGTGATCGACCAGTTCCGCGGCGAGGTCGATGCGGGCGGCACGGTGATCCGTCAGGCCATGGAATCCATGCATGCCATGCAGCGCTCCTCCTCCGAAATCGCCGAGATCATCTGGGTGATCGAGGGCATCGCCTTCCAGACCAACCTTCTGGCGCTCAACGCCGGGGTCGAGGCGGCCCGCGCGGGCGAGGCAGGCCGGGGCTTTGCGGTGGTGGCCAGCGAGGTCCGCGCGCTGGCGGTGCGCTCATCCCAGGCCGCCGCCGACATCAAGACGAAGATCGGTGCCGGCATCCGTCAGGTCGAGACCGGCGTGGGGCTGGTCGACCATATGGAGCAGGCGCTCGACCGCATCACCGCGCGCATGGGCGAGATCAGCGATCTGGCGCAGAGCATCTCGGCCGCCAGCGAGGTGCAGCTCAGCAGCGTCAGTGCCGCCAACGCCAATATGGAGCATATGGGCGGCTTCACCCGGCAAAACGCCGCCATGGTGGAAGAATGCGCCGCCGCCGCCGACAATCTGTCGCAATTGGCCGGGGACCTGGCCGAGCAGATGAAGCAGTTCAGAATCGCACATCGGCATGGGATGGCGATGACTTTGGCGGCTTGAGGGAAGAAAGACAGATGCGAGGGTGTTACACCCTCGCGCTCCCATGAATGTCGACCTTGTGCATCGCTTTCGGCGTTGCGCCAGACTTGCCGCGCCGCAGGCAAGAAATCCATGCGCAGCCCATCACTGGACGATCGACTGCCTGCGGCGCAGGGAGGTTACACGCAAGGATCGTGTGCCACTGCCGCTTCGTCGGGAGACGTAACGGGGGTGCAGGGGGCGATGGCCCCCTGCGTTTATCCTTCCCCCCTCTTGCCATCCCCTTGATCCCCCGACAAAGCGAGCCAACGGGCATAACGAGGGTTTCGAATGAGCAGGCAGGCGGCACGGCGACCATGGATCGTCGGCAATTGGAAAATGCACGGGATGCGTTCCTCGCTCGCCACCGTTCGTGAGATCGACGCGGCCGCGCAGGCTTGTGATGGAGTCGATGTCGCGCTGGCGCTGCCGTTTACGCTGATCCATGCCGGGGCGCAGGCGGCGGGGCACATCGCGATCGGCGGCCAGACCTGCAACGCCCTGCCCGATGGCCCCTACACCGGCGAGATTTCAGCCCCGATGCTGCTCGACGCCGGTGCCGGCTTCGTCATTCTGGGCCATTCGGAGCGCCGCACCGGCTTTGGCGAAACCGACGAGATCGTGCGCGACAAGCTGGGCGCCGCGCTGGGCAGCGGGCTGCGGGCGCTGCTCTGCGTGGGCGAAAGCCGGGACGAGCGCGAGACCGGGCTGGCCGGGGAGACGGTGCGGCGGCAGGTGTCTCATGCTCTGGCCGCCATCGCGGGCGATCCCGAAGCCAGCGCGCGGCTGGCCATCGCCTATGAGCCGGTCTGGGCGATCGGCACCGGCCTGCTGCCCGATGCGGACGCCATCGCCGCCATGCATGCCCTTATTCGCGAAACGCTGCGGGCGGTGCCGGGCGTGGCGGCGGATCGCGTGCCCATCCTTTACGGCGGCTCGGTTCATGAGGGCAATGCGGGCGAGATCCTGCGCATTCCCGATGTCGACGGCGCTCTGGTCGGCCATGCCAGCCTCGAGGCCGGGCGCTTCGCCGCCATCATCCGCGCGGCACAGCGGGGATGATGGCAGGCTGATCGGACCGCCGATCAGATATAGCGCACCAGCCGCGAAGTCTGCTGGTTCTGCCCCGCCGAAGCATCACCGGACAGCGCATAGGCCTGCTGGGCCCAGATCTGCCCGGCGGACAGGGTTGCGGCCTGCTCCGTATCCTTTTCCAGCGGCGAGCGACCGGCAACCGCATAGGCCTGCTTTTCGGCAGGGGTAAACACGCTCGACTGGACGTTGGCCGGATTGGCGCTGGCCCCAGCCTGCCCCTGCGAGGGTGCCGTGCCGGAGGTGGCGGGTGACGCGCTGGATGACGATGCGACAGCCGTTACAGTCGCCTGATTGCCGGACGCACTGCTCCCGGTCGTATCGGGCGCGCTCGTCGTGGTCGGAGCAGGACTGGCCGCCTGCTGGGCAGCGACCTGCTGCGCGGCAGCGGACGCCGCCGGTGACGGGGTCGAGGCGGTGTCATTATCATCCTCGGCCCTGGTCGCGGGCGATGCGGATGCATTCTCCCCTGCGCTTGAGGTGCTGCCCGATCCTGACGCGGCGCCCGCTTGGGATGGAGCGGGCGTGGCCGTGCTGCTTGCGGCGGGCGATGGACTGGCTGATGCCGATGCAGGGCTGGACGCGCTGGCCTGATCGCTGCTGCCGGATGAAGCGCTGCTCGACGCCGCGGGCGTGCCTTGGGAGGAGGAAGCCGGGGCCGTATAGGTCGGGGATTCGCTCGGGGCTGGCGCGGGCTGATACACCACCGCCGAGGAGTTGGAACCGGAACTGCTGCCGCTGCTCGCCGCCGGGGTCGAGTTGTCTTTCGTGTCCGTGGTGGTGGATGACGGGCTGCTGGCCGGGCTCGCGGATGCCGCACCGGTGCCCGAGGAACTGGCCGGTTTCGACTGCGCGGGGACCAGGACGGAGGTGATACTACTCAATGACATGATAGGCTCCGGACGAGAACTTCATGTCAGGGGATAGAGACGCGCCTTTGCAGGGAGGTCAATCGACCTGGTTTCCCGCGCCTGACACTTTACGCTGAAGATCGGCTTAATCGCGGGCCGGGTGAAGCGACCTTGCTCCACCCGGCCTGCCGCGCGCTCGGACCCCTAGGGTTTCAGTGCCAGCGTGGCGAGGAATGTCGGCAGATAGCGGTCGATCGTGAAGCGTGGCGTGGGCGCCGGGTCTTCCTGAAAGCCTGCGATCAGAAAGCCCGCCGCGATCTGTCCCGCGATCAGATCGGTGAGGCTGTGGCCGAAGACCAGCGCCTCTCCGGCCTCCATTTTGGCCTGCAACCTGTCGGGCGCCAGATCGCGCGTGTCGGCATAGGGGATGGTGTGGGCCGGGCGGATCAGGCCCTGTGCGGCCAGCGCTGGATCGCGATCCTCCACGAAGATCACCGGATTGTAGAAGCTGGCCAGCAGTCTGCCGCCGGGGCGCAGGATGCGGAAAGCTTCGCGCCAGACCGGGCGCACATCAGGCACGTAATGGTTCGAGATCGGGTGGAAGATGATGTCGAAGGCGGCGTCTTCGAAGGCCGAGAGGTCGCGCATATCGCCCTGCACCGTGGCGAGGGACAGGCCGTCGCGCGCCGCCACCATGCGGTCCTGCTCAAGCTGGCCTTGCGAGGCGTCGAAGACCGTCACCTGCGCGCCCGCCGCCGCAAGCACCGGCCCCTGCTGCCCTCCCGCCGAGGCAAGGCAGAGGATGCGCTGGCCCTGCACATCGCCGAGCCAGTGCGCGGGCAAGGTGCCGGACGTCAGGGGCACCGACCATAGCCCCGCGCGGGCCTCTGCGATGGTCCGAGCGGAAACGGGTTGCGACCATGCGCAGTTGCTGGCGGCCTGTTTGTCCCAGGCGGATTGATTATGGGCGAGGATATCGTGGGTTTGATCTTGCATCATGCATCTCGGATCTGTGTCCGACAGACGCAGTGTCGCGCGCCATGATGCGGCGAGGGTCTGTTCTGCCGGATTGTAAGGATCGGGCCTCAAGCGGGCCGGGCATGCGCGATGTCTGCCAGAATACAGGCGACAGTCGCGCGAATGCTTTTACTTCAGGATCACAGCACCGAACTCCGACATGCACGGCCACGATTATCAGCTTGTTTCCGCGATGACAACATAACGCTCATGACGACTTGCTCCGCCCCAGCAGCAGACTGCCCGCCGCGCAAAGCAGCATGCAGCCCCCAGCCACCAGAAAGGCATCGCTATAGGCCAGCAGCAGTGCCTCATGATGAAGGTTGCGATCGATCAGCGCGAGGATCTGCTGACGCACCGGCTCGGCAGCCTTGCCCTGCAGCGCGGCATGGCTGTCGACAGGATGGCCGATCAGCACATCCGCCGCCTCCACCATGCGGCGCTGCAGGGCTTGCGAGAAGGGCGTCACCGCCTCGCCGATGCGGGCGGCATGCAGCTTCTCGCGCTCGACCACGAACTGGCTGGCCAGAGCGATGCCGATCGCCCCGCCCACATTGCGCACCGTGGAAAACAGCCCCGATGCCGAGCCCAGTTCGGCTTTCGCCATGCCCTGCATCGCCATCACGCCCAGTGCCACCACGATAAAGCTCTGCCCCACCCCGCGCACCACCAGCGAGGGCACGATCACATTGGCCGCCGCATCGCCGTCGAGATGGATGTTCATCAAACAGCCCGCCGCCATGATGACGAAGCCCGCGATGATGATGGTGCGCGTGCTGGTCCAGCGCATCAGACGCGGCGTGGCAAAGGACATGACGAACTGGATCAGGCCGTAAGGGATCATCGTCATGCCGATGTCCTGCGCATTGTAACCCTGCGTCTCGGCGAAATAATTGGGCACCAGAAAGACCACGCCAAAGACGATGGCGCCGAAGATGAACTGCATCAGGCTGGCGAGCCCGAAATTCCCCTGCGCCAGCAGCCGCAGATTGATCAACGGGTTCTTGCGCCTCAACTCGATCACCATAAAGACCAGCAGGCAGATCACAGCAACCATGCCGGCCTCGACAATAAAGCTGGACGAGAACCAGTCCTTGCGCCCGCCCTCTTCCAGCATGATCTGCAAGGCCGAAAGCCCCAGTGCCATGGCGGCGATCCCGGCCCAATCGCCCTCGCGCAGCTTTTCGATGCGCGCCTCCCCGCGCGGCATGGCCCAGCCGATGGCGGCCAGCAGCAACAGGCCGGGCGGCACCTGAAGATAGAAGATCCAGCGCCAGCTATAGGCCTGGGTCAGCCAGCCCCCCAGCGAGGGCCCCGCCGCCTGCGCCACATTGTTTGACACCGCAAACAACGCCATGCCGAAAGGATGCTTCGAGGCGGGCAGTTCCGTCACGATGATCTGCAAGGACAGCGGGATCAGCACGCCGCCGAACGCGCCCTGCAAGGCGCGCGCCGCGATCATCGTGGTGATATCGGGCGCGGTGGAACAGAGGATCGAGAAAACCACAAAGCCCCCCGTTCCCACCATCAGCACCCGCCGCATCGAAAACACGCTGACCAGCCAGCCGGTCATGGGGATGACGATGATCTCGGCCACCAGATAGGCGGTGGTGATCCACGATCCTTCCTCGAAGGACGCCCCCAGAGACCCGCGCACATCGGGCAGCGAGGCATTGGTGACATGCACATTCATCCCCGCCATAAAGCAGCCCACCACGCCCCCCAGCACCGCCACCCAGCCGCGCAGGGAGACGTGATCGGCCTGCGGCGCCACGCTCATGGCCGCGTATCCACGCTGGTTTCCACCGACATGCCGGGGCGCAGATCGTCCAACCTTGCCTGCCCCCCATCGAAACGAATCCGCAGCGGAATACGCTGGACGATCTTGGTAAAATTGCCCGTGGCATTGTCCGGCGGCAGCAGCGCGAATTGCGCGCCGGAGGCGGGCGCGAGACTGTCCACCCGCCCCTTCAGCACCGCGCCGCCCAGAGCATCCACCGAAACCTCAACCCTCTGGCCGGGGCGGATACGGTCGGTCTGGGTCTCCTTGTAATTTGCCACCACATAGGGCGCCATCGGCACCACGGCCATCAGCGGCGTGCCGACATCGGCATAATGCCCCACCCGCAGGGCCCGTTGCCCCACCGTGCCATCGACCGGCGCGCGGATCACCGTGCGCTCCAGATCGAGCCTTGCCGCAGCCAATGCTGCATGCGCCTGCTGCAGCATGCCCCGCGCCTTGGCGAGATCGGCGATGGCGGCCTCGCGCTCGGTGGCCAGCACCTGTACCTGTGCGCGGGAGGCAGCCAGCGTGGCCCGCGCCTGCGCCACCCCGGCAACACTTTTGCTGCGCTCAGCCTGAGCGCTTTGCTGCAACTGGTCGCTGGTGACATGCTGCCGGGCCAGAGTATCCTGACGCTGGGCTTGCAATGCGGCCAGATGCGCCTCGACCTCGCGCGCGGTCGTGGCGGCGGCATCCCGCGCGATCAGGCTGCGTTGCTGCACCGCGCGCGCATCCAGATTGGCGATCCGCGCCTGCCCCTCCGCAACGCCTGCCTCGGCCTCGGTCAAAGCGCCCTGGGCCTGTTCCACCTTCATGCGGTAATCGCGATCATCGATGCGCGCCAGAATATCCCCGGCCCTCACCCGCTGATTGTCCGCCACTGCAACCGCGACGATCATGCCCGCCACGCGCGGCGCGATGGTCACCACATCGGCGCGGACATAGGCATTGTCGGTCTCGATCAGAAAGCGGCCCTGCGTCCACCAATGGACGCCAAAAGCGAGGGCCCCCACAGCAACAGCGCCCGAGGCGGCCAGCACCAGCAGACGGCGTCTGGCCGAGGAGGAGGATGGGGTGGTTTCAGTCATGGCGGGGATCACCTGCGGAAGGGGTTCGGGAAAGATCGGGCTGGCTGACGGGGGGGAGCCTGCTCCCACCCGCCGCCCAGCGCCTTGAACAGGCGGAGCTGCGCCGCTGCGACATCCAGATCGGCGGACGCCAAAGCAGCGGCAGCCTCACTGGCGCCGCGCTGTGTCGATAGAGCTTCCAGCGCCGTCGCTCCGCCCGCCGCGCGCTGGCGGCGCATCAGATCATCGGCCAAGGCACTGCGCCGCGCCGCATGGGCCAAGGCCGCCTGCCGCTCCAGCGCCGCGCCGTAATCGCGCGCGGCCTGATTGACCTCCTTGAAGGCCATGAGGATCGCGCCATCATAAGCGGCCAGCGCCGCGACCTCTCCGGCACGCGCCTGACGGACCCGCGCCCGCGCCACGCCGATGTTCGGGAAACTCCAGTCGAGCAGCGGCCCGATCCGCCAGACCATATTGCTGCGCGCAACCAACCCGCCCGGCGTGGGCGAGGACACCGCCTGCTGAGCGCTCAGCGCGATATGCGGATAGAGATCGCCCACCGCCACACCGATGCGCGCCGTGCTGGCGGCCAGCCGGTGCTCGGCGGCGCGCAGATCGGGGCGGCGGCGCAGCAGGGCATAACCATCGCCCACCGGCACGTCGGCAGCCAGCATGGGCAGGCGCGCGCAGGCAGCGGCGGCTGGAGGCACCTCCTGCGGCAGATGACCGGACAGCACCGCCAGTTCGGCCAGCGCATCATGGCGCGCGGCCTCCAGCATCGGGATGGTGGCGGCGATGGCGTCCGCCTCGGCATCGGCGCGCAGCACATCGGCGGGCACAGCCGCACCCGATGCGCGCAAGGCTTCGGCCAGATCACGGCCCTGCCTCGCCTGTGCCAGCCGATCGCGCGCCACCGCCGCCTGATGCGCCGACCCGCAGGCGCGCAGCCACGCGCCGGTCACATCCGCCGCCACCGCAATCCGCACGCCATCGAGCAAAGCCGCCGAAACCTGAGCATCGGCTTGGGCGGCGCGCTGCTGCGCCTTCAGCCGCCCGGACAGATCCAGCTCCCAGGACACATCGCCGCCCAGATCGTAGCGCGGGCCGGTGCGGATCGTGCTGGTGCCCAGCCATGCGGTGGTGATCTGGTCCTGAAGCGTGCTGCCCTCGCCCACGCCAGCGGACAGGGTGGTGATGGGCAGACGCTCGGCCTTCGCCTTGCCGAGCAGGGCGCGCGCCTCCTGCCAATGGGCCGAGGCCGCGCGCAGATCGCGGTTGTTGGCCAGCGCCTCGTCCACCAGCGCATCGAGCGCCGGATCGCGATAGAGCCGCCACCATGCCGAAACGGGCGCCCCGGAAAAAGGCTGGTCGGTCAAGCGCTCCGGCACGGGGATGGTCGAGGCAGGCGGCGCCTTGGGCGCGGAGACGCATCCGGCCAGCAAGGTGGAAGACAGGGCAGCACAGATCGCGCGGCGGAAAGAAGGGTCGGGCACAGCGTTTCACTCGATGGCTGGGAGCCCCTGTCCGTAACCGCAACAGGCTTGCCCTTCTCGCGCGGGAATGACATCTGTCGTCGCGGTATGGACAGATTGTCTCTCCACCGGCCGCGCACCCATGAGGATTGCGACCGCGCGCCCACGCCCGTCACGGCGCTGGCCAGCGATCACCCCCATGGCGAGCATATCGCCCCCCATCGCCACGCCCGCGCGCAACTGATCCACACGCTGAGCGGGGTGATGACCGTCAGCGGCGGGGACGGAAGCTGGGTCGTGCCGCCGGGCCGCGCGGTGTGGATGCCCGGCGGGCAGGACCATGCCATCCGCATCGCGGGCGACGTCTCGATGCGCACTGTTTTCGTGCGTGAGGATGCGCGCACCGACCTGCCTCGGGCCTGCGAGGTGATCGCGGTCTCGCCCTTTCTGCGCGAGGCGATTGTGGCCGCCACGCGCATCCCGCTCGATTACCCCTCAGGCGGGCGGGACGAGCGGGTGATGCAACTGATCCTCGACGAGATCGGGGCCGCCCCCCGCCTCGACCTGCATATCCACCTGCCGCGCGATCCCCGGCTGATGCGCCTGTGTGACAGGATCATTGCCGATCCCGCGGCGACCGTCACGCTGGAGGGGCTGGCGCAGGAGATCCATGTCAGCGCCCGCACGCTGGCCCGCCTGTTTCACCGCGAACTGGGCATGAGTTTCGGCGCCTGGCTGCGCCGCACCCGCCTGCTGCTCAGCCTGCCCCGGCTGGCTTCGGGCGCCTCGGTGCTGGAGGTCGCGCTGGAGCATGGCTATGACAGCCCCAGCGCCTTTGCCGCCATGTTCCGGCGCCTGCTGGGCGTTTCGCCCACCGCCTATCTGCAGCAGCGCGAGGATTGATCCCACGCCCCCTTGCCGCGGGCAGGATCACGCATCATTCTGATATCAGGCCCATTCCTGATTCCCTGAAGGTGACCCCCATGTTGCATCTCGACCTGATCCAGATGGCGAGCATCGCCGGCAAGGTCGAGGTCGCCAATGACGACCGCCTCGGCTGCGGCGACCGCCACGCATGGGTGATCGACGGCGCCACCGATCTGGGCGAACCCGGCCTGCTGGGATCGCGCGGCGGGGCGGCATGGCTGGCCGCGACGGCGGACCGGGCCTTCACGCAGGCCTTTGGCCCGCTGGAGACGATCTGCGACAGCGTATTCGAGCTCGTGGAAGCCACCTATCACCGGGAGAAGCAGCGCGACCCCCTCGCCTTGTGGGAAATCCCCAGCGCCGCCTTCGCGGTGGTGTCGCTGGAGGGCGATGTGCTGCGCTGCGCCTATGCCAGCGATTGCCCCGTACTGCATCGTCGTGGGGGCGAAGTTTCCTTCGTCACGCCCGAACCTGACCGGCGGCGCGAGCAGGCGGCGGCTCTGGCCCTGGGCGCGGGGGCGACGGCAGGCGGCGTGCGCTCGCCCGAGGTGCTGGCGGACCGGCGCGCGGCGCGCAACCGCCCGAAGCGGCGGGTGCTGGGGGTCGACGCGCAGGAGTCGCGAGAGGCGACCAGCTATCGCGAGATGCCGGTGCGCAAGGGTGACGAATTGCTGCTGATGTCCGACGGCTTTTCCGCGCTGTTCGATGCTTACGGCCTCTATGACCCGGCCAGCCTGTTCGAGGCGCTGCCCCGGCGCGGCCTGACCGCGCTGATCGAGGAGTTGCGCGCCATCGAGCGTGACGATGCGCAATCGCATCTCTACCCCCGCTTCAAGCCGAGCGACGATGCCTCCGCCATCTGGGTCAGGGTGGGCTAAGCCCCTCCGGTCACTTGCGCGATGGCATCGATCACGGCGGCGTGGAACGGTGCGGGCAGATCATGCCCCATCCCCTCGACCGGCATGAAGCGGGCCCCGGGAATGGCCGAGGCCGTGTCCTGCCCGTGAGGCAGCGGAAACAGCGGGTCGGCACTGCCATGGATCACCAGCGCGGGCGCGGTGACGTGGGCCAGCCTGTCACGACGGTCGCCATCGACCGCGATGGCGGCGATCTGGCGGGCGGTGGCGCCCTGCTGCCAGCCCCGGCGCAGTTCCGCCAGAGCCAGCGCGCGATGCTCCGCCTCGTCGAAAGGCAGGCCGGGGGCGGCGATGCACCGGGCAAACGCCAGACGGTGCCGCAGGAAGGCCGCCGCATCGCTTATGGGATCGGGCGTGGGGCCCAGCAGCATCGCCATGATCTCCGGCGCGGGAGGCGGCAGGGCCGGATTGCCGGTCGTGGCCATGATCGAGGTCAGCGAGAGCGTCCGCTCCGGGTTTGAGGCGGCGATGATCTGCGCGATCATGCCACCCATCGAGCGGCCGACCAGATGGGCGCGCTCGATCGCCAGCGCATCGAGCAGGCCAAGGGCATCCTGCGCCATATCAGCCAGCGCATAGGGGACCACGGGGCGTCCGCCCGCCATCAGCGCCGCGAAATCGGGCGCGGGCGCATCGCTGATATGCGTTGAGAGACCTGAATCGCGGTTGTCGAAACGGATCACCCGAAAGCCACGCCCAGCCAGTCTGGTACAGAAATCCTCGCTCCAGCGGATCATCTGCGTGCCCAGCCCCGCGATCAGCAGCAAGGCTGGAGCCGCCTCATCGCCGAAACTCTCATAGGCCAGATCGATGCCATGGGCGCTCACAACAGGCATGAAGATGGTTCCTTGATGGCAATGGGCATTATTATGCCCGGATGAATGATTGCCACTTGCGAGTCAATATACCCGGATAATATAAGCCCCCTCTTTCCGGATGGATGGAGACGATATGACCACGCAAGACAGGCGCGCCGCGCTGACCGCCTATAAGGAACGCAAGGTGGAGGCGGGTATCTACGCCCTGCGCTGCACCGCCACGGACCAGCTGTGGATCGGCAGGGCGCCCGATCTGGCCACGATCCAGAACCGCCTGTGGTTCACGCTGCGTCAGGGCGCCAACCCGCATCGCGCCTTGCAGGAGGCGTGGCATCAGCATGGCGCGCAGGCCTTCACCTTCGAGGTGGTGGAGCGCCTGAAGCAGGATGATCTGCGCTTCGGACGCGATCACGCGCTGAAAAAGCGTCTCGCCCATTGGGTGGAGGCATGGGGCGGCATGGCGATCTGAACCTTACCCTTCGCCCCCATGGACCCTTTGCCCAACTCCCCGCGCGCGCATTGTGTGTTATGCGCCCGTAACCATCGCGCCTTACGCCCGGTGCGATGATCTTCGAAGCTGTTTCCCAATCCGATGCGAGGTTGCACAGACATCATGCGTGAAGGGACCGATCCGGCCGTCTCCACCACCCCGTTCCCCTTCATAGAGCCCGAGCGGAACCACCCGCTGCGCGCCTCGCTTTCCACCGAAATGCATGTGCGCAAGATGCCCCATGTCGTCGCCCCGGCGCGCATGCTGCAGATCGTGATGCTGGCCAGCCCGCAGGACGCGCGCGAGGGTCTGGCGCTGCTCAGCCGGCATTTCGCCCCCGACGGGCCGCCGCTGGCCGAGGATATCCGCTTCCTCACCCGGCCATTCGGGGCGCTCGGCTTTGCCTGGGAACGCCATGCGGAGTTCATGACCTACACCTTCATCGCCCCCGGCCATGAGGGCGAGCTGTTCGATCTGGCCCCCTTCGCGGAGGTGTCCGACTGGATCGCGGCGCTGCCGGGCAGCATCATCCGCTCCAGCCATATCAGCCTCGTGCGCCATGAGCCCTCCGAAGCGACGGTCCATGCCCATTTCGCCTTCGACGATCTGATCATCTCGGACGCGGCGCATGGCAAGGCCCGGCTGTGGAGCGATTTCCGCCTCCACCCCGATGGCTGCGGCCGCCTGCTGATCCATGATCGCGGCATGACCGGCATCGAGGCCTCGCAATTGCTGCAGCGCGTGCTGGAACTGGGCAATTACCGCAAGATGGCGCTGCTGGGCCTGCCCGAGGCGCAGGCGGCCACGCCCGCCATCACCGCGCTGGAAAAGGAACTGACCGCCATCACCATACAGGTGGCGCAGGCCGATACGGATGATGGCGACATCCTCGAACAGCTCACGGCGCTGAGCGCCTCGCTGGCCCAGATCGCCGCCTCGACCCGCTATCGCATGAGCGCGACGCGCGCCTATTCGGAGATCTGCATCGACCGCATCCGGCGCCTCGCGGTGTCACCGGTGGAGGGCTATCGCTCCTTCGACGATTTCACCGAAAGGCGCCTGCTGCCCGCCATGCGCAGTTGCGAGGCCTTCAGCCGCCGCATCGACGACCTGTCGCGTCAGGCGGCATGGACCAGCGACCTGTTGCGCACCCGCGTCGATACGGCGCTGGCGCGGCGCAACCGCGACCTGCTCGCCTCGATGGACCGGCGCACCGAGCTGCAACTGCGGCTGCAGCATACGGTGGAAGGCCTCTCGGTCTTCGCGATCAGCTATTACGCGCTGAATTTGCTGCATCATCTGGAGGAAGCGCTGGGCCATGCCGGGCTGCATCTGCCGGAGATGACCGACGCCCTGCTGATCCCGGTGCTGATCTTCGTGGTGTGGCGCAGCGTGCATCACCTGAAGACCAAGGCGACGGGGGCTGCCGGGGGCCATTAAAGGTCCTGCTTCACCTCACCGACCGTGCCCTGGGTCATGGCGATCAACTGCTCTGCCGTGGTGCGGAAGACATGCATCGGCGAACCCGCCGCCGCCCACAGCGGGTCGAGCGCCAGCAGTTCGCGGTCGATGACCGTGACGACGCGGCAGGCATGGCCCACCGGGGCGACACCGCCCACGGCAAAGCCGGTCTTTTCCTGCACCCAGGCCGGATCGGCGGGTTTGACGGGCAGGCCGATCAGCGCGGCGACCTTGCCCCGGTCGATCCGGTGAGCGCCCGAAGCGATCACCAGCACGACCTCCTCACCGGCGCGAAAGACGATGGATTTGGCGATCTGCGCCACCGAGCAATCGATGGACCGCGCCGCATCCTGAGCGCTGCGCGTGCCCTCGGCAAAGGCGAGGATGGTGTCACCATGCCCCGCATCGCGCAGGGCCTGTCGGACGGTCTCGATCATCTTGCGCGGTTTCCCCTGACCCTCCGGCGCATCATGCCGCCGGAGACAGGGCGCAGCCTAACACGAAACAGCCTCGGTCATGCCATGCGATTGACCATCGTCCCCTTGGCGCCGGACAGCAAGGAGGATGCCGATGCCAGCCCCGGCACGAAGGCGGGCGCCAGAATGGCAGCCGCGGCATAGGGAGCCAGGGTGCCCGAAGGGGGGTAGATCACCTTGCCCTCTTTCGACATGGTCACCAGCGCGTAAATCGTGCGGCCATCCTTCAACTGGGTGACGATGCTGCCGCTCTGCACCGCGTCGAGCTGCCGCTTGGCATCGATCATCCCGGCCAGCGAAGTGGTGCGGACCCCGGCCAGATCGATGGGGCGGCCCTGCGTGTCGGTATAGGTCGCATCGCGGTCCCAGCCGGTCTTGCTCGCCTCATAGGCCACGCTCTGCATCAGGCTGAGAAAATGGACCGTGCCATCAATCTTGGCCTTCGCCTGGGCCGCGCTGGCCTGCTGGCTCGAGGGGTCTTTCGCGGCATCGACGGCGGCATTGGCCTTGAGCAGCGTGCCCAGATCGGTGTTGAAGCCGTTCACCGCATCGACCAGCCCCTGATTGGCATTGAGCTGATCTTCAAGCCATTGCTTGTCGGCGCGGCTCATGGTGCTGGAAACGACCTTGATCCCGCCCTGATCGGAGACGAAATCGAACTGCGCATTGGCCAGATCGGGCCGCGCCGCCATGATCGACTGGAAGGCTTCGGTCACGGTGTCGGCCAGCGCTTGCGTGTCGTGGGTGATCGCGGCCTGGGCCAGTTGCTGGCGATAGAGAATGTTGGTGATGTCCGGGCTTTGCGCCGGGGCCACCTGAAGCGAGGTGGCGGAGGTATCGCCCGGCGCAGAGGCCAAAGTGCTGGCCGTGCCTTGCGTGGCAAACGCCGCCAGCCGGTCGGTAAAGCTGGGCACGGCAAGGAGGGAAACGCTGCTGATCGCGGTCATGGTCGCATCCTTTCCCTGTGAGAACGGCGCGCATGCCGGGCTTTTCTAGCCTATGGAATCTTTATATCACAAGGCCATCGCGCCGGATTTGACGGCACGCGCCCTGCGCCATCATGGCGCATCGCTCAGAATAGCCATCTCCCATTCCTGATCGTAATCGACCTCGCCGCTGACGGCATGGCCCGCCGAATCGCGTGCGGGGCGAAAACGGAAACGCCGCATGACCAGATCGCAGGTGGCGGCATCGAGATCGCGGTTGCGGCTGGAATGAACGATGCGGCAACCACTGACCCGCCCCTGCGCGGTGACCGCGATGGTCACCGAGGTCGTGCCCTGCGCGCCTGCGGCCCGCGCCGCCTCCGGATAGTCGGAAGATTTGATCTTGCCGCCGACCCATTCGGGATCGCTGCCGCCGTCCCCCTCGCCATTCCCGCTGGCGCCCGAGCCCGTGCCATTGCCCTGACCGCCAGCTCCGGTGCCGGGGCCCGGCACGGGCGCCGCGCCGCTATGGCTGTCCGCACCAGCGGCGACCTGCGGCGCCACGGGGATCGGCACCGGCTTGGGCAAGGGCATCCTGACCGCCAGAACCGGCGCCGCCTTGGCCCGCAGATTGGCCGGAGCCGCCCGCCCCGACGGCGTATGATGATGCCGGGGCGGTGGAGGCTTGACCGGCGCGGGCGGCGGCGGGGGCGGTGCCAGCGTGACGGCAGCGATGCTGCTTTGCACCGCCTGGCGCAAAGCGGGCGGCGGCGCCAGACCAAACCACAGCAGCAGCACCAGCCCAACCTCCAGCCCGGCCGCGAGACTGGCGGAGCGGGCACGGGTGTTCCCCTGCGCCTCGATGAAGTGGCCCGGCATCAGCATCTGCTCCGCGACAGAGCCAGCCGCGATGGCTTAGCGGCAGCGGCGATGCGCGGTCATGCTGCGGTCGATGGCCCGGCCACCGAAGGCACCGCCCACAGCGCCCGCCACGATGCCGACCGGGCCACCGATCAGCGCATGGCCGATCAGCGCGCCACCGGCGCCACCGGCAACCAGACCGGCCGTGCCGCTCGAATGACGGCAGACGCGATAGTGCGCGCGCGAACGGTAGTGATGGCGGGCAAAGGCGGGCGAAGCGTCGAGCGCGCCCAGGGTCAGCATGGCAACGAAGGCCGACGCAAAGCCAACTTTTCTGGTGAACGGGCGCATGATCGTCTCCTCTGCGTGTTTATACCGGCTGCGATACTATCAGCTCAACGCAGCAGACACCGCTTTGTTCTCCGCTTGATGTACAGGATGTGAAGGCGGGACTTCGTCCACCGGCACCATGCCCGGCACGCTTCATCCTTTTGAGGATGTTTTGAGGTGCCCTCCCCGCCCTGTCAGGCGTTGAGCAAAGGCTCCGCCACCGCATCGATCGCCTGCGCGCGTGCCAACAGGCTTAGCGCGGGGCGATTGTTCGGGGTTGCTCAGAGGAAATGGTCGGGGAGACAGGATTCGAACCTGCGACATCTTGCTCCCAAAGCAAGCGCGCTACCGGGCTGCGCCACTCCCCGACGCACGGCAGCCCTTAGGTTCGCCGCGCAGGCAGCGCAAGCGTAAAAGCGACATGCCCGTGACACCACACCTCCGTGGGGCCTCTCAACCGCGCCCCTGCGCCGCCAGACATTTGCCCGTCACACAATTACGGTTACACCGGGGAGACGAAAGGATTATCCCCAAATCATGATTCATCATTCGCTGCTTCACGACGGTTTTCTGCTGCTTGGTTTCGCCATGGTCTTTGTGCTGGTGTTCCGCCGGCTCGGTCTGGGTGCCACGCTGGGCTATCTGGTCGCGGGCGCGGTGATCGGACCTCAGGCTCTCAATCTGGTGGGTGAGGCCGAGCAGAAGATGGGTCTGGCCGAGTTGGGCATCACTTTGCTGCTGTTCCTTGTCGGGCTGGAGCTGAACCCCGCGCGCCTGTGGCGGATGAAGCGCGACATTCTGGGCCTCGGCCTGCTTCAGGTGACGCTGTGCGGGCTGGCACTGGCCGGGATGATCGCGCTGGGCACCGGCTTTTCGCCCACCGCCGCGCTGGCGCTGGGCCTGCCGCTGGCGCTGTCCTCGACCGCGCAGGTGCTGCCGATGCTTCAGGCCTCGGGCCGGATGCGCACGCCTTTTGGTGAGCGGACCTTCGCCATCCTGCTGTTTCAGGATCTCTCGATCATCCCGCTGATCACCATCATCGCCACGCTCAGCCGCAATCCGGCCGATGCCAATGGCCCTCCGGGCTGGCAGTTGGCGCTGTTTACGCTGCTGGCGGTGGCGGGCCTCATTCTGGCGGGGCGCTATCTGATCCGTCCGCTGTTCCGCCTGATCGGCAATCTGGGCGAGCGCGAGATGTTCATCGTCGCCGCCCTCTTCACCGTGATGGCCAGCGCCGCCGTGATGGAGGTGCTGGGGCTGTCCACCGCGCTGGGCGCCTTCGTCGCGGGCGTGATGCTGGCCGATTCCCCCTATCGCCATGAGCTGGAGGCCGATGTCGAGCCTTTCCGCTCGATCCTGCTCGGCCTGTTCTTCCTGACGGTGGGCATGCTGCTCAACCTGCATGCCATTGCCGAGCGGCCGCTGTTCGTCATCGCCATGGCGCTCTCGCTGGTGCTGGTGAAGACCCTGGTGATCTTCCTGATCGGTCTGGCCTTCCGGATGACATGGCGCGGCGCGCTGGCGCTGGGCCTGCTGCTGAGCCAGGGCGGCGAATTCGGTTTCGTGCTGTTCGCACAGGCGCAGAATGCCTATCTGATCGCCCCGGATGCGGCCAGCCTGTTCGGCGCGATCGTTACCGTCTCCATGGCCACCACGCCCTTCCTGATGGCGCTGACCAAGCCCCTGCGCAAGGAACCGCCCAAGCCTCAGGGCGAGCGCGAGGGGCCGCAGGATGCCGATCAGGCCGCCGCGATCATCGTGGGCTATGGCCGTTTCGGCCAGACGGTGGCGCAGATGCTGATCGCCAGCGAGATCACCGTCACGCTGGTCGACCGCGATATCGAAATGATCGACATCGCCGAAAGCTTTGGCGCCAAGGTCTATTTCGGCGACGGTACGCGGATCGACCTGCTGCGTCAGGCCGGGGCCGAGGAGGCCCAGCTCATCCTCTTCTGTCTCGATGGCGACCAGATCTCGCCCGATATGGTCGAGGCGGTGCATCAGGCCTTCCCTCAGGCGGGGATCTATGTGCGCGCCTATGACCGCCGCTCGCTGATCCGCCTTAAGAAGTCGCCGGTTAGCCGCGTGGTGCGCGAGCTGATGGAATCGGCGATCAAGATGGCCCGCCTCGCGCTGGCGGACAGCGGCGTGAGCATCGATGCCATCAACCGCGCCGAGGACATGTACCGCACCCGCGACCGCGAGCGGCTGAAGATCCAGATCGAAACGGGCGATATCCGCGCCTCGCGGGAAAAGATCATCACCGGGCCGATCAACGACACGCCCTCGGTGCCGATCGAGACCGAGAGCTGAGAGGCTGTTTGGAAATTCGGCGAAGCCGAATTTGCGGTGCCAGCTCGCTCCCCCGCCCGGCCCCCCACAGGATACGACCGATGGGTGACCGGGCGGGGGAGCGAGCTCTGAAGCTTAGCGGATCAGGCTGAGGTAGAGCGTCACCGTCACCAGCGACAGCACGGTGGAGACCAGCACGGCGCGCGCGGTGATGCCTGCCTCGCGCCGGTAGAATTCCGCGACCATAAAGGGCCCGGTACCGGTGGGCAGAGCGGCCAGCAAGGTGGCCATCTCCACCAGAGCCGGCGCCAGATGGAAAACATAGGTGGCCAGCGCCCAGGTGACGGCAGGCTGCGCCAGCAACTTCAGCGCCACCAGCAGGCCGGTCGCACCCTGCCCTGCCGCGTCGCCCTCACGCTTCTCGGCCAGAAACAGCCCCAGCGCCACCAGCGCGCAGGGCGAGGCCGACGCCGCCAGCAGCTTGAGAAAGGCATCGACCGGCCCCGGTATCGCCAGCCCGAAGGCCATCGGCACCCCACCCAGCACCGGCGCGACCAGCAGCGGATTGCGCGCCAGCGAGCTGGCCACCTTGCGCGCCATATGCAGCGGATGCGCCTCGGCCTGCAGCCCGATCTCGATCAGGATCAGCGCCGCGGCGAAGAGCACACAAACCGTCAGGATCGCCGAGATCAGCGTGGGCGCCAGCGCCGTTGGGCCAAACACCGCCAGCAACAGGGGAAAGCCGATAAAGCCGGTGTTGGCATAGGCCGCGTTCAGCGCGTCGATCGCGGCATCGGCCAGCGGGCGCTGCCTGCGCCAGCGCAAGGCAAGGGTCAGGGCGAAGACCACCCCCATCCCCAGCCCGCAAACCGCCACGAAGCCGGGTTGCCAGATCTCGCTCCAATGCGCCTTGGCCACGATGTCGAACAGCAAGGCGGGCAGTGCCAGCCAGACCACGAAGCGGTTCAGCTCTCCGGTGGCATGCGGCCCCAGCACGCCCGTGCGCCTTGCGCCCCATCCGGCAAGGATCAGGGCAAAGATGGGCATGACAATGCCCACAACCGACAGCATGGCACTCTCCTCTGGCGAGCGGATCGCTTAAACGGGGCGCTTCCCGCTTGCCAGTGGTTCCATGGCCCTACTTTGGTCGATAGGCATCGATGGTGCGGCACCGGTCCGGACGGGGGGTGAACCGGTGCCGCTCTGGTCACTGCGTGGGGTCACAGCGACCAGAAAAATTAGTGCCCGCCGCTCATATCGATCGGCCCCTTCGGCTTGGGCGCCATCCAGATCAGGCAGGCGGAGAAGACGAACCCTGCCGCCACCACCGCGAAGATGTTGAGCGTGGCCAGCATCACACTCTGCCCACTCACAAGCTGGGTCAGCAGGCCGGTGGCTGTCTCATGCGAGACGCCGCCGCTGGTCATGCTGTCGATCACAGCGTTGCCATGAGTCATCGCCCCGGCCAGTTCGGTCTGGTTGCGGCGGGTGGCATCCTCCCAGCCGGTCTGCACCAGCGAGGTGGCGAAAGCCCCCGCTAGCGTGCGCAGGAAGTTCGACAGGCCCGCCGCATTGGCCTCCTCGCCGGGCGAGACGCTCGACATGGCAAGGCCAATGGTGGGCAGGAAGAACATCACCATGAAGGGCCCGGTCAGCAGCGTGGGCCACGCCATCTGCCCGAAGGTCACCTCGGAGTTGAAGGACATGCGCCACATGGAGATCGCCCCCAGCCCCAGCAGGCCGATAAAGACGATGGCGCGCGGGTCGAACTTTTCCGAAGCCATGCCGACAGGCGGCGCCGACAGGATCGCCAGCAGGCCCATGATGCCCGTCGCCATGCCCGCCCATGTCGCGGTGTAACCCATGTTCTGCTGCAGCCAGAGCGGCAGGATCACGATGTTGGCGAAGAAGGCGGCAAAGCCCACCGAATAGGTGATCGTCGCCGCGGTGAAGCCGGGATGGCGGAACACGCGCAGATCGACAATGGGCTCCTTCTCGGTCAGCTCCCAGATCAGGAAGGCGAGGAAACCGATCACCGCGATGATGCCCAGCCAGCGGATCATGGGGTCGGCGAACCAGTCGCGGTTGCGGCCCTCGTCCAGCATGATCTGCAGTGAGCCGACCCACAGCACCAGCAGGCCAAGGCCCACGCCGTCGAGCCGGGCCGGTTCGGTGGGATCGGGCTGGCCGCGCAGCAGAAGCATCAGCAGCGTGCCGCCCGCAAAGGCCACCGGCACCGAGATGAAGAAGATCCACGACCACCCGGCATTGTCGCACAGATAACCGCCCAGCACCGGGCCCACGACCGGCCCGATCAGCGTGGTCATCGCCCACATGATCGTGCCCAGCATCTGCTTGTCGGGCGGCAGGATGCGCAGCAGCATGGTCTGCGCCAGCGGCATGATCGGCCCGCCGCACAGGCCCAGCAGCACGCGGCAGCCGATCAGCATCCCCAGCGAGGAGGACAGGCCGCACAGCGCCGAGAGCACCGCAAAGCCGAAATAGCAGGAGAGAAACACCCGCGAGACGCCGAATTTGCGCGACAGCCAGCCGGTCAGCGGCACGGTGATCGCCTCGGCCACGGCGTAGGAGGTGATGACCCATGTGCCCTCGGTCGAGGACACGCCCAGCGATCCGGCGATGGTCGGCACCGAGACATTGGCGATGGTGGTGTCGAGCACCACCAGAAAATTGCCCATGCCGATGGCCAGCGCCGCCAGCAGCAGCGGCGTGCCATGCAGCGGGGGTTTGGGGGGATGTAGCGTCGCCATGGCTTCGCGCCCTTTAGTTGGAAACGTCGATATCGGCGATCATCGACAGGCCGACGCGCAGCGGATGCTCGACCAGCTCCTTGGGGTCGAGCGCGATGCGCACCGGCAGGCGCTGCACCACCTTGATCCAGTTGCCCGTGGCATTCTGCGCGGGCACCACCGCAAAGGCCGAACCCGTTCCGCCCGAGAAGCCCACCACCGTGCCGTGATAGGTGACCTTGCCGCCATAAAGATCCGCCGTGAGATGCACATTCTGACCGGGGTGCACCCTGGTGAGCTGCACCTCCTTGAAGTTGGCATCGACATAGGCCGCGCTGACCGGCACCACGCGCATCAGCACCTGCCCGGCCTTCACCCGCTCACCCACCTGCGCCTGACGGCCCGATATCACCCCATCGACCGGCGCGCGGATCACCATGCGCGCCAGATTGACGCGGGCCTGATCGCGGTTGGCGCGTGCGGCGACGACCTCGGGGTTGGTTTCGACGGTGGTGTGCTCGATCAGCACCTTGTTGGCGCTCTGCGTGCCGATGGCGGCCTGACGGCTGGCCCCGGCCTGAGCGATCGCCGCCTGCGCCGCGCGCAGATTGGCGCCAGCCGAGGCAAAGGCGTTGCGCGCCGAACTCAGCTCCTCGCCCGAGACCGAGCCCGAGGCGGCCAAAGCTTCGCGGCGTTTCAAATCGATGGCAGCCCGGTCCAGATCGGCTTTGGCCGAGACAAGCTGCGCCTGCGCCCGCGCCTCATCGGCGGCGCGCGCGGCGACCTGAGCGCCCAGCCCCAGATCGGTGGCCGACAGGCCCTTCACCCGGCGTTCGGTCAGCGCCAGTTGCGCCTCGGCGCCTTCCAGCGCGATGCGCGCGTCGGTGTCGTCGAGCTTCACCAGAATATCGCCCTGCTTCACCGTCTGCGAATCCGACACCAGCACCTGAGTCACCGTGGCATCGAGCAAAGGCGTCACCTGCGCCACATCGGCGCCGACATAGGCATTGTCGGTCTCGGCATGGCGCGAGGCGACCAGCACGTCATAGGCCTTGTAGCCCCCGCCGAGCACCAGCACGCCCAGCGCGAGGCCCGCGAACAGCCGCTTGCGGTTGCCACCCTTCTCCGGCGCCTGCTCCTGCGGCAGATCCGCGACGGCGATATCCTTGTCCTCATGGCTGAGGGCTTGCGTGGTCATGGGCTTGTCCTTCACGAATGATAGCCGCCGCCCAGTGCGCGCGTCAGCGCGACATCCAGGGCGAAGGCACGGGTCTGGAGAGCGGCGACCGAACGCCGGGCGGAAATCAGCGCATCCTCGGCGGTCAGCACATCGAGGTTGGTGGCCAGACCGCCGCGATAACGGTTGCCCGCCACCTGCCATGCCGCCTGAGCGGCCTTTTCGGCATCCTGTGCATGGGTCAGGCGGGTGGAGAGGGCGCGCTGGCTGGTGGCGGCATCGGCCACCTCGCGCAGGGCCTGGGTGATGGCGCCGTCATATTGCGCGACGGCGACATCGTAATCGGCGCGGTTCTGGCGATATTGCCCCTGAAGCCGCCCGCCCTGAAACAGCGGCAGGCTGATCGCCGGGCCGACCGAACCATACTCGGCGCCCGACTTGAACAGATTGCCCACGCCCAGCACCTGTTGCCCGATCAGCCCCATCAGATTGACATTGGGATAGAAGGCGGCGCGCGCCTGCTTCACCCGCGAAGCGGCGGCCTGAGCGCGGTCGCGCGCGGCGATGATGTCTGGGCGGCGCGCGATCAGTTGGGCGGGGATGTTGTCGGGCAGGTTCGCATCGGCGTGACCAAAGGCGGTGGGGCGCGCCAGATCGCGGGTGCGGTCGGGCCCGGCGCCCATCAGAGCGGCAAGGCGATGGCGTCCCAGATCGATCTCTTCATCCAGCGTGGCCAGTTCGCCCTCGGATGTGGCCAGCCCCGAACGCGCGCGTTCCACCGCGCCGCTGTTCTCCAGACCCTGATCGCGGCGCTGGCCGGTCAGCGCCAGAGTCTGGCGGCGGATATCGACGGCGCTGGCGGCCGCATCGCGCTCCGCATGCAGGGCAGCGAGGTCGGCATAGGCCGAAGCGATCCCCGCAGACACCGACAGGCGCGCGGCGGCTGCCTCGGCCCCGGCAGCGGCGGCGTCCTGCTTGGCGGCGTTCAGCCCGGCGCGGTTCTTGCCCCAGAAGTCCAGCTCCCAGTTCAGATTGACCCCGCCCTGCGCGTAATCTGGCCAGCCCTTGGGCGCGAAGCTTTCGGGGAAGAGGTAACGATAGCTCTGCTTGGTCACCCCGCCCTGCGCATCGAGCGAGAGTTGCGGCAGCAGATTGGCCCGCGCCTGCTTGATCACCGCATCGGCGGCATCCTGCCGCGCCACGGCAACGCGCAGATCGGTGGCGCCCTGCAAGCCCTCGGCGATCAGCGCATCGAGTTGCTTGTCGCCATAGGCCTGCCACCAGCCGTCCGAGGGCCATTCGCCCTGAGCGGCGGGCGCGAGGGTCTGGGCAGCGGGAAAGCGCTCCGCCGAGGCGAGCGGCTGAAGATGGCTGGAGGTCGGCGGCAGGGCGCAGGCGCCGGTCAGCAGGGCCAGCGCCAGAGCACCCCCGATTCGCCTGATCCGGGGACCGCCCCGAAACGCTGCATAACTCACGATGCACTCCCCTCATGACCGAATGGCATAACCGTACTGTACGGTTCAGCTATCGATTCGTTCTTGCATCGTCAATGCAAAACTGTACAGGTGAGTTCAGGAAAGGAAGTCGCATGCGCACCAAGAGCGACGAACGTCGCCAGGCCATCCTCGATGTCGCCACCCAGATCTTCAAGGATATCGGCTATGAGCGGGCCAGCATGGCCGCCATCGCCGCGCGCGTGGGCGGGTCAAAAGCCACGCTTTACAGCTACTTCCCCTCGAAAGAGGAACTCTATGCCACCGCCATGACCGACGCCGTCTGCGAACATGGCGAGGCCGTCTGCGAGATGCTCGACACGCAGAACCCCGATGTCGCCGCCGTGCTGAAGTGCTTCGGCGTGGCCTATATCGGCCTGCTCGTGCACAGCGACGTGCTGGCGCTGGTGCGCGCCGGGGTTGCGGCGGGCGCTCAGGGCAAGCTTGGCGCCGCGCTCTATGCGATGGGCCCGCGCCGGGGCTATGAGGAAATGACCGCCTATTTCGCCGGTCTCTCCCCCGATTGCGGGCTGCACCTGCCCGATCCGGCCCAGGCCGCGCGCCACTTCAAGGGCCTGCTCGAATCCGGGCTGGTCGAACCCAGCCTTTATGGCGCGCCCATGGAGGCTGACGTGGAAACCGCCGTCCACGCCGCCGTCGATGTCTTCATGCGCGCCTACGCCGCCTGAGCCCCCTTGCGGCGGCACCACCTCTGCCGCAAAAGCCTGCCATGAAACCGACCCGCCCCCTGCACGAAGGCCCGCCGATTACCCCCGCCGGCTTTGCCGTGCTGCGCGCCCGCTATGACCACCTCCTCGGCACCGAGCGGCCCCAGATCGTCGAGGTCGTCAGCTGGGCCGCGGGCAATGGCGACCGCTCCGAAAACGGCGACTACCTCTATGGCCGCAAGCGCATGCGCGAGATCGACCGCGAACTGGCCCACCTCGCCCGCCGCATGAAGGCCCTGCGCGTCGTCGACCCCGCCGGGCAGCAGGACCAGTCGCGCTGCTGGTTCGGCGCCACCGTGACCATCGCGGATGAGGACGACAACCATCGCACCGTCACACTGGTCGGCGATGACGAGCAGGATGCGGGCAAAGGCATGATCGGCTGGTCCGCCCCCATGACGCGGGCCTTGCGCGGGGCGGCTGTGGGGGATCTGCGCCGGGTTGTGTTGCCGGGGGGCGACAAGGAGTGGGAAGTGATCTCGATCGAGTATCCCGTTAAGGGGTGAAGAAGAGAAGATGCGAGGGTGTTACACCCTCGCGCTCCCATGACGTCTTCCGACGAAACGGCAGTGGCGCCGAAATGATGCGCCTCGGCTCTCCATCTGCGCCACCTAAGGCGCCGCAGGCTTTAAAGCCAAGAGCACTGCGTTGAGAATCATGGCCTGCGGCGCAGCAAACTTTGCGCAAGGCTGAACCCGATGCGCAACGCAGACATTAAAGGGAGCGCGAGGGCGATGGCCCTCGCATTCCACCCTTCTAATCCCTTGAAAACAAAGCGGGGCCCAAGGAGCTTCCCTTCTCCTTGCGCCCCGCTCGCTTGAGACTTGGCGCGGACAGGCTTGACTGCCCGCGCCTCTCGCTGAACCGTTATCGCTTGAGATACGGTGGACATCATTTGTCTACGCCGGTTCTGCCGCCTTGGATGCCCTTTTGAGACGAACTGCGTAACTTTGGCGCCACAGCGTATCTTTTGAGCAACAGGGCGCAAATCCCACAAGGGCACAAAATTCAGAATATGGTGCTTTCCGTCACAAATTGGCCATTGCACGATCTTTTCCAACGTCACAAAGGCGCTCCAGGATGAAAAACGTCTCGCCCGCTGGGGCGGCGCGAATCTGGAGGGATTTCGATGCAACTTCGCGCGGTCTGCCGGCCGGGTCTTGTGGTGCCCTTGGCCGGGGCTCTGGCGCTGTCGTCGCCTGCTCAGGCCGCAGCCACAACGGGGCCCAGCGGGTCGGATACGGTTTGGATCATGACCGCATCGGCCTTGGTGCTGCTGATGTGCCTGCCGGGGCTCAGCCTGTTTTACGGCGGCCTGGTCCGGGGCAAGAATTTTCTCTCGGTGCTGGTGCAGGTGGGCGCGATTGCGGCGGCGGCCTCGCTGCTGTGGGTGCTGGTCGGCTATTCGCTGACGTTCAACGGCGACATCGGCGGCTGGATCGGCGGGCTTGGCCAGTTCGGTCTCGCGCATCTGGCACCGGTGCGCAGTGACACCAACCTGCCCGAGAACAGCTTTGCCCTGTTCCAGCTCTGCTTTGCCGCGATTACCCCGGCGCTGATGGCGGGCGCCTGGGTGGACCGCGCGCGCTTCGGCTGGGTCGTGGGCTTTTGCGCGCTGTGGGGGCTGGTGGTCTATGTGCCTGTCGCCCACTGGATCTGGGGCGGCGGCTGGATGGCCAGCCGCTTTGGCACGCTGGATTTCGCGGGCGGCATCGTGGTGCACACCACGGCGGGCGTTTCGGCGCTGGTCGCGGCATGGCTGCTGGGGCCGCGCATGGGCTGGCCGCGCACGCTGATGCTGCCGCATAGCCCCTCGCTGACGATGATCGGCGCGGGCCTGCTGTGGGTCGGCTGGTTCGGCTTCAACGGCGGATCGACCTTCACCGGCAATGGCGCCGCCGCCAGCGCGATCCTCGCCACGCATACCGCCGCCGCCACCGCCGCGCTGACATGGCTGGCGCTGGAGCGCGTCGTCGTCGGCAAGCCCACCAGCATCGGTTTCGCCACCGGCGCGGTCGCGGGTCTCGCCACGGTGACCCCGGCGGCGGGCTTTATCGCGCCGGGTGCCGCGGTGGTGTTCGGGGCACTGTCGGTCGCGATCTGCTTTCCGATGATCCATCTGGTGAAGAACCGCTGGCGCATCGACGATTCGCTCGACGTCTTTGCCGTGCATGGCGTGGGCGGCATGACCGGATCGATCCTGCTGGCGGTGTTTATCGCCCCCTCGCTGGGCGGCGCGGGCTATGCGCCCGGCATGGATTTTGGTCGCCAGCTTGAGGGTCAGGTGCTGGGCGTGGTCGTCACCGCCTTGTGGTCGGCGCTGGCCAGCGTGGCGCTGGGCTGGGCCGTGAGCAAGGTGCTGCCGATGCGCGCCAGCGAGGATGAAGAGCGCGAAGGCCTCGACATCACCGCCCATGGCGAGCGCGCCTGGGAGATGGATTGAAATAATACACTAAAACGCCATGAAGCTGCTAAAGGGGCGGTCGATGCGACTGCCCCTTTTTCTTGCGCCGATTCTGGCATGTTTCGCCGCTCCCCTGTTGGCGGCCACCCCCGCCAAGGATGTGGTGCGCGAGGAAAAGCAGGTCGTCATCCACGGCGTGAAGGAAACATGGCGCCTGATCTGGCGCGGCAAGCCGCAAGAGGGCGCCTGCAGCCCCAAGGACCTCGACACCGCCATCGCCTGCCCCTGCAACAGCTTCGCCTATGCGCAGGAAGGCATCTTGATCCTCGAACGCCACCGCCCGCACGCCAAGCCCGAGCGCCTGCCGCTGGCTCCCTTCTTCGCCCAAACCGATATGGCACCGGGCGAGGACGGCACTGCCCTGCTGCAACGCTGGCCCTTCGACGTGTCCGATATCGGCGCGCAAGGCACCGATGATGACGCCCTGCGCGCCCGCATCCACGCCCGCCCCGCCGCCACCGCGATGCGCTTTGTCGATTACAACCACGATGGGCTGGCGAGCGAGTTCCTGCTGCCCATGGGCAACGCTGGTTGCGGCCATCGCTATGCCATCGTGGTGGGCGTGACGCGTGACAATCCCCACCTCCATGCCTTCACCAGCGTCGACCATCCCCACCGCCCGCTGCTGCTGCAATTCCACGAGTGGCAGGCGCTGGCCGCCTCCGCCCACCCCGCCCCCATCATCGACTGGCAGTGCAACGACCATGGCACCGACCGCCGCTCGATGCTGACCATCGCCGCCGACCATGGCCGCATCCACGGCACGATGGATGACTATGCCTGCAAGGCGCCCGCCGCCGCGCATGGAGCCAAGCCTCCGTTGAAGGGCAAGCTGCCGGCCAAGCCGCATCCCCGCCATCTGTCGCGCAAGCGCATCTGAGGCATCCTGCGAAAAAGTGGGCACCGGTTTTTCGCCAAAAGGATGCGACAACACGATCTAGCCCCGCCCCCTCGCTTCTGCCATGAGGACGCGATGAAGCGCCTGCTCCTGCTGCTCCCTGTTCTGGCCATGGCCACCCCCGCGCTCGCCCGTGACAGTCTGGGCATGTTCGGCGCCTGGGGCGCCTTCCGCGACGCCGCCGTCCCCCGCTGCTACGCCATCGCCATGGCCGAGCCCGGACGCGGCACCCGCGCCTTCACGCCCTACGCCGACGTCGGATCATGGCCCAAACGCGGCATGCGCGGGCAGTTCCATATGCGCCTCTCACGCCACCTCGAGCCTGGCCGGCCCGTGGTCCTGTCGATCAACGGGCAGAAATGGCGCCTCGCCTCGGGCGGGGGCGACGCATGGGCACCCTCCCCGCGCGAGGACGCCGCCATCACCGCCGCGATGCGCTCGGCCAGCGGGATGGTGGTGAGCGCGCATGGGGCCGATGGCCGCGTGTTCAGCGATTCCTATGTGCTGGATGGGGCGGCGACGGCGATGGATGCGGCCTTGTTGGGGTGTGCGGGGGATCGGTAAGAAGGAAAGGAAGATGCGAGGGGGTTACCCCCTCGCGCTCCCATGACGTCTTCCGACGAAATCACAGTGGCGCCGAAATGATGCGCCTCGGCTCTCCACCTGCACCAGCTAAAGCGCCGCAGGCTTTTAAGTTCCTGCCTGCGGCGCGGCAAGCTGGGCGCAAGGCCGAACCCGACGCGCGACGTAGACATTAACGGGAGCGCGAGGGTGTAACACCCTCGCATCTTACCCTTCTCCTCCCCACCTATCTTTTCACCCGAAAAAGGCGTAAGGGCCCGCGCCATGGCAGACATCGACCCCCAGCTTCCCACTTCCATGCCGATCGCCGGTCACTTCGACCCGGTGGTGACGCCGCGTGCCGTCACGGCGCGCGCCGATGGCAAGATCGACCTGCTCGGCCTGCCGCGCACCGAGATCACGCGCCTGTTCACCGAGGCCGGCCTGGATGCGAAGGCGGCGAAGCTGCGCGGCAAGCAGGTGTTCCACTGGATCTACCATCGCGGCATCAGCGACTTTGACTCGATGACCGACATTGCCAAGGCCATGCGCCCCTGGCTGGACGCGCGCTTTGTGGTGGGCCGCCCGGAGATCGTGGTCTCGCAGCACAGTGAGGACGGCACCCGCAAGTGGCTGCTGCGCACGGCGGACGATCATGAGTTCGAGATGGTGTTCATTCCCGACGCCGATCGCGGCACGCTGTGCGTGTCCTCGCAGGTGGGCTGCACGCTGAACTGCCGTTTCTGCCATACGGGCACGATGCGTCTGGTGCGCAATCTGACGCCGGGCGAGATCGTGGGTCAGGTCATGCTGGCGCGCGACGCGCTGGGCGAGTGGCCCAAGGGCGCGATGGACGGGCTCGACGATGAAGAGGCCGAGGGCGATTACTCGGCGGACGGTCGCCTGCTGACCAACATCGTGATGATGGGCATGGGCGAGCCGCTGTATAATTACGACAATGTGCGCGATGCGCTGAAAATCGTCATGGATGGCGATGGCCTCGCCCTGTCGAAGCGCCGCATCACGCTCTCCACCAGCGGCGTGGTGCCGATGATGGAGAAGTGCGGCGAGGAAATCGGCGTCAATCTGGCCGTCTCGCTGCATGCCGTCACCAAGGAAGTGCGCGACGAGATCGTGCCGATCAACCGCAAGTACGGCATCGAGCAACTGCTGCAGGCCTGCGCGGATTACCCCAGCGCGTCCAACGCCCGCCGCATCACCTTCGAATATGTGATGCTGAAGGACAAGAACGACAGCGACGATGACGCGCGCGAGCTGGTGCGCCTGATCAAGCAGTACAAGCTGCCCGCCAAGGTCAATCTGATCCCCTTCAACCCCTGGCCCGGCGCGATCTACGAATGCTCGACGCCCGAGCGGATTCGCCGTTTCTCGGAAATCGTGTTCGATGCGGGGATCAGCGCCCCGGTGCGCACGCCGCGCGGGCGCGACATCGATGCCGCCTGCGGCCAGTTGAAGACCGCGGCGCAGAAGATGAGCCGCGCCGATCAGGACCGTCTGGCCGAGGAAAAGCAGGTCGCGCTGGGCTGATCGCACTTGCCCGATGCGGGTGTGAGGCTAGTCTCATACCCGCATGGACACGATCGCCTATGACCACTGGTTCACGCCCGCCGATCTGATCGCGCTGACCGATCGCGTCGGCGCGCAACTGGCCGAGACCTGCGACATCCGCTCCCAGATCGGCAAGCCTTATCGCGAGGCGTGGATTGCCGCGCGTTTCGCCGCCACGCGCGGCGCTCAGGCGGTGCGGCTGATCAGCGAGAAGCGCTGGCAAACGCCCGATTTCGCGATCCATCTCGATAACCGCTATCTGCTGTTCGAAAGCACCGAGGCCGACGACCCGACCCGCCAGCGCAACCAGGATTATCTGGACGCCTGCCACCTCTTCCTCTCGCAGGCCGACTATGCGGTGCTGGGCCCCGGCCCCGTCGCGCCCGATCTCTACGCGGAGGAGATTGCCCGGCTGGTGGCGAAGAAATGCGCCAAGCATTATGCGCGCTGTGACGGGCTGGTGCTGATCTCTCACGCAGGCTGGGTCGCGGGGCTCACCCCGCCGCCGCGCGCTTGGTGGGAAGCGGCCTGCGCCGAGGCGCAGGGCCACTTCCCCGAAGTTTGGGTCTTCCACGACCGCGCCTTTCAGCGCCTTTTCGCGGCGGCTCAGACGCCCGTCAGCGTGCCCCCCAGCGACACCGCCGCCACCTTGCCGCCAACCCAGACGTCATCGCCCTCGCGGCTGACATAGGCGCGGCCATCGGCGCCCACGCAGCGCCCCTGCGCCGCGACATAGGCCTCTTTCGCCAAACCGGTTTCGAACAGATACTGCCCCAGGCTGGCATTCAGGCTGCCCGTCACCGGGTCCTCGAGGATGGCGCCGGTCGCCCCGGCGAAGAAGGTACGCACCTCCCAGTCGATGCCCGGTTCCTGCGACGGCCCGACAATCGCCAGATCGGTTGGCACCGGCCCGCGCGCGGGAGCAGGCACCGCGAGCACCGCCTCGGCGCTGGCCAGCCGCAGCAACTGCCAGCCGGGGCCATTGTCGGCCCAGACGGCATCGAGCACCGCCTCACGCGGAAGATCGAGCAATTTCAGCGCCTCGGCCAGTTCCTCTTCACCCAGGGGGCCCGAGCGGATCAGCGGCGGGGCGCGGAAGGCCAGCGTGTCATCCGTGATCCGCACCTCGACCAGGCCCACGCCGCATTGCTGCATCACCACGCCCTCGCGCTGGGGCTTCCCGCCAGCGTTGAGCCAGGCCCAAGCCGTGCCCAGCGTGGGGTGGCCAGCAAAGGGCAGCTCCCCGCGCGGGCAGAAAATGCGGACGTGATAGTCGGCGCCGGGCTCGGTCGGGGGCAGCAGGAAGGTCGTTTCCGAAAAGCCCAGCCAGCGGGTGAGCCTCTCCATCTGCTGTGCGCTCAGGGCATCGCCGTGGTGCACCACCGCCAAGGGGTTGCCGGTCAGCGGGTTGTCGCTGGCGAAGACATCTACGAGGTCGAGTTTCATTGCAGTTCCCTTTCAGGAGATGAGCTTAAAGGGAAAATAGAAAGATGCGAGGGGGTTACCCCCTCGCGCTCCCATGACGTCTTCCGACGCATGGGCAGTGGCGCCGAAACGGAGCGCCTTAGCTCTCCACCTGCGCCACCTAAAGCGCCGCAGGCTTTCAAGTTCTTGCCTGCGGCGCGGCAAACTGGGCGCAATGCCGAACCCTAAGCACGACGTAGACATTAACGGGAGCGCGAGGGTGTAACACCCTCGCATTTCTCTTTTTTCCTTCTTGCCCCCTTCCTCCCCTGCCCTTACCCCAACCGGAATGACCAACCCAACCGTCCTCATCACCGGCGGCGCCAAGCGCATCGGAGCGCAGATGGCGCGGGCTTTCGCGAAGGCGGGCTGGCATGTCATCATCCACTACGGCCACTCGCGCGAGGATGCCGAAAAGCTGGCCGCAACGCTGCCCAGCGCCGAGACCGCGCAATGCGATCTGGCCGATGGCGATGCGGCGGTGGCCATGGTGCAGCGCCTGTCGGATACGCATGAGAGCCTGCGCCTGCTCATCAATTCGGCGGCGGTCTTCCGCTATGACGGGGCCGATGCCATCGATCCGGCGATCTTTGCCGAGGCGATGCAGGTGAACGCCCAAACGCCCGCGCGCATGGCTCAGGCATTTCTGAAAGGCACGGCGGGGCGGGCGGTCATCAACATGCTGGACATGAAGCTGGCCAATCCCAATCCGGATTTCTTCAGCTACACCATGGCCAAGCATGCGCTGTCCTCCACGGTGCGGATGTTGGCGATGGCTTATCCCTCGCAACGCATTTATGGTTTGGCGCCCGGCGCGATGATGCCGAGCTGGGACCAGCAGCCGGATGAGCATCTCACCAGCGGGCGGATGAACTTGCTGCAGCGCCTGACCGATCCGGTCGAGCTGGCCGATGCCGCGCTGTTTCTGGCCGATGGCGTGCTGGCGAGCGGCGAGACGCTGTTTATCGATTCGGGCCAGTTCCTGCTTTCCCAGCCGCGCGACGTGCTTTACCTCGCCAGAGCATGAGTCCGCTTTTCATCCTGCCCGGTCTGCTGTGCAATCTGTCGATGTTCTCGGCCACGCTGGAGGCGTTTCCGGGCGCCACCGGAATCGACGATTTCTACGGGCGCGAAACCTCGCTGAACGCCATGGCGGAGTATGCTCTGGCCCGCGCGCCGGAGCGGTTCGTGCTGCTGGGCCATTCGATGGGCGCGCGTATCGCTCTGGAGATCATGCGCCGCGCGCCGCAGCGCGTCGAGGCATTGGTGCTTGCCGATACCGGCATCCACCCGATCCGGCCCAAGGAGCGCGAGAAGCGCTATGCATTGCGCGATATCGGGCGCGAACAGGGCTTTGCCGCGCTGGTCGATGCGTGGTTGCCGCCGATGCTGACGCCTGCCGCCCTGCAGGATGCCTCTTTGGTGGCCGATCTACGCGCCATGTGCATCAGCGCAGGCCAGACCCGTTTCGAGGAGCAGATCGAAGCCCTGCTGGCCCGCCCCGAGGTCGAGGATTTGCTCCCCTCGATCACCTGCCCCACCCTCTCAATCGTCGGCGAGCTGGATCGCTGGAGTCCAGTGGTTCAGCATGAGCAGATCGCGGCGCTGATCCCGGGCGCGGGATTGTCGGTGATCGCTGGCGCGGGCCATATGCTGCCCGCCGAGGACCCGGCGGCCTTTATCGCCGCCATCCGCCACTGGCTGGCCTGATCCCACCGGTGAGTTCCGGGCACAAGGCTGCGGCCCAGCACGAATCTCTCGCCGGAAGACGTTATGGGAGCGCGAGGGTGTAACACCCTCGCATCTACCTTTTCCTTCTTCCTCCCCGCCCCCTTCCTCCTTGCCCCTGCCCCCCCCGCCTGCTAGTCGCCCGCGCTGATCCTATCCCTCCCAGCGGAGCGCCTGCCTCATGTCTGACATCAAGCGCGTCGTTCTCGCCTATTCCGGCGGCCTGGATACCTCGGTAATTCTGAAGTGGCTGCAAGATACCTATAACTGCGAAGTGGTGACCTTCACCGCCGACCTCGGCCAGGGCGAGGAGGTCGAACCGGCTCGCGCCAAGGCCCGCGCGATGGGCGTCAAGGAAATCTACATCGACGACCTGCGCGAAGAATTCGTCCGCGACTTCGTCTACCCGATGTTCCGCGCCAACACCGTCTACGAAGGCGAGTACCTGCTGGGCACTTCCATCGCTCGTCCGCTGATCGCCAAGCGCCTGATCGAGATCGCCAACGAGACCGGCGCCGACGCCATCTCCCACGGCGCCACCGGCAAGGGCAACGACCAGGTCCGCTTCGAGCTGGGCGCCTACGCGCTGAAGCCCGGCGTCAAGGTGATCGCGCCCTGGCGCGAGTGGGACCTGCTGTCCCGCGAGAAGCTGATGGACTATGCCGAGAAGCACGGCATCCCGATCGAGCGCCACGGCAAGAAGAAGTCGCCGTACTCGATGGACGCCAACCTGCTGCACATCTCCTACGAAGGCGGCGTGCTGGAAGATACCTGGACCGAGCACGAAGAAGACATGTGGAAGTGGACCGCTTCCCCGGAAAACGCGCCGGACACCCCGACCTACATCGAGCTGACCTACCGCAAGGGCGACATCGTCGCCATCGACGGCAAGGACATGACCCCGGCCGAGGTGCTCACCGAGCTGAACCGCGTCGGCGGGATCAAGCACGGCATCGGCCGCCTCGACATCGTCGAGAACCGCTACGTCGGCATGAAGTCCCGCGGCTGCTACGAGACCCCCGGCGGCACCATCATGCTCAAGGCCCACCGCGCCATCGAGTCGATCACCCTGGACCGCGAAGTGGCCCACCTGAAAGACGAGCTGATGCCCAAGTACGCCAGCCTGATCTACACCGGCTACTGGTGGAGCCCGGAGCGCCTGATGCTGCAGCAGATGATCGACGCCTCGCAGGTCAACGTGAACGGCGTAGTGCGCCTGAAGCTGTACAAGGGCAACGTCGTGGTGGTGGGCCGCAAGTCCGACGACTCGCTGTTCGACGCCAACATCGCGACCTTCGAGGAAGACGGCGGCGCCTACAACCAGGCCGATGCCGCGGGCTTCATCAAGCTCAACGCGCTGCGTTTGAAGCTGCTGGCGAACCAGAAGTAAGGTTTGAAGGGATCAAGTGCGAGGGGGTTACCCCCTCGCGCTCCCATAACGTCTTCCGGCGAGAGGTTTGCTCTGGGCCGAAGCCGATTGCCCCGCCCTCACCGGCGGGGTTTTTGGTTTCGACGCCTAGTAGATGTCCTTAAAGCTCCAGCCAGTCAATTTGAGCATCGCGAGACCGGCTTCCCGCACTGGGCCCTTCTCTGGACTTTGTCGTCTGACAAGATGATAGCCAATCGTATCGGCACCTTCAAACAACCACTCCGCGCCGTCCAGGCCCGCGTCGCATATGGCGGTGGGCTGACTCCACAAGCCGACCCGGGCAAACAGGCGGTTCATCCCTTCGGCTTCCGCAGGGCTCAGATCGCGGTCCATACGCTGCTTGATCTTGCCCGGCCCATAGCCACCTTTGCCCGATAGCATGCGCGCGGTCAGATGCATCCTGCCAGAGGCCGCCCATTCCAACCGCACCGTCACGGGCTCGTCAAAGCTACGCAGCCATGTAAGGCGCACAGCCGAACCTCTGCTTTTTGCTATGTCCTGCGCGTATTTGGCCAGCGAAGGCTCCCGCGCTGCCGCCAGAAACTCAGAGGTGATGCCCTCGCGCCATTCGTCCATGACCGTCATTGGAGGAACGTCCGCGCGAAACCTTGGACAGTTCAGGACCTGATGCCTCAGGCTTTCCGGGAAATACCGTTGCCCGTCGGGCGAAAGAGGCATCGGCGGCAATGCTGCCTTAGGCTCCGCCGCAGCAACATGGTTTGCGCTCGACCACACCATCGCCGCCACGACGACCCAAACCCTGCTGCGCATCACGCTTCCCCCGGTTTTCTGCCCGGCGAGGCCATACCCGCGCCGCCGGGCGGCTGGTTTACCCCCCGCTTCAACAGCGGCTTGAGATAATGCCCGGTGAAGCTGGCCTTGTTCTTCGCCACCTGCTCGGGCGTGCCTTCTGCCACAATCGTGCCGCCGCGCACGCCACCTTCCGGGCCCATATCGATCAGCCAGTCGGCGGTCTTGATGACGTCGAGATTGTGCTCGATCACCACCACGCTGTTGCCCTGATCGACCAACCGGTGCAGCACCTCCAGCAGCTTGCGCACATCCTCGAAATGCAGGCCGGTGGTGGGTTCATCCAGCACATAGAGCGTCTTGCCCGTGGACCTGCGCGCCAGCTCCTTGGCCAGCTTGACGCGCTGCGCCTCGCCGCCTGACAGCGTCGTCGCCTGCTGGCCCACCTTCACATAGCCCAGCCCGACTTCGTTGAGCATATGCATACGCTCACGGATCGGCGGCACATTGGCGAAGAAGCTTTCGGCGTCCTCGATAGTCATATCCAGCACATCGGCGATGGAATGGCCCTTGAACTTCACCTCCAGCGTCTCGCGGTTGTAGCGCTTGCCGTTGCACTCCTCGCAGGTGACGTAAACGTCGGGCAGGAAGTGCATCTCGATCTTGATCAACCCGTCGCCCTGACAAGCCTCACACCGCCCGCCCTTGACGTTGAAGCTGAAGCGCCCGGCCTTATAGCCCCGCGCCTGAGCCTCAGGCAGACCCGCAAACCAGTCACGGATCAGCGTGAAGGCGCCGGTGTAGGTCGCCGGATTGGACCGCGGCGTGCGCCCGATCGGCGACTGATCAATCTCGATCACCTTGTCGCAGTTTTCCAGGCCCACGATCTTGTCATGCGCCCCAGCGATCACCCGCGCACCATTGAGCGTGCGCGAAGCCCCCGCCTGCAGCGTATCCAGCGTCAGCGTCGACTTGCCCGAACCCGACACGCCGGTCACACAGCAGAAGGTCCCCAGCGGGAACTTCGCCGTCACGCCCTTCAGATTGTTGGCCCGCGCATTCTCGACCGTGATGCTCTTGCCATTGCCCTTGCGGCGCTCGGCAGGCACCTCGATCTTGCGCGCGCCGGTCAGATATTGCCCGGTCAGGCTGTTTGGGTTCGCCAGAATATCGGCCAACGTACCCTCGGCGACCACCTCGCCGCCATGCACGCCCGCGCCCGGCCCCAGATCGACGACATGATCGGCGGCGCGAATCGCATCCTCATCATGCTCGACCACGATCACCGTATTGCCCAGATCGCGCAGCCGCTTGAGCGTCGCCAGCAGCATATCATTGTCGCGCTGATGCAGGCCGATGCTCGGCTCATCCAGCACGTAAAGCACGCCCGACAGCCCGCTGCCGATCTGGCTGGCCAGACGGATCCGCTGCGATTCACCGCCCGACAGAGTGCCACTGGTACGGTCCAGATTGAGGTAATCCAGCCCCACATTGTTCAGAAAACCAAGCCTTTCGTTGATTTCCTTCAGAATGGCCTTGGCGATCTGCTTCTGCTGATCGGTCAGCTTCTCCTCCAGCGTGGAGAACCACGCCAGCGCGTCCTGCACACTCAAGCGCACGCCATCGGCGATGTCGCTGCCCGCCACCTTCACGGCCAGAGCTTCAGGCTTCAGGCGCTTGCCCTCGCAGACCTCGCAAGGCTGGGCGGTCTGATATTTGCTCAGTTCCTCGCGCATAAAGGCGCTTTCGGTCTGAAGCATGCGGCGGTTGAGGTTGCCGATCACGCCCTCGAAGGGCTTGGTCACGGTGTAGAGCTTCTTGCCGTCCATAAAGGTCAGCGGCACCGGCGTCTTGCCCGTGCCATAGAGGATCACGATCTTCGCCTCGGCGGGCAGATCATGCCACTGGGTTTCCAGCGCAAAACCGTAATGCTTGGCCAGCGAGGCCAGCACCTGCATATAATAAGGTGATGGCGGGTTCGACTTGGCCCAGGGCACCACCGCCCCCGCCTTGATCGACAGCCCCTCATTGGGCACCACCAGTTGCGGATCGAACAGCAGCTTCTCGCCCAGACCGTCGCAAGCCGGGCAGGCACCCTGAGGCGCGTTGAACGAAAACAGACGCGGCTCGATCGATTCAATCGTGAAGCCACTGACAGGGCAGGCAAACTTCTCGCTGAACACGATGCGGTTCAGCGGCACGCCCGCGCCCTTCAAATTCTTCGACTTGGCCTCGCCCTCACGCCCCGGCACCACGCCATCGGCCAGATCGATATAGGCCAGCCCGTCGGCCAGCTTCAAAGCCTGCTCGAAACTGTCGGCCAGACGGCTCTGGATGCCATCCTTCACCGCCACGCGGTCGACCACCACCTCGATGTCATGCTTGTACTTCTTGTCGAGCGCGGGCGCGTCCTCAATCGCATACATCTCGCCATCGATGCGCAGACGGGTGTAGCCCGCCTTCTGCCACTCGGCGATTTCCTTGCGATATTCGCCCTTGCGGCCGCGCACGGCCGGGGCCAGCAGATAGGCGCGCGTGCCCTCGGGCAAGGCCATCACTCGGTCCACCATCTGGCTGACCGTCTGCGCCGCAATCGGCAGACCCGTGGCGGGCGAATAGGGCACCCCCACCCGCGCCCACAGCAGACGCATGTAATCGTAAATCTCGGTCACCGTCGCCACGGTGGAGCGCGGATTGCGGCTGGTGGTCTTCTGCTCGATGGAGATCGCGGGCGACAGCCCGTCGATATGCTCGACATCGGGCTTCTGCATCATTTCCAGAAACTGGCGCGCATAGGCCGACAGGCTCTCGACATAGCGCCGCTGCCCCTCGGCATAGATCGTGTCAAACGCCAGCGACGATTTCCCCGAGCCCGAAAGCCCGGTGATGACGATCAGACTGTCTCGCGGCAGCGTGATGTCCACGCCCTTGAGATTGTGCTCACGCGCGCCGCGCACGGTAATATGGGAGAGACTCATGAAGGCCCGTGTTCCAGATTTGTTCGATTGTGGCAAGTGCGAAGCGCTTACCCGAAAGGGCAAAGGGCACTGGGCCACGCGCGTCCCGCATAATGTGGTAACGAGATCCTGTGACGACAAGCCCATCTTAACCATGCAAGTCGGGCCAGCGTTAAGCGATTAACAGTTAAGGCCCCTGTCCGTGCCGCTTTGGAACGGTGGCAAATCGACAGATGCGACGGATGGTTGAACCGTCTAGCGACAGGCTGTCCAATTTCTGCAAAGGTCCTGCGGATGCAACCGCGCCAGAATGCCATGGCTGACATCCCGACCCGCTCGCTGGCAGATCTGCCGCGCGCGGCGGATTTCCATGCCCGCTTCTCGCGCCGCAAGCCGCTGACCATCGCCCGCGCCCGCCGCCAGCATATGCATCACGCCGTGGGACTGCGCGCCGCCGCTTTGTCGATCGCCGCCGTGGTGGTGGCCGCAAGCTGGCAGGTGCAGGCCCAGCAGCACAGCAACACCTTCGCCGCCCTGACCGGCGATGACAGCGCCCAGCAGATCACCCCCATGCCCTTCGAGCGCCCCGGCGAAAGCTTCCCCGGCTCGGCCTGGTATTATCTGGCCGCGTGGGACCAACTGCCCGGCGACGGCGCGCAGACGCTGACGCCCGATGCCCACAATGAAGGTGAGCCCCCGGCCACCCTCACCGGCCCCGCCGGTTCGGCCCGCGCGCTGATCGCGGCGGCGGCAGGGCAGGATCACGACCGCGCCCTGCAATGCCTGACCAGCGCCATCTATTACGAAGCCGCCAGCGAGCCCGATGACGGCCAGCGCGCTGTGGCTCAGGTGGTGCTCAACCGCGTAGCGCATCCCAGCTTTCCCAAGACGGTCTGCGGCGTGGTCTTCCAGGGCTCGGAGAAGAGCACCGGCTGCCAGTTCACCTTCACCTGCGATGGCGCCCTTGCCCGCCTGCCCAACCGCTATTTCTGGGACCGCGCCCAGGCCGTGGCGCGCGCGGCGCTGGCCGGTTACGTCTTCCAGCCCGTGGGTCTCGCGACACATTACCATACCTTTGCCGTCCACCCTTATTGGGATGCGGCGATGAACTTTATCGGCCAGATCGGCGCGCATCGCTTCTATCGCCTGCCCGGACCTGCCGGCGAAGGCACCGCCTTCCGCTTCGCCTATGCCGGTGGCGAGCCGATGGCCGCCCCTCACGCCCGCAATGGCCAGAGCGCCGATATGCTGGCCACCGCCGATCCGCTGGCGGTGGAGCGCGCCTATGACGCCAGCCTGAAACAGGCCGGCGGCAGCCCGGCGCAGGTGCAGCTCGCGGCAGCCAGCACGCCTGCCGAACCGGCCCCGGCCTACACCGATGACGTCATCCGCCGCGGCGGCGATAAAAACTATCGCGCCTCGGGCCTGCCGGGCGGTGCTCCCGGCAGCGGGGGCGTGCGCGATGACTATCGCAACAGCGGCCAGTGGATCGCCTCTCCGCAGTAACTGGCCGCAATAAGGCCTCGCCTCACCCCGGCCCGCGCGCAGTTTACACGGCGCAACATTTCGATAACCACGCCGCAACACAAAGGTTTAGGTCCTTGGGGGCTAGAGCTGTTCGCGTCGCCAGAGCGTTTTCAGGCCGGGTGGAAACATCCGGCGCCCCATGAAAACGCTGAAAAACAAAAACGCACGAACAGTCAAAACAAGGAAGCATCTCCCCATGTCGATCCGTTTCGCAGCTGCTGGAAGTGGGGAATACAAGGCCGTCAGACGCGTGCTGACCACCCCTGCCCTGACAGCCGCCGCCAATGACGTCGAAGCACCGATCCTTGAGGACGCCCTGCTGGTCAGCACCCTGCGCCATTTCGCCATCCATGGCCTCAACGCCGCAGGCGAAGCGCTGCGCCTGACCCTGCTCGCCCAGCAGCGCGGCGACCATGAGCAATCGCATCACTGGCGCGCCATCTGCCGCCAGCTCGACCGCCGGATGGCCGACGGGATCGGTTCGCCCCGCCGCCGCCGGCGCTAAGAGCCCGTTTGGAACATGCGCTTTCGCGCATGTTCAACGCGGCACCAGCCCTCTCCCCCTCCCGGCCACCCATCGGTAGTATCCTGTGGGTGGCCGGGAGGGGGAGAGGGCTGGTGCCGCAAATCCGGCTTACGCCGGATTTCCAAACAGACTCTAAGGCGGTTCGCCCCATGATGCGGGCGAGCCCACCACACCACCACTCATCGACGGGGCCCAGTCGCCAGACTCGGGCCCCTTGTCGCAAGCGACTCGGCCTGCATGGCTGGGCCGCGCGCGGCGATCGATGCGTTTCCTGCATCAAGCCATGCAGCGAACGCACAGCCTCACCCCGGTTCACGTACCAGACAGGTTCATTCCCTCAAGAAAACGTGCATTTTTCCCGAGTTATAGATATTGCGAATTATTTGCACAAACTCTTTGCATGCCTATGTGTTTCGTGCCTTGCAATGGTCAGCGCAGAGGAATAGGGCACCCTCCAAATCCAACCAAGGGCCCCCGCGCGCTTGCGGGACTGCGTGGGAAGCCCGGATCGATCCAGCTCCGTCATCGCCTCACTCCCGAGGTTCTGGCGGAAGCCCGCAGAAGCGTAGAGGACTGGAAGTTCATGGCACGCAAGAAGATCGCTCTCATCGGCGCCGGCAACATCGGTGGCACGCTGGCTCACCTGGCCGCGCAGAAGGAACTGGGCGACATCGTCCTCTTCGACATCACCGAAGGCATCCCCCAGGGCAAGGCGCTCGATCTGTCGCAGTGCGGCCCGGTCGAAGGCTTTGACGCCAAGATCACCGGCTCGAACGACTATGCCGACATCGCCGGCGCCGACGTCATCATCGTGACCGCCGGTGTGCCCCGCAAGGCCGGCATGAGCCGCGACGACCTGCTGTCGATCAACCTGAAGGTCATGAAGGCCGTGGGCGAAGGCATCAAGACCCACGCCCCCGACGCTTTCGTGATCTGCATCACCAACCCGCTGGATGCCATGGTCTGGGCTCTGCGCGAGTTCTCGGGCCTGCCCGCCAACAAGGTTGTCGGCATGGCCGGCGTGCTGGACTCGGCCCGCTTCTCGACCTTCCTGGCCTGGGAATTCGGCGTCTCGATCCGCGACGTGAACACCTTCGTGCTGGGCGGCCACGGCGACACCATGGTGCCCGTGACGCAGTATTCGACCGTCAACGGCATCCCCGTGCCCGACCTGATCAAGATGGGCCTGTCGACCAAGGAAAAGATCGACGCCATCGTCGCGCGCACCCGTTCGGGCGGCGGCGAGATCGTCGGCCTGCTCAAGACCGGTTCGGCCTTCTATGCCCCGGCCGCTTCGGCGATCGCCATGGCCGAGGCCTATCTGTTCGACCAGAAGCGCATCCTGCCGATCGCCGCTTACGTTGACGGCGCTTACGGCGTTGACGGCCTCTATGTCGGCGTGCCGGCCATGATCGGCGCCGATGGCGTTGAAAAGATCGTCGAGATCGAGCTGGACGAGGAAGCCAAGGGCAACCTCCAGATCTCGGTCGACGCGGTCAAGGAACTGCTGGTCGCCTGCAAGGGCATCGATCCTTCGCTGGCCTGATCCCAATCGCAAAGGTGTCCGTCGGGAGGCGGACACCTTTTTGACTGTCTGCCTCCCCCGTTTTCTCGGAGACACCCATGTCGATCCTCATTGACAAGAATACCAAGGTCATCACCCAGGGCATCACCGGCAAGACCGGTACCTTCCACTCCGAACAGGCCATCGCCTATGGCACCAAGATGGTCGGCGGCGTGACCCCCGGCAAGGGCGGCACCACCCACCTCGGCCTGCCGGTGTTCAACACCGTCAAGGAAGCCGTGGAAGCCACCGGCGCCGACGCCTCGGTCATCTACGTTCCGGCTCCGTTCTGCAAGGACTCGATCCTGGAAGCGGCATTCGGCGGCATCAAGCTGATCGTCTGCATCACCGAAGGCATCCCGAGCCTCGACATGCTGGACGCCAAGGTCAAGTGCGACGAGCTGGGCGTACGCCTGATCGGCCCGAACTGCCCGGGCGTGATCACTCCCGGCGAGTGCAAGATCGGCATCATGCCGGGTCACATCCACCTGCCGGGCAAGGTAGGCATCGTGTCGCGTTCCGGCACCCTGACCTACGAAGCCGTGAAGCAGACCACCGACGCCGGCCTCGGCCAGTCCACCTGCGTGGGCATCGGCGGCGACCCGATCCCGGGCTCCAACTTCATCGACATCCTGAAGCTGTTCCAGGAAGATCCGCAGACCGAAGCCGATCGTCATGATCGGCGAGATCGGCGGTTCCGCCGAAGAAGAAGCCGCGGCCAGTTCCTGCGCGACAAGGCCAAGAAGGGACGCAAGAAGCCGGTGGTCGGCTTCATCGCTGGTGTGACGGCCCCTCCGGGCAAGCGCATGGGCCACGCCGGCGCCATCATCTCCGGCGGCAAGGGCGGCGCCGAGGACAAGATCGCGGCCATGGAAGCGGCCGGGATCAAGGTCTCGGCCAGCCCCTCGCTGCTGGGTGAGACCCTGGTCGAAGCGATCAAGGGCTAAGTAACCGCATCGGGCATGGTGGGCCTGTGGAGGCCAGCCTGGGTTCACCATGCCCGTTGTTTGATTGAAGACATGTCTCGCGCCTGCCCCATCCGGGGGCCCGCCGCGACAGATGAATGAATGAAAGTGCCGGAGCGGACCGGCGCGTGGAAGGTGATTCCCATGGGTAACGAAAGCCACGATTTTCTTCCCGATATGGCGCAGGAGCCCCCTCAGGCGGGGCCGAGCTGGCAGCGCAAGGGCTGGCCTCTGGTCGGCGGCGATGCCGAGGATGAGCTGACCCGCGCTCTGGACCCCACCACTCTGAAAGCCGCGATCAAGGAAGCCGCCAAGAAGGCCGGCACCCAGGTCAGCGAAGCTTCGGTGGAAGAAGCCGCCAGCGACGCGCTGCGCGCCGCCATGCTGATCCGCACCTATCGTGTGCGTGGCCATCTGGCCGCCGATCTCGATCCGCTGGGTCTGAACCGCCGCAACCTGCCTGCCGACCTGACGCCGGAGTATCACGGCTTCTCGGGCGCCGCGCTCGACAAGAAGGTCTATCTGGGCGGCGCGCTGGGCGTGCAATGGGCCACGGTCAATGAGATCGTCGCGATCCTGCGCCAGAACTACTGCGGCAAGGTCGGCCTGGAGTACATGCACATCGCCGACACGCAGGAGCGCAAGTTCCTGCAGGAGCGCATGGAAGGCGCCGACAAGAGCATCGACTTCACCCCCGAAGGCAAGAAGGCCATTCTGGGCGCGGTGGTGCGCGGTGAGCAGTACGAGAAGTTCTGCGGCAAGAAGTGGGTCGGCACCAAGCGCTTCGGCCTGGATGGTGGCGAGTCCATGATCCCTGCCCTCGAAGCCGTGATCAAGTATGGCGGCCAGCTCGGCGTCAAGGAGATCGTCTACGGCATGGCCCACCGTGGCCGCCTGAACGTTCTGGCGAATGTGATGGCCAAGCCCTACAAGGTGATCTTCCACGAATTCTCGGGCGGCACCGCCAACCCCGAGGATGTCGGCGGTTCGGGTGACGTCAAGTATCACCTCGGCACCAGCACCGACCGCGAGTTCGACGGCACCAAGGTTCACATGAGCCTGATGCCCAACCCCTCGCATCTCGAAACCGTCGATCCCGTCGTGCTCGGCAAGACGCGCGCCTATCAGGTGCTGCGTGACGACATCGGCACCGATGTGGGCGCCGGCGCCAAGCACAAGCAGGTGCTGCCCGTGCTGATCCACGGCGACGCGGCCTTCGCGGGTCAGGGCATCGTGTGGGAATGCTTCGGCCTGTCGGGCGTGAAGGGTTACGACACCGGCGGTTGCATCCACTTCATCATCAACAACCAGATCGGCTTCACCACCAGCCCGCAGTTCTCGCGCGGCTCTCCGTATCCTTCGGACGTCGCCAAGGGCGTGCAGGCCCCGATCATCCATGTGAACGGCGACGATCCCGAAGCCGTGACCTTCGCCTGCAAGCTGGGCATGGACTATCGCCAGACCTTCGGTCGCGACATCGTGATCGACATGTGGTGCTATCGCCGCTTCGGCCACAATGAAGGCGACGAGCCTTCGTTCACGCAGCCCCTGATGTATGCCAAGATCCGCCAGCATCAGCCGGTCAGCGAGATCTACGCTGCCCGTCTGCAGCAGGAAGGCGTGATCGACGCGGGCTTCCTGGGTGAGCAGGTTTCGGCCTTCAACGCCCATCTCGAAGAGCATTTCGAGGCCTCCAAGACCTACAAGTCGAATGAGGCGGACTGGTTCGGCGGCCGCTGGTCGGGCTTCACCAAGCCTGCCGACGCCGAAAGCGCGCGCCGCAACGTGCCCACCGGCATCGAGACCAAACTGTTCGACAGCCTGGGCCGCACGCTGACCACCGTCCCCGAAGGCCTGACCATCCACAAGACGCTGGGCCGCGTGCTGGATGCCAAGCGCGAGATGTTCACCAAGGGCGAAGGCTTCGACTGGGCAACCGCCGAGGCGCTGGCTTTCGGTTCGCTGGTCTCGGAAGGCTATTCGGTGCGTCTCTCGGGTCAGGACTCGGGTCGCGGCACCTTCTCGCACCGCCATGCGGTGTGGGTCGACCAGAACGATGAGCACAAGTATGTGCCCCTCACCACGGTGCCCCATGGTCACTTCGAGGTGCATGACTCGACGCTGTCGGAATATGGCGTGTTGGGCTTCGAATATGGCTATGCCAGCGCCGATCCCAAGACGCTGGTGCTGTGGGAAGGCCAGTTCGGCGATTTCGCCAATGGCGCCCAGATCGTCATCGACCAGTACATCGCCTCGTCGGAATCGAAGTGGCTGCGCGCCAACGGTCTGGTGATGCTGCTGCCCCATGGCTATGAAGGCCAGGGTCCGGAGCATAGCTCGGCCCGTCTGGAGCGCTATCTGCAGCTCTGCGCGGAAGACAACATGCAGGTCTGCAACATCACCAGCCCTGCGAATTACTTCCACGTGCTGCGTCGCCAGATGCACCGCCAGTTCCGCAAGCCGCTGATCATCATGGCCCCCAAGAGCCTGCTGCGCCACCCGCTGGCCAAGTCGCAGGCCGAGGAGTTCCAGGACGGTCACTTCAAGCGCATCCTGTCGGACCCCAAGGCCCCGGCGGACGCCGACACCAAGCGTGTCGTGCTCTGCTCGGGCAAGGTGGCCTTCGATCTGATGGAAGCGCGCGACGCTGCCGGCATCACCGACACGCAGATCGTCCGCATCGAGCAGATCTATCCCTTCCCCGGCGAGCCTCTCGCCGCGCGTCTGGCCAAGATGCCTGCGCTGGAAGAGATCGTCTGGTGCCAGGAAGAGCCCAAGAACAACGGTTCCTGGTTCTTCGTGGAGCCGCTGATCGAGGAAGCGGTGGAAGCCGCCGGCGCCAGGACGGGCCGCGCCCGTTACGCCGGTCGCCATGCTTCGGCCTCGCCCGCCACGGGTTCGGCCAAGCGCCACACGCTCGAACAGGGCGCGCTGGTTGCCGATGCGCTGGGCCTGTCGGTCCGTTCGGAAATCCGCCGTCAGCAGAAGGGCTGAGCCTTCGGGCTCAGCTCCTCTCACCGGCTTATCTAATTTTCCCGTCTGAAAGATCGGAAGCACATCATGTCCACGGAAGTCAAAGTCCCCACGCTCGGCGAATCGGTCAGTGAAGCCACCATCGGCCAGTGGCTCAAGAAGCCCGGCGAAACCGTCGCCCTAGACGAGCCCATTGCCAGCCTCGAAACCGACAAGGTTGCCGTCGACGTGCCCTCGCCCGTCGCGGGCGTGCTGGGCGCCCAGCTGTTCCCCGAGGGTGAGACCGTCACCGTCGGCACCGTGATCGCCACGATCGAGGCCGGTGGCGCCGCTGCCGCGCCTGCCGCTGCTCCCGCTGCCGCGGCTCCCGCCCCGGCTGCTGCCGCTCCCGTCACCCCGGTGGCCCCCGCCGAGCCCGCCGCCGCCGAAAGCAGCGATCCGGCCGTGCTGAGCCCCGCCGTGCGCCGCGCGGTGCTGGAATACGGCATCGATCCGGCCACCATCAAGGGTTCGGGCAAGGACGGCCGCATCACCAAGGAAGACGTGGTTGCCGCAGCGCAGGCCAAGGCCGCCTCGCCTGCCGCCGCCGCCGTGTCGGCCCCGGTCGCCGCGCCCAGCAATGAGCGCCGCGAAGAGCGCGTCAAGATGACCCGCCTGCGCCAGACCATCGCCAAGCGTCTGAAGAGCGCGCAGGACACTGCCGCCCTGCTGACCACCTTCAACGATGTCGACATGTCGGCGGTGATGGAAGCGCGCAACAAGTACAAGGACAGCTTCGAGAAGAAGCATGGCGTGAAGCTGGGCTTCATGTCCTTCTTCGCCAAGGCCTCGTGCCTGGCGCTCAAGGACATTCCGGGCGTCAACGCGCAGATCGTCGGCGATGAGATCGTGTACTTCGATTACGTCGATCTGTCGGTCGCCGTCTCGGCGCCTTCGGGCCTGATGGTGCCGGTGGTGCGCAATGTCGACAAGATGTCCTTCGCCGACATCGAGAAGGCGATCGCCAACTACGGCAAGGCTGCCAAGGAAGGCAAGCTGACCATGGAAGACATGAAGGGCGGTACCTTCACGATTTCCAACGGCGGCGTCTTCGGCGGCCTGATGTCGACCCCGATCATCAACCCGCCCCAGTCGGCCGTGCTCGGCCTGCACCGTATCGAGGACCGCCCGGTGGTCCGCAACGGCCAGATCGTGATCCGCCCGATGATGTACATCGCCCTCTCCTACGATCACCGCCTGATCGACGGTCGCGAGGCCGTGACCGCGCTCAAGACCATCAAGGAAGCGATCGAAGACCCCAACCGTCTGCTGATCGACCTCTGAGCGCTGGAAGGATAGAAGAATGGCTGATTATCAGTACGACGTTCTCGTCATCGGCGCGGGCCCCGGCGGTTATGTGGCCGCTATCCGTGCGGCGCAGCTCGGTCTGAAGACCGCCTGCGCCGAGGGCCCGCCACGCTGGGCGGCACCTGCCTCAACGTGGGCTGCATTCCGTCCAAGGCGCTGCTGCATGGCTCGGAAATGTTCGAGGAGGTGGCGCATGGCGCTGCCGCCAAGTTCGGCGTGAAGACCACCGGCGTCGAGATCGACCTGCCCGTCCTGATGGGCGAGAAGGCCACCGCCGTGAAGGAACTGACCGGCGGCATCGAGTTCCTCTTCAAGAAGAACAAGATCGACTGGCTCAAGGGCTATGCGCAGTTCAAGGACGCGCATACCGTCGAAGTCGCCGGCACGACCTACACCGCCAAGCATATCGTCATCGCCACGGGTTCCTCGGTGATGCCGCTGCCGGGCGTGGAAGTCGACAATGACGCCGGGATCATCGTGGATTCGACCGGCGCTCTGGCGCTGGAGAGCATCCCCGAGCATCTGGTCGTCATCGGCGGCGGCGTGATCGGTCTGGAGCTGGGTTCGGTGTGGCGCCGTCTGGGTGCCAAGGTGACCGTGGTCGAGTTCCTCGACCAGCTCTTCCCCGGCATGGACGGCGATGTCCGCAAGGAAGCCGCCAAGATCTTCAAGAAGCAGGGTTTTGAACTCAAGCTGTCGACCAAGGTCACCGGCGCTCAGGTCGAGGGCAAGACCGTCACGCTCGACATCGAGCCTGCCGCTGGCGGCGCTGCCGAGCAGCTGAAGGCCGACGCCGTGCTGGTGGCCATCGGCCGTCGCGCCAACACCGCCGGTCTGGGTCTGGAGAACATCGGTCTGGAGCTGAACGCGCGCGGTCAGATCGAAACCGATCATGACTTCCGCACCAAGGTCGATGGCGTCTGGGCGATCGGCGACGTGATCCCCGGCCCGATGCTGGCTCACAAGGCCGAGGACGAGGGCATTGCCGTTGCCGAGAACATCGCGGGCCTGACCGGCATCGTGAACCATGACGTGATCCCCGGCGTGGTCTACACCACCCCCGAGTTCGCGGGCGTGGGCCTGACCGAGGAAGCCGCCAAGGCTGCCGGTCACACGGTGAAGGTCGGCAAGTTCCCGATGCTGGCCAACAGCCGCGCCAAGACCAACCGCGAGCCCGAGGGCTTCGTGAAGATCATCGCCGACGCCACCACCGACCGCGTGCTGGGCGTGTGGTGCATCGCCAGCGTGGCGGGCACGATGATCGCCCAGGCCGCTCAGGCCATGGAGTTCGGCGCGACCAGCGAAGACATCGCCTACACCTGCCACGCTCACCCGACGCATTCGGAAGCGATCAAGGAAGCGGCGATGGCCGTGCGCGGCAAGCCGATCCACATCTGATCGGCCTGTCCGGCAAGCAACGAAAGGGCGTTTCCGCATCGCGCGGAAACGCCCTTTTCTTTTGGCCGGTTGCACGAAGTCAGGGCGCGCGCATCTCGCCCTTGGCGATCTTGTCGGCATCGCTGCCGGGCGGCGCTTCGGGGATTTTCGACAGGTCGATGTAATAGACCGGCGGCGGAGCATAGCCGCCACGGATGCAACCCCGGTCGCAGGATGCCCCGCCATAGACATCGGGCGGACTCAGCGATCCGCCGCGCGTTCCGGCGCGGCTCTTCGCGTCGTCGCTGGCGGGCGGCACGCGATAGCGCTGGCTGGTGTCGGGCGCGCAGACCACGATCGCCTTGTTGAGCGGATCCTCCGCCGGGCAATCGTCGCGATGCTGGCTGGGGTGAACCAGATGGCGCTCCTCCTCCATCATCTCCTGCACATGCGAGGGCGGCGCGGTCTGGCCATAAGCGGCCCCGGCGGCGCTGAGAACGGTGATGGCGGCTATCCAGAGCGAAAAATATGACCGGCGCATCCACGCAGGCTAGCCGCCGATTGTGGCGGAATCCGGACGGCAGGTCTTCCTGTCGCGGCTTCTTCTGCGCGCTTTGTTAACCCCCGGCGGCTAGAAGCGGGCCCTATGGATCTGCTCCTCGCCTTTGTCCCGCAACTGGTTGTGCTGCTGCTTCTGCTGCGGGCCGAGCAAAGGCGTGGGCAAGGGCCGCATGACGGCTGGCGCAACCTTCAGATCTGGGCCTTGCAACTGGGCTCGGTGATGGTGCTGGTGCCATTGCTGCGCGGCTGGACGGGCCCGGCGCTGCTCGATGGCGCGCATCTGCCCTTCTGGGCGGGGTTCCTGATCTTCCTTTTCCTGCGCGACGGGCTGGAGTTCCTGTTCCACGTCGCGCAGCATCGCATTCCCTTTCTCTGGGCGATGCATTCGCTGCACCACTCCGACCCCAACATGAATGTGCTGACCACCCAGCGTCATTACTGGGCCGACCCGCTGATCAAGCAGGTGACGATCTGGGCCGCGACGCTGATGGTGATCACCCCCACCCCGGCGATCTATGCCGCCTATGGGTTGGCCAGCCTGTGGAACATCTTTGCCCATGCCGACCTGCCGGTGAATTTCGGGCGCTGGTCATGGCTGCTCAACAGCCCGGCCTATCACCGGCGCCATCACTCGAGCCGCCCGGAGCATTACGACCAGAATTTCGCGGCAATCTTCCCGATCTTCGACGTGCTCTGCGGCAGCTATCGCCGCCCCGAGGGGCGCCCGCCCACGGGGCTGGACCGGCACCCGCAATCCTTGGGCGAAGTGCTGATCTGGCCGCTGATCTGGAACCGCCCCGAGGCGCCGGAGGCAGAGCGGGAAGCCCCCGCCTCAGCCCCCCACCTTCAGGCCTGACACATTCAACCCAGACCATGCCGCCAGAAACGCCAGAACATCGGCGCTTTCGGCAATCGCCTTGTCGGTGGGCTTGCCCGCGCCATGGCCGGCGCGGGTCTCGATGCGGATCAAATGCGGTTTCGGCCCCAGAGGCGCCGCCTGCAAGGCTGCCGTATATTTGAAGCTGTGGCCGGGGACCACGCGATCGTCGGTGTCCGCCGTGGTGACAAGGATAGCGGGGTAATCCGCTCCGGCATGGATGTTGTGATAGGGTGAATAGGCGCGCAGCACGCGGAAATCGGCCTCCTTGTCGGGATAGCCGTAATCGTCGACCCAATAGCGCCCGGCGGTGAACTGGTCGAAGCGCAGCATGTCCATCACGCCGACCGCTGGATTGGCCGCGGCGAACAGATCGGGCCGCTGATTGACCACCGCGCCCACCAGCAGGCCGCCATTCGACCCGCCCTGAATGGCAAGGCCATGTTTGGCGGTGATGCCCTCACGGATCAGGAACTCGCCCGCCGCGATAAAGTCGTCGAAGACATTCTGCTTGCGCGCCAGACGGCCCGCATCATGCCACGCCGCGCCATATTCGCCACCGCCGCGCAGATTGGCCATGGCAAAGGCCCCGCCTGCCCGCAGCCACGCCATGCGCGCCGCCGAGAAGCCCGGTGTGAGCGCAATGTCGAAACCGCCATAGCCATAGAGCAGCGTCGGCACCGCCTTGCCCACCACCGCCTTGCTGCGCACGATGAACATCGGCACCTTGGTGCCATCCTTCGAGGCGTAGAAGCGCTGCTCGATGGTGAAGTCATCGGGGTTGAAGCCCAGCTTGGGCTCGGCGAAGATCTCGCTGTTGCCGGTCTTCAGATTGAGGCGGTAGACCGTGGCGGGGCGGTTGAAGCTGGAGAAGCTGTAGAAGGTCTCGTCATCGCCCGGCTTGCCGCTGAAGCCGCTGGCCGTGCCGATGCCGTTGAGCGCCAGCCCACGCATCGGCTTGCCCTTGAGGTCGATGATCGCGGCCTGCGTCGCGGCATCCTTGAGCATCGAGACGATCAGGCGATGGCCCACGATGCTGGCCTGCTGCAGCGTGGCGGTCCCCTGCCCCAGCACCTCCTGCCATTGCGGATCGGGGTCGGCCAGATCGATCGAGACGATGCGATAGCGCGGCGCCTGCCAGTTGGTGAGGAACCACAGCCGCGTGCCCATGCTGTCCACCAGCTTCCACGCATGGTCGAAGCCGGTGACCAGCGGGCGCGTCGCCCAGCCCTTGGCGCCGCGCTGTTTCAGATCGATCACATGGACCTGAAAACGCGCATCGGTGCCGATGGCGGTGGTGATGACCGCATAGCGCCCGTCGGAGGTGACCTGAGCGCTGTGGTTCCAGTCGCGATGATCGGGCGAGTTGTAGACCAGCTCATCGGTGCTCTGGGGCGTGCCCAGACGGTGGAAATAAAGAGCGTGATTGTAGTTGATCGCCGCGAAATCCTGCCCCTTGGGCGGCTCGGGGAAGCGCGAATAGAGGAAGCCCTCATGCCCGACCCAGGCGATGCCGGATTCCTTCACCCAATGGATTTCGTCGGGCAGCAGCTTGCCGGTGGCGACATCGACCACCTTCAGGCTGCGCCAGTCGCTGCCGCCGTCCTGAATGGAATAGGCCAGATGGCGCCCATCGGGCGATGGCACCCATTGATCGAGCGCGGTGGCGCCATCCTTGGCCCAGGTGTTGGGGTCGAGCAGCAGGCGCGGCTCGCCATGCAGGCCGTCGCGCACGAAAAGCTGCGCCTGATTTTGCAGCCCGGCGTTGCGAAGGTAGAAGTAGCGGTGCCCGGCCTTATGCGGCAGGCCGAAGCGTTCGAAATCGGTCAGTTCGCGGATGTTGCTGGCGAACCAGTCGCGCGCCGGAAGCTGGGCGAGATAGGTCTGGGTAACGGCATTCTCGCGCTCGACCCAATCGGCGACCTCCTTGTCGGAGCGCACATTGTTTTCCAGCCAGCGATAGGGATCGTGGATGGTTTCGCCAAATTTCTGCTCAACGACATCGCCTTGGCGGGTTTGCGGATAGGCTGGCGCAGCAGGCTGGGCAAAGGTGTTGGTGGCCATGGTCAGCGCCAGAAGAGGCAGGAGGGTGAGCCCGCGCCGCATCGATGCCCTTTCAAAACGTCCTGCCCCATTCGATCCGCCAAGCAACAATGCCGCCCCCAATAGTTTCTGAATTGATCGCGACACTAACACGCTTGTCAGCAGGTGCAACGCGAGCGGAGGTTTGCCCACAGGAAGCGCCGCAGGCAATCTCCTTTGGACCAGAGCGCAACGATGCGGAACAGGCGCAAAGCAGACAATAAAGGGAGCGCGAGGGCGATGGCCCTCGCATCATCTCTTAGCCTTCTTGCCCAAAAGAAAAGCGGCCCCGAACCGAAGTCCGGAGCCGCCCTTTTTGTTTCAGCGTGAAGCTGGAACCGAAAGGCTTACGCCTCTTCGCCCTCAGCGACCAGCACCGGGCCCGAGTCCTGGCCCTTGGCCGAGACGTCGCGGTCCACCAGCTCGATGATCGCGATCGGAGCAGCGTCCGAAGCGCGGAAACCGGCCTTCACGATGCGGGTGTAACCACCGGCGCGCGAAGCGTAACGCTCGGCGAGGGTGTCGAACAGCTTCACCAGCTGGGCATCGTCCTGCAGACGGGCGTGAGCCAGACGGCGGTTCGAAAGGCCGCCATGCTTGCCCAGCGTGATCAGCTTTTCGATGTAGGGACGCAGCTCGCGGGCCTTGGCCAGCGTGGTGGTGATCTGCTCGTGCTTGATGAGCGAAGCCGAGAGGTTGCGCAGGAGGGCGGCGCGGTGACCGCTGGTGCGCTGCAGCTTACGCTGACCGTGCTTATGACGCATAAATAAGTCCTTCCGTTCGTAGGGGGCCCGTATCAGGTAGCCCGATCCTGGTGGCATTCACGGCAGCCACCCATCGCCGTTTTTGCAGGCCTTCCGATAAAAGAAGCCCTCACTTAAAGGCAGAAGGCGCCCCTTTCGAGGCGCCTTCCCAATTCCTTAACCCAGCAGCTCTTGTTCGAGCTTCTTGGCCATTTCCTCGATGTTCTCGGGCGGCCAGCCCGGAATGTCCATGCCGAGGCGCAGACCCATCGAAGAGAGAACTTCCTTGATCTCGTTGAGCGACTTGCGGCCGAAGTTCGGCGTGCGCAGCATCTCGGCTTCGGTCTTCTGGACCAGATCGCCGATGTAGATGATGTTGTCGTTCTTGAGGCAGTTGGCGGAACGGACCGACAGCTCCAGCTCGTCCACCTTCTTGAGGAGGTAGCGGTTGAGCTGGTTGGTGTCGCCCTCTTCCGGAGCGGCGCTGGCAGCACCGCCCATGCCGGCGAGCGAAGGCGCACCGATGGGAGCAACGTCCTCGAAGTGGACGAACAGCGCCAGCTGGTCCTGAAGGATGCGCGCGGCATAGGCCACGGCGTCTTCCGGGGTGATGGTGCCGTCGGTTTCCACCGAGAGGTTCAGCTTGTCGTAGTCCAGCTCCTGGCCGATACGGGCGTTGTCAACCTTGTAGCTGACCTGACGCACCGGCGAGTAGAGCGAGTCGACGGGGATCAGACCGATCGGCGCATCGACGGGGCGGTTCTGAACGGCCGGAACGTAACCCTTGCCGGTGTCGGCGGTCAGTTCCATGTTCAGGGTGGCGCCTTCGTCGAGATGACAGATCACCAGATCCTTGTTCATCACCTCGATATCGCCGGTGACGGCGATGTCGCCCGCCTTGACCTCAGCCGGGCCGGTGGCCGACAGCTGGAGGCGCTTGGGGCCCTCACCCTGCATGCGCAGGGCGATCTGCTTCACGTTCAGCACGATGTCGGTCACGTCCTCGCGGACGCCAGCCAGGCTGGAGAACTCATGCAGGACATTCTCGATCTTGATCGAGGTGATCGCCGCGCCCTGAAGCGAGGAGAGCAGCACGCGACGCAGCGCGTTGCCGAGCGTCAGGCCGAAACCACGCTCGAGCGGCTCGGCGACGAAGGTCGCGCGGCGCTTCCCATCGGCACCCGGCTTGATCTCGAGGGCGTTGGGCTTCTTCAGTTCCTGCCAGTTCTTGATGTTGACAGTCATGGACTTCCCCTGGGGTTATTCTGGCGGGAAAGGCCGCGCATCACGCGCGTGATGCGGCGGCCTTGCAGAAAAGCGACAGGCGCCGAAACAGGCGCCCGTCACCGATGCATCGTCAGACGCGACGACGCTTGGAGGGGCGAACGCCGTTGTGCGGGATCGGCGTCACGTCGCGGATCGACGTGATGGTGAAACCGACCGCCTGGAGGGCGCGCAGGGCGCTCTCACGACCCGAACCCGGGCCCTTCACTTCCACTTCCAGCGTGCGCACGCCGTGTTCGGCGGCCTTCTTGCCGGCGTCGTCAGCGGCCACCTGGGCAGCATAAGGGGTCGACTTGCGCGAGCCCTTGAAGCCCATCATGCCGGCAGACGACCAGCTGATCGCATTGCCCTGGGCATCGGTGATGGTGACCATGGTGTTGTTGAAGCTGGCATTGACGTGTGCAATGCCGCTGGTGATGTTCTTGCGCTCCCGCTTACGAAGGCGCTGGGGTTCACGTGCCATTGGATAAAATCCTGTATTCTGTACAAAAAGAGAGGGTGAGCCGGGTTAAGGCTTACTTCTTCTTGCCAGCGATGGGCTTGGCCTTGCCCTTGCGGGTGCGGGCGTTGGTGTGCGTGCGCTGACCGCGGACCGGCAGGCCCTTACGGTGACGCAGGCCGCGGTAGCAGCCCAGGTCCATCAGACGCTTGATGTTCATCGCGGTTTCGCGACGCAGGTCGCCTTCCACGGTGTGCTCCGCGTCGATCGTCTCGCGGATGTGGAGCACTTCCTGGTCGGAAAGGTCCTGCACGCGGCGGGTATGGTCGATACCCAGCTTGTCGGCGATCTGCTTGGCCTTGAACGCACCAATGCCGTGAATGTAGGTCAGCGCGATGATCACGCGCTTGTTGGTGGGGATGTTCACCCCGGCAATACGAGCCACTTACTTCTCCATGCTCCACAGAAGCCCATGGCAACCGCCCGGTGCATCCCAGATAGGGATGCCGGATGGTGCTTCAAGGCCTCCATCTCAACGCTCATGCACCCGAAAACCCAAACAAAACCATTCGGCTGGCCCCACCATGGCAATTCCAATGGCGAATCCCTAACCGAACTGTCCTATTTTTGTCGAGTGAAGGGCGCGACTAAACCGATTCGCGCCGAGTGTCAACGCCGACCGGATAAGTCAACGTGACTTCGGCCCTTAAAGCCGAAAGCGGAGCCGATCCGTGGATCAGCTCCGCCCGATTGTTACACCAAAGCAGGAAGCAGGTCAAAGGTGCCGCTTGGCCCCGCCCTGCCCCATGCCGAGACGTCAGCCGATGATGGCCGCGATGGCGGCGGTCACATCATCCATCGGCGCCATGCCGTCGACACGGTGCACGATGCCGCGCGCCTCATAGACCGGCAGAATCGGCGCGGTCTTGGCGCGATATTCAGCCATGCGGGTGCGCACGGTGGCCTCATTGTCGTCGGGACGGCGCTTGAACTCGGTGCCGCCACATTTGTCGCAAACGCCCTCGACCTTGGGCTTCTCGAAATGATCGTGATAGCCCTTGCCGCAGGTCGCGCAGGTGTAGCGGCCGGTGATGCGCTCAACCAGAGCGTCCTCGTCGACATTCAGCTCGACCACATGATCCAGCTTGCGACCGCGCGAGGACAGAATGCCGTCGAGCGATTCGGCCTGCGCCTCGGTACGGGGATAGCCGTCGAAGATCGCGCCCGTGCCGGCGCCCATGGCGTCCAGCTCTTCACCGATCAGCGCCGAGACGATCTCGTCGGAGACCAGCTCGCCGCGCTCCATCACAGCCTTGGCCTGAAGGCCCACAGCGGTCTGCGCCTTCACGGCGGCACGCAGCATGTCACCGGTGGAAAGCTGCTTCATGCCGAAACGCTCAACCAGACGTTGCGCCTGGGTTCCCTTGCCCGCCCCCGGCGGCCCAAGCAGAATGATGTTCACGTCCTAATTCCCCCACTGAATCGGCGGTGAAAAGAATAGCCTTGGGGCATGCGCCTTAGCGCATGCGACCCTTCAGCTTCGCCTTCTTGATGAGATCGCCGTACTGATGCGCCAGCAGATGCGACTGGATCTGCGTGATCGTATCGACGGTCACGTTCACCACGATCAGCAGGCTGGTGCCACCGGCCACCACCAGACGCAGGCCAGTCTGTTCCATGAAGAACTCAGGCACAATGCAGACTATAGTAATATAGGCAGCGCCCAAAACCGTGATTCGCGTCAGCACGTAATCAAGGTAGGTCGCCGTGTTCTTGCCCGGACGGATGCCGGGGATGAAGCCGCCGTTGCGCTTCAGATTGTCCGCCGTCTCCTCCGGGTTGAAGACAACCGCGGTGTAGAAGAAGCAGAAGAACACGATGCCCAGGGCATAGAGCAGCATATAAAGCGGCTTGCCATGACCCAGATACTGGTTGAGCGCGACGATCACGCCGCCCAGCTTGCTGTCGGGCGAAACCGACTTGCCGGCGAACTGCGTGATGGTCAGCGGCAGCAGCAGCAGCGAGCTGGCGAAGATCGGCGGGATCACGCCCGCGGTGTTGATCTTCAGCGGCAGATGGCTGCGGTCGGCATGCATCATGCCGTTCTGCGTTGGCCTTTTGGGATACTGGATCAGCAGGCGGCGCGTGGCGCGCTCCATAAAGCTGATGAACAGGATCATGCCGATGACCAGCGCCAGCATGCCGATGATGACGATCGGGCTGACCGAGCCCGAGCTGCCGCCCTCGAAGAGCTGCGTGAAGAACTGCGGCATCTGGGCGACGATGCCGGCCATGATGATCAGCGACGTGCCGTTGCCGATCCCGCGCGAGGTGATCTGCTCACCCAGCCACAGCAGGAACATCGTGCCGCCGATCAGGCTGATGACAGCCGAGACGCGGAAGATCATGCTGGGCAGCACCACCGCCTGCAGGCCGCTCGACGCGCCATAGGCTTCGAGGCCGTTGGCGACGAAATAGCCCTGGATGGCGGTCAGCAGCACCGCGCCATAGCGGGTGTACTGGTTCATCTTCTTGCGACCGCTCTCGCCTTCCTTCTTCAGGGAGGCCAGCGCGGGATGCAGCGAGGCGGCAAGCTGAACCACGATCGAGGCGGTGATGTAAGGCATCACGCCCAGAGCGATCAGGCTCATGCGCTGCAGCGAGCCACCCGAGAAGGTGTTGAAAATGTCGAGGATGCCGCCCTGCGTGCGCGAATAGAGCTTGTCGAGGATCAACGGATTGATGCCCGGCAGCGGCACGAAGCTGAGGAAGCGGAAAACGATCAAAGCGCCAACCGTGAACCAGATGCGGTTCTTCAGTTCGGTCGCCTTGGAAAAATTGGCGAGACTGAGCGTGCTCGCGATATTGTCGGCGCGTGAAGCCATGAGATGGTCAAGCCTTGGATGGGGCCGCACACATCCGTGTCGCATGAGCGGCGGTAGTCTCTCCGGTTTCGGAAGACCCCATATAAGAGACGGGCGGGGTCTCTGGAACCCCGCCCGTCAATTCATTGCGAATTATTCCGCAGCAGCCTTGGGGGCGGGCAGTTCGATCGAACCACCAGCGGCCTCGACAGCAGCGCGGGCGCCCTTCGACACGCCGGTCACCTTGAAGGACACCTTCGAGGAGAACTCACCCTTGGCCAGCAGACGCACGCCATCCTTGCCGCCACGGGCCAGGCCAGCGGCCTTCAGAGCGGCGTGATCGACAACGCCCGAGATGTCCAGCTTGCCGGCTTCGATGAACTTCTGGATCATGCCCAGATTCACCTCGGCATAGTCCTTGCCGAAGGGGTTGTTGAAGCCGCGCTTCGGCAGACGCATGTGGAGCGGCATCTGGCCGCCTTCGAAGCCGTTGATCGAGACGCCCGAACGCGCCTTGGCACCCTTCTGACCACGACCGGCAGTCTTGCCCTTGCCCGAGCCGATGCCGCGGCCAACGCGCATGCGACGGTGACGGGCGCCGTAGTTGTCGAAGAGTTCGTTCAGTTTAACCATGATATGCACTCGCTTTCGCTCTAGTCGCGCTAAGAAAAGCGCGTAAGCCGCAGGCCCACGCGCCGAATGGAAGCGGCGCCCATAGGACAAGAGTCGCGCCTTGTCACCCACTTTGTGGAATCCCTGGCCCCTGCCCCGCCGCACAAAGAAAAAGGCCCCGGCGTTTCCGCCGAGGCCCTGTTCTTGCACATCAAGGCAGTGATCAGTCGACCACGGCCACCAGATGCGGCAGCTTGGCGATCGTGCCGCGCACTTCAGCGGTATCCTGAAGCTCGACGACGCGATTCATCTTGTTGAGGCCCAGACCGATCAGCATCTTGCGCTGATGCTCGGGACGGCGGATCGGCGAACCGATCTGCTTGAGCTTGATGGTTGCCATTGCGCTTACTCCGTAATCGCAGCGGCAGCAGCTTCAAGCTGCGCCTCGCTGTGGTGATGACCATCGCGCGACAGCAGGTCGGTGACCTTCTTGCCGCGACGCTGCGCCACCGACTTGGGCGAGGTCTGCTCACCCAGAGCCGCGAAGGTGGCGCGGATCATGTTGTAGGGGTTCGAGGTGCCGACCGACTTGGTCACCACGTCATGAACGCCCAGGCTCTCGAAGACAGCGCGCATCGGGCCGCCCGCGATGATCCCGGTACCGGCCGGAGCCGAACGCAGGTTCACCTTGCCGGCGCCGAAGTGGCCCTTGCCGTCGTGATGAAGGGTACGACCCTCCTTCAGAGCGACGCGGATCATCTTCTTCTTGGCCGAAGCGGTGGCCTTGGTGATGGCTTCAGGCACTTCGCGCGCCTTGCCATGACCGAAGCCCACGCGGCCCTTGCCGTCGCCCACGACGACCAGAGCAGCAAAACCGAAGCGCTTACCGCCCTTGACGGTCTTCGAGACGCGGTTGATGTGAACCAGCTTCTCGATCAGCTCTTCGCCCTGCTCTTCCTCGGGCTTGCCACGACGATCGTCGCGACGACCGCGGCGTTCGCCACGCTCGCCACCACGCTCACCGCCGCGACCGCGACCACGACGACCTTCGCGCTCACCACCCTCGGGGGCGGCAGCTGCGACGGTTTCGACTTCCTGGTTGGTTTCGTCAGCCATGATCAGAACTCCAGCCCGCCTTCACGGGCGGCATCGGCCAGCGCCTTGACGCGGCCATGGAACAGGAAACCGCCGCGATCGAACACGACAGCCGTAACGCCGGCAGCCTTGGCAGCCTCGGCCAGCTCCTTGCCCACGACCGTGGCCGAAGCAACGTTCGCGCCGATCTCCTTGGAACCCTTCTTGAGCGAAGAGGCCGAAGCGACCGTGCGACCCGAAGCATCGTCGATGATCTGGGCGTAGATGTGGCGGCCGGTGCGATGCACGGACAGGCGAGGACGCCCACCGGCACGCGCCTTGAGCGCGGTGCGAACGCGCCGACGACGGCGCGCAAAAAGTGACAGCTTGGCCATTACTTCTTCTTCCCTTCCTTGCGGAAGATGAACTCGCCGCGATACTTGATACCCTTGCCCTTGTAGGGTTCGGGCTTGCGCCAGCGACGGATCTCCGCGGCCACCTGGCCAACCTTCTGCTTGTCGATGCCCGAGATTTCGACCGTGGTGTTATCCGGGGTCTTGATCTCGATGCCCTCGGGCACAGGGAAGTTGACGTCGTGGCTGTAGCCCAGCTGCAGCTTCAGAGTCTTGCCCTGGGCGGTGGCACGATAGCCAACGCCGGTGATGAGCAAGGTCTTGCTGTAGCCTTCGGTCACGCCGGTCACCAGATTGGCGACCAGAGTGCGCTGCAGACCCCAGAACGCGCGAGCGCGCTTGGTGTCGTTGGCGGGCTGCACCGAAATCGCGCCGTCCTCGACAGCGTAGGTGATCTCGTCAGCCAGACCCAGCGTGAGCGTGCCCTTGGCACCCTTCACGGTGAGCACACCATCATTGATGGTGGCGGTGACGCCGGCCGGAATAGCGACCGGCTTTTTGCCGATGCGGCTCATTAGAACACCTCCGCCAGCACTTCGCCACCGACGTTGGCAGCGCGCGCTTCGGCATCCGAAAGCACGCCACGCGGCGTCGAGACGATGGTGATGCCAAGGCCGTTGCGCACCACGGGAAGCTCCTTGCTACCCGAGTACACCCGGCGACCGGGCTTGGAGACGCGAGCGACGTGCTTGATGGCGGCTTCGCCTTCGAAGTACTTCAGCTCGATGCGCAGCTGCGGATGGGCGCCGGTGGCGTCCTCCGAGAAACCGCGGATGTAGCCCTCGCGCTGGAGAACTTCCAGAACGCGGGCGCGCAGCTTGGAAGCGGGCGAAAGGACGGAATCCTTCTTCGCCTGCTGCCCGTTGCGGATGCGGGTGAGCATATCACCCAGGGGATCGGTCAAAGCCATCGAAGTATCCTTACCAGCTCGACTTGGTCACGCCGGGGATCAGGCCCTTGTTGGCCAGATCACGCAGCTCAACACGGCACAGGCCGAACTTGCGATAATAGCCGCGCGGGCGGCCGGTGGTGGCGCAGCGGTTGCGAACGCGCGTAGGATTCGCGTTGCGCGGGATTTCCGCCAGCTTCAGACGGGCGATGAGACGCTCGGTATCATCAGCCGACTGGTCAGCCGCCACAGCCTTCAGCTTGGCATACTTCGCGGCATACTTCTTAACGAGCTGCTTGCGACGCTCGTTCTTGTTGATCGAACTCAGTTTCGCCATGGACTTAAGCTCTCTTTCTAGAACCTTGCAAGGACGCGCTTACGCGGCCTGCTGGGCTTCTTCTTCCTGAGGGAAGGGGAAGCCGAAAAGACGCAGCAGCTCACGAGCTTCTTCGTCGGTCTTCGCGGTGGTGGTGACGATGATGTCCATACCACGCACCTTGTCGATCTGATCGTAGCTGATTTCCGGGAAGATGATCTGCTCCTTCAGACCCATGGCATAGTTGCCACGGCCATCGAAGCTCTTCGGGTTCAGGCCACGGAAGTCGCGGATGCGGGGCATCGCGACCGTGATCAGACGGTCGAGGAACTCATACATGCGCTCACGGCGCAGCGTGACCTTGCAACCGATCGCCATGCCTTCGCGCAGCTTGAACTGGGCGACGGACTTCTTGGCGCGGGTGACGACCGGCTTCTGACCGGCAATCAGCTCCATTTCGGCAGCGGCAGTCGTGACCTTCTTACGGTCCTGAGTGCCCTCGCCCACGCCCATATTGAGCGTGATCTTGTCGATCTTGGGGACTTCCAGAGCGTTCTTGTAACCGAACTTCTCGGTCATCGCCTTGGCGATCTCGGCGTCGAACTTGGTCTTCAGACGCGGCGTGTACTTATCAGCCATCGATCGTCTCCCCGGACTTGACCGCAACGCGGACCTTCTTGCCGTCCTTGACCTCGAAGCGCACGCGGGTGGCGGCGCCGGTCTTCGGATCGGCCAGGCCGACCTTGCTGATCGCCATGGGAGCTTCACGACGGTCGATGCCGCCCTGAGGGTTCGCCTGGCTGGGCTTGCGGTGACGCGCGGCGATGTTCACGCCGGCAACCACGATCTTGTCCTCCTTGGGGAGAACCTGCAGGACGGTGCCGGTGCGGCCCTTGTCCTTGCCCGAGCGCACAACAACGTTGTCGCCCTTCTTGATCTTAGCAGCGGACATTACAGCACCTCCGGAGCCAGCGAGATGATCTTCATGTAGCCCTTGGCGCGCAGTTCGCGCACGACGGGGCCAAAGATACGCGTGCCGATGGGCTCCGCGTTCTTGTTGATCAGCACAGCTGCGTTACCGTCGAAACGGATAACCGAACCGTCGGGACGACGGACGTCCTTACGGGTGCGCACGATCACCGCACGGTGAACGTCGCCCTTCTTGACCTTGGCGCGCGGTTGGGCTTCCTTGATCGACACCACGATGATGTCGCCAACGCCCGCAACGCGACGCTTCGATCCGCCCAGCACCTTAATGCACTGGACACGCTTGGCGCCGCTGTTGTCAGCAACGTCAAGCTGGGATTGCATCTGGATCATTGATCCGGTTCCTTACGCTAGGCTTGCCGGAACCAGTCCGGCAGTTCCAAAAAACGAGCCGGCGCCCTAGCCGCAAAACGGCTAGAGCACCAGCGATTTTTTCAACGCGCTGTTGAGGCTTAAACGTCGGCTTCGACAGCCGCCGTCTTGCCCGCCTGAACCCGGTCGATCACCTTCCAGGTCTTCAGCTTCGAGATGGGCGCCGTCTCCTCGATGCGGACGACTTCGCCAACCTTCACAGCATTGTCTTCGTCGTGAGCGTGATACTTCTTCGAACGACGGATGATCTTCCCGTACATGGGATGCTTCACCTTACGCTCGACCTTCACGACCACGGTCTTGTCGGTCTTGTCGGAAACAACCGTCCCGATCAGAATACGCTTGGGCATGGTTGTCTCCTTACGCCTTCGCCGCAGCCGAACGCTCACTCTGGAGCGTCTTGATGCGGGCGATATCGCGGCGCACTTCCTTGATGCGGGCCGGACGCTCCAGCTGGTTCGTGGCGGCCTGGAAGCGCAGGTTGAAGGCCTCGCGCTTCAGGTTGCCCAGATCCTCGGTGAGCTGGTCGTCGCTCTTGGCGCGCAGATCAGTAGCCTTGGTCATTCTTCACCTCCCAGATGCGAGGTGTCGCCCAGACGAGCAACAACCTTGGTCTTGATCGGCAGCTTCATCGCGGCGCGGCTGAAAGCCTCCGCAGCGAGCTGGCCGGCAACGCCGTCGACCTCGAACAGGATGCGGCCCGGCTTCACGCGAGCTGCCCAATATTCGATCGAACCCTTGCCCTTGCCCTGACGGACTTCGGCAGGCTTCTTCGACACGGGCACGTCGGGGAACACGCGGATCCACAGACGGCCCTGACGACGCAGGTGGCGGGTGATGGCGCGACGCGCGGCTTCGATCTGGCGAGCGGTGATACGCTCGGGTTCCAGGGCCTTGAGGCCGTAGGAACCGAAGTTCAGATCGGTGCCACCCTTGGCGTCACCCTTGATGCGGCCCTTGAAGGCCTTACGGAACTTGGTTTTCTTCGGTTGCAACATGATCTGTTACCTCAAGCCCTCAGCGCGACGGACGCACGCCGGAGGTCTGAGCCTCCATGTTGAGACGATCCTGCGCCATCGGGTCGTGACCAAGGATTTCACCCTTGAAGATCCAGACCTTGATACCGATGATGCCATAGGCGGTCAGCGCCTCGGCGTCGGCATAGTCGATGTCGGCACGCAGGGTGTGCAGCGGCACGCGACCTTCGCGATACCACTCCACACGCGCGATTTCGGCGCCGCCCAGACGACCCGAGCAGGTGATCTTGATGCCTTCGGCACCAAGACGCAGAGCCGACTGCACCGCACGCTTCATGGCGCGACGGAAGGCGATACGACGGATCAGCTGATCCGCGATACCCTGAGCGACGAGCTTCGAGTCGACTTCCGGCTTGCGGATTTCGACGATGTTCAGCTTGACGTCGCTGCCGGTCATCTTGGCGAGCTGCGAACGCAGCTTCTCGATGTCGGCGCCCTTCTTGCCGATGATGACGCCCGGACGGGCGGCATAGATCGACACGCGGCACAGCTTGGCAGGACGCTCGATCACCACCTTGGAGATCGCGGCCTGCGGCAGCGTCTTCATGATGAACTTGCGGATCTTGAGGTCTTCCTCAAGAAGCTTGCCGTAGCTGCGACCTTCCGCATACCAGCGGCTGTCCCAGGTGCGGTTGATCTGCAGACGCAGACCGATGGGGTTGGACTTATGACCCATGGATCAAGCCTCCTGCTGAACTTCGCGCACCACGATGCGCAGACGGCTGAAGGGCTTCAGGATGCGGGTGGACTTGCCACGGCCGCGGGTATGAAAGCGCTTCATCGTGATCGACTTGCCGACCGACGCCTCGACGACGACGAGGTTGTCGACGTCCAGGTTGTGGTTGTTCTCGGCGTTGGCGATGGCCGAAGCCAGCACCTTCTTCGCTTCAACAGCCATGGCCTTCTTCGAGAAGGTCAGGACGTTGAGCGCGTCTTCCGCCTTGCGGTTGCGGATCAGCGCCGCCACCAGGTTCAGCTTCTGGGCCGAGCCGCGGATCTGCGTGCCGACCGACAGGGCTTCGTTGTCGCCAACGCGACGGGGAGCTTTAGGCTTGCTCATCAGCGCTTGCCCTTCTTGTCAGCGGCATGGCCGGGGAACGAGCGCGTGGGCGCGAATTCACCAAGCTTGTGGCCGACCATGTCCTCGTTGACGGACACGGGGATGAACTTGTGCCCGTTGTAGACGTTGAACGTCAGACCAACGAACTGCGGCAGGATCGTCGAACGGCGCGACCAGGTTTTCACCGGGCCACCGCGGTTGCCAGCATCCTGCGCGGCTTCCGCCTTCTTCAGCAGGTGCAGGTCGACGAAAGGACCTTTCCAAACGGAACGAGCCATTGTCGATTACCTCTTCTTCTTGGCGTGGCGCGAGCGGATGATCATATTGTCCGTCCGCTTGTTGTGGCGCGTGCGAGCACCCTTGGTCGGCTTGCCCCAAGGCGTAACCGGGTGACGACCACCCGAAGTACGGCCTTCGCCACCACCGTGCGGGTGGTCGACGGGGTTCTTGGCCACACCGCGGGTCAGCGGGCGCTTGCCCAGCCAGCGGTTGCGACCGGCCTTCGCCAGGTTCTGGTTGGCGTTGTCGGGGTTCGACACGGCGCCAACGGTGCCCATGCAATCGCCACGCAGGTAACGCTGCTCGCCCGAGTTCAGGCGAACAATCACCATGCCACGGTCACGACCCACGACCTGCACATAGGTGCCGGCCGAACGCGCGATCTGACCACCCTTGCCCGGCTTCATCTCCACGTTGTGGATGATGGTGCCGACCGGGATCTGCGACAGGAGCATGGCATTGCCAGGCTTCACGTCGGTCTTCTCGCCAGCGACGATGACATCGCCCACGGCCAGACGCTGAGGCGCCAGGATGTAGGTCTGCTCGCCGTCCTCGTACTTCACCAGAGCGATGAAGGCCGTGCGGTTGGGATCGTATTCCAGACGCTCCACGGTCGCGGGGGCATCCCAGCGACGACGCTTGAAGTCGATGAAACGATACTTCTGCTTGTGACCGCCGGCGATACCGCGCGAGGTCACATGGCCCTTGTTGTTGCGGCCACCGGTCTTGCTCTTACCTTCGGTAAGCGCCTTGACCGGCTTGCCCTTCCACAAGGACGACTTGTCGACCAGAACGAGGCCACGACGGGCCGGGCTGGTCGGGTTATAGCTCTTCAGTGCCATGGTCCGACCCCTTAGATCCCGCTCGTGACGTCGATCGACTGGCCGGGAGCCAGCGTCACGACCGCCTTCTTGACGTCGCTGCGCTTGTAGGGCTTGCCCTTCCAGCGCTTGGTCTTGCCCTTCTGGGTCAGCGTGTTCACGCCAACGACCTTGACGTCGAAGAGCGCTTCCACAGCTGCCTTGATTTCGGGCTTGGTCGCCTTGTCAGCCACCTTGAACACCACGGCGTTATGCTCGGAGAGCAGCGTGGTCTTCTCGGTGATGTGGGGCGCCACGATCACGTCGTAGTGACGCGTGTCGATACCGTTAGCCATTGAAACGGGCCTCCAGCTTTTCGACAGCGGCGCGGGTCAGCACCAGCGTGTCATGCTTCAGGATGTCGTAAACGTTCGCGCCCACGGCGGGGAGCACGTTCACGCCAACGATGTTGCCAGCAGCCTGGGCGAAACCGGCGTTGACGGCTTCACCGTCGATCACCAGCACCTTGCCGGCAATGCCAGCCTGGGCGAAGGTGGCGACCAGCGACTTGGTCTTGGCCTCGGCCAGTTCCAGGCTGTCGACCACGATCAGGCCATTGTCGACCTTCGACGACAGGGCCAGCTTCAGGCCGAGTGCGCGGATCTTCTTGTTCAGCGAGATGTTGAACTCGCGAACGCGCGGACCCATCGCCTTACCACCGCCGATGAAGACGGGAGCCTTGCGATCGCCGTGACGGGCGGTGCCGCCACCCTTCTGGTTGCCGAACTTCTTGCCGGTACGGGCAACGTCCGAACGCTCGCGGGCGCCACGGGCGATGCCGCGGCGGTTCTCGAGCTGCCAGGTGACAACGCGGTGCAGGATGTCGGCGCGGGGCTCAAGCCCGAACACGTCATCGTTGAGTTCGATTTCGCCGGCAGCGGCAGCCGAACCGTCGAGATTCTTGATCTGGACCTTCATGGCTTAACCCTCCTGACCAGCTTCGGCTTCGACAGCCGGAGCAGCCGTATCGTTGGCCGACTTGATGCCAGCGGGATACGGAGCGTCGGCGTGACGCGAAACCTTGACCGCATCGCGAACCAGCAACCAGCCGTTCTTGGCGCCGGGCACGGAACCCTTCACGAAGATCAGGCCGCGATCGCTGTCGGTGCGAACGACTTCGAGATTCTGCTGGGTGCGCTGACGGTCACCCATGTGGCCGGCCATCTTCTTGTTCTTGAAGACCTTGCCGGGATCCTGACGGTTGCCCGTCGAACCATGCGCACGGTGAGAGATCGACACACCATGGGTGGCGCGCATACCGCCGAAGCCCCAGCGCTTCATGGCGCCGGCAAAGCCCTTACCCTGGGTGTGACCCGTGATGTCCACCAGCTGGCCATCGACGAAGTGCGAGGCGGCGATCGTTGCACCCACATCGAGCAGGGCATCGTCGGCGACGCGGAATTCGGCGACTTCCATCTTCAGCGGCACTTCAGCCTTGGCGAAATGCTCACGCTGCGGCTTGGCGACATTCTTCTGCTTGGCGGCGCCCGCACCCAGCTGGACCGCGACGTAACCGTCACGCTCAGCAGTGCGAACCGAAACCACCTGGCAATCTTCCAGCGACAGAACCGTCACGGGGACGTGCCGACCGTCTTCCTGGAAAAGGCGGGTCATCCCCACCTTCTTAGCGATCACGCCGGTGCGCATGATCCATACTCCTCAAATGCACAGAGGCCTGCGGAGGCCCATCCCCCACAGGCATGTTTTGCAGCCCTGTTTGTAACGAGCCCCGTCCGGGCTACGCGCCACCACGCAAAAAGCGTTGTGGCAAGACGGGGGACGCTTGCCCGGCTTTGCCCGAAGGCCCCTGCCGGAGGTATCCCTTGATCATCGCGTTCGAAGGGGCCGGAAAACCCCGCCTGACTCAGCCGAAAGACGAATCAGGCAACGCGAGAGGGGCCCTTAGCAGGGCCCCGCGGCTTACGCCAGCTTGATTTCAACGTTAACGCCAGCGGCCAGATCGAGCTTCATCAGAGCATCGACGGTGGCGGCGTTGGGCTGCACGATGTCCAGGAGGCGCTTGTAGGTGCGCACTTCAAACTGTTCACGCGACTTCTTGTCGATGTGAGGTCCACGGTTCACCGTGAACTTCTCGATCTTGGTCGGCAGAGGAATGGGGCCGCGAATAAGGGCGCCGGTGCGACGGGCGGTGTCGGCGATTTCGCCGGTGGCCTGATCCAGCACGCGGTGGTCGAACGCCTTGAGGCGAATGCGGATGTTCTGAGCTTCCATGTCCTGCTACCGATGAGAAAGAGCTAAAAAATCATTTCCCCCGGCCTTCGTCCCTTTTGGGGAACCGGGGGAAACGAGAAAAAACCGTCAGCCCGAGTGGAGCGAATCACACTCGGGCTGCGCGGCCTATATTACTCGATGATCTTGGCGACGACGCCGGCGCCGACGGTACGGCCGCCTTCGCGGATGGCGAAGCGCAGACCTTCTTCCATGGCGATCGGAGCGATCAGCTTGACGGTGATCTGCACGTTGTCGCCCGGCATGACCATTTCCTTGTCCTCCGGCAGCTCGACCGAACCGGTCACGTCGGTCGTGCGGAAGTAGAACTGCGGACGGTAGCTTGTTGAAGAACGGGGTGTGACGGCCGCCTTCTTCCTTGGACAGCACGTAGACTTCGCACTCGAACTTGGTGTGCGGCTTGATGGTGCCCGGCTTGGCCAGAACCTGGCCACGCTCGACGTCTTCACGCTTGGTGCCGCGCAGCAGGATGCCAACGTTGTCGCCAGCCTGACCTTGGTCCAGCAGCTTGCGGAACATTTCCACGCCGGTGCACGGTGGTCTTGGCGGTGGCCTTGATACCGACGATTTCGATTTCCTCGCCGACCTTGATGATGCCGCGCTCGACACGACCGGTCACCACGGTGCCGCGGCCCGAGATCGAGAACACGTCTTCCACCGGCATCAGGAACGGCTGGTCGATCGGACGGGCGGGCTGCGGGATGTAGCTGTCGACAGCGGCCATCAGAGCCTGGATCGACTCCTTGCCGATCTTGTCGTCGCGCGCCTTCCAGCGCCAGCTTGGCCGAACCCTTGACGATCGGGGTGTCGTCGCCCGGGAAGTCGTACGTGGACAGCAGCTCGCGAACTTCCATCTCGACCAGCTCCAGCAGCTCGGCGTCGTCCACCATGTCGCCCTTGTTCAGGAACACGATGATGTACGGCACGCCAACCTGACGGGCCAGCAGGATGTGCTCGCGGGTCTGCGGCATCGGGCCGTCAGCGGCCGAGCACACCAGGATCGCGCCGTCCATCTGGGCGGCACCGGTGATCATGTTCTTCACGTAGTCGGCGTGGCCCGGGCAGTCAACGTGCGCGTAGTGACGGTTCGCGGTCTCGTACTCGACGTGCGCGGTGTTGATCGTGATGCCGCGCGCCTTTTCTTCCGGCGCCGCGTCGATCTGGTCGTAGTCGGTGAACGTGGCGCCACCGGTTTCGGCCAGCACCTTGGTGATGGCAGCGGTCAGCGTGGTCTTGCCGTGGTCAACGTGACCGATGGTGCCGACGTTGACGTGCGGCTTGGTCCGTTCAAACTTTGCCTTTGCCATGTTTCAAACCTTCTTTTCGTTCGAATGTGAATTTTCAACGGGACGGCACCTGCCAGACTCACGCCTGAAAATCAGGCGCCGCCCCTAGCCTGATCTGAACGATCAAGCAAGCGTGTCGTTATGTCTGATCCGACAGGCCCGATTTCAAGGGGGACGAAACCGCCCTCACCCCTCCATCGGGCCTGAATTGGATCAGGCCATCTTCGCCTTCAGTTCGGTCGCCACGTTCGAGGGAACCTCGTCGTAATGCGAGAACTGCATGCTGTACTGTGCGCGGCCCTGGGTGAACGAGCGCAGGCTGTTCACATAGCCGAACATGTTGGCCAGCGGGGTCATGGCCTCGACAACCTGTGCGTTGCCGCGGCTGTCGTCCATGCCCTGGATCAGACCACGACGGCGGTTCAGGTCGCCCATCACGTCGCCCATGTAGTCCTCAGGGGTCACGACCTCGACCTTCATGATCGGCTCGAGCAGCTTGACGCCGGCCTTCTGGGCGACTTCACGCATGGCGCCACGGGCGCAGATTTCGAAGGCCAGGGCCGTCGAGTCGACGTCGTGGTAGGAACCGTCGAAAACAGCAGCACTTCGACGTCGACGACCGGGAAGCCGGCCAGCGAACCCGTCATGGCGGTTTCACGGATGCCCTTTTCGACCGCGGGGATGTATTCCTTCGGAATCACACCGCCCTTGATCTCGTCCTTGAAGACGAAGCCCGAACCGCGCTCGCCCGGCGTGACCTTGACCTTCACGCGACCGAACTGACCGCGACCACCCGACTGCTTCTTGTGGGTGTAGTCGATGTCCACCGGCTTGCCGAGATCGTTTCGCGGTAGGCCACCTGCGGCTTGCCGACGTTGGCTTCGACGCCGAACTCGCGCTTCATGCGGTCGACGATGATGTCCAGGTGCAGCTCGCCCATGCCGGAGATGATGGTCTGGCCCGATTCCTCGTCGGTCTTGACGCGGAACGACGGGTCTTCCTGCGCCAGGCGGCTCAGGGCGAGGCCCATCTTCTCCTGGTCGGCCTTGGTCTTCGGCTCCACCGCCAGCGAGATCACCGGCTCGGGGAAGTCCATGCGCTCCAGGATGATCGGCTTGTCGCTCGGTCGCACAGGGTGTCGCCGGTGGTGCACGTCCTTCATGCCGATCAGGGCGGCGATGTCGCCGCGCGCACTTCCTTGATCTCTTCGCGCTGGTTGGCGTGCATCTGCAGGATCCGGCCGACCCGCTCCTTCTTGCCCTTCACCGAGTTCAGGACCGCGTCGCCGGAAGTCAGCACCCCCGAATACACGCGGAAGAAGGTCAGGGTGCCGACGAAGGGGTCGGTCATGATCTTGAACGCCAGCGCCGAGAACGGCTCGTCGTCGGTGGCGGGACGGCTGTCCTTCTCGTCGCTGTCCATCTTGACGCCCTGGACGTCAGGAATGTCGAGCGGCGACGGCAGGTAGTCGATCACGGCGTCGAGCATCGGCTGCACGCCCTTGTTCTTGAACGCGGAGCCGCAGCACACGGGGACGAACGACTGGTTCAGCGTGCCCTTGCGGATCAGCTTCTTCAGCGCCTCGGCGTCGGGCTCGGTGCCTTCGAGGTACTTGTTCATCAGCGTCATCGTCCTGCTCGGCGGCGGGCTCGACCAGCTTCGCGCGGTACTCGGCGGCTTCGTCAGCCATGTGAGCCGGGATCTCTTCATAGAAGAACTCGGCGCCCAGCGACTCGTCCTTCCAGATGATCGCGCTGTTCTGCACCAGGTCGACCACGCCCTTGAGATCGGCTTCGAGGCCGATCGGAATGTAGAGCACGGCAGGCTTGGCGCCCAGACGGTCGATGATCGACTGCACGCAATACTTGAAGTTGGCGCCGGTGCGGTCCATCTTGTTGACGAAGGCCAGGCGCGGCACCTTGTACTTGTTGGCCTGGCGCCAGACGGTTTCCGACTGCGGCTGCACGCCGCCGACGCCGTCGAAGCACGCACCACCGCGCCGTCGAGCACGCGCATCGAGCGCTCCACCTCGATGGTGAAGTCGACGTGGCCGGGGGTGTCGATGATGTTGATGCGGTGTGTCGGCCGCCCATGCCCTTCCAGAAGCAGGTGGTCGCGGCCGAGGTGATGGTGATGCCGCGCTCCTGCTCCTGCTCCATCCAGTCCATGGTGGCGGCGCCGTCGTGCACTTCGCCGATCTTGTGGACTTCGCCCGGTGTAGAACAGGATGCGCTCGGTCGTCGTGGTCTTGCCGGCGTCGATGTGGGCCATGATGCCGATGTTGCGGTACAGCTCGATGAGCGGAGTGGCTGCGAGCCATGGTTGCTTCCTTGGGGTTCGGGTTGGAGCCGATGAGGCTCCTGCCCTTAGGTTCAGTACTGTGACATCCGTGTGACGGACCCGCGAAACAGGCCCGTCACAAGAAAGATTACCAGCGGTAGTGGGCGAACGCCTTGTTGGCTTCGGCCATACGGTGGACGTCTTCGCGCTTCTTCACAGCGTTGCCGCGGTTGTTGGCAGCATCCAGCAGCTCGGCCGAGAGGCGAGCCGACATGGTGGTCTCGCTGCGGTTACGGGCAGCGGTGATCAGCCAGCGCATGGCCAGGGCCTGGGCGCGCTCGGGGCGCACTTCGACCGGGACCTGATAGGTCGCACCACCGACGCGGCGGCTGCGCACTTCGATCTGGGGCTTCACATTGTTCAGAGCATCGTGGAACAGCTGAACGGGGTCAGCCTTCGCACGGGTCTGCATGGTGTCGAGAGCGCCATAAACGATGCTTTCAGCGACGGACTTCTTGCCGTCCAGCATCAGGTTGTTCATGAACTTCGACAGAACCTGATCACCATGCATGGGATCGGGCAGGATTTCCCGCTTCTCGGGACGACGACGACGTGACATCGTATGAATTCCTTATCTTAATACGGCCTGCTACAAGCGGCCTGAAGGGCGGCAGGGCTTATTGAGCCCCTCGCCTTCTTACTTGGGACGCTTGGCGCCGTACTTCGAACGGCTCTGCTTACGGTTCTTCACGCCCTGGGTATCCAGAACGCCGCGCAGCACGTGGTAACGCACGCCGGGCAAGATCCCGCACACGACCGCCGCGGATCAGCACAACCGAGTGCTCCTGCAGGTTGTGGCCTTCACCGCCGATGTACGAAATGACTTCGAAGCCGTTGGTCAGACGGACCTTGGCGACCTTGCGGAGAGCCGAGTTCGGCTTCTTCGGGGTGGTCGTGTACACGCGGGTGCAGACACCGCGCTTCTGCGGGTTCTGCTCCATCGCCGGGACCTTGGACTTGGTCTTCTGCGGCTCGCGACCCTTGCGGATCAGCTGGTTGATTGTAGGCATGAAGGGACTTCACCTTGTTAGATGATACCATCGACAAAGATGAAGACGAAAAGCCGCACAGCGAATCGCGCAAGGCCAAAGCCTGCCGATAAAACCGATGCGAACCGAAACGCTCCACCCCTGCCAGCGGCACCGGGTTACTTTGACGGATAACGCTGGGCATTCAGCAGATTAGATCCGCAAATGCCCGGCACGCACCGGCAATGTTCAGCTCATTGACGACAGGGCCAGCGGCATGCCGTCCCATCGCGAACCGGCGCGCCTTAGGCCTGTTGGCGCCTCAGGTCAAGCATGGCCACGAAGCGCATGCGTTGCGCATTGCCTTGAGAGCGCACGGCGGTTAAGGGAAACGCCATTCGCATGGACCCGGTGAAATTCCGGGTGGCTCTTCCGGCCGCCGATCCGCCGGACAACGCCCAAGCCTTTTGGGCCTCGCCGCAGACATCCCCCTTCGCCGTGCTGGCGAGGCCTGCGGCCCAATCACACGCGGATTTTGCATGACTGCCCTTACCCTTGCCCGTTACCGCGCCGAATGGTTCGGCGGGGCCGGCGCCATGTCTCAAGGCATGCGGCGCGACATCCTTGCCGGCATGGTCGGCACCTTTGCGCTCATCCCCGAGGTGATCGCCTTTTCCTTCGTGGCCGGTGTCGATCCACAAGTGGGGCTGTTCGCCTCCTTCGTGATCGGCATCGTCATCGCCTTTGCGGGAGGGCGCCCGGCGATGATCTCGGGCGCGGCAGGCTCGGTGGCGCTGGTGGCCGCCGCGCTGGTCCATGCCCATGGCCTGCCCTATCTGCTGGCCGCCACGGTGATGGCCGGCGCTTTCCAGATTGTCTTCGGCCTGCTGGGGCTGGATGTGCTGCTGCGCTTCGTGTCGCGCTCGGTGCGGACGGGCTTCGTCAATGCGCTGGCGATCCTGATCTTCTCCGCGCAGGTGCCCCAGATGCTGGGCGTCGACTGGCACACCTACGCGATGATCGCGCTGGGACTCGCCATTATCTACCTGCTGCCGCGCCTTTCCACCGCCATCCCCTCGCCCCTGATCTGCATCGTGGTACTGACGGCGATCAGCATTACCATCCCCATGCCGATCCGCACCGTGGCCGATCTGGGCCGCCTGCCCTCATCGCTGCCCGGCTTCGCCCTGCCCGCCATCCCGCTGACGCTGGAAACGCTGAAAATCGTCACCCCCTACGCCTTCGCCATGGCGGCGGTGGGCCTGCTGGAATCGATGATGACCGCCAGCGTCGTCGACGACCTGACCGAAACCACCAGCTCCAAGGCCCGCGAATGCACCGGCCTGGGCCTGGCCAATGTCGCGGTCGGCCTGTTCGGCGGCATCGCGGGCTGCGGCATGATCGGCCAGACCGTGGGCAACATCCGCTATGGCGGACGCGGCAGGCTCTCCACGCTGGTCGCGGGTGTGTTCCTGCTGCTGGTGATGGTGCCGCTGCGCCCATGGGCCGAAAAGGTGCCCGTCGCCGCGCTGGTGGCGATCATGATCATGGTCTCGATCAGCACCTTCTCCTGGAGCTCGATCAGCGATCTGGCCCGGCATCCCAAGGTTTCCGGCATCGTGATGCTGGCGACCGTGGCGGTGACGGTGGCCACGCATGACCTCTCCGCAGGCGTGGGCGTGGGCGTGCTGCTCTCGGGCGTGTTCTTCGCCTTCAAAGTGACGCGCCTGATGGCGGTGCAGGTGGAGTACGATGCCGCCAGCGACACCCGCATCTACAAAGTCTCCGGCCAGATCTTCTTTGCCAGCGCCGACATCTTCGCCGATCACTTCGACCTGCGCGATACCGCAGCAAACGTCCGCATCGATCTGACGCAAGCGCATCTGTGGGACATCACCGCCGTGGGCGCGCTGGAAGATATCGTCACCCGCATGCGCCGCCATGGCATCGCGGTGGAATTGATCGGTCTGAACGAGGCGAGCGCGATTCTGGTGGATCGCCATGCGCCTCTGGTGCGGGATGTGCAGGGAGTTTGAAAGAAGATATGCGAGGGCCATCGCCCTCGCGCTCCCTTTAATGTCTGCCTTGCGCATCGGGTTCGGCCTTGCGCCCAGCTTGCCGCGCCGCAGGCTTTAAAAATCACTGCCTGCGGCGCTTAAGGTGGCGCAGGTGGAGAGCCGGGGCACCAGATCCAGACCACCACCCTCGCGTCGGAAGACGTTATGGGAGCGCGAGGGGGTAACCCCCTCGCATCTTCCTTACTTGCTTACCTTAAATCCACCACCTGCACCGCAGGCAACACCTCAGCCCCCGGCTGCTTCGCCCAATCCCGCGCGGGCAGCACCCCGCCATTCGCGCGCAGAGCCTCCACCCGCGCCAGATCGACCTCGGCAAAGACCCATTGCGACGCATCCATCGCACCGATCGCAATCACACCGTCGGGCGGAAAGCGCCAATCACCGCCCTTTGGTCCATCGGGCGGACCATACAGCCCGGCCGCGCCATGGTTCACATCCAGCGCGGGGGACCAGGGCGCCAGACCCACGGTCGGCGATTGGGCGACATACATCTGCCCCTCCAGAGCGCGGGCCTGAGAACCGATCCGCACCCGCCAATAGCCCTGCGGCGTGTCGGTGCAGCTTGGCACCAGCAAGAGCTGCGCCCCGGCCTCCACCGCCGCGCGGGCAATCAGGGGGAACTCGCTGTCATAGCAGATGGCGATGGCGATGCGGCCCAGCGCTGTCTCGAAGAGATGCAGCGGCGCGCCCACGGCGCTGGCAGGGAAGACGCCCCATTCCTCGGCCTCGAAGCGGGTCATCATCAGCTTGTCCTGATGGCCGACCTTGCCCCCCGGCGTGAACAGCCGCGCGCGGTTGAGATAATGCCCCTCCACCTGCACCGGGCCACTAGCGGCCAGAATGTGCAGACCATGGCGCGCGGCCAGATCGGCATGCAGGGCATCCGCCCGTTCCATCAGCCCGGCGACCGTGGCCAGCGAGCCGTGGAGGTCGCTCTGCGTCGCGACATCGAGGCTGGCCAGTTCCATCGCGCCATATTCCGGAAACACCGCCAGAGCAGCGCCCCCGGCGGCGGCCTGCTCCACCCAGCTTGTCAGCTTGGCTTCATAGGCGGCCCAATCGGGGAACTGGTCGATGGGGTATTGGGCCAGAGCGATGGTGTAGGCGGTCATCAGAGCGTCTTGATCCAATATTGCATCGGCTTTTCGCTGGGCTCTGCCTCGCCATGGTCCTTCCAGGCGAAGTTGGTGATGAGGCCCTCGACGGGCTCATAGCCGCGCTTGCGCCAGAAGGGATCGAGCGGCTGGAAATCGACGGGGCGCGCCGGATGGTCCAGCGGGCGGATCACGCCGCAGAAAGTGGCGGCTTTGGCACCGAGGCGCTTGGCCTGCTCCTCGCGATGGTCGAAGAAGGCATGGCCGATGCCGCGCCCGCGGTACTCGGGCAGCAGCACGCTTTCGCCAAAATAGAACAGGCTGGCGGTGTCGATCCCGCGCTCCTCGAAGGCCTGACGATAGGCCTCCTTCTGCTCCATCATCGGCGAGGCCGTGGCGACGCCCACGATCCGGTCCCCATCATAGGCCCCGATCAGCACGGCTTTCTCGGAAGCGCCAAAATCGCGCAGATAGTCCGATTCCGCATTGGGATCGCCGTGGTAGAGGTACGGCCATTCGGCAAAGACCGCGCAGCGCAGCCGGGCAAGGTCGGGAATGGCGGCGCGCAGGGCATCGCCCGCAAGGGGGTGGATCGCGATCTGGGTCATGTCGCTTCCCTAACCCGAGGCTGCAATGATGGCGAGCCCCCTTCCTCCTCCGCCGCGCGCAGGTTTTTGTTGCCGCATCGCTTCATGCGAAAAACCGGTTCCCACTTTTTCGCGCGATGCTTTTGTTGCCGCATCGTTTGATACGAAAAACCGGTTCCCACTTTTTCGCGCGATGCTTTATGATCGCGCCATGGCCGAGATCATCAATCTGCGCCTGGCCCGCAAGGCCAAGGCTCGCGACACTGCCGAGAAAACCGCTCAAGCCAACCGCGCCAAATTCGGCGTCACCAAGGGCGAGCGCCAGATCCGCGCGGCAGAAGGCGCCCGCCTGACGCGCATCGTGGACAGCGCGAAACTCGACAAGGATCAGAACTGATGCGCACCACCAACGACGGCGCCACGGTGCGGCTCTATCACCTTGATGGTGACAGCGAGGGCGGCGCGGCCTCCACCCTGTTTTACGGCCCGCTGTCTCAGGCGCTGATCGTGGCCGACCAGCAGCCGCAGGAGGTGCAGGAAGGCCTGTACCTTGCCACCGACAATGATGTGATTGCCTATCTCGACCTTGTCGGCGAAGATTTCCGCGACTGAGAGTCTGTTTGAAAATCCGGTGGAAGAGCCGGATTTTGCGTCACCGGCCCACTCCCTCGCCCGGCCACCCACAGGATGCTGCCGATGCGTGGCCGGGCGGGAGAATGGGCCGGAAAAGCTTCGACGATGCGCATTGCCCCGCAAAAACAAGCGGGCGGACCGGGGAGGGATTGCGGTCCGCCCGCCAGGGACGACGTTCAAGGTCATGCGCAGGGCGGTCCGGGAATGATTGGTGCCGCCTGCAAGAGCCTTCTAACCGAGTCGCGGTTTGATTCAGCCTAAGCGCCTCTAAGGGCTTGCCACGGGGGATCAGCCTTCATCCAGCCCCAGAGGCGTGGCCGAACGGCTGGTATCATCGGGCATCAGGTCGCGCCCGATGGGCGGCAAAGCGCGGGCAATGCAATCAGGGCGATGGCACAAGCGGCAGGTGATGCCGATCGGCGTTGCCGGCACACTGCGCGGATTGAGCCCCTGCGCATAAGCCAGACGCGGCGCATGCTCGGCCGCGCAGGCCAGCGCCACGGCCCGGATCGCACGCGGCCGGTTGTAGCCGCCCCCGCCCGCCTCCACCGTGCGCGCGATGGAAAAGAAGCGCTGCCCGTCAGGCAATTCCAGCCATTGCGTCACCACCTGCAAGGGCGTGGCAAAGACCTGATGCACGCTCCACAGCGGACAGCCGCCGCCATGCGCGGCAAAGGGGAAACCTGCCCCATCGAGCCGCTTGGACACATTACCCGCCCCATCGACGCGGATGAAGAAGAAGGGCACATGACCGCTAGCGTTCTGGCCATTGGGCCGCCCCAGGGTGGTGAAGCGATGCGCGGTCTGCTCGAAGCTGGTGCCAAAGACACGCGCCACAGCCTCGATGTCATAGGCCCTTTCCTCCACCACGCGGGCAAAGCGATCATACGGCATCAGGATCGCGCCCGCCGTATAGCTGGCCAGCGCCCGCTTCACGAGATGGACTGCGGTGCGCGCCGGGCCCTCGGCATGCTCGTCGCCCCCCAATTCGTCGCCCATGGCGCGGGCGATCTCGGTGATCTGGGCGCGGCACTCATGCCAGACGATCTGCAGTGCGATCTGGAACGCGCGGGTCGCGGGATAAAGCCCCTCATCGAGCAGCAACTGCCGGTTGTGCCGGTCGAAGCGCCGCATCGATCCCATCATCACATAAGGGGGCAGAAAGCGCGTGCGAATGCCATGATGCCGCGCCAGCCATGCTGCCCCGTCACCCTCGCGCGCGATGGCGGCGGCCAGCGTTTCCGCGCTCGCCTCCAGCGCGGGGAAATGGTTGCGATGGGCCGCCAGAAAGCGCCGTGCCTCGGCCACCGGATCGGGCAGGCCGGCGCCCAACTCCGCCTGCCGGTCGGCCAGCGCCGCCTGCTCACGCGTGTAGGCGCCATAGAGCCGCAGCAGCGCCTCCGACATACCGGGGAAGCTTGTGGCCAGATCGGCCACCTCCAGCGCGGGCATGTCGATCCCCGCGAAGATCGGATCGCGCAGGATTTCGGTCAGGCGGCGGTTGTAATCGGCGCTGTCGTCAGCCGCCAGTTCGGACATATCGAGCTGATAGGTCCGCGCCAGGCGCAGCAGCAGATCGGCGGTGACCGGGCGCTGGTTGCGCTCCATCAGCGCGACGTAAGAGGGCGAGATCTCCAGATCGCTGGCCATCGCCTGCTGGGTCAGGCCCAGTTCGCGGCGCAGGCGCTTGATGCGCGGGCCCATGTAAAGTGGGCGGGCAGTTCGTCCGGCAAGTGACAGGGAAGCTGGCGGGGTCGTCATGGCGCCATGGTGGGCAAGAGAGGCCGCTTGGCAAGAGGAAAACCGTTGAAGGGAAGCAAGGAGAAGATGCGAGGGGGTTACCCCCTCGCGCTCCCAGAACGTCTTCCGACGACAGGGCAATGGCACCGAATTGTAGTGCCCAGACTCTCCACCTGCACCACCTCAAGCGCCGCAGGCTTGGTATTCTTGGCAAGCTGGGCGCAAGGCCGAACCCGAAGCGCAACGCAGACATTAACGGGAGCGCGAGGGTGTAACACCCTCGCATTCTCTACTTTAAAACTTTCAAACCAACCCGACAGACTTCACCCAGTTCAGCCACAACTGAGGCCAGATCGCAACCGGCTTGCCAACCGTTCCACGCAACCCGAACCCATGGCCGCCCTGCTCGAACAGGTGCGTTTCCACCCGTGCGCCCTTGGCCTTTAGAGCATCGCGCAGCATCAATGTGTTGAGCGGATTAACGGTCTTATCGTCCTCGGCATGCAGCAGGAAATGCGGCGGCGGGTCAGCGGGCAGGTTGTGCGAGGGCGTGTGAGCATCCTCAAAAGCCTTGCTGGTGTCGGGCCCGAGCAACTGCTTGCGTGATTGCGAATGCCCCTCGGGCAGATGCATCGACATCACCGGATAGCAGGGCGCCGCGCAAAAGGGCCGCGCCGAATGGCTGTCCGCATCATCCACCGGCGCATAGACACGAGCATCGAAACGCGCCGCCAGATCGGAGCAGACATGCCCCCCGGCGGAAAAGCCTATGGCGGCCACGCGGCGTGGCTCGATGCCGAAGGCGGGGGCGTGATGGCGGATCAGCCGCATGGCGCGCTGCGCATCGCAAAGCGGGGTGTCGGCGCCGCTGGCCCAGTCCCAGCCCTTGTCGTCGCCACCGGGCAGGCGGTAGAACAGCACGAAGGTGGTGAAACCCTGATCGGCCAGCCAGCGGGCCAGTTCATAACCCTCCTTGTCCACCACCACGCGGACATAGCCGCCGCCCGGCGTGATCATCACCGCCGCGCCATTGGGCTGTTTGGGGCGGAACACCGCCATGCGCGGGCGGCTCTGGCCGGTCATATAGCGGTCGTGGGGTTCGCCCGGCTTCATGCGGTCGGGGATTTCTTCGGTCAGCGGGCGCAGCAGGCCGGGACCGACCCCGCCGGGCCACAGATCGATCACCTCGGTCACATCAGGCAGAGCCGACGCCGGAGATGAGGGCGGGAAGGAAGCCCCCTTCCCTCCCGCCGGGAGGCCCGGCCCCGGCGCGTTCAACGCCAGAGCCTGCGCGGGCATGGCCCCCGCCGCCGCGCCCGCCACCAACAGCGTTCGGCGATCGAGTTGCATGCCCTTCCTCCTTCTCGTTTACGTTACAGCTTGTAGCGCGCGCCAAAGACGATGGTGCGGCCCGTGTGCTGGCTCTCGTAATTGCGCTGCGCTGTCGCATCGGTCCAGTGGTAGGTGTAGCGATCGAGCAGATTGACCGCATCCACCGACACTTCCAACTGCTTGGTCAGCGAATAACGCAGCGATCCATCGAGGCTGGCATAGGCGCCATAACCCTCGAAGACATTGCCGGTGGCGCTGTTCTGATCGTTGTAAGGCCCGCGATAGGAGTAGCTGATGCGGCCCTGGATCGGCCCCTTCTCGTAATAGAGCGTGGCGTTCCACGTGGTCTTCGACAGGCCGAAGAAGGTGGAGGTGACGGTCGAGGCCGGCAGGGTAATCGTGCCGGTGGAGCTGACCGCCGTGCCCGCGCCGCTGACATTGTAGGTGGCGTTCGAACTGGTCAGCGTGACGTTGCCGATCACACCGAAGTTCTTGAGCATGCCGGGCAGGAAGCGGAACGGCGCCTGAATGCCCAGTTCCACACCCTTCAGCTTGGCGCCCGTGCCATTGCCGATCGAGCTGATCGTCCAGACCTGACCTTCGGGATTCTGAGCGGCGGGCGAGCCGGGCGACAGGATCGAGGTCGGCAGGCCCGTCGAGGCGAAGGTGCCCTGCGTGACGGTGCTCGACGGGAAGCTGGCCACATCCTTGTAGAAGAAGGCCACCGAGATCAGCGACTGCGGCGCGAAATACCACTCGACCGCCGCGTCATAATTGGTGGCGCGGTAGGGATCGAGCTGCGGGTTGCCGTAGCTGACCTTGTAGTTGAACGAGTCGACCGAGCCGCCCGGCGTCAGATTGCCCAGCGCGGGGCGTGTCATCACCTTGGCGATGGCGAAGCGGACGATCACATCCTTATGCGGGAACAGGTTGAGGTTGGCCGAGGGCAGCCAGTCGTCATAGCCGCGCCGCACCGTCACCACGGTGGTGCCGTTCTGCAGACCGGTCGAGCTTTGGCCGGTGTGGGCATAGCGGATACCAGCATCCAGCGTGACATCCATGCCCACGGCGCGGGTCTTCCAGTCGCCCTGCAGGAAGAAGCCGCTGTCCTCTTCCTTCACCGAACGGGTGTTGGAGGTGTCGGCCACCAGCGGGCGGTTGTAGAGGTTGGTGAAGGCCGTGGTCGCCGGCAGGTTGGCGACGATGAAGGTGCTGGTGGTGCCAGCGGGCTGGCCCGCGTTCCCCAGATTGACCGTATCGACCATGCTGGAATTGATGGGGAAGCCGTTGTTGGTCACCGAATTCGACGAGCAGGTGATGGTGCCCAGCACCAGATCCTTGCCCAGCGTCGAGGGGCAGACCAGCGTGTTGCGGTTGGCGCCCCAGGTATCAAAGCCGAACAGGCGATAGAAGCCGCCCGTCTTCAGCGTCAGCGCATCGGTCGTCTTCCACTCGAAGTCCATCTTGTAGGTGCGGAAGGTGTTGTTGGTGTGCGTGGGCGCATCGCGGATTTCGGCGAGCTGATAGTTCGCCGGATCGGTCACCGACGAGCCGAAGCTGATCACCGGATGGGCCATATTGGTGTAATCGTAGGAGAAGCCCTGCGCCGTGCGATTGTCCAGCATGATGGTGGTGGCCAGCGGCACCGAGAGGATCGACTTGGACGCGCCCGCCAGCACATCGACCTTCAGGCGGTCGGTCAGATCATGCGTCAGATGGCCGTTGATCTGGTAGAAGGTCGAGTTCTGGATCTGGCGGTAATGCTCGTTACGGTTGTAGGCATTGTTGAACGTGCCAGAGACCATGTTGCCATTGCTGTCATAGGTCGGGTTGACGACGCTGATGCCCTTCTCGTTCGAGCGGAACAGCACCTCGGCCCATTCCTCCTGGCGCTCTTCGTGATAGCGCGAGAAGAGGCCGTCGATCTCCAGATGGGTGGCGTCATCGGGCTGCCACTCGACCGAGCCGGTCAGGCCCAGGCGCTGGCGGTCATGGGTGATCACGCCATAGCGCGGGATGCGCGGGTGGAAGGAGAGCGCCGCCTTGTTGCACGCCGCCGACTGGATATAGGTGTTGCCCGAGAAGCACTGGGTCGTCACACCATTGCTGGTGACCGAGGCGAAAGGCGCCTGCGCCCAGCGCGTGGTGTTGTTGCCCAGTTCCAGCGTGTAGCCCTGCGAATAGGCGGCCGAGGCATTGATGCCGAAGGTGCCGTCCTCATTCTTCCAGTTGAGCAGCCCCGCCAGGCGCGGCCCGACATTGCCCGAGAGCGTGTTGTAGGAACCCGAGGCCGACACCAGTCCGGTCACCCCCGATTTGGCGCCCAGCGGATGGCCGGTGTTGAGATCCACCACCGCACCCAGCGAGCCTTCGTCGAGATTGGCCTCGGCGGTCTTGTGGACGACGAGCGACTTGAACAGCTCGGACGCGAAGACGTTGAAATCGAAGGAGCGGTCGCGGTTCGGAGCACCGCCCGAACCCGCCAGCATCGAGGTCGACTGCGCGGGCAGCCCATTGACGCGGGTGACGGTGAACTGGCTGCCAAGACCGCGCACGGTGATCTGGCGCCCTTCGCCGCCGTCGCGGGTGATGGCGACGCCGGTGATGCGCTGGAGCGATTCGGCCAGATTCTGATCGGGGAACTTGGCGATGTCTTCGGCGACGATGGCGTCGACCGCGCTGACCGAGGACTTCTTCAGATTGAGCGCCGCCTGAAGCGACTGACGGAAGCCGGTGACGACGATGTCCGAAGCGGGCGGCGCGCTATCCGCCGCGGCAGGCGCATCGGATTGAGGTGCGGTCTGCGCATGCAGCGCGGGTGATGCCAGCGCCGTGCCGGCGATCAGAGCCAGACGGATGAAAGAAACGCGCTTTGCGGCGACAGACCGCACATGTGCCTTATGCATGAACACTCCCCCTATGCCTTCCAGTGTGCCCGTGGTCCGGGCGATCCGCCAGAGAAAGGGAATGGCACCGGTGTCAAAACCGATGAAGCCTTCAGCATCCGGATCGCCGCTTTTCGGCCATCTCAGGATGCTTCGCACTCACTCCCCCGCCTGAGCGGTCAATTCTGCCTTACTCCCCTCATCAGTCGGGCTTTTCACCCGCACCGTGAAGGCTGTTCTGTCCGATTTGGTAACCGGTGTCATAAGTCCTCGCATGAGCCGAGGGTGCTGTCAAGAAGCGGAACGTGTGAATGATGGTGGGTGATGCAAGGGAGGCACAGTGGGAGGGGTGGAAAGAGATGACGCAGGGGGCCAACCCATCCGCCCCGCAGGGAATGATTGCCTCCGGCGGCGGGACGTTTGCGCAAGATCAGTCCTGACGCCTGCTATCGTCGGGAGACGTTCCGGGGGTGCAGGGGGTGTAACACCCCCTGCTTATTCCCTTTTAAACCCCCGGCTGAACGTAAGGCGCGACGCCCCACATCTCCCGCTCCCACCCGCGCGGATCGTTTTCCACGCGCGGCGCTTCACTGGCCAGCAGGGTCGCGCGAGTCGGCAGGCGATAGGGTTCCCAGCCCGCCTCGCCTGTTTTGGCCAGTTTCACGAAAGCGCCTTGCAACAATTTGCGCGTCTGCTGCGCCCCGGCATCGGTGCCGGAATAGCTGCGCCCCCATTCGCTGTGCTGTACATCCAGCGTGCCGAAAACATAGGGAATGTCATCGGTATGCGCCGTACCGCGCAGGGGATCGATCGGCGAAGGGCGGGTAAGACAATAGACCCAGGTCTTATCGGCATGGGCGGCGGCGCGCGCATCGGCCTCGATCACCTGCCCCGGCCAGCTTCGCCCGGCGGTGGTCGCGGCGTAGAAGACTTGCGTGGGCGTCCAGTCCGGGTGACGTGCACGGTATTGGGCGACCACATAGTTCGGTTCGAGGTCGATCTTCACCTCGGCATTCATGCGGGCGGGCAGGTTTTCCCAGGTGATCCCCTGCCCCTTGGGCCCATGGGGATCGAGGAAGGCGCGAGTCTCCTGCAACATATTGCCGAGAATCATGGGGATACCCAGCGATTGAGGCGCGGCATCGGGCCAGAAGGGATGGCGCGGCAGGTTGGTCATATCCAGCACCGGCCCGAAATAGGCCGAGCCGCCCATGATCGGGTCGCGCGCGTGGAGACCCGCCACGAAACGGTCGAGCGGGAGTTGGCGCAGGCTTTCGACATCGCCGGAGGCCAGTTTCAGCTCGGCCATAAAGGCCTTGGTGCGCTGCCATGCATGGTCCGGACCGCTGGCCTGCACCTGCTGACCGCTCATGGTGGCGGCGCTGTGGAACAAGCCCCCGGCAGCGGGCATGGCCATCAGCGTGGCGATCTTGGCCCCGCCGCCCGACTGGCCGAAGACCATCACGCGCGAGGGATCGCCGCCGAAACGGGCGATGTTTTGCTGCACCCATTGCAGCGCCGCAATCAGGTCAAGCTGGCCCAGATTGCCGCTGTCGGCATAGCGCGCGCCGAAGGGCTGCAGCCACAGATAACCCAACGCATTCAGGCGATGATTGACGGTGACGACCACCACATCACCCTGCTCGGCCAGCGCGCCGCCGCGAGTCAGGGGATCGGTGACGCTGCCATTGTTGTAGGCACCACCATGGAAATAGACCATCACCGCACGCTTGGCGGCGGGGTTGGTTTCAGGCGTCCAAATGTTGAGGTAGAGGCAGTCCTCGGCCTGCGCCTCGCCCGCCAGGCCGGTTTGCGGGGCGATGGGGGCGAAATCTGCCTTGCCGAAGTAAGGCTGCTCGATGGTGGCGGCGATGACGGGCCGCTCGAAGCGTACAGCGCTGGCGTAACGAATGCCGGGAAAGGCCCAGACCGCGCCTTCGCGCTTGCCCTTGGCGGGCGGTTTGGAGGAATTTGCGCCATGCAGCAGGCCGGGAGCCGCCAGAGCGGCAGCTCCCAAAACCTTGGTCATGGCGCGGCGGGTGAGGTCACCGCCGCTCATGGTTTAACGAGCCAACCAGCCGCCATCGACGGCAAGCACATGGCCCTGAATGTAATCGGCGGCCCCACTGGAGAGGAACACCGCCGCGCCCCCCATATCCGCCGGGCTACCCCAGCGGTTTTCGGGAATGCGCTCCAAAATCTGGCGGTTGCGGGTTTCATCCGCCTGCAGCGCCGCCGTGTTGTTGGTGGCGATATAGCCCGGCGCGATGGCGTTGACGTTGACGCCCTTGCTCGCCCATTCGCAGGCCAGCAGCTTGGTCAGCCCCGCCACGCCCGATTTGGACGCCGTATAGCTGGGCACGCGGATGCCGCCCTGAAACGACAGCATCGAAGCGATGTTGACGATCTTGCCGCGCTGGCCGGTTGCCTCATGGTTCGCGATCATGTGGCGACCCGCAGCCTGACTCAGGAAGAAGACCGACTTCAGATTGGTGTCGACCACCGCATCCCAGTCTTCCTCAGTGAAATCAACGGCATCGGCGCGGCGGATGATCCCGGCATTGTTGACCAGAATATGCAGCCCGCCCAGTGTCTCGACCACCTGAGCCACCACATCGCCCACAGGCGCAATGGAGGACAGATCGGCCTGCACCAGCTCGCATTTGCGGCCCAGCGCGCGGATCTGTGCCGCCGTCTCCTCCGCTGGCGAACGCCCCACGGCGGCAACATCGGCCCCCGCCTGCGCCAGCGCCAGTGCAATCCCCTGACCGATGCCCGTATTGGCACCGGTCACCACGGCCACGCGGCCCGTCAAGTCGAACATCGTCGCGCTCACTTCAGCTGGCAGATGTCGAGGACGTTCATATCGGTGTAGTCGAGGTTTTCCCCGCCCATCGCCCAGATAAAGGCGTATTTCTTGGTGCCGCTGCCCATATGGATCGACCAGGGCGGGCTGATCACCGCCTCCTCATTGGCGATAACGATATGGCGCATGTCTTCAGGCTCGCCCATGTAGTGGAAGATGCGGTCATTCTTTTCGGGCAGGTCGAAGTAGAGGTAGATCTCGCTGCGGCGGTCATGCAGGTGGGGCGGCATGGTGTTCCACACGCTGCCCTCTTCCAGCACGGTGAGGCCGAGCAGGAGCTGCGCGCTCTCGCAGACGCCGGGAATGACGAGCTGATAGATGGTGCGCTGGTTCGAATTGGCCAGATCGCCACGCGCCAGCGGATTGGCCTGATCCAGCGTGATATGCTTGATCGGCAAGGTTTTGTGCGCGGGAACGCTGGCGATGTAGAAGCGCGCGCCCTCGCCCTCGAAGATCACCTCTTTGCTGCCCATGGGCACATAGAGGCATTCCTTGTTGCCCATCTCGAAACGCTGACCGTCGACGGTGATCGCGCCCGCAGTACCGATGTTGACGATGCCCGCCTCGCGACGCTCCAGAAAGGGGTGGCCGGCAGCGCTGGCCGGAACGGTTTGGTCGGGAAGCTTGATCGGGCTGGCGCCGGGCACCGCGCCGCCGATCACGAAACGCTCATTGTGCGAATAGTTGAGCGTCACCTGACCATCGACGAACATGCCGCCGACCAGATAGCGGTCGCGCAGATCGTCGTTCGAGACGTTGTCCATCATGTCGGGATGGGTGGCGTGATAGGTCTTGGCAAACATGTGTCTCTCCCTGCCCGCAGGCGATGGCTGCCATCCTGCCGAGCTTTGCTTGCAGCAGGTCTAGCGAGGTTTGGTAACCGGTGTCAACAATCGGATCGCAAATCGAAACCTGTCCACCATATGCACCAATGGATCACATTTTGAAAGGAGCAACTGACTCGCGGTGGATCGTTTCGGACTCGAAAAAGGCCACTTCCTGAGCGGCACGATCCGGATAAATCAGCTTGATAGCCGCCGAATAGGCCATCGCCTTGATCGGCCAGCGCACCGTCGTCAGCGGCGGCCACATATGCGCGGCAATCGGCGTATCGTCGAAACCGATTAGCGAGACATCCTCCGGCACGCGCAGCCCGGCCTGATGCGCGGCATGGACAATGCCCGCCGCCATCTCGTCATTGCTGGAGAAGATCGCGCTGGGCCGCACATCGCGCGAAAACAGCGCGCGCCCGGCCTCCAGCCCGGTTTCGAAAGTATAATTGCCGCCCGCCATCAGCGCCGGATCGACGGCAATACCATGGGCGGAGAGCGCATCGCGATAGCCCTGCTCGCGCTCATAGGCCGAGCGGAAGCCCTGAGGCCCGGCCACGAAACCGATTCGCCGGTGCCCTTGCGCGATCAGGTGATTCACCGCCGCCGCCACCGCCTGCCGGTCGTTCGATTCGACCAGATGGCGAGGATCGTCGAGTCGCGCCGAGCCCATGCGCACATAGTTGCAGCCCAGCTCGCGACACATGGCGGGCAGCGCATCATTTTCCGAGATCGGCGGCAGGATGAAGATGCCGAACAGCCGCTGCTGCTGGATGAAATAGCGGATATCGTCGAGCAAGGTCGGGCTGCGCCGGTTGATCGGGCGCACCACCAGCGCGAATTCGGTGTCGCGAATCGCTTCGAGAATGCCTTGCTGGACGGTCAGCACCGTCTGCGCATTGGGGTTGTCGTGCACCAGGCCGATCAGGAAATTGCGCCGCAAGGCCAAAGCACGCGCCTGCGGATTGGGCACATAGCCCAGCTCGGCGATCACCTTCTCGACCTTCTCTCGCGTCGCATCGTTGAGCAAAGGCGAGCGGTTGATGACCCGGCTGACCGTCTTTTTCGACACGCCCGCCTTGTCTGCCACATCGTTGATCGTGGGTTTCACTTCGCGCTTTTCCACGACATCTCCTCCACAAGAGCCTTGCGATACGCCTTTGCACGCGGCCGAAAGACCAGCCTTGCCCGCAGCAAAGAGCGCTGGCAACCGGATTGACACCGGGACAATGGAACCCCGCACCGCAAGGCATGCCCGAAAACCCTATCTGACACCGGTTACCAGTTCTGACCAGCCCTTCTCCATGCCCAAAATTGACACCGAGCACCCAACTCGTCCCGACACACCCTCGGCCAAAACCCCGAAAATGCGGCACGATCATTCCTTTTTTGACATAAAACCGTCAGCCCGTTGTCAATGACACCGGTTTCCGATAGTCATCCCCTCACACGACAGGAAGGTTAGGGAAGAGAGTGTCCGTAGAGATCGACAGGCTTGAGATCGACAAGGTGGCCGGCGCTTTTGTGCAGGCGCGTCGCGATGCCAAAGGGCTGACCGCCTATCCCGGCAACCGGCCACAGGACATGGCGCAGGCCTATGCCATCCAGAACCATGCACTGACGCTGGAGGATCGCAGCGCGGTCGGCTGGAAGGTGGGCCGCGTGCCCCCGCCCCATGTCGAGCGACTGGGCACCGACCGGCTGGCCGGGCCGATCTTTGCCAATACGGTGGTCTGGGCCGCCCCCGGCACCGCGCCCGACATGCCCGTCTTTGCCGAGGGTTTTGCCGCTGTGGAGGCCGAATTCATGGCCCATGTCGCCCCCGGTTTTACCGGCCCGGTGCCCACCGATGATGCTGGAACGCTGGCCATCCTCGACGATCTGCGCATCGGCATCGAGATCGCCTCCTCGCCCTATCCCGGCATCAATGAGGACGGGCCGACGGTGACCGTCTCGGACTTCGGCAACAATCACGGGCTCATTCTGGGCGCGGTGCTGGAAGGGTGGCGCGAGGTCGATCTGCGCAGCATCCCCCTCGCCCTCACCATCGACGGCGCGGTTGCGGGCGAGGCCACGGCGGCCACCATGCTCGACGGTCCGCTGGGCGCGGTGCGTTTTCTGCTGGCCAATCTGATCGAACGCGGGCTCGACACCTCGAAGGGCCTCTGGGTCTCGACCGGGGCGGTAACCGGTGTGCATGCCATCGCCGTGGGACAGAGCGCGACCGCCAGCTTCGGCCCCTATGGTCAGGTGTCCTGCCGCATCGTGGCGGCCACGCCACGTTGAGAGTCTGCGCCGAGGCTTCGTGCTGAAACACCTCGCTATAATTCAGGCGGACAGCGCGCGTAATCCGGGTTAGGACGTCACGATCAAGAGCCCGGAAAGGGTCATGATGGAGAGAGATCAATGAACAGCGCAACGTCCGACCCGCATGCCGTCCAGAGGGAGGCTGCCACCGATTCGTCGGTGCAGGCCGCCTCTGGCCGGGCCGATGCGGCGCCCGAAGCGCCCGCTGCTGCCCCGTCGGGCAAGGCCGGGCGCTATCGCTGGGTGGTCTGCGGATTGCTGTTCGCGGCCACCGCTGTCAATTACATCGACCGGCAGATGATCGGCGTGCTCAAGCCCACGCTGCAGACCGAATTCGGCTGGGACGAGAACGCTTATTCCACCATCATTCTCTGGTTCCAGCTGGCCTATGCGCTGGGCTATCTCAGCTTCGGGCGCATCGTCGACAAACTCGGCGCGCGGGCAGGTTACGCCATCGCCATCGTGATCTGGACCATCGGCCATATGGCGCATGGCTTTGCCAGCGGCGTCGCCTCCTTCGCGGCGGCGCGTTTTGGCCTCGGCGTCGGCGAATCGGGCAACTTCCCCGCGGGCATCCGCGCCGTGGCCGACTGGTTCCCCCAGCGCGAGCGTGCTCTGGCCATCGGCATTTTCAACGCGGGTGCCAACGTTGGCGCGATCATCACCCCCTTGCTGGTGCCTGCCCTGGTGCTGTGGTTCGGCTGGCGCACCGCCTTCTTCGTCACCGGCATCTTTGGCCTGGCGTGGCTGGCGGCATGGTGGACGCTTTATCGCCATCCTTCGGTCCACCCGCATGTTACGCAGGGCGAGCTTGACTGGATCCGTCAGGACAAGGCTGACACCAGCGAGAAGATCGGCTGGGGCCCGCTGCTCTCCAAGCGCGAGACCTGGTGCTATGCCGTTGCCAAATTCCTGATCGACCCGATCTGGTGGTTCTTCCTGTTCTGGCTGCCGGGCTATCTGTTCGACCGCTATCACCTTGATCTCAAAAGCTTCGGCCTGCCGCTGGCGGCGATCTACATCATCTCCGATGTGGGCAGCGTGGCGGGCGGCTGGCTGTCCTCCACCATGCTGCGGCGCGGCTACAGCGTGAATGCCGCGCGCAAGATCGCCATGCTGATCTGCGCCATCTTCGTCACCCCGATCTGGTTCGCCCAGAGCATCGACAGCGTGTGGGGCGCCGTGCTGGTGATCGGCCTGGCCACCGCCGCGCATCAGGCTTTCTCGGCCAATGTCTACACCCTGCCCTCGGACCTGTTCCCCCGCGCGGCGGTGGGCAGCGTGGTGGGCATCGGCGGCACCATCGGCGCGCTGGGCGGCATGGGGATGGCCAAGTTCACCGGCTATATTCTGGATGCCACGCACAGCTATTCGGTGCTCTTCGCCATCTGCGCCAGCGCCTATGTGCTGGCCCTGCTGGCGATCCATCTGCTGAGCCCGCGTCTGGAACCGGCCAAACTGGACTGATCCGGCTTTATCGCCTGCGATCAGGAGCATATCCCCTGATCGCACGTCGCATCGGGCGCGCTTGCATCGACGGCTCCTTCGGATAGTGTGGGACCACCCCCCATGCTCTTGAAGGAGCCGCCATGTCCTCTTCGCCTCGATTGCGTCCATGGAAAGCCCCCTCCACTCATAATCGCGGCGACAACGGCACGCCTTTCAGTTGTGTGGCCCTCTTGTTTCAGGGCGGAGGCGCGCTGGGCGCCTATCAGGCGGGAGTCTACGAAGCTCTGGCCGAGCGCGAGATCGAGCCCAACTGGATCGCGGGCATCTCGATCGGCGCGATCAACAGCGCGATCGTCGCTGGCAATCCGCGCGGCAGCCGCGTCGGCAAATTGCGCCAGTTCTGGGAAGGCGTCAGCGCCCATAGCGCGAGCTGGGCCGAATGGCTGCCCCATCTGGCACGCGACGCCACAGTGCGCGGCGCCATCAACCAGATCGCGGCGGGCCATGTGCTGGTCGGCGGCGTGCCCGGCTTCTTCACCCCCCGCATGCTGCCCCCCGGCCTCTACCCCAGCGGCAGCGACGGCGCGACAAGCTGGTACGACACCACGCCGCTGAAGAGCACGCTGGAATCGCTGGTCGATTTCGACCGCATCAACGCGCGCGAGACCCGTTTCAGCGTCGGGGCGGTCAACATCCGCACCGGCAATTTCGCCTATTTCGACAATGCCACCGACAAGATCCGCGCCGAGCACATCATGGCCAGCGGCGCCCTGCCCCCCGGCTTCCCCGCCGTGGAGGTCGATGGCGAGCATTACTGGGACGGCGGTCTGGTGTCGAACACGCCGCTCGACTGGGTGCTGTCCTCCCGCTCGGAGCTGGATACGCTGGTGTTTCAGGTCGATCTGTGGAGCGCGCGCGGCCCTCTGCCCGCCGACCTTTCCAGCGTGGCGGTGCGCGCCAAGGAGATCCAGTTCTCCAGCCGCACCCGCACCGCGACGGACACCTTTCGTGAACGCCAGCTTCTGCGCGCCGCTTTCCGCAAGCTGGCCGCGCAAGTGCCGCCCGAGCTGCTGGAAACGCCCGAGGCCAGAACGCTGATCGAGGCGACCGACCCGGCGCTCTTCAACATCGTCCAGCTCGTCTACCGGTCGCAGACCTATGAAGGCGAATCGAAGGATTACGAATTCTCGCGCCAGACCATGGAGGACCATTGGACTGCCGGTTACGAGGACGCCCAGCATACGCTGACCCATCCCGAAGTGCTGCGCCTGCCGCATGATCCTTCCGGCGTGGCAGTCTATGATTTCACCGGGGCCGAGCATGATACGCATCGGCATGCCAAGCGGCGGGGGAAGTAGTTAGTGGCCTCCGGCGGGCAAAGGGCCATCGCCCTTTGCAATCCCTTTAATTTGGCACATGACCTTTCCGCGCCGCAGGCAACAATCTTTCTGCCTGCGGCGCGGCGACGTTGCACTATGGCCGAACTGGTTACGTAACCTAGACAATAACGGGATTGCAAAGGGCGATGGCCCTTTTGCCCGCCGGAGGCACCCTTCCGCGCCTAACCCGGCAAAGCCAGCCCCAGAAAATGCTGTACCAATAGGTTGCGGCGCCCTCGCAGACTGGCCAGCGCAAGCCGCGTGCGGGCTTGAACATCACCAATGGCCCGATAGCTCACCCCCTCCAGCGCCAGTTGCCGCATCGACACCGGCACCACCGACACCCCCTGCCCCGCTGCCACCAATGACAACACCGAGGACAATTGAGGCGCCGCCTGCCCCAGTTGCGGGGTGAAACCGGCCAGTTCGCAAGCCTCCAGCGCGGCATCGAACCAGGCTGTGCCGATGGGGCGCGGGGTGAGGATAAAGGGATCGTCGCGCAGATCGGCCAGCACCAGCGGCGCGGCAGGGTCTTCGGGCAAGGCCGGATGGCCCAGAGGCACGGCGGCGATCATCTCCTCGTCGGGAAACAGGCTGAGATGCAGATCCGCCTCGGTGGGCGAGGGCCGCAGAAACGCCAGATCGAGGCTGCCGTCGCGCACGCCCTGCCCCAGCGCCGTGCTGTTGTGCTCCGACAGCGTCAGCTCCACCTGCGGGCGCGAGCGCTGAAAGGCCCGGATGGCCGCCGGAACGATGGGGTTGAGCGCCGCCGCCCCGGTAAAGCCGATGCGCAGCGCCCCGGTCTCGCCACGCCCGGCGCGCTGGGCTTGCCGCACCGCTCCCGCCACCTGATCGGGCAGCGCCGACACGCCCTCCAGAAACGCCCGCCCCGCCTCGGTCAGTTCGGCGCCATGGGGCACGCGGTGGAACAGGCGGGTGCCGATTTCTTCCTCCAGATCCCGGATCTGCTGGCTGAGCGGCGGCTGGCCGATGCCCATGCGCGCGGCGGCGCGGGTGAAATTGCCCTCCTCGGCCACGGCGAGGAAATAGCGGATATGGCGCAGTTCCATCGGGCGCTCCTCTCGCTATCATCATATACAAAACAGATCACAATCGCCAGTGCCATAGATTGGACTGGCAGTCTGCGCAGGCCTATATCGGGGCCCATGAACGCCATCACATCCTTCCCCGATTTGCCCCTGCCCGAAGGCATGGCGCGCGGTGCGCCCGCCTACGCCCGCGCCAGTCTGGCGCTGTTTCTGGCCGGGTTTTCGACCTTCTCGCTGCTCTATTGCGTGCAGCCGCTGCTGCCGGAGTTCTCGCGCAGCTTTCACATCGGCCCGGCGGAGAGTTCGCTGGCCCTCTCACTGACCACCGGCGCGCTGGCACTGGCGATCTTTGCGATGGGCGCGCTGTCTCAGGCTCTGCCCCGGCGCCCGCTGATGTTCGCCTCCATGGCCTCGGCGGCGCTGTTCAACCTGCTGGCGGGCATCGCGCCATGGTGGCCCGCGATGCTGGGCTTCCGCCTGCTGGAGGGTCTGGCGCTGGGCGGCGTGCCCGCCGTGGCGATGGCCTATCTGGCCGAAGAGATCCACAGCCGCGATCTGGGCCGGGCCATGGGGCTCTATGTGGCGGGCACGGCTTTTGGCGGCATGGCCGGGCGCGTGGGCATGGGCGTTCTGACCGACCTCACCTCATGGCGCGGGGCGATGATCGCCATCAGCATCGCCGATCTGGCGGCGGCGGCGGGCTTTGCTCTGCTGCTGCCCGCCTCCAGGCGCTTTATCCCGCATGAGCGGTTCCAATTGCGCGGCCACCCCGCAATCTGGCTGGGCCATCTGCGCAATCCGGCGATGCTGCGCCTGTTCGGCGTGGGCTTCGTGCTGACCAGCGTCTTCGTCACCATCTTCAACTACGCCGGTTTCCGCCTGTCCGCCGCGCCTTACAATCTGGGGCAGACGGCGATCAGCATGATCTTCCTGACCTATATCTCGGGCATGTTCACCAGCTCGGCAGCCGGGCAACTGGCCGACCGCATCGGGCGCCGCCTGCCTGCCGCCGCCGCTCTGGCGCTGATGGGGCTGGGCGTGGCGGCCACCATGGCCAGCGCGCTGTGGATCGTCATTCTGGGCATCCTGCTGGTGACGATCGGCTTTTTCGCCGCCCATGCCATCGCCAGCGGCTGGGTCGGGCGGCTGGCGGGGCTGGCCAAGGGGCATGCCGCCTCGCTCTATCTGCTGTTCTACTATCTGGGCTCCAGCGTGACGGGCTCGGTGGGCGGCTGGTTCTGGCAGCATCTGGGCTGGAATGGTGTGGCGGGCCTGTCTGGCGCGCTGGCGCTGGCCGGCGTGGTGCTGACGCTGACCATCCGCGAGGATCGCGCCCATGGCTGAAACGCTTGTCCTTCTCCCCGGCCTGCTCTGCGATGCGCGGTTGTGGCAAAGGCAGGCCGATGATCTGGCCGATATCGCCAGCCCGTGGATCGCCGACCTGACCCTGGACGACAGCATCCCCGCCATGGCCGCCCGCGTACTGGCTCGGGCGCCGGAGCGCTTCGCTTTGGCCGGCCTGTCGATGGGCGGCTATGTCGCGCTGGAGATCATGCGGCACGCGCCCGAGCGCGTCACCCGCCTCGCCCTGCTCGACACCAGCGCCGCGCCCGACAGCGAGGCCCGGCAGGCCGAACGCCAGCGCGCCATCACCACGCTGGGTCTGGGCCGCTTTATGGGCGTGACCGAAGCGATGCTGCCGCAACTGGTGCATGCAAGCCATGTGCGCGGGCCCATCGGCGCCACCGTGCGCGCCATGGCGAAAGAGGTCGGCCAGCAGGCCTTTGTCCGCCAGCAGCAGGCGATCCTGACCCGCGCCGACAGTCGCCCTCTGCTGCCGCTGATCACTGTGCCCACGCTGATCGCTGTGGGTGAAGACGACAGGCTGACCCCGCCCCCTCTGGCCGAGGCCATGCAGGCAGCCATCCCCGGCGCGCGGTTGCACCGTTTCGCGCAATGCGGCCATCTGCCGCCGCTGGAACAACCCGAGGCCACCAGCGCTCTTCTGCGTGACTGGCTGAGTTGGGAGCAAACCGCATGATCCGCGCCACCGCCATCGACCATATCGTGCTGAATGTGCGCGATCCCGAAACCAGCGCCACGTGGTACACAAGCATCCTCGGGATGAGTCGCGAGGAGCATATCCCCGCCCCCGGTCAAACTCCGCGCATCAGCCTGCATTTCGGCGCTCAGAAGATCAATCTGCGCCCCATCACCGCCACTCAGGCGGAATGGTTTACCGGCCATCATCCCGCCACGGGCAGCGACGATCTCTGCTTTCTGGTCGACGCCACGCCGGAAGCAGTGGTGGAGCATCTGGCGCAGCAAGGCGTGGCGGTGGAAGTCGGCCCGGTGGACAAGCGCGGCGCGCGCGGGACAATCCGCTCGGTCTATTGCCGCGACCCCGATGGCAATCTGGTCGAACTCGCCAGCTATCCTCCGGCCTGACGAGAGTCCTTGCTGCACCACAGGGCCAGCCAGATCAGCACAGGTTGGGCCACCATGCGGGGCAGATGATAGCCATAGCCCAACCCATGATCGGGCCTCGCCAGATCCATCATCATATGGTGGATGTTGGCCGGAAAGACGCAGAACGCATAAAGCGCCAGAGCCACGCCCGCCGCGCGCCTCAGCCCCGGCCAGCGCCCTTGGGCCAGAGCGACAGCCCCCAACATCTCGCACAGCCCCGTCACCGCGATCACCTGCGCCGGATAGGGCACCCAGCCGGGCGTGATGCCGATGAAGGGCGCGGGCAGCGCCAAATGCAGCACCCCAGCCAGCCCATAGAGCATCACCAGAAACCAACGCGCTATCGCCTTGCGCAAACCATATCCCTTCATGCTTGCCAACGGCCCAACAGATTGGTCGTATGGACTTCCATCCATGCCGTGCGCGCCTATCTTGTCAATCGACCCCCCCCTATCCCCCCGGAGGACAGCATGACCCAGGAATTCCGCACCGAAACCGACAGTCTGGGCGGCGTGCCCGTCCCTGCCGAGGCCTATTGGGGCGCGCAAACCCAGCGCAGCCTGCAGAACTTTCCCTTCGGCCCGCAGGAACGCATGCCGATCGAGATCATCCATGCCCTCGCCCGCATCAAGCAGGCCGCCGCGCGGGTGAATGCCCGCCATGGCCTGCCCGCAGACATTGCCGAGGCGATCGAGGCCGCCGCCAGCGAGGTCGCCACCGGGCAGCTCGACGACCAGTTCCCGCTGGTGATCTGGCAGACGGGCTCCGGCACGCAGACCAACATGAACGTCAATGAGGTGGTCGCCGGCCGTGCCAACGAATTGCTGACCGGCAAGCGCGGCGGCAAGAGCCCGGTTCACCCCAACGACCACGTCAACCGCGCGCAATCCTCCAACGACAGCTTTCCCAGCGCGCTGCATATCGCCGCCGCCGTGGCGGTGATCGGGCAGCTCGATCCGGCGTTGGCGGCCATGCATCTGGTGCTGGAGCACAAGGCGGAGGAATGGCAGTCGATCATCAAGATCGGCCGTACCCATCTGCAGGATGCCACGCCGATCACGCTGGGCCAGGAATTTTCGGGCTATGCCGAGCAGATCGGCAAGGCCCGCCTGCGCATCATGCAGGCGCTGACCGAGGTGCTGGAGCTGGCACAGGGCGGCACGGCGGTCGGCACCGGACTGAACGCGCCGGAGGGCTTTGCCAGGGACATTGCGGCGGAGCTGGCCGAAATCACCGGTGTCGCCTTCCGCCCGGCGGGCAATCTGTTTGCCGCTCTGGCCGGGCATGATGCGCTGGTGGCCTTGTCGGGCGCGCTGTCCACGCTGGCGACGGCGCTGACCAAGATCGCCAACGATATCCGCCTGCTCGGTTCCGGCCCGCGCGCCGGGATCGGCGAATTGCTGCTGCCTGAAAATGAGCCGGGCAGCTCGATCATGCCGGGCAAGGTCAACCCCACCCAATGCGAGATGCTGACCATGGTGGCGGCGCAGGTGATCGGGCTGAACAGCGCGATCACCATCGGCGGGCTGCAGGGCCATCTGGAGCTGAATGTCTTCAAGCCGATGATCGGCGCCAATGTGCTGCGCCAGATCCATCTGCTGGCCCATGGTGTCGCCAGCTTTACCGAGCGCACCTTGCAGGGCCTTGCCCCCAACCGCGAAAGGCTGGCCGAATTGCTCGACCGGTCGCTGATGCTGGTGACCGCGCTGGCCCCGGCCATCGGTTACGAGAATGCCGCGAAGATCGCCAAGCATGCCCAGCATAACGGGCTGACCCTGAAGCAGTCCGCGCTGGAAACCGGGCTGGTGGATGAGGCGACGTTTGACTCGCTGGTGCGGCCTGAAACGATGATCGGGCCCGGAGCATGGATCCGGCCCTGAAACCCATCCGAACCGGCGTCCTCATAACCCCGGTCTCGCGACTCCAGCGGGGCCGGGGTTGGCTTTTATGCGCCCGCGACAAGCCAGCCGCAAGCGCTCCACCCCAAGGCCAAGGCTTTTATCCGCAAGGTGATTTTATACGGAACAAGCCCCCTGTCTGGCCCGTTACCTCCTTGACGCAATGCGTGGCGCCGCCCTTCCCCAAGGAGATTTCGCCATGGACAGTGATATCCGCAATGCCTTCTGGAACGCGCTGGACGACAGCCCTTTCGTGATGATGCGGCTGAGCGAGGCAGGCTCTCACAGCCAGCCGATGACCGTCATGCTGGACCGCAACGCCCATCACACCGTCTGGTTCTTCATGCACCAGTCCAGCACCCTGGCGGTCGAGGCACAGGCCGAGGTCGATTTCTCCAGCAGCGGGCACAAGCTGTTCGCCGCCCTTTCGGGGCAATTGCATCGCGAGCAGGATCGCGCCGTGCTTGAGCGCCTGTGGTCAAACAAGGTCGAGGCCTGGTTCCCCGGCGGCAAGACCGACCCCACGCTGGCGCTGATGCGCTTCGAGATCACCAAGGCCGAGGTCTGGACTGCCGACATCACGCTGGCGGGCCTGTTCGATCTGTTCACCGGCATCGCCATCAAGCCCGATCAGGCCGGCAAACACGCCGTCGGCCTGTTGTGAGCCCCTACCCGCCCCAGCCGGGGCGGAACCCCTTATTCCATGATGAGGCAGGCCCAGCGCCTGCCTCTTTCGTGCCTATCCGTCCCCGCTGAAGGAGCATCCGATGTCATCCACTGTCGCGCAGGCCATCGTCGATACCTTGTTCGAAGCGGGCGCGCGCCGCGTCTATGGCATTCCGGGCGACACGCTCAACCACATCACCGATGCGATCCGGCTGAAGGAGGATCTGCGCTGGGTCCATGTGCGGCATGAGGAAGCCGGAGCCTTCGCCGCCGGGGCCGATGCACTGCTGACGGGCGATCTGGCGGTCTGCGCGGGCTCCTGCGGGCCGGGCAGCCTGCATTTCATCAACGGCGTGTTCGAGAGCCACCGCAACCGCGCGCCGATGGTGCTGATCGCCAGCCAGATCGTGCGCGACGAGCTGGGCTTTGACTTCCCGCAGGAGGTCGATTTCAAATCGGTCTATGCGTCGTGCAGCGTGTGGTGCGATGAAATCCGCACGCCGGCGCAGGCAAGGCGCAAGGCGGCGATGGCGGCTCAGGCGGCGCTGTCGAAGCGGGGCGTGGCGGTGCTGATCGTGCCTGCCGATATCTCCGCCGCCAAGCTGACCGACGACGACCATTTCGCCGTCCATCGCGCGCAATCGCGCACCATCCCCGCCCCGCATGAACTCGACCGCATCGCCAAGGCGCTGAACGGCGGCGGCAAGGTGGCGATCTATGGCGGTTCGGGCTGCGAGGGCGCGCATGACGCCGTTCTGGCGCTGGCCGCCAGGCTGAAGGCGCCCGTCGCCCATACCTCGCGCGCCAAGGATTTTCTGGAGTATGACAATCCCCATGATGTCGGCATGACCGGGATCTTCGGCGGCAAGGCGGGTTATCACGCGCTGATGGGCTGTGACACGCTGCTGCTGCTGGGTTGCGATTTCGCCTGGCGGCAGTTCTATCCCGAGAAAGCCAAGATCATCCAGATCGATATCGACCCTACCCATCTGGGCCGCCGCCATCCGGTGCAGATTGGCGCGGTGGGCGATATCGGCCCGACGCTCGACGCGCTGCTGCCGCTGATCCGTGAGCGGGAGGATCGCAAGTTCCTCGACGCCTCGCTGGAGGTGCAGACCCAGACCCGCGAAAACCAGCAGAGCCGCGCCGTGGTCGGCAAAAGCGGCGCGATCCATCCGCAATATCTCACCAGCCTGATCGCCTCGCAGGCCAGTCCCGATGCGGTCTACACCGCCGATGGTGGCTCGCCGATGGTGTGGTGCCTGCGCCATGTGCCCGCCACGGGGCAGAACCGCACGGTGATCTCGCTGACTCACGGCACCATGGCCAATGCCATGCCTCAGGCGCTGGGGGCTCAGGCGGCTTATCCGGAGCGGCAGGTGATTGCGCTGTGCGGCGATGGCGGGCTGTCCATGCTGCTGGGCGACCTGCTGACCGCCATTCAGGAGGAGCTGCCGATCAAGGTCTGCGTCTTCAACAATGCCTCGCTGGGCTTTGTCGAGCTGGAGCAGAAGGTGGAGGGCATGCTGCATGCCTTCACCGATCTGAAGAACCCCGATTTCGCGCAGGTGGCCCGCGCCATCGGCTTCTGGGGCCAGCGGGTGGAGAAGCCCGAAAGCCTTGAGGGTGCCGTGGCGCAATGGCTGGCCGAGCCCGGCCCGGCGCTGCTGGACGTGGTGACCGACCGCTATGAGCTGGTGATGCCGCCCAAGGTCAACGCTTCGCAGGTGCTGGGCACGGCGCTCTATTCGGCCAAGGCGGTGCTGGACGGGCAGTCCGAAGAGGTGACCAAGCTGCTCAGCCACGCGCTGGTGCCTTGAGCCATGATGCGCTCTCCTCATCAAACCGCCGCTCAGATGGGCAGACTGTGGCTCGACTGGAGCATGCTGTCCTATGAGGCGGCGCAGGTCATCGCCCTGCGCATGATGATGATCTCCACCGGAGCGCCCGGCGCCGCGCGCGAGAGCGAGCGCATGGTCAGCGAGAAGCTGAGCGCCATGGGCGATGTCGGCTGGAAGCTGGCGCTGGGGCAATGGGGCATGCAGCCTCAGGATCAGGCGAGCGGGGCGACGCGGCTCTATCGCGGGCGGGTGCGGGCCAATCTGCGACGGCTGAAGAAAGCCAGATAGGAACAAAGTTTCACTGGCCATGCTTTCCTCAGCATGGCCAGTGAAGCACGTCCCCTCACCTTCTCCGACCAGCCTTTGGGCATCACACGCAGGCGGCGCGGAAAGGTCTGGCACTATTTCGCGCCCGACGGTGCCCGCATCACCGAGGCGGAGCATGTCGCAAGGCTCAACCGCATCGCCTTGCCGCCTGCCTATACGCAGGCATGGTTCTCGCCCGATCCGCAGGCCGATATTCTGGCCACCGGCATCGACGCCAAGGGGCGGCGCCAATACCGCTATCACCCCGATTTCCGCGCCGCACGCGAGGCCGAGAAATTCGCCGGATGTGCAGCATTCGGCGCAGCATTGCCGTTGATCCGCGCGCGCGTCGAAGCGGATCTGGCCAAACGCCACCTCAGCCGGGAACGCGCCATCGCCTCGCTGGTACGGCTGCTCGACACCACGCATATAAGGGTGGGGAACGAATGCTATGCGCGGGAGAACGGCAGCTTCGGCGCCTCAACCCTGCGGATGCGGCATGTGAAGCTGAAGGCAGGCAGACTGGCGCTGAGTTTCCGCGCCAAATCGGGCAAGCAATGCCGGATGGCCGTCTCGGACAAGGGGCTCGCGCGTTTTGTGAGGGCCATGCAGGATGTGCCGGGCCAGCATCTGTTCCAGTGGCTGGACGAGGAGGGGCAACCCCACCCCATCCACTCGCATGACGTGAACGACTATCTGCGCGAGATCACCGGGGAAGCCATCACCGCCAAGCATTTCCGCACCTTCGCCGCATCGGTGCTGGGCTTCGAATGGCTGATGGAACAGCCGGGCGGCGGGTTGAAGGCGATGCTGGCGCATGTCTGCGCCGATCTGGGCAACACGCCGGCGGTGGCGCGCAAATCCTATGTGCATCCCAGCCTGATCGCCGTGGCACTGGGGCAAAGCGCGCTTTCCGCGGCACCGCTGCCGCGCGCCACCCGCTGGCTGACCCGCAGCGAGCGTGGATTGCTGCGCCATCTGGAAAGCATCCACGCGGCATAGAAGGTTAGCAGGCCGGTGCCGCACATCCGGCCACGCCGGATTTCAAGAAAAGGGCGAGGCGCTCCAGACGCCTCGCCCTTTCCACAGGGTCAGTCCCGACGGGGGGAAGGACTTAACCCTGCAAGCTGTGCTTGATGTCGCGCATTTCGTCATGGCCCTCGCGCACGGCCTGATAGGCCTGCTCGATCACCGCCTTGACCTGCGCCGACAGGTCGCGGTCGCGCACGGCGTCCTCGTATTTGGCCTTGATATGGTCCTCGCCGGCCTCGACCTCGTTGACGATCATCTTCTCGTCATGCGAGGTGACCACCGATTTGAGGTTGAAGAACAGGCGTTCCGCGCTGGCCAGCACCGTGCCGCTGCTCTCGGCCTCGCCGCCCAGCAGGCCGACCTGACGCTGCAGCGTGTTGGCCAGATTGCGGCGCTCCCCGGCGCGGGCGTTGAAGAGGGTTTCGAAGCGGCTGCCGCGCGCTTCCTTGGCCGCTTCGGCATAGCCGTCGGCGCTGTCGATGGTGGTGGCGATCAGGCCGTTCAACGTCGAGATATCGTGTTCAAGCTGTGACATCGCTCATTCCCTTGGTTGAGGGCAACATGCCCTGTCTGCCTTGGAGGAAAGGCCCGGCCCCGGCGAAAGTGGCACTGCGACGAACCGCCCGCCCCGCCTGCGCGGCCACTCATCGCAGGAGTTTGCCTGGGCTATGCAGGGCCTGTTTTCAGCGCGGCACCGGCACGCTCGGCCGTCCGGACACCCCGCAGGATCATGCCGATGGGTGGCCGGGCGGGGGAGCGGGCCGGTGCCGCAAATCCGGCCACGCCGGATTTCAAAAAGCCCTTCAACCCAACAGTGGAATGGTCGCCCGCGCATGGATCAGGCGATGGATATAGCCCATCTTCTCGACCACGCGCGGCGGGATCACGAAGGGATAGAGGTCACTCTGCCCCATCGAACGGTTGAGGCAATTGACCGCATAGGTCAGCGGCAACCACGCATCGATCAGCCGCTCGATCGGCACATCCTGATGCGGATCGAAGGCGATCTCGGTCTCCAGTTCGGGATCGTGGTCGATGCGCGGCTCGATCCGGATGCCGAAGGCCCCGGCCATCTCCAGCGTGTCGATGATGTGCAGGTAATGCGCCCAGGTTTCGGCCCAGTCCTCCCACGGATGCATCGTGGCATAGGCGCTGACGAAATCCTGCTGCCAGCCTGCCGGAGCGCCCTGGTCGTAATGGCGCTGCAGAGCTTCGCCGTAATCGAGCGTTTCATCGCCGAACAAAGCACGGAAGCTGTCAGTCTCACCACCATCACGCACCAGACGGTCCCAGTAATAATGGCCGACCTCATGCCGGAAATGGCCCAGCAAGGTGCGATAGAGTTCGCCCAGCGAAGCGCGGGTCCTTTCGCGCGCCACATCATCGGCCTCTTCCAGCGCAATGGTGATCACGCCATTGTCATGGCCGGTCATCACCTTCTCGCCATTGCCAGAGGCGGGGAAATCAAAGACCAGAGGCTCCGGATCGCCGCTGGCAATGCTGGGCATCGGCAGGCGCAGCTTGATCAGCGTGTAGAACAGGCGGCGCTTGGCCTCCTCGATCTTCTGCCAGTTGGCGCGGTTCTCGGGCAGCGACAGGTCGGGAATGGTGCGGTTGTGCTGGCAGGCGATGCAGAAAGGCTGGTCCTGCGCGGCATCGACCATCCAGTTGCAGGCATACTCCTCCCAATTGGCGCAAAAGCGATAGCGCGTTTCAGGGTTGGCCAGAGCGATCCATTCCGCCCCATCGGGCTCCACCGCGCTCATGCGGCCGCGGTCGGGCAGATAGCCAAGGCGGTGGCCGCATTTCATGCAAGCGGTGTTCTCGAAGTAAAGCACCTGACCACAGGACTGACACTGGAAAAGCTGCATGGAACATCCCCCTGCCTCGCGCGACCATAGCCCCTGCCGCGCGGGCTCTCAATTGATGTGAATACGCAGAGAGTAAGCCGCGTTTTTTATTGTCGCATCGTTGTCGCGAAAAACCGGTTCCCACTTTTTCGCACGATGCTCTAGCTGCCCACAATGGTCCCGCCATTGGGGTGAAGCACCTGACCGCTCATGTAACTGGAATCGTCGCTGGCCAGGAACAGGAAGCTGGGCGCCACCTCATTGGGCTGGCCGGGTCGGCCCATCGGCGTGTCCTCGCCGAAATGCGCGACCTTTTCCGGGTTGGCCCCGCCCATCGGGTTGAGCGGCGTCCAGATCGGGCCCGGCGCCACGCCGTTCACGCGAATGCCCTTCTCCACCAGATTTTCGCTCAGCGAGCGGGTGAAGGCGGTGATCGCCCCCTTGGTGCTGGCGTAATCGAGCAGCGCGGGCGACCCCTGATACATCGTCACCGACGCACAGGTGACGATCGAGGCGCCCTTCTTCAGATAGGGCATCGCCGCCTGCACCAGAAAGAACATGGCAAAGACATTGGTCTGAAAGGTACGGCGAAGCTGGTCTTCGGAGATATCGGTGATCTCCTTGTCCTCATGCTGCTCCCCGGCATTGCTGACCACGATGTCGATGCTGCCGAAGGTGGCGATCACCTGCTCGATGAAGCGCTCGCAATTGCGCTTCTCGCCCAGATCGCCCGCGAAGGAGAAGACGCGCCGCCCCTCGGCATGGACGATTTTCTCGGTCTCGCGCGCATCGTCATGCTCGCACAGATAGGCAATGGCGATATCGGCCCCCTCTCGCGCGAAGAGCGCCGCCACCGCGCGGCCGATGCCGCTGTCGCCTCCGGTGATGATCGCCACCTTCCCCGCCAGCCGCCCCGAACCGGGGTGGCGCGGCTGCCATGCGGGCTTGGGCTCCAGATCCATCTCGTGACCGGGCAGCGTGTCTTCATGGATCATGCCGATCGTTTCATCGCTCATTCCATAGCTCCTTCCGCACAAGAGACGCGGGCCGGCAGCAACCAGCCCGCGTCCTGTCATTCCGGGCGCATCGCTCAATAGGTCGAGGGCGGATCGCTGGCCGGGAAGCTCTCATCCGAGGCCTGGTCGACATGATCCCACTTCCTGGGCTTGTCGCGCATATGGGCGGGCCCGGCATCGCGCACCTGGCTGGCCGAATCCTTGTGCGCGCCCTGCCCGGCAAAAGCGGGAGCGGGATGATGCGTGCCATCATTCTCCTTGGCCACCGGCGCATATTTGTTGCGATTGAGATAGAGCCAGCTCCCCACGGCGCTCAGCAGTCCGAAGAACAGGCCTTTTTTCAGGGTCATAGTGGTCATGACGACATCCTCTTGCAGGAGTTGCGGGATCAGGCTGCGTGGCTGTGAGCCGACTGGTTTTTACGCCGCGTCACCCAACCCTTGCGGGCAGCCGCGCTGCGCTGTTCGGGGGAGCCGGACTTGTTCGCCCGCCCCCCGCGTGACGAGGAGACATGCGTGTCAGGCTTGCCGCGCCCCGAGCCGGACTTGTTGCCGCCACCTGACTCCTTGTTCACCGTCGCCCAAGCGCGCTTTTCGGCCTCAGCTTCGGGCACGCCACGGCTTTCGTAGCTGTCCTCGATGTGCTGGGCCTTGCGCTTCTGCTTGTCGGTGTAGGCGCTCTTGTCACCGCGTGGCATCATGGCTCTCCTGGGCATGACATTCTCTGGCTGATGGGCCTTGGAATGCGCCGCCCGCGCCTTTGATCCGCCCTTTTTTCGCCGACAGACGACGAAACGGGCCCGCCCTGCGGTCAGTGTGAATTCTGTGCGGCACCTTGCGCGCCACGGGGCGTTCCATGGTTCGACGGCGGGTTTTGCAACCGCCGCGACGGGGACCCCACACGGCCGGAAGGGCCACCCAGAACAAGACGCCCTCACCAGAAACCAGACTGGAAGGATGCCTATCATGAACGCACCCCTGCCCATTCACGAGACCTCGCGTCTCATCGCTTCGGACCTTGTCAATGGCACGCCGGTCTACAGCAACAATGGCGAGCATCTGGGTTCGATCCGCAATTTCATGGTCGACAAGAAAACGGGCCAGACCGACTATGCCGTGCTGCAATTCGGCGGCTTTCTTGGGATCGGCAGCGATTTCTACCCGATCCCCTGGCAGAAACTGTCCTACGAACCCATTCGTGGCGGCTATGTCGTCGATATTACACCCAGCCAGATTCAGGACGCCCCGCGTTACGGCGCGGAAACGCCGGTCTATGACCGCGATTACGATCAAAGGCTGACCGAATATTACCAGTCTCCCGCCCCGATCATCTGACCCCCGGCATGGCGTGGCCGGGCCTGCTCCCTGCCGCGCCATCGCCCTTTTTGCGAAAGGCCATGCCATGGCGACCCGTCACCAGCTTCCGCCGCGCGAAAGCCAGCACACCGACGCGCTTGATGAGCATCACCACCCCAAGCGCCCCCATAACCGCGAGGTGGAGGATGAAATGATCCGCGCGCCGGTGGAGAGCAATGAACCGCCACGCCCTGCCACCCAGCCACACGACCTGCAGAAGGAGCAGGCCAACAAGGGCGGGCAACAAAAGCAGGACCAGCGACAGGACCAGCGGCCATGAGCGACCCTCTCGCCCATTTCCCGCAGATCAGCCTGCGCATCGCCGACGCCCTGCATGAGCGACTGGTGGAGGCCGCACAGGCCAACCACCAGTCGCTCAATGCGGAGATCATCGCCCGGCTGGAAAGCTCTTTCGTAGAAGGCGCGGATCGGTCGGCCATGTCGCTCGACCGGCGCGCGCTGATCGAGCGCATGCACCGGCTGGAGGATCTGGCCGATGAAGCCAGCCGCAGTGCGGATGCCTGATAAACGCCCCTGATCCGGCGCCGCCCTGTGCCGGCAGGCCGTGTTAGCGGTATGACGGTTGCGTGGTTTCGGCAAAGCGCGTAACGCGGCTTAACACGCTGTGAGTCTTCGGGCCCGGCTGCCCGAAAGGGCGGCGCTATTGTGGCACAGCAGATGCTCGCAGGAGAATCATGTGTTGCTTGCCGGGCGCTCCGAAGACATGACTCAGGCCACGCCGACCATCCTTCCCCACACGCAGATCCCGGCGCTAGACCCTGCTGCCTGGTTGGCCTCCATCGTCGAGAATTCCGAGGATGCGATCCTGAGCAAGACGCTCGACGGCATCATCCTGAGCTGGAACGAGGGCGCGCAGACCCTGTTCGGCTACACGCCCGAAGAGGCGATCGGCAAGTCGATCACCATCATCATCCCCGAAGAGCGCCTGCACGAGGAAGATGCGATCATCGAGAGCATCAAGGCCGGGCGCCGCGTCGATCATTTCGAAACCGTGCGCCGCCGCAAGGACGGCACGATGGTCGATGTCTCGCTGACCATTTCCCCGGTGCGCGACCGCGACGGCAAGCTGCTGGGCGCCTCGAAGGTGGCGCGCAACATCACCCAGGCCCGCCGCTTTGCCGAAGAGCAGAATCTGATCCTGCATGAGATGAATCATCGGATCAAAAACCTCTTCTCGCTGGCAACCAGCCTTGTCTCGCTGAGCGCGCGCGAAGCCGAGACGAAGGAAGCGCTGGCCAGCGACCTGCAGGCCCGGCTGGTGGCGCTGGCCAAGGCGCATGAGATCACCCTGTCCGGCCCGCATCGCCCGCAGATGCTGACCTCCACCGCGCTGCGCGATCTGCTCACCACCATTCTGCGCCCCTATCAGGGCCAGCATGGCGCGCAGATCGAGGCCAGCGGCCACGACGCCCCGATCGGCGCGCGCAGCCTGCCCTCGGTCGCGCTGCTGCTGCATGAGCTGACGACCAATGCCGCCAAATATGGCGCGCTGAGCAAGGCCCAGGGGGCACTGCGGGTCACGCTGGAAAGCGACGGGCAGAACGTCCATATGGTCTGGACCGAAAGCGGCATCCCGCGCGCGGAAGGCACCATGACCGAAGGCTTCGGCAGCCGGCTGGAAAGCCTGTCGGTGCGAGGCCTTGGCGGCGCCATCACCCGCACATGGAAGCCCGACGGGCTGGTGATCGAACTGACGATCCCGCTCGACACGCTGGCCCAGTAAGGCCCTCCCGGCAAAGCGTTGTTCCCTCGCCCATCCGCCACTGGCGGAGGGTTGCTGATGGCTGCTGCGGCAGGCCGCCCTTAAACTTTGACAGCCCTTTTCATACAAAAGGGTGAGCAACGCACACCCTTGTGGGGCATGCGTCATCCGGGTGCCCGCGCCATAAGGCTGCTGCGCCCTGCGGGGGGAGCCCTTCGCCAAAACATTCCACTTTATCGAACATTTTGATCATTTTTATCCCACTCCTCCGCAGGATCATCCTCGCCTATTCCGCTCTCAACGCGGCAATAACGCGGTGCCAACACCAACCCTGACGGAGACATCGACATGACCCAGACCACCCCCAAAGCCACCCCGACCCCCGGCAAGACCCTCCTCTCCCCCACCGATCACGCTCTGGTGCTGATCGATTTCCAGTCGCAGATGACCTTCGCCACCAAGTCGATCGACACCACTTTGCTGCGCAACAATGCCGCCCTGATCTCGCGCGCCGCCGCCGGTTTCAACGTCCCCACCATCCTGACCACCGTGGCCGAGAAGAGCTTCTCGGGCCCCATGTTCAGCGAGATCACCGATGCCTTCCCCGGCCAGAAGCTGCTCGACCGCACCAGCATGAACACCTGGGAAGACGCGGGCGTGATCGAGGAAATCAACCGCATCGCCAAGCCGCGCATCGTCTTTGCAGGTCTGTGGACCTCGGTGTGCATCGTCGGCCCGGTCGCCTCGGCCATCGATCAGGGCTTTGAGGCCTATGTCATCGCCGATGCCTGCGGCGACATCTCGGACGAGGCCCATGAGCGCGCCATGCAGCGCATGATCCAGCTCGGCGCCCGCCCGATCACCTCGCTCCAGTATCTGCTCGAACTGCAGCGCGACTGGGCCCGCGGCGAAACCTATGACTTCACCACCGGCGTCGCCAAGCAGTGGGGCGGTGCCTACGGCATCGGCGTCACCTACGCCAAGACGATGTTCGGCGCTTCCGAAGGCGCGCACTGATCTCCGGGGCGCCGGGTCCCCCCGCCCGGCGCCAACCTGCTGAAAGGTGCAAACCCCATGAAACCCTATCTTCTTTCCCTTGGCGTCGGCGTGCTGGTCGGCGGCATCTATGCCCTGCTGGGGGTCAAGTCTCCGGCTCCCCCCACCATCGCGCTGATCGGCCTGCTGGGCATGCTGCTGGGCGAACAGGCTGTGCCGATTGTGCAAAAAATGCTGCGCAAGGAACCGGTGCTGGCCTTCGTCAAGACCCATGCCGCCCACCGCGTGCTGGGCGACCACATCAAGATCCCCACCGACAACGCTTGATCTTTTGGGCCTGACCTTTTGGGCCTGATCTGACCTTCCGGAGCCTCCCATGACCGATCTCATCATCATCAACGCCAAGGTCACCACGCTGGACCGCAGCAATCCCACTGCTGAAGCCGTGGCCATCCGTGACGGCAAGATCCTTGTGGCAGGTTCGGAAGGCGAAGCCCGCGCCGCCGCCCCGCAGGCGCAGATCATCGACGCCGGTGGCCGCCGCCTGATCCCCGGCCTGATCGACAGCCATATCCATGTCATCCGCGGCGGGTTGAACTACAATATGGAGCTGCGCTGGGAAGGCGTGCCCTCGCTGGCCGACGCCATGGCGATGCTGAAGCGCCAAGCCCAGAACACCCCCGCCCCGCAATGGGTGCGCGTGGTCGGCGGCTTCACCGAACACCAGTTCGCCGAAAAGCGCCTGCCCACCATTCAGGAAATCAACGAGGCAGCCCCCGACACGCCGGTCTTCATCCTGCACCTCTATGACCGCGCCCTGCTCAACGCCGCAGCGCTGCGCGCCGTGGGCTACACCAAAGACACGCCCAACCCGCCCGGCGGCGAGATCGTGCGCGATGCCCAAGGCAACCCCACGGGCTTGCTGCTGGCCCAGCCCAACGCCACGATCCTTTACGCCACGCTGGCCAAAGGCCCCAAGCTTCCGCAGGAGTATCAGCTCAACTCCACCCGCCAGTTCATGCGTGAACTGAATTCGCTGGGTGTCACCTCAGTCATCGATGCCGGTGGCGGCTCGCAAAACTATCCCGACGATTACGAAGTCATCGAAAAGCTGCACAAGGACGGCGAGATGACCTTGCGCGTCGCCTACAACCTCTTCACGCAGAAGCCGAAAGAGGAATTGGCCGACTTCACCAACTGGTCCAAGCAGGTCAAGCCCGGCGACGGCGACGACACCTATCGCCACAATGGCGCGGGCGAGATGCTGGTCTATTCCGCCGCCGATTTCGAGGATTTCCGCGTCGCCCGCCCCGATATGCCGCCCGAGATGGAAGGCGATCTGGAACCCGTCATCCGCCTGCTGGCCGAGCGCCGCTGGCCCTGGCGCATGCACGCCACCTATGACCAGACGATCAGCCGCGCGCTGGACGTGTTCGAGAAGGTGAACCGCGACATTCCGCTCCACGGCCTCAACTGGTTCTTCGACCATGCCGAGACCATCAGCGAGCGCAACATCGACCGGATTGCTGCACTGGGCGGAGGCATCGCGGTGCAGCATCGCATGGCCTTCCAGGGCGAATATTTCGTCGAACGCTATGGCGCCAAGGCCGCCGAGGCCACCCCGCCGATCAAGCGCATGATGGAGGCGGGCATCCCGGTGGGCGCCGGCACCGATGCCACCCGCGTCGCCAGCTACAACCCCTGGGTCTCGCTGTCGTGGCTGGTGACCAGCCGCACCGTGGGCGGCCTTGCCCTCTATCCGGTGCGCAACCGGCTGGACCGGGAAACCGCGCTGCGTCTGTGGACCCAGGCCAACACCTGGTTCTCCAACGAGCAGGGCAAGAAGGGCCAGATCGTCGCCGGACAACTGGCCGATCTCGCGCTGCTCTCGGACGATTTCTTCACCGTGCCCGATCACGAGATCACCAACATCCGCTCGGTGATGACCATCCTCGGCGGCAAGGTCGTCCATGGCAATGGCAGCTACGCCAAGCATGCGCCCGACCTGCCCAAGCCCATGCCCGACTGGTCGCCGGTGGGCACCTTCGGTTCGTGGACCTCGCCCGAAACCAAGCAGAAGCTCGCCTCGGCCTGTGGTTGTGCCTCCTCCTGCGGCGTCCATGGCCATGACCATGCTGCGGCTCTTGGCGCGCAGGCCCCCACCGCCGATCCCCAGAGCTTCTGGGGCGCCCTCGGCTGCGGCTGCTGGGCCGTCTGACACCAATCCTGCGTTCTTTGCTCCACAAGGAAATTCCCCATGAAACTGTTCAAAACTCTGCTCGCCGCCTCGGCCCTCACGCTGGCCGCACCCACCGTGATGGCCGCCCCCGCAGCTTCGGCCGACTATGCCGTGGGCCCGCAGTATGACACCACCCATGTCTATGTGCCCGCCGATCAGTTCGACGCCTTCGTCACCAGCTTCTCGGCGACCTTTGGCGGCACCACCAGCAAGCAGGGCGAGTTTCAGGTCACCCCCACCCCCAGCCTGACCAAGTCACAACTGGTGCTGACGCCCGCAGGCACCGTTTCGGTCTTCGGCTTCAAGACGCCGATCCCCACCCCCTTCGGCGATGAGCGCACCGGCTATCTGGTCACCGATCTCGACGCCGCCGTGGCCGACGCGCGCAAGCATGGCGCCACGCGCCTGATCACCACCTTCCCCGATCCCATCGGCCGCGATGTGGTTGTGCAATGGCCGGGCGGCGTGAACATGCAGCTCTACTGGCACACCGCCAAGCCCAACTACACGCCGCTCGCCAGCGTGCCGGAGAACCGCGTCTACCTCACTCCCGATGCCGCCGACGCTTTCGTCAAAAGCTGGACCGGCTATGCCCATGGCAAGATCACCGCTGACCAGCGCAATGCGCCGGGCGATGAAGTCGGCCAGCCGGGCAAGACCATCCGCCGCATCGCCATCGAGAGCGGCTATGGCAAGATGCTGGTGATCGTCTCGGACGGCCAACTGCCCTGGCCCTATGGCCGCGATATGGCTGGCTACAACGTTGCCGACCTGACCGCCACGCTGGCCAAGGCCACCGCCGCCGGTGCTGAAACGCTGGTCGCCGCCCATGCCGGAGCCGACCGCCAGAGCGCCATCGTCCGCTTCCCCGGCGGCTACATCGCCGAGATCCATCAGGCGAAAGCACCGTGAGCACCACCTCCCTCCCGCGTGCCGCATCCCCCCGCGCAGGCACGCCCCGTTTCGCCTCAGCCATTCTTGGCTGGGGCGGAACGGGCTTCCTCGCCCGGCTGGCGCTGTCCGGCGCCTATCTGCTGGGCGGTCTGGTCAAGCTGACCGACTTCCCCGGCGCCGTGGCCGAGCAGGCCCATTTCGGCATGCCCTACCCTGCCCTCTTCGCGATCCTGACCATCGCGGTGGAGCTGATCGGCCCGGCGCTGATCCTCTCGGGCCGCCTTGTCTGGCTGGGCGCCGGCATGCTGGGCGTGTTCACCGTGCTGGCGGCGATCACCGCCAATGCCTTCTGGACCATGCCGCCCGGCCCGGAGCGCTTCGGCGCCACCAATGCCTTCTTCGAGCATCTCGGCCTTGTCGGCGGCTTTGTCCTCACCGCCATCCTCGCCGAGCGCCGGGACTGACCCATGCGCCGCCTCTTCGCCCCCACCCTGTTGCTGGCTCTGCTGCTGCCCGCTACCGCGCGGGCAGACGCCCCCACCGAGGCCTGGCAGCCCCCCGTGCTGACCACCGAGCGCTACAATGAGGACTGGTCCGATCTGGCCGATCCCGCCAAGCGCAGCGGCCACTGGACGGACAAGTTCAAATATATCCCGCTGGACGACACGGGCCGCGATTACCTCGCCACCGGCCTCGAACTGCGGCTGCGCAATGAGGATTATGAAAACAACGCGCTGGGCAATGCTGCCGCGCCCAATAATGGCTATCTCTGGACGCGCCTGCTGCCCTATGCCGATCTGCATCTGGGTCTGGGCAAGGTGGAGGTCCGCGCCTTTGCCCAGCCGATCATCGCCTATGCGGCGGGCGTCGCGCCCTCGGCCAGCGCCATCGACCAGACGCGTGTCGATACGCTTCAGGCCTTTGCCGATGTGGTGATCCCTTTGGACGGCAAGACCACGCTGCGCCTGCGCGGCGGACGCGAGATGGTGGGCCTTGGCACAGAGCGGCTGGTCGGCACGCGCTATGGCCCCAATGTGCCGCTGGCCTTCGATGGCGGGCGGGCGATCCTCCATCGCGGCAGGCTGACGCTCAACACCTTCTATCTGCGCCCCGTCGAGCCGGGCACAGGCACCTTCGATGATCATACCTCGCAGGCCAAGGCTCTGTGGGGTGCCTATGCCACGCAGATGATCGGGCCTGCGGGGGTGGACCTCTACTGGCTGGGTTATCGCAATGATCTGGCCCGCTTCCAGAATGCCAGCGGGCGCGAGATCCGCCATACGCTGGGCCTGCGCCTGTTCGGCAAGGCGCCCGCCAGTACCGCCACCACCGTTCACTGGAACATGGAGGCCATGCTGCAGACGGGCCATCTGGCCGACCAGACCATCCATGCATGGTCCATCGGCAGCGAGGCCGGGGTCAGCCTCACCAAGGCGCCCTTGAAACCCGACCTCACGCTGCGCTTCAATGTGACCAGCGGCGACAAGGGCGCGGGCGATCATCGCCTGAGCACCTTCAACGCCCTGTTCCCCAAGGGCAAATATTTCGGCGAGCTGTCCCCCATCGGGCCCTACAATCTGGTCAACATCCAGCCGCTGCTCAGCTTCGACCTGGGCAAGGGCGTGGGGCTCAGCTTGGCCGCCGGGGCCTATTGGCGCCAGAGCAAGGCTGATGGCGTGTATGATATTCCCGGCCATCTGCTGGTCGCCAGCGAGAGGGGCAACTCGCGCTTCCTCGGCAATCAGGCCGAAACCTCTGTGGAATGGCGCGCCACGCAGGAGCTGACGCTGTCGGCCTCGCTCTCGCTGTTCCGCACCGGCGGCTTCCTGCGTGAGGCCGGTTATGCCCGCACCATCCATATGCTCGGCCTTGAGGCCAATTACCGCCTGTAACGCGAAGAGGACCTGCCATGACCCCACCTCCCGCACCCAAACCGCTGATGCTGCCGGGACTGTTGCTGCTGCTTTCGGTCACCACCGGGCTGATCGATGCGATCAGCGTACTGGGTCTGGGCAAGGTCTTCACCGCCAACATGACCGGCAACATCGTCTTCCTCGGCTTTGCCGCCGTGGGCACGCCGGGGTTTCATCCGCTCTCCTATGTGGTGGCCATCGGCGCCTTTCTGGGCGGCGCCCTGCTGGCCGGACGCATCGGCAAGGCCATGACCAACCGGCCCTTACGCCGCTGGCTAATCGGCGCGGCCCTGCTCGAGACCGCCGCCCTGTGGGTCGCCGCCGCTCTGGCACTGCACTTCGATATGGCGGCGCAGAGCCCCACCCATGCGCTTTATGGCATCATCGCGCTGACGGCGCTGGCGATGGGCTTTCGCAACGCCACGATCCGCCAGTTGAAAGTGCCGGACCTCACCACCACGGTGCTGACGCTGACGCTCACGGGCCTTGCCGCCGATTCAGCGCTGGCGGGTGGCTCCAATCCCAATGCCGGGCGGCGCATCGCCAGCGTGCTGGCCATTCTGCTGGGCGCCGCGCTGGGCGCATGGATGGTGACACAGGGCGGGCTGGTGCCCCCGCTGCTGCTGGCCGGAGCGCTGATCCTTGCGGGCACCATCGCCTGCTCGCTGCATCCCGTCGCCGACAGGCCGCATGAAGGCTGAGCAATCAGATTTCGATGATGCCCCGCTTGACCGCAAGGGTCACGGCATGGGTGCGGTCCCGCGCGCCCAGCTTGGAAAAGATCGCCTTCATATAGCCCTTCACCGTCTCCTCGGCCACCACCACCTTTTGCGCGATCTGGCGGTTGGAATGGCCCGAGGCGGCCAGCGACAGCACGCGGATCTCACGCTCGGTCAGGGCGTCCTGCACGATATGGATGGCGATGCCGGTGGCGACCTGCGCATCGACATGCCGCCCGCCCCGTCGCACCGAGCGGATCGTGTCGAGCAGCTCCTGCCGCAAGGCGCTTTTCAGCAGATAGCCCGCAGCCCCGGCCTTGAGCGCCCGCAAGGCCTGAGCATCCCCGGCATAGGTGGTGAGCACCAGAATGCGCGCATCGCCGTCCAGCGCCATGATCGCCTCGATCGCCTCGACGCCGCCCATGCGCGGCATCTGCAGATCCATCAGCACGACATCGGGGCGCAAAGCCTGAAACTGCGCGACCGCCTGCTCGCCATCCTCGGCCTCGCCCACCACGGCGAGGTCGGTCTGCGACTGGATGATGGCGCGGATGCCGTCGCGCAGAAACACATGATCGTCGACGACCAGCACGCGGATCGCGGCGGCAGAGGGTGCGGAAGAAGGCGCGAAAACAGGCAAGATGGGGCGGCTCCGCAAGCGTCGGGATGGGGCCCCTTCCGCCTAGCACCACCATCGCCAAGCTGTCGACGCCCTGAGGGGTCGGATATGTCAAGCAACGTAAACTCATCCACTGGCGCGCGCAAAAGCCCTGCCTATAAGGGCGCCATGCTGCGCCCCCGCTTTTCCCACTCACGCCGATGGCGCGTTGCCATCGCGCTGGGCATCACTCTGATCGCGGGCGCGGGCACCGCCGAAGAACAATCCCCCGCCAACCTCTCACGCTTCGCCCACGTCACGCTGACCACCCAGCAAGGCGCCCCGCCCGGCATCCGCGCCATGGCTCAAGGGCCGGACGGCATGATCTGGCTGGGCGCGCGCGACGGGCTGTGGCGCTTCGACGGCACCACCTTCGACCATATCCCCGCGCCGCATGGCGCCCGCTTTGCCGAGGCGCCCGTCAGCAGCCTGCTGGTCTCGCGCCGGGGCGAGCTATGGGTCGGCTTTGGCGCCAGCGGCGGGGTGGCGGTCTATCGCCACGGACATCTGGTGGATGCCGGACTGAGCGACCCTCCGCCCCAGATCGTCTATCTGACGCAAGGCCCGGATGACGCGATCTGGGCGCAATGGGGCGGCATCGACAAGCGGCTGTGGCGTTTCGCGGCGGGCCGCTGGGCGCTGATGGACAAGGCGCTGGGCCTGCCGCCCGGCTATGGCCTGCAGATGCGCCGCCGCCGCGACGGCTCGCTCTGGCTGCCGGTGATGAGCCCCGAGCAGGATGGCGCGGGTCTGGCCGAACTGCGCCCCGGCACCAACCGCTTCCGCTGGCACCCCGGACATTTCGACTATCCCGCCCTCGCCGAGGACCGGCAGGGCCGCCTGTGGGTCTCCGACCGCAAGGCGATCCGCCCGGTGGACGGGGATGGCAAACCCCTGGCACCGTCGTGGCAGGCGGTACCGGGCACCGGCCTGCCGACCCTCACCTTCGACAGCCATGGCGGCCTGTGGAGCACCACCAGAACCAAGGGCCTGCTGCATATCGCGGCCAGCGCCGATCCGGCCAGCCGCGCCGAGCGTCTCGATGCGCAGAGCGGGCTCAGCTCCGACCAGACCCATGTCACGCTGGAGGATCGCCACGGCACCATCTGGATCGCCACCGAGGAGGGGCTGGACCGCTTCTCGCTGCCCGCTGTCGCCTTCGATCCCGTCATCCGCACCAGCCCGATCGACGGCATCGCTTTCTCCCGCACGGGGGACGGCGCGGTGCATATCATCAATCACGGCGATCTCTACGATATCCCCCTGAACGCCCCGCCCCGCCTGCGCATGCATCTGGCCCGCGAGACGACCTTGTGCGAGGCGGGCGATGGCGCGCTCTGGCTGGCGGACACCAACGCCATGTTCCGGCTGGAGGGGCGCGGCAAACGCGATATCGCGCGCCTGCCGGTGCATATGCCCTTTGGCTGCCTGCGCGATTCCTCGGGCCGGTCATGGGTGCTGGGCGAGGATCACAAGGTCTGGTGGCAGGACAGAGCGGGCTGGCATCCGGCGGGGCAAGGGCAGAATCTGCTGCTGCCCGGCGCCGGGCTGCGCAGCGATGCGCGGGGCGCGGTCGCCTTCGCCGATGGGCTGGATGCGGTGACTTTGGTGACGGGCGATGCCTTTCGCCGGATCGCTCTGGCACCGCTCAAGCTGGGGCGGTTGCGCGGCATCGACACGGCTGGCGATGGCTTTTTGCTGACGATGGAAATGGGGCTGGTGCGGCTGCGCGGCGGGCGGATGACGGTGCTGCGGGTGAAGGATCAACCCTGGCTTCAGGGCCTGCGTACCGTGGTGCAAGGCAGCCGGGGCGAGAGCTGGTTCTACAGCCCCGGTCGGCTGGTGCTGGTGCAGCCCGGCGATCTGGCGGCGGGCTTCGACCATCCGCAGCGTCCCGTGCCGCATCGCCTGCTGGGCGCCGCCGACGGCATTCCCGGCGCGATGCAGCATCCCGGCTTTATCGGCCCTCAGGCGCTGGCGGGGGGCGACGGGCGGCTGTGGCTGGCCACGGCCAGCGGCATGGCCGTGCTCGACCCGCGCGCCCTGCCCGCGCCCGAGCCTGCGCCATCGGTGCAGGTCAGCGCTCTGGAAGCGGGCAATGTCATGCTGCGCGATCCCGAGGCGCCCGTCCTGCCGCCGGGCAGTTCGACGATCCGCCTCGCCTATGCCAGCCCCGGCGATGCGGCCCCCGAAACCCTGCGCTTCCGTTTCCGGCTGGAGGGCGTCGAGGACGACTGGGTGCAGGCCGAAAACCGCCGCGCCACCACCTACACCAATCTGGCGCCGGGCGATTACCGCTTCCATGTGCAGGCGGCGCGGGGCGACACCGGCTGGGGGCCGGAAAGCGTGCTGCATGTCTCCATCCGCCCCAGCTTCGTGCAGGACTGGCCGTTCAAGCTGCTTTGCGCGGCTTGCGTGCTGCTGGTGCTGTGGCTGGCCTATCATGCGCGGATGCGCGCGGTGGCGGCCCATATCCGTCTGCGGCTGGAGGAACGGCACGACGAGCGCGAGCGCATCGCGCGGGAACTGCATGATACGCTGCTGCAATCCATTCAGGGCCTGATCCTGCATGTCGAGGCGGCCACGCAGGATCTGCCGCCGCGCGAAAAGGCCCGCGCCGCGCTGGAGCATGCGCTGGACAATGCGCAGGACGCCGTGGTCGATCTGCGCGAGAAGGTCGAAAGCTTGCGGGAGCCGGAAACCTCCGGCGATCTGGAAAGCCGCTTGCAGCAGATCGCGCGCGAGGTGCTGCGCGACACCCTGCCCTGCCGGATCATGGTGGTGGGGACGCCCTGCGACCTCTCGCCGCTGGCCGCGCATGAACTGTCACGCATCGCGCGGGAGGTGTTGTTCAATGCGCTGCGCCATGCGCGGGCCTCGCAGATGCTGGTAGCGATCGGTTACCGGTGGGACCGGCTGGACCTGCGCTTTGCTGACAATGGCGTGGGCGCCGACCCCGCCATGCTGAGCGCGGGGGGCCGGGAAGGCCATTTCGGCCTGCTGGGCCTGCATGAGCGGGTCAGGACGATGCAGGGGCGCATCACCATGGCCAATGGCGCCGAGGGCGGTCTGGCCACGACGATCATCATCCCCGCGCGCACCGCCTATGCCGAGCCGCAGGGGCTGTTGCGGCGCCTGCTGTCGTGGCTGCGGGAGGATTAGAGCATCGTGCGAAACAGTGGGAACCGGTTTTTCGTATAAAACGATGCTCTAGGCCGCCAGCGGTTCTCTTTCGGCCTTGCGCCAGTCGACATAACCCAGCGCCGCCAGCCCGACCATCGCGGCATAGAGCACCGCCGTCGGATAGAGCCCCTTGAAGACGAACATGCCGACATAGATCACATCCACCACGATCCACAGCAGCCAGTTGGCGCGGTGGCGCCGCGCCGTCCACCACTGCGCCACAAGGCTGAAGCTGGTGAGCATGGAATCGACCCAGGGCAGCGCGGCGTCGGTGTAATGGCTGGTGAACCAGCCGATGGCAAAACCGCCCAAAGCTCCGGCGAGCAGGCCGGTCAGCCCCTCGACGGGCGGCAGGGGGCGCACGATGACCTCGCCGCTGGCGTCGCGGTCGCCGCGCCAGGCGATCCAGCCATAGGCGATGCCGAGGCCGAAGAGCAGTTGCAGCGCCATATCGGCATAGAGCTTCTCGTCGCGGAACAGCTTGAAATAGAGCGCGCAGGCCGCAAGGCAGACCGGCCAGCACAGCATATGGCGCCGCGCCGTCAGCCAGATGCCGACAAAGCTGACCACCACGGCGACAATCTCGAACAGGGACATGCCAAACAGCGTCATCTTCGGGCCTTTCGGGGGATCAGTCTTGCGGCAAAGCGGCGCTGCGGACAAGCGCCAGCAGGTCCTGACCCTCTGCCGTCAGGAACCATTCGGCGTGGCCGATCAGAAAGCCGTGCCATGCCAGATCGGCATCCTGCGCCTTGCCCAGCACACCGTGGAAATAATCGGCTTCGGAGAGGGCGAACTCGACATGCACCAGCGGCAGGAGGCGGGCGAGAAGGTCGCGATCCCGCAAGGTGAGCGGGGTGACGCTGTGGTAGCCTGCGAGCAGGGCCAGCGCATCCTCGGCCTCGGTGATGGCCGTTTGATCCGGCCCCAGTTCCAGCCAGCGCACCGCCACGCGTTCCAGCGCCGTGGCCAGATCGTGGAGGGCGCAGGTGCGGTCTGACAAACCGAAATCGAGGACAGTCGCCACCTCTCCCTGTGTATTCCACAGCAGGTTGGAGGGGTGCCAGTCGTTATGGGTCCACAGCCTGGGCTGTGCGGCCAGAAGGGGTTGCAGCGCGGGCAGGTCGAGCGCGGCGAAGAGACGCGAAAGCTCCAGCTGCCAAGGCTTGTCGGCCAGATAGGCCGCCAGCGCCGGGCGGGCGGCAATATAGGTCTGCGCCGCCGCCAGAGGGTCTGCCGCGGGCAGGATGCTCAGGCTGGTGACCAGCGGCTGCACGGGCCTTGCGGGCGCGGCAAAGCCCTCCGCCGCGCGGTGCAGCCGGGCCAGAGCGGCGCCTGCGGCAAAGGCATGGCCGGGCTCGATAAACGGCGTCCATGACTGGCGGTCCCGGTAGAGATCGAGGCCCTGCGCCTTGCGGTGGATTTCCCAAGTCCACTCGCCCTGCGCCAGAGCGGTGGCGCCGTTGTCCGCCTCCAGCAGATCGGCCACCGGCTGGCCCTTGCTTGCCAGATGGGCGATAAAGGCATGTTCCTGCGCCAAACCCTGCGGACTGCGCAGACGGCGGCTGGGGCGTTTGAGGAACAGCTCGCCGCGATCCGTCCTCGCCAGTGCCGCCGAGGAGAAGGGGCGCGGCGAATGCCACTCCAGCGCCGCCAGCCGCCCGGCCTGCGGAAAGCGGGCCATGACCGCTTCCGCTTCCTCGGACGTGATGGCGGGCCAGCTTGGCGCTTCCAGCCCCGTGCCCATGCCATGGATCAGATGCGGGTCTCCGCTCATTCAGAAGGCGCGGGCCAGAGTCACCGAAAAGGCGCGGCCGCTGCCGATGTAATAGGTCGGCGCGGAACCGGTGATCACTGTGCCATTGGTGCCCAGCGTATCCTGCGCATTGGTGCCGATGCCCGACACGCCCGAGAGCACATGCGGATTGGTCAAATTGATCAGGTTCACGCGCAGATCGGTGCGCTTGCCGTCGATCCAGTCGGCCAGATGCACGCCCAGCGACAGGTCCAGCGTGGCATAGGCCTTGATGCTCTCGTCATTCATGAAGGTGCTGTACTGCTTGCCGACATATTTGAGCGCAAAGCTGCCGAACAGGCGCTTGTCGTCATAGGTGCCGCCAAGGCCAAGCTGCACCGCTGGCGCCTGCACCGCCTGCTTGCCGCGCGTGGGGAGGAAGTCGTCGCCCACCGGCAGATTGTCGCCCAGCCGCGCATGTAGCCACTCGCCCGAGGCGTAGAAGCTGACGCCCTCCACCGGGCGCCAGTCGATCTCGGCATCGACGCCGTAAGAGGTCTGATGTCCGGCGTTGATCGTGGTGTAGACCTGCGCGCCATTGATGTTGGCCAGGGTCGCAAGCTGCCGGTTGCGGAAGTTGTAATGGAACGCCGTGACCGAGGCCGACAGGTTGCGCCCCTGCCAGCGATAGCCCAGCTCCTCGCTGATCGAATATTCGTTCTTCAGCGCGGTGTTGCCCTGACTGGCGATGCCGCCAAGCCCGTCATAGGTGTCATACATGGTGTATTGATCGGGGGCGCGGAAGTTGGTCGTCACATTGGCGAAGACCTGTTGACGGTCATCCAGCTGATAATGCACCGAGGCGCGCGGCAAAGCGGCAAAGCTGTCGGTGCGCACGGCGCTCTGGTTGCCGGGCAGCCAGTTATGGCCATTGTGAAGCAGATCGACGCCCTTGAAGCCGACATCCACCTTCAGCCGGGGCGTGACGGCAAAGCTGTCGGCCAGAAAGAAGCCCTTGGTGACGGTGATGGTGGTGATGTTCTCGATCGCCAGCAGGCGCCCGTCGGCGGTGTGGATGGCGTTGCTGTCATAGCCCCACTGGTCCAGAGGCGTGCCATTGTCGCTCAGGCTGGTGAAGCTCTGCGTGTCATGGTCGCTGCCATAGTCGAACCACAGGCCGGCCGTCAGCGTATGGCGGCCCGCGCTGTAGGTCAGCTTGGCGACGTCGCCGGTGCGGAACTGGCTGCCGATGTAATTGCCCAGCACCGTGGCCGTGCCATCCACCGCGCCGGACAGGCTGATGGGCTGCGCCAGCGCCTGCGTGCCGAGGTAATTGCCGGTGGTGGACAATGCCGTGCCATAGGGCGCGTTGCCATAGCCATATTGCAGGTAGAAGGTGCTGTCGAAGCGCAGATTGTCGGCCAGCTTCAGATGCACCGGGGCCGAGACATATTCATTGCGGAAGGGCTGGCGATAGAGACGCCAATAGTTCGCCCCGCCCGCCGCATAAGTGGCATCGAAGCCATAGGACCGGCCATAGGTCTGCCAGTCGGCCAGCGTGGGGTTGGCATAGGTCGAGTTGCGGGCATCGTTGAAGGAGAAAGCGATGCTGGCGTGGTTTTCCTCGCCCCATTCTTTCAGCAGCTTGGCGTCGATGTGCTGGCGGCGCTCGTAACCGGGGTTGCGCCAGTTGTCGGCATAGGTGTTCGAATAGGAAATGAACGCGCGCAGGCCGGAATTGCCGATCTGCCCGGTGTCGAAACGCCCGAAGAAGCGCCGCAAATTGTACGAACCCAGCGTGCCATCCACCAGCGCCCCCATCTTCTGATGCGGATCATCGAGGCTGAGCGACAGCAACCCGCCCGCGCCATTCACGATCGGCGAATCAAGATCGACCGAACCCTGCCCCAGCGCCACCTGCTTCACATTCTCGGCGTCAGCAAATTGCGAGGGATAGGCGTAATAATAGCCGATGTCGTTCTGGGGCGCGCCCTCCATCAGCACGCCGATCTCATCCTGACCCAGCCCGCGCAGGGTGAGGCTGGAGCTGGTCGACAGGCCGAAAGGATCGCTCATCGAAACATTGGCGCCCGGCAGCAGGTTCACCAATTGGAAGGCGTTGAAGGTGGGCGCCTGCTTCTCGATAAAGGCGCTGGAAACGGCGCTGATCGCCTTGGGGGCGCTCTGGTCGGGCAGCAGGCCCTCGGGATCGGGATGGCCGACGACGCGGATGGTGCCCCTGTCAGCCACCGCCTCATGCGCCTGCTCGGCGGCATCGGGCGAGGCCTCCGCCGCGCTGGCCGTCTGGGCGACCAGCGTCAGCGCCGTACCGGCTGCCAGCAGGGCCAGCGCGCGGCGCTTTGAAGCAAGGCGGGAAACTGTAGTCGAAACCATCATCACATCTTTCTATCGGCGCGGCCGTGCGTCTGATGGGGCCTCCCGCCCCTTTGTCGAGTGCCCCGGTAGGGATATGACGCCAAGTTGACAAACAAGAACCTGCATATCGACCTTGCGGACAATGGTATAAGCGCCCGACCTGTTGTAGAGACGCCACCAGCATGCAGCTCTTACGCGCCTTTTTCCTCCATCACCGCCGCATGGCCGCGCTGTTGATCGCGCTGGCTTTGGCGATGAAGGCGCTGGTGCCTGCCGGTTTTATGCTGGGCCATGACAGCCGCGTGATCACGGTACAGATCTGCGCCGACGCGCTGGGCCAGCAGATCACCCAGAAGATCGTCCTGCCCTCAAGCCATTCCGGCGATGATAAGGCGAAGTCAGACAGCCCCTGCCACTTCACGGCCCTTGGCCATGCCATGCTGGGCGGTGCCGATCCGCTGCTGCTGGCTCTGGCGCTGGTGTTTATTCTGGCGCTGGGCTTTGCCCCGGCGCTGGCGCCTGCGCCGCGCCGCATCGCTTTCCTGCGCCCGCCCCTGCGCGGACCGCCCGTCCTTTCCTGACCCAGTGCCCCGCTGCGCTTGCGGCGGGATTTCGCATCCAGCGCGGCCCGCCCAAGGGTCGTGAGGATGCGCCTTGCTCAGGACAGGATGTTTCATGAAGACCGTTTGTTTTTCGCTGCCAGCCCTGCTGGCTGGCGCGCTGCCCGCCATGCTGACCGGCGCCCTCCCCGCCATGGCTGACGATGCCGAAAACCCCGGCATTGTCGTCACCGCCGCGCGCGGCACCGCCCTGCAAGACATGGACGTTTCCGCCAGCGTGCTGTCGGCCAAGGATGTTCAGGCCGCCCCCGCCATCGCCACCGACCAGATCATCAACCATATCCCCGGCATCTTCACGCTGAACCAGCCCGCCGCCGCGCTGCACCCCACCGGAGACACCTTCAGCATCCGCGGCTTTGGCACCACCACCAATGTCAACACGCTGGTCATGCTCGACGGCATGCCGATGAACGATCCCTATTTCCGCGTGGTCGACTGGAATCAGGTCGCCAAGGGCCAGATCGAGAGCATCGAGGTGATCCGCGGCGGCGGCGCCACCAGCCTGTGGGGCAATATGGCGATGGGCGGCATCGTCAACATCGTGTCGAAAGCGCCTCAGGCCGGCCATATGGATCTGGATATCAGCGCTGGCAGCTACAAGACTTATTCGGCCACCGCCAATGCCGGGATCGGCATCGCGCCGGGCGTGGTGGCGGGGATCACCGCCTCGGACACCACCACCGACGGCTACAACAAGACGCCCGAGGCCTATCGCAACCCCTATATGACCCCGACCAGTTCACGGAACCTCAACCTGGGCGGCAGCCTGCATGCCGATGTGGCGCCCGATGCGCATCTCTATGTCGCGGCGCTGTGGCACAGCCTGCGCCAGAGCGGTCTGGTCTGGCAAGGCACCAGCAACCGCTGGAACACCTTCCGCCTCAGCTTTGGCGGCGATAAAGGCGTCGGCCCCGGCAAGCTGTCGCTCAATGGCTGGTTCGGCACCGGCGCGATGGACACCACCAATGTCAGCCAGACGCCCAGCTTCAGCATCTTCAACCCCTCCGCAGGCGTGCCTTACGTGTCGCAGACCGAGCATGCCACCTACAGCAATCTGGGCGGATCGCTGATGTGGCAGGCCAACCTTGGCGCGCTGCATGATATCAGGCTGGGCGTCGATGGCCGCACCATCACCGCCAATGATCCGGTCAATTTCTTCGGCACCGGCGGGGCGACCGGCAATCTGCTGTCCCACGCGCGGCACCAGTTCGAGGGTGTCTTCGCCCAGGCCAGCCTCGTGCCCGGCGATGGGCCGCTTTCCATCACCTTGGGCCTGCGCGGAGACTTCTGGCAGACGGCCAACGGCAGCCTCAACGGCTTCTATCAGGGCTCCCCGGTGGCGCAGAACATCGCCAACCAGAGCTATGCCCGCTTCGACCCGCGCCTCGGCGCCAAGCTGAAGCTGGGGGCGCTCAGCCTGCGCGCGGCGGGCTACAGCAATTTCGCCGCGCCGGGGATGAACCAGATGTACCGCTCCTTCATTGGCGGCTCCAGCTACACCACAGTGAGCCCCGATCTGAAGCCACAGACCAATCTGGGCGCGGAGGCAGGCTTCGATCTCAATGGTTCGAAACTGCTGGCGGGGCTGACGCTTTCGGCCACGGCCTACACCAACAAGCTGAAGAACTTTATCGACTATGCCACGGTGCAATCGGGCTGCGCCTCGGCCAACAATTACTGCAACACCGGAATCGCGGGGATCAACGGCGGCTCGGTCAGCCAATATGTCAACGCGGGCGATGCCGTGCTGCGCGGTTTCGAGGTTCTGGGGTCATGGAGCCAAGGCCCCGTCTCGCTGACCGGCGGTTTCACCTACACCGACGCGCATCTCACCGCCTCGCGCTACACCACGCCCTCGGCGGGCGTGATCCCCGATCCGACCTATCAGCAACTGGGGCAGGTGCCCGAATGGACGGCCAATGCCGCGTTGCAATGGCGGGTGACGCGCCGGTTCAGCCTGAACGCCACGGTGAAAAGCTTCCCCTCCTATTGGAACAGCACCTCGCACACGCAGCGCAACGATGGCGCGACAACGCTGGATCTGGGCGCATCGTGGCAGGTGATGAAGGGGCTGGAACTCTACGCCTCGGCGCAGAACCTGACCAATGTGCGCTACCTCGATCAAGGTTACGGCGTCACCACCACCAATGGCAGCACGGTGCGGGGCAGCACCATCCCCGCGCTGGCCATGCCGCTGTGGGCCACCTTCGGCCTGCGCGCGCATATCTGAGGAACAGAGCCATGACCTCGAGCTTCTACCGCACCGTCTGGCGCTGGCATTTCTATGCCGGGCTGCTGGTGGTGCCGCTGGTGATCCTGCTCTCGCTCTCAGGCGCCTTGTTCCTGTTCAAACCGCAGGTGGAGCGCTGGGAGGAACGCGCCTTCCAGAACCTGCCCACGCAGAATGCCGCGCCGCCCTCAACGCAGGTCGCCGCAGCCTTGGCCGCCTTCCCCGGCGCCCATCTGGCCTCTTACCGCCTGCCCGAGCGCGAGGGCGATGCCGCCATGCTGCACCTTGCCCTGCCCGACGGCAGCATGACCGACGCCTTCGTCAGCCCGCAAGGCCGCCTGCTGGGCAGTATCCGCCCCGACAGCCGCATCATCGCCATCGACCGCAGCATCCACGGCCAGCTTCTGCTGGGCCGACGCGGAAGCTGGGTGGTCGAACTGGCGGCAAGCTGGGCCATCGTGCTGATCGTCACGGGCCTTTATCTGTGGTGGCCGCGCGGGCGGGGCCTTGCAGGGACGCTCTGGCCGCGCCTCACCGCGAAAGGCCGCGTGTTCTGGCGCGACCTGCATGCGGTGACCGGCGTGTGGGTGTCCGGGCTGGCGCTGGCGCTGCTTTTCACCGGCCTGCCCTGGGCGGACGCCTGGGGCAGCGCCTTCCTCGCCGTCCGCAAGGAGATGGGCTGGACGCAAGGCGCCCCCGACTGGACCATCGGCGGGCGCCCCGCGCAAGCACCCCATGCCGAGCACGACCACGCCGCCATGATGGCAGGCATGGATATGGGTGGCATGGACATGCAAGGAATGGACATGCCGATGGGTGACGACGCCCTGCTCGACACGATGGTCGGCCATGCCAACGCCGCCCATCTCGCCTTCCCGGTGCTGGTCGTGCCCCCCGGCATGCCCTCGGGCGAGGGCGGCAGCGGCAAGGCCGCGCAAGGCTGGTCGGTGCGCTCCGATGCGCAAAACCGCCCCCTGCGCGTCACGCTGCATTATGATGCCCATGGCACGCTAACCTCACGTGAGGACATCGCCACCCGCCATCCCCTTGACCGGCTGGTGGCCTATGGCGTCGCCTGGCATGAGGGGCAGCTTTTCGGCTGGATCAACCAGTTGATCGGGCTGGCCACGGCGGCGATGCTGATCACGCTGGCGGTCAGCGGCACGGTCATGTGGTGGCGACGCAGGCCTCGGGGCGAATTGGGCGCGCCCCGCCCCGCGGCCCATCCGGCATGGCCGGGCGGCAGGGCTGGTTTTGCAGGCGGAGCGCTGATGCTCTTCCTGCTGGTCTGGCTGCCGCTCTTCACCCTGTCGCTGCTGGTTCTTTTGCCTGTCGAGCGCTGGGTGCTGCCCCGCCTGCCCGCCGTGGCGCGTTGGCTGGGCACGGCGCGCAAGGTCAGCGTCTAACCCTCCTCCGCCAGCGTCTGGGCCACCATCACCCGCGTCGAGCACAGGGCGCAATCCAGCGCGCTGGCGGCCGCCTCATTGCAATGGATGCAAGCCCGCCGCTTGAGCGAGCCATTGACCAGACCCAGCACCATATCCTCATCCGCCGAGAGGGCAGCGCTGGCGCCCACCCGCAAGGGACGCGCCAGCGCCACCTCGCACAGATCCATCAGGCTGGCGAAGACCGGGGCGAGCAGCTCGCTCTGCGGATGGCGCAACTGGCTGGTGAGGCAGGGCTGAACCGCCTCGCCCCGGTCGCGGGCGTGGCGCCAGCAGCGCAAGGCACCCACCAGCAGCGGGGGCGGCACCTTGGGCGATCCCAGCCTTTGCGGCGAAAAAGAAACGGGCGAAAAAGTCCGGGCCATGATGGCGTCTCCTCTTGAGCTTGAGGCGGTGACCGACATCAGAAACGCGCCGATATCGGATCATCCGAATGGTGCGGTGCGACACTTCCAACAGAGATGTCCGCCCGGCGCAAGACCATGCGCCCCGCCCTGTCCCGCCTGCCCCTCGCCCGGCCCGGAGCCGTGCATCATTCCTGCCCGGTCGAAATTCCAGCCGAAGGCCGCCGCACAATCCAGCCTGCGCAGGAGAGCAAAAGCCCCGCCACAACCAGCAACACCCAGCCACGCGGATGCACCGGCCACCAGAACAGCGCAAAACCCAGCGCCATGCCCCCGCAAGCCGCCATCTTGGCATGGCGTGGTATCGCGCGATGGCGCTGCCAGGCACGGATCGGCGGTCCGAAGACCTTATGCTCGACCAGCCAGCGCTCCAGCCGGGGGGAGGATCGCGCGAAACAGGGCAAGGCCAGCAGCATGAAATCGGTGGTGGGCAGCAGGGGCACGAAGATGCCGATGATGCCGATCCCCACCAGCACCAGACCCAGCACCAGCCAGCCCACGCGCGGCGCGCCCGTCGCTTGGGGCCGATTCGGGACGCCGACAGCCTGGGCAGAACCGGTATGCTGATCTGTGGTCTGGGCGATCTCTTCCACGTGGTCCTCCGGGGGCATGGCGATGATAGGCGGAAAGATCGGGCCGAGCCAGATACTTGCCACGCATGGCCGCCATTCGCTTGCTGCATGCTGGCAGAGCGGTTCAGGGAACCGACAGGCCTCATCGGCTATTTACCTACAGGTTATTTTCTTTCCGCTTTCGGGCGCAAAAACAAAGCCGGCCTCCCCCCTGCCGGCAAGAAAGGGACAATCCCGTGAAAAAATCTCTCTTCGCGCTGGTGCTGTCCGCCACGGTGATGACCGGTGGCCTGCCTCTGGTCACGCCGCTGGCCACGACCCAGGCGCAGGCGCAGCCCATCGCCATCGGTGTCGGCATCGATCCCTTCATATGGAGCGGTCGCCGCTATTGCTGGTATGATTCGGCCTGGAGCGGGCCGGGCTGGTACTGGTGCGGCTATAACTGGCGCCGTGGCTATGGCTGGGGCGGCGGCTGGGGCTGGCACGGCCATGGCGGCCCGCGCGGCTGGCATGGCGGTTATCGCGGCGGTCCCGGTTGGCACGGTGGCGGCGGTTGGCATGGTGACCGTGGCTGGCACGGCGGCGGTGGCTGGCATGGTGGCGGCGGCTGGCATGGCGGAGGCGGCTATCATGGCGGTGGCGGTTTCCACGGTGGGGGCGGCGGCTTCCATGGCGGTGGTGGTGGTTTCCATGGCGGCGGTGGCGGCCATGGTGGTGGTGGCCACGGCGGCCATCACTGATCCATCCCGGCCAAACGCTCCGTTTCGGGGCGGATTGGCTGGCGGTATCGGGTTCTTGTTCAGCGCGGCGGTGCTTTTGCCCGCCGCGCTTTTTCGTGGGACCAGTCATGGGTCGCTGCCTGTGTCGGATCGGCGCCATACGGCATGCTTCCGGCACGGGTGATCCCGCATCCAAGTATTAACCCTGATTTTTCAGGAACACTTAAACCCGCCCGTCATTTTTGTTGCATTGCAATAATAAGGGCGAGGTTTCCGGTGAATTTCTATCTCGCGACGTCCTTTATCTTTCCGCGTTCGCTGCGCATGCGGCTTTTCGCACTGTGCTTTGTGTCCACCCATGTGCCGCTGCTGGCCTATTGCGGCTGGGGCTTTGCCACCGGGCGCATCACGCTGAGCGAATTCCTGCTGCTGACGCTGGCGACGGTGGTGGGCATGGTGCTGGCGCTGGTGGGCATCGGCGCGCTGCTCAGCCCGATACAGGTGCTGGCCGAGGCGCTGCACCGCGACGCCACCCCCGCCCCGCTGGTGCCCGAGGTGGGCGACATCATCCACTCCCTTTACGCCGGGGTGCAGCGCTCCGCCGCCCATGCGCGCGCCCGGATCGACGAGCTGGACTCCGCCGCGCATGAGGACCCGCTGACCGGCATTCCCAACCGCCGCGGCTTCCTCGCCCAGCTTGAAACCATGCCCGAGGAGCAGCGCCGGGGCTGCGTCGCCATCGTCGACATCGACCATTTCAAGAGCGTCAACGACAAGCTCGGCCACGATGAGGGCGACCGCGTGCTCTGCGCCTTTGCCGCGCGGCTGGCGGGGCAGTTGCGCCGCGCCGATCTGGTGGCGCGCTGGGGCGGCGAGGAATTCGCCATCTTCTTCGACAGTTGCTCGGAAGAAGAGGCCTGCACCGCGCTGGAACGCATTGCGGCGCATATGCGCAGCCACCCCATCGGCGATGTCGAGGGCCGCATCATCAGCTTTTCGGCGGGCCTGTGCGGCTGGACTGCGGGCAATCTGGACGACCACTTCCAGCGCGCCGATGAAGCGCTCTATGCCGCCAAGCGGAACGGGCGCGACCGTGTGTGCCGCGCGATATCGCCCGGACAGCAAGCCCTGCCCTCAAACTGACAAAAAGGGCGGCCCGTCCTGCGCCGGGCCGCCCTTTCCGTCCACGCCTGTCAGCGTTCCTGAATTTACTTCACGTCCGGCACGCTGCCGCCAATCGCCTTGACCAGCGCAATGCTGGCCTGACGGCGTTGGGTTTCCACCTGAATGCGGCTGCGCTCGGCGGTCAGCGCGTCGGTCTGGGCGGTCACCACCTCCAGATAGTCGGTGGCGCCGTCGCGATAGCGGATAAAGGCCAGATCGTTGGTGCGATTGGCCGCCTGAGCCGCCTCGGTCTGGTCATGCGCCTGCGTGGCATAGTCACGCTCGGCCGCCAGAGCGTCCTCGACCTGCTGGAAGGCATTCACCACCGCGCCGCGATAGCCGGCCGCCGCTTCCTCGAACTGCGCGCGCGCCTGCCTGACCTGAGCCAGACGCTTGCCCGCATCGAAGATCGGCAGGCTGGCGGCCAGGGGCCCCAGCGCCCAGACGGTGTTGGGCGCGGCCAGCAGATCATGCCCGCCCGTCGCCTGCCAGCCGGCATTGCCGCCCAGCGTGACGGTGGGGAAGCGCGCGGCCTTGGCGATGCCGATCCCGGCATTGGCCTCGAACATGCGACGCTCGGCAGCGGCAATGTCGGGGCGGCGCTGCACCAATTGGCCCGGCGTGCCCGAGGGGATGTCCGGCATGGTGAGTTGCGTGGCATCGGGCGCCAGATGGAAGCTGGAGGCGACCGCGCCCACGGCGGCGGCGATCTCATGCTCGGTGGTGGCGCGCTGCACCGAAATGGCCGAGACCTGCGCCTTGGCACTGGCGAGCTGTGACAAAGCACGGTTCTCGTCGACGCCCGAGGCGTCGCCGCCCTCATGGCGGTCATGGTTGAGCTGCCAGGCGCGCTGATAGGCGGTGACGGTATGGCGCAGCAGCTCGGCCTGAGCGTCCAGCCCGCGCAGCCGCACATAGGCATCGGCAACCTCGGCCTGAAGGCTGAGGCGCGCGCTGGCCAGATCGCCCGCGCTGGCCTGTGCCTCGGCACGGGCGGCCTTCACGCTGTTGCGCACACGGCCCCAGAAATCGACCTCATAGCTCAGCGAGGCGCCGACATTGTAGAGATCATAGGTCGAGGACCGCCCCGTCGAGGAGGGCCGGTCCCGCGCGACACGGGTGCGCTCCGCCGATCCACCGGCGTCCACCTCGGGCAGCAGCGCGGCGGCGCTGACCCGCGCGGCGGCGGTGGCCGCGTCATAGCGGGCGAGCGCGGCGGCCAACGTCGGGCTGGCCTTGTCCGCCTGCTCCTCCAGCGCGTTGAGCTGCGGGTCGCCAAAGGCTTCCCACCACTTGCCGCGCGGCAGGGCATCCATCGGCTCGGCCGCCTGCCAGCCGGGCAATTCGGCGAATTGCTGAGGCACGGCAGGCGTCTGCGGATGATAGGCAGGCGCCATGTCGCAACCGGCCAGCGCCGTGCCCGCCAGCGCCAGAGCCGCGAATGTCCGGCCCAGCTTAACCGCCCCCATGTCAACCGCCATGAGCAGCTTCCTTGGCAGGCGCCTGATTGGTGGTGGGCCCGGCAACCGGAGCGGGCTTGACGGGCTCTTCCGGCTTGGGCGCGGGCATCGGCGTGGTCTGTGCCACGCGGACATGGTCGCCGTTGCGCACCGCATCGGGCGGGCTGTCGATGACGTGATCGCTGGCGCTCACCCCGGCGGAGAGCAGCACGACGCTGCCCTTGTCGCGGCCGATGGTCACATTGTGCATCGTCACCACGCCCTGCGCATTGACCACCGCAACCTGCGGGCCGTTGGCGCCATAGAGGATCGCGCTGCCCGGCACGGCCACTTCGGGCAGGCCGCTGCTCTTGCCGCCAAGGTTGAAATGGACCTGCGCATAGGCGCCCGGCTTGAGCGCGCGATCGGGGTTGTCGGCCTCAAGCTGCACCTGCACCGCGCCAGAGGTCTGATCGACGGCATTGGCCGAGCGGGTCACCGTCGCATTGAACTTGCGGCCGGGATATTCGGGCAGCGACAGCGTGGCGGTCAGCCCGTTGTGAAGCATCGCCGAATAGGCCTGCGGCACGCGCACATCGATGCGCATGCGATGCATGTCGGAGACGGTGAAAAGCGGCTGGGTGGCGATGTTGCCCGCCACCACCAGCGCGCCGATCTGCGCGGCGCGGCTGGTGACCACGCCGTCGAAGGGCGCATAGAGCGTCTTGAAGCCCTGCGTCGCCGACAGGCGGTTCACATTGGCGCGCGCGGAATGGGCCAGCGCCACCTTGGCGGCCAGATCGCCCGATTTCTCGTCGGCATCCTGCTGCGAAACGGCATCCTTGGCCAGCAGCGCCTTCCAGCGGGTGTTGGTGGTCTCGGACAGATGCTGATTGGCCAGCGCCGAATTGTAATCGGCCTGGGCCTGAATCAACTGCTGGTCGAGATCGGGCGCGTCCAGCACGGCCAGCGCCTGCCCCTGATGCACGATGTCGCCGATATCGGCCAGCCAGCGCTTCACATAGCCGCTGGTGCGCGCATTGATCGCCGCCGAGTTGAAGGCCTGAAGGTTACCCGGCAGCACCAGTTCGTCGTCGCCATCGGCGGTGCGGGGGATCACCACCGAGACATTGGGGATGGCCGCCTCGGCCGAAACGCCGTGCAGGCCGCTGTTGGCATGCAGGCGCAGGGCCACACCGACGCCGGCAACCACCAGGGCCACCACCGCCACACCCACACCCAGCCGCTTCAGGCCGCCGGTGTCGGGCTGTTGATCGTCATCGGGAAGAAGGGACTGTTCATGCATGATGGGGTGCCTGATCGATGGAAGGGTCGTTATCGTGGTTGTGGCCCTGCTCGGCCTCGCGCGCGGCGCGGCCGCGCTCGTCGCCCGGCTTGTAGTTGCGATGGGCGATGGCAAACAGCGTGGGCACGAAGAACAGCGTGGCCAGCGTCGCGAAGGACAGGCCGCCGATCACCGCGCGGCCCAGCGGAGCGTTCTGCTCGCCGCCGTCGCCAAGGCCCAGCGCCATGGGCAGCATGCCGATCACCATGGCCAGCGCCGTCATCAGCACCGGGCGGAAGCGCACGAAGCCTGCTTCCAGCGCCGCCTTGGTGGCATCGCCCAGCACATGCAGGCGTTCGCGCGCAAAGCTGATGACAAGGATCGAGTTGGCCGTGGCGATGCCCATGCACATGATCGCGCCTGTCAGAGCCGGAACCGACAGGGTGGTGCCGGTGACGAAGAGCATCCACACGATGCCGGCCAGAGCGGCGGGCAGCGCGCTGATGATCACCAGCGGGTCGGTCCAGCTCTGGAAGTTCACCACGATCAGCAGATAGATCAGCACGATCGCCGCCAGCAGGCCGAAGCCAAGGCCCGAGAAGGCGGTGTTCATCGTGGCGTACTGGCCGCGAATGACCACCGTCACCGTCTTGGGCTGCTCCTTGGCGAGCTGGTGGATGGCATGCTGCACATCGCCGGCCACCGCGCCAAGGTCACGGCCCTGGGTGGCGGCATAGATGTCGATGGTGGGCTGCACGTCATAATGGCTGATCAGCGGTTCGGTGTCGCCGCGCGCCAGCTTGGCCACGCCGCCCAGCAACTGGCTGGGCACGCCCTGCGCGCCGCCGGTGACGGTGACATTGCCCAGATCGTTCATGCTGGAGACGCGATACTCGGGCGTCTGCGCCACCACCGCATAGGACACATGGTTCTCGGGGTTCACCGTATAGAGCGGCGCCACCTGAGACGTGCCGGCCAGCGAGGTGCCCAGACTGTCGGTCACGTTCTTTTCGGTGAGGCCATACTGCCCGATCAGCGTGCGGTTGACATCCACCTTCAGCTCGGGGGCATGGGCGGGTTGCTGGATGCGCAGATCGGCCACGCCGGGGATGCTGCTCATCTTCGCCATCAGCTTGCCGGCATAGGCGCGCGTATCCTCGGGATTCTTGCCGATCACCTGCACGTCGATGGGTGCGGGCGAGCCGAAGTTGAGGATCTGGCTGGTGATGTCGGCGGGCAGGAAGGAGAAGGTCACGCCGGGGAAGCGGCGCGGCAGTTCGCGGCGCAGCATGGCGATGATCTTCGCGGTGGGCTGGTGATCCTCGGTCAGGGTGATCAGCATGTCGCCATCGCCCGACCCCAGCGTGCCGCTGTTGTTGTAGACGGTGTTGATCGCGCTGACCGGCAGGCCGATGTTGTCGGTGATCGAGGCGAGCTGCTCGGCGGGCACCATTTCGCGGATGGCCTTGTCGACAAGCTGGACCTGCGCCGCCGAGCTTTCGATGCGGGTGCCCGAAGGCAGGCGCACATGCATGGCGATCTGCCCGGAATCGACATCGGGGAAGAAGTTGCTGCCCAGGAACGGCAGCAGCGCGAAGGAGACCAGCACGCCGCCCATGAAGATGATGATGAAGGGCTTGCGCACCGACAGCACGCTGCGCAGCAGGCCGATGTAGCGCTTGCGGAAGGCCTCGAAACGCTCCTCGAAAGCGCGCTGGAAGCGGACGAACACATTGCGCGAGTTTTCCGCGCCCGCTTCATGGCCGACCCCGCCCACGGCATGGGGTTTCAGCAGATACATCGCCATGGTGGGCACCAGCGTCCGGCTCAGCAGGAAGCTGGCGATCATCGCGAAGACCACCGACAGCGCCATCGGCACGAAGAGATAGCCCGCCACGCCCGGCAGGAAGAACATCGGCACGAAGACGATGCAGATGCACAGCAGCGAGACGAAAGCGGGCACCACGATCTGCGAGGCGCCGTCGATGATCGCGGGGATCACCGGCTTGCCCTGTTCCAGATGCCAGTTGATGTTCTCGATGGTCACTGTCGCTTCGTCGACCAGAATGCCGACCGCCAGCGCCAGTCCGCCCAGCGTCATGGTGTTAAGCGTCTGCCCGAAGATCGACAGCGTGCCGATGGCCGCCAGCACCGAGAGGGGAATCGAGGTCGAAACGATGATCGTCGAGCGCCATGAGCCCAGGAACAGCAGGATCATCAGGCTGGTCAGACCCGCCGCGATCAGGCCTTCGCGGATCACGCCCGTCACCGCCGCCTTCACGAAGATCGACTGGTCGCCCACCAGCATGACCTTGAGGTCGCTGGGCAGGCCGGGGCGGATCTTGTCCAGCGTGCGCTTCACGCCGTCGATGATCGCCAGGGTCGAAACGCCGCCGTTCTTGAACACCGTCAGCAGCACGGAGCGCTGCCCTTCCACATGCACGACATTCTGCTGCGGCGGATAGCCGTCGCGCACATGGGCGACGTCGCGCATATAGACGGTGGCGCCGTTCACCACCTTGATCGGCAGATTGTTGAACTGCTCGATGCGGTCAGGCGCATTGTTCAGCTTCACGCTGTATTGCAGATCGCCGATCTTGATGAAGCCGCCCGGCGTCAACTGATCCTGCGCGGCGATGGCATTGCCGACATCGGTGGCCGACAGGCCCTTGGACTGCATGGCCGAGGGATCGAGATCGATCTGCACCTCGCGCTGCTTGCCGCCCGCCGGATAGGGCATGGCCAGACCCGGCACGGTGATCATGCGGATGCGCATCTGGTTCATGCCGACGTCGAACAATTGCTGTTCGTTGAGCCCCTTGCCCGACAGCGCCAACTGCACGATCGGCACGGTGGAGGCATTGTAATTCAGGATCAGCGGCGGCGTGATGCCGGTGGGCAACTGCCGGAGCACCGTCTGCGACACCGCCGTCACCTGCGCATTGGCGATGCGGATGTCGGCGCCCGGCTGGAAGAAGATCTTCACCACCGAAATGCCCTGCATCGACTGGCTTTCGATATGCTCGATATCGTTGACCGTGGTGGTCAGCACGCGCTCATACTGGGTGGTGATGCGGTCCGACATGTCCTTGGCGGGCATGCCCGAAAACTGCCAGGCGACGGCGATCACCGGGATGCGGATCTCGGGGAAAATGTCGACGGCGGTGTTCATGGCCGCCAGCGTACCGCCCATGGCGATCAGAATGGCCATGACGATGAAGGTCAGCGGACGGTGCAGCGCAACCTTGACGATATCCAGCATCAACAACTCCAACATCCCGCCCGCGCGCATGCGGTCAAGTGGGCCAGAAGCCCGCCGAAGCATCTCTACCGGATTCGGCCCGTCCCAATAAGGGGGACAGGGGCAGGACAGGCAGTTATTGACCGGCTCTCAGCGACGGAGGGTACCAAAGGGGAGCGACAGGACGCCATCCTGGCGCTGTGAAACCGGCAGAAGACCGCAAGTGGGGGGGGAAACCTGCGATGGAGGCTGATTGCGCCAGCATCCCGGTCCTGTCCAATATGGAATGCGGATTGATTGATTTGAAATTCGTCTTAATACATTCTCATGGATCTCAAACAGCTTCGCTCTTTTTTGTGCCTGACCGAGGAGCTGCATTTCGGTCGCGCCGCCGAGAGGCTGGGCATGTCGCAGCCGCCGCTCAGCCAGCAGATCCGCGCGCTGGAGGATGAGCTGGGGGTGCGGCTGTTCGAACGCTCCAGCCGCCGGGTGCAGATCACCGAGGCAGGCCGCCTGTTCGAGCCCGAGGCGCGCCGCACGCTGGCCCAGGCCGACCATGCCCGCATGGTGGCGCGCATGGCGCTGCATGGCCAGCGCGGGCGGCTGCGGATCAGCTTCACCTCATCGGGCCCTTACGTGGCGCGGCTGTCCGAAACGCTGCATGACTATCGCCGCCATTATCCCGAGGTCGAACTGACGGTGCGCGAGCTGGGCACCTTCGATCAGGTCGAGATGCTGCGGCGCGAGGACATCGACATCGGCATGGTGCGGGCCGCCACCGCCCCCACCCTGCCCGCGGGCCTGTGCACGCGCTGTCTGGTCGAGGAGGAGATGATGGTCGCGGTGCGCGCCGATCATCCGCTGGCCACGCAGATCAACCCGCCCAGCCTGCTGGAATGTGCCGAGCATCCTTTGGTGATCACCACGGCGGCGGGCGCCTCCAGCTATTACGAGGATGTCTTTGCCCGCACCCGCGCGGCGGGCGTTCCGCTGCGCATCGCCAGTGAGGCCGCGGGGCTGGCCACACTGCTGGGGCTGGTGGCGGCGGGCTTTGGTGCCACCTTGCTGCCGCGCTCGCTGATGCGACTGCGGGTGGACAATGTGGTGTATCGCCCACTCAGCGAGCCGGTGATGACGCGGCTGTGGATCATCCACCCCGAACACCCGCGCCCCACAGCTCAGGCCTTTCTGGACATTCTGCTGGGGCGGCTTCCCGGCGACGCATCGCCAGAGTTGCAGGTTCCGGCCGGTTAAGCCTCCACCGGATTGCCTTCCGCCCCCCGCATGGCGGTGAGCGGGATCACGCCGCCCGCCTCGTCGAACGCCACGGGGGTCAGGAACTCGACCCCGGTGCGCCCTTCCCGGCTCCAGCGCACGATGCCGGGCAGCACCAGATCGTCGCCCAGCTCCAGCAGCAGCTCCACCCCCAGCGGCACGTCGAGCACGCCCTCGATCATCACCCCGCGCGCCGACATGTTGCGGATGGTCACCGGATAGCGGGCGCCCAGCGCCTCCATCGTCACCCGGCGCAGCATGGTGCGGCGCGGCGCGCGCGAGGAACGCGGGCCCTTGGCCTCCATCGACAGATCGCCCGAGACCCGCTCATTGGCCTGATCCAGCTCCAGCGGCTTGGCATAGATATAGCCCTGCACATGGCTGCAGCCCAGATCGCGGATCAGATCCAGCTCGTCGAGCGTCTCGACGCCCTCGGCCGTGGTTTCCATGTTCAGCGCCTCGGCGAGACTCACGATCGAGGCGATGATCGCGCCATTGCGGCTGTCGGGCTCGGTGGCGCCGCGCACGAAGCCCTGGTCGATCTTGATCTTGTCGAAGGGCGCCTTCTTCAGATAGCCTAGCGAGGAATAGCCGGTGCCGAAATCGTCGAGCGCCAGACGCACGCCAACGCGCTTGAGCGATGCGAACATCGTCTCGGTGCTCTCGCTGTCGTTGAGGAAGACGCTTTCGGTGATCTCCAGCTCCAGCCGCGCGGGCGCGACCTGCGCCGAGGCGAGCGCGCTGGTGACGATGCCGGGCAGCGCCGGATTGGCGAATTGCAGCGGAGACACGTTCACCGCCACGCGCACGCTATCGGGCCATTGGGCCAGATCCATGCAGGCGGTGCGCAGCGCCCATTCGCCGATCTGGGCGATCAGCCCGGCTTCCTCGGCAATGGGGATGAAGAGCGCGGGCGAGAGATCGCCGCGCGTCGGGTGGTTCCAGCGCAGCAGCGCCTCGAACCCCGTGATGCGTTCCGAATTGGTGTGGACCACCGGCTGGTAGGCCAGACGCAGCCCGCCATGGACCAGCGCATCGCGCAGATCGGCTTCGAGCTGGCGGCGCTCCTCGGCATCGGAATGCAGGTCGGCGGCATAGAAGTGATAGACCCCGCGCCCGCGATCCTTGGCCGCGTAAAGCGCAAGGTCGGCGTTGCGGATGATCGCCTCGCTGGTCACGCCATCGTCGGGCGAGAGGGCGATGCCAAGGCTCGCGCCGATCACCACCCGCGCGCCCTCGATGGTGTAGGGCTGCGACAGATTGTCGATCACGCGCTGGGCCAGACCGGCCAGACTGCCCCGGTCGATGCGGCCCGGCAGGATCACCTTGAACTCGTCGCCGCCCAGACGGCCCACGCGGCCCAGATCGCCCACCGTGCCCGCCAGACGCTGCGCCACCTGTTTCAGCAGCGCGTCGCCCGCCGGATGGCCCATCGTGTCATTGACCTGCTTGAAGCGGTCGAGATCGAGCAGGAAGACCGCGCAGATGCGATGCGCCGGCTGCGGCGCGTTGAGGATCTTCTCCAGCGTCTGGCTCATCTGGAAGCGGTTGGCCAGACCCGTCAGCGAGTCGAAATGCGCCAGGCGCGTGGCATGCTGCTCGGTGCGGCGCTTTTCGGTCAGATCGCTGCCCGAGCCGCGAAAGCCGAGGAAATTGTTGAAGCCATCATAGATCGGGCGGCCATTGATCGACCACCAGCGCTCTTCCCGGCGCGTAGCAGCCCGCACCGGCAGCTCCTGAAAGGAGGAGCGCGCGTTCATATGGAAGGCCAGCGTGCGCTCGCCCTCACGGCTGGCATCGTCGAGGATGAAGAGATCCGACAGATTGTGGCCCAGCAACTGATCGGCCTCCACCCCCAGAACGCGGCCGATGGGGGCCGAGACATAGGTGATGATGCCCTTGCGGTCGGTTTCCCAGAACCAGCCCTGCCCGGTCTGTTCGTAATCGTGAAGGATGTCCTCGGCGCGCTTCTGCAGCCGCAGCAGCGCATGCGCCTCGGCCTGAGAGCCACGGTCAAGCGAGATCTGGCGGATCGCGGCGACAATGCCGATCAGCCCACCCAGCACAAGGATCGCCGTGGCGCCAAAGCTGTGGATCTCCAGCGCGGGCGCGGCCCACAGCGCCAGATAGCCCGCCACCAGCGAGGGCGCCCGGCCCGACAGCGCCACCGATGCCACCAGCGACACGGTCGCCAGCGCGCCGACAATCGCCAGCGTGGAGTGCAAGGGCTCGACATGGTGCCACAGCGCCATGGCCAGCCCGAACAGCCCCATCGGCAGCGGGATCGCCAGCGCCATCACGCCATAGCGCATCGCCAGCGAGCGCCCCTGCGTGCGCTCCACCCGGATGAACAGGCCGGCGCAGGCGCAGATCACCGCCGCCACCGTGGCGGGCATCACCGTGCGCTGGATCGGCAGCGAAAACTGGTCGAGCACCAGCAGCAGGCAGGCGATCGCCATGGCCGGGGCCATCATCGCCCAGCCCTGCGGCACCAGAAAATAGCCGGGATAGGGTTCGGCCATGCGGTCGATGGATTTCACCGCCACCTTGCGGCGCAGGCCCGATACGTCGACATCCTCCCCCGGCAGGTCACCCATCGGGCGCGCGGTGGGTGGCAGCATGGTCGAGGGTGCGCTGGGGTTCATCACCGGAGCCGAAGGAGAGGTCTGTAAAGGCGTGACGCGCCCGGCCCCACGCGAGGCGGCAGGCGCAGGCTGAAATGGCACAGCCGCGGGCGGAGGGGAAGGCTGAGCGGCAGGAGGTGGCGAAGATTGCGGTACCGGCTGGGCCTGCGAAGGCGGTTCCTGCGCGCCGCGCACGGCCCCCTCATCGCCCGCCGCATCGGCAGCGCCCTGCGCGGCGGCGCGCGCGGCCGCCATAAATCTTTCCCTACGCCCGGTCTGCATGGCCCGACTATCCGCCGGGCGCACTTTCCAATCAGTTAAGCCAGCCCGCAGAGCACTGTAAAATCATTGCAGCCGGGCCCCATGAAAATACCACATCATGGCGATTGCCTCTTGCCAAGTCGCGGCAGGAGGGCTGTTCTGGACATCAGCGCAAGCCTGCTCTTGCGGGCATGCGCGCCAATGGCCGCCCCTTCGCGGGGCGAGCCCTTCAGGGAGAGCGAGCAGCATGCCTCAAACCACCCCTCAGATCGCCATCATCGGATCGGGCCCGGCAGGCTATTACACCGCCGAAGCCGCGCAGAAGCAGTGGGGGCAGGACGTCCGGATCGACATTTTCGACCGGATGCCGGTGCCTTATGGGCTAATCCGCAGCGGCGTCGCCCCCGATCACCAGTCGGTCAAGGGCGTCTCGCGCCGCTATGAGACGGTGTCGCTGTCGGGCCATGTGCGCTTTATCGGCCATGTCGCGGTGGGCAGCGATGTCAGCGTGGAGGAGCTGCTGGAGCTTTATGACGCCGTGGTGCTGGCCACCGGCGCGCCGGGGGACAGGAAGCTCGACCTGCCCGGCGCGACGCTTGGCAATGTCTTCGGCTCGGCCGCGCTGGTGGGCTGGTACAATGGCCATCCCGAATTCGCATCGCTCGCGCCCGACCTGTCGGGCAAGCATGCGGTGGTGATCGGCAATGGCAATGTCGCGCTGGATGTGGCGCGCATTCTGGCCAAGACCCAGGACGAATTCACCGGATCGGACATTGTCGGCCACGCGCTGGAGGCACTGACCGCCTCCCGCCTTGAAAGCGTGACGATTCTGGGGCGGCGCGGCCCGCATCAGATCGCCATGACCCCCAAGGAACTGGGCGAGCTGGCCCATCTGGAGCGCGCCGTGCCGCATGTCGATCCGGCCCATCTGCCGCCGGTTGAGGAGGATGCCGCGCTTGACCCCGGCCTGCGCAAATCGGTGCAATTGCTGCGCAAATATGCCAGCGAGACGCCGGAAGAAGGCGTTGGCTTTCCCGTGAACTTCGCCTTTTACACCGCGCCGCGCGCGCTGGTGGGCGATGCCTCGGGCAAGGTTCACGCCATCGAGGTGGAGCGCACGACGCTGGTCGATGGCAAGGCGGTCGGCACCGGAGAGCTGCGTCGCCTGCCCGCCGATCTGGTGGTGAGCTGCATCGGCTATCAGACCAGCCCGATCGCAGGCGTCCCCTATAACGAGATGCGCGGGCGCTTTGCCAATGAGGAAGGCCGGATCCTGCCGGGCCTTTATTGCGTGGGCTGGGCGCGGCGCGGGCCTTCGGGCACCATCGGCACCAACCGGCCCGATGGTTTCGCCATCGTGGATCGCATCGCGCAGGATCTGGCAGGCGCTGCGCTGACCAAACCCGGCGGCGACGGCTTCGATGCCCTGGTGGCGGAGCGGGGGCTGGATGTCATCACCTTCCGCGACTGGCAGAAGATCGATGCCGCCGAAGTGGCCCGTGCGCGCAGCAATGCCCCGCGCGAGAAAATCATCGACGTCGACGGGATGATCGGCATCGCCCACACCTGAGAGGCTGTTTGGAAATCCGGCAAAGCCGGATTTGCGGCACCGGCCTTTCGCCTACCCGGCCACCCAACGAAAGGATGATATGGGTGGCCGGGTGGGGGAGAGGGCCAGTGCCGCGCTGACAATGCGCTTTTGCGCATTTTCCAAACGGGCTCTGAAACACGAAAAAGGGCGCCCACCTTGCGGTGGGCGCCCTCCCCCGTTTGTCAGTGTGACCTGAGCTTACTTCAGAAGCGTCAGCACGTTCTGCTGGCTCTGGTTGGCCTGGGCGATCATCGCGGTCGAAGCCTGCGAGAGGATCTGGGCCTTGGCCATCGCGGTCGATTCTGCCGAATAGTCGGTGTCCTCGATGCGCGAGCGGGCGGCCGACAGGTTGGTCACATTGTTGGTCATGTTGTTCACGGCCGACTGGAGCTGGCTCTGGCCGGCGCCGAAGTTCGCGTTCACCGTGGCAACCTGCTTGAGCACCGAGTCAACGTTGTCGATGGTGGTGTTGGCGTTGGCCGCACCCGTACCGGCCGAACCGGTGGTGTCATTGACCTGGAAGCCGTTGCCGCCAGCAGCGGTCAGCGTGCTGACGAGCTGCGTGCCGTCGATGCCGACCGAGGAGATCGAGACGACGTCGGCGGTAGCGTGGTTCGCACCGGCCTGGATCGAGAAGGTCAGGTTGGTGCCCGAGGTCGTCGAGAACAGCGCCACGCCGTTGAAGGTGGTCGAGGACAGAACGTTCTTGATCTGGCCGGTCAGCGAGCTGACTTCAGCCTGCATCTGATCGCGGTCAGAGCTGGAGTAGGTGCCCGAAGCCGACTGCACGGCCAGTTCGCGGACGCGCTGCAGCATGTTGGTGACTTCGGTCAGCGAACCTTCAGCGGTCTGGGCCAGCGAGATGCCGTCGTTGGCGTTCTTGATGCCCTGGTTCATGCCGTTGATCTGGCTGGTCATCGAGGTGGCGATGGCGAGGCCGGCGGCGTCGTCCGAAGCCGAGTTGATGCGCTTACCGGTCGACAGACGGGTCATCGCCTGGCTGGTCATGGTGGCCGCGGCGTTCGAAGCAGCAGTGGCCTGGAGAGCATTCACGTTGGTGTTGATAACGGTCATCGTAAGGTTCCCTGTGTTCCCGAAAGTCGAAGCGCCGCAGTCTCCGAGGCGTTCATCGACAAGAACGTCAAAGCCCGGAGTTCTTTAAGCCCCGAGGGTAAACGGCGTGGAAAGGCTGTTATCGATGCGTCCGAAATGGCGGATTCAATAGGGATGGAGCAGGCTGGATTGACCGCTGATGGGGTCACGCCAGGCCGCTTGCCAGCAGGGTGCCGGATCGACTGTTTTGCGCACTGCAGGATGAGCCGGACGGATCACGGCAGACATGCGGTCGCGGGGTGCCTGATAGGTTTGCATCCCCGAGGGCACCACGCCCGGATAGCCGCAGGACACCTCCGGCGAGGCAGGCCAGGTCAGGGCGCGCCAGATCTCTCCGCCCGGTGTCGCCAGTCCGATAAGCCAGGCGGCCAGAATCCATCCGCGCGCCTGTTGCCCGCGCGGCCAGCGGCGCGACGCGATCACGATGCGCACCATGCCCAGGCACAGGATCAACAAGGCCGGAATGCTGGCCCGCATGGTGAAGTCAACGCTGTCTCCGATCTGGCCGAACGGCACCAGCAGCAGAAGCGCCACCGTCATCAGCATCGTCATGCGACCGAAGGGCGGATCGGGCCGCGTGAACCACAGCGCCAGCAGATAGGCGCCGACTTCCAGCACGATGAAGAGCGGATAGCCGGTCAGATGGACATGATGCGGCACCCCTGACACCAGCGCTCCACTCGAGGTGGTCAGATAGAGCAATGTCGGCAGGCTGATGAGCCCCGCCAGCATTGCCACCGCCCCATGGCGCCACAGGCTGCGCATATCCTTGAACATCGCATAGACGCCAAAGGGAACACCGCCCAGCAAGGCCAGAGGCGAGAGCAGCGCCGTGAGCGGCAGCGCGGACAGCAAGACCGCAAGCGGCAACCGCCCTTCCCGCCACAGCAGGTAGAACAGACCCAGCAACCATCCGGCCAGCGCGTGCTGCGGCGCCCAGAAGGCCTGCGTGACATGGCTGGAGAATTGCATCCCCGCCCATGATTCCAGATGCAGCCGCAGCGATCCTCCGGCGAACCATTGCCCCAGCACATCCATGCCGGAAAAACCCCAGAAGAAACCCAGCGCGATCCAGCGCTGCCGCGCGGTTTCGAACAGATCCCCCCCAAGCGCCAGCAGCATGCCCAGCAGCAGCGTGTTCTGAAGCAGCAAAGCCTGCTCGGCGGCATGAAAGCCCCATAGCTTGCCCAGCAGCGCCGGGCCCAGATAGATGCCCAGCGGCGCGCGCAGCATCTCGCCATGCTGATAGACAAAGGGCCATGGCTGCTCGGTCAGGTCGCGCAACACCGCATAGCGCACCTGCCAATCGGGCGTGGCGTAGAACCATCGTCCCTCGCCGCCCAACAGCAGGATCGCGAAAGCGACGAGCGTGGCGATCAGCCATGAGGTCAGGCTGATCCTGCCATGCCAGCCGGGCAGAACCGCCAGCGACCAGATCAGCCCCGCCAGCGCTGCCGTTCCCGTCAGCAGCAGGGCGACAGGCAGGCCCAGAAAAGCCCAGAGGCCGATCTGCATGGCGCCGAGCATGGCCAGCAGCGCCAATGCAAGGCTGCGCGGGGCGATCGCCTTACCCCTGCCTTGTGCCATAATCCGCCCGGTGTCGCTCATCCGACACCCATCGCAAAATATGGTTAAGGCCTGCCTACCGGGGTTCTCCGGTGGGCAGGCCTGACCTTAGTTTCAGTGCGTGAAACTTAGAAGTGGATCGCGCGACCGTAAGCCGAGAGCACGCTCTCATGCATCATTTCGCTCAGCGTCGGGTGGGCGAACACCGTCTGCATCAGCTCCTGCTCGGTGGTCTCCAGCGTCTTGCCGACCACATAGCCCTGGATCAACTCGGTCACTTCCGCGCCGATCATGTGAGCGCCCAGCAGCTCGCCGGTCTTGGCGTCGAACACGGTCTTGATGAAGCCCTCGGGCTCACCCAGAGCGATGGCCTTGCCATTGCCGATGAAGGGGAAATTGCCGACCTTGACGGTGTAACCGGCTTCCTTGGCCTTGGCCTCGGTCATGCCGACGCTGGCAATCTGCGGGTGGCAATAGGTGCAACCGGGGATGTTGTTGCGGTCCAGACCATGGGGATGGACTTCCTTGTTGCCCAGCTCCTTGGCGATGGCCTCGGCGGCGGTCACGCCCTCATGGCTGGCCTTGTGGGCGAGCCACGGACCGGGGGTCACGTCGCCAATCGCCCAGATACCCTTCACGGCGGTACGGCCATGATCGTCGATGGCGATGATGCCGCGCTCGGTCTTGATGCCAACCTCTTCCAGACCGATGTTCTCGGTGTTGGCGACCACGCCAACCGCCACGATCACATGGCTGAAGTCCTCTTCGGTGACCTTGCCGTCCTTGCCCTTGATCTTGGCCTTGATGCCCGTCGCGGTGGTGGTGATGCCATCGACGCCCGTGCCGGTCAGGATCGTCATGCCCTGCTTGACCAGTGCCTTTTCGAGGAAGGTCGACACGTCCTTGTCCTCGACAGGCACGATGCGGTCCATCATCTCGACCACGGTCACCTTGGCGCCCAGATCGTTGTAGAAGCTGGCAAATTCGATGCCGATCGCGCCCGAGCCGATCACCAGCAGCTTCGAAGGCATTTCCTTCGGCGTCATGGCGTGGCGGTAGGTCCAGATCTTGTCACCATCCGCCTTGGCAAAGGGCAGATCGCGGGCACGGGCGCCAGTGGCGACGATGATGTGCTTGGCGGTCAGGGTCTCCTTGCCCTTCTCGCCGGTCACTTCCAGCGTGCCGGGCTTCAGGATCTTGCCAACGCCCATATGGACGGTGACCTTGTTCTTCTTCATCAGATGCGTGACGCCCTGATTGAGCTGCTTGGCCACGCCGCGCGAACGGGCAACCACAGCGGCCAGATCAGCCGTCACACCCGTTGCCGAAAGGCCGTAAGCCTTGGCATGCTGCATCTGGTGAAACACCTCGGCCGAGCGCAGCAGCGCCTTGGTCGGGATGCAGCCCCAGTTGAGGCAGATACCGCCCAGATTCTCGCGCTCGACAATGGCGGTCTTCAGGCCCAGCTGCGCCGCGCGGATCGCCGCGACATAGCCACCGGGGCCCGAACCCAGAACGATCACATCATACTGTTCAGCCACGAGATTACTTCTCCTGCGTAACGGGGCGCGGACGCCCGTTCTCATCTACGGCCACAAAGGTGAAGACCGCTTCGGTCACCTTCACGGCGTCAAGCTCATGCCGGTGGCGGCCCCAGGCCTCCACCGCGATCGTCATCGAAGTCCGCCCGACCTTGGTGATCTCGCCATAGACAGAGACTTCGTCACCGATCTTCACCGGTTGCAGAAACTGCATGCCATCCATGGCGATGGTCACCGCGCGGCCGCGAGAATGGCGCGAGGCAATAAAGCCGGCGCCATTGTCCATCAGGCTCATCAACCAGCCGCCGAAGATGTCGCCATAGGCGTTGGCATCGCGCGGCATGGCGGTGACGCGGATCACCGGTTCGGTGGCGGGGCGGGGAACGAGCGGTTCGATCATCGGGGGTCTTCCTTGCAAGGCGGAGCGTTTCAAGGCGCGCCCGCCGGGTGGGTAGGCACTCAAGCCCTGGCCCTTCCCGCGTCCGGTCCCTGTCACGATGCCGCCTCGCGGTCTTTTATCCTGCCCCTCTGCCGGATGGCATCGAGGCGATGCCGGGGAACCGCGCCTCCACAGCGCGGCGCCCCGGCTTTATCGTCAGGCCAGCAGGCTCAGCGGGTTCTCGATGAGATCCTTGAGAGCCGCCATCAGCTTGGCGCCATCGGCACCATCGATGGCGCGGTGGTCGAAGCTGCCGGTGATGGTCATCGCCGTGGCGACGCCCAGCGAGCCGTCTTCCAGCACCCAGGGGCGCTTCTCGCCCGCGCCGATCGCCAGGATCATGGCCTGGGGCGGGTTAATGATCGCCTGGAAGGTCTTGATGCCCATCATGCCCATGTTCGACAGGCTGGCCGTGCCGCCGACATATTCGGTCGGGGCCAGCTTGCCCTCCTTGGCGCGCTTGGCCAGATCCGACATTTCGGTGCTGATCTTGGCCAGACCCTTGCCCGCGGCATCCTTGATGATCGGGGTAATGAGGCCATTGGGGATCGAGACCGCCACCGACACGTCGGCGCGGTTGTACTGGCGGATCGTGTCACCCGCGAAGGCGACATTGCACACCGGCACCTGCTCCAGAGCAACGCCCAGCGCCTTGATCAGGATATCGTTGACCGACACCTTCACGCCGCGCCCGGCCAGCGAGGCGTTCACATCGCCGCGCAGCTTGAGCAGCGCGTCCAGACGCACGTCGAGCGACAGGTAGATATGCGGCACCTGCTGCTTCGACTCGGTCAGGCGGCGCGCGATGGTCTTGCGCATGCCCGAGAGCGGCTGGTCCTCATGCGGGATGCCGAAGTCAGGCAGGGCAGAAGGCGCGGCCGGGGTCGGCGCGGCGGGAGCAGCAGCGACAGGCGCCGAAGCGGCGGCAGCGGCAGGCGCGGCGGCGCCGGGCTTGGCGCCCTCGACGTCGGCCTTGACGATGCGGCCGTTGGGGCCCGAACCGGTGACGCCAGCCAGATCGACGCCCTTCTGGGCGGCAATGCGGCGGGCCAGCGGCGAGGCGACCACGCGGTCACCCGCAGCCTTGGCGGCAACGGGGGCCGGGGCAGCAGCCGGGGCCGGAGCGGCGGCAGCCGGAGCAGCAGCGGGCTTTTCGGCAGCGGCAGGCGCGGCGGCAGCAGGCTTGGCGGAGGCGTCTTCGCCCTCGCCGGCAAGCTGGGCGATCACGGTGCCGACCTTCACATCGTCGGTGCCTTCGGCGATGTCGATCGAGACGATCACGCCTTCATCGACAGCCTCGAATTCCATGGTGGCCTTGTCGGTCTCGATCTCGGCCATAATGTCGCCGGAGGAGACGGTGTCGCCAACCTTCACCAGCCACCGGGCCAGCTTGCCCTGCTCCATCGTGGGCGAGAGCGCGGGCATCTTGATCGCAATCGGCATGGGGCAATCAGTCCTCAATCCAAGGTGAAATGTTGTTCACGCGGGCTTCTGGCCAAAAGTATGAGCCTCGGCAAGGTGGCTTGCGTGAAATAGGTTTGTGGCGGATAGGTGATGGCGCAAAATGCGCGGTACGGGAACCGGGAAAAGAGGGGCCATGCGGATCTATCTCGTCATCATCGACGAAACCGAAGAGGCCCGCGTGGCCTTGCGTTTCGCGAGCAGGCGTGCCGCCAAAACCGGGGGCGCGGTGCATCTGCTCAGCGTGATCGAACCCGAGCCCTTCGTCGCTTTCGGCGGCATTGCGGCCACCATCGAGCAGGAAGCGCGGGATCGTGCGGAAGTGCTGTTGACAAGCCTGGCCAGCGCCATTGTGGCCGAGGGCGGGCGCATGCCCGAGATCTCGGTCCAGCAGGGCGAGGCGGTGAAGGTCGTGCGCGATCACCTCACCGCGCATACCGAGGTCGCCGCGCTGGTGCTGGGCGCCGCGCGCGATGGCGAGCCGGGCGCGCTGGTGACTCACTTCACCGGTCCGGGTCTGGGCAGCCTGCCCTGCCCGCTGATGATCATCCCCGGCGGCCTTGCCGAGGATGAGATCGACCGATTGAGCTGAGAGTCTTTTGGCAAAATGCGCAAAAGCGCATTTTGCGTGCGGCGCCAGCCCGCTCCCCCGCCCGGCCACCCACAGGATACGACCGATGGGTGACCGGGCGGGGGAGCGGGCCGGTGCCGCGCATTCGGCCTCGCCGAATTTCCAGAAGACTCCCCCCTGCATCATCAGCGGCGTTTCCCCTGATGGCGGATGTTGGCCGGGCGGCCGCGCTGGCCCACCAGATGGCTGCCGCGCTTCTTCAGCCCGACAGGCGCCGGGGCGCCGCGCTTCTCGATGCGGCCATCGCTGTCTTCGGGCTCGAATTTCAGCGCGCCGGTCAAGGGATTGGCCTCCGCCAGCCGCAGGGGCAGCCGGTCGCCGATGGCATAGGTGATGCCGCTCTGCTCGCCGCGCAGCACCTGTGCCTTTTCATCGTGGAAGAACCGCTCATCACCCAGCACGGATACGGGGACCAGCCCGTCGCCGCCTAGTCCGACGATGGTCGCAAACAGACCGAAACGCTGCACGCCGGTGATGCGGCACTGGAAGATCTCACCCACGCGGGTCGAGAGCCATGCCGCGACGTAGCGGTCGATGGTTTCGCGCTCGGCCTCCATGGCGCGGCGTTCGGTGCGCGAGATGGCATCGGTGATGCGGGCCATGTCCTGACGGTCGCGCGGGGCAAGGCCGGAATGCTCGGGGATGTCGCCCTTGGGCGCGGGCTGCTCCAGCCCGAAGGCGTCGACCAGCGAGCGATGCACCAGCAGATCCGAATAGCGGCGGATCGGCGAGGTGAAATGCGCATAGCTGCCCAGCGCCAGACCGAAGTGCCCGGCGTTCTTGGGGCCATAATAGGCCTGGGTCTGGCTGCGCAGCACGGCTTCCATGATCAGCGCCTTTTCCGCCTCATCCTCGATGCTTTTCAGCATGCGGTTGAACAGCGCCGGGGTGATCACCTGCCCCAGCGCCAGCTTGCGCTCGAAGGTGGCGAGATAATCCTTCAGGGCCACAAGCTTTTCGCGGTTGGGCGGCTCGTGGATGCGATAGACCACGGGGGCGACCTTGCTTTCCAGCGCCTTGGCCGCCGCGACATTGGCCGCGATCATGAAATCCTCGACCACGCGGTGGGCATCGAGTCTTTCGCGCAGGGCGATGCCCGCGATGCGGCCCTTTTCGTCGAGCTGCACCCGGCGCTCGGGCAGTTCGAGGTTGAGCGGGTCGCGCTTGTTGCGCGCGGCTTCCAGAACTTTCCATGCCTCCCACAGATCGGTGAGATGCTTTTCGGCGCGGCCTTCGTCGATGCGGGCCTGCGCTTCCTCGTAAGCGATCACCTCGGCGATGCGGACGATGGCGCGGGTGAAACGAAAGGCGGTCATCTTGCCTTCGGCGTCGAAATTCATATGGCAAGCCATGGCCGCGCGCGGCGCCCCGGCTTTCAGCGAACAGACATCGGCCGACAGCACCTCGGGCAGCATCGGCACCACGCGGTCGGGGAAATAGACCGAATTGCCGCGCTTGCGGGCCTCCTTGTCAATGGCGCTGCCGGGGCGGACGTAGAAGCTGACGTCGGCAATGGCCACCACCGTACGCCAGCCGCCCTGCCCGTCGGGCTCGGCCCAGATGGCGTCGTCATGGTCGCGCGCGTCGCTGGGATCGATAGCGACGATGGGCAGATGGGTGAGGTCCTCGCGCTTTTCGCTGCTTAGGGCTTCGCGCGCCGCGACCTCAGCCTCCTGCAAGGCGTCCTGCGGGAAGATATGCGGAATGCCATGCTTGTGGATGGCGATCAGGCTGAAGGCGCGCGGTGCCAGCGGGTCGCCCAGCACCACCGTCACCCGCATGCCCGCGCGCGGCGAGCGGCTGACGGGTTCGGCCAGAACCAGTTGGCCCTCTTCCGCGCCACCCAGATCGGCGATGGGGGTAGAGTGGCGCTCACGCTTGTCGATGGGGGCCAGCCAGCCCTTGCCCGCGCCGTCGATCTCGACAACGCCCATGGTCTGGTCGGCCTGAGCGGGCAGCTTCTTCATGGGATGGGCCTGCCAGCCGCGCTCGGTCTCTTCGGTGCGGGCCAGCACGCGGTCGCCCGCGCGCAGCGGACCGACACCCCTGACCGCCGGGCCACGCTTGCCGCCGCCGCGCGGCTCGATGACGCGCAGGCGGGGCGCGGGGGTGTTGTCCTCGGGCTCCCAGGTGTCGGGGACGGCGACGGGTTCACCATCCTCGATCTCGATCACGCGCAGCACGGTGACCTTGGGCACGCCGCCCATGCGGTGATAGGCGGTGCGCTTGCCGTCGATCAGCCCTTCCTCGGCCATATCCTTGAGGAGCGCCTTGAGCTGGATCTTTTCCTGACCCTGCAGGCCGAAATGCTTGGCGATCTCACGCTTGCCGACCTCTCCGGTGGCCGAGGCGATAAAGTCCAGCACCTGCTGGGCGTTGGGCATGCCCGGCGCGGGGCGCGGGGTAAAGTGAGCGTGAGACTTGAAGGGGCGTTTGGGCGGGCGCGGATTGTTCATCGCCCGTCTTTAGCCGGGGTGGCGGGGAAAGGCCAGTTGGTTGGGGTGGAGGGGCAGGATGCGCAGATCACGGCCTCTATGCCGATCTCCTATATACTCCTAAAACCCGCCTATGCAGAAAGCCGAAACAAGCCATTGGGCCACAGACGCAGACACCTTCATGGCGCTCGATGGGGCCAAGGAGGTTGTCGCGTGGTTTGGGATCATCCCATCCTTTCACGATGCCACGCTCGGCAGGCTGGAAATCGGCCAAGGCACGGCCATCATGTCCCTCGAAACCTTTCGCATGACCAGCGAGGTGGATTCGCAAGGCTTCTTCGTTCTGGACAAGCACGCGACAGTGACCTTGAATGCGAAAGGCGTAACCGGCCTCGCGTTGACGGGAGAGGCCAGCGCGACCATCGCCCGCCTCATCATCCGGCGTGTGTCAGCCAAACCCATGGGATGGGACAACGCTGTTGGCCCCGAGGTGGGCGACATCGAGATAGGCTGGGAAAGCAGTTGGGGCATGGACGGGACGATTTACGCCCGCGAGGTCAGCCTGTCGCTGCAACCACTGCCGTAAAACTCCCGATTTGGGGAGCCACTCAACAAAAAGGCGCGGAAAGGTTTCCCCTTCCGCGCCTCTTTAAACTCTCAATTCCGGCGGATCACACCCGCATCGGCATCAGCACATAGAGCGCCGGGCTCTTCTCATCCTGACGGATCAGCGTGGGGGCGCCGGCATCGGCCAGATGCAGCTCCACCGTATCGCCCTCGATCTGGCCGAGGATGTCTTTCAGATAATTGGCGTTGAAGCCGATCTCGAACCCTTCCGAACCGTAATCGGCGGGCAGCTCTTCCGCAGCCGTGCCATTGTCGGGCGAGGTCACCGACAGCGTCACGCGGTCCTTGTCCAGCGCCATCTTCACGGCGCGGGTCTTCTCGGTGGCGATGGTCGCCACGCGGTCCACACCCTGCCAGAAGCTCTTGGGGTCCAGACGCAGCAGCTTGTCGTTGCCGGTCGGGATCACGCGGCTGTAATCGGGGAAGGTGCCGTCGATCAGCTTGCTGGTCAGCACCACGCCGTTCTCGCCGCCCAGCGTGAAGCGGATCTTGCTGGCCGAGAGGTCCACCAGCACCACCGCATCCAGCGCCTCTTCGAGCAGCTTGCGCAGCTCGGCCACGCACTTGCGCGGCACAATCACGTCCGGCATGCCATCCGAGCCTTCGGGCTTGGCGATGGTGAAGCGGGCCAGACGATGGCCGTCCGTCGCCGCCGCCTTCAGCTCTTCCTCGGTCACATGCAGGAAGATGCCGTTGAGGTAATAGCGCGTCTCCTCGGTGGAGATCGCGAAACGCGTGCGGTCGATCAACTGGGCCAGCGTCGCCGCCGGAAGCTCAAAGCTGGTGGGCAGATCGCCCTCGACAATCACGGGGAAGTCATCGCGCGGCAGCGTGGGAAGCTGGAAGCGGCTGCGACCAGCCTTCACAACCATGCGGTTGTCGGCGGTCTGCAGGCTCACCTGGCTGCCATCGGGCAGCTTGCGGGCGATGTCGAACAGAAGATGGGCGGACACGGTGATGGCGCCCGGCGCCTCCACGCTGACGGCCTGCATATGCTCGACCACCTGAAGGTCAAGGTCGGTCGCCATGACGCGCAAGGTGCCGTCCTGCCCGGCCTCGATCAGCACGTTCGAGAGAATGGGGATCGTGTTGCGCCGCTCGACCACCGACTGCACATGGCTGAGGCAGCGCAGCAGCGTCGCGCGTTCGATGGTGGCTTTCATGCTCGATCCGATCCCGTGCCTGATACCCCTGGGTGTAGCTTCCACCCGCACAGGAACCCCAAGGCACCCCTGCGCGGCCAATTCGGACTATCTTCATTAGCGCGCCCTTGGCTTGCGGCAAGTGCGAAGCACGCGCCTGAACGCGATTCTGGGGATAATTCGATGCGTTTCGATTAGGCGGACGTGCCTAACGGGAGGTTAATGCCTCCGCGAAGGCTGTGGGTAAGTGAATTCAGGGAGAAAAAGGAAGGTGCGAGGGGGAGTCCTTGTTGGTCGCATTCCTCAAGAGGAATGCTCCGGCCCCTCGCGCTCCCGGAACGTCTTCCGACGAAATGGCAGTGGCGCACGGACGTTGCCCCCCACCTCTCCACCTGCGCGACCCATGGCGCCGCAGGCCTCAAACTTCTGCCTGCGGCGCAGCGACCTTAACCCAAGGCCGAACCCGAAGCACCCACGCAGACATTCATGGGAGCGCGAGGGTGTAACACCCTCGCACTTACCCTTTTCAGTTCTTAGGCAAACATCGCCATGCCGCCATTCACATGAATGGTCTGGCCGGTGACATAACCCGCTTCCTTCGAGGCCAGGAACGCCACCGCAGCGCCGATATCCTCGCCCTCGCCCATGCGGCCCATCGGGATGCGGCCGTTCAGCGCTTCCTTCTGGGCGTCGGGCAGCACGTCAGTCATGGCGGTGCGGATGAAACCGGGCGCCACGCAGTTCACCGTGACGTTGCGGCTCGCCAGTTCCTGCGCCAGCGACTTGCTCATGCCCACAAGGCCAGCCTTGGCCGCTGCATAGTTCACCTGGCCAGGGTTGCCCGTCGCGCCCACCACGCTGGTCACCGAGACGATGCGGCCGAAGCGGGCCTTCATCATCGGCTTGGTCGCGGCGCGCATCAGGCGGAAGGCGGCTTCGAGGTTGATGCGGATCACCGCATCCCATTCCTCATCCTTCATACGCATGGCGAGGTTGTCGCGCGTGATGCCGGCGTTGTTCACCAGAATATCCAGCTTGCCCAGAGCGGCCAGCGCCTCTGGCACCAGCTTCTCGACCGAAGCGGGGTCGGAGAGGTTGCAGGTGATGGCAACATGGTCGCCGCCCAGCTCGGCCTTGAAGGCCTCCAGCTTCTCGGCATTGCTGCCCGACAGCACCAGACGCGCGCCCTGCGAAGCCAGAGCCTTGGCCACGCTGCTGCCGATGCCACCGCTGGCGCCCGTCACGAGCGCGGTCATTCCTTCAAGCGAAAACATCATGCGATCTCCTTCAGCAGCGCCTCGATGTCGGCCATGGAGATGACGCTGGTCACCTTCACATCCGTCACGCTGCGCGAAATCATGGGGCCAAGCACCTTGCCGCCCAATTCGACGAATTCCTCGACGCCCGCCGCCTTCATGGCGATGATGCTCTCGCGCCAGCGCACGCGGCCCGTCACCTGCTCGACCAGCAGGGCCTGCACGGTGGCCGGATCGGTGACGACATCGGCGGTGACATTGGCGAAGAGCGGCACCGACAGCGCGCCCGGCGAGACCTTGGCCAGCGCCTCGGCCATGGCATCGGCGGCAGGCTGCATCAGCGGGCAGTGGAAGGGCGCGGAAACCGGCAGCGCCACGCCGCGCTTGATCCCATGCTCCTTGACCAGAGCGATGGCCCGCTCGATCGCGCCCTTGTGGCCCGAAAGCACGACCTGACCCGGATCGTTGTCGTTGGCAACGGTGCAGACCTCACCTTCGGCAGCCGCAGCGGCCAGAGCAGTCGCCTTGTCGATATCGGCGCCCAGCAGAGCAGCCATCGCGCCAACGCCAACGGGCACTGCAGCCTGCATCGACTGCCCGCGCAGCTTGAGCAGACGCGCCGTATCGGCCAGGCTGAACGCCCCGGCAGCGCACAGCGCGGTGTATTCGCCCAGCGAGTGACCGGCCACGAAATCGGCCTTGTCGGACAGGCGGAAGCCGCCTTCCTTCTCCAGCACGCGCAGCGTGGCGATGGCATTGGCCATGATCGCGGGCTGGGCGTTTTCGGTCAGGGTCAGCTGGTCCTCGGGGCCCTGCGCCATGATCTCCCACAGCTTCTGGCCCAGCGCCTCGTCAACCTCCTCGAACACCTCGCGGGCGATGGGGCTGGCAGCGGCCAGATCGACACCCATGCCGACCTTCTGGCTGCCCTGCCCCGGAAAAACAAATGCACGCATTTCGCATATCCCTTGAAATCTGGGGCCGCGAGTTATTGCGGTTGAAGGTTTGGTGCAAGGGGGATGGGGTGAAAGGGGTTTAAGAAGGAAGATGCAAGGGGGTTACCCCCTCGCGCTCCCATAACGTCTTCCGACGCTTGGGCAGTGGCGCCCGATCGTTGCGCACCACCTCGCCGCGCCGCAGGCTTTAAGGCCGCTGCGCGGCGGAGCGTTTCCACGCAAGGCTTCGGCCAGACCGCCCTATCGCCGGGAGACGTAACGGGGGTGCAGGGGGCGTAACGCCCCCTGCTTTCATGCCTTTACCTGCTTCCCAAACGGCACAATCCGGTTCGCGGCGTCATGCCCGATATCCGCCCCTCCCAGAAACGGGATCGAGTGCCGATGACACCAGTCCTGAGCGATCTGCACAGGCGTCGCCCCGAAGTCGCGGTCGTTCTCCGGCACGGCGGAAACCCGGCCCAACCGCAACCCCGCGATCCCGCCCAGATGCGCCGTGGCGTGGAAGAACAGGCGGTCCACAGCGTAGAGATGCTCGCTGACCTCCTCCACCATCACCACATGCCCTGCAAGGCCCGGCATCAGCGGCGTGCCCGCCAGCATCGCCAGCGTGGTGAGGTTCAGCGCAACGACGGGATGCTTTTCCTCGGCGAGACCGGGCTCCAGCCCATCCGTCGCGCCGGTCAGCCAGCCCAGAGCCCGGCGCAGTGCTTCCTCGCCTCCAGAGCGGCGGCCATCGCCAACCATCGGCCCATGCGTGGGGCGACCGATCTTCTCGCGGTAAAGCCCGGCCAGCAGATAGCCCAGATCCGAATAGCCAAGGTACGCCTTGTGCCGCGCCGCCAGCGAGAGCTGCCCCAGCGCCTCCCCCGCGATGCGATTCGAACCATAGCCGCCGCGCGCGAACCACACCGCATCGAAGGCGGGATCGTTGGCGCAATCCAGAAAAGCAGCGAGGCGCACCGCATCCGGCCCGGCGAAATGACCGTCCACCGCGAAGCATTGTGGGTGGAAATGCAGTTCGGCGTCGGGAAACGCGGCGGCGATGGCCTGAGTGCGCGCCACATCCTCGGGCGTGATCGGCGTGGCGGGGGCGCAGATGGCGATGCGTGTGGGCATGGCAGGGGGATAGCGCTTGAGGGCCGGGAAAGGCAACGCTCTTGCCCTTTGGCGCCGCGCCGCATAGGCCCGCCCTCATGACCGAGAACAGCACGCTCACCTCTCACCCATGGTTTTTCTGCGGCATCGGCGGATCGGGCATGCTGCCTCTGGCGCTGATCCTGCGCGGGCTGGGCGCTGAAGTGGCAGGTTCGGACCGGGGCCGCGATCAGGGGCGTACGCCAGAGAAATTCGGCTGGCTGGAGAGCCTTGGCTTCACGCTGTTCCCGCAGGATGGCAGCGGCATCAGCAGTGCTGAACAAGTACTGGTCGCCTCCGCCGCCGTGGAAGACACCGTGCCGGAAATGGTGCGCGCCAAGGAACTGGGTTGCCCCCGGATGAGCCGGGCACAGTTGCTCTCCGAACTGTTCAACGCCGCGCCACAGCGGATCGCGGTGGGCGGTACCAGCGGCAAGAGCACCGTCACCGGCATGATTGGCTGGATCATGACCGCTCTGGGCCGCGACCCCACGATCATGAATGGCGCGGTGATGAAGAACTTCCGCGCTCCGGATGCGCCTTTCGCCAGCGCGCGGGTGGGCGGCGGCGGGTTGTTCGTCTCCGAGGTGGATGAGAGCGATGGCTCCATCGCGCTCTATCGCCCCAGCGTGGCGGTGCTGAACAATGTCAGCCTCGATCACAAGAGTCTGGAGGAACTGCGCACGCTGTTTGGCGATTTTCTGGCGCGCGCCGATGTGGGCGTGATCAATCTGGACGATGCCGAAACGGCGGCACTGGCCGGGCATGCAAAGAGGCTGGTGACCTTCGGGATTGACAGCGCCGAGGCCGAGATCAGCGTGGTACCCGGCAGCATCGTTGAAGGGCCGACCAGCATTTCGGCGCAACTGCGCGACACCGTGGGTTCGAATCCCACCCTGTCCGCCATGCATGACCTCACCCTGAAAGTCCCCGGCCGCCACAACCTCGCCAATGCTCTGGCCGCCATCGCCGCCGCCAAAGCAGCGGGCATCCCCGTCAGCGAGGCGGTTCAGGCGCTCGGCAGTTTCGAGGGTCTCGCCCGGCGCTTCGATATCGTCGGCACCTCGCCCTCCGGCATCACGGTGATCGACGATTTCGGCCATAACCCGGACAAGGTTTCAGCCACGCTCAAGACGCTCAAGAGCCATCCGGGCCGCGTGATCGCCTTCTTCCAACCCCACGGCTATGGCCCGCTGCGCCAGATGGGCGCCGAACTCGCGCGGGTCTTCGCCGATCTGCTCGATCCCGCAGACCACGTCTTCCTCTGCGACCCGGTCTATTTCGGGGGCACGGTGGACCGCTCGGAAGGCTCCGAACGCATCATCCGCCTCATTGCCGAGGGCAGTACTTCCGCGCCTCAGGCCCAACATGTCCCGACTCGCGATGCCTGCGGTGAGGCCATGTCCGCCCTCGCCCGGCCCGGAGATCGAATCGTGGTGATGGGGGCGCGGGACGATACGCTCAGCCTGTTTGCCGCCGATCTGTTGAAGGGGTTGAAGTAAAAGAATGCGAGGGTCATCACCCTCGCGCTCCCTTTAGTTGTCGGCGTGGGCGCTTCGGGTTCGGCCACAGAGTAACGACGCCGCGCCGCAGGCATGAACGCCAGGCACGGCGTTGGAATGATGCACTTTAAAGCCTGCGGCGCCCCAGGTAACACAGGTGGAGAGGTCGGGCGCAAGGATCGGGCGCCCCTACCCCATCGTCGGAAGACGTCATGGGAGCGCGAGGGGGTAACCCCCTCGCACCTACCCTTGGATCCCCTTTCCTCCCCCGATTTTCCTTGCTTTCACCCCGCAATCCACTATGCGCCACCCCTTCTGAAAGCGCGGATTCGCAGATCGCGCATATGGACATGCGAAGAAAGCCGGAGGGGCCCCGCAATCCCGCGGATCAGCCAGCGATCGGTTATGATGTTTAAAGGAAGCTGGCATGGCTCTTTATGAGCACGTGTTCCTGGCTCGCCAGGACCTCAGCCAGGCGCAAGTTGACGCCCTGGCCGCCACCGCCACCGAGATCGTCGAGAGCAACGAGGGCAAGGTCACCAAGACCGAGACCTGGGGCCTCAAGAGCCTGGCGTACAAGATCAAGCGCAACCGCAAGGCGCACTTCGTGCTGCTGAACATTGAAGCCCCCGCCGGCGTCGTCGCCGAGCTGGAGCGTCAGACCAGCATCAACGAAGACGTCATCCGTTTCATCACCGTCCGTGTTGACGAGCATGAAACCGGTCCCAGCGTGCAGATGCGCAAGAACGATCGCGAGCGCAGCCGTCGCCGCGACCGCGAGGAGGCTTGATCCATGGCTCGTGCATTTTTCCGTCGCCGCAAGTCCTGCCCGTTCTCGGGCAAGAATGCTCCCAAGATCGACTTCAAGGACGTGCGCCTGCTTCAGGGCTTCATGTCCGAGCGTGGCAAGATCGTGCCCAGCCGCATCACCGCCGTTTCTGCCAAGAAGCAGCGTGAGCTGAGCCAGGCCATCAAGCGCGCCCGCCACGTGGGCCTGCTGCCCTACCTCGTCAAGTAAGGGAGAAGACCCATGCAGATCATTCTCCTCGAACGCATCGAGAAGCTGGGCACCATCGGCGACGTCGTGAACGTCAAGGACGGTTACGCCCGTAACTTCCTGCTGCCCAACAAGAAGGCGCTGCGCGCCAACGAAGCCAACCGCAAGGTCTTCGAAGCCAACCGCGCCCGCATCGAAGCCGAAAACGCTTCGCGTCGCGACGACGCCGTTGCCCAGTCGGGCGACGTCGAAGGCAAGACCGTGGTCCTGATCCGTCAGGCCTCGAACGCCGGCCAGCTCTATGGTTCGGTTTCGGTGCGCGACATCGCCGAGGCTCTGAACGAGCAGGGCGCCAAGGTCACCAAGGGCATGGTTGTCCTGGAGCACCCGATCAAGGCCATCGGCATCGTCGACGTGCGCATCGCGCTGCACCCCGAAGTGTCGGTTCTCGTCAAGGTGAACGTTGCTCGCTCGGCTGACGAAGCCGAGCTGCAGACCCAGGGCGTGAACGTGATCGACGCCATGTTCGACAACGAGGTCGGCGGCTTCACCGAAGCCTATGACCCCAATGCCGAACCCGGCGAGATCGCCAGCGACCTGCTGGACGAGCCGACCGAAGGCGAAGAGGCGTAAGCCTTTTACCCCTAGCGGTTATGAGAAGGGCGCCTTTCGGGGCGCCCTTTTTCGTTTGGGTTGAAGGTTTGAAGAAGGAAATGCGAGGGGGTTACCCCCTCGCGCTCCCATGACGTCTCCCGACGCCAGAGCAGTGGCACCCGACCGTTGCGCCCCACCTCACCGCGCCGCAGGCATCACATTCCTGCCTGCGGCGCCGCGACCTTACTCCAAGGCCGAACCCCAAGCGCCCCGCCGACAACTAAAGGGAGCGCGAGGGCGATGGCCCTCGCATTTTCCCTTTAACCCCTTCCATTCACCCTCTTAAAAACACTCTTCACCCGGTCCTTGCGCCGTCACACGTCTGCGTTACACTCACGCGCATGCAGAACATCGAACATGTCATTTCCGAACTGAGCCGCATTTATGACGCGGCTGTTTCCACGCTGCGCGCCGACATTCTGGCCTATGCCGAAAACGGCACCCCGCCCCCGGCCGAGCGCGTGATCGAGCGCGCCTGGTGCTATCCCGAGCTGCGCATCCATTACGCGGGCCGGGAGACCCATCCCGACGCCAGCCGCGCCTTTGGTCGCCTGCCTTACACGGGCACCTATTCGACCACGGTGACGCGCCCGCAGCTCTACGCCCAGTATCTGACCGAGCAGCTTGACCTGCTGGCCGCCGATTACGCCATCGAGATCGAGGTGGGCCGCTCCACGCAGCAGATCCCCTTCCCTTATGTGCTGGATGCCTCGGCCCCGGTCAGCACCAAGCCTTCCGAACTGGCCCTGCACTTCCCCGCCACCGAGCTGGCGCTGATCGGTGACGAGATCGCCGATGGCATCGATCTGGGCCGGGTGGACGATTCGATCCCGCTGGCCCTGTTCGACGGGTTGCGCACCGATTTTTCGCTCGCGCGTCTGGCGCATTACACCGGCACGGATACCGATCACTTCCAGCGCTTTATCCTGTTCACCAACTATCACCGCTACGTCGATGAGTTCGTGGACTGGGCCGGCACCCAACTGGGGAAAAACGGGTATACAGCCCTGTCGGGAGCCGGTGGTTTGTATGTGGATCAGCCTGTGGAAAACGCCCGCGCGCGTTTGTCGGACACCGCATGGCGCCGCCACCAGATGCCCGCCTACCACCTGATCGGCCCGAACCGCAGCGGCATCACGCTGGTCAACATCGGCGTCGGGCCCTCCAACGCCAAGACGATCTGCGACCACCTCGCCGTGCTGCGGCCCGAGGCATGGCTGATGATCGGCCACTGCGGCGGCCTGCGCGACACGCAGCGCATCGGTGACTATGTGCTGGCCCATGCCTATCTGCGCGACGACCATGTGCTGGACCCCGTCCTGCCGCCCGAGATCCCCATCCCCGCCATCGCCGAGGTGCAGCTCGCCCTCGCCCAGGCGGCGGAGATCATCAGCGGCGAGACCGGCGCGAACCTCAAAAAGCGCATGCGCACCGGCACCGTCGTCACCACCGACGACCGCAACTGGGAACTGCGTTACGCGCTTTCGGCGCAGCGCTTCAGCCTGTCGCGCGCGATCGCCATCGATATGGAGAGCGCGACGATTGCCGCGCAGGGCTATCGTTTCCGCGTGCCCTATGGGACGCTACTTTGCGTCTCGGACAAGCCGCTGCATGGCGAGATCAAGATGCCCGGTCAGGCCAACCGCTTCTATGAGGAAGCCATCGCCTCGCATCTGAAGATCGGCACCATGGCCTGCGAACTGCTGCGCGCCGAGGGGCAGAAGCTCCATTCGCGCAAGCTGCGGGCGTTCAATGAACCGCCGTTCCGGTAAGAAGGAAGGGAGTAAGTGCGAGGGGGTTACCCCCTCGCGCTCCCATAACGTCTTCCGACGCCTAGGCAGTGGCACACGATCCTTGCGCCAGACCTCACCGCGCCGCAGGCATCACATTTCTGCCTGCGGCGCTGCGACGTTGCTCCAACGTCGAACCCGAAGCGCAACGTAGACATTAATGGGAGCGCGAGGGTGTAACACCCTCGCATCTTTCCCTTCAACCTTCTGTCAAAAACGCCAGAATCGCCTGCCCCATGGCCTTCTGCGTCACCGAGCCCATATGCGTGCCGGGCACCTCGACATAGCGCGCATCGGCCAGCACCTCGGCCAGCTTCGGCGCCGAGCCATTGTCCTGATCGTCATCCCCGCACACCACCAGCACGGGCTGGGTGATGTGCGCCAGAGCCTCGGGCGGAGTGTCGTCCACGCTGCCCAGCAGCAGGCGGGCGGCGATCTGGTCCACCTTCTGCGCCTTCATGAACTGCTGGGCGATGTAGGCGGGGTCGCCGTGCTTGATGGTGCCGAAGCGGTCGATCACATCGATGAAGAAGGCGCTGCGCCGGGCCCAGCCAGCCAGCCCTTCCAGACCCATGCCGCCCAGCACGAGGCGGCGCGGCGACAGGCCGGAAATCACGCCGCGCGTCACCGTGCGCGCGCCCAGCGAGAAGCCGCCGAGGTCGTAATCAGTCAGGCCGAGGTGCTCGATCAGGATCAGCAGGTCTTTCACCAGCACGTCCTCGGGGTAGCTGGCGGGGTCATGCGGGGCGGCCGACTCTCCATGGGCGCGCAGGTCGGGCATGATCACGCGGAAGCCCGCATCGGCCAGCAAAGCTGCATGGCCGAACTTCACCCAGTTGATCTGGGCGGAGGAAAACAGGCCATGGACCAGCACGACGGGGCGGCCATCCTCGGGGCCGGCCATGTGGAGGGCCAGTTGATCGCCGTTGAAGCCTGCAAAAAAGCCAGTCGTTACGTCCATTTGCCCAGTTACTCCGCTGTTTTGTGGCCCCGAAATGCCCCGATACATGAACCTAAGAAAACAACAAGCACGGTGAAATGTTCATGGAACAGGGCGGGCTGCGATCTGTTCTGCCTACTAGTTTCAACTGGTAGCTCCGAAAGGACAGGACATGTTGACCGTTAAGTCGAAGATTATCGCTCTGAGCGCGACCGCCCTTGCTCTGGGTCTGGCCACTCCGGCCATGGCGGGCAAGGCCGACCGCGCCCGTGAAGCCATTTCCGCCGCAGAGGCCAAGCTGCAGTCCGCCGATCAGGCGGGTGCCGCCCAGATGCTGACAGCAGAACAGGCCAGCGCACGTGAGGAACTCAACCATGCCAAGGAAGCTCTGGCCAGCGGCCACAAGGATGACGCCATTGCCACGGCCAACCACGCCTCGGCCATGGCGGAGGCCAATCTGGGCGAGGTGCAGCATCGCAAGCAGGCAATGAACAACGCCCGCGTGCAGGCCGCGCATGAACAGGCCGCTGCGGCAAATGCTCAGGCGGCGGATGCTCAGGCTCAGGTGGCAGACGCCAATGCCCGCGCCGAGCAGGCCAACAATGCGGCAACCACCGCCGCGGCTGATGCCAATGCTGCCCGTCAGGCTGCTGCCGCCACGGCCGCCGCCGCCGCTGACCAGCAGGCCAAGCAGCAGGAAGTGGCCGTGACCACGACCACCTCGACCCCGCGCCGCAAGGTGGTGCACACCAAGGTGGTCCGCAAGGCTCCGGCGCATAACAGCGCCAATGTGGCCACCAGCACCACAACCACGACTGTCCGCACTCAGTAAACTTGAGCGCTGACGTAAAAAGCCCCTGCCGGTACGAAACCGGCAGGGGCTTTTTCATGCCTTCAAAGACAGGGCTTGCGATCAGCCCTTCTTGAGGTGGCGGCGGCCCAGCAGTTCGGCGATCTGCACCGCATTCAAGGCAGCGCCCTTGCGCAGATTGTCCGACACGCACCACAGGGCCAGACCGTTCTCCACGGTCGGGTCCTCGCGCACGCGGCTGACATAGGTGGCGCTGTCGCCCGCCGCCTCGACGGGGGTGACGTATCCACCGTCCTCGCGCTTGTCGACCAGCATGATGCCGGGGGCCTCGCGCAGGATGTTCTGGGCTTCCTCGGCGCTGATCTCGTTCTCGAACTCGATGTTCACCGCCTCGGAATGGCCGACGAAGACCGGCACGCGCACGCAGGTCGCGGTCAGCTTGATCTTGGGGTCGAGGATCTTCTTGGTCTCGACCACCATCTTCCACTCTTCCTTGGTGAAGCCATCATCCAGGAAAACGTCGATATGCGGGATCACGTTGAAGGCGATCTGCTTGGTGAACTTCTTGGCATCGGCCTGATCGCCCACGAAGATGCCACGGCTCTGCTCGAACAGCTCGTCCATGCCTTCCTTGCCCGCGCCCGACACCGACTGATAAGTGGCGACGACGACGCGCTTGATGGTGGCGGCATCGTGCAGCGGCTTGAGCGTCACCACCAGCTGCGCGGTCGAGCAGTTGGGGTTGGCGATGATGTTCTTCTTGGCATAGCCGTCGATGGCGTCCGGGTTCACCTCGGGCACGATCAGCGGCACGTCCGGGTCCATGCGGTAGAGCGACGAATTGTCGATCACCACGCAGCCCTGCGAGGCGGCCTTGGGGGCGTAGATGCGGGTGGGTTCGCTGCCCGCCGCGAAGAGGGCGATGTCCCAGCCGGTGAAGTCGAAATGCTCGATGTTCTTGACCTTGAGCATCTTGCCGGTTTCGCCGAACTCGACCTCGGTGCCGGTCGAACGCGAGGAGGCGACAGCGGCGACCTCGTCGATGGGGAATTCCCGCTCGGACAGGATGTTGAGCATTTCGCGGCCCACATTGCCCGTGGCACCGACGACAACAACACGATAACCCATTTCACTCACTCCTTGGCCGGTCGAGGGGCGTGAAGCCCCTCAGGCCTGTTCCATCGCGACCAGAGACGCATGGTCGCTTGGCTCAATAGCTGGCGTATATTACGGCGGCGTCACTCCGTGCCGTGCCAGGAAGGCGAAAATCGTATTCCACACATGGACGCTGATCTTGGGACCACTCACGCGGTGGGTGTAGCCGGGATACAGCATCATCTCGAAGGGCTTGGCCTCGGCCTGGAACTTGGCGATCAGCGCCGAAGAGTTCTCGAACACCACATTGTCATCCGACAGCCCATGGATCAGCAGCAGCGGATCGCTGATGTTGCTGGCCTTGCCCAGCACGCCAGCGGCATCATAGGCCGCCTTGTCCTTGCGGGGATCGCCCATATAGCGTTCGGTGTAATAGGTGTCGTAGAGCTTCCAGTCCGTCACCGGGGCGCCCGCGATGCCTGCCGCATAGAGCCCCTGATCGGCCGAGAGCATCTTCAGCGTCATATAGCCGCCATAGGACCAGCCATAGGTGGCGATCTTCTTGCCATCGACATAGGGCAGCGTCTTCAGGAAATTGGCACCATCGCGCTGGTCGGAGACCTCGATGCTGCCCATGGCGTGCCAGATCGCGCTTTCAAAATCGACGCCGCGATTGGGTGAGCCGCGATTGTCCAGCTCGAAATAGATGTAGCCCTTGGCGACGATGGCTTCGGCCAGCGGGCTGGTCCAGCCCTTGCTGACCACCTGCGAATGCGGGCCGCCGTAATGCTCGAAGAACACGGGGTAGACCTTGCCCGGCTGCATCACCGGCGTGATCATCTTGTAATGCAGATCGGTGCCGTCGGCTGCCTTGATGGTGCCGAAGGTCGGCGCACGATGAGCGGCCAGATAGGGCGCGTAGGGGTGGTCGCCCGAAACGCGGTTCTCTTCCACCCAGGTCAGGCGCTTGCCGGTGGTGTCGGCCAGATAGACCTGCGGCGGCTGGGCCGGCCCGCTGCGGGTGACCAGCAGCATCTGCGCGCTGCGGTCGATGCTGGCGCTGTTAGCAAAGCCGAGTTCGGTCAGGCGCTGCGGTTCGCCGCCATGGGCGTAGTTCAGCGCATAGACCTGCGGGGCCAGCACATCGTCCTTTGTGCCGGTGAAATAGAGCTTGCCGCCCTTCTCATCCACGCCATCCAGCGAGGTGACCACCCACGGGCCCTTGGTCAGTTGGGTCCACGTCCCTGCCTTGGGATCGAAGCGATAGAGATGGCCGAACCCATCACGCTCCGACCGCCAGATCAGCGTGCCGTCCTTGAGGAAGCGGTAATCGTCGGTGACGTTGAGCCACATCTTGGGGCGTGCGGTTTCGCTGAACAGCACGGTGGTCTGGCCGGTGGCCGGATCGGCCTTCAGCACATCCAGCTTCGTCTGGTCGCGGTTCTGGCGCTGCACATAGAGCGCCTTGCCATCGGGCGCCCAGTCGACGCGGGTGACATAGATGTCCTTGTCCGCCCCCAGATCGACCTCGACCTTACCCGAGCCATCGGCCTTCACAATCCAGATGCTGACCTCTGCATTGGGCGTGCCCGCCGCCGGATAGCGCTGGTCGAAGGTCTTGGTGCCGGTGGCGCCGATCGAGGTGCGCGTCACCACGCCGACATGGGCCTCATCGAAGCGCTCGATGGCGACCAGCTTGTCGCCGGGCGACCACCATGCGCCCTTGAAGCGCGCCATTTCTTCCTGAGCGACAAACTCCGCCTCGCCCCAATGGACGGTTTCGGAGGCCTCGGCGGGCGTGATCGCCTGCGCCTGACCGCCTGCCACGGGCACGACCCAGAAGCGGCGATCGCGCACGAAGGACACATATTTGCCCGAAGTGCTGAGCGCCGGGTTCAAAGGATCGGCCCCGGTCTCCAACTTCTGCACATGCCCATCAAGGCTGGCGAGATAGAGCGCGCCATCCAGCGGCACCAGAACGGCCTTGCTGTCCGCCGCCCAGCTATAGCTGATGATGCCCTTGAGATCGCCGACCCGAAGACGCTCACGCTGCATCTTCTCCGCTTCCGACAGCGCCGCGCCGCTGGACAGCGTCTTGCTGTCGATCAGCATCTTCCACTGGCCGCTCTTGCGGTCGAAGCCCCAGAGGTCATAGCGCTCGCGCTCATCGGCACGGGGGCGCAGCATGGTCAGCCAATGGCCATCGGGCGACAGCTTCACCCCGCGCGGCGTCGGGCCCGAAAGGCTGGGGCTGGCGAAAACGCGGTCCAGAGTCAGCACGCCGCTTTCCTGAGTCTGCGCCTTACTCACGCCCGCATCTCGCGCGGCAACGGGAACCGAGGCAACAAGACAGGTCGCTGCAAGCAGGGCAGCGGAAAAGCGGGCAAAATGCATGGCAAGGAGGCGTCCTCGGCAGAAATGGCGAAAGAAAAACAAAAAGGCGCCCTGGCTGGTGTAGCCGGGGCGCCTTCCTAGAACAGTCCGTTCTGTACCGCTAGCGGTAAGGCGATCAGCCTTCCTGGCGGGTGTCGCGACGCTCGGCGATACGAGCGCGCTTGCCGGTGCGGCCACGCAGATAGTACAGCTTGGCGCGACGCACGACACCGCGACGCACGACGGTGATCGAGTCGAGGTTGGGCGAGTAGAGCGGGAACACACGCTCCACGCCTTCACCGAACGACATCTTGCGCACGGTGAAGTTCGAGTTGATGCCGCGGTTCGAGCGGGCGATCACAACGCCTTCATAGGCCTGGACGCGGGTACGCTCGCCTTCAACAACGCGCACGCCGACGCGCACGGTGTCACCGGGACGGAATTCGGGAATGGTCTTGCCGGCCTTGGCAATTTCCTCGGCCTCGATCTGCTGAATCAGGTTCATCGACCTGTGTCCTTCTTTTCGCGCCGCGCGCCAGAGGCAGACTGACCCGGAACGCCACCATGGCGCTCCCATAGATCGGGCCTGCGTGACCGAGTATCATCCTCCGCCTGTTGTTTCCGCCAGGCAGCGATTTTTCCATGATCCCCCGATCGCAGCACTTCAGGGATCAATCGCCCTTCCCACTCAGGGGGTCGGGTGTAGTGGGGGTATTCAAGAAGGCCGCTTTCAAACGATTCTTCTTCCCCACTCAAGGCCGCGCCCATTACGCCGGGAAGCAGCCGAATGCAAGCATCAAGCAGCATCAAGGCCGCCGGTTCACCGCCCGAGAGGATGATGTCGCCCACGGAGACCTCTTCCACCTCGCGTCCGGCGAAAATTCTTTCGTCGAAACCCTCGAAACGGCCACACAGCACGATGACGCCGGGGCCCTGCGCCAGTTCGCGCACGCGGGCCTGAGTCAGCGGCTTGCCGCGCGGCGTCATGGCGATGACCGGGCGATTCGCCGGGCCGTTGTCGCGCGCATGATCCACGGCACGGGCCAGCACATCGACTTTCAGCACCATCCCTGCTCCACCGCCTGCGGGCGTATCGTCGACGGTGCGGTGCTTGTCCTGCGCGAAGTCGCGGATCTGCACGGCGTCGATGTCCCACTTGCCCTCTTCACGCGCGCGGCCAGCCAGGCTGACGCCCAGCGGTCCGGGGAACATGTCAGGGTAAAGGGTGAGGACGGTGGCGGAGAAGGTCATCAGCGTCTCCGCAAGGTGCCGATAAAGGAAAGCAGGAAAGCCGAGAGCAGCAGCGTACCGATCATCATCAAGGCAAACATCACGCTGCCATATGCCTGCGGGCACCCATCGGGATTGGCAGCTGAACAAAGCGAAGGATCAAACCGCATCCACACCGCCATCAGCGCCACCGCTACCGGCAGGGTGAAGGACGCCACCAGACGCTGCTTCAACGGCGACCAGCGCTTGTAGAACACGCGCACGCCCAGCAGCATGCCGCCTTGCAGCAGCAGGGACCACAGGAAGGTCATCACCAATGCGGGCATCATTCGGCCTTCCATACAGCGAGGAACATCATGCCCGACGAAACTGCCTCGCGACATGCCAGGCGAAAGGCATACCGATGGGAAAGCTGAGAAGCCCCGCCCACAAGAACGCCCCGATCGTGGCCATTTCGCCCTCAAATCCGCCGTGACCACCACCCCACAGATGCAGGTAAAGCAGCACTTCGATCAGAAAGGTCAGGGCTGTGGCCAGAAAGGCCGTCAGACCAAGGCTCAATTGCCCGCACAGGCAACCCATCACCGCTCCCCAGAACCCCGCCAGCACGAAAGTGCCCAGCACAGACTGGAGAATGCCAGCGATCATCTACCCCTCGGCGTAAGCCGCAGAGACGATCAGCCGTTCGTCATCCCATTCGGGCACGGCTTCCACGCGCATCGGCACCATAAAGCGGACGGGCTTGGCGCCATCCTCACCCTTGGGCTTCTCGATTTCCAGCACGTCACCCGCGCCGTAATTCTCGATGGCGATGACGGTACCCAAAGGCTCGCCCTCGCTGGAGACGGCAGGCAGGCCGAGCAGATCGGCGTGGTAATATTCGCCCTCGCCCAAGGGCGGCAGGGCATCGCGGGGCACGGTCAGCACCGTTCCGCGCAGGCGTTCAGCAGCAGTGCGGTCCGCGATCTCGGCGAAGCGGGCAATCGCCCCGCCCTTGCCGTCATCGCGCAGCACCTTAACCGTGAAGGCCCCTTCGTTGAAGGCGCGGTAGCGCTTGAGCCCCGCCACGCCTTCCCCGAACAGCTTGAGACGCACCTCGCCCGTGATGCCATGGGCGGCGGTTATGGCCGCCATGGTCACGGGCTTGGCACGCATGTCCGATTACTCGGAAGCAGCTTCGGCTTCAGCAGCCGGAGCGGCAGCAGCCTCAGCGGCGGCGGCAGCAGCGGCAGCAGCCTTCTCAGCCTTGTCCTCGGCGCGCTCGGTGGCCTTCTTGCCGGGAACAGCCTTGTTGGGGTTGTTGGTGGCAGCGCGTTCCTTGATGCCGGCCTTGTCCAGGATGCGGGCAACGCGGTCGGTCGGCTGGGCGCCAACGCCGAGCCAGTAACGCACGCGGTCCTCGATCAGGCGCACGCGGTTCTCGTCATCCTTGGCGAGGATCGGGTTGTAGGTGCCGACCTGCTCGAGGAACTTGCCGTCGCGGGGCGAGCGGCTGTTGGAGACGACGACCTTGTAGTAGGGGCGCTTCTTGGAACCGCCGCGCGACAGACGCATGGAAACCGACATTGCTGTTACCTTTCGATTTTAAACTGTTGAATAGACTGAATTAACGAAACTTATTTCTTGAAGAGCTTGGAGAGATCGGGCGCGCCACCGGCACCCAGACCCGGCAGGCCGCCAGCGCCGCCGAGACCACCAAGGCCCCCTGCACCGCCGCCGCCAAGACCGCCCATGCCGCCGCCACCCATGCCGCCAAGGCCACCCCCAAGGCCACCCTTGCCGAACAGCGCGGCGAGCCCGGACAGGCCGCCCATCTTCTTGATCTGCTTCATCGCGCGCTCCATTTCCTGGTGCATCTTGATGAGCTTGTTCACATCCTGAACCTGCACGCCGCTGCCCTTGGCAATGCGGATCTTGCGCTTGGCGTTCAGCAAATCGGGCTTGGCGCGCTCCTTGGGCGTCATCGAACCGATGACGGCATCCATGCGCAGCAGCACCTTGTCGTCCATGCCGCTCTGCTGCATCGCCGCCTTGGCCTTCTTCATGCCGGGCAGCATGCCAGCAAGCATGCCGAGGCCGCCCATCTTCTGCATCTGGCGCAGCTGGGTGCGCAGGTCGTTCATGTCGAACTGACCCTTGGCCATGCGCTGGGCCAGCTTTTCGGCGTCCTCGGCCTCAACCGCCTGCGCCGCCTTCTCGACCAGCGAGACAACGTCGCCCATGCCCAGGATGCGACCGGCGACGCGGCCCGGCTGGAACACCTCGAGGGCATCCAGCTTTTCGCCGGTGCCCGCAAACTTGATCGGCTTGCCGGTGACGGCGCGCATCGAGAGCGCCGCACCGCCGCGCGCATCGCCATCCATACGGGTGAGGATCACACCCGTCAGATCGACCTGGCCCGAGAAGGCCTGCGCCACGTTCACCGCATCCTGACCGGTCAGCGAATCGACGACCAGCAGGGTTTCCTTGGGGGTCGAGATGGCGGCAACCGCCTTCATCTCGTCCATCAACTGATCGTCGACATGCAGGCGGCCCGCGGTGTCGAGCATCAGCACGTCGATGGCCTGCAGCTTGGCGCTATGCAGCGCGCGCTCGGCAATGGCGGTCGGGGTCTGGCCGGCGATGATCGGCAGGGTGGCCACGCCCACCTGCTCGCCCAGCACCTTGAGCTGTTCCTGAGCGGCGGGGCGGTTGACGTCGAGCGACGCCATCAACACCTTCTTGCCCTGCTTTTCCTTCAGCAGCTTGGCCAGCTTGGCCGTGGTGGTGGTCTTGCCCGAGCCCTGCAGACCGACCATCAGGATGACGACCGGCGGCGCGGCGTTCAGATCAAGACCGGGGACATCCTGCCCACCCAGCATCTCGACCAGCGCGTCGTTGACGATCTTGATGACCTGCTGGCCCGGCGTCACCGAGCGCAGCACGTTGGAGCCGATGGCGGCTTCCGTCACGCCATCGATAAAGCGGCGCACCACCGGCAGGGCAACGTCGGCCTCCAGCAGGGCCATGCGCACTTCGCGCATGGCCTCGCGCACGTCAGCCTCGGTGAGCGCACCACGCCCACGCAGCTTGTCGAACACACCGCCAAGGCGATCGGACAGATTGTCGAACATGTCCTTGCCACTCCTGCCGGGCCGTTCCGGCGGGAAGCCGGATCACAAAGCCCATAACACGCCAAAAACGCCGGCGGGCGAAACCTCGCCGGCCAGCGTTCGCCGCATCATACGGAAAAACGCCGGCGGACGAAACCTCGTCAGCCAGCGTAACGCCCGGATGCAAGCGATACTCACTTCGCTGTCGCGATGGTGGAGCCAAGCGGGATCGAACCGCTGACCTCCTGCATGCCATGCAGGCGCTCTCCCAGCTGAGCTAAGGCCCCATATCCATCGGGATCAATATGTTAGGTTCAAAGTTTGGTGGAGCTAAGCGGGATCGAACCGCTGACCTCCTGCATGCCATGCAGGCGCTCTCCCAGCTGAGCTATAGCCCCGTAACCATTTGAACCGAAACGCCCCTGGGTGGTTCGTTCCGTCCCTGCCTTCCGGCCGGGCCGCCCCACTAGGAGGCAGGCCCGACCTTGGCAAGAAGTTTTTTCGCGGCGCTGTCAGAAAAATGAAAACTCCGCGAAAAACTCTTAAACTTCGTCCGGCTCGTCGTCGTGGCTGGCCACGCCCAGATCGTCGTCGCCGCCCAGATCGACGTCATTGTCCGGCGAATCGCCGTCATCGTCGATGTCCAGATCGTCCTCATCCGCCAGATCGCCATCGGGCGTTGCGGATTCCTTCTTCTGGATTTCCTCATAGGGGATGGGCTGCTTGCTCTTGAGCACCGGCTCGGGCGTCCAGGCATAGCCGCATTCGATGCAGGTAACCGGGTCGCTGTTGCCCAGGTCATAAAAGCGGGTGCCGCATTTCGGGCAACCGTGCTTGGCGCCCCATTCTGGCTTGACCATGCTGTTCCTCACTGATGCCGCCGGATGTGGCGGGCCCGCGCCTTCCGGCGCGGAAAAATAGCGTCATGATGCATTACGACGAAGGCGCAAAGCCCCCCGAAGCGCGACGCGCCTTGCCATAGCTGGTTCGCGCTGTCAAAAGCCGCGCGATTGGCGGTCTTGCAGCAGATATCTGGTGACGGGGCCGCACCCTGTCAACGTCCCACCAGAAAGATCGCCCGTGAGCCATTCCAGCCAGCCCCGCCCCCATACATTCACCCCCGGCGGGGCGCTGAAGGGGACGATCCGCGTCCCCGGCGACAAGTCGATCAGCCACCGCTCGATCATGCTGGGCGCGCTGGCCATCGGTGAAACCCGCGTGACCGGCCTGCTGGAGGGCGAGGATGTGATGTCCACCGCCGCCGCGATGCGCGCCATGGGCGCCACCATCGAAAAGCAGCCCGATGGCGAATGGGTGATCAATGGCGTGGGCGTGGGCGGGCTGCTCCAGCCTGAAACCGCTCTGGACATGGGCAACTCGGGCACCTCGACCCGCCTGCTGATGGGTCTGGTCTCCAGCCATGCCATCACCGCCACCTTCGTGGGTGACGCCAGCCTCTCCAAGCGCCCGATGGGCCGGGTGATCGATCCGCTCTCGACGATGGGCGCGCAGTTCACGGCGTCCGAGGGTGGCCGCCTGCCGCTGACCATGCAGGGCGCCCAGCCCGCCGTGCCGATCACCTATCGCCTGCCGGTGGCCAGCGCTCAGGTGAAGAGCGCGATTCTGCTGGCGGGGCTCAACACGCCGGGCATCACCACGGTGATCGAGCCCGTCCCCACCCGCGACCATTCCGAACGCATGCTCAAAGGCTTCGGCGCCAATCTGACCGTGGACACCAACGAGGATGGCGAGCGTGTGATTCGCATCCACGGCGAGGCGAACCTGACCGGCCAGACCATCGTCGTCCCCGGCGACCCTTCCTCCGCCGCTTTCTTCATCGTCGCCGCGCTGATCGTGCCGGGCAGCGACGTTTTGATCGAGAACGTCGGCCTCAACCCCACCCGCGCGGGGATCGTCGCCGTGCTGCGCCAGATGGGCGGCAGCATCGAGGAGGTGAACCCGCGCATCGTCGGCGGCGAGCCCGTGGCCGATCTGCGCGTGCGCCATTCCGCGCTGACGGGCATCGAGGTCGATCCCGCCGTCGTGCCCAGCATGGTCGATGAATTCCCCGTGCTCTTCGTGGCCGCCGCTCTGGCGCAAGGCCGCACGGTCTGCACCGGGCTGGAAGAGCTGCGCGTCAAGGAGTCGGACCGCATCACCGTGATGCGCGAGGCGCTCGAACTGGCCGGCGCCACGCTGCATGAAACCGAGGACGGCATGGTGATCGACGGCACGAATGGCGCGCCCCTGCCCGGCGGCAATGCCAGCCCGGTCGTCACCCATCTCGACCATCGAATCGCCATGAGCATGGCCATCGCGGGTGTTGCCAGCACGAAGGGCGTCACCATCGACGATGTCAGCCCCATCGCCACCAGCTTCCCCAATTTCATGCCGCTGCTCGCCGGGCTGGTTGCGGCCTGAGAAGGACGAAGAGATGATCATCGCCGTCGACGGCCCCACCGCTTCGGGCAAGGGCACCATCGCCAAGGCTCTGGCCGCGCATTTCAACCTGCCGCATCTCGACACCGGCCTGCTCTATCGCGCGGTCGGGCGGCAGGTGGCGCTGATCGGCGGCAATCCGGACGATGCGGGCGAAGCTCTGGCCGCCTGCGCCTTCCCCGATTCGCTGCTGGACGACCCGGAATTGCGCAGCGAGGCCAGCGGCGGCCTCGCCAGCCGCGTCTCGGTGCATCCGGCGGTGCGTCAGGCGCTCTATAACCGCCAGCGCGCCTTTGCCACGCAGGTTGGCGGCGCCGTGCTGGACGGGCGCGACATCGGCACGGTGATCGCACCGGAGGCTCCGGCCAAGCTGTTCATCATCGCCAGCCTCGAAGCGCGCGCCCAGCGCCGTTTTCTGGAGATGCGGACCCAGGGCCGCGCCATCACGCTGGAGGAGATCGCCGCCGATCTGGAAGCCCGCGACCGCCGCGACCGTGAGCGCACCGAGGCGCCCTTGCGCGCGGCTGACGATGCGGTCACGCTCGATACGTCCGATCTGGGCAAGGATGCCGCCATCGCCGCGGCCATCGCCCTGGTGGAGACCAAGGCCGACAAGGGCTTTGCCACCCCGCTGGCCTGAACCTCTCTGGCCTGAAAACAGAAATGGCGGGGTTTTACACCCCGCCATTCCGCGTCGATCAAGCTTGTCAGCCCGGCTTACTGATGGAAGCGGGCCTGGCCCTCGCTGGTCTGCACCGGGGGCTTCTTGGGGTGATGCTTGTGGTGCGCCTTCTTGGGGTGCTTGCGGCGCCATTCGGCCGCTTCCAGACGGTGCAGGCGCGTGCTGAGCGCGGTGATCTGCTCGCCATTGGCCGCAGCGGCATTCGCCGTGGCCTGCGCCTGCTGAGCCGCAGCGCCCGCACCCTGAGCCGCGCTGCCTGCCGCATCGGCGGTGCCCTGCGCGTGCTGGGCGGCCGTGCCGGCAGCCTCAGCCGTACCCTGAGCCCGCGCTGCGTCGGCCTGGCCCTTCTGGCCTTCGACGAAAGCCTGATCGGCGCGTGCCTGCGCCCGCTTCACCGAACCCGTGGTGGCACAACCGCCCAGAGCCAGCGAACCAGCCACCACGATCAACGCGAACTTGCCAAAATGTGCCTTCATAAGGTCGTATCCTCTTGTGACAGAATGTCGCGATCCGTCGCGAGAAAGGCACCCGCCAGCCTAGCCCGGAGATGAACGAGCAACAAAACGCGGGATCAGGTGCCCCGTTACAAAGATGAACCGAGATTTCCGGGGGCGAATCATCGAGAATCGCTCAATCGACCCTCCGAAACCCGCCAATTTCCTTGCATTTCGTACAGGATTGGCTTAGTGCGCCGCCCGTTCGTACCGGCATCTGCCTGTGCGAATACCCATGACGGCATACGGCCCCATGGGTGGTTCGGCCCTTTTTGGCCCATTTGCCGCATGGTGTGGCAGGTGGAGGAAAGACCGGCGGATACAACCGCCTGGCCGGAAACATCGACACCAAGGACTCTTTTATGAGCACCCCCTCGCGCGACGATTTTGCCGCGCTTCTTGATGAAACCCTGGGCGGCGCCGCCGCCGGCGGCTTTGAAGGCCGCGTGGTCAAGGGCACCATCACCGCCATCGAAAACGACAAGGCCGTCATCGACGTGGGCCTGAAGAGCGAGGGCCGCGTTGCCCTGCGCGAATTCGCCGCCCCCGGTCAGCCGCACGGCCTGAAGGTCGGTGACGAAGTCGAAGTCTACGTTGACCGCGTCGAGAACGCCGAAGGCGAAGCCATGCTGTCGCGCGACCGCGCGCGCCGCGAAGCCGCCTGGGACAAGCTCGAGAACGAGTTCGGCGAAGGCAAGCGCGTTGAAGGCGTGATCTTCGGCCGCGTGAAGGGTGGCTTCACCGTCGATCTCGACGGCGCCGTGGCCTTCCTGCCCGGTTCGCAGGTCGACATCCGCCCCGTGCGCGACGTCACCCCGCTGATGGACGTGCCGCAGCCCTTCCAGATCCTGAAGATGGACCGCCGCCGCGGCAACATCGTCGTGTCGCGCCGCGCCGTGCTCGAAGAGACCCGCGCCGAGCAGCGTTCGGGCCTGATCCAGAACCTGGCCGAAGGCCAGATCATCGATGGCGTCGTCAAGAACATCACCGACTACGGTGCGTTCGTCGACCTGGGCGGCATCGACGGCCTGCTGCATGTCACCGACATGAGCTACAAGCGCGTCAACCACCCGAGCGAAGTGATCGCCATCGGCGACACCGTCCGCGTGCAGATCGTCCGCATCAACCACGACACGCAGCGCATCAGCCTCGGCATGAAGCAGCTTGAGTCGGATCCGTGGGATGGCGTGGCCGCCAAGTACCCCGTCGGCGCCAAGCTGCGCGGCACCGTCACCAACATCACCGAATACGGCGCCTTCGTGGAGCTGGAGCCCGGCATCGAAGGCCTGGTGCACGTTTCGGAAATGTCCTGGACCAAGAAGAACGTCCACCCCGGCAAGATCGTCTCGACCTCGCAGGAAGTCGACGTGCTGGTGCTGGAAGTCGATTCGGACAAGCGCCGCATCTCGCTCGGCCTCAAGCAGGCCCAGCAGAACCCCTGGGAAGCTTTCGCCGAGCGTCACCCCGTTGGTTCGAACGTCGAGGGCGAAGTCAAGAACGCCACCGAATTCGGCCTGTTCATCGGTCTGGATGGCGACGTGGACGGCATGGTCCACATGTCGGACATCGCCTGGGGCATCTCGGGTGAAGACGCGCTGGCCCTGCACCGCAAGGGTGAGCAGGTTTCGGCCGTGGTTCTCGATGTCGACGTCGAGAAGGAGCGCATCTCGCTCGGCATGAAGCAGCTCGAGAAGGGTGCTCCCGCCGCTGGCGTCACCGCCGCCGGCTCGAACCTGAAGCGCAACGAAGTCGTCACCGTGACGGTTCTGGAAGTGCGCGACGGCGGTCTGGAAGTCCAGGCTGGCGAAGATGGTGCCACCGGCTTCATCAAGCGTTCGGATCTGGGCCGCGACCGCGACGAGCAGCGCCCCGACCGCTTCCAGGTCGGCCAGAAGATCGACGCCATGGTCACCGGTTTCGACCGTTCGAAGAAGCCCAGCTTCTCGATCAAGGCGCGTCAGCTGCACGAAGAGAAGGAAGCTGTGGAACAGTACGGTTCCTCGGATGCCGGCGCTTCGCTGGGCGACATCCTGGGCGCCGCTCTGAAGGGCGCCAAGTAAGCTTTAACGCTTACCGGCACCTTCAGGCTGCAGCCTGAAAAGAAGACCCGCCCGGACATGCTCCGGGCGGGTTTTTCTTTGGCCGGCCCATGCCTATATTGGCTGCCATGCAAGCCAGTTGCCAATGCGGCGCCCTCGCCGCCACCCTCCCCGGCCCCAGTGACCAGATCGTCGCCTGCCATTGCCGCGCCTGCCAGAGGCGCAGCGGATCGCCCTTCGGCGTGGTGGCCTATTATCCGGCGGATCGGTTGGTTCTGACCGGGGAGCCCTCCACCTATGTCAGGATCGCCGACAGCGGGGGCAGCTTCACCACCTTCTTCTGCCCTACCTGCGGCACGACCCTGTGGTGCACCATCGACCTCAAGCCCGGCATGATCGGCATCCCGGTGGGCGCCATCGAGGACAAGACCGCCTTCGCCCCCGTTCGTTCGGTGTGGGAGGAGACCATGCACCCATGGGTCGCCATGCCCACCGACATTCCCCATTATCTCAAAGGACGCGCGTCATGACCCACACCCTGACAGTCCACCAGTTCCCCTGCCTCTCCGACAATTACGGCTTCCTGCTGCACGATGAGGCCAGCGGCGAAACCGTCGCCATCGATACACCTGATGGCGAGGAATACCTCCGCCAGGCCGAAGCCAAGGGCTGGCGCATCACCCAGATCTGGAACACCCACTGGCACAAGGACCACGCCGGCGGGAACCTGACCATCAAGCAGGCCACCGGCGCCACCATCACCGCCCCCGCCGGAGACGCCGCCAAGATCGAGGGCGTGGACCGCACGGTCGATCAGGGCGATACGGTAACGCTGGGGGCGTATCAGGCGCAGGTCATCAATGTGGGCGGCCATACGCTGGGCCATATCGCCTATCACCTGCCCGAAGCGGGAATCGCCTTCGTGGGCGATTCGCTGTTCGCTCTGGGCTGCGGGCGGATGTTCGAGGGCACGCCTCAGCAGTTCTGGGACAGCCTCTCGCGCCTGAAAGCCTTGCCCGCGCGGACGCAGCTCTATTGCGCGCATGAATATACTCAGTCGAACGCGCGTTTCGCGGTGCATGCCGATCCGGAGAATGACGCTCTGGCGGATTACGCGGCGGCGGTGGACGCGGCACGTTCGGCAGGCCGGGCCACGGTGCCCTTCGTGCTGGAGCGCGAGCTGGAGACCAATCCGTTCCTCAGGGCCGACGACAGCGCTCTGGCGGAGCGTTGGGGGGGCGGAGATGCCGTGGCGGTGTTCGCTGCGCTCAGAGAGGCCAAGAATTCGTTTTAAGAAGGAAGGAAGATGCGAGGGGGTTACCCCCTCGCGCTCCCGGAACGTCTTCCGACGATAGGATAACGGTTCCCGGTCGTTGTGCCACACCTATCCACCTGCACCACCTAGGGCGCCGCAGGCATGAAAGCCGATGGGACTGCGCTGTGGTTTCCTGCCTGCGGCGCTGCAAGCTTTGCGCAAGGCCGAACCCGATGCGCAACGTAGACATTCATGGGAGCGCGAGGGGATAATCCCCTCGCATTTCCTCTTCCGACTTTCTGACCCCTGAAACGAAAAAACCCCCGCCAAACGGCGAGGGCTTTTCACGTTCGCAAACCGAGCGACAAATCAGATCGAAGCGATCGCGCTATCGACCTGAGCCTTGTCGTTGGCAGCGCTATAGCCACCGGCGATCAGGCCACGAGCGGCGCTGGTCGCGGCCTCGGCGGCCTTGACGCGCAGCTGGGCGACGGCACCGCGCTCGGCGGCCTCGATCTTGTCGGAGGCCATCTTCTCGCGGCGGGCGATCACGTCGGTCGTGTCGCTTTCCGCCTTGGCGACGATGGCTTCCGCCTCCGCCTTGGCGTGGGCGAGCATGGCGGCCGCGTCCTTCTCGGCGTTGGCGATGCGCGCGGCGTATTCAGCCTTCAGCGCCTCGGCGTCGGCGCGCAGCGCCTTGGCTTCGTCGAGCTGCTTGCGGATCTCGGCAATCGAGTTGTCGAGGCCCTTGGTCAGCACGCCCGGCACCTTGAGCACCAGCATGACGACGATCAGCACGGCCATCGAGAGCGCCACCCACATCGGCGGGGTCAGGCCCAGCGCGGTGGGTTCGGCGGCTTCGCTGGCGGCTTCGGCCAGAACGATCAGGCTCAGGTCAGCCATGGAGAGCTTCCTTCACAGCGGCGCGGGCGGTGTCTTCGCCCACGGTGATACCGGCCAGACGCTGGGCGATGTCGCCAGCGGCCTGAGCGGCCACGGTTTCGATTTCGGCCATGGCGCTGGTCACGGCGGCACCGATGCGCGCTTCGGCATCGGCGACGCGGGCGTCGATGACGCTGGCGGCGGCGTGCAGGCGGGCTTCGGAGGCCTGAGCGGCATCGTGCTTGGCGGCGGCGATCAGGGCGTGAGCCTTGGCGCGCTGCTGGGCGGCGGTGGCCTGCCAACCGGCATCGGCACCTTCGGCGGCGCGGCGGGCAGCCTCGGCGTGAGCGAGATCGGCGGCGATCTGGCTGTCACGGGCGGCCATGGTTTCCATCACCTTGGGCACCATGCCCTTGCCGATGACGAAAAACACGAAGCCGAAGAAAATCAGCACCCAGAAGATCTGGCTGGCATAGGTTTCGGCGAGCTGGGATATCTGGGGCATCGTCAGTGTCCGGTGTCGTAGGCGCCTTGCCCGTTAAGGACGTCAGCGCAGGCGTAAGCCGGGGAAGCTGGATAGAAAGGAGCCGGGGCGTGCAGGGTGAACCCGCATGCCCCGGCCCTTTTCGAACCTGCTTAGGCGACGAAGATCAGGATCATCGCGACGACGAACGACAGCAGACCCAGAAGTTCGGCGGCGGCGAAGCCGATGAACAGGCGGCCCTGCTGGCCGTCGGCAGCGCCGGGGTTGCGCAGAGCGCTTTCCAGGAACGAACCGAAGACGTTACCCACGCCGATGGCGGCGATACCGGCACCGATGGCGGCCAGACCGGCACCGACGAGCTTGGCGGCAGTTGCGTCCATTTCAGTAACTCCTTGTTTCGTAAATTCTTGCAGGTTGAACAGTAACTTAGTGAAGATTCTCGGCGTCGTTGAGATACAGCGAGGTCAACAGCGCGAAAACATAGGCCTGAATGCCGGCGACCAGGATTTCCAGGGCGCAGATGGCAATCATCAGAAGGAAGCTGGGCAGACCCACCACGCCGCCCCACAGCAGGCCCGAATTGGCCGAGCTGATGACGAAGCTGGAGAGCACCTCAAGCAGAACGTGGCCGGCCATCATCGCGACGAAAAGACGCAGCGCGAGAGAGAAAGGACGCACGAGGAAGGAGATCAGCTCGATGATCGGGATCAGCCACAGCAGCCACACCGGCGTGCCATGCGGCACGAAGAGGCTGAAGAAATGCAGCTTGTGCTTGGCGAAGCCGACGATCAGCACGATCGAGAAAGACAGGATCGCCAGCACGCCCGTGACCGAGAAGTGGCTGGTGAAGGTGAAGGGATGCACGCCAAGCAGGCTCAGCGGCAGCAGGCCCAGAATGTTGGCGAACAGGATGAACATGAACAGCGAGAAGATGTAAGGCACATACTTCTTGCCATTGGGGCCGATGTTGGCGGCCAGCAGGCCATCGATGAAGCCGGTCATGGTTTCGACCGCCATCTGCCAGCGGCCGGGAACCAGCGCGCGCTTCATGCCGCCTGCCACGAAAATCCACAGCGCCACGGTGGTGATCGCCATCCACAGCGCGGAATTGGTGAAGGCAATGTTGTGACCGGCGATGGCCCAATGATCGGTGCCGAAAAGCGGCTCGATCTTGAACTGCGCCATGGGATCGACACGACCGTGTTCCGCCACGTTTTACGCCCTCATACCTATGTGGGCCCTGCCCGAGGGTGGCCGGGAATGCCGCTTGCGAGGCATTGTCCTGCCGCCGATCGCCCGCTCCTTTGCGAGAGATCAGCCCTGGGAAGAGCCGGAAATCCGGAAGATGTTTCTGAAAGCGACAAAAGCGCCGAGCGCCATCACCACCAGCAGACCCCAGTGCGACTTCCTCCCAATGGCCTGGTCGATGACCCAGCCAATGAAAGCTCCGCCGCCGATCCCCCCGATCAGCTCGGCCAGAACACGGCTTCCCATGCGGTAATTCGCATCGGCCTCCGCGCCCGCCGTTGGCTTGGTCCGCGCTTCCTCGCGCTCGCGCACGGCTTTGATCCGTTCGTCGAGCGCTGTCATGCGCTGGTCTTCGCCAACAGGGTTCCGTGCGTTTGTATCGTCTTCCATGTCTTTCGTCCCGGCCACTAAGGCCCTGAGGGGTCTAACACATGGGCAACGCTCGCCCGCCCGGGGCGCTGTGGCCCTTAAGCGGGGGGTGCATCCAAGTCAACCGCCCGTGGCGGTCGGTGATGGGTCGAAAGTGGGAAGCGATGCCGGCGTTGCAAGGGGCCGAGCCGGAGCCGGGGCAAAAAATTCCCTTGAAAGCGACTGATTTCCGGCCCTTCGCGCCGCTTTGTCGCGGGAAAAGCGGGAGAAAGGGTTTGTAAACGCTTTGCACAGCTCATGACAATTTCACGGCAAAGCTGTCACACCGTCCCACGCGCAAAAGGCCCGATGCAAGCCTCGGACATCTAGGACAGCTTTGCCCGCAGCCCCATACGCGAATCGCCCGATTGCCCTTGATCGGGGCAACCGGGCGATGCGTTGCTTTCCAAAAGCTGAAGGTCAGCCGGGGCAACGCGCATCGCGCAGCGGCTTCTCGCCGCCGCGCGTGTGCCACTGGCCGTCGGTGCCCATGTACTTCTCGCCGGGGCTGGTCTTCTCGATCAGATTGCAGCCGGTGGTGAAGGCATAGGCCTCGATCGTCACGCCCTGCTCCTTGGCGTGCTGGGCATAGACCGACTTGCGCTTGATGTTGAGGTCCTCGACCATGCGGGCCACCGGCGCGGGCGCCGAGCCCACCGCCCCCAGATAGCCGGTGGGCAGCTCACCCACCTGCCCGGCCGAGCGCGCGGCGGCATAGGCCGGGTCGCGGTCCTGCGCATAGGCGGGCCCGGAAGCCATAGCACTCAGGGTGACTGCAGCCAGAGCGGCAGCGATAACGAAACCCTTGGCCATCAGAAGATATCCTTGTTCTTGTCCACCGTCTGCTGGACGTCGGGTGCCAGCTTGTAGACGACATCCTGTTCGATCTTGATGTTCAGCTCGATGACGATCGCCTTGTCGGGCGCGTTGAGCGTGATGCACCCTGCCGTCATCACCGAGCCTGCCATCACAGCCGCCAGTGCGCAAGCGCGTCGCCCGAGAGCGGGTTTCCTAAAGGCCCGACGGGTCGCGTCGCGCGTGGCGAAGCTAATGCTCTTCATGGACGATGCTCGCTGACTGGAGGCTGAATGCCGGTGGATTGAGGGGATTGTGCCGGATTTGCGGCAGGCTGAGAAGGTGTCGTGGCAGGGGCGGCGACAGGCTTGCCGTCCTTGTCCACCAGCCCCACGCTGCGCGGATCGGCGACCGCCTTGGGATCATACAGGCTGCGCACCGAGCCGATCAGGCTGTAGAAGGGCGCGCGCAGATTGACGTTGAACTGGATCGGCAGCTTGGCGATCTGCCGCGTAAGGATGTTGCGCGAGGCCTTCTTGCCCTGCGTCAGCCCGCGCAGCTCGACCCGGCTGACGAGCTCGCCCGCCAGATCGCCGTTCATGTCGATGCGCATATGCTCATATTTGAGATCGCGCAGCGTGCGGAAGGCGAAATTCGCGCTGGGCGACAGGTTCTTGTAGGTCAGCGCGCCGATATAGGCCACCGTGCCGCCCGGTTCGCGCGCGGTGAGATAGCCGCCCACCACATGGCCGCCCTTGTCGTCGAAGACCAGCGGCAGATGGCCATCGAACAGGCCCGTCGCGTTCAGATTCGACATATCCATGTGGGTGAGGAATTCCGCCGCATCGATCCCCTCGACATCGAGCGAGAACCTGCGCGCCTCCACCTCGCCGAAGCGCAGCACGAAGGGCTCCATCCACATGCGCCCGTTGAGGAAGGGCCATTCCGCGCGGCTGACGCGCAACTGATGGTTGGGCTCGATGGCGAAGATCACATCGCCATTGTCGGCCTCGATGCCAGGGTTGATCGACCCCACGGTCAGATGCTGGTTGGGCGCGGTGACGGTGTTCAGCAGATCGGTGAAGGTCACACTGCCCTTCACGCCGCGCACCGGGCCCGCCGCGCTGGCGAAATCGAAGCCCTCGCTGGAGACATGGCCGCCGGAGGTGATGCGCCCATTGCGCCAGGCGATATGCGCGTCGGCGGTCAGCACGCCCGAGGCGTCGGCGATCACGCCCTTGCTCAGCTTGCTGACATCCTCGGGTTGGAAGCCCTTGCCGAAGGTCAGCGCAGGCGCCTTGGCATCCAGTGTGCCGCGCGTGGCCGAAAGGTCATGCGTCAGGCTGACCTGCGCCAGCACCCGGTCGCTGCCCGCCGAGCGCACCTCGCCCTGAGCGGTCAGCACATTGTTGACCAGCCGCCCCGTCACACCGCGCGCCACCAGCGGCTCGAAACGCGCATCAGGCGCGGTGCCGCCAGCCGGAGCGGCAGGCGTGCGGTCGCTGATCGCCAGCGAGGCGCCATCCATCACCAGCGCGCCATCGCTCCAGCGCCAGGGGCTGTTGAAAGCGGTGAGGTTCATGGGCAGCGCGGCCAAAGCCAGCGATCCGCCCTCCACCGTGCCGCGCAAGCCTTCCGAATCGCCCAGATCGGCGCTCAGGCGGTCGAGATGCGCGCGGGTGGCATCCGATCCGGCGCCCAGCACCAGCGCGATGTCCTGCGCCTGCGCATGGCGCTCGCCCAGCGCGAGCGGCCCGCTGGCGACATGCAGCGCCTCGCCCGAGAGCGTGCCCGACAAGGACAGGCTGGGCACATTGGCGCCCCAATGCAGCGCGCTGCTGCCCACCGCCAGCACGGCATGCGGCGCGCCCGGCGCTGCATCGCCCGGACACAGATCGAGCGAACCCGCCGCAAGATCGAGCGAACCGAAGGTGGCCCCGGCGAAATGCACCGGAGCGCAGGTCCGGCCCAGCACCAGACCTTCGCGCGCGGTCCAGTCACCCGCGACCGGCAGGTCGAGATCACGCACCACGCCGCCCGGCACCGCGCCCGAGACCAGCACCTGACCCGCCATCGCCACGCGCCCGCCGCGCTCTTCGATATGCAGCGCGGGCACGGTGATCGCCGCGCCATCGGCGGCCCAGGGCGCGATGGCGAGCTGAGCGCTCTGCCCACCACGCACCGGAGCAACGCGCAGATTCATCGTCGGCAGATCGCCGCCGCTCAGCGCCAGATTGCCCGTCAGCCCACCGCCCGTCACCATCAGGCGCGAACCTTCCAGATGCGCGCGCGGGCCCGACCAGCGCGCGGTGGGGATCACCAGGCTGAAGCCGCGATCGCCCCGGCGCATCGTCCATGTGCCCTTCAGCTTGCTGCCCAGACCTTCACGCTCCAGCCCCGCCGACAGCCGCGCCAGCAGCGGCGCCACCAGTGTGCCCTGTGCCGAGCGGCGCCACCCGGCCAGCGTGGCCATCACATGCGAATCGGGCGTGACACCCTCGCCGGAGAAATTGCCCTCGGCCGTGGCATGGCTGAGATTGGCGCCGCCGCTGATGCGGCCATCGACGCCGATCCTGCGCGCCGCGATGCCCGGCAGGGTCACTCCCTGCCCGGTCAGATCCCAGCCCGCCGCCATGCGGCCATTGCGCAGCGTCATCTGGGCATGGCCCGCCAGAGCGCCCGCGCCGCCCATGCCGGTGGCCAGACGCACCGGCGCCAGATCGAGGATCGCCTCGCCGCCCGACAGATCGGCGTCGCCCCTGGCATCGATGGCGACGCGCGCCGGATCGAGATGCAGGTTCTTCAGATTGCAATGCAGCCCGGTGAGATCGAGCGGCCCGGTCAGCCTCGGCCTGCCCTGCGCCACGGAAAGCCGCCCGTCGAGGCTGGCTCCGCCCTCGCAGCCCTGCCCTTCCAGATGCGGCGCGCGCAGCGCCAGCGTTCCGGCAAAGCCATTGCGCAGATGGCCCGCACCCGCTGCCGTCAATGAAACAGCGCCTGCGGGCGTCTCCAGCCGCCCTTGGGCATCGCGCAGCACCAGCTCGACATTGGGCAGGCCCGACGGGCCCGAGGAGGAGGACATCAGCCGGTCCAGCTCGCCCAGAGACAGCTTGCCGTCCCGCCAGCGCCCGGCCAGCCGCACATGCTCCAGCGTGACGCGGCCCAGCCCCTTGATCGCGCCGCCGGTCGAAACCTCGATCAGCAGCCGGCCGGCGGTAAAATCGGGATGAGCGGGATTGCCGACACTGACATCGGCCAGCTCGATGTGAGTCGCGCCCACCTCGGCCACGCGATAGCGCGCGGGCAGCTTCCACGCCTCAAGCTGGTGATCGATCAGCTTTTTGGCGATGGCATCGCGCCAGATCCAGCCCGCGCCCAGCGCGAGCACCAGAACGGCGCTGACCCCGCCCGCGCTGACCAGCGCACGGCGCTTCCAGCTTGAGCGCGCACGAAGAGGCACGGCGGGCTCACCCACCATGCTATCCTGCTCATCAGTCTGGGTATTGCCCCCGAGATCGATCATTCCCGCCCTCTTGCGCGAGAGGCCGCCGAAAGGCAATGCTTGTCCTTCCGGCATAGCTATGGGGCGGGCGGCAGCGGCGATGGATGATAAGGACAGGCTTCGCGATTCCCGGCCGCATCCCGAATTGTTCGAGGAGGCCTTCGCCGCGATAGGCTCGTCGCCCCCCGAAGTGCCCGCAACCAAAGCGGAAAAGCCCACACCTGCGCCAGAAACCGAAGGCCACCGCGCCCGCCTGCGCAAGCGGCTTCTTGAGGGCGGAGCCGAGGCCCTGGCCGATTACGAGATCCTCGAATATCTCCTCGCCACCGCCATCCCGCGCCGGGATACGAAGCCATTGGCCAAGGCGCTGATTGCCCGCTTTGGCTCTCTGGCAGGCGTGTTCAACGCCGATCCCGGAGCCTTGGCAGGCCACCCCGGCATGGGCGAGACCAGCGCGGCGGCGGTGCGGATCGTGTCGCTGGCCACACGGCGTTTGGCGCGCACGCAGGCGTCCGAAAAGCCGCTGCTCGATACGTGGAGCAAGCTGATCGAGTATCTCACCATCGATATGGCGCATCTCTCGGTGGAGCGGGTGCGGGTGCTGTATCTCGATCTGAAAAACCGCCTGATCCGCGACGAGCATGTCGCGGACGGCAGCATCGACGAAGCCGCCATCCACCCGCGCGAGGTCATCCGCCGGGCGCTGGATCTGGGGGCTTCGGCGCTGATCCTTGTCCACAACCACCCCTCCGGCAACCCCGAGCCCAGCCGCGCCGATATCCAGATGACCAACCGTATCGCCGAGGCGGGGCGGTTGCTGTCGATCACGGTGCATGACCACATCATCATCGGGCGCGAGGGGCATGTTTCGCTCCGGGCGAAGGGGTTGATTTAAGGGAGTTGAAGTTTTGAAGAAGGAAGTGAAGATGCGAGGGCCATCGCCCTCGCGCTCCCTTTAATTGTCGGCGTGGTGCATCGGCCGCTACCAAGGCGCCGGGCCTGCGACAAAGAAGTCATGCTTTTATGAATTATTTCATCGTTGGACTGGGCCTTTCTTACGCTTTCCTGGCCGTAAAGGACCTGCGAAAGCATGGCTGGCAGCCTCTCGAACGGCCTCGAGGAATGACGGCCCCCTCGCTCATAGCATGGGTGACGGACAGGACTTATTTGCTTTACGCCATGCTGGCGATAGCAGCGGTTCCCGCCGCGCTGATCGTCAAGCCCTAACGCCGAACCCAAAGCGCAAACGCTGGCAATAAAGGGATTGCAAAGGGCGATGGCCCTTTGCCCGCCGGAGGCACAAACCCAAAAACCCGACTCCAACCTTGCCTTTCGGCCCATCTCCCCCTAGCGCCCGGCGCAATTCCTTGCCCATTCGGAGAGCGCCCATGGTCCCTCGTTATGCCCGGCCCCAGATGACCGCCATCTGGGAAGCAGAAGCCCGCTACAAGATCTGGTTCGAGATCGAGGCGCATGCCACGCAGAAGCTGGGCGAACTGGGCGTCGTGCCCGCCAGTGGCCCCAAGGCCCTGTGGGACTGGTGGGCGACCAACCCCTCCATCGACGTTGCCGCCATCGACGCCAAGGAAGCCATCCTCAAGCATGACGTGATCGCCTTCCTCGACTGGGTGGCCGAGCAGGTCGGCCCCGAGGCGCGCTTCATGCATCAGGGCATGACCAGCTCTGACGTGCTGGACACCACGCTGGCCGTGCAGCTCGCGCGCGCCGCCGACATTCTGATCGCCGACGTCGATCTGCTGCTCGAAGCCATCAAGCGCCGCGCTTTCGAGCACAAGTACACGCCGACCATCGGCCGCAGCCACGGCATCCATGCCGAGCCCACCACCTTCGGCAAGAAGCTGGCCGAGGCCTATGCCGAATTCACCCGCAACCGCGCCCGTCTGGTCGCGGCGCGTGAGGACATCGCCACCTGTGCGATTTCGGGCGCTGTCGGCACTTTCGCCAACATCGATCCCTCGGTCGAGGTCTATGTGGCCGAGCAGATGGGCCTGTCGGTCGAGCCCGTCTCCACACAGGTGATCCCGCGTGACCGCCATGCCATGTTCTTCGCCACGCTGGGCGTGGTCGCCAGCAGCATCGAGCGTCTGGCCGTGGAAATCCGCCATCTGCAGCGCACCGAGGTGCTGGAGGCCGAGGAGTATTTCTCGCCCGGCCAGAAGGGCTCGTCGGCCATGCCGCACAAGCGCAACCCGGTGCTGACCGAGAACCTCACGGGTCTGGCCCGCGTGGTGCGCGGCGCGGTCACCCCGGCGCTGGAGAATGTGGCGCTGTGGCATGAGCGCGATATCTCGCACTCATCCGTGGAGCGTTTCATCGGCCCCGATGCCACCATCACGCTGGACTTTGCGCTGGCTCGCCTCACCTCGGTGGTCGACAAGCTGGTCGTGTATCCGGAGCGCATGCAGAAGAACCTCGACCGCATGGGTGGCCTCGTCCACTCGCAGCGCGTGCTGCTGGCGCTGACGCAGGCAGGGCTTGAGCGCGACGCTTCCTACCGCCTCGTGCAGCGCAATGCGATGAAGGTGTGGGAGAGCGATGGCCAGCTCTCGCTGCTCGAACTGCTCAAGGCCGATCCCGAAGTCTCGGCCAAGATGACCGACGCCGAGCTGGAAGAGCGCTTCAACCTCGATTACCACTTCAAGGCGGTGGACGTGATCTTCGATCGCGTCTTCGGCAAGTAAGCTGAAACAGGGCGGGGTCTGGCCGTGTGCCACCCTGCCCTTTTCTTTACAGGCAATCGCGCCTAGCATCCATGCTCGGGCGCCAACCGCCACGGGTCGCACCCGGAACAGACTGGTTTTTGGAAGGATTACCGATGCAGTTCATCCGCACCGCTCTGGCGGTTATCGCCGGGATCGTCCTGCTGATCTTTTCGGTCAACAACTGGAAGCCGGTCGAGGTGCGGATCTGGGATACGCTGGTGCTCGACACCAAGCTGCCCGCGGTGGTGGTGGTCTCTTTCCTGCTGGGTCTGGTGCCGATGTGGCTGATTTCCAAGGCCGGGCGCTGGCGCCTGAAGCGCCGCATCCAGACGCTGGAAAACGCCGTGCTGGCCGCCAGCCAGACGGTGATCACACCTTCCGCGCCTGCCCTTGCTCCCGAACCCGTCCCTGCCGCCGACAACGGCCAATAAGCTTCAACATCGGATCACCATCATGCACAGCAACCCGCTCTATCTCGCCCTTGACCTGCCCCGCCTCGATGCCGCCGAAGCCTTGGCGCGCAAGGTGAAGGCGCATATCGGCGGGATCAAGCTGGGGCTGGAGTTCTTCTGCGCCCATGGCCATCACGGCGTGCATGAGCTGGCCAAGATCGGCCTGCCGATCTTCCTCGACCTGAAGCTGCATGACATCCCCAACACGGTGGCGGGCGCGATGCAGGCGATCCATGTGCTGCAGCCCAGCATCGTGACGATCCACGCCGCCGGTGGCCGTGCCATGATGGAAGACGCCAAGGCCGCCGCCGGCGAGCATACCAAGGTGGTGGCCGTCACCGTGCTGACCAGCCTCGACGATGGCGATCTGACCAACATCGGCGTCAACAGCAATGCCCATGATCAGGCGCTGCGTCTGGCCGATCTGGCCCAGAGCGCGGGGATCGACGGCATCGTCTGTTCGGGCCATGAGGTGGGCGCCGTGAAGCAGCGCTGGAAGGACGGCTTCCTGGTGGTGCCCGGCCTGCGCCCCGCCGATGGCGTGCTGGGCGACCAGAAGCGTTCCGTCACGCCGCGTGCCGCACGTGATGCCGGGGCCAGCGTGCTGGTCGTCGGCCGCCCCATTTCCCGCGCCGAAGATCCGCTGGCCGCCGCCCGCGCCATCGAAGGCACGCTGTGAGCAGCGAAGCCGTGACAGAGGTTCGCCGCGCCACCACTGCCGATCTGCCCGCGCTCAAGGCGCTGGTGGAAAGCGCCTATCGCGGCGATTCGGCGCGCGGCGGCTGGACTCACGAGGCCGATCTGCTTGAAGGCGAGCGCATCACGGCGGACGATCTGGTGGCCCAGCTCGCCAATCCGGCGATGCGCGTGCTGGTGCTGCCCGGTGAGGGCACCGCCCTGCCCGCCACCATCAGCATCACCGATCTGGGAGAGGGCGTCGCCTATCTGGGGATGTTCGCCGTCGATCCCGCGCTTCAGGCGGGCGGCATTGGACGCCGGATGATCGAAGCCGCCGAAGACTGGGCGGTGCGTGCGTTTTCCGCCCACACCATGCGGATGACGGTGATCTCCACCCGCGCCGAGCTGATCGCCTGGTACATCCGTCGCGGCTATGTCGACACGGGGCGCACCAGCCCCTTCCCCATCCCCTCGATCACCGATCTTTCCATGGTGGTGCTGGAAAAGCCCATCGGTTAAGGGAGCACCATGAGTGCTCCCCTGATCAAGATCTGCGGTCTTTCGACCACCGAAAGCATCGATGCCGCTCTGGCCGCGCAGGCCACCCATATCGGGCTAGTGTTCTTCCCCAAAAGCCCGCGCAATGTGAGCATCGAGCAAGCTGCCGCTCTGGCACTGCATGCGCGCGGGCGGGCCAGGGTGGTGGGGCTTTTCGTCGATCCCGAGGATGCGCTGCTCTCCAGCGTGCGGGCCAGCGTGCCGCTCGATGTGCTGCAACTGCATGGCAAGGAGGCTCCGGCCCGCGTTGCTGACATCCGCGCCGCGCATGGGCTGGAAGTCTGGAAGGCCATCGGCGTGCGCAAGACTCAGGATCTGGAAGCCGCCCAACCCTTCGTCGGCGCGGCGGACAGCATCCTTTACGATGCCAAGCCGCCTGAAGGATCTCTGCTGCCCGGCGGCACCGGGCTGCGCATCGACTGGGGGCTGATGCAGGGCTGGCGCCATCCGCTGCCGTGGTTGCTGGCAGGCGGGCTCGATCCGGCCAATGTCGCCGAGGCGATGAGCATCACCGGCGCGACCGGCGTCGATGTGTCCTCGGGCGTGGAAAGCGCTCCGGGGATGAAGGACATGGCCAAAATCGCTGCCTTCTGCCGCGCAGCTCTAGGCTAAAACGGCAAGAGGCGGCCGGATGAAACCGACCGCCTCCCTTGCGACCCGCCCGTACATGACGGGGGGCTAGCTCAGTTCAAGCTCAGAACTTGATACCGGCGCCGACCAGCACCTGGTTGTTCTGGATGCTGTCATCGCCATTGAAGATGTGGCGATATTCAACCTTGCCGTAATAGGGGCCGAAGCTGTGCTCCACGCCGCCGCCCAGATGGGCGCCATCGTGGTAGCTGCTGCCATAGCTGTAACCGCTGATGACATAGAGCTTGTCCTTGGGCGTGGCATGGATACCGAAGCGCGCGCTGGTCGAACCCACCGCATTGGCGCGGCCAACCAGGGTCTTGTCGATAGCCTGCTCGACACCGATGAACGCGCCGCCCGGCAGGTTGTAGTCATAGCCGATGGCGCCACCGATGGTGCCCTTTGCGGCCTGACCGTCCTGCCAGTTGACGCCGGAACGGATTTCAGCGCGGACGTCGCCTGCCTCGCCAGCGAAGGCGGGGGCAACGAAGGCACCCACGGAGAGCGCTGCCGCTGCTGCGATGAGGACCTGACGCATAATTGTAACTCCCTGATAGTAGAGGCATTCTGTGCCTGACCATCGTTTGCGTCCCGCCGCCTGACATACCGCTGAATGCGATTTTCATATTCCAGTCATATTTGTCGCATTGCAGCATAAAAGGCCCACAATTCCGCCATTGAGGCAGGCGCTGCCCTAAATGTCGCAGATTGTTCAGGTGGTTCGCATCGATTTTACCGTTGCGCAGCTGCAACAGGTCTTTGGCGGCTGGACAGACTCGCGCGCGCATGGCAGGCGCTGGTTCCACTATGAACGCCACCACGCCCAACTCCTTTCGCAATCAGCCTGACGAGCGCGGCCATTTCGGCCAGTTCGGCGGGCGGTATGTCGCCGAAACGCTGATGCCGCTGATCCTTGATCTGGAAGCGGAATATAAGCGCGCCAAAAGCGATCCCGCTTTTCAGGCCGAATTCGACGATCTGCTCGAACACTATGTCGGTCGGCCCAGCCCGCTATACTTTGCGCCGCGGCTGACCGAGGAGCTGGCCAAGAATGCCCCGCAGGGGAAAGGGGCGAAGATCTACCTCAAGCGCGAGGAGCTGAACCATACCGGCGCGCACAAGATCAACAACTGCATCGGCCAGATCCTCCTGGCCCGGCGCATGGGCAAGAAACGCATCATCGCCGAGACCGGCGCCGGCCAGCACGGCGTGGCCACCGCCACCGTCGCCGCGCGCTTCGGCCTGCAGTGCGTGATCTACATGGGCACTACCGACATCGACCGGCAGCAGGCCAACGTCTTCCGCATGAAGCTGCTGGGCGCCGAGGTGATCCCGGTCGACCCGCCGGCACCGGTACCCTGAAGGACGCCATGAACGAGGCGCTGCGCGACTGGGTGACCAACGTCGACAGCACCTTCTACCTGATCGGCACGGTCGCCGGCCCGCATCCGTACCCGGCGATGGTCCGCGACTTCCAGGCGGTGATCGGCAAGGAAACCCGCGAGCAACTGGCCGAGAAGGAAGGGCGCCTGCCCGATTCGCTGGTCGCCTGCATCGGCGGCGGCTCCAACGCCATGGGCCTGTTCCACCCGTTCCTCGACGACGCCGGGGTGCAGATCGTCGGCGTGGAAGCCGCCGGCCACGGCATCGACACCGGCAAGCACGCGGCCAGCCTGAACGGCGGGGTTCCCGGCGTGCTGCACGGCAACCGCACCTTCCTGCTGCAGGACGCGGATGGCCAGATCATCGACGCACACTCCATCTCCGCCGGCCTCGACTATCCCGGCATCGGCCCGGAACACGCCTGGCTGCACGACACCGGCCGCGTCGAGTACACCTCGATCACCGACGACGAAGCCCTGGAGGCCTTCCACAACTGCTGCCGCCTCGAAGGCATCATCCCGGCGCTGGAAAGCTCCCATGCCCTGGCCGCCCTGCCCAAGCTGGCGAAGCAGTATGGCAAGGATCAGATCATTCTGGTCAATGTCTCGGGCCGGGGTGACAAGGACATCTTCACCGTCGCTGACAAGCTGGGCACCACGATCTGATGCTCAGCCGGCGCACATTGGCCATTCTGGCAGTGCTGTGCCTGGCTGTTTCGCTGGTCGCGCGCATGCTCGACCAGCGGCTGATCGACGCCCATGCCGTGGCGCTGGCCGCTGCCAGCACCGTGCCTGACCCGGCCTCGCCCGCCATCAAGGTGGCGCTGTCCGGCAGCACGCATGCCAATTGCACCACGGCCTGCACCATGGCCTACAATGTGGCGCTGCTCGACATGATGAGCATCACCACTCTGGTGCTGGGCCTTGGTTTTGCGCTGACCGCTTTATGGAAGCACCTCAAATGACACGCCTTTCCGAAGCCTTTGCCAAGGGGCGCCCCGCGCTCGTCACCTTCATCACCGGGGGCGATCCCACGCCTGACGTCACCGACGCCCTGCTGGATGCGCTGGTTGAAGGCGGCGCCGATGTGATCGAACTGGGCATGCCCTTCACCGATCCCATGGCCGATGGTCCGGCGATTCAGGCGGCCAATCTGCGCGCGCTGGGCGCGGGCACGCGCACGGCGGACATTTTCCGCATCGCCAGCGACTTCCGCACCCGCCACCCCGACACCCCGCTGGTGCTGATGGGCTATGCCAATCCGATGGTCGCGCGCGGCTCGGCATGGTTCGCCCAGGCTTGCGCCGATGCGGGCGTCGACGGCATCATCTGCGTCGATATTCCGGCCGAGGAAGATGCCGAGCTGGGCCCGGCCCTGCGTGAGCACGGCATCTCCTTCATCCGCCTCGCGACTCCGACCACCGATGCGGCGCGTCTGCCCGCCGTGCTGGAAGGGTCGAGCGGCTTTCTCTATTACGTCTCGGTCGCGGGGATCACCGGCAAGCAGCAGGCGCAACTGACCAGCATCGAGCAGGCCGTGGCGCATCTCAAGGCTGGCACCGATCTGCCCGTCGTGGTCGGCTTTGGCGTCCGCACGCCCGAGCAAGCCGCTGATATTGCTCAGCATGGCGATGGCGTGGTGGTCGGCTCGGCGATCGTCGATCTGATCGCCCAGCATGGTTCACAGGCCGCCGGACCGGTGCGCGATCTGGTCTCCAGCCTCGCTGCGGCGGTGCATGGGGCCCGCACCATTTCCAATCTGGCCTGACGCGGAAAAATCCTCTAGGGGGCGCCCATGAGCTGGCTCAATCGTGTTCGCAATTCGCTCTCCTCGCTCGGCGCGGCGAAGGAGCAGATCCCCGATAATCTCTGGATCAAGTGCCCCAATTGCGGGGAGATGCTGTTCACCAAGGATTACGAGGCCAACCTTTCCGTCTGCCCGCGTTGCGACCACCACGGTCGCATCGGCACTGACGCACGCCTGTCGCAGATCCTCGACGCCGGTTTCGAGGTGCTGCCCAGCCCGCGCGTCAAGGACGACCCGCTGAAGTTCCGCGATTCGAAGAAGTACACCGATCGCCTCAAGGCCGCCCGCGCCGCCAATCCGCATCATGATGCGCTGACCAATGCGCTGGGCACCATCGACGGCCATCGCGCCGTTGTCGGCGTGCAGGACTTCTTCTTCATGGCCGGTTCGATGGGTGTGGCCGTGGGCGCCGCCTTCGTCTCGGGCGTGGAGCGCGCGATCAAGGAACGCGCGCCCTACATCATCTGCACCGCCGCCGGCGGCGCGCGCATGCAGGAAGGCATCCTCAGCCTGATGCAGATGCCCAAGGCCACGGTGGCGCTGCGCCGCCTGAAGGCTGCGGGTCTGCCCTATATCGTGGTGCTGACCGATCCCACCACCGGCGGCGTGACCGCCAGCTATGCCATGCTGGGCGACATCCATATCGCCGAGCCGGGCTGCCTGATCGGCTTTGCCGGCCAGCGCGTGATCCAGGACACGATCCGCGAAAAGCTGCCCGAGGGCTTCCAGCGCGCCGAATATCTCCACGCCCATGGCATGGTCGATATGGTGGTGCGCCGCCCCGAGCTGAAGGCCACGCTGGCCATGCTGCTCTCCTACATGTGCAACAAGGCGGCCTGATCCGCCTGCCCCAAAACCTGCTGAAAGCCTGACCAGATGCGCGATTTCGCCACCTCCGATCATCCCGGCGTGGCCGCGCAACTGGCCCGGCTGGGCGCTCTCACCCTGCCTCAGGGGCGACTCGGGCTTGAAGTGATCGAGGGCCTGCTGGCGGCGCTTGGCGATCCGCAGCATCGCCTGCCGCCGGTGTTCCATGTCGCGGGCACCAATGGCAAGGGCAGCACCTGCGCCTATCTGCGCGCCATGCTGGAAGCGCAGGGCCTGCGCGTCCACAGCGCCACCAAGCCGCATCTGGTGCGCTACAACGAACGCATCCGCATCGCGGGTGAGCTGATCTCGGACGAGGCTCTGGCCGATCTGCTGGCGCGCGTGCTGGATGCCGCCGAGGGTCTGGGCGAGGACCTCTCCCCCAGCTTCTTCGAGGTGACCACCGCCGCGCTGCTGCTGGCTTTCTCCGAAACGCCGGCGGACGCCTGCGTGATCGAGGTCGGCCTTGGCGGGCGTCTGGACGCCACCAATGTTTTCGCCAAGCCCGCCGCCTGCGGCATCGCCACGCTGGGCATCGACCATGAGGCCTTCCTGCTGCGCCCCGAGGCAGGCGCGCCCGAAGACCCCCTCACCCGCATCGCCTTCGAAAAATCGGGAATCGCCCGCAAGGATGCGCCGCTGGTCACCCAGCCTTACCCCTATCGCGCGGAAACCGAGGTACGCCGCATCGCCGCCGCTGTCGGCGCCCCGCTGTTCATGCGCGGCGAGGCATGGGATGCCGCCATCGGCGAGACCATCGCCTATCGCGACGAACACGGCGACCTGACCCTGCCTTTGCCCACGCTGGTCGGGCTGCATCAGGCGGAGAATGCCGCGCTGGCCGTCGCCATGCTGCGCCATCAAAGCGAAGTCCACGTCACCCCCGAGGCCATGGCGCGCGGCATCCGCGACGCGCGCTGGCCCGCGCGTCTGCAACGCCTCGGCAAGGGACCGCTGACCGAACTGGCGGGGCCGCGCGATGTCTGGCTCGATGGCGGGCATAATCCCGATGCGGGGCTGGCGATTGCCCGCCATTTCACCGGCCATCCGCCGCTGCATCTGGTGCTGGGCATGCTGGCCAACAAGGACCCCGCCGCGCTGCTCAAACCGCTGGCGCCCTCGCTGCTCAGCGTGTCGGTGGTGCCCGCGCCGGGCCATGACGCGCACAGCCCCGAGGATTTCGCGGGCCATACCGAGCTGCCCGTTGCCGCCTTCCCCGATGTGGCGCAGGCCATTGCCGCCTTGCCGCCCGAGGGCGATGTGCTGATCGCGGGCTCGCTCTATCTGGCGGGCGAGGTGCTGCGCCTCAACCGCGAGTTCCCCGATTAAGCCTGTTTGGCGGCGCGTTCCTTGCGCGCCGCATGGGCCCATTCGGTCAGCACGAAAACGGTGGTGATCACACCCGTCAGCGCGGTGATACGGAACACCGGACCATAGCCGTAATGGTCGAAAGCCTCACCCGCCACGCCGCGCCCCAGCGTGCCCACCAGCGACACCATGGATGACAGCAGCGCATACTGGATCGCCGTATAACGCCGGTCCACCTGCGAGGAGAGATAGGCAACGAAGGCCGTCAGCGCCATGCCGGTGCTGATGTTCTCATAGCAGATGGTGATCAGCAGGCGCAGCATCGGCGCATCGGCGCCCATGGAGGCCGCAAACACATCCAGCCGGGTGACATGGGCGAAAGCATCGAGGCCCCGCGCCCCATCGGCCAGATCGGCATAGAGCAGATTGCCCAAAGGCGGCAGGATCGCGCCCAGAAACACCGTCGGGAAACGGCCAACCTTGGTGAAGAGATAACCGCCCAGCGAAATGCCCGTCATCGTCATGATGATGCCGAAGATCTTGGAGGCGAAAGCCACCTGATCCTTGGTGTAATGCATCTGCTCCAGATAGAAGGGGTAAGCAAAGCTGGCCCAGATGTTGTAACACAGCGCATAGGTCAGAATGAAACCCAGCAGGCTGAGTACCCACCAGCCGCGCCGCGACACCAGCTCCTCCAGCGGAGAGATCAGCGCCGAAAAGGCATGGTCACCCACTGCACGCATCAGCCCGGTGCGCTCCACGGGCACCGAAACGCCCTGCCGCCGCAGCCGATGCGCCACAGCCGCGACGATCATCGGCATCACCACCGTCGCCGCCACGATCAGCGGCCCCTGGGTGCGGGTGAAATCGCCCACGGACAGCGGCTTGGCGCCCGGTGCTAATGGGGAAAGCATCTTCACCATAAAGCTGACGATGGTCACCACCGCCCAGCCCCAGCACAGCAGCACCACGCCCAGCAGCGCCGCGCGCAGCTTCGGCGCCAGCCAGCCATCGCCCGCAATATCGGCGGCGACCGCGCCCTCGGGCCTTTCGGTGCTGTCCGGCGCGACGCTGCACAGGGCCGAGATCAGCGCCAGCAAGGCTGCCATCACCATAAACACCTGAGGCCAGCTCATCCGCGCCGCCATAAACAGCGCAAAGGCGCCGCCCACGATGGAGGAGGTGCGAAAGCCGAACTGATAGAGCGCCGTCAGCAGCTCCAGCGGGCTGTCCTCATCCGCCGCCTCGATCCGCCAGCCGTTGATGGCGATATCCTGCGTGGCCGAAGCAAAGGCGCACACAAAGGCGACCAGGGCAAAGGGCCCGATGGCCGCCGCCGGATTCATCAGCGACAGCGCGAAGATCCCCGCCACCAGCACCGCCTGACACGGCAGGATCCAGCCCTTGCGCCGCCCCAGCCGATGCAGGCCCGGCAGGCGCACGCGGTCCACCACCGGCGCCCAGAGGAAGGTGAAGGAATAGCACAGGCCGATCCATGACAGCACACCGATGGTGGTCAGCTTCACCCCCACCTCACCCAGCCAGGCGTTGAGCGTGCCGATCAGCAGCGCAAACGGCAGGCCGCTGGCAAAGCCCAGCCCCAGCATGCAGGCCGCCTTGCGGGTGGAAAGCGCCGCGCGCAGCAGCGCCAGCCCCTTGGGGCGAGCAGGCTTTGGGGTGGTGTCTGAGGCAGTGCTGGCCATGAAATGTCCCTGATTGAGCCATCAGACTAGGCAGGCTTGGCGCTCAAGGCCAGAGGTGATGCCATCATGGCACACGCAAAGGTGTGCATGGTTTTGACGTTCGGCCTGAAGCGGCGTAAGGGGCGCCTCATGGCATTTAACCCCAAACCTCCTCGCGGCCCAGGCCGCCCGTCTCGTCCTGCCCGCCCCGCTGGTAAAAGCGGCGCCCAGCGCTATGGCGCCCCCCGTGCGCGTGATGAAGGCGCAGACCCCGAAAAACGCCAGCGCGGCACGTTGAAGCCCGTCGCCAAGGGCGAAGGCTGGAGCCCGGACACCACGCCCGAAACCCGCCTCGACGATCGTCGGGGCCGTGGCGGACGTGACGAGCGCGGCGGCGACCGTGGCGGCCAGAAGAAGGCTGCCTGGGGCGACCGCACCCGCGAGCGCCACAGCGCGCAGCGCGAGGGTGGCCGTGGTGGCTATGGCCAGCGCGATGAGCGCGCCGGTGGCGATAAGCCGCGCGGCGCGTTTGGCGATAAGCCGCGTGGCAGCTTTGGGGACAAACCCCGTGGCGACTTCGGTGATCGTCCCCGTGGCAATTTCGGCGACAAACCGCGCGGCGGTTTCGGCGACAAACCGCGCGGCGGTTTCGGCGACAAGCCGCGCGGTAGCTTTGGGGACAAGCCCCGTGGCGACTTCGGCGACCGTCCTCGCGGCAACTTCGGCGACAAGCCCCGTGGCGATTTCGGCGACCGTCCTCGCGGCAACTTCGGCGACAAGCCGCGCGGTGGCTTTGGGGACAAGCCCCATGGCGATGACCGCCGTGGCGCTTTCGGCGACAAGCCCAAGGGCTCCTTCGGCGACAAGTCGCGCGCCCGCCGCGCCGACCAGCGCGAAGAGCGTGGCGAACGCAGCTTCAGCACCCCGCGCAGCGGCTTCGGCGGCGAACGCTCCGGCGGTTTCGAGCGTCGCGACGAGCGTCCCCGTGGTGGCTTCGGCGACCGCAACCGTTCCGACCGTGGCCGCGGCGACCGCGCCCCCCCAGCGCGAAGAGCCCACCCCCTATCAGCGCATCGCCAGCCTCCAGGATTTCGCCATCGATCCCGAGGGTGAGCGCATCGCCAAGCTGCTGGCCCGCGCCGGCATCGCCAGCCGCCGCGAGGTGGAGCGCATGATCGTCGACGGGCGCGTGGCGCTGGATGGCGAACTGGTGCTGACGCCCGTCACCATCCTGACCTCGCTGAAGGGTCTGACGGTCGACGGCAAGCCGGTGGATGAGCCCGAAGTGGGCCGCCTCTGGGCCTTCCACAAGCCCGATGGCCTGATCACCGCCGAGCGGGATCCTGCCGGTCGCCCGACCATCTACAATGCGCTGCGCAATGCGCTGCCGCCCGGCACGCCGCGCCTGATGCCGGTGGGCCGCCTCGACATGAACACCGAGGGGCTGCTGCTGCTCACCAATGATGGCGAGCTGAAGCGCGCCATGGAACTGCCGTCGAGCGGCGTGCCGCGCACCTATCGCGCCCGCACCTTCGGCGACATCAGCCAGCCGCAGCTCGAGGAGCTGATGCAGGGCATCGAGATCGACGGTTTCCAGTACGGCCCGATCAACGCCAATATGGAGCGCCGCACCGGCCGCAACCAGTGGATCGAGGTGACGCTGACCGAAGGCAAGAACCGCGAAGTGCGCCGCGTGCTGGAGCATCTGGGGCTGCAGGTCAGCCGCCTGCTGCGCATCGCTTACGGCCCGTTCCTGCTCGGCGATCTGCCGCGCGGCGCGGCTGTGGCGCTGCCGCAGAATGTGGTCGAGCAGTTCCGCAAGGGGCTCAAGGCCTGATGCGGATCGTTGCCGGGCAATGGCGCGGGCGCAAGCTGCTCGCGCCGGAGGGCGATACCACCCGCCCCACCGCCGACCGCACGCGCGAGACGCTGTTTTCTATGCTGACCTCGCGCCTCGGCAGCTTTGAAGGGCTGCGCGTGGCCGATCTGTTTGCCGGCTCGGGCGCGCTGGGGCTGGAGGCTCTGTCGCGCGGGGCGGCGCATGCGATGTTCGCCGAGCAGGATCCGGCGGCGATCCGCGCGATTCGCGGCAACATCGCCAATTTGCACGCGCAGAAGGAATGTGACGTGCGCGTGGGTTCGGTGATGGCGCTGGGCGTGGCCAAGCAGCCCTACGATCTGATCCTGCTCGATCCGCCCTACAAGACCAGCGCGGGCGTCGTCGCCATCGACAAGCTGCGCCGTCTGGGCTGGATGCATGACGGCACCTGGGTCTGCATCGAGACCGAGGCGCGCGAGGCCCCGCGTGTGCGCGGCTTCGAGGTGATGGTCGAGCGCGTGGTGGGCAAGGCTTGCCTTACCCTGATGCGCCCGGAACCGAGTGAGGCCCCGAAGAGCGAAGCTGCTCCCGAGGCTTAAGCCAAAGCTAGCCGGGCGCGCTGGCCGCGCGCCCAGCCGATACCGATCAGCGTGACCACCCCCGCCACGGCGGGCAGCAGGCCGATGAAATTGCCCATATGGCGGTCCACCAGGCTCTGGGCCAGGCCGGGGGTGAAGGCGCCGCCGATGATGCCGCCCGCGTTGAACGCCATCGAAATCCCCGAATAGCGCACCGACACCGGGAACAGCTCGGTCAGCCAGCCGGTGAGCGGGCCATAGGACATGCCCATCACGAACAGCGTCACCGACAGGGTGACGAAGGTCACGGCCAGATGCCCCGAGGACAGGCCCGCCCAGAAAAACAGGCCGATCACCGCGCCCAGCCCGGCGCCCCAGGCCAGCACCTTGCCTTCTGAATAGCGGTCCGACCAGATGGCGGCGGCGATGATCCCGGCGGTCAGGAACAGATTGGCGGCAAGCTGCACCGCCAGAAAATTCTGCCGCCCATAACCCAGAGGCCCCGCCCCCTGCGCCAGCGCAAAGGCGGTGGAGAGGTAGAACAGTGCAAAGCAGGCCACCACGCCCGCGCTGCCCGCCAGCAAGCCGCGCCAGTGATCCTTCAGCAGCACGCCCAGCGGCACGGCGGGGGGCGCCTCATGCTTGAGCGCCTCCTGAAACTCGGGCGTTTCCGCAATCTTCAGGCGCACCCACAGGCCAATCGCCACCAGCAGCGCCGAGAGCAGGAACGGCACGCGCCAGCCCCATGCCTTGAAATCGGCATCGCTCATGGTCAGGCCAAGGATCAGGAACAGGCCATTGGCGCACAGGAACCCGACCGGCGCTCCCAATTGCGGCGCGCAGCCAAAGCGCGCCTTCCAGCCCGGCGGAGCATATTCCACCGCCAGCAAGGCCGCGCCGCCCCACTCGCCGCCAAGGCCGAAGCCCTGACCGAAACGGCAGATACACAGCAGCACCGGCGCCAGCAGCCCGGCCTGTTCATAGGAAGGCAGGAAGGCCACCGCCACCGTCGAGGCCCCCATCAGCATCAGCGAGGCCACCAGCGTCGATTTCCGCCCGATCCTGTCGCCGAAATGGCCGAAAGCGATGGCCCCCACGGGCCGCGCGATAAAGGCGCCGCCGAACACCATAAAGGCCGCGATCTGCTGCACGGAGGGCGCAACCTTGGGAAAGAACATCGGCCCGAAGACCAGCGCCGTCGCCGTGGCGAAGACGTAATAGTCGTAAAATTCCACCGATGTGCCGACAAGGGCAGCAAGCAGAATGCGGGCGTTCTGGCGCAAGGGGTGCGGCTGGGGCTTCAGGGGGGTGTGCATGCGCCTTCGCTCCATCCAAGGCGCGGCTTTGTCAATGCGAAAAGGGCACCGCAAGCGCGATGCCCTTTTCATTTGTTACCGATTGCAGGGCTTATCGACCTCCGGGATTGCGGCAGGAATCATGCACGCGGGCCGAGCAGACCGGATAGGTCTTGTTCATCGCATCAGCCGGAGGAGGGCTGAGCGCGCCGGCATAAGGCCCGGCGTGATAGCCCGGATCGCTGGGCTGGGTGGCCGGAACGGGGTCATTGGCGGCGGCAGGGTCGGCGCTGGCCGCCACCGGTTCGTCGCCGCGCGGATTGGCCTGAACCTGAACAGTGCCCTGCGCGTGAGCGGCACCAGAAAGCGCCGAACCCATCAGCAGCAAAGGCAGGGCTGCATAAGACATGATACGCATCGGGGTTTCTCCATCTCAAATCTGTGCGACTCGATTCCCTTCGGCGGTCCCGAGCCTGTTTTGTCGCACGGCCGCCATGATCCGGCCCTGAATGCACCGTTCATCGGGCGTTATCGGTTGCCAGACTCGCCCCTGTTCCCTAGGCGTTCCCGTGTGACTGATACCATGCCCTCCCCCTACGCCACCGAGCCCGACTGGCTCGCCCGCCTCAATCCGCCCCAGCGTGAGGCGGTGCTGACCACCGAAGGCCCCGTGCTGATGCTGGCGGGCGCGGGCACCGGCAAGACGGCGGCGCTGACGGCGCGTCTGGCCAATCTGGTGGCCTTGAAGCTGGCGTGGCCGAGCGAGATCCTCTGCGTCACCTTCACCAACAAGGCCGCGCGGGAAATGCGCGAGCGCGTGGGCCATCTGATCGGCCCGGCGGTGGAGGGCATGCCCTGGCTGGGCACCTTCCACGCCATCGCGGCGAAAATGTTGCGCCGTCACGCCGAACTGGTGGGGCTGCAGTCCAACTTCACGATTCTGGACACCGACGACCAGCTTCGCCTGCTCAAGCAGCTCATTCAGGCCGAGGGCGTGGATGACAAGCGCTGGCCCGCCAAGCTGCTGGCCGGTTGCATCGATCGCTGGAAGAACAAGGGCCTGGCCCCCGCCGATGTCGACGCCTTCGAGAGCGAGGCCTATGCCAACGGCAAGGGCCAGCATTTCTACCGCCTCTATCAGGCACGACTGCTGGCGCTCAACACCTGCGATTTCGGCGATCTTCTGCTGCATATGCTGACGATCTTCCGCCAGCACCGCGATGTGCTGGAGGAGTATCAGCGCCGTTTCAAATACATCATGGTGGACGAATATCAGGACACCAATTCGGTGCAGTATCTCTGGCTGCGCCTGCTGGCCATGGCGCGCCACAACATCTGCGTGGTGGGTGACGATGACCAGTCGATCTATTCATGGCGCGGCGCGGAAGTGGCCAACATCCTGAAGTTCGAGCAGGATTTCCCCGGCGCCAAGGTCATCAAGCTGGAGCAGAACTATCGCTCCACGCCGCATATTCTGGCCGCCGCCTCGGGCCTGATCCGCGAGAACAGCGAGCGCCTCGGCAAGACGCTGTGGACCGAGGCCACCGGCGGCGACAAATTGCGCGTGATCGGCGTGTGGGACGCGCCCGAGGAAGCACGCCGCGTCGGCGAGGAGATCGAGCGCCTGCAGCGCGAGGGGCTGCCCCTCACCAAGGTGGCCATCCTCGTGCGTGCGCAGTTCCAGACGCGCGAGTTCGAAGACCGCTTTATCTCCATCGGCCTGCCCTATCGCATCGTCGGCGGCTTCCGCTTCTATGAGCGCGCCGAAATCCGCGATGCGCTGGCCTATCTGCGCCTGATCGCCCAGCCCAACGACGATCTCGCCTTCGAGCGCATCTACAACACCCCCAAGCGCGGCCTTGGCGACAAGACGCTGGAGAAGCTGCACCGCTTCGCCCGCGCCGCCAACATCCCCCTCGCCCTCGCCGCGATCCAGATCTGCGACACCGATGAAATCCCCGCCCGCGCGCGCGGCACCATTCTGGCGCTGATGCGCAACTTCGCCCGCTGGCGCGATGAGGAGAAGGTCAACAGCCCGGCCAATCTGGCGCGCATGATGCTCGACGAATCGGGCTACACCGGCGCGCTTCAGGCCGAAAAAAGCGCCGAGGCAGCGGGGCGTCTGGAAAACCTCTCCGAACTGGTGCGCGCCATGGAGGATTACGAAGACCTTGGCGCCTTCCTCGAGCATGTCTCGCTGGTGATGGACAATGACGCCAATGAGGATGCGGAAAAGGTCACCATCATGACCATCCACGCCGCCAAGGGTCTGGAATTCGACCATGTTTTCCTGCCCGGCTGGGAGGAAGGCGTGTTCCCCTCGCAGCGCTCGCTCGACGAAGGCGGGCTGGCATCGCTGGAGGAAGAGCGCCGCCTCGCCTATGTGGCGATCACCCGCGCGCGGCGGCTCTGCACCATCATGCATGCCGCCAACCGCCGGATCTATGGCCAGTGGACGTCATCGATCCCCAGCCGCTTTGTGGCCGAGCTGCCCAAGGATCACATCAACGAAGAATCGAGCCTGTCCGGCGGCGCCAGCATGTGGCGCGCCCAATGGAGCGAGCGCGACGATCCCTTCGCCCACCTCGCCCGCGACAAGCCCGAGCGCAGCCAGAGCCGCGGCCCCGGTTGGCAGCGCGCCGCAACGCAGACCTTCGATGCCACCCCGCGTCGTATTCCCGAGAGCACTCGCAGCGCGGCCAGCTTCGCGGCCAAGCCCCGGCTCGATATCCGCTCGGGTGACCGGGTCACGCATGACAAGTTCGGGGATGGCACCGTCGCCGTGCAGGAGGGCAACCGGCTGGAGATCGATTTCGATACCGTCGGGCGCAAGCGCGTGTTGGACAGTTTTGTGCGGAAAGTCGGTTAAGGGGTAACAGGTGGATGCGAGGGGGTTACCCCCTCGCGCTCCCATAACGTCTTCCGGCAATAGGGCCGTGGCGCCCGATCCTTGAGGCAGGAACTCTAAGTCAGGTCCGTCCCATCGTCTTCCGGCGCGAGGGCAGCTTCACGCCACCCTCGCGCCCAAAATCAATCCAGCGCCGAAATGCCCAGGAACTCCGGAATCGGGCCGTTCCATTCACCCGGCTTGCTCGGCGGCTCGTCATTCTGCCAGCGCGAGCGGCGGTCATCCTGACGACCACGGCTGCGATCATCCCGACGGGCATCCTCACGACGCGGAGCCTCGCGGCGCGGCTCGTCACGATACCGGTCCTGACGCTCCGAACGGCGCGGCGCCTCACGAACGGACTCTTCGGCGCGGATCTCTTCACGCGGCGCTTCAGCCTTGCCACCACGCGGCTTGCGCTCGCGGGTCTTCTTTTCGGCAGCGGGCTTCTCGGCAGAGGGCTTGCTCTCGCGCTTCTCGCGCACCGGCTTGTCCTCTTCGGTCGCGCCGCCCAGATCGACCTTGATCTCGGGGATCGCGCCGCCGGTCAGCTTCTCGACATTCGCGATCGCCTCGGCATCCTCGCTCGAATAGAGCGTGAAGGCCCGGCCCGTCGCCCCGCCGCGACCGGTGCGGCCGATGCGGTGCACATAATCATCCGGATGCCACGGCGTGTCGAAGTTGAAGACGTGCGAAACGCCCTTCACGTCGATGCCACGCGCCGCCACATCGCTGGCGACCAGAATGTTGATCGCGCCCGCCTTGAAACGGTCCAGCTCGGCGATGCGGCTCGACTGGTCCATGTCGCCATGGATTTCGCCTGCCGAAAAGCCGTGGCGCTTCAGGCTCTTGGCCAGTTCGCGCACGGTGGTCTTGCGGTTGGCGAAGATGATCGCGGTGGAGACATTGTCCGTGCGCAGCAGATGACGCAGCACTTCGCGCTTCTGGCGCGAAACGCATTTCACCTTGTGCTGGACGATGTTGATGTTGGTCGAGGCGGGGCGGGCCACCTCGATGTATTTGGGATTGCTCAGGAACTTGTCGGCCAGCTTCTTGATCGGCGGCGGCATGGTCGCGCTGAACAGCAGGGTCTGGCGCTGCGCGGGCAGCTTCGAGCAGATCTCTTCAATGTCGGGGATGAAGCCCATGTCGAGCATGCGGTCGGCTTCGTCGATCACCAGCATGCTGCAACCCGTCAGCAGGATCTTGCCGCGCTGGAACAGGTCCATCAACCGGCCCGGCGTGGCGATCAGCACGTCCACACCGTCCGAAAGGGCCTTCACCTGATCGCCCATCTGCACGCCGCCGATCAGCAGCGCCATCTTCAGATCATGGTTCTTGCCGTATTTCTCGAAATTCTCGGCAACCTGAGCGGCCAGCTCGCGCGTCGGCTCCAGGATCAGGCTGCGCGGCATCAGCGCGCGGCGACGGCCATGCGCGAGAATGTCGATCATCGGCAGCACGAAACCGGCCGTCTTGCCAGTGCCCGTCTGGGCGATGGCGATCAGGTCGCGCATCATCAGCACGGTGGGGATGGCCTGGGCCTGGATCGGCGTGGGCGTGTCATAACCGGAAGCCGCGACCGAGCGCAGCAATTCATCCGACAGGCCGAGATCGGCAAAACTCATGGGTTGGTCATGTTCCGATAGAGAAGGATTGGGACAATCATGCTTGGGATAGCCGCCCCCCGTTGGGCCGTCCCTGCTTCGCCAAAGCCATGCATCAACATGATACGCCCGGCGCGGGTGCCGAGGCCTAATCGCAATGAACCATAAAAGTCAAGAAAATCGCCCGATCAGCGTGCCATTGGGGCGAAATACACCCTAACGCCGCCAGGGCAGAGCGATCAGCGCGCGCAGGCGGGCAATATGGCAACTGGCGCCGCTGCGCGCCTGCAGCCGGTCGCGATCGACGCAGACCTGCCCGTCCGGGCTGCGCTCGACATAAAAGCCGGAGTAGAAATCACGCGCGCGACAGGCCTTTTCCAGCACCGCCGAGATGATGTGCTGATCGCGCATGAACAGCAGCAGGCGGTTGCCCTCCGCGCTCTGCACCCCCAGCACCGCGCCCGAGGCGAAGCATTTGCCCATCGCCTTTTCCTCGAAGCGCTCGGGCCGCTCATCCATCAGATCGTCCATCATGTCGGGCGGCATCACCGGCCCGCCGGGCGCGATGCGGATGGAGAAATGCTGTTCGATACGAACCTGTTCGGGGTTGCTGCCACCAATCGGCCCAAAGCTTCTGCCCCCGACGGGCGGCAGCATGTCAGCCTGTGCCGCTCCCGCCAGCACCAGCCCCGCAAGGGCAAGAAGAGCATAACCGCATTTCATGGTTCAATGGACGACCGTGACCCGAAACAGGCAATGCTGAAACGGGTGATGGTCAAAAGGCCTCACATATGTCCCTGACTGTATGTCGAGCGCTATGGCCTGCAATGTTTGAACCATCGCTTAACCTGCCCCCAAGGATGGTTCAAACCGCGCCATTCCGGTCCGTCGCACTTAACCTCGCCCTCCGACTGTGGCATAGGGGTCGGATGACCGATACCCTGCATTCTTTTTCGCGTTCCCTCGCCGAGGCTAACAGCGAAATCTCCGCTCCGGAAGGGTTTTTAGGGCAGCTTGCCACGCTGCTGGGCGAGGCCGGACTGACCCGCGATCCCGATGCCATGGCCCCCTGGCTGACCGATTGGCGCGGGCGTTACACCGGCCGCGCGCTGGCGCTGGCCTCCCCCCGCCGACACCGCGCAATTGAGCGCGCTGGTCAGGCTGGCGGCCGCCGCCGGCGTGACGATCGTGCCTCAGGGCGGCAACAGCGGCATGGTGGGCGGCGCCACGCCGGATGACAGCGGGCACAGCCTGCTCGTCTCGCTGCGGCGGATGAATGCCATCGGCGTGATCGACAAGGATGCGCTGAAGGTCACCTGCGGCGCGGGCGTGATTCTGCAGACCTTGCATGAAGCCGCCGAGGCGCAGGGCCTGCGCTTTCCCCTCACCCTGGGCGGCAAGGGATCGGCCACGGTCGGCGGTCTGGTCTCGACCAATGCGGGCGGTACGCAAGTGTTGCGCCATGGCAATATGCGCGACCAGGTGCTGGGGCTGGAGGTGGTGCTGGCCGATGGCACGATCTGGTCGGCGCTCACCCCGCTCAAGAAGGACAATCGCGGCTTTGACCTGAAGCAGCTTTTCATCGGCTCCGAAGGCACGCTGGGCATGGTGACGGCGGCGACGCTCGCGCTCTCCCCCGGCATTGCCGAGCGCCGCGTGGTCTGGGCCGGGGTGGAAAGCATCCACGCCGCCCGCGCACTGTTGATCCATTGTCAGCGCCGTCTGGGCGCCTCGCTGGAAGGCTTCGAGGTCGTGCCTCAGGCCAGCCTTGAGGCCGTGCTGGAGCATACCGCCAAGGCCCGCAAGCCGCTGGAGGGCGACCATGCCTGGCATGCGCTGATCGAGATCGTGGCCGATGCCGAAGGCGCCGATTCGCTGGCCGAGCGGGTGGAAAACACTCTGGCCGAGGCCTTTGAAACCGGTCTGGTGCAGGATGCCGCCATCGCCTCCAGCGAAGCCCAGGCCGACGCCTTCTGGCTGATTCGCGAGGAAGTTCCCTTCGCCGAGCGCGCCAAGGGCCCCGCCGTGCAGCATGACATTTCCGTCGCGGTCGAACGCATGCCCGATTTCATCGAGCAGGTCTCGCCGCAGATCGAAGTGAAGTTCCCCGGCACGCATGTCGTGGCTTTCGGTCATCTGGGCGACGGCAACATCCATTACCATGTGCTCGCCGCCCCCGGCACCGCGCCGGGCTGGGACCTGACCGAGGGCAAGACCATCAGCGCCTTCGTCTATGACGAGGTGACCCGCTGGGGCGGCTCGATCAGCGCCGAGCATGGCATCGGCCAGAACAAGATCAAGGAGTTGGCCCATACCGCCGATCCCGCCGCCTTAACCTTGCTGCGCGCGGTGAAAGCGGCCCTCGATCCGCAGGGATTGCTCAATCCGGGTAAACTCGTACCGCCAAACGCCTAGAGCATTTTCAAGTTGACCGTTCACGGTCAACGGCTCGGAAAATGCGGCAAACAAAGACGAGAGCGTTTTCGCAAATAGCGAAAACGCTCTAACCTCTCACCCGCTTGCAAGCATCGGCGCCACCTTCTAAGACCCGCCCTTTAAATGGGGGGCCAAGGCGCCCGCTTTGCTTACGGAGACACCTGACATGGCCAGCGCGCCGCAAAATCCCGGTCTGCCGATCTTCTACAAGGACCTGGTTCCGCTCAACAGCCGCGACCACGCGACCTGGAAGAGCCGCAGCGTCGACAAGGCCGACTGGCTGGTGGGCCAGCACGCCATCCCGCTGACGGTGGAAGAATTTCCGCAGGCCGGTCGCTTCTTCCCGATCGTCTTTTCGTCGGGTGACGATTCGGTGCCTCTGGCGCTGATGGGCCTGAACGAGGGCGTGAACGTCTTCGTCGACGCCGAGGGCACGGTCGCCGAGAACGTCTACATCCCGGCCTATGCGCGCCGCTATCCCTTCATGCTGGCCCGCCTGAACCCGCAGGCCGAAGAGCTGAGCCTGTGCTTCGACCCGACCAGCGGCCTGATCGGTGAGTTCGAGGAAGGCGCCGCCCTGTTCGACGGCGACCAGCCGAGCGAGACCACCACGGGCATGCTCGGCTTCTGCGAGCAGTTCGAGCAGGCCGGCCTGCGCACCGGCGCCTTCGTCAAGGAGCTGGAAAAGCACGGCCTGCTGATCGAGGGCGAAGTCGCCATCCAGCAGGACGGCAGCGAGCAGCCCTTCGTCTATCGCGGCTTCAAGATGGTCGATCAGGCCAAGCTGCAGGAAGTGCGCGGCGACGTGCTGCGCGGCTGGAACCAGTCGGGCCTGCTGCCGCTGGTCTTCGCTCACCTGTTCAGCCTGGACCTGATGCGCGAGATCTTCGGCCGTCAGGTTGCGCTGGGCGTGCTGCCTCAGCCGAATGTGACGCTGCCTGCTTGATCAAGGCAGAAAGGTGACGTGCGAGGGTGTTACACCCTCGCGCTCCCTTTAATGTCTGCGTTGCGCTTCGGGTTCGGCCTTAGGGCCAAGCCGCAGCGTCGCAGGTTTTCGAACGACGAAAAGGCGCCGGGGCTTTTTGCCTGCGGCGCCTTTTTGCTGCGCTGGTGGAGAGTTGGTGCGCGAGGATGCGGCGCCGCTGCCATACAGTCGGGAGACGTTATGGGAGCGCGAGGGGGTAACCCCCTCGCTTTTCCCTTTCCCCCTCAAAACAGCCCGCAAATACCTATTCAGTCCAACTATTGCCGATACACCCCAAGCCCGCATCGCGCCGGGAACGCCTGTCTGCCAAGGCCTTGGCGAACCAGCACGGTACGTCGCAAACCAGTACCGCCATAGTGTAGCCCAACGAATTTACCGGCCCGGCCCCCTTGCATGGTCTGGCTCGGGAGCATATGATGCAATCGTTCTGCCGTGCTTCCCTCATGGCATGGCAGGATTGGTGCACGCCGTGCACCTCCTCCCTGAACCTTGGCCACCTCGTGCCCTCTGGCGCGAGGTGGTTTTTTATCCGGTTCATGATTCGTGAGGAAGATAGCGCTCCCCCAAGGGCTTATTCCGCCGCTTCGGCCCAGTCGGAGGGCCGCATATCGAGCAGCATGCTGCCCATCGCGGCCACATCACCGGCCAGACGCCGCACCATCGTCACCAGCCGCTCGACCACGCCATCGGCGCCCGGCCCCAGATCGACCAGCCGCGAATCGAGATAGGCCGCCCGGTCGATTTCCAGTTGGAACGCATGGATGCCGTCACGCGGAGCAGCATGGCGGTCCAGCACATAGCCCCCGGCATAGGGGCGATTATGCGCCACCAGCCAACCCGATTCGTCCAGCGCGCCAAAGGCCTTGGCCATCAGCGCCGTGCCGCAGCTCGACCCGAAACGGTCGCCCAGCACACAGGTCACCGGCGTGTCCCCCGGCGCGCAGGGCAGCGGCGGCATGGAGTGCAGGTCGATCAGCAGGGCTGTCCCCCAGCGGGCGCGCAACACAGCCAACTGCTCGCTGACGCAGGCATGATAGGGCACATGCAGCCCCGCGATTCGCCGCGCCAGCACGTTGCCCGCCAAGGGCCGCCGCCACAGCTCGCCCAGCCCCGGCACCCGGCGCGGCACCAGCCCCAGCCCGGCCCGCACCCGCTGGCTGGGATAGGATTGCGCCCGCACCGTGCCGCCCGCCTGAAGCGTGGCCGCCAGCGCCTCGGCGCGCTCGGCCTCGGGAATCATGCCCCAGTCGACATCGTCGGGCGCGCGGTTGAGATCGAGCACGGCCCTGGGCGCGCGCGCCACCATCAGCCCGGCGCGAGTCTCCTGCGCCACGCGGGTGGCGATGATGTCGATCAGCCGGTCCTCCAGCCGGAGCGCGGCCCTGTCCCCTTCCCGCAACGCGGCCAGCAGCGCGGGCGTATAGGCCCGGCCGCCATGCGGCGCGCAGATCAGCACCGGCATCTGGCTCGGGTCGGGCATGGTCAGCACAAAGGGCGGCCCCGCGCAGCCGGGCACGTCAGGCACATCAAAACCGCTCGAATCGCCGGAGGCTGGGGAGATTTCGCGCATGACATTTATGTGGCATGCGCAAGGCGCGCCTGTCAAAAATCCAGCCATTCGACAGACATATTTCCGTCATGCGTTTTCCGGCAGCCGATCCGGGCCGGTTGCGACGAACATCCCCCGATCTGCGGCGCGCAGCCTTTCTTGCCCTCACAAGGAAGAGCATGATGGGAGAAATTCTTTACTCCCACCGCTGTATGGTGGTGAGCGAAACGCACAAAAGGCGCCCGAGACCCATGATCCGTATTCTGCTTGCCGAAGATGAACCCGCCATGCGCACCTATCTGGCCCGTGCTCTGGAAAATGCGGGCTATGAGGTGGTGGCTGTGGATCGCGGCACCGCCGCCCTGCCCTGGCTCCAGGGCGAGCGATTCGACCTGCTGCTCTCCGACATCGTGATGCCCGAGATGGACGGCATCGAACTGGCCCAGCGCTGCGCCGAGATCAGCCCGCACACCAAGGTGATGTTCATCACCGGCTTTGCCGCCGTCACGCTCAAGGCCAGTCGCGAGGCCCCGCAGGCCCGCGTGCTGTCCAAACCCTTTCACCTGCGCGATCTGGTGATGGAGGTGCAGCGCGTCTTCGGTCAGCCCACCCAGGCAAGCATCTGAGACCGATATTTGAGTTTTTTCCAAAATTTTTCACATTGAGGCTTGCGCGAAAAAAAAGCCGCGTCTAAAGGCCAGCCCCTGCCCGGCGCGGTTCTTCAAACAACCGCAAACGGCAGGGACGAATGAGTGTGGGCGTATAGCTCAGTGGTAGAGCACTGTGTTGACATCGCAGGGGTCGGAAGTTCAATCCTTCCTACGCCCACCATTCGAAAAGCCCGCCAATCCAATGGATTGCGCGGGCTTTTTCGTATCTGCGCGCAGCGCCCCTTCCCGAGCCGCAGCTTCACGCAGCACGCCAGGCCGCACAAGCGCGCATCGTGTCGCGCAGATCGGCCCCATCCTTTTACCCGACAACACGAGGGGCTCACGCGCTCAACCGTTTGGCGCGCCATGCCTGATAAATGCTCTCTATTCTCATTAGCATCTATCGACCAAAGCCTAGGCGCTTCCCGCTGTTTCCATGCCTTGCGAAGCGCCGCGCGTCTGCTAAAGGCCGATGCTATTCTTCATCGCACATCCGTTCAGAGCGCGCCGCGCATCCCCATCCGGCGTCGCCCAATCCGCCATAACCCAATCCATAAGGGAAAGTGAGAGAACATGGCCAAGATCAAGGTTGCCAACCCCGTCGTCGAGATCGATGGCGATGAAATGACGAAGATCATCTGGCAGTGGATCCGCGAGCGTCTGATCCTGCCCTATCTCGACATCGATCTGAAGTATTTCGACCTCTCGGTCGAAAAGCGCGACGAGACGAACGACCAGATCACCATCGATTCGGCCAACGCCATCAAGCAGTATGGCGTGGGCGTGAAGTGCGCCACCATCACCCCCGATGAGGCCCGCGTCGAGGAATTCAACCTCAAGGAAATGTGGAAGTCGCCCAACGGCACCATCCGCAACATCCTGGGCGGCGTGGTCTTCCGCGAACCCATCGTGATCAGCAACGTGCCCCGTCTGGTCCCCGGCTGGACCGACCCCATCGTGGTCGGCCGTCACGCTTTCGGTGACCAGTACCGCGCGACCGACTTCAAGGTGCCCGGCCCCGGCAAGCTGCGCCTCGTCTGGGAAGGCGACAATGGCGAAGTGATCGACCGCGAGGTCTTCAAGTTCCCCGACGCCGGCGTGGCCATGGCCATGTACAACCTCGACGAATCGATCCGCGACTTCGCGCGCGCCTCGTTCAACTATGGCCTGGCGCTGGGCTGGCCGGTGTACCTCTCCACCAAGAACACCATCCTGAAGGCCTATGACGGCCGCTTCAAGGATCTGTTCGCTGAGGTCTTCGAGACCGAAGGCTTCAAGGAGAAGTTCGAAACCGCCAAGATCTGGTACGAGCACCGTCTGATCGACGACATGGTCGCCTCGGCCCTGAAGTGGTCGGGCAAGTTCGTCTGGGCCTGCAAGAACTACGACGGCGACGTGCAGTCGGACATCGTGGCGCAGGGCTTCGGCTCGCTGGGCCTGATGACCTCGGTGCTGATGAGCCCCGATGGCAAGACCGTGGAGGCCGAGGCCGCCCATGGCACCGTGACCCGCCACTATCGCCAGCACCAGCAGGGCAAGGCGACCTCGACCAACCCGATCGCCTCGATCTTCGCCTGGACGCGCGGCCTGATCTATCGCGGCAAGTTCGACAACACGCCCGACGTGGTGAAGTTCGCCGAGACGCTGGAAGCCGTCTGCATCAAGACCGTCGAAAGCGGCAAGATGACCAAGGATCTGGCGCTGCTGATCGGCCCCGATCAGAACTGGATGACCACCGAGCAGTTCTTCGAGGAAATCGTGAAGAACCTCGAATCCGAAATGGCCGCCTGGGCGTAAGCCTTCGCGCCATCGGTGAAACAAGAAAGGGGCTCGGGAAACCGGGCCCCTTTTTTTTATAACAGAAGATGCGAGGGGGTTACCCCCTCGCGCTCCCGGAACGTCTTCCGACGCCGGGGCAATGGCACCCGGTCGTTGCGCCCGAACGATCCACCTGCGGCGCGGCGACCTTGCGCCCAGGCCGAACCCGAAGCGCCCACGCAGACATTCATGGGAGCGCGAGGGTGTAACACCCTCGCATTTCCCCTTTTCCTGCCTGAAACCATTCCGGACACGGTTTGTCACACAGTGAGCCCCCTCACGCCGTGACATCCCCCTCCCCATGCCATACCCTGCCCGGCATGACTGATGCGAATGTGTTCTCCCCTTCTTCTCCTCTTGGCGATGCGTTGGTGATTCTGGGCGCGGCGGGGATCGTTATCCCGCTGTTTGCCCGTTTCCGTGTCACGCCGGTGATTGGCTTTATTCTGGTGGGCCTGCTGGTCGGCCCTTATGGGCTGGGCCGTCAGGTGTTTGATTATCCGTGGCTGGCCTATGTCACCATCACCGATCCTGATTCGCTCAAGCCCTTCGCCGAATTTGGCATCATCCTGCTGCTGTTCAACGTCGGGCTGGAGCTGAGCTTCGACCGCTTATGGGCCATGCGACGGCAGGTTTTCGGCCTCGGCGCGCTGGAGCTGACCGGGTCTGCCGCGATCATCGGCTTCGCATTGGCCTTTGTGGGTGAGAGCAGCGCGGGCGCGCTGGGCCTCGGCCTTGCCCTCGCCATGAGCTCCACCGCGCTGGTGCTGCCCATCGCGGGCACGGTGACGCCGGTGGGCCGCGCGGCGCTGTCGATGCTGCTGTTCGAGGATCTGGCGCTGGTCCCCACGATCTTCCTGCTGGGTGCGCTGGCCCCGCACAATGGCGGAGGCTGGGGCACCCTGCTCCACACGCTGGGCCTTGGCGTGGCGCTGGTGACGGTGCTGCTGGTGGGCGGGCGCTATCTGCTGCCCCCGCTGTTCGCTCAGGCGGCGCGTACCAAGAGCCCCGAGCTGTTTCTGGCCACCAGCCTGATCGTGGTCATCACTGCGGCTCTGGCGACCGCCAGCGTGGGCCTGTCGCCCATCGTCGGCGCGCTGATCGCCGGCCTGCTGATCGGCGAAACACCCTATCACGGCGAGGTCGAAGGCATGACCGCGCCCTTCAAGGGGCTTGCTCTGGGCGTCTTCCTGATCACCATCGGCATGAGCATCGACCTGTCCATGGTCGCGCGCCACTGGCCGATGATCGTGGGCGCCACCATCGGCGTGGTGGTGGTGAAGGCGGTGGTCACCGGCACGATGCTGCGGGTGATGGGCGCGCGCGCGGGCATGGCGGCGGAAACCGGCATCCTGATGTCGAGCCCTTCGGAATCGACGCTGATCGTGCTGACGGCGGCGAGCGGCGCGGCGCTGATCCAGCCGAGCACCGCGCAATTCTGGCAGATCGTCACCGCTCTGGGGCTGACCATCACGCCCGGTCTGGCCTGGGCCGGACGGCGTCTGGCCCGCAAGGTCGATGCCGGGGGCGCCGTGCTGCCGCCCGAAGCAGGAGACAGCGATGAGCCCCGCGCCATCATCATCGGTTTCGGTCGCGTCGGGCGGCTGGTGGCCGATATGCTGCGCCATCACGGCAAGCCCTATATCGCGGTCGACTCCAATCCCGACCTGATCAACAGCGCGCTGCGGGCGGGCTATCACGCCACCTTCGGCGATGCGGCGAGTGGCCATACGCTGGAGCGGCTGGGGCTGGCGCAGGCCCGCACGGTGATCCTGACCATGGACGAGCCGGTGATCGCGCAAAGGCTGGTGCGCAAGATGCGCGCGGCCTACCCCGACCTGCCGCTGATCGCCCGCGCGCGTGACGCCACCCATGCCGCCGCTTTGTACAAGGCAGGCGCCAGCCTGGCCGTGCCAGAGACGCTGGAATCCTCGCTGCAGCTTTCCGAGGCGGTGCTGGTCGATCTGGGCGTGCCGATGGGCTTCGTCATCGCCTCGATCCACGAAAAGCGCGACGAATTCCGCGAGCAGATCATGGCCGAGGGCGGCCTCACCGAAAAGCCAAGCCTGAAAAGCGCCACTCTGCGCGAGAAAGGCGCCGCGGTCTAAGCGTTCAATAGATGTCGTGCGCGGCGGTCAGCAGCCGCAGGATGTTGGGGCGGTGGACATAGCGGCGACGCAACGCCGCCTCATCGGCATCGAGGCGGTCGCAACGCAGCTTGGCCGAGGCGCGTTCGATCTGGCGAGCGCGCGCCTTGTCGTAAGGCTCCTCGCCGCCCCAATGGTTGCACATCTCCCAGCGGTCCACCACCGCGCGCACATCGGCGGGAGCGGCTTTGCGCGCCGTGGCGATCTGAGCGTCACTCATCGCGGCCAGGGCCATCCATGCCAGCAGGATCATATTGCTTTTCCCTGGTTCTTGCGCTTTTTGTCACGCCTGTGTGGTCAATTTTGCGGCGTTGCGGTTCTTCCATCGCATGCGCCACAACCAACCCATAGCGCGCGCTTGCGGGTGAAGCAGAGCATCCTCTTTCAGCAAGGGCAGCGACTGACCATTCTTCCATAAAGACAGCTTCAGACACCGCCCGGCCCAAGTCAAACGCAGCAATGTCCCGGCAGGATCATCCCGCTCCCCGGCATCGCGGTAGATCAGTTCAAAGCCATGCCCATGGCGCGACCGTCACGCTGGAAGATGCACAGTCCATAGCCGAGAAGGTCGCCCGCCTCCTCAACATACCGCAGATTGCCGAAAACGCCCTTTGGCCAAGGTGCAAGCTTTGCCGGGGCAGGCAATGGCGCGGATCACAAAACCTGGGAGCAAGCGCGATTCGCCACGAGGGGCGAGAGCGAAACCAGCACCGCCGCCACGATGGGAACAGCGCGCAGGCCATATGCACCTCTCTTCCCGTGGCATTTCGGGTCATCACCACGCTCATCCATAACGGAAGAGGCCGCCACAGCTTTCGCCATGGCGGCCTCATCGGATAGCAACGCAATCAACGCCGGAGCTGTCGCAGGGTTCAGCCCGCGATCACGGCCTTGGCCGCGGCGATAGCCGCCGCGCCCTTCTCGCCATCCGGGCCGCCGCCCTGGGCCATATCCGGACGACCACCGCCGCCCTTGCCGCCTAGCGCCTCGACGCCCGCACGTACCAGATCGACCGCGCTGACCTTGCCGGTCAGATCCTCGGTCACGGCAGCGGCGATGCTCGCCTTGCCCTCATTGACCGCGACGATCACAGCGACGCCGCTGCCCAAACGCTGCTTGGCCTGATCGAGCAGCCCGCGCAGTTCCTTGGGATCAAGTCCTTCGAGCACCTGCCCGGAGAACTTTACCCCGCCGACATCCTCGTCCGCAGCCTGAGCCGCACCCGAACCGCCGCCCAGCGCCAGAGCCTTCTTGGCCTCGGCCAGCTCACGCTCCAGCTTACGGCGCTCATCGAGCAAAGCCACGACACGCGCCTCGACCTCGTCGGGCGTGGTGCGCAGCGCGGCAGCCGCCCCCTTCAACTGATCCTCGCGATGCACCAGCCACTGGCGAGCGCCCTCACCGGTCAGCGCCTCGATACGACGCACGCCCGAGGACACAGCACTTTCGCCCACAATGCGCAGCACGCCGATATCGCCCAGCGCACGGACATGAGTTCCGCCGCAAAGCTCGACCGAATAATTGCGACCACCGCTGAGCGCCCCCATCGAGAGCACGCGCACCTCCTCGCCGTACTTCTCGCCGAACAGCGCCATGGCGCCCTTGGCCTTGGCGATGGCATCCTCCGGGCTCATCAGGCGAGTCGTGACCGCCTCATTGCCACGGATTTCAGCATTCACCTCGGCCTCGATGGCGGTGATGTCTTCGGGCGTCAGCGCCGTGGGCTGCGAGAAGTCGAAACGCAGGCGCTCCGGCTGTCCACCAGCGAGCCCTTCTGCTGTACGTGGTCGCCCAGTACCTGGCGCAGCGCGGCATGCAGCAGGTGGGTCGCGGAGTGGTTGAGCGCGGTGGCCTCGCATCCCGGCGCGCCACATCGATGGCCAGCGCCACGGCGTCGCCCACCTTCACCGTGCCGCTCTCCACCGTGCCGCTATGCGCATGCAAACGACCCAGCGGCTTGGAGGTGTCCGCAATGATAATCTTCAGACCATCGGCGCCGGTGATCGTACCGGCACTGTCGCCGACCTGGCCGCCCGACTCGGCGTAGAACGGCGTCTGGTTGGTCAGGATGGTGACAGTGTCACCCGCCCTGGCGCTCGACGGCCTGGCCATCCTTCAGGATGGCGGCGATCTGCGCCTCGCCGGTCGTGCTGGTGTAGCCGGTGAATTCGGTCGCGCCGATGCGTTCGGCAATGTCGAACCACACTTCGCCCGCTGCCGCCTCGCCGCTGCCCTTCCAGGCCGCGCGTGCAGCAGCCTTCTGCTGGGCCATGGCGGAATCAAAGCCGTCCTTGTCGACCGCGATGCCACGCGAACGCAGCGCATCCTCGGTCAGGTCGACCGGGAAGCCATAGGTGTCGTACAGCTTGAACGCGACGTTTCGCCGGGCAGCGTGCCGCCTTCGACCAGATTTTCAGTGGCTTCTGTTCGAGGATCTTCAGGCCTTGCTCCAGGGTCTTGGCGAACTGTTCTTCCTCGCGCTTCAGCACGTCCTGGATCAGCGGCTGAGCGCGGCCTCAGCTCGGGATAGGCATCGCCCATCTCGGCGACCAGCGCGGGCACCAGACGGTGGATGAACGGCTGCTTGGCGCCCAGCTTGTTGGCATGGCGCATCGCGCGGCGCATGATGCGGCGCAGCACGTAGCCGCGACCTTCGTTGGACGGCAGCACGCCGTCGGCGATCAGGAAGCTGGAGGAGCGCAGATGGTCGGCGATCACCTTCAGCGATGGCTGGTCGTCGTTGGTCGCCTTGAGCCTTGACGCCCGTCAGCGACTCGCTGGCAGCGATCAGCGCCTGGAACAGGTCGATCTCGTAGTTGGCATGCACGCCCTGCAGGACCGCGGCGATGCGCTCCAGGCCCATGCCGGTGTCGATGCTGGGGCGCGGCAGCGCGATGCGCGACGCCATCGGCCTGGCGGCTCGAACTGCATGAAGACGAGGTTCCAGATCTCGATGAAGCGGTCGCCGTCCTCTTCCGGCGAACCGGGCGGGCCGCCCCAGATATCCGGCCCATGGTCGAAGAAGATCTCGGTGCAGGGGCCGCAGGGACCGGTGTCGCCCATCGCCCAGAAGTTGTCGGACGCATAGGGCGCGCCCTTGTTGTCGCCGATGCGGATGATACGGTCGTCCGACAGGCCTGCGATCTTCTTCCAGATGTCGTAGGCCTCGTCGTCGGTGGCGTAGACGGTGACCCAGAGCTTGTCCTTGGGCAGGCCCCATTCCTTGGTCAGCAGGGTCCAGGCATGGGTGATCGCCTGCTCCTTGAAATAGTCGCCGAAGGAGAAGTTGCCCAGCATTTCGAAGAAGGTGTGGTGCCGCGCGGTGTAGCCGACGTTGTCCAGGTCGTTGTGCTTGCCGCCGGCGCGCACGCACTTCTGGCTGGTGGTGGCACGCGGGATGGCGCGCGTTTCCAGCCCCGTGAAGACGTTCTTGAACTGGACCATGCCCGCGTTGGTGAACATCAGGGTCGGGTCGTTATACGGCACCAGCGGCGCGGAGGGCACCACATCGTGGCCCTGCGAACCGAAGTATTCGAGAAACGAGCGGCGAATGTCGTTGGTCGAGATCATGGCCAGCGCGATAAGACACGACGCGCCGCCAAACAAGCGCCAAAGCCGTATCTTTTCCCAAAGCCGATCAGTCTGACCGGCAAAATCACCTTAAAGGCACCCAAAGAGAAAGGGGAGCATCGCCAGATGCTCCCCTCTTGATCTCTCAACCCTCGTCTTCGGCGTCGGGCCCGGCCATCATGCCATCGGACAACCCTTCCGTCTGGCCGCGGATCGCGGCCTCCAGCTTGTCGGCCATTTCGGGGTGTTCGCGCAGGAAGGTCTTGGAGTTTTCACGTCCCTGCCCGATGCGCACCGAATCATAGCTGAACCAGGCGCCCGACTTCTCGACCAGGCCCGCCTTCACGCCCAGATCGATGATCTCGCCGATCTTGGAGATGCCCTCGCCATACATGATGTCGAACTCGACCTGCTTGAAGGGCGGCGCCACCTTGTTCTTGACGACCTTCACGCGGGTCTCGTTGCCGACGACCTCGTCGCCCTCCTTGATCGCGCCGATGCGGCGGATGTCCAGACGCACCGAGGCGTAGAACTTCAGCGCGTTGCCGCCCGTGGTGGTTTCCGGGTTGCCGAACATCACGCCGATCTTCATGCGGATCTGGTTGATGAAGATCACCATGCAGTGCGAACGGCTTGATCGTGCCGGTCAGCTTGCGCAGCGCCTGGCTCATCAGGCGGGCCTGCAGGCCCGGCAGCTGAATCGCCCATCTCGCCTTCGATTTCGGCCCGGGGCACCAGCGCCGCGACCGAGTCGACGACGAGCACGTCGATCGCGCCCGAGCGCACCAGCGTGTCGGCGATTTCCAGCGCCTGCTCGCCGGTGTCCGGCTGCGAGACCAGCAGGTCGTCGCACGTTGACGCCCAGCTTGCCGGCATAGACCGGGTCCAGCGCGTGCTCGGCGTCGACGAAGGCCGCCGGTGCCGCCCATCTTCTGCGCCTCGGCGATGACCTGCAGCGTCAGCGTGGTCTTGCCCGAGGATTCCGGGCCGTAGATTTCGATGATGCGGCCGCGCGGCAGGCCGCCGACGCCCAGCGCGATGTCCAGGCCCAGCGAGCCCGTGGAGATCGCCTCCACCTGCATCGTCGTCTTCGAGCCCAGCTTCATCGCCGAGCCCTTGCCGAACGCACGGTCAATCTGCGCGAGCGCTGCTTCCAGCGCCTTTTGACGATCCATGTCTTTGTCTTTGCCTTCCTGAATCAGTTTCAGCTGAGCCGCCATGTTCGCCTCCATGCGATAAGAGCTTGACCGTGTACGTCAACACAGGCGCACTTGTATCGCATTTGTTCTTATCGAACAAGAAGAGAACAAAAAATTTCCGTCATCCCACTTTCGCCGTCACCGCCAGGATCGAGGCGACCTTTTCGCCGATCTGACTCACCGAAAAAGGTTTGGGAATGAAATACATATTGTCGATATCGATCTCGCGCCGCAGCTGTTCCTCGGCATAGCCTGACATGAACAGCACCGGCACCAAAGGCGCGATCTTGCGCGCCGCACGCGCCATGGCGGGCCCGTCCATGATCGGCATCACCACATCGGAGAGCACCAGATCGAACATCGCCTGCCCCGATTCGAGACGCTTTTCGACCTGCTCCAGCCCCTCCTCGCCATCGCTGGCGCTGGTGACGCTGTAGCCCGCGCGGGTCAGGGCACGCTCGGCGACCACGCGCACGGCATCCTCATCCTCGACCAGCAGAATGTCGCCGCCGCCCGCCCAGGCCGTCACCACCGGGGCATCCTTCAGGCGCGGCGGGGCACTCTGCCCCGGCAGTTCGTGATGCACCGGCAGATAGATGCTGAAGCGCGTGCCCACCCCCGCCTCACTCTCGGCGAAGATGAAACCGCCCGATTGCTTGACGATGCCATAGACCGTTGAAAGGCCCAGACCCGTGCCCTTGCCCTGCTCCTTGGTGGTGAAGAAGGGTTCCCAGATCTTGCCGATGATCTCCTGCGGAATGCCGCCGCCGGTGTCTTCGACCACCAGAGCGGTGTAATCGGCAATGGGCAGAATCTCGCTGCGCATCGCCCGCACTTGGGCGGCGGGCACGCGGCGGGTGGAAAGCGCCAGACGCCCCGCGCCATCGCCGCCAACCTTGCCCGCATGGTCGTGGATGGCATCGCGCGCATTGACCGCCAGATTGACAATCACCTGCTCCAACTGGGTCGGGTCGGCGCGCACCGCGCCCAGATCGCGGTCATGGGTAACGACAAGCTGGATCTTCTCGCCGATCAGGCGGCGCAGCATCTGGCTGATTTCGCTCACGATATCGGGCAGTTGCAACACTTCGGGGCGCAAGGTCTGCTGGCGGCTGAAGGCCAGCAACTGGCGCGTCAAAGACGCCGCACGGTTCGAATTGGCGCGGATCTGCTGAATATCGTCATAGTCCGAATCGCCGGGCGTATGGCGCAACAGCATCAGGTCGCAGGTGCCGATGATGGCGGTGAGCACATTGTTGAAGTCATGCGCCACGCCGCCCGCCAGCTGGCCCACGGCCTGCATCTTGGTGGCCTGCGCCACCTGACGCTTGAGGCGGATTTCCTCGCTGGTGTCGGTGAGGCCCAGCAGCACCGCGGCCTCGCCCAGCCCCCTCACCCCGGCAAGGCTGAGCGAAACCGGCTCATCGGGCTGGGCGGAAAGCCTGACCGCAACATCGCCGCTGGTCGCCGGGCCATGGCCGAAGCGGCGCAAGGCATCGGAGAGGGCAGCCTTATCCTCTTGCACCACCAGATCGGTGGGATAGGTCGGCGCATCCTCGCCCTCGCGGCCCGCTGCGCGCATAAAGGCCGGGTTGGCGAAGAGCACCCGCCCGTCGCGATCGGCCATGGCGAGGCCCAGCGGCAGGCCTGCCAGCAAAGCCTCCAGATGAGGCGCGGCGCCCGTGGCATCGCCGCCCCCGCCGCCCAGACCCACTCCATGATCGACCAGCAGCATCAGCGAAGTGCCGCGCGCGGGATCGGGGTCTTCGGGATGGTCGGGGTCCGACAAAGGCAGATAGAACAGCGTCAGCGGCGCGACGCGGCGGGCATCACGCTGCCAGTAGATGCGATCATGCTCGTCCTGCGCCAGATAATCGACGAAAGCGCTGCCCGCCAGCGCCGCTCCGGCATCGCCCAGCGCGCGGGTGGCAAAGCCATCGTTGGCGACGCGGATGGTGCCGTCGGCCTCGATCATGGCGGCGGCGAAACCGGCCTGCGACAGCGCCCGGCCCGGCTTGCCGCGCAGAGCGGCGGCCAGTTCGGCGCCGGTCTCGACCCGCTCCTGCGGGGCAAAGCGCCAGATCTGCCAGGATTCGCCACGACCGGCGCAGGTCACGCTGACCAGCCAACTCCGGCCATCCTCATGGTCGGCAGCCAGAGGTCCGGCCTTGCCGTCGCGCCAGCCTGCTCGGGTGAGGTCCTCGCCCTCGGCGAAGGTCAGCGGCAGCGTGGTGGGCACGGCGCCCGCGCCGAAATTCCGTTCATAGCTGGCATTGGCCGCCACCAGACGTCCGGCGCGGTCAATCACCGCCACACCAGCCTCATCGCCGTCGATGGCAGCGGTCGTGACCGACCAGTCGGGCTCGGCCGGATCGCCGGCCCCGTCCTCGGGCCTGCTGTGGACCAGCAACCAGCCCAAAGCGCCCAGCGCCACCAGACCGCCAGCAAAGGAAAGGCAAACCACCGCGCTGCCCGTTGCCAGCCACAGGCCCAGCAGGGTCACCACCAGGGCGCCCGTCAGCACCAGGCCGGCGCGGCTCAGCGGGGCCTTCATCGCGCCAGGGCCTTCTGCTGTCGCATCGTTTTAAGCGAAAAACCGGTTCCCACTTTTTCGCACGATGCTCGATCCCGGTTCAAGCCGTTCTCCCCGCCTTTCGATCTCACCTGCACACCGGGTCTGGACCGCCGGGGCGCAGCATTCAAGCCCGCGCGCATCCTCACCTTTTATGGTGACGACGCTTGCGCTTCTGCCCGATCCAGGTGCGCCAGCCCAGCGCCGCCGCGCCATAGCCGATGCTGGCGACAATCGTCGCCTCCACCAGCAGCCCCAGCATGAGGGCGGGCGCCGCCTTCGACAAGAGCCACCCGGCCCATTGCCCCAACGATGCGTCGGAATGCAGCAGAGCGCGGAAGGCCGTCATGTCCACATGGAAGCCCAGCGTGTTGCTGATGGCGATGGCGGCGGGGAAAATCAGCGCCCAGGTCAGCGGATTGCTGGTCCAGGTGGTGGCGATGGCGACGGGCACATTGGCGCGCACCACCACCGCCGTCAGCGCCGCGACGGGCGAATGGGCGAAGGGAATGGCGATGCCCGTGAACAGGCCCAGCGCGATGCCGCGCGGCACGCTGCGGCGGTTGAAGCGCCACAGATCGGGCTTGAGCACCAGATGGGCGAAGGGCCGGATCCAGCGGTTCTTCTCCAGCTTTTCGCGGGTGGGGAAGTGTTTGCTGGCCCAGTTCGAGATCAGGAGCGAGGCCACTCCTAATTATGCTCCCGCATGATGCGGGCCTGATCGCGTTTCCAGTCGCGCTCTTTCACCGTGGCGCGCTTGTCGGCATTGTTCTTGCCCTTGGCCAGAGCCAGTTCGACCTTGGCGCGGCCCTTGCCGTTGAAATAGATCGAGAGCGGGACAAGGGTCATGCCCTTGCGCTCCACCGCGCCGGTCAGCTTGGCGATCTCGCGCTCATGCAGCAGCAACTTGCGCGGGCGCTTGGGCACATGGTTGAAGCGGTTGCCGAAGTTGTATTCGGGCACATTTGCATTGACCAGCCAGACCTGCGAATCCTTCACCTCGGCATAGGCCTCGGCAATCGAGCCCTCGCCGAAGCGGAGCGATTTGACCTCGGTGCCGGTCAGGGCGATGCCCGCCTCATAGACGTCATCGATGAAATATTCGAAGCGCGCGCGCCGGTTCTCGGCAACGGTCTTGGTCTTTTCGAAAGCGGTGGGTTTGGGGCGTGCCATGGTGAGAGGCGATGTAGGGATGTAAGACGGATCGGGGAAGAGGCTCTAGCGCCTTTTTAGCCCGCAAAACGCAAGAAGTGGGCAAATGGCCCCAACATCGCGACCAGATGCCATCGCCCGGAAGCGTGAGACAAGAAAAAGGGCGGCAGGATCGCTCCGGCCGCCCGTTTTTTGAAAAATGTGCGGAAGAGCACATTTTTTGGTTCGGCACCGCGAAATCCGGCTTTCGCCGGATTTCCAAACAGACTCTTAGCGCAGCGACACCACATTGTCCGACGTGCGCGGATCGCGACGCTTGCCGGCATACTGGCTGGCCATGGGCTCGTCGGTGGCAATCACCGTCTCGCCCGCGCCGAAGCCGTTGAAGCGGGTGCGCATGGCAGCGCCATAGGCGCCCAGCATGCCCACTTCGATGTAGTCGCCCGGCTTGATCCCGGCGGGAAGGACGAAGGGCCCTTCCATATAGTCGGCATCGTCGCAGGTCGGGCCATAGAAGGCGAACTCTTCCATGGCGTTCTCATCGTCGATGTCCTGGCCGGTCAGGCTGATGCGCTTGACCGGGAAACGCCAGTCGACATGGGCGGCATCGTAGAGCGCGCCGTAAGCGCCTTCATTGATGAACAGCTCATTGCCGCGACGCTTCTCGACCTGCACGATCATCGAGTTGAACTCGGCCGAGAGGGCACGGCCCGGCTCGCACCACAGTTCCGACGAATAGGACACCGGCAGCGATTCGAAGGCGCGGTGGATCGAGGCGAAATAATCCTCCAGCGGCGGCGGCACCATGCCCGGATAGATCGAGGGGAAGCCGCCGCCGACATCGATGATGTCCACGGTGACCGACGCATCGACGATGGCCACGCGGGCCCGCTCCAGCGCGGTGACATAGGCGAAGGGGGTCATCGCCTGCGAACCGACGTGGAAGCAGATGCCCAGGCAATCGGCAACCTGACGGGTGGCCTGCAGCAGCGGCGCGGCATCGACCAGATCAACACCGAACTTCGACGCCAGGCTCAGCTCGGAATATTCCGAGGAGACGCGCAGGCGCACGCAGAGCGACAGATCCTCGGCGGCCTTGCCGTCGGGCGAACGGGTCGCCTCGACGATCTTCTCCAGCTCCTCGACGGTGTCGAGGCTGAAGGTGCGCACGCCATGGACATGATAGGCCTCGGCAATCGCGGCAGCGGGCTTCACCGGGTGCATGAAGCACAGCACGGCATCGGGGCCCAGCGTTTCGCGCACCAGACGCACCTCGACGATCGAGGCGGTGTCGTAATGCGTGATGCCGGCGCTCCACAGCACGCGGAGCAGGTCCGGGCTGGGGTTGGCCTTGACCGCATAGAGCGACTTGCCCGGAAACTTCTCGGCAAAGAAGCGGGCAGCGCGCGCAGCGGCCTGCGGGCGATTCAGGATGACCGGTTCGGTAGGCGCGAGGGCGCGAGCTACAGACGGTGCGTCAGGATAAATGGACAACGCAAGGGACCCCCAATAGGCCATCAGGCCAGAGCTACAACAGGTGAAAGCCGCCTTGCGGTTTGGAAGTCCCCATGGGGCGGCGAGGGGGTGCATATAGGTCGGTGCACATGAACTGCAAGTGAAAAAACGCCCCCTGATGACCCCGCAAAAGGTCAAAAGGAGGCGCTGTGGTCCATCATTGCACTTATGCGTCTTTTGTGACGGGATTATGACAGAAATCCCGCGAAACCCCGGCGTTTATGACAGGGAATCAGGACAGTCGGTCGCGGAAGGTCTCCCAACCGAATCGCTTCACGCATTCCAGCGAATCATCCGCCGAATCCCAGAGCCAGATCGAGGGCAAGGGAACGCCGTTGAAGGTGGTGGTCTTCACCATCGAATAATGCGCCTGATCGAGGAAGGCGAAACGCGCGCCCGGCTCGACGGCGACCGGCAGGCGGTAATCGCCGATCACATCGCCCGCCAGACAGGAGGGGCCGCCCAGACGGGTTGCGGTGCCCTCGGCCAGTTCACCCAGCATGGCGGGGCGATAGGGCGCCTCGATCACATCGGGCATATGGCAGGTGGCCGAGACATCGACGATCGCCACCGGCACACCATTGGTGTGCGAATCGAGCACCGTGCCGATCAGGATGCCCGCGTCCAGCGCCACGGCCTCGCCCGGCTCCAGATAGAGTTGGCAGCCGGTCTGGGCCTTCACCGCCTGCAGGAAGGCGACCAGATCGTCGCGCTGGTAATCGGCGCGGGTGATGTGATGCCCGCCGCCGAAGTTCAGCCAGTGGATGGGGCCGCCATTCGCCGCCAAATAGGGCGCGATACGCGGATAGAGCGCATCCCAGGTGCGCTGCAGCGGCTCGAAATCCTGCTCGCAGAGCGTGTGGAAATGCAGGCCGGTGACGCCTTCCAGATGCTCGGACATCAGTTGGTCCACCGGGAAGCCCAGACGCGAGCCGATCGCGCAGGGATCGTATTTCTCCACCTCACCCTCGCGGTGGAGCGGGTTGATGCGCAGGCCCAGATCGAAGGCGCTGGGCTGCTCGGCCAGCACCGGGCGGAAACGCGCGATCTGCATCGGCGAGTTGAAGATCACATGGTCCGAAATCGCGCAGATCTCGGGCAGGTCTTCGGCCTTATAGGCCGCGCAATAGGTGGCAATCTCGCCCTCGTAATGCTCGTCGGCCAGACGCGCTTCCCACAGGCCGCTGGTGCAGACGCCGTCGAGATACTCGCCGATCAGCGGGGCCATGCGCCACATGGAAAAGGCTTTCATCGCCGACAGCAGCTTGATCCCCGCGCGGTCGCGCACATCGGCCAGCACCGCCAGATTGGCGCGCAGCTTGGCGGCATCGACCACGAAGGCCGGGCTCTCGACACGGTTCAGATCGAAATGGGCAAAAGCGCCCGGATCACCCGCACGGGTTTCCATCAGTTCAATTCCCTTTGAAAATCAGCGCCGCACCCGCGACGATCAGCACGAAACCAGCCAATTGCGCCAACCCCGGCTTCTGCCCGAACAGCGCCCATGCCACCAGCACGAAGCCAGCGAGGGAGAACACCTCCTGCATGGTCTTCAACTGCGCCAGCGAATAGGCTTTCGAGCCGATGCGGTTGGCCGGCACCGCCAGACAGTACTCGCAAAAGGCCAAAGCCCAGCTGCCCAGCACGGCCACCCAAAGCGCCTTGTTCGGCTCTTTCAGGTGACCATACCATGCCAGATTCATAAAGATGTTTGATCCTGCCAACATCAAAGGTGGCAGGATCAAAGCCCAATTCATCAAAACTCGACCGGACCGGCCAGTTCCTCAACCGTCCAGGGCAGGCCCTGCGTGTTGAGCATCTCCATGAAGGGATCGGGATCGAGCTGCTCGATGTTGAACACGCCCTCGCCCTTCCAGGCGCCGGTCAGCATCAGCGCGGCGCCGATCATCGCGGGCACGCCGGTGGTGTAGCTGACGGCCTGGTTGCCGGTTTCCTCGAAGCAGGCTTCGTGGTCGCAGATGTTCTTGATGTAGAAGGTCTTCTCGCCGCTGCCGTCCAGAGCTTCACCGGTGGCGATGTCGCCGATGTTGGTCTTGCCCTTGGTGGTGGCGCCCAGCGTGCTCGGCTCGGGCAGCACGGCCTTGAGGAACTGCAGGGGGATGATCTCCACGCCATTGTAGATCACCGGATCGATGCGGGTCATGCCCACATTCTGCAGCACGGTCAGATGCTTGATGTACTCATCGCCGAAGGTCATCCAGAAGCGGGCGCGGTCCAGTTCGGGGATGAACTTGGCCAGGCTCTCCAGCTCCTCGTGATACATCATATACATGTTCTTGGGGCCGACGCCCTCGAAGTCGAACGACACCTTCTTGCCCATGGCAGGCGTCTCGACGAACGCGCCACCTTCCCAGTGACGCGCCGGGGCGGTCACTTCGCGGATGTTGATCTCGGGGTTGAAGTTGGTGGCAAAGGCCTGACCATGGTCGCCGCCGTTGCAGTCCAGAATATCGAGCTGGCGGATGGTCTTGAGCTTGTGCTTCTTGAGCCACATGGCGAACACGCTGGTCACGCCCGGATCGAAACCGCTGCCCAGCACGGCCATGATGCCCTTTTCCTTGAAGCGGTCCTGATAGGCCCACTGCCAGTGATACTCGAACTTGGCCACATCCTTGGGCTCATAGTTGGCGGTATCGAGGTAGGACACGCCCGTCGCCAGACAGGCATCCATGATCGTCAGATCCTGATAGGGCAGCGCCAGATTGACCACCAGCTTGGCACCGATCTGCTCGATCAGCGTGGAAAGCGCCGGAACATCCTCGGCATCGATGGCATAGGTCGAAATCTCGACGCCCGTGCGCTGCTTCACCGATTCGGCGATGGCATCGCACTTGCTCTTGGTGCGGCTGGCCAGATGGATGTCGGTGAAAATCCCGGCGTTCATCGCCATCTTGTGGACCGCCACGCTGCTGACGCCGCCGGCGCCAATCACCAGAACCTTGCTCAAAACCTGTCTCCTTGCTCGCGGCTGCATCGGGCAACCGGGCATTCCAACGCGAAACGCGCTTCAAAAACCGATGGGGCCATATAAGGTTGTTCCATGACAACTCAACATATGCGCAGCCCCTCCCTGGCCGGCATCCACGCCGCCGCCGAAAAAATCGCCAGCATCCTGCCTGAAACGCCGCTCCTCCCGCTTGAGGTCCACGGGGTCACGGTCTGGTGCAAGGCCGAAGTGTTGCAGCCCGTCGGCGCCTTCAAGATTCGCGGCGCCTGGCACCGCCTGAGCGACCTCTCCCCCGAGGAAGCCGCCAAGGGCGTGGTCGGCGTCTCCAGCGGCAACCATGCGCAGGGCGTGGCCTGGGCGGCGCGACGCCTTGGCATTCCCGCGATCATCGTCATGCCCAACGACGCCCCGAAGGTGAAGCTGGAGGCCACCGCGGCCATGGGCGCAACCATCGTCACCTATGACCGCCCCGGCGGCGAGGACCGCGACGAAGCCGCCGCCAGGGTTCTGGCGCAGACCGGCGGCACCCTCGTCCACGCCTATGCCGACCCCTGGGTGATCGAGGGTCAGGGCACCGCAGGCCTCGCCCTCTCGGCGCAGATGGAGCAATGGGCGGGCGGCGCCCCCACCCGCATCGTCACGCCCTGCGGCGGCGGCGGGCTGGCCGCCGGTCTGGCGCTGGCCTGCCCCGAGGCCGAGATCGTCCCCGTCGAACCCGAAGGCTGGGACGATGTGGCCCGCTCGCTGGCCAGCGGCACGATCCAGAAGGTCGGCGCCGACGCCCCCGCCACCCTCTGCGACGCCCTGCAAACCCCCGCCACGCGCGAGATCAACTTCGCCGTGCTGAAAGAGCGCTGCCAGAGCGGCCTCTGGGTCAGCCCTTCGGAGGTGGCCGAGGCCCAGCGCCTCGCCTTCCGCCAGTTGCGGCTGGTGGTCGAGCCGGGCGGCGCGGCGGCGCTGGCAGCCGTGCTGGCGGGCAAGGCCCCCGTGGATGGCCGCACCGCCGTCATGCTGACCGGCGGCAACACCGATGCCGAGGCTTTCGCCAAGGTGCTGGCAGGCTGAAGTCACGGCCAGCCCGCTCCCCCGCCCGGCCATCCATCGCCGATATGCTGTGGGTGGCCGGGCGGGGGAGCGGGCTGGTTCCGGTCTGACCATGTGCTCTTACGCACATGGTCCAAACAACGCATTCCACCGGGATAAATGCACAGTTGACGCCAAAATGTCGCATGAAACGGCAGGGTGAAACCAAACCGTCACCGTGCCGTCATGCAGAGGAAACAGCCATGGCCTAGCCGCCGGAGACCCACTCACCGGACAGGCCAGCGCCATGCCAAATGCTCCAACGCCCCATATCATCGAAGGCGCAGTCGTGCGCAGCCATGTCCCCATGACCGAAAGGTTGCTGGACCGGGCCTTTGCACTTGCCTTTCGCGGCCTGGTCTATGCCCAGATCTGGGAAGACCCCGTGGTGGATATGGAGGCGCTGGACATTCAGCCCGACAGCCGCATCGTCACCATCGCGAGCGGAAGTTGCAATGCCCTGTCCTACCTCACCGCCGATCCGGCGCAGGTAACAGCGGTCGATCTCAACACCGCGCATATCGCGCTGGGCCGCCTCAAGATCGCCGCGCTGCGCCATCTGCCCGACCATGACGCGCTGCGCCGCTTCTTCGTCGAGGCCGACAACCGCCGCAATCTGGCCGATTACCGCAGCCTGATCGCGCCGCATCTCGACGAGACCAGCCGCCGCTATTGGGAAGGCCGCGATCTCGCTGGCCGCCGCCGCATCCACGGTTTCGCGCGCGGCATCTACAAGCGCGGGCTGCTCGGCAATTTCATCGGCATGGCCCACCTGATCGCCCGCCTCTACCGCGTCGATCTGAAGGTCATCCTCGAAGCCACCTCGCTGGAAGACCAGCGCCGCCTCTTTGACGAGCGCATCGCCCCGGTCTTCGACAAGCGCTTTATCCGCTGGCTGACCAAGCAGCCCGCCTCGCTCTTCGGCCTCGGCATCCCCCCGGCCCAGTATGAAGCCCTCGCCGGTGACCAGCGCATGGCCACCGTGCTGCGCGCGCGCCTCGAACGCCTCGCCTGCGGCTTCTCGGTGCAGGACAATTACTTCGCCTGGCAGGCGTTCAACCGTGGCTATGGCCGCGCCCCCAACGCCCCCGTGCCGCCATGGCTGCAGGCCGACAACCATCAGGCCGTGCGCGACCGCATCGACCGCATGACCCTGTCGCACACCAATTTCACCGACCACCTCGCGCTGCAGGCCGATGCCAGCCTCGACCGCTACGTACTGCTCGACGCGCAGGACTGGATGAGCGACGCCCAGCTCACCGCCCTGTGGAGCCAGATCACCCGCACCGCCCGCAGCGGCGCCCGCGTGCTGTTCCGCACCGCTGGCGAGCCCACCATCCTGCCCGGCCGCGTGCCCGACGAGATCCTCTCGCGCTGGTCCTATTCGGAAGAGGAAGCCCGCGAGCTGATCGCCCGCGACCGCTCCTCGATCTATGGCGGGCTGCACCTCTATCGGTTCAAGGGCTGATGGCCAGCCTGCCACAAGACCACGCCGCGCTGATGGACCGCGTCTATCGCGGCCAGCGGCATATCTATGACGCCACGCGCAAATATTTCCTGTTCGGGCGCGACCGGTTGATCGAGGGCCTGAACATCGCGCCGGGCCAGACCCTGCTGGAAGTGGGCTGCGGCACCGGACGCAACCTGTCGCTGGCGGCCAAGCGATGGAAGGGCGCCGAGCTGTTCGGGCTGGACATCTCCGAGCAAATGCTGGCTTCGGCCCGCAAGACCCTCGGGCCCAAGGCCGTGCTGAAGCAGGGCGATGCCTGCGCCTTCAACCCGCAAGCGCTGTTCGGGCACAATGGCTTCGACCATGTGATGATCTCCTTCGCGCTCTCGATGATCCCCGACTGGCAAGGCGCGCTGGCCATGGCCTGCGACACGCTGGCCCCCGGCGGCACGCTGCACATCGTCGATTTCGGGGACGCGCAGGGGCTGCCCGGTCTGGCCCGACAGGCGCTGAATGGCTGGCTGACGCGCTTCCACGTTTCGCCCCGGCTGGATCTGGTGGCGCGCGCCGGGGCTTTGGCTGCGGCGCGGGGGATGTCGGTGGAGCCTTTGCGTGGGCCTTGGGGATATTACCAGATCGTCGTGGTGCGGCGCTCGGCAGTTTAAGGGAAAAAGAGAATGCGAGGGCCATCGCCCTCGCGCTCCCTTTAATGTCTACGTTGCGCTTCGGGTTCGGCCTAGCGCTCGGTTTGCAGCGCCGCAGGCTTTAAAGCCCCAGCCATTTCACTGCCTGCGGCGCTTACCGCTGCGCAGGTGGAGAGTTTGGGCGCATCATTTCGGCCACCCTGCCCTCTCGCCGGAAGACGTCATGGGAGCGCGAGGGGGTAACCCCCTCGCATCTTCCTTCATCCCTTGATGAACAAACTCGCCAATTCCACATGCGAGGACCAGCGGAACTGCCCCACGGGCCGCAGCTCGACCAGCCGATAGCCGCCCTCGATCAGCGTCACCGCATCACGCGCCCAGCTTGAGGGATTGCAACTGATATAGGCCACGCGCTGCACGGTGGAGCCGGCGATGCGCCCCACCTGCTCCTTGGCCCCGGCGCGCGGCGGATCGAGCACCACGGCGGGGAAGCGGTTCAGTTCGTCGGCCAGCAGCGGGTTGCGGAACAGGTCGCGGTGCATGCTCAGCACGGGAAGCTGGGTTCCGGCGGCGCCCGCCTTGCAGGCGAGATGGGCGGCGCGCTCGGCCTCGACGGCCAGCACCTTGCTGCCCTGTTTGGCCAGCGCGAAAGCGAAGGTGCCAAGGCCCGAGAACAGATCCACCACCGCGCCCGCGCCCTTCAGCCAGCGAGTCACGGCGGCGGTCAGCGCCTGCTCGCCATCAACGGTGGCCTGAAGGAAGGCGCCCGGCGGCAGCGGCACGGACACGCCCGAGAGCGACACCGTCACCGGCTCGGGCTCCCACAACGCTTCGGGGCCATAACCCTGGTCGAGCGACAGGCGGGCCAGCTTGTGCTCGCGGGCGAAGTCCAGCGCGGCCTCGGTCTCGGCCAGACCTTCGACCTTGAAACCCTTGATGCCGACATCGACGCCCTGCTCGGTCAGCGTCAGGTCGATGTCCACCGCCAGCTTGCCCTCGCGGCGCTGAAGCATGCGGCGCAGCGGATCGACGATGGCTTCCAGTTCAGGCGCCAGCACGGGGCACTGCTTCTGATCGACGATGGTGTGGGCATGGGCCTCACGGAAGCCCAGCGCGATGCCGCCCACCCGCTGGCCATGCAGCGAGGCGCGGCGGCGCGCGCCCGAGGGCGAGAGATGCACCGGCGTCACATGCTCGGGCTCCAGCTTCTGGCCCTTGGCGGCGTTGACCACGCGCTCCATCACGAAATTGGCGAGCGCCACATCGTCCACATGCTGAAGCTGGCAGCCACCGCAGACGCCGTAATGCTGGCAGACGGGATCCACATGGTGAGGGCCGTGGCGCAGGCTGCCATCGTCGAGCACGTAATCGCCCGGCGCGGCCATGGCCACATGGCGACCGCCCGCGGTCACGCCATCGCCGCGCGCGGCCAGCCGCTCGATCAGTTCTTCATGCAGGTCTTCGGACACTCGGTATTCCTTACAGGCAAGCCCGCACCGCGCTCGGCACCGCTTCGGCCAGCGCCATGGCCGTGAAAGGCCCGCCAAGCAAGCCCGCCGCGCGCCCGTGCAGCCATACGCCCTGGCAGGCTGCCTCAAAAGCGGACACTCCGGCGGCCAGCCGACTGGCGATCAGCCCGGCCAGCACATCGCCCGATCCGGCCACGCTCAGCCAGCTTGAGGCACGCGGGGCGATGGTCCATGTGCCGTCGGGCGTGGCGATCACCGTGTCCGGGCCCTTAGCCACCACCACCATGCCGCTGGCCTCGGCCAAAGCCTTGGCGCGCTTGACCTTGCTGCCATTGACATGGAGCGCGAAGGCGCTTTCCAGCGCGGCCAGCTCGCCCTCATGCGGGGTGAGGATCGCCTGTTGTCCCTTGGCCATGGCGGGGGTCAACAGCATCAGCGCATCGCCATCCAGCACCAGCCTCTTGCCCGTGGCCAGCACAGATTTCAGCACCAACTCGGCAGCCTTGTCGCGCCCCAGTCCGGGGCCGACCAGCAGGGCGGACAAGCGCTTGTCGTCCAAGCCATCCAGCCCTTGCACCACCAGATCGGCGGGCGCAGGCAGAGCATCCTCGGTCAGCAGGCGCACATAGCCCGCGCCCGCTCCACCGGCAGCGCGCGCAGCCATCAGCGCCGCGCCCGGCATGGCCCCCGCCACCACGCCCAGCAACCCGCGCGTATATTTATGCGCCCCCGGCAAGGGCGGTTCAAGCGTGATCCCCTCCAGCATGCGCCCCACCCCCGCAACGGGATCGCAACCGATATCGACCAGTTTCAGCACGCCCATCCGCCCCGCCGCGGGCATCAGCCCATGCGCGCGCTTCCACGCCCCCAGCGCGATGGTGAGATCATACTGCGGCAGATCATGCCCGAAATCATCGCCCCGATCCGCCTCCACGCCCGAGGGCAGATCGAGCGCAACGCGGCGCCGATGCCCCGCCGCCAGACCGGTCAGCAAATCCAGATCAAGGTCCCCCAGAGGCCGCGACAGGCCGGTGCCGTAAAGGCAGTCGACCAGAATATCGCCATGCAGATCGCCATGATCGGGGCAATCGACCACATGCCCCTCAAAGGCCGCGCGGGCCAGCCGCGAGGCCTCGCTGGCGGGAGCATGGGCCATCACCACCTGCACCCTTGCGCCGCGCTCGTGCAGATGGCGGGCGATCACCCAGCCGTCGCCGCCATTGTGCCCCGGCCCCACCAGCACGCTGATGATCCGCAGCGGCCCGGCCATGCGCCAGATATACTCCGCCGCGCCGCGCCCGGCGCGCGCCATCAGCACCTCGACCCCGAAACCGGCATCGATCAGCAGTTGTTCGGCCTGCTTCATCTGGGCGGCTGTCAGAATATCCGCCCCGAAATGAAGAGGTTCGGGGCTGGGCAAAGGATTCTTGGGCAAGGGATTTTGTAAGGACGTCGGCACGCGGGGCCTCCATCGCCGGCGCGGCAGGCAGGGCCGCAGGGTCGGGCGGGATTGTGCGCTTCACCCGCGCCACGTCAAGTCCGCCCGACCTGCGTAAAGGGTGGTTAATCCGATTTCAGGACTTAGGGCTTATACGTGCGAGCCTCTGCTCTCTTCTGCCGGAAACCGACGTCCATGATTCGCATGTCTCAGCCGATCCTGCAGCGCCTGTGGCGCGACCAGCGCGGCGCCACCGCGATCGAATATGGGCTGATCGCCGCCCTGATCGCGATCGGTATCATCGCCGGCGTCAGGGGTCTGGGCAATCAGATCAACAGCGGTTTTGTCGCCGCGTCCAGCGGGATGTCCGCGCCCTCCGCCTGATCGGCCTTCAGCCCGCCACCTCCAGAATATGGCGGCACAGGCCCGAAAGACGCCCGGCCCATAGCGCCTGCCCGGCGGCATCGCCGATAAGGTCCTGCCGCACCTCCACCCCCAGATAGAGCCGCCCGCGTGCCTCGGCGTGGCGGTTCATCGTGTAATTGAGCTGACGCCCCGAATAGGGCTTCTGGTCGCCGACACACAGGCCCTCGATCGCCTCCAGCCATGGCAGGGCCAGGCGCGGCGCGCGGGCATCATCATTGTAGAGCACGCCGATATGCCAGGGCCGCGCCTCTTCCGGCCGGGTCGAGAGCGAGGGCGTGAAGCTGTGCAGCGACAGGATCAGGCCGGGCTCATGCGCCGCCAGCGTTTGCGCCAGAGCGGTGTGATAGGGGCGGTGATACAGCGCCAGCCTTTGCCCGCGCCCATGCTCATCCAGCGCATTGCCGGGGATCAGGATACCGTCACTGGTTTCGGGGATGGCACCGGGCGCATCCTCCTCGCGGTTCACATCGCAGACCAGCCGGCTGACATCCGCCAGCCATGCCGCATCCGCCCCGCCCTGCTCGACCATATGCGCGGCAACGCCTGCCACGCCGATGTCGATCGCCACATGCTGGGTCATGCAGAAGGGATCGATGCCCAGAGTCACCCCATCGGGCACACGGTTGCTGGCATGGTCGGAGATCACCAGCACCCCGCCCGAGCGCGGCGTGCCCAGCAGGCGCCAGGGTTGGTTTGCGCTCACCGCAGAAGCCCCGCCAACTGCCACCAGCCGGGCTGCTCCGCCGCGATGGCCTCGCGGGCGGCATCGCGCGCCGCCACATCGTCGAACAGCGCAAAGCAGGTCGCGCCCGAACCCGACATGCGCGACAGGAAAGCCCCCGTCCGCCCCAGCGCCGCCAGCACATCGGCCACCGGCGGGCAGATCGAGATCGCCGGCGCCTCCAGATCGTTGCGGCCCTGCAAGGCCACCTCACGCGCGCTGCCCTCCGGCATCGCCCCGCGATCGACGCGGTCCCAGGCCTTGAACACCGGCCCCGTCGGCAGCGGCACGCGCGGATTGACCAGCAGCACCGGGCAGCCCTGCAGATCGCTCGGCGCCGGGGCCAGATCGGTGCCGGTGCCCCGCCCGATCATCGCCACGCTCTCCACACAGGCGGGCACATCGGCGCCCAGCTTGGCGGCGGCCTGCTGCCAGCCATCGGGCAGGCCATGCGTGCGCTGAGCCAGACGGAACACCGCCCCCACATCCGCCGAGCCCCCGCCCAGCCCCGCCGCCACCGGCAGCGCCTTGTCCAGCGAGACATGCCAACCCTGCGCGCGCGGCAGCAGCGCCAGCGCATCGAGCACCAGATTGCCGTCCTCACCCGCCAGCAGCGGCGCGAACTCGCCCGTGATCGTCAGCGAATCGCTGTCCGCTTGGGTGACCGCGATCTCGTCTCCGGCATCGACGAAGGCGAAGAAGGTCTCCAGCTCGTGATAGCCATCCTCACGGCGCGCACGCACATGCAGGGCAAGGTTGATCTTGGCATAGGCGGTTTCGGTCAGTGTCGTCATGGGCGCAGCCATGGCTTCGAGGAACAAGGGGTGCAAGGGGGAAAGAAAGATGCGAGGGGATTATCCCCTCGCGCTCCCATGACGTCTCCCGGCGCCAGGGCAGTGGTTCACCATCGCTGCGCTCCGGCTGACCGTTGCGATTTGCTCATGCCTGCGGCGCCTGTTCCATCGCTCTCTCCCGTTTGAGGCGCTGTCCAGCGCGTTGAGGCGTTTGCCGGGTTGAGTTTTGCGCCGCGCCCCGTCAAGGCTCTGCGACAGAATCATGACGATGCAAACCGCCCCCCTTTCCGCCACCCCGCCGCTCGGTGCCCAGATCTTTGGCGCGCTCGACTGGTGGCGCGAATCCGGAGTGGACACGCTCTTCACCGATGAGCCCGTCACCTGGCTCGCCGAAAAGCGCGATCCCGCAGCCGAGCCCCTGCGCCCCGCCACCCCCCTGCCCGCCGCTTTTGCCGAAGCCATCGCCGCCGCCAAGGCGCCCGAAGCCCAGGCCGTCGAGCAGGAAGCGCGCATCGGCGGCGCCCCCAACACCTTCCCTCAGGATCTCGCCACCTTCGACGCATGGTGGCTGGCCGAACCCTCGCTGGACGGCGGCCATGTCGAAGGACGCATCGCCGCCCAGGGGCCCGCGCAGGCGCCGCTGATGGTGATCGTGCCGCAACCCGAGGCTGGCGATGCCGCCGCCGGATCGCTGCTCTCGGGCCAGCAAGGCGCGCTGCTGCGCGCCATGCTGGGCGTGATGGGGCTGGAACTGGATCAATTACGCCTCGCCGCAGCCCTGCCGCGCCATATGCCGCATCCCGACTGGAGCGCGCTGAACGCCCAGGGACTCGGGGCCGTGCTGCGCCACCATGTCGCTCTGGCTCAGCCGCAGCGGATTATTGCGTTTGGCGGCAACATTCTGCCGCTGCTGGGCCACAACTTGCCGCAAAGCCCTGCCGTTTTACCTTTGGTTAACCAAAAAGAGGCAGGGATTTCCTCAGAGACGCCCGAATCCGGCCAGCCCGGTTCAGCCAGTATGGCCCAGATCATGGCCATGCCGGATCTGACCACCTTGCTGGAACGGCCACGCGCCAAGGCGGTGTTCTGGCACCACTGGCTCGGCTGGCTCGGGCAGGCATGATATTCACACCGGTCGCGCGGGTCCATGGGATCACGCTCGCATGGCCGTTGCTAAGGACAGGCATCGTCGGGATGAAGCGGGGTTCAATGACCGGAAATACTGGCTTGCGCGCCTGCTTGCGCAAACATGCGGGCACGGCCCTGGTCCGAACCTGCATGGCCCTGACCTGCGCGGCCCTGCCCGCTCTGGCGCCCGATGCGGCGCTCGCCAATTCCGCCGCCGCCGAATATTTCATGGGCCGCAACGCGCATTCCGCCGTGCCCAAGCTGCTCTCCGAGGATGAGCGTAGCTGGTACAAGGACGCTTTCGCCACCCTCAAGCGTCAGGACTGGGCCACCCTGCGCCAGATGCTGGCGACCCGCCCCGATGGCCCGCTCCATAATTTGCTGCGCGCCGAATATTACATCGCCCCCGGCAGCCCGCGCATCGAACTCGACGCGCTGAACCAGTGGCTGGCCACCGGCACCTCGCTGCCCGAGGCCGAACAGATCGAGGCTCTGGCCGCCAAGCGCGGCGGCACCGCGCTGCCCGCGCTGCCTTCCGCGCAGCAACTGGTGGCATGGCCCAGCGCCCCGCGTCGCACCCGTCCCCGCTCGGTGGCGGACAATTCGATGCCCGCCAATGTTGCCGGCAGCATCAACGATCGCATCAAGATCAACGATACGGCGGGCGCCAAGCAGCTTCTTGATGGCGTCGATGCCACGCTGAGCCCCGAGGCGCGGGCCGAATGGCGCGACAAGGTCGCCTGGGCCTATTACATCAACAATCAGGACAATGAGGCCTATGCGCAGGCGATCGCCGCCGCGCAGGATGCCAACTTCCCCACCACCGGCGCCTGGGTGGGCGAGGCATGGTGGACCGCAGGGCTGGCCGCATGGCGTCAGGGCGCCTGCCAGCAGGCCATCCCCGCCTTTGCCGAGGCCGCCAAGTCGGGCAGCAATCAGGAAATGGTCTCCGCCGCCTATTACTGGCAGTCGCGCGCTTTCGTGCGCTGCCGCCAGCCCGAGCAGGCCGCCGCAGCGCTGCGCTCCGCCGCGCGCGCTGACGAGACGCTCTATGGCATGCTGGCGGCCGAGCAGCTCGGGCTGAAGATGCCCGGCACGCATGCCCAGCCTGATTTCACCGCCGCCGACTGGCAGAACCTGCGCGACAACGCCAATGTGCGCGTCGCCGTGGGCCTGGCAGAGGTCGGCGAGGATGGTCTGGCCGACGATGTGCTGCGCTATCAGGCCCGCATCGGCGCGCCCGGCCAGTATCAGCAACTCTCGCGTCTGGCGCGTGACCTTGGCCTGCCCGGCACCCAGCTCTGGATGGCCTATAACGCGCCGGGCAACAGCAGCCCCGCGCCTGCCAGCCGCTATCCCACGCCCAAATGGACTCCGGCCACCGGCTGGAAGGTCGATCCGGCGCTGCTGTTTGCGCATACCCTTCAGGAATCGGCCTTCCGCACCAATGTCGTCAGCGGTGCTGGTGCGCGCGGCCTGATGCAGATCATGCCCGCCGCCGCGCGCGACCACGCCGCCTATCTGGGCGTCTCGGGCAATGTCACCGACCTCACCCGTCCCGAGATCAATCTCGCCTTCGGGCAGGAGCATCTCGAGGCACTGAAGTCGAACGCGGCCACGCAGGGCCTGCTGCCCAAGGTGATCGCCGCCTACAACGCCGGGCCGCTGCCTGTCTCGCGCTGGAACACCCAGATCCATGACAATGGCGACCCGCTGCTGTGGATGGAATCGGTGCCCTATTGGGAAACGCGCGGCTATGTCGCCACCGTGCTGCGCAACTACTGGATGTATGAGCGTCAGGCCGGAGCGGGCTCGGAAAGCCGCGTGGTGATGGCGCAGGGCATGTGGCCGACCTTCCCCGAACTGTCGGGCAGCAAGGGCGTCCGCGTCGCCGCCAAGGACTGGCCGACTGCCGCGCCCGTGACTCAGGTTGCGGACAGGAACTGAGCGCGTGGCCATTGACGAGACGCGGGTCTTCAAGCCGATCAACATCGCTCTGCTGACCATGTCCGACACGCGCACGGCGGAGAATGACACCTCCGGCGATATCCTTGCCGAGCGGATCACCAGCAAGGGCCACAAGCTGGCCTCCCGCGCGATCCTGCGCGAGGATGCGATCCTGCTGGCAGGCACGCTGGCGGATCTGGTGCGCGATCCCGACGTGGATTGCGTGATCTCCACCGGCGGGACAGGCCTGACCGGGCGCGACGTGACTCCCGAGGCGCTGGCCCATGTGATCGCCACCTTCGCGGGGCGCGAGATCCCCGGCTTCGGCGAGCTGTTCCGCTGGATCAGCTACACCACCATCGGCACCTCCACCGTGCAGTCGCGCGCCATGGCCGTGGTGGCGGAGGGGACCTATATCTTCGCCCTGCCCGGATCGAACGGCGCGGTGAAGGACGGCTGGGACCGTATCCTCGACGAGCAGTTGGACAGTCGGAACCGGCCCTGCAACTTTATCGAGCTGATGCCTCGGTTGAAGGAAGTTTGAAGAAGGTTTGAAAGGTAGAATGCGAGGGTGTTACACCCTCGCGCTCCCGTTAATGTCTGCGTTGCGCATCGGGTTCGCCCTTGCGCTTATTTGCCGCGCCGCAGGCTTGAAAGATTACAGCATAACATTCACTGCCTGCGGCGCCTTGCTTTGTGCAGGTGGAGAGCTTGGGCGCCCGGCTTCGGCGCCACTGCCCTTGCGTCGGAAGACGTTATGGGAGCGCGAGGGCCCGGAGCATGTCTCTTGAGACATGCGACCCACAAAGACTCCCCCCTCGCATCTTCTCCTTACCCCCTTTGATCGAAAAGCCTTTCCGCCTCTTCCTGGCTGATCTGAACCCTGAACAGATCCCCCAGCACCTCCCGCCACGCAGCGGCAGAAGCAACCTCACTGACGTCCCCCTGCCCGGAGTGGTGCACACTCAACCGCCGCCCATTGAGCGAGGCAAAACCATCCGGCAACACGATGGACACCAGACAGCCACTGGTGAACCGCGTCCCCGCGCGGGTGAAAGTCCAGTGGTTGGACAGCTCCAGATCAACCGGCACGACCTCGGCCAGAGAGAAGCTGTATTGCGGCTGGAAAGCGTCGTGGGCCTGCGCCCTGCCGTCGGTGGCGCTGGCGGGTCCGGCACGCTCCAGCAGCCATTCGCCGGTGGCCGCGCCCTCGGCGCCGACGCGGCGCAGGCGGTGCAGCGCACCATCGGGCGTGGCGGCCTGAGCGCCGTCGGACAGCGGCAACGGTGGCACATAGGCGCCGCCGAAACCGGCATCAGCAATCCATGGCGCGCCCGCGATGGTGGTCAGACGCAGCGTGTGGGTCTGGGGCGGGGTGGTCGCGGGCTCGCCGGGCCAGTCGCTGCCCAGCCAGACGCGGCCGAGCAGAGGCCGGTTGGCGAAACCCAGTTCGGCCAGCATGGCACCGAAAAGGGCATTGTGTTCGAAGCAATAGCCGCCGCGCTGACGGCTGATCAGCTTGTCGGCGATGCTGTCGAGATCGATGCGGATGGGGTGGCTCAGCATCACGTCGAGATTCGCAAAGCCGATCGACAGGCGATGCGCGCGCTGCAGGGCATCGAGACCGGCAACATCGAGGTCAGGCGTTTTGCCGAGGCCGAGGCGGGCGAGATAGCTCTTGAGAATTGCCTCATTTTGCATGGAAACGCCGCCTTTCCGCCCTGACCCAAGCATGGATCTATCCGATCCGGATGCGTTTCTGTCAATCGTGGCCCTGGGCTGACCTTGACATTTGTTCTCATTTTGTTCACATTGAGTCCATGGCCGTTTCTCCTCCCGCTCCGCGTGGACGTGGCGCCGTTTCGGGCGCAACCAGCACACGCTTTGCCCTGCCCCAGCGCGAGGTGGACCGCGACTGGCTGGACGAGCGCGCCGCGCTGGAGGAAGAGGTTCCGCGCCTGGCCACCACGGTCACAGAAGAGGCGGCGCGAACGATCCTCTCGTTCAACAAGTCGCCCGATATCGGCTTTGACCGGTCGGTGAATGTGTTTCGGGGGTGTGAGCATGGCTGCATCTATTGTTACGCGCGGCCCACCCATGCCTATCTCGACCTTTCACCGGGACTGGATTTCGAGACAAAGCTTTTCGTCAAACCGCAGGCCGCCAAGCTGCTGCGCCGCACGCTGGCCGCGCGCGGATACAGCCCCGCCCCCATCGCCATGGGCACCAACACCGATCCCTATCAGCCCATCGAGAGCCGCTATCGCCTGACCCGCCAGATTCTGGAGCTGTGCCTTGAGGTGCGCCACCCCGTCACCATCACCACCAAATCCGACCGCGTGCTAGCCGATCTGGATGTGCTGCGCGAACTGGCCGCGCGCCAACTGACCGCTGTGGCAATCTCGGTCACCAGCCTCGACGCCGCGCTCTCCCGCAAGCTGGAGCCGCGCGCCGCCACGCCGATGAAGCGGCTGGCAGCACTCGGCGCGCTGGTCGAGGCGGGGGTGCCGGCCTATGTCAACGTCTCGCCCATCATCCCCGCCATCACCGAGGACTGGATCGAGCGTATCCTCGAGCAGGCCGCAGAGCGCGGCGCGCACGGCGCAAGCTGGATCATGCTGCGCCTGCCTCACGAGGTCGCCCCGCTGTTCCGCGAGTGGCTGGACACGCATTTTCCGGAGCGCGCGGCCAAGGTGATGTCGATCCTCAACCAGATCCGGGGCGGGCGGGATAATGATCCGAACTTTCACACGCGCATGAAGCCGCAAGGCGTGTGGGCGGATCTGACCCGCGCGCGGTTTCGCAAGGCGGTGGCGCGGCTGGGGTTGCAGCGGGGGCGCGTGGTGCTGGATTGCTCGCAGTTCGTGGCGCCGGAAAGGGATGGGCAGATGAGGTTGTTTTGAAAGCAAGATTTGAAGGTTGAAGAGAAGATGCGAGGGCCATCGCCCTCGCGCTCCCTTTAATGTCTTCGTTGCGCATCCGGTTCGGCCAAGGCGCTTCGGTCGCTGCGCCGCAGGCTTTAAATTTCATAGACCAGCTTGTTATGCTGCGAGTTTCTGCCTGCGGCGCCTTGATTTACCCAGGTAGAGAGTTCTGGCACTCGGTCGCGGAACCACTGCCCTATCGTCGGAAGACGTCATGGGAGCGCGAGGGCCCGGAGCATGTCTCTTGAGACATGCGACCAACTAGGAATCCCCCCTCGCATCTTCTCCCTTCAAATCTTCTTCAAGCCACCAACCGCAACTGCGCCCTACCCCGCTGAGGCGCAAACGACAGAACCGTCACGCCCTCGATCGCCGCAATCACCTCGACCAGATCGCCATCCAGCGCAAAATCCTGACCCAGTCGCAACTGCGGCGGCACCGGATCGCCGGTTTTCAGCGTCGCGACCACCTCGCCCTTGGCGCTGGCGCCGGAGCCTTCACCAGCCCCCACGCGCGGCAGAATGGTGGCCAGTTGCACAAAGGCCTCGGGCTGGGACACCTCGATGCGCAGCATCATGCGCGCGGCATTGCGCACTTCGGACAAAGGCTGGCCGCCGCGGATGGTGACGCGGGGCGGCTCTTCCGGGCTGGGGCTGTCGAGTTCGACCGTCAGCAGGATGCAGGTGCTTTCCTTGGCCCAGTTCAGGAAAGGCTCGACCAGCGTTTCCTCGAAACAGGAGGCGGAGAACTGGCCGGAGGAGTCGGAGAACTCCGCCATGATAAAATCCTTGCCGCGCTTGGTTTTGCGCTTCTGGACGCTTTCGACCATGCAGGCCATCACCGCATTGGCCCGCCCGCCCGGAGGGGCGCCCTGCGACATCAGTGCGCCATAGGAACGCGCGCCATTGGCCGAGGCGATGGCGTGCCATTGCGCCACGGGGTGAGCCGCGAAATAGAAGCCGAAGTTCTCGCGCTCCTTGCCCATCTGATCCATCCGGCTCCAGGCGGGGGTTTCGGTGAGGCGCAGCGCGGCGGTGTCCCCATCGCTGCCGAACAACCCGCCCTGCCCGCTGGTGCGGGTGCGCTCGGCCTCATCGGCGCAGGCCAGCAGCATGTCGGCATTGGCCATGACCTTGGCGCGGTTGGGCTCCAGCATGTCAAAGGCCCCGCTGCTGGCGAGGCCTTCCAACGCGCGTCGGTTCAAAGACCCGTAAGGCACGCGGGTGAACAGGTCTTCTAGGTCCTTGAACAACCCGTTGGCCTCGCGCTCGGCCACCACCTGCTCCATGGCCTTTTCGCCCACGTTGCGGATGCCCGCCAGCGCGTAGCGCACCGCATAGCCGTCGCTGGTTTCCTCGACGGTGAATTCGGCCTCGGAGTGGTTCATGCAGGGCCCGGCGATGGCGAAGCCGTTGCGGCGCATATCGTCCACGAAAATCGCCAGCTTTTCAGATTGATGCATATCGAAGCACATGGCGGCAGCGTAGAATTCGTGGGGGTAATGCGCCTTGAACCACGCCGTCTGATACGCCAGCAAAGCGTAGGCGGCGGCGTGCGATTTGTTGAAGCCATAGCCCGCGAATTTGTCGATCAAGTCGAACAGCTCGTTGGCCTTGGCCGCCGGAATGTCTGAATTGACCTTGCAGCCTTCCACGAAGCGCAGGCGCTGGGCGTCCATTTCCGCCTGCACCTTCTTGCCCATCGCGCGGCGCAGCAAATCTGCGTCGCCCAGCGAGTAGCCGGCAAGGATCTGCGCGGCCTGCATCACCTGTTCCTGATAGACGAAGATGCCATAGGTTTCGGCGAGAATGACGCTCAGCTTGTCATGCGGATATTCGATGCTCTCCAGCCCGTTCTTGCGGCGGCCGAAGAGCGGAATGTTGTCCATCGGCCCCGGACGGTACAGTGACACCAGAGCGATAATATCACCGAAATTGGTGGGCTTCACCGCCGCCAGCGTGCGCCGCATGCCTTCGGATTCGAGCTGGAACACGCCGACCGTGTCGCCCCGCTGCAGCAGCGTGTAGACATCTGCATCGTCCCAGGCCAGCGCGCCCAGATCGATGCTGATCCCGCGCTTGCCGAGCAAATCCACCGCCTTGCGCAGCACGGACAGCGTTTTCAGGCCCAGAAAGTCGAATTTGATCAGGCCCGTGTCCTCGACATATTTCATGTCGAACTGGGTCACCGGCATGTCGGAGCGCGGATCGCGGTACAGCGGCACCAGTTGCGCCAGCGGCCTGTCGCCGATCACCACGCCCGCCGCGTGAGTGGACGAGTTGCGCGGCATGCCCTCAAGCTGCATCGCCAGATCGATCAGGCGCTTCACCTCGGGGTCATTGGTGTATTCACGGTGCAGTTCGGGCACGCCATTCAGAGCGCGCTCCAGCGACCACGGATCGGTGGGATGGTTGGGCACCATCTTGGTCAGGCGGTCGACCTGGCCATAGCTCATCTGCAAAATACGGCCCGTATCGCGCAGCACGGCGCGGGCCTTCAGCTTACCGAAGGTGATGATCTGCGCCACATGATCCGCGCCATATTTGGCCTGCACATAGCGGATCACCTCGCCGCGACGGGTTTCGCAGAAGTCGATGTCGAAGTCGGGCATCGAGACGCGTTCCGGGTTCAGGAAGCGTTCGAACAGCAGGCCGAGTTTCAGCGGATCGAGATCGGTGATGGTCAGCGCCCAGGCCACCAGCGAACCGGCGCCCGAACCACGCCCCGGCCCCACCGGAATGTCGTTCTGCTTACCCCACTGGATAAAGTCGGCCACAATCAGGAAGTAGCCGGCAAAGCCCATGCGGTTGATGATGCCCGTCTCGAAATCGAGGCGGTCGGCATATTCGAAGAAGTCTTCGGTGACGCCCAGCGGGCGCAGGGCCTCATAGGCGGCGACGCGCTCCTCGCCCTGTTTGGCCAAGGCCGCATCGAGCGTCGGTTCGTCTACGCCGGGCCAGTAAGGCGCCAGACGCTTGGCCAGACCGGCGCGCGACAGATCGACCATCATCCGCGCCTCGCCTTCCTTGTCGCCCGCGAGGCTCGGCAGCAGGGGTTTGCGCTTGGGCGGCACATAGGCGCAGCGCTGCGCCACCACCAGCGAGTTGGCCACAGCCTCGGGCAGATCGGCGAAGGCGTGTTCCATCACGGGGGCGGGCTTGACCCAGGCCTCCTTGCTGGAACGCGGGCGGTCCACCGCATCGACATGGGTGGAGTTGGCGATGCAGAGCATGGAATCATGCGCGGCAAAGCCGCCCGGCTCGGCGAAATGCGCGGGGTTGGTGGCGATCAGCGGCAGATCGCGGGCATAGGCCAGATCGACCACCGCATCCTCGGCGCCATCCTCGGCCTCATTCCCGCGCCGCGCGATCTCGACGTAGAGCCGCTCGGGGAAATAGGTTTCAAGCGTGGAGAGGTAACGCTCCGCCGCGCCCTGCTGGCCTTCCGCGATCAGGCGGGTGACGGCGCCGTCGCCTGCCCCGGTCAGGCAGATCAGGCCATCGGTGTGGCCCTCCATCGCGGCGAGCGGCACATGTGGCTCATACTCCAGCGGGCGCTCCAGATGCGCCTGGCTGACCAGATGGCACAGGTTCAGCCACCCGGCCTCGTTCTGCGCCAGCAGCACCAGCCAGTCGAGCGTGGGCGCGGCAGGGCCAAAGGCGCCGGAGACATTGCTCCCCTCGGGCCGGGCGATCGCCAGCGCCGTGCCGACGATCGGCTGAATGCCCGCGTCCTTGCAGGCGCTGGAAAAGGCAGGCGCTGCGTAAAGTCCGTTCTTGTCGGTGATCGCAATGGCGGGGAAACCGCGCGTCTTGGCCAGCTTGGCAATCGCCTTGGGATCGATCGCGCCGTCCAGCATCGTGAAGCTGGAATAGATGCGCAAGGGCACGAAGGGGGAATAAGACGCCATGGTTTCAGCCTATGGCCGCGTGGGCGGAGGGATCAATTCCGGGCGCTCGCGGGGTGTGGGGAAGGTTGGGGATAAGATGGGGATTGGTGGAGGAGAAAGGAAGGATAAGTGAGAGGGGGGAGTCTTTGTTGGTCGCATGTCTCAAGAGACATGCTCCGGGCCCTCGCGCTCCCATTCCGTCTCCCGACGGCAGGGCAATGGCTCCAAAATGGAGCGCCCCACCTCTCCACCTGCGCAAGGCAAGGCGCCGCAGGCAACCAAGTCTCGGATCGATAACGTTGCACGAGGAATAACTGCCTGCGCCGCAGCGTCCAAAGCGCCAAGGCCGAACCCAATGCGCAACGCAGACAGTAACGGGAGCGCGAGGGTGTAACACCCTCGCATCTTCCCTTAATCCTTAAAGCAACTCTTCAATGGCCGAGGTCAAGGCCTCCGGCTTCACCCGAGGCCCAAAGCGGCGCACCACCCTGCCCTCGCGGTCCACGAGGAACTTGGTGAAATTCCACTTCACCTTCCGCGTCCCGAAGATGCCGCGCGCGGTGGAGGTCAGCCACTGCCACAGAGGCGGCGCGCCCGGCCCGTTCACCTCGACCTTGTCCATCAGCGGGAACGACAGGCCGAAGTTCACCTGACAGAACTGCGCAATCTCATCCGCGCTGCCCGGCTCCTGCCCACCGAACTGGTTGCAGGGGAAGGCCAGCACCTCGAAACCGCGCGGGCCATAGTCCTGCCACAGCTTTTCCAGCCCGGCATATTGAGGCGTGAAGCCGCATTGGCTGGCGGTGTTGACGATCAGCACCACCTTGCCCGCCTTATCGGCAAGCGGAACCGCGCGCCCGTCCGGCAGGCGCGCGGAAAAGTCGCTGAGGCGTTGCGGCGCCATCAGGCGTCGGCGTGGGGGAAGCCGGGGTGGTTGTAGAGTTCCATGGCCTCTTCCGACTTGATGCGGTGGTGGCCGGTGCGCTCGATCTCATACTGGTCGCGCTGAGCGGCGGGCAGCAGGGCGATGTAGCGGATCAGATCAGCAAGGTTGCCGTGGCGGAGCACCTTCAGCTCGGCCAGAACGCCCGCGTCGCCCGCGTGATGCAGCGTGGCGTCCTGATCCCACTCGATGCCGTGGGGCAGTTGCGATTCGCCGCGAAAGGTGCTGGGCTGGGACATGGCATGATCCTTCTGTTCGTATGTTCTTTATATGCGATGTGGCGTGTCACCACCCACTTGGCAAGAGCGCTGCTTTAGTCGTAGGCGGCGATCAGCCCATCAAGATGACGCCTGATGGCTTTCCATTCGCTGACCAGGATCGAATAGACCGCCGTATCGCGCGGGCGGGTGCCGCCTTCGCCGTCGCCCACCACCATATGGCCGCGCAAAATGCCGTCGAGCCTTGCACCGATCCGCTCGATGGCGCGGCGACTGGCGAGGTTGAAAACATCCGTGCGGATCTGCACGCAGGCGACCTCCATCACGTCAAACGCATGGCCCAGCAGCAGGCGCTTGGCCTGCGTGTTGAGCCCCGTGCGGCGCACGGAGGGCGCATAGAGCGTGCCGCCGATTTCCACGCGGCGATGCTTCTCGTTCATCCGCATGTAGCGCGTGGTGCCCACCACCTGCCCGCGTGCATCGAGCACGGTGAAGACCTGAGCGCGGCCATGACCGGTGTCGGCCTCGATCTGGTCGAGCCAGCCATCGATGGTGTCGGGCCCCGGCGCCATGGTGGCCATGGTCAGCTCGAAGCCCTGCGCGAAGGCGCCCAGCAGCGCCGCACGGTCGGCGCGGACCAAAGGGCGCAGCGTAACATGCTTGCCGCTCAGCGTGGGGATGGCGGGCCAGCTCACAGGTGAGCCTGTGCGGGAGGCTGCTCGACCAGATGGCCTTCGACCAGCCGCACCACACGGTCCATTTTTGCCGCGAGGCGTTCGTTATGCGTGGCGATCAGGGCGGCGGCGCCGCTGCCGCGCACCAGCTTGAGGAACTCCTCAAGCACGCGGTCGCTGGTGGCCTCGTCGAGATTGCCGGTGGGCTCGTCGGCCAGCACCAGCGCCGGGGCATTGGCCAGAGCACGGGCCACCGCCACGCGCTGCTGCTCGCCGCCCGAAAGCTGGCTGGGGCGATGATCGAGCCGCTGGGAGAGGCCCAGCGCGCTCAGCAATTCGCTGGCACGGGCTTCGGCCTCTTCGCGGGCCTTGCCCGAGACCAGTTGCGGCAGCACCACATTCTCCAGCGCCGAGAAGTCGGGCAGCAGATGGTGGAACTGATAGACAAAGCCCAGATGGTCGCGGCGCAGCACGGTGCGCGCGTCGCCATCCATCGCGCTGGCATCCTTGCCGGCGATCTCGATCTTGCCGCCGAAGCCGCCCTCCAGCAGGCCGACCGCCTGAAGCATCGTCGACTTGCCCGAGCCCGAGGGGCCCAGCAACGCCACGATCTGCCCCGGCGCGATGGTCAGATCCACGCCGCGCAGCACCTCGATCGTCACGCCGCCCTGGGTGAAGCTGCGGGTCAGGCCCGTCAAACGTACAACAGAAGAATGGGCAACATCACTCATAACGCAGCACCTGAACAGGGTCCGTGCTCGCCGCCTTCAGCGCGGGGAACAGGGTGAAGGCAAAGGACAGGCCCAGCGCCAGAATGACGATCGCGCCGATCTCGAAAGGCGAGGTCTTGGCGGGCAATTGCGTGAGGAAGCGGATTTTCGGGTCCCAGAGATTCTGGCCGGTGATCATCTGGATCAGATTCACCACATTCTGGCGGAAGGTGAGGAACAGCGCGGCCAGAATGCAGCCCAGCCCCGTCCCCAGCCCGCCGATGGTGCAACCCACCGTCATGAAGATCTTCATCACGCTGGTGCGGCTGGCGCCCATGGTGCGCATGATGGCGATATCGCGCGTCTTGGCGCGCACCAGCATGATCAGGCTGGACAGGATGTTGAAGGCCGCCACCAGCACGATCAGCGAGCAGACCACGAACATCACCACCTGCTCCACCGCCAGCGCCTGGAACAGCGCGCCATTGATCGCCTTCCAGTCGCTGACCGCCGCGCGGCCCTCCCATTTGGCGGAGAGCGGCGCCAGAATCTCGGTCACACGGTCGGGGTCATCAACCTTGATCTCGACCCCGCTGATGACATCGCCCATCAGCAGCAGGGTCTGCGCGTCATGCATGGGCATGATGACGAAGGCCTTGTCGAAGTCATAGACGCCGATCTCGAAGATCGCGGCCACGGTGTAGCTGATTTCGCGCGGCGTCGTGCCGAAAGGCGTCGAGCGCCCCGCCGGATTGATGATGGTGATCGAATCGCCCACCTGAACGCCCAGATCCTCGGCAAGCTGCTTACCGATGGCGACATTGTTCGCATCGGGGCGCACATCCTTCAGGCTGCCCGCCACCACCTTGGCCGACAGCTTGGCGATATCCTCATCGGTCTGCCCGCGCACCACCATGGCCGAAACGCGGCCGTTGAAGCTGCCCACCAGGGGCTGCTCGATCAGCGGGCTGGCCTGCACCACGCCGGGGGTGGCCTTGGCGGATTTCAGAATGTCCTGCCAATTGTCGAGGCGGCCGCCATAGCCCTGAATCACCGCATGGCCGTTGAGGCCGGAGATCTTGTCGAAAAGCTCGGCGCGAAAGCCGGCCATCACGCTCATCACGATGATCAGCGCCGCCACGCCCAGCGCCACGGCAGCCAGGCTGATGCCCGCCACCATGGCGATAAAGGCCTCGCCGCGCCCAGGGCGCAGATAGCGCCGGGCGACAGTCCATTCGAAGGTAGAGAGGATCACGCCGAAAGGGTCCGATCGGTTCAAAACATCATCCGCGAGGGGGGCTCTGCCCCTTCGCAACGGAGCCCATGCCTTAGAGCATCGCGGGAAAAAGTGGGAACCGGTTTTTCGCAAAAGTGACGCGGCAGCAAAAAACCGGGGCGGAAGGTGGCTGCCATGCGCTGACACTTCCGGTCCGGGACGCCAAGCCGTGCCCGGCTCGGGCTGACTGGCGGAGATCGATGCATGCGCCGCAGCAATCATTTACCATTCGAAAAGTTCGGAAGGCGGCGCGTTTTCCGCATTTATTTACGCAATTCGGCCGCTCCCGCTTACCGCACGTTAACGCTGCCACCGTAGCATCCCGGATCAATGGCGTTCAAATCCCTTCCCCTTCAGGCAATCAATCTCGCGCTGGCCTATGTGGCCCTGGCGTGGGTGGCCATGCGCCTGACCCCGATGGGGAGCGGCTTCTGCTTTATCTGGCCCAGTTCCGCCGTGCTGGTCACCGTCATCGCCTCGCGGCGGCGGCGGTTCTGGGCGCCGACCATCGCGCTGTCGATGGCTTCGCTGGCGCTGCTCTTCGTCTGGCACGGGCTGAAATGGACCACCTGCGCCGGCATGGTGCTGGCCGATACGGTCGAGGCGCTGGTCGCCGCCCTGCTGATGCATCGCCTGCTGGGCCCCAACGGCCGACGCGCCCCGCGCAGCGACGAGCCCGGCTGGCTGATGCGGCTGGTCTTTCTGGTCAGCCTGATCCCGCCGATCCTGAGCGGGCTGCTGCTGTGGGGCACGCTCAAACAGTTCTCGCCCGAAAGCTGGCATCTGGCGCGCGACTGGATGCTGGGCCACGCGCTGGGGCTGATGCTGTTCCTGCCCTGCCTGACGCGGCTGCAGCGCCTGCTGGGCCGCCACCGCCAGAGCTGGCGCGCGCGCCGCATCGGCTGGTCCCTGCGCAGCGTACTGTCTCTGGGCTTCCCCGCGCTGATGACCGCCACGGCGGTGCTCTCCTTCGGCCTGTCGGACCGCCCGCTGCTGTTCCTCCCTGTGCTGGTGCTGGTGGCCGCCATGCTGTGGATCGATCTGGTGACGCTGAGCGCCATGTATCTGCTGCTGGCGGGGAGCGCGGTGCTGGTGGCCACGCATGGTCATGGGCCGCTCACCCTGCTGCATGTCCCGCTGGCCGAACAGCTCACCTCGGTGCAGGTCTATCTGCTGCTCACCATGGCCTGCATCACGCCGGTCAGCGGGCTGGTCAACCAGTTGCGCCGCAGCCTTGGCGAGCTGCGCGAGAGCGAGGCGCGCTATCGCCTGCTGGCCGACAATTCCACCGACATCATCATGAGCACCGGGCTGGAGGGCTGCGTGCGCTTCGTCTCGCCCTCGATCCTGTCGCTGATCCAGCGCCAGCCCGCCGATGTCATCGGCCACCGCGCGCTGCTGCTGGTCAACACGCCGCACCGCCGCCGCGTGATCGAGGCCCATGCCCGCGCCCTTGCGAAACCGGGCGAGACCGTGCTGGTCGATTTTGAGAGCCAACCGCTGATCGGCGCGCCCCGCTGGTTCGAGGCGCATATGCGCGCCGTGGCCGACCGGCGCGGCAAGCCCGAATGCGTCGTCACCGTGATCCGCGACATGTCCGAGCGCAAGCGGATGGAAAGCGCGCTGGCGGAGGCCGCCTTCACCGATGCGCTGACCGGCCTGCCCAACCGCCGCGCGCTGATGGATGCGATGGATGCCTGCATCGCCCAGGGCAATCCGGCCTCGCTGGCGGTGATCGATCTCGACCATTTCAAGCAGGTCAACGATCGCTTCGGCCATGCCGCGGGCGACGAGGTGCTGCGCAGCTTCGCCCGCGTGGCACAGCAGGGTCTGCGGACAAGCGACATGCTGGCCCGCATCGGCGGCGAGGAGTTCGCCCTGCTGCTGCCCGGCGCCGATCTGGCCATCGCCCAGGGCATCTGCAAGCGCATCGGCGCCACGCTGGCCCATACGGTCACGCATCACAATGACATGGCGATTTCGATCACCTCCTCCATCGGGCTGGCGACGCTGACCGACGATGCGATGCTGGCCTTCGATCAGGCCGACAAGGCGCTCTATGTCGCCAAGGCGCGCGGGCGGGCACGGTTGCAGGTGGCGGCCTAGCCCGAAGGAATTTACGGCACCGGCCCGCTCCCCCGGGCCGGCCACCCACAGCATATCACCGATGCGTGTCCGGGCTGGGGGAGCGGGCCGATGCCGCGCTGGAAATGCGCGCAAGCCATGGGCTCGACACACCTCACACCCTTGCCAAAAGCCCACACCGTTCCCATTTAGCGAGCGGCGCAAGAGCGCGCCCCCTTGCCAAATGTCATAAATCTCGTAAAGGCGCGCTCGAACCCAGGGCCCGCCCGAAGGGATGCACCCATCGTGGTACAGGGCCCGTTATTCCCGCCGCTGATCCGGCGCAAAAAGGCACCCACGCCCGGCATGACCGACCATACGCACACCGCTGTCTCGCCCTTGTCCGATCGCGACTCGGCCCCCTGGGATCTCGAGGACGATAATCTGCATGAGGAATGCGGCGTCTTCGGTGTGATCGGGCTCAAGAGCGCTTCGGCCTCCGTCGCGCTCGGCCTGCATGCCCTGCAGCATCGCGGTCAGGAAGCGGTCGGCATCACCAGCTTCGATGGCGACGAGTTCTTCTCGCGTCGCGGCATCGGCCATGTCGCTCAGGTCTTCAAGAATCAGGACATCTTTGCCGAACTGCCCGGCAAGATGGCCTCGGGCCATGTGCGCTATGCCACCACCGGCGGTTCGGGCCTGCGCAACATCCAGCCGCTGTTCGCGGATCTGGCCAGCGGCGGTTTCTCGATCGCCCATAACGGCAACATTTCCAACGCCATGACGCTCAAGCGCGATCTGGTGCAGAAGGGCTCGATCTTCCAGTCGACCAGCGACACCGAGGTCATCATCCACCTCGTCGCCACCAGCCGCTATCCCACGCTGCTCGACCGTTTCGTCGATGCGCTGCGCCTGGTCGAGGGCGCCTATTCGCTGATCTGCATGACCCCCGAGGGCATGATTGCCTGCCGCGACCCGCTGGGCATCCGCCCGCTGGTGATCGGCCGCATCGGTGACGGCATCATCTTCGCCAGCGAGACCGTGGCGCTCGACGTGATCGGCGCCGAATTCGTCCGCGAGGTCGAGCCGGGCGAGATGATCCAGGTCAGCCACGACGGCAAGATGGTCTCGCAGCGTCCGTTTGGCGAGACCCCGGCCCGCCCCTGCATCTTCGAGCATGTCTATTTCAGCCGTCCCGACTCGGTGATGGGCGGACAGTCTGTCTATGAAGTGCGCAAGGCCATCGGCAAGGAACTGGCCAAGGAATCGCTGGCCGATGCCGATCTGGTGATCCCCGTGCCCGATTCGGGCGTGCCCGCCGCCATCGGCTATGCGCAGGAAAGCGGCATCCCGTTTGAGCTCGGCATCATCCGCAGCCACTATGTCGGCCGCACCTTCATCCAGCCCGGCGACGGCGCCCGCCATGCCGATGTGAAGCGCAAGCACAATGCCAACCGCGCGCTGGTCGAGGGCAAGCGCATCGTGCTGATCGACGATTCGATCGTGCGCGGCACCACCTCGCTCAAGATCGTGCAGATGATGCGCGATGCGGGCGCCAGCGAAGTGCACATGCGCATCGCCAGCCCGCCGACCGAGCATTCGTGCTTCTACGGCGTCGACACGCCCGAGCGGAACAAGCTGCTGGCCGCCCGCATGGATCTGCAGGCGATGACCGACTTCATCCAGGCCGACAGCCTGGCCTTCGTCTCCATCGACGGCCTCTACCGCGCCGTGGGTGAGCAGCAGCGCAACAATGGCTGCCCGCAGTTCTGCGACGCCTGCTTCTCCGGCGATTACCCGACCCGCCTCACCGACCTGATCGAGGCCGGCAAGGGCGATGGCGTGAAAATCCCAGCATAAAACAAGGATACCCCGGCATGTCTGACGCCCGCCCCTTCGAGGGCCAACTCGCTTTGGTCACGGGCGCCAGCCGGGGGATCGGCGCGGCCACGGCGCAATCGCTGGCCGCGCGCGGCGCCCATGTCATCCTGACCGGGCGCGACACCAAGGCGCTCGAGGGCGTCGAGGATGCGATCCATCAGGCGGGCGGCTCGGCCAGCATCGCCCCGCTCGAACTGACCGAACCCGATGCCATCGCCCGCCTCGCCACGGCCATCTCCGGCCGCTGGGAGGCGCTGGACATTCTGGTCATCAATGCTGCGCAGCTACCGCAGCTGACCTCGGTTCAGGATATCGACCTTAAGGCGTTCAACCGCGCCATCGGCACCAATGTTCTGGCGACTCAGGCGCTGCTCACCTGCTTCACCCCCATGCTGAAAAAAGCCAAGCGGGCCAGCGTGGTCGGCCTCACCACCTCGGTCGCCACCAAGCCCCGCGCCTATTGGAGCGCCTATGGCGCCACCAAAGCCGCGCAGGAGGTGCTGCTCGATTGCTATGCTCAGGAAATGAAGAATATTTCCGCCATCCGCGTGGCAATCGTTAACCCTGGCGCCACCCGCACGGCCATGCGCGCCAAGGCCTATCCGGGCGAAAATCCCGCCTCCGTCAAGGCTCCCGAGGTGGTGGCCGAAGCGATTGCCGAAGCGCTCTTAGGGGATTTCCCCAGCCCAAATCACTTCGACGTTAACCCGTCCTGATAAGCGCCCGTCAAGGGCGCAGCGCCCACTGTGAAGGGGCACGGTCCGCACCCGCACAGTGGGCCGCTGCCGAAGGGTATGAGGGTTCAAGAGACCTCCGCCCGTGACGGCCACGGCGCGCAAAGGCACGCCAAGCCAATCTGGCGCGACCGGCTTTTCCGCAGCCCCATATGCCGGTCGCGCCTTTCTGGTATTTTAGAGTCGGTTTGGAACATGCGCTTTCGCGCCTGTTCAGCGCGGCACCAGCCCTCTCCCCCTCCCGGCCACCCACAGGATACTTGTCGCGGGTGGCCGGGAGGGGGAGAGGGCTGGTGCCGCAAAATCCGGCTCTTCCGCCGGATTTTCAAACAGCCTCTTAAAACCGTGCTGCCAGCCAGCGCCGCACCGGCTCGTCATAGAGCTTGAGGCAGGCCCAGCCCAAAGCCACCGCCGCCACGAACACACCCGCGCCCACCAGCGCGCCCTGCAGCGGTGGCACATGGCCATCCACCACCCAGCCGGTGTAGATGTAGATCAGCGGATAATGGGTGATGTAGATCGGATAGGACAGATCGCCGAAGAAGCGCGCAATCCGTACCGAGCGCCCGTCGACAGCCATGTCGCCCGCGCCGATCATCACGATCAGCGGGAAGACCAGAATGATGCAGGCCGCGTCATAGGCGCCGTTGATCCACAATTGCTGGCCACCAGAAACGGCTGAGGCACACGGATGGTCTTGCCCAGCCGCATCAGCAGAATGCCCGCGAAGAACGGAAACAGCACCCGCGCAAAACCGATATGCAGCCCCGGCGCATCGAGCGACCAGCCACCGATCACATCACCGCGCGGGCCGCGCACCGCCAGATCGATCAGGAACAGCCCCGAGAGCGCCACAAAGACCCCCAGCCAGCGGTTCGACAGCTTGCGCAGCCCCACGGCGTAGAGGATGTTGGCGCAATATTCATAGAACAGCGACCAGCCCGGACCGTTGAGCGGATAGGTCTCATCCCAGCCGCGAATGTCCAGCGACTTGGGCAGCGGGATCATCGTGAAGCCCACCAGCATCACCGCCACCACCTGCCATGTCGTGGCCGACGCCAGCTTGGGATAGATGGAATAATGCTGGAACCCGAGCAACACTGCGCCGACGATGCTGCCCATCACCACCATTGGCTGCAGGCGGATCAGGCGGCGCTTGTAGAAGCTCCACTGGCTCATCCGTCCCCAGCGGTCGTCATAGGCATAGGCGATCACAAAGCCCGACAGCACGAAGAAGAAATCCACCGCCAGATAGCCGTGGTTGATGATCTGTTTCTGAGCGTCGCCGCCCGTATAGGCTTCGAACAGGTGGAAGATAATCACCATCAACGAGGCGACACCGCGCAGGCCGTCCAGGATGAGGTAATGGCGTTTTTCAGTTATGCTCTCCATGCGGCGCAGACTGGCTTGCCGGTTCGCGAGAGGCAAGCCGGTTAAGGGATGGATAGGTTTGCAGGTTTGAAGAAAAGAGAGAATGCGAGGGTGGAGTCTTTGTGGGTCGCATTCCTCAAGAGGAATGCTCCGGGCCCTCGCGCTCCCATTTTTTGTCAGCCTTGGCGCTTCGGGTTCGGCCATGGAGCAACGTCGCCGCGCCGCAGGCCTTCAACATTCAATGTCTGCTGCGCTACAGGGAGCGCAGGTGGAGAGCCGAGGCGCACCATTTCGACGCCCCTGCCCTGTCGCCGGAAGACGTCATGGGAGCGCGAGGGGGTAACCCCCTCGCATCTTCCCTTCTACCCTGCTGCTGTCTTCATCACCCTATACGCCCCCAGAGCCCTCTCCCGCCCTTCCACATGGGCGACGATCATCTCGGGATAGCCCGTCTTGTGGCGCACCAAGGCCGAGGGATTGTGGATCTCATCCCCCTCAACCGATGCCAGCTCGGGCACCCATTGCCGGATGTAATCCCCGGCGTTGAACTTCTCCGACTGCGTTAAAGGCGCCATGATCCGCGTGAACTGGTTGGCATCCACGCCCGATCCCGCCGACCACTGCCAGTTGACGCTGTTCTGCGCGTAATCGGCATCGACCAGCGTGTCCCAGAACCAGCACTCGCCCGCGCGCCAGTCGATGCCCAGGTGCTTGATGAGCAGGCTGGCGACGATCATGCGGACGCGGTTGTGCATCCAGCCGGTGTGCCAGAGCTGGCGCATCCCGGCATCGACGATGGGGTAACCGGTGCGGCCATGCTCCCAGGCCTCCAGCGCGTCGAGGTCGTCGCGCCATGGGAAATGCTCGAAGGCGGGGTTGGCGGGGCGGGCGCCGTAGTCGGGCATGGAGACGATCTGGTTCTGGGCATAGTCACGCCAGCCCAGTTCGGAGCGGAAGATCTGCGCGCCCTCGCTGTCGTCATCCTCAAGGGCGTGCCAGCATTGGGCGGGGCTGATCTCGCCAAAGGCCAGATGCGGCGAGAGGCGGCTGGTGCCTTCCTGAGAGGGGAGATTGCGCGCCTCGCCATAGTGACGGGCCTCGTCGATAAAATCGTTCAGGCGCTCATGCGCGCCCTTTTCGCCGGGGGTCCATTCGGCACGGAAGCCACCGGCCCAGTCGGGCTTGGTGGGCAGCAAATGCCAGTCGGCCAGATCATCGCTCCTGGGCCAATGGCTGGGCGCCGGAATATGGCGCGGCTTGGCGACCGGCGGCGGGGGCGGCATATGCTGCTGCAGCGCCCGCCAGAAGGGCGTGTAGATACGATAGGGCGTCCCTGCCCCGCTGGTCACACTGCCCGGAGGGGCAAGGTAATTGCCGTGGTGCAACTGCAGATCCAGCCCGGCCTTGGCCACCGCCTTCTCGGCATTGAGCCACCATGGCTCGTGGTGATGCAGGGCATGGATGGTCTCGGCCCCGGTCTCCTCGGCCAGGTCCGCCAGCACCTCTTCGCTGCGCCCGCGTCGCAGGATCAGGCGGCTGTCATGCTGCAGCAAATCCTGCGACAGGCTCTGCAGCGAAAGATGCAGCCACCAGCGGCTGGCCCCGCCCATCTTGCGGTGGCGCGGGGTTTCGTCATCCAGCACATAGACCGGGATCACCGGCGATCCGCTGTCCACGGCGGCGCGCAGGGCGGGCTGGTCGGCAAGGCGCAGATCGCGGCGCAGCCAGAGGAGGACGGGTTTGCTCATCCTTTCGAGCTAGGGACATGAACGGAGATTGGCAGATGCCCTTTAGGGCAGGTCAGCCATGTTGCACGGTGCCCGTCACCACGATGGTGCCGCCATGGTTGACCAGATCGCCGCGCACCATGCCCAGAATGGCGACATGCGCGCCCTGCTCGACGATGATGTCCCCCTTCACCAGCCCGTGCATGCGCAGCCGCGCGCCGGGGGCCAGCGTGGCATCGCCGCGGATCATGCCGCCGAAATCGCTGTCGCCTTCGAACAGGTGATCCTCATCGATCATGGGATTCATCAGCCAAATCCTTACCGCGTCATCGATATGGTGACTTATATCACCAATACACTTGATGGCAAGAAAAAGGCCGCCCCATCCTGACGACGGGGCGGCCTGTTCTTTCGGATCCCGAACAGGATCACACGTTGGAGAGCGGACCCTGATCCTCGGCCTGGCCTTCCACCGTCCACGTCTGGCCCTTGCTCAGCAGCTTGCGCAGGTCGGCGGCCTTGCCGCTGCGCGCGCGCGTGTCCTGAGCGAGCATCTCATCCTCATAGGTCGGGCGCGGATCGTCATAGATCACGCCCAGCGCCACGGGGAACAGATCCATCGGCAGCTCAACCAGCATATGGGCGACGCTGCGGTTGGTCACATCATGGACGATCACGCCCGCCGCCTGCCAATCGCCATCGACGACATCGACGATCTTGAGATGCAGCTTCTCGGTGTCCAGCGCGATGCCCTGCGTGCCCTTGTTGAACAGCATGGGCTCGCCGTTCTTCAGCCAGAGCTGCTTCTCGTTGGCCACCGCCTTCTCGGTGAAGTCGGCGAAGCGGTCCTTGTTGTAGACGATGCAGTTCTGGAAGATTTCCACAAAGGCCGCGCCGCGATGGGCATGCGCCGCCTTCAGCGTGTTGCCCAGTTCCTTCGACGTATCGAAGCCGCGCGCGATGAAACGCGCGCCCGCACCCAGCGCAAAGGCGCAAGGCAGAGCCGGCCGGTCGATCGAGCCGAGCGGCGTCGTCGGGCTGTTGGTGCCGGGGCGGCTGGTGGGCGAATACTGCCCCTTGGTCAGGCCGTAGATCTCGTTGTTGAACAGCATGATCTGCGAATTGATGTTGCGGCGCAGGAAATGCATCGTGTGGTTGCCGCCGATCGACATGCCGTCGCCGTCGCCGGTCACCAGCCAGATGTCGAGTTCGGGGTTGGCCAGCTTGATGCCGGTGGCCACAGCCGGCGCGCGCCCATGGATCGTGTGGAAGCCATACGAAGCCATGTAGTAGGGGAAGCGGCTGGAGCAGCCGATGCCGCTAACGAACACGGTCTTGGCCGGGTCGCAGCCCAGTTCGGGCAGAGTGCGCTGCACCGCCTTCAGGATCGCATAGTCGCCGCAACCGGGGCACCAGCGGACTTCCTGATCCGATTCCCAGTCCTTGAGGGTGGTCTTCACCGCGATGGAGGTCATCTCGTTCATCGTTCTTGTCCTCAGGCCAGAGCGGCTTCGATGGCGGCTTCGATTTCCGCAATGGTGAAGGGCTGGCCCGACACCTTGTTGAGCGGCTTGGCATCGACCAGATATTGGTCGCGCAGCACGGTCTTGAACTGGCCGGTGTTCATCTCGGGCACCAGCACCTTGTCATAGCTGTGCAGCAGCTCACCCAGATTGGTGGGCAGCGGCCAGACATGGCGGACATGGATGTGGCTGACGTCCAGCCCCTTGGCACGGGCGCGGCGCACGGCCTGACGGATCGGGCCATAGGTGCTGCCCCAGCCGACGATCGCCAGCTTGCCGCCCTGCGTGCCCTGATCGATGTCCTGCTCCGGAACGTGGCGGGCGATGCCGTCGACCTTGTCCTTGCGGGCGTCGGTCTGGAGCTGGTGGGTGGCGGGCGAGTAATCGAGATCGCCGGTGTCCACCGCCTTCTCGATGCCGCCGATGCGGTGCATCAGGCCGGGGGTACCGGGCTTGATCCAGGGGCGCACGCCGTTCTCGTCGCGCTTGTAGGGCAGGACCTTGCCGCCTTCATTGTTGCTCTCTTCCAGGAATTTCACCGGGAAGGGCTTGAAGCTGTCGGGGTCAGGCACATGCCAGGGCTCGGCGGCATTGCCGATGTAGCCGTCGGTCAGCAGCATGACCGGGGTCATAAACTGGGTGGCGATGCGGCAGGCCTCGATGGCGCATTCGAAGGCGTCGGCGGGCGAGCGGGCGGCGATCACCGGCATCGGCGTGTCGCCGTTGCGGCCATAGATCGCCTGATAGAGGTCGCTCTGCTCGGTCTTGGTGGGAAGACCCGTCGAGGGGCCGCCACGCTGCGAGTTGACGATCACCAGCGGCAGCTCGGTCATCACGGCAAGGCCCATGGCCTCACCCTTGAGCGCGATGCCGGGCCCCGAGGAGGAGGTCACGCCCAGCGAACCGGCATAGGCCGCGCCGACCGCCGAAGCGATGGCCGCGATCTCGTCTTCCGCCTGGAAGGTGGTGACGCCGAACTCCTTCATCTTGGTGAGATAGTGAAGGATCGCCGAGGCAGGCGTGATGGGATAGCCGCCGAAGAACATCGGCAGGTCGGCCATCTGGGCGCCCGCAACCAGACCGAGGCTGATCGCTTCCGCACCGGTGATGGTGCGGTAGAGACCGGGGGCCGAGGGCACCGGATCGATGTGCAGCTTCTTGACCTGGCCGCCGATCTCGGCGGTCTCGCCATAGGCATGGCCGGCGTTCAGCGCGGCGATGTTGGCATCAGCCAGCACCGGGGCCTTGGCGAACTTGTCCTTCAGCCACTGGATCAGCGGCTCACGGTCGCGGTCGAACATCCACAGCGCGAGGCCGAGGGTCCACATGTTCTTGCAGCGCAGCGCTTCCTTGTTGCCAAGGCCGAAGGGCTTCACCGCCTCGAGGGTCAGCGCGCTGATGTCGAAGGCCAGCAGGTTCCACTTGGCGAGACTGCCGTCCTCCAGCGGATTGACCTCATACTTGGCCTTTTCCAGGTTGCGCTTGTTGAACTCGCCGGAGTCGGCGATGATCAGGCCGCCCAGCTTCAGGCTCGGCACATTGGTCTTGAGCGCGGCGGGGTTCATCGCCACCAGCACGTCGGGCTGGTCGCCCGCGGTGGTGATCTCGGTGCTGCCGAAGTTGATCTGGAAGGCGGACACACCGAAGAGCGTGCCCTGAGGCGCGCGAATCTCGGCCGGGAAATCCGGGAAGGTCGCCAGATCGTTGCCCGATAATGCGGTGGAGAGCGTGAACTGTCCGCCCGTCAACTGCATGCCATCGCCCGAATCGCCGGCGAAGCGCACAACCACAGCCTCGGGAACATTATCGGTCGAGCGCGCGGTGGGGGCGCCCTCGTCGGCCAGAATCGTTGCCATGAATACCCTTTTCGTCATCGCATGGCGGGGGATATCTCCACATCCCGCGCCTTGAGCGGCCTGCGCGCCCAGCCCTTGCCGGATTCGCCGCCTGTCGCGTCACGCCGCCCCTTGGGCGCCAGCGCAAGCCCGCGCAATCCAGTTTTTCTGTCAGCCATCAAACCACAGGTGCCCCAAAAACCTTTGCCCCCGCCTAGTCAAGCGGCAATCGCCTGTTTATGGGCCGTCTCCCGCGATTTTTCAGCAAGACAAAACCGCATTCTCAGGATTATCAAGGGGGTCACTCAGGGGCCCCAAGGCAGCGAAAGCATGAATGATTTTACCCACCTTCCCTATCGCCCTTGCGTCGGGGTGATGCTGGTCAACGCCGCCGGTCAGGTGTTCGTCGGCCAGCGCATCGACCAGCGCGAGAACAGCGGTGGCCATGAAGGCGATTTCTGGCAGATGCCGCAAGGCGGCGTCGACGATGGCGAGGATCTGCGCGCCGCCGTCTGGCGCGAACTGGCCGAGGAAACCGGCGTGCGCGAGGATCAGGGCGTGATCCTGGCCCAGACCCGCGACGAACTGCTCTATGACCTGCCCGAGGAACTGATCGGCAAGCTGTGGAAGGGCAAGTATCGCGGCCAGCGCCAGCACTGGTTCCTGATCCGCTTCACCGGCCATGACGAGGACATCGATCTGGAAGCCCATGATCCGGCAGAGTTCTGCGACTGGAAATGGGTCAATCCCGAGACGCTGCCCGACCTGATCGTGCCCTTCAAGAAGCGCGTCTACCGCTCGGTTCTCGAAGAGTTCAAGGCGCTGATCTGATCGGCCTTTGACCTGCAAAAAAGCCGGGGCCGCCATCAGGCACCCCGGCTTTTTTCATGCCTGCCTTTTGCGTGACAGGCTCAGTTGTTCACCACACCCGAACCCGGCGTATCCGCGCTGACGACATGCGCCGCCGCAGGGGTCACACTGGCCTGAACCCCCGAAGCCTGTGCCGTGGTGATGACCGAAGCCAGACTGCGCGCGGGCGGGCAGCCATCGCCGCAGATCGCCTCCAGCCGGGCCAGATTGCGCTTCGCCTTGTCGAAGGCCCCCTTCTGCGCCAGCGCCTGACCCTCGCCCGAGAGCGCCTCCAGATTGGCCGGATCGCGGGCCAGCACCGCGCGGTAATAATGCAGCGCCTTGCCCGGCATCGCCTGATGGCGCGCCACATCGGCCAGATCCATCACCAGCACCGCGCTGCCCGGCGAGATCGCCAGAGCGGCCTCGAAACCATCCGTCGCCCGATCCAGATCGCCATTGGCCAGAGCAATCTTGCCCTGAGCCTCCAGCGCGGCGGCGCGCGGATCAAGCACCTCGGGCGTCGCGCTTTGTCCCGCACTGGCCGTCAGAGCGGCAAGGGCCGAGAGGACCAGCGCAACCGGGGCATAACGCATGACTTTTTCCTTGAACGTACTGGGGCTTTCGCGCCTGTGTATGGACATCGTCTCCGACATGGAACCTGATGCTATCACACGCGTTTAAGGCGCGCGACGAAAAATCCGTCCGTGCCATCGCGTGCGGGCGTCATCCGGACGCCTGCCCCGCGCGGCTGACCTGCGGGCAAGTCCAGCACATCGGCCTGCCAACGCGAATCGCGCCTTAGGAAGGCCTGCACCTGATCGGCCCCCTCGGCATCCAGCAGCGAGCAGGTGACGAAGATGATCCGTCCGCCCGGCTTCACCAGAGTAGCGGCAATATCCAGCAAGCGACTCTGGATGCCGGTCACGCGGGCCAGTTCCTTTTCAGACAGCCGCCAGCGCGCCTCGGGATTGCGCCGCCATGTGCCCGTGCCGCTGCAGGGCGCATCGATCAACACCGCCTCGGCCTTGCCCACCAGATCGGCCAGAGCCTCAAGCTCACGGTTGGGGTTCATCAGCAAGGTCTCGATCAGCGGCGCCCCGGCGCGTTCAGCGCGAGGTGCCAGACGCTGCAGCCGCGCGCGATCCACATCGCAGGCCACCAGCCGACCCTTGCCCGCCATGCTCGCCGCCAGCGCCAGAGTCTTGCCCCCCGCCCCGGCGCACAGATCGATCACGGTTTCACCCGGCAGAGCCGCCACCGCCTCACAGGTCAGCTGAGAGCCGCCATCCTGCACCTCGACCAAGCCCTGCTCGTAAGCATCCCAGCTTTCGACCGGCGTGTTGGCGGGAAAGCGCAAGCCATAGCGCGCAGGTAAAGGCTCACCCTCCACCGGCAGCACCAGCCCATCACGCTCCGCCTTCAACGCATTGACCCGCACATCGAGCGGCGCCCGATCCAGCAGCGCCAGAGCCTCCTCGCCAGAAACCCCGCTGCTTTCCAAAGCCCGCTCCAGCCACGCCGGAGCCACGCCGCCCAACGCCACAGGCTCCGCCGGATCGATGGGCTCGGGCGCATGCCGCCCGCCGTCGAACAGGCTCGCCAGCGCCTCATCGCCCTGCACCAGCCGCAGCATCGCCGCGCGCCCGCTCTCGGGGATCGGTCCACAGGCGCGAATGGCGTTGTAGACCAGATCCCGTACCGCGCGCCGGTCCTTCGACCCGGCAAAGCGCCGCATGCGGAACCACTCGCTGAACACCCGATCCGCCGGAGCACCGCCCGCCTTCGCCGCAGCAATCACCGCGTCGAGAATCTCAATGGCGGCTTGGACGCGGGCAGCAGGAGTCATGAAGGTGGATTACCAGATAGAAGGAAAAAGAAAAATGCGAGGGGATTATCCCCTCGCGCTCCCATAACGTCTTCCGACGAAACGGTAATGGCACCCGATCCGAGTGCCCAGCCTCTCCACCTGAGCAAGGCAAAGCGCCGCAGGCAGATCAACCGTGATGCTTAGGCTGCGCCAAGGAATTATTGCCTGCGGCGCTGCAAACTTAGCGCCTTGGCCGAACCCTATGCACAACGCAGACACTAATGGGAGCGCGAGGGGGGTAACCCCCTCGCACCTTCCCCTTCAAATCCTTGAATCAACGCGTCGGGTAATTCGGCGCTTCACGCGTGATCGTCACGTCGTGAACGTGGCTTTCCTTGAGCCCCGCGTTGGTGATCTGGATGAACTTCGACTTCGTGCGCAGATCCTCGATCGTCGCCGAACCGGTGTAGCCCATCGCCGCCTTCACGCCGCCGACCAGCTGATGGACCACATCCTTGGCGGGCCCCTTATAGGGCACCTGACCCTCGATGCCTTCGGGGACCAGCTTCATCTGGTCCTTGATGTCCTGCTGGAAGTAGCGATCCGCAGACCCACGCGCCATCGCGCCCACCGAGCCCATGCCGCGATAGGCCTTATAGGCGCGGCCCTGATAGATGAAGGTCTCGCCGGGGGCTTCCTCGGTGCCGGCCAGCAGCGAGCCGACCATGATCGAGCTGGCGCCAGCGGCCAGAGCCTTGGCCGCGTCGCCGCTGGTGCGCAGGCCGCCGTCGCCGATCACGGGCACGCCGTGCTTGGATGCCTCCTCGGCGCTTTCCATGATGGCGGTCAGCTGGGGCACGCCCACGCCCGCCACGATGCGCGTGGTGCAGATCGAGCCCGGGCCGATGCCCACCTTCACGCCATCCGCGCCCGCGCCGATCAGCGCCTTGGTGGCCTCGGCCGTCGCGACGTTGCCGGCGATGACCTGAGCGTTGGGGTTGAGCTTCTTAACGCGCTCGACGGCGCGGGCCACGTCGCGGTTGTGGCCGTGGGCGGTGTCGATGATGACCACGTCGCACTCGGCATCCAGCAGCGCCTCGGTGCGGGCGAAGCCCTTGTCGCCCACGGTGGTGGCGGCGGCGACGCGCAGGCGACCGGCGGCATCCTTGGTGGCGGCGGGGTAGTTCACCGCCTTCTCGATGTCCTTCACGGTGATGAGGCCGACGCACTTATAGGCATCGTCCACCACCAGCAGCTTCTCGATGCGGCGGGCATGCAGCAGGCGGCGAGCCTCTTCCTGCGAGACGCCGGCGCGCACGGTGGCCAGATTGTCATGCGTCATCAGTTCACGCACGGGTTGGGCCTGATTGTCGGCAAAGCGCACATCGCGGTGCGTCAGGATGCCGACCAGCTTGCCACTGCCCTCGACCACGGGGATGCCGTTGATCTTGTGCGCGTTCATCAGCGCCTGCGCCTCACCCAGCGTGGCATCCGGCCCGATGGTGATCGGGTTGACGACCATGCCGCTCTCGAAGCGCTTCACGGCGCGGACGGCGGCGGCCTGCTCCTCGATGGTGAGGTTGCGGTGCAGCACGCCAATGCCGCCCAGCTGCGCCATGACGATGGCCATATCGGCCTCGGTCACGGTGTCCATCGCGGCGGAAAGCACCGGAATGTTGAGCGCAATGCCCTTGGTGAGGAAGGTGCGCGTGTCGGCCATGGACGGCACGATGTCCGATTCCGCCGGACGCAGCAGCACGTCGTCGAAAGTAAGGCCGAGGGCGATGTCGATGCTAGCCACTATGCGTTGTCCCGCTTTGCGTGGGGCCTGCATGGGGCTGCAAGCCCGTGTCGATTCGTGGCGGCCCATGTAATCAAGCAAATGCCAAAGCGCCAGAGGGCTTTTTGCGGCAGTTTGGTGACAAGGGGTTTTGGAGGGAGGTTAAGAAGGGAAAAGCGAGGGGGTTACCCCCTCGCGCTCCCATAACGTCTTCCGACGAAAGGTGGTGGTGCCGAATTGTGGCGCACCACCTCTCCACCAGCGCCACCTAAGGCGCCGCAGGCTGTTATCCCTGCCTGCGGCGCGGCAAACCAGGCGCAAGGCCGAACCCGAGGCGCTGAGGCAGACAGTAAAGGGAGCGCGAGGGCGATGGCCCTCGCATTTCCTCTTTACCTTCTTCAGCTCCACGCCGCTTCCGGCGGCAGGCTCATCAGGATCGCCTCGACATTCCCGCCGGTTTTCAAACCGAAGGTCGTGCCCCGGTCATAGACCAGATTGAATTCCGCATAGCGCCCGCGCCATTCAAGCTGGGTCTGCTTCTCGGCGGGCGTGTAGGCCGCCGCCATGCGACGGCGCACGATCTGCGGGAAGATGTCGAGGAAGGTCTCGCCCACGGCCTTGGTGAAAGCGAAGTTCGCATCCCACCCAGCCTGATCGGCGCAATCGAGGTGATCGTAGAAGATACCGCCCACGCCGCGATGCACGCCGCGATGGGGGATGTAGAAATAGTCGTCGGCCCAAGCCTTGAAGCGGTCGTAATCGCCGGGTTCATGGGCGTCGCAGGCGGCCTTGAAGGCCTCGTGGAAGTCCCGCGTATCGTCCTCATAGGGGATCGGTGGATTGAGGTCCGCGCCGCCGCCGAACCATGCCTTGGTGGTCGTGAGGAAGCGGGTGTTCATATGCACGGCAGGCACATGGGGGTTGGCCATATGGGCGACAAGGCTGATGCCGGTGGCGGTAAAGCCGGGGTTCTCGACGCTGGCGCCGTTGATGCTGGAGGCAAAATTGGGCGCGAAGGTGCCATGGACGGTGGAGACGTTCACCCCCACCTTCTCGAAAATCCTGCCCTTCATCAGGCCGCGCATGCCGCCGCCGGTGTCGCCATCCTCGCCATTGTGAGCGGCGCGCTGCCATGGGGTATACTCGAAAGAGGCGTCCGATCCGGCCTCGCGCTCGATGGCCTCGAAGGCGCCGCAGATCGCGTCGCGCAGGCTTTCGAACCAGGCGCGGGCTTGCTGTGTGTGGGCGGTCCAGTCGGTCATCGTGCTATCCCATGGCCATGGTGTTTCAACTCGGCGACAGTCGCTTGCCATCCCCCGCGCCGCGCGGCAAGGGTGAGCCATGCTTTCCCCTTCTGTTCCCACCGATCCTTCGTGTGACGCGAGCGATTTCGGCGCGCCTTTCGGCTTTGCCGGGGGCGAGTGGCGCTTCTCGCCCTGCCGCGCGCTGTGGTGGGGTGAGGAGCAGGCGCTGGTGGTGGCGGACCTCCATCTGGAAAAGGCGAGCTGGTATGCCCAGCGCGGCCAGTTCCTGCCCCCTTACGACAGCCGCGAAACGCTGGAGCGCCTGAGCGCCGCGCAGGCCGCGACAGGCGCGCGGCGGATCTATGCGCTGGGCGACAGCTTCCACGACTCGGCAGGACCGATGCGGCTCGAATCGGGGGCGGCGGATCTGCTGGATGCTCTGGCGCGGCGGGCCGAGATCGTCTGGATCACCGGCAATCACGATGAGGGTCTGGCCGACTCACCCCTGCCCGGCACCGTGGCCGAGGAGCTGACTGTGCGCGGCATCGCCCTGCGCCATATCGCCGAGCCCGGTGTGCAGGGCGCTGAACTTTCCGGCCATTTCCACCCCAAGCTGCGGTTGCGCCTGCAGGGGCGTTTCATCTCACGCCCCTGCGCCGTGCGCGCGGGGGACCGCATGATCCTGCCCGCCCATGGCACGCTGACCGGCGGGCTGGATGCCTCCGCCCCGCCGATCCGCGCGGCTCTGGCACCCCAGATCGAGCTTGAGGCGCTGGTGACGGCAGGCGGCAAGGTACTGCGTTTCCCCCTGCCCTGAAACAGCCCCTTTTTCAGGGCCGATTTTCCGCCGAATAAGCGGAAAATATCGCTTTGCCGCCTGCGGGAATCGCTTTAAGAGGGCTATCAGTTCGCGCGGCACCAGAGCGCACTCCCGATACGGCTTTTTATCAAGGCCCAAACGGGGGTGCGCTCTGGTGCCGCCCGTTCTCGTACAGGCAACCACAGGAGAGAAGACTATAGCTCCCCCACCCCGGCGCAGTATGGCGCCCCCCGTGAAGAGCGGGCCACGCTACAACGAATTTATCCAGTCGCCCAAGGTGCGCGTGATCGACGGCGAAGGTGAAAACCTTGGCGTGCTGAACACCCGTGACGCGATTGCACAGGCCTTCGAGGCCGGGCTCGACCTTGTCGAAGTGTCGCCCAACGCCGATCCGCCGGTCTGCAAATTCCTCGATGTCGGCAAGTTCCGCTACGAGGCGCAGAAGAAGGCGAACCTCGCCCGCAAGTCGCAGAAGACGCAGGAGATCAAGGAGATCAAGATGCGTCCGAACATCGACGACCATGACTACGACACCAAGATGAAGGCGATGCACCGCTTCATCGAGGAAGGCGACAAGGTCAAGGTGACGCTGCGCTTCCGTGGCCGTGAGCTTTCGCACCAGCAGCTGGGCATGAACCTGCTGCGCCGCGTGCAGGAAGACATCGCCGAGATCGCCAAGGTGGAGGCCTATCCGCGCATGGAGGGCCGCCAGATGCTGATGGTGGTTTCGCCCAAGTAAGACCCGAACCGCCCTCGCCGATCGGCGAACGGTTCAAGTCTATGAAAAAGCGCCGCTCCCTTGGGGGTGCGGCGCTTTTTTGTTGGGATAGACGGATCGCCCCCTACCACTTGCCATTGAGCAGATCGCCCAGCCCCAGCAGACCCGGCGCATGATGCAAGGCATCGAACATCGCCTTGTAACGGGCCGGATCGCAACCATAATCGACACGCAGTTGCCGATATCCGCGGGCATCGTTCCAGATCATGGTGAGCCCTCCTGCTTCGGTAACGAACATCGAGCAGGCTGAAAGCAAGGGAATCGTCGCCTTCTCCTCGCTCGGGCGGTAAGGCGCCAAGGCCTGGAGGAAACGACGGATGCGCGCGCGGGACACCTGCTCCCGACTCAAGGATGGGTCACCCTGATCAGAGGCCCTCGGCCCGACCCGCCAGCGCGTGATCGCCACCCCGCCATCGGACAAGACCGCGATCCTGACCCTGAAGCAGTGATAGCACAGCCCCAGCGCGGCATTTTCATAGACAAAGGTTTCTTCAGGCGATGCCGGGGCAGCCTGATCATCAGCATGCGCAACCGATGTAACCGCCATGCTCATCGCCATCGCAGTGATGGCGATGAGGCGCCTCACACGCCCGCGCCCTTCCAGCTACGCTGCTCCTCGGCCACGCGCAGCACCTCATAGGCGGCCTGAAGGCCCATAAAGGCCTTGGCGGCCTCAGCATCGTTGGGGCGCACATCGGGATGCACGGCCTTGGCCTTGGTGCGCCACGCCTTGCGCACCGCGTCGAAATCGGCGTCGGGATCGAGGCCCAAGACCTCCAGCGCCTTCAGTTCATCACGGCTGCGGGTGCCATCGCCCGATCCGGCCCAGCCATAATAGGCGCTCTCGCGATAGCCGCCGTTCGTCTGCTGCTCCGAACGCTCCCGGCTGGCGGCTTCCTCGGCATCCAGACCGGCGAAATAGTCCCAGCCCGAATTGTACTCGGCGGCATGCTGCTGGCAGAAATACCAGCGGTCGGGGTTGTTGGGCGACTTGGGTGCCGGGCAATTGCCGGGCTCATTGCAGCCCGCACGGTCGCACAGGCGGATCTGCGCCGCCTCGCGCCCAGCCTCATAGCCCCGCCAGCGCGGAAAGCCCCAGTCATTTGATCGACGTGCGCGGTTCATAGTCTGCCATTGTGGGGGGATTCGCGGGTTGGCGCAAGGATTCGGGGGTCGAAGGGGGGAAAAGAAAGATGCGAGGGGATTATCCCCTCGCGCTCCCGTTAATGTCGACCTCAGTGCCACGGGTTCAGCCTTGCGCCCAGCTTGCCGCGCCGCAGGCAGGAACATCAAGCCTGCGGCGCAGGTAAGGTGGCGCAGGTGGAAAGTTCCCACACAACGATCCAAACACCCCTGCCCCCTCGCCGGAAGACGTCATGGGAGCGCGAGGGGGTAACCCCCTCGCATCTTCCTCCCTTAACCCCATAAAAAGAAAACCCCGCCGACCACACAGGCCAGCGGGGTGTTCTTCCAACCAGATCGCGTAGCAGGATCAGTCGATAGCGACCGTCACCGCGCGGCGGTTATGGGCGTAGGCTTCCTCGGTGGAGGCCGGGTCAACCGGGCGTTCCTTGCCGTAGGAGATCGTCGTCAGGCGCGAGGCATCGACGCCCAGCGAGACGAGGTAGTTCTTGGCCGCGGTGGCGCGACGCTCACCCAGAGCCAGGTTGTATTCGCGGGTGCCGCGCTCGTCGCAGTGGCCCTCGATGGTGGCCTTCTTGGCGGGATAGCGCATCAGCCACTGGGCCTGGGCCTGCAGGGCGGGCGTCTCGCTGGGGTCGACGCTGTACTTGTCGAGCGCGAAGTGGATGGTGTCCTTGCCCATCATCTGCGCGACGAAGTCGGCGGCGCTGCCGGGAACCGGGCCCTGGTTGGTGGGCGGCGGCGGCGTGGCCTGCGAGACGGCGGGGGCCGGCTCGGGCGGCAGGGTCTTGGGCGGCTTGTGGCCGCAGGCGGCGAGCGCCAGACCCAGCGTCAAAACCATCGCGCCGGGGGCAAAGCCCCGAACGGTGGTGGAGAGCTTGGAGAACATGGGGAAGACTCCTCTGCTTGGAAGAAGGGGGGCCGATTCCCCCCGGAAAATTCAGGATTACTGGCGGATGGGGCCCCAGCTCGGGTCCGACCCGTCGACGGGCGTGGGCAGGCGGCGCTCATGGCGACCGGTCAGATCGACCTGCCACAGGCTGGAGCGGCCCGAACCGCGCTCGGTGCGGAAGAACTGAATGATGCGACCGTTGGGCGCCCAGGTGGGCGATTCGTCCTGCCAGCTATGGGTCAGCGTGTGCGCCGAGGACCCGGCCGGATTGGTCACCGCAATGGCAAACTCGCCGCCGCCGATGCGGGTGAAGGCAATCTGGTCGCCGCGCGGGCTCCATTCGGGGGTGGCTGCCTTGCCGCCGAAGAAGCTGATGCGATGCTGGTTGCTGCCATCGGCATTCATCACATAGATCTGCTGGCTGCCGCCGCGATCGCTTTCGAAGACGATGCGGCTGCCATCGGGCGAGTAGCTGCCGCCGACATTGATGCCGGGCGTGTCGGTCAGACGCTGGCTGGCCCCACCCTGCGCCGAGACGCGGTAGATGTTCGTGTTGCCCGCGATCGCCATCGAATAGAGGATCCACTTGCCATCGGGCGACCAGCGCGGCGCAAAGGTGGGATTGCCGGTCTCCGCCACCAGCCGCTGGCTGGAGGAGGCGATGTCATAGATGTAGATGCGCGGCCGTCCGTTGAGATAGGACAGATACACGATCTTCTTGTAATCGGGCGAGAAACGCGGCGTCAGCGCCATCGCCTGGCCGGTGGTGATGAAGCGGTGGTTGGCACCATCGCTGTCCATGATCGCCAGACGCTTCATGCGGTGGTTCTTGGGGCCGGTCTCGGCGATATAGGCGATGCGGCTGTCGAAGAAGGGGCTCTCGCCCGACAGGCGCGAATAGATCACGTCCGAGCACTTGTGCGCCGCGCGGCGCCAGTCGCCCGCCGAAAAGGTCCATGCCGCCTTGGTGAGCTGCTGCTGCAGGCGCACGTCATAGAGATAGCACGACACCAGCAGCGAGCCATCGCCCCCGGCGCGCACGCTGCCATGCACCAGCATCTCGGCCCCGCGCGAGCTCCAGCCGGGGAAGTCGGGCTGGGTAACGTCGCCAATGCCGATGCCGGGCAGCTTTTCCGGGCCGATGGGCTTGAACAGGCCGTTGTTCTTCAGATCCGCCGTGATGACATCGGCGATGGCGCGCCCCAGAGCCGCCGTGCCGCCGGCGCTGGCCTGCGTTGGCACATCGGCGGGGGTGGCAAAGCTGGGAATGTCGATGCCCAGATCGACCCAGGCCGAATCGTCGGAGACCGAACCGGTCAGGCCGCCGGCATCGGCAGGCTTCTGCTGCTGGATCTGCGGCGGCGGCAGGATCGAGGTGGGGGCAATCTGCTGGGCGTCAACCGCCGTGCCAACCAGCACCGCGCTCATGCCTGCGGCCATCAACAGGGCCTTCATCGAAGTCTTCATTGTGCCAGATTCCTGTCGAAGCGGAAGGATGCCACATGCTTCCATGCATCATAATACTCCGGCGGCAAAGCAAAGGGTGCAGCCAGCTTCACCGCGCGAACGGCATTTTCTGCATGGATATGGGCCTGGGTCTTGTTGCTGTCGGTGATGCCGGTCTGGCTCACCACCCGCACCGGCCCGGCCAGCGAGCCGTCCCGGTTGAGATCGAAGGAGAGGATCGTCACCAGCTCATCGGTGTCAACGCCCTGAGGCACGCGCCAATTGGGCTTGAGCGCCCGCGAGATCGCGCTGGCCAAGCCGGCACGCACGCCCGGCCCGATGTTGGCCGCCGGCGGCGTCTGCGCCTTGCCGCTGCCCTGCGGGGCGAGGCCCTTCAGGAAGTCCGCGCCAAGGCGGCTGCCACCTGCTGGCTTCTCGCTGGGCTTGGCGTCCTTGCTGCCCTTGGTGTTGGCCTTGCCCTCACGCGCGGCGATGGCGCGGCCCACCGGATCGTCCTGAGGCTTGCTCTTGCTGGGCGCCTGCTTGACCGGCTCGGGCTTGTGCGGCGCGGGCTTGGGCTCCGGCTTGCGCGGTTCGGGTTTGGGCACCGGCTTGGGTTCGGGCTTCGGCTGAGGCTTCACCGGCTCCGGGCGTGGCTGAGGCTTCGGCTCGGGCTTGGGTTGCGGCTTGGGAACCGGCACGGGCACCGGCTTCACCGGCTCGGGCGCGGGCGGCACGGGGGCGGCCTGCTCCTCGGGCTGGGCCTGACCCAGCGTGGGCGCCACATCGGCGGCGGCCTGCTCATGGCTGGGCGCCTCCGATTGAAGGCCGACGTTATCGCTCAAGGTCACCGTCATGCGCGGGGGCGGCGGAGGCGTCCTGCCATGCCACGACATCGCCAGCACCCACACAAGCGCAACATGGCCGACCAGCGCAATCGCCAGCCCCCCCATCTCGCTCTTGCGCATCGTATTCGCCATCGGCCGTCAGTTCCCGCGCTTGGCAGGCGCGCCGGGATCGCCCGCCGACACCGTCACCAGCGAGATCGAGGTGACCCCGGCATGGTTGAGATCACCCATCAGGCCGATCACCCGGCCATAATCGAGCCCCTTGTCCGCACGCAGCACCACCAGCGGCTCCTTGCCGTCAGCGTCCTTGGGCAGATTGGCCAGACGGTCCGACAGTTCGCCCGGAGACACCTCGGCATCGTCGATGAACACGGTGCCCTCACGGTCCATGCTGATCGTCACCTGCTTGGGCGTCTGATCGAGCGGCTTGGCGTGGCTGTCAGGCAACTGGATCGGGATGCCCGCCTTGAGCAGAGGCGCCGTGACCATGAAGATGATCAGCAGCACCAGCATCACGTCGACCAGCGGCGTGACGTTGATCTCCGCCATCGGCGAGCGCGAACCGCGACTGCGGCGGCCTCCGCGCGAGAATTTGTGGATGCCCATCGCCATGAGTCAGGCTCCCAGGAAGGAAGGATGAACGCAGGGGGCCATCGCCCCCTGCACCCCCGTTACGTCTTCCGACGCAAGGGCACGGGTGGCCGAAAGGTTGCGTGCAACCTCGCCGCACCGCAGGGAATAACTGCCTCCGGCGGTGGGACGTTGGCGCTCCGTTCGAATGCCACCGCCCATGCGTCGGAAGACGTTATGGGAGTTTGAGGAGGTAACCCCCTCAAGCCTGTTCTTCTTCTGAATCACAGCTGATCCAGCTCCCGGCTCAGGCTCCCGTGGAAACGGTCGGCGAAACGCTGCAACCGCGACTCAAACCCGTTCACCTTATGGGAAAACCGGTTGTAGGCGATCACCGCCGGAATGGCCGCGAACAGGCCGACCGCCGTGGCGAACAGCGCTTCCGAAATGCCCGGCGCCACCACCGCCAGCGAGGAATTCTGCTGCTGGCCGATCTGGAAGAAGCTGTTCATGATGCCCCACACCGTGCCGAACAGGCCGACGAAGGGCGCCACCGAACCGACCGTGGCGAGGAAGTTCAGGCGGTCGGCCAGATCCTCGGTCTCGGCGGCGACGACGCTGTCCATCGCGCTGGCGAGGCGGCCGCGCGCGGCCTCGCGGTCCACCTTGCCGGTGACCGAGCGGCGCCATTCGGAGAGAGCCGCAGCCACCACCTTGGCGGCGGGCAGGTCGGCCTTCTGGCCCTGGGCGCCCTTCTGGAAGGCTTCCAGATCACGGGCTTTCCAGAACTCGGCTTCGTAAGCTTCGGTCTTGCGGGCGATGCCCAGGATGCGCGCCGAGAAGGTGATGATGATCGTCCAGACCCACAGGCTGGCCAGCGCCAGCGCGCCCAGCACGCCCTTCACCACCGGATCGGCGTCCATGAACAGGCGCACCGGGTCCAGATGGTCGGGGGCGCCATCAAGACCGGCGGCGCCCATCACGAGCAACGTCATCACACTCATTGTTCAAGCCTCATCCTTGATGCCCGACGGCGGAACGCGCCCCGCCAGAAAGTCCTCGAAAGCGGCACGCCATGCCGCCGGTTGACGCCGTGGCCGCCCGCTGGGGCTGACAAAGCCCACCCGCAATTGCGCCCTGGCCAGTAGATCACCATTTCTGAACGCTGACTGACACATTCGACAGGAAGCGGCGCCAAGCTCCTCCACGCGGGTCTCGATCAGCACATCGTCGTCGAGCCGCGCGGGGCTGGCGTAGCGGATGGCGATCTCGGTCACGGCATAGGCGCCCTCGCCCGCCTCCACCGCCGCGCGCTGGTCGATGCCCAGCAGGCGCAGCAGGTCGGAGCGGGCGCGTTCGAACCAGCGCAGATAGTTGGCGTGATAGACCACGCCCGACAGGTCCGTATCCTCGTAATAGGCACGCACGGCGAAATAATGCACGGCGCCCGTCATCAGCCCCGTGGAGGGCTGAGGCAGGGGATGTGGGAAGACAGGGGGGGCTGCCTGAGACGTCATCCTTCGGGCTCTAGCCCGGCGCGGGGCGGCAGGGCAAGGCCGAGCCGCCTTCTCGGTTCATTTACCTTAATTTTACCGCTATTTTTAGCATTTGGGGCTGCGTTTTACGCCAACATCGGCCCCAAAGGCGCGCCGCCGAACAGATGCACATGCAGATGCGGCACTTCCTGTCCGCCATCATGGCCGATGTTGGCCAGCAGGCGATAACCCGGCTCGACCAGATCGAACTGGCGCGCCACCGTGCCGACCGCGCGGATGAAACCCGCAATCAGCGCATCGGGCGCGTTTGCCGAGAAATCGTCCCAACTGACGTAAGGCCCCTTGGGCACCACCAGCACATGGATCGGCGCCTTGGGGGCGATATCATGGAAGGCCAGCGCGAAATCGTCTTCGTAAACCTTCTTGCAGGGGATCTCCCCGCGCAGGATTTTCGCGAAGATGTTGGCTTCGTCATAGGGCAGCCGGGCGTCGATGGGCATGCTTGGGCTCCTTACTTGGTGCGGGCAGCTTTTTCGGCCAGACCGCCGATGCCTTCGCGCTGATCGAGCACGGCGCAGACATCGGCCAGTCCCAGCCCGCGCGCCTGAAGCAGCACGATCAGGTGGAAGATCAGATCGGCGGCCTCTCCGGTCAGGGCTTCATCGTCTTCGGCCAGAGCCGCGATGACGGTTTCCACGCCCTCCTCGCCCAGCTTCTGCGCGATCTTCTTCAAGCCCTTGGCGTTGAGCTTCGCGACATAGCTGGTCTCGGGATCGGCGCTGCGGCGCGCGGCGATGGTCGCCTCAAGGCGTTCCAGCGTGGCGCCGATGTTGGGTGTCTGTTCCATAGGGCCCTGCGATGCGTTGATGGCGGGCTAAGGTCAAGCCCGCGCGGGCAGACCGGCGGCGCGAAGAGCTTCGTGTGCCTCGGCAATGGTGTGCTTGCCGAAGTGGAAGATGCTGGCCGCCAGCACCGCGCTGGCATGGCCCTGCGTGACGCCTGCCACCAGATGATCCAGATTGCCCACGCCGCCGCTGGCAATCACCGGCACGCTGACGGCATCGGCAATCGCGCGGGTCAGCGCCAGATCGTAGCCGTTCTGCGTGCCGTCGCCATCCATGCTGGTAACGAGCAACTCGCCCGCGCCCAGCTCGGCCAGCTTGATGGCATGCTCCAGAGCATCGATACCGGTGGCCTTGCGCCCACCATGGGTGAAGATTTCCCAACGGCCCGGCTCGACCTGACGCGCGTCAACGCTGGCCACGATGCACTGGCTGCCGAACTTCTCGGCAATATCGCTCACCACCTCGGGTCGGCTGACGGCAGCGGAGTTCACCGCCACCTTGTCCGCGCCCGCCAGCAGCAGAGCGCGCGCATCCTCGGCGCTGCGCACGCCGCCGCCGACCGTCAGCGGCATAAAGCACACCTCCGCCGTGCGGCGCACCACATCGAGCAACGTCCCGCGCCCCTCATGGCTGGCGCTGATGTCGAGGAAGCACAGCTCATCCGCGCCCGCCGCGTCATAAGCGCGGGCCTGCTCCACCGGATCGCCCGCATCGCGCAGATCGACGAAGTTCACGCCCTTCACCACGCGGCCATCGCGGACATCAAGGCAGGGAATGACACGGATGCGAACAGACATGCGGTTTTCCAAAGTTAGAAAGAGGCAAGCAGGGGGCCATCGCCCCCTGCACCCCCGTTACGTCTTCCGGCGAGAGGGCGGTTTTAAAGCCACCCTTCCGCATAAACTCCCCGCCGCGCAGCGGCCTTAAAGCCTGCGGCGCTGAGGCGTTCGGTAAGGCCGAAACCTAGGCGCTACGCCGACAAATAAAGGGAGCGCGAGGGCCATGGCCCTCGCATCTATCCCTTCCTTACCTCAACATCGCTACACCACAACCGGCCATCACCAGTCCACCCAGACCATGGCAAACAACCCAGATCCAATAAGCCAAAGGCTGCTCTCGGCGCCCATAGCGACGGTAACGCTGGAAGAACAAACTCACATGCTCGGCCTTCTGACTCACCAGCTCATGCCCAGCGATCCACAACAAGGTCAATCCCATGCATAGCGCCATCAGACCCCATGCCATGGAATGCACAACCATTACCCTTCCTTGGCCGCCATCGCGATAGCCGCCGCCAGATCCAGCCGCCCCTCGAACAAGGCACGCCCGGTGATCACACCTTCGATCCCCTCATGCGCGTGGAGCGAGAGCATGCGGATATCGTCCAGCCCCTTCACCCCGCCGCTGGCGATCACGGGAATGTCCACGCGGCGCGCCAGATCGACGGTCGCCTCGATGTTGGCGCCCTTCAGCAGGCCATCGCGGCCGATGTCGGTGAACAGCAGGCTGGCCACGCCCGCATCCTCGAAGCGGCGGGCGAGGTCCACCACGGAAACGTCCGAGACTTCCGCCCAGCCCTCGGTGGCCACGAAGCCGTCGCGGGCGTCCACGGCCACCACGATACCGCCGGGGAACTCCTTGGCCATGTCCTTGACGAACTGCGGGTCCTTCAGCGCGGCGGTGCCCATCACCACGCGGCTGACGCCCAGATCGAACCAGCCTGCCACCGCCTCGCGCGTGCGGATGCCGCCGCCCAGCTGCACATGGCCCTCGAAGCTCTGCAGGATGCCTTCCACGGCCTCGCGGTTCTCGGCGCGGCCAGCGAAGGAGCCGTCGAGGTCCACCACATGGAGGAACTGGCTGCCGGCATTCGCGAAAATCTGCGCCTGAGCGGCGGGGTTGTCGCCATAGACGGTGGCGCGGGCCATATCACCTTCTGCCAGGCGGACGACCTGGCCGGCTTTCAGGTCGATGGCGGGGAAAACGATCATTGGCTGCACAACCCTTGAAGAAAAGAAATTACGAAGGGGCGTTACGCCCCTTCACCCCATTACGTCTCCCGACGCGAGGCCGGGTAAACCGCCACCTCTCGCCAGAACTCCCCGCCGCGCAGCGGCCTTAAAGCCTGCGGCGCCGCAACCTTAACTCAAGGCCGAACTCGTAGCGCCCACGCAGACATTAATGGGAGCGCGAGGGTGTAACACCCTCGCATCTTCCCTTTTACCCCTGCCAGTCCAGAAACCGGGCCAACACATCCAGCCCGAACTTCTGGCTCTTCTCAGGGTGAAACTGCGCCCCCACGATGTTGTCGCGACCGACAGCAGCCACCACCGGCACGCCATGCGTGGTGCGCGCCAGCACATGGGCCTCATCCTCGGGCACGAAGTGGTAGGAATGCAGGAAATAGCCCTCGCCGCTCACCACCAGCGGCGCGTTAGGCGCCACGATCACATCGTTCCAGCCCATATGGGGGATCTTGATGCTGGCATCAGCGGGTTCCAGCAGACGCACCTCGCCGGGAATCCAGCCCAGGCCCTGCGTGATGCCATGCTCGACACCGCGCGTGGCCAGCAATTGCATGCCCACGCAAATGCCGAGGAACGGCACCTTGTCGGTCAGCACGCGGGCCTCGATCGCCTCGACCAGCCCGTCGATGGCGTTCAGCCCCTCGGCGCAGGCCTTGAACGAGCCCACGCCCGGCAGCACCACGCGGTCGGCCTTGGCCACCACATCCGGGTCGGCGGTGATGGCAACATCCGTCGCCCCCGCCGCCTTCAGCGCATTGGCCACCGAGTGCAGGTTGCCCGCGCCATAATCGATCAGCGCAAGCGTCATGCAGTCACATCGCTCACAAAGTCGGGCGAGAGGAAGCCGACGTTCATCTCGATCACCTCGACCGAGGCGACATTGCCCTTGATATAGGGATCGGTGGCGGCCACGGCCTCGATCACCGCGCGGTCATCGCCCTTGGCGAAAACGACGCCGCCATTGCCCGACGCCTGACGGCCCCAGCCAATGTAGTGCCCGGCCTCATGCTGCGCTTTCAGGAAATCCATATGCGCGGGGCGCAGGGCGGCCACATCCTCGGGCGATGCGGTGTAGGTCAGAACGCAGATGAACATGCCTTACGCCTCCAGAGATCCATCACCGAGCAGCCCCTTGGTGCTGGGCACCGCGCCGCCCTTGCGGGGGTCCAGCTCGACCGCCTGACGCAGCGCGCGGGCCAGGCCCTTGAACAGGCCCTCGATGATGTGGTGGTTGTTCTGCCCATAGAGCAGCTCGCAATGCAGCGTGATGCCCGCGGCCTGCGCGAAGGAGTGGAACCAGTGCTCGAACAGCTCGGTGTCCATCTCGCCAAGGCGGGTCTGGGTGAAGGCGGCCTTCCACACCAGCCAGGGGCGGCCGGAAATGTCCAGCGCCACGCGGGCCAGCGCCTCATCCATCGGCGAATAGACCTGGCCATAGCGCGCGATGCCCGCCTTGTCGGCCAGCGCCTTGCTCACGGCCTGGCCGATGGCGATGGCGCAATCTTCCGTGGTGTGATGCTGGTCGACATGCAGGTCGCCCTTGATCTTCACGGTCATGTCGATCAGCGAATGGCGCGAGAGCTGCTCGACCATATGATCGAGGAAGCCGATCCCGGTCGAGACATCAAACTGCCCCGTACCATCGAGGTTAATCTCGACGAAAATGTCGGTTTCATGGGTCTTGCGGGCGATGGTGGCTGTACGCATGGCGCTCCCTATACGCGCGAGCGCCGCAATGTCCAGAAAGTCCGCAGGCAGGAAAATGAACATATGGGGCGGAACAGGGCCGTTCCCAAAGCGTTTCCAATTGCCGCGTCATCGCAAGAGGCGTAATCTGTCAGTTGGACGTCAAGACCCCCCTTGACCCGATCCGCCCCACAGGCCAACGAAAGCGCATGACCGACCATACCCCCGACAGCCTGATCCCCTATGACGAGATCGTGCAGGAGGCGCTGCGTGCCGTTGTTGGCCGCGTGCTGGGCCAGGTGGCCGACAGCGGCGGCTATCTGCCGGGCAGCCATCACTTCTACATCACCTTCAAGACGGGCGCGCCCGGTGTGGATATTCCCCAGCACCTGCACGCCCGCTTCCCCGATGAGATGACGATCGTGCTCCAGAACAAGTTCTGGGACCTGACGGTGGCGCATGACCATTTCTCGGTGGGGCTCAGCTTCAACCAGATCCCTTCGAAACTGACGATTCCCTTCTCGGCGATCACCGCTTTTGTCGATCCGGCGGTGGATTTCGGCCTGCAGTTCCAGGCCAGCGTGCCCGACCTCGACCCCGAACCGCATGACGAAGCGGAAAACGATTCGCCCGATGGCGCGCACAGCGCCACCAGCGAGGATGGATCAAACGTCGTCACCGTGGATTTCGGTCGCAAGAAGTAAGGATCTTGCACTGATGCCCAAGCTGCCCTCTTTCTCGAAACTTCCGCTTTCCGCGCTTCCCGCGGCAGCGGCGGCGCTGACCCACAATCCGATCGCCACGCGCGCCGCCGACCAGTTGCGCAAGGGCCATCGCCGCATTGCCGAGGAAGCCATCGAAACCGTGCTGCTGGAAAGCCGCGCGGGCAAGCAGGGCCGCCTGTCGCTGCCACGCAAGCTGGTGGGCGTCGCGCTCACCCGCATCGCGACGCGCTCGGTGCCCGGCGCCATCATGGTGGGCGGGGCCCTGCTGGCCAAGCACCTCTACGACAAGAAGAAAGAGCACGAGGCGGAAGCCGCCGCCAAGCTGCGCGAGAAGGAGTTCGACAGCGAACTCCTCTCGCCCCTGCCGGGCAAAACCACGAAGTAACCGCTGACGGAGGGCTTGTTTTTGCCCTCTTGATCCGCGCGCGCGGCTTTGCCATCAGCGTGCATGGCCGAAACACATCCCCATACCGGCGACCGCCTGCACCGGCGCGGTCTGATGTTCATCCTCTCCAGCCCCTCGGGCGCGGGCAAGACCAGCATCGCGCGCGCCATCCTGGAAAGCGACGACGAGATCAGCCCCTCGATCTCCGCCACCACCCGCGCGCCGCGCCCTGGTGAGGTCGATGGCAAGGATTACTACTTCGTCTCCCAGCCCGAATTCGACCGCATGGCGGAAGAAAACGAGTTCTACGAATGGGCGCATGTCTTCGGCAAGAGCTACGGCACGCCCAAGGCCGCCATCCGCGAGGCGCTGAAGCAGGGTCGCGACTTCCTCTTCGACATCGACTGGCAGGGTACGCAGCAGCTTTCGCAGAAGGCCGGCACCGATGTGGTGCGCGTCTTCATCCTGCCGCCCAGCCTCGACGAACTGCAGCGCCGCCTGATCGGTCGCGGCACCGACAGCGAGAAGATTATCGCCAGCCGCATGGCGCGGGCTCAGGCGGAGATCTCGCACTGGGATTCCTACGACTACGTGGTGGTGAACGAGGATTTCGACGCCTGCCTGCAGGAGGTGCGGCAGATTTTGTGCGCAGAACGTCTGAAACGGGTGCGGCAGACGGGGCTGATTCCGTTTGTGCGTGAATTGCTGAAGGAAGAAGACGAGGAATAAAGAGAAGATGCGAGGGGGTTACCCCCTCGCGCTCCCATGCCGTCTTCCGGCGACAGGGCAGTGGTGCCGAAATGAAGCGCCACGGCTCTCCACCTGCGCAATCCAAGGCGCCACAGGCTTTCATCGCTTTTCCTGCCTGCGGCGCGGCAAACTGAGCGCCTTGGCCGAACCCGATGCGCAACGCAGACATTAAAGGGAGCGCGAGGGTTATGACCCTCGCATATTTCCCTTTCCCTTCTGCCTCTTCCTTTTCTGAAACACACCCCGCAAAGCGCCCCCTTCCCGCGCGGCGCATCTGTCGCTAAAGCCTGCCAATGCAGAGCCAGTCGACCTCCTCCTCCAACATCCCCCTGTCCCTTTTTGCCGGAGCCCTGCTCTACGGCGGCCTTTGCGTGCTTGCAGGCGTGCTCGGCACAAAGATCGCCAGCCTTGGCCATTGGCCGGTGCTGGGCGATCTTGCGGTGGAATCGGGGATTTTCGCCTTCCTGCTGCTGGTGGTGCTGGGCTCGGCCACGGCAGAGCTGCACGGGCCGCAAACCGCCAACCGGCTGGTGCGCTTTGGCTTCGTGCCGCTGATCGTCTCGATGATCCTGCTGGTGACGGTGATCAACGTCGTGCCGCCCGCGCCCTTCTGGCACGATCAGGACGCTTTTGCCCGCCTGCTGGGCCAGGGCGCGCGGATGCAGCTTGCCGGGCTGGTGTCCTACGGCACCTCGCAGACGCTGAACGTTGCCGTGTTTTCGCGGCTGGCGGCGGGCGGGCGCACTTCGCAGTTGCTGTGGCTGCGGGCATGGATCGCCTCGATGCTCAGCCAGGTTGTGGACACGGTGATCTTCATCACCATCAGCTTTTATGGCGTGCTGGACAGCGCCACGGGCCATCCGCTGCCGCTGGGCGCGTTGATGACCGGGCAGATCATTTCCAAGCTGACGCTCTCCACCATCATGGTTCCGCCGCTGATCTATGTCTTCGTCGCACTGGGCCGCTGGCTGGACCGACGTTGAAGGCCCCAACTCTTTCAATCGTCACAAAACCGATCTAAGGCCCCGCCCATGTCTGACACGCCCGCCACCCCGCTGCCGCTCGATACATTGCTGGCCAAGGCCGAAACGCTGATCGAGGCGCTGCCTTACCTCAAGCGCTACGAAGGCCGCACCTTCGTGGTGAAATACGGCGGCCACGCCATGGGCGACCCGGCGCTGGCGCAGGACTTCGCCGAGGACATCGTGCTGCTGAAAGCCGTGGGCATCAACCCGGTGGTCGTCCACGGCGGCGGCCCGCAGATCGGGCGGATGCTCAAGGCGCTCGGCATCGAATCGCAGTTCGTGAACGGCCTGCGCGTGACCGACAAGGCCACCGCCGAAGTGGCCGAGATGGTCCTGTCGGGCGCGATCAACAAGGAACTGGTGAGCTGGATCGGCAAGGCGGGCGGCAAGGCCGTCGGCATTTCCGGCAAGGACGGCGCCATGGTCACCGCGCGCAAGGTCGTCGCCCAGAAGATGGGCAAGGCCATCGAGGACCCCGAGGGCGGCGAAGCCCTCGTCGTCGACCTCGGCTTCGTGGGTGAGCCCGAGACGATCGACACCTCGGTGCTGGAAACCCTCTCGCGCGCCGGGCTGATCCCGGTGATCGCGCCCATCGCCGTGGGGCCCGATGGCGAGACCTACAATATCAACGCCGACACCATGGCGGGCAGCATCGCCGCCGCCATCGGGGCTGCGCGCCTGTTCCTGCTGACCGACGTGCCCGGCGTGCTCGACAAGGACAAGAACCTCCTCACCGACCTGACCCCCAGCGACATCCTCGCGCTGGAGCAGGAAGGCACCATCAGCGGCGGCATGATCCCCAAGCTGCAGACCTGCACCCACGCCGTGGAAGCGGGCTGCGAGGCGGCGGTCGTGCTCGATGGCCGCGTGCCGCATGCTATGCTGCTGGAGTTCTTCACCTCGCGCGGGGCGGGAACGCTGATTCGCAAGGGTTGAGGGATTAAGGTTTAAGGCAGGAATGCGAGGGCCATCGCCCTCGCGCTCCCTTTAATGTCGGCGTTGCGCATCGGGTTCATCCTTGCGCTTGGTTTGCAGCGCCGCTGGCCGTGTTTCTCCACGGCGTGCTATCATCAACGGATTTACTGCCTGCGGCGCTCTGGCTCGCGCAGGTGGAGAGCCGGGGCCCCAGGCTTCGGCACGGCTGCCCTCGCGCCGGAAGACGCTATGGGAGCGCGAGGGGCATTTTCTTCATTTTTACCCTTTATTCTCCCCCTGTCCCATTCACCTAAACCACTTCCCCTTTCCGGGCCCTTGAGCTAATCAACCGGGGCTTCTCACGGCACAGGACTCTCCATGTTGCTTACCCTGCTCGATATCGTCGCCTATGTTCTGGATCTGATGAGCACATTGCTGATCGTCTATCTGGTGCTGGGGCTGCTGATCAGCTTCAACGTGGTGAATTTGCACAATCAGTTCGTCGCCGCTGTGTGGCGCGGTCTCTCCGCCCTGTTCGAGCCGCTGCTGGCCCCCATCCGCCGCATTCTGCCCGATACCCGCCCGCTGGACCTGTCGCCCATGGCGCTGATCGTGCTGATCAACATCGCGGGCATCGTGCTGAGCCACACGGCGCGCGCCATTCAGTGAGGGCCGGCCCGCTCCGGCTGTCAGCCGCTTTCGCCATTTCGGCGCTGCTGGTCGCTCCGGCCATCGCCAAACCCAAGCCGAAGGGCCCGCAGCAAGTGTCCGCCTTGGGCGGCTATGCGCAGGTCAGCGAGATCGTCGCCGTCTCCATCGCATGGGCCCGCCGCGCGGCGGATAAGGGCTGGGCCGATGCCGTCCATAATTATGGCACCCCAGACGGCCAGATCCTGATCGATGGCAGCGCCCAGCGTGCCCAGGGCTTTATCAAGAGCAAGGGCGCCCAGCCCCCCGCCAGCTTCGGCCCTGCCGCCCATCGCCGCACGCATCACGTCTGGATGAGCTGCGATGGCTCCATCGCCGCCGAGGAAGGCCTGTTCGAGAACGGCGCCGCCCATGGCTGGTTCCTCACCCTGTGGCAGCGCCAGCCCAAAGGCGAATACAAATGGGTGCTCGACCAGAGCGCCCCCGACGCCGCCGCGCCCGACTTCGACTTTATCGAGGGCAAGGTCGCCGATTGCGTTCCCCGCCCGCGCGGCCAGGCCCCCTCGCCCGAAGTCACCGTGGGGCCCGCCCTCACCCCGGACAGCAGCGCTCCCGGCCCGATCGAGGTCAAGCCCATCGAGCCCGGCACCCGCCCCGCCCGCATCGACGTGAAGGGCGAAACCAACCGCATGCCCGACTATCTGATCGGCCTCGCGCGGGACCGCACGCTGAGCTGGGCGACAAAGTTCGATGCCGACGGCACCCGCCACCTGACGATCCATCTGCTGCTCGACGGCAAGCGCAGCGAAGTGCTCAACCGCACCGTTGCGCCCGGAGCCGCAAACGGGCAGTAACGCCCGCATGCTCGATCTGTTTATCTCCACCTTCGCCACGCTTTTCGTGGTGATCGACCCCGTGGGCTGCGCGCCCATTTTCGCGGGCCTCACCGCCGGCTACACGCCGGCCCACGCCCGCGCCACCGCCCTGCGCGCCAGCCTGATCGCCACGGTGATCCTCATCGTCTTCGCCCTGTTCGGCAAAGCGCTGCTGGCGGCGCTGCACATCGAACTCAACGCCTTCCGCATCGCGGGCGGGCTGATGCTGTTCCTCATCGCGCTGGAGATGGTCTTCGAAAAGCGTACCCAGCGCCGCGAAGAACGCGTCGAAAAGGTGAAGCACACCCCCGAACCGCATGAGGACATCTCCGTCTTCCCCATGGCTATGCCCATGCTGGCCGGGCCGGGCTCGATCGCCACCGTCATGCTGATGATGGGCCACGCGACGGACCGCGCCAGTTCGCTGGTGGTGCTGGCGGCGCTGGCAAGCGTGCTGGTGCTGTCGTTGCTCGCCCTGCTGGCGGCGCATCCCCTGATGAACCTGCTCGGCAGCCGGGTGGAGGCTGTGGTGACGCGTGTTCTCGGCGTACTGCTGGGGGCGCTGGCGGTGCAGTATGTGATCGACGGGGTGCGTGGGTCGATTTTGGGGATTTAAGGGAGTTAGAAGAGGACAATGCGAGGGTGTTACACCCTCGCGCTCCCTTTAATGTCTGCGTGGGCGCTTCCGGTTCAGCCTTGCGCTCAGTTTGCCGCGCCGCAGGCAGGTTTTCCCAGGGCGGCGCCAATCAGCATCAGATTGATTGCCTGCGGCGCCTTAAGCAGCACAGGTGGAGAGCCGGGGCGCACCAATGCGGCCCCCCTGCCTTATCGTCGGAAGACGTCATGGGAGCGCGAGGGGGTAACCCCCTCGCATCTTTCTTCCCTTAACACTTACTGCAAGGTCGCCCGATGGTCGTCCCCATCACGGCGCCCATAGAACTGCATCAACTGCACCAGCAGAGCACACCGCTCCGGCACATCCGCAGCCTCCAGCAGCGCCTGCTTCGACGCCGCATCGAAGGGCGCGATCTGCGCGACGCCGTTGATCAAAGACGTGTCATCCAGCCGCGACACCTGCTCCCAATCCACGCGATAGCCATGCGCGCGGGCGAAATCGCGCGCCTCCCGCTCGAACAGCGCGCGTTCGACGGGGGCCAGCGCGCGGCATTCCACCTCTTCGAGCAAGTCGGCCTCGATCTGGCGGAAGGGTGTTTTCACCTCCAGTTCGTGCAGCATGCGGAAGCGCGAGACGCCTTCCAGCACGATGTTGAAGCGCCCGCCCTCCAGCGTCTCGACATCGCCGATATGGCCCACGCAGCCCATCTCGAACAGCGCGGGGTGGGTCTGCGATTCGGGGCCATCCTCGCGCGGCTGGATCATGCCGATGCGGCGATCGCGGGCGAGGCAGTCGCTGACCAGCGCGCAATAGCGCGGCTCGAAGATGTGGAGCGGCAGGGTCAGGCCCGGGTAGAGGATCGCCCCGGCCAGAGGAAAGATGGAGAGTCGCGCCATCGGCCCTGCCGGATCAGCCGAACAGAACCGTGGAGAGGCGGCGGCGCGTGGCCGAGACCCAGGGATCTTCCAGACCGATCGCCTCGAAGATCTGGAGCAGCTTGGCGCGGGCGGCGCCCTCGTTCCAGCCACGGTCGGCGGCGATCATCGCCAGCAGCGTGTCGGCGGCGGCATCGCGCTGCCCGGCGGCAAAGGCGCCATTGGCATAGGCCAGCGCGGCTTCGGGCTGCGCGGGATCGGCTTCATGGGCGGCGCGCAGGGCAGCCAGCTCGCCATCCTCGGGCTTGTCCTTGGCCAGCGCCAGAGCGGCGCGGGCGCGTTCGATGACGGGGTCCTTGTCGATGCCTTCAGGAAGGTCGGCCAGAATGTTTTCGGCTTCCTCAACCTGCCCCATGGCGATCAGCGAGCGGATCAGGCCCGCATGAGCCGGGGCACTTTCAGGCACCATCTCCAGAATCTGGATGAAGATCGAGCCGGCGCGTTCGGCATCGCCCCCGTCCAGCGCCTCGTCACCCATGGCCAGCAGCGGGGTGATATCGGGCACGGCCTGACCACCGGGCTGGATCGGCAATTGTGCCAGCAGCTTGTCGAGCATCGCCTTCAATTGCGATTCGCCGCGCACCTGCGTCAGGTCCGCCACCGGCTGGCCCTGGAACATGGCATAGACCGTGGGGATCGACTGGATGCGGAACTGGTCGGCGATGAAGCGTTCCTCATCGACATTGACCTTGGCCAGAATCACGCCCTTGTCGGCATAATCGGCAGCGACCTTTTCCAGCACCGGGGTCAGCTGCTTGCAGGGGCCGCACCATTCGGCCCAGAAATCCAGAATGACGAGGTTGGTCATCGACGGTTCGACGACAGCGGTGCGGAAGCGTTCGACCGCCTTGGTTTCCTCGATGTTCAGGCCCAGACTTGCCACATGCTGCTCCATATTCCTGTCGGGCGGGGCTTTTGCCCGCGCGCCCTTTTGTACGTGTCGCGCCCTTATGCCGGGCTTTGATCGAAGATGGGAAGCGAATAAGTGTGCGCAAGGGGGCATCGCGGGCATGCGAGCAGGCAGGGCGGCAGGCGGGCTGGAGATGTGCACAGCCTTTCCACAGGCGCAAACATTTTCCTGTCATTTTTCTCTTGCCGAGTCAGAACATGCCGGTTAGAGGGCCGCCTCACCCCGCGACGGTGTCTTAAAAAACACAGTCGCTGAAACGTTCGAGCGGGCGTAGCTCAGGGGTAGAGCACAACCTTGCCAAGGTTGGGGTCGAGGGTTCGAATCCCTTCGCCCGCTCCAGTTTCACCCGATGGTGCGTCAGCATCATCAAAGCCCGAGCGGGCGTAGCTCAGGGGTAGAGCACAACCTTGCCAAGGTTGGGGTCGAGGGTTCGAATCCCTTCGCCCGCTCCAGTTTTTCCAGACATTGATGTTTGCAGGTTGGGTCGCTTCAGGCGGCCACGCGAACCATCTCGCGTCTTTTGATGCGCTTCGCCGCAAGCGGCCCCGCCGGGCGGCTCGAATCCCTTTGCCCGCGGGAAATCCTTTTCCCGCCCCGGCGCTTTCCCGGACATTGATCCTCGCGCGATGGCCCGCTTCAGGCGGCTATTCCTAGAGCTGCGTTGCAGCCTCGCCACGAAACAGCTCCGGCCCACCCCATGTCAGCAGCGAGCCGACATGGAACAGCACCACCGCCAGCAGGCAGCCCGCGAACATGGCGGGATGCCCCGCAACCTGTGGCCTGGTTTTCTGCAGCTCGCACAGCTCCCACAGAAACCACGCGAAGCCGCCATAGGCCATCAGCCCGCCGCAGCGCAGCAGGATCTGGTCCGCCCAGCTCGCCCGCCCCTCGCGCAGCCGCCGGGCCATGCCAGCCGCTCTGTGATTCATGGGGTGATCTGTCATGGCATCCTCCTCTCACGCCCTGTCACCGCCCTGATGCAAGCCGCCCGATGCGCCGCGCAGCCGCGATGACATGGCCCGCGCCTTACATCCGCCGCGCATTGGATCTCGAGAGAGGTGAAAGGCGCCTGCCGTTGAATCTGCATAGGGCCGCCGCCCAGCGCGAAAAAAAGCCGGAGCCCCAAGGCTCCGGCCCAGTCGGTGTTCGCAGGAGGAACATCGTGAATGCGTAAAAAAATCTGCATGGAACATGCCCGGACAGCCGCCACCCCGGCCTCAGGGCGCATGCAGGGGAAGCCCCGGCACAGGTCGAGCAGTCATGTCCGGGCACATGGCGCGGGCGAGGCGATCCCCGCGCGCTGAACATCGTGTCCTTTGGATCAGCCCCCTTGCGGCGGCCCGCTCCATCTAGGCCTCACGACATAGGATTTCGAGATCACAAAGCCGCGATCCACATTGAAATCACATTGAAAAAAGCCGCTCAGCCCTGCGCGTCCTGAGGCGCCACAGGATGATGATCGGCGGGCACGCGCAGCCGGTAACCGATGCCCAGCTCATTGCTGATGATCTGCGGGCGCTGCGGATCGGCCTCCAGCTTCTGGCGCAGGGTGCGCACCAGCACGCGCAGATATTCGACGTGGCGCTCATTCTCATAGGGCCAGACATGGCTCATGATCTGCTGATGGGTGATCACCCGCCCCGGCGCCGCCGCGAGCTGCGCCAGCACGGCATATTCCTTGGGCGCCAGATGGATCTCCTCCCCCGCCTTGGTGACGATCCGCGCCAGCAGATCGATTGTCACATCGCCCAGCACCAGCACCGGCGATCCGCCCCCGCGCGTGGTGCGGTTGCGCAGGGCGACGCGCACGCGGGCCAACAATTCATCGGTGTCGAAAGGCTTCGTCAGATAATCATCGGCCCCCAGATCGAGCGCGGCGACCTTCTCGTCGGTGGCATCGCGCGCGGAGACCACGATCAGCGTGGTCTCGGCCTGCTGCTTGATCAGCGGCACCAGCTCCAGCCCGTCACGGTCGGGCAGGCCCAGATCGAGCAGCACCACATCGGGCCGCTCCACCCGCAGCCGGTCGAGCGCCTCGCGCGCATTGGCCGCCTCTATGGTGGCGTAATCGGCGCGGGTCAGCGCGGTGAGGATCAGGCGACGGATATGGGGCTCGTCATCGATGATCAGCACCTTGTGGCGGTTCTTCATGCCAGATCCTTGGGCGATAGCGGCGCGATGATCTGCGCCTGGGGAATACGGATGGTGAAGCAGGCGCCGCGTGGGTCATCGTTGTTGCTGGCCTCGACGGTCAGCCCCATGGCCTCGGCAAAGCCCTTCACGATGGCGAGGCCCAGCCCGGTGCCATGGCGCACCCGGTCGGAGCCTTCCAGCCGGGTGAAAGTCTCGAACACGCGCTTTTCCTGCCCCGGCGCGATGCCCGGCCCCTGATCCACGATCGAGAGCAGCAGCGCATCATGGCGCCTTTGGCAGCGGATGATGATCGGCGTGCCGGGGTCGGCATAGCGCCCGGCATTGTCGAGCAGGTTGATGAGGCAGTGATGCAGCAGCACCGGATCGAGCCGCACCAGCGGAATATCGGGCACGATATCCACCTCGACGGCATGGCCCTGCAACGAGGTGCGCGTGTCATGCACCGCCGAGGCGACGGCATCGAACAGATCGGTCGCCTCCATTTTCAGCGGCAAAGCGCCAGCTTCCACACGCGCCATATCGAGCAGATTGGCGACGAAGCGGTTGAGGCGCTGCGCCTCGGTCTCGATGGTTTCGGCCAGATCGGGACGGGGGTGGTGCTTCATCTCCTGCGCCGCCGTCACGATGGTGGTGAGCGGCGTGCGCAGATCATGGCTGACCGAGGAGAGCAGCGCGCTGCGCAGCCGGTCGCGCTCGCCCACGGCCTGCGCCTTCATGTTCTCCTCCTCCAGCGTCATGCGGTCGAAGGCGATGGCGGCCTGATCGAGCAGGCTCATCAGCAAAGGCAATTGATCGGAGCGCACTGGCTCGCCTGCATCCTCCCGGGCCAAACCCAGCACGCCCAGCACCCCGCGACTGGTGCGCAGGGGATGGAACAGCCAGTCCGAAGCCGTCAGCGTGGAGGAACCGCGCCCGGCGGGCTGGTCATTGTCGACGGCCCATTGCGCGGCGGCCAGCTCGATCTGGCCGAGGCGGTCCTCGGGCGGGAAAGCGGCGCGCAGATCGGGGCCGCTGGCGCCGGGCAGCAGCAGCGCGGTGCGGACCTCCAGCAGGCGGGCGATGTCGGCGCAGATCGCCTGCATCAGCTCCTCCTTGGTGGCCGAGGCCGTCAACTGGCGGGAAAAGCTGGCCAGCGCGGCGTTCTGGCGGGCGCTCGATGCGGCCAGATCGGCCTGTACGCGGACCCGCGCGGCAAACTGGCTGGTGACGATGGCCACGCCGAGCAGCACGAAGATCGAGACGACATTTTCCGGATTGCTGACCGTCAGCGTGCCCGTCGGCGGCAGAAAGAAGAAATTGTAGGCAAGGCTGGACATAAAGCCCGCAAACAGCCCTGCCCTGAGGCCAAAGGTGGCGGCGGCAAACATCACCGGCACCAGATAGAGCAGCGCGATATTGCCCAGCGTGATGGCTTGGGAGAGCATCAGGCTCAGGCCGGTCATCAGCCCCACCGCGCCCAGCGACCAGAGATAATCCACCGGGCGGCCCCAGAGGCTGCGCCTGCTCTGCCTCGGGCGCGTGGTGGCGGTGCTGACCGCCTCGCCCGAGGGAAGCACATGCACCGCCACATCGCCGATCACCCGCACCAGCCGGTCCACCACCGAGCCGTGGCGCATCTCGAACCACCAGCTGCGCGGCGATTTGCCGATGATGATCTGCGTCGCCCGCGCATCGCGGACGAAGCTGTTCAGCCCCTCCACCACATTGACCGCCGGGATGCTGGCGGTGGAGGCACCGAGGCGCGAGGCCAGTGCCAGCGTTTCGGCCAATTGGCTGCGGCTGCTTTCGGTAAAATACTGGTCGCGCTGGGTTTCGATATGCACTACGGTCCATGGCGCGCGCAGCGCGTCGGCCATGCGCTTGCCCGCGCGGACGAGGCCTGCGGCATGGGGATGCTCGCTGATGGCGACCAGAATGCGCTCTCCGGCGGCAAAGCTGCCTGCCAGTGCATTGGCGCGCAGATGCTCCAGCATCTGGGCATCGACGGCCTGAGCCGCGCGGCGCAGCGCCATTTCACGCAGGGCCGTCAAATTCGATTTGGAAAAGAAATGGCTGAGCGCGCGGGTCGCTTCCTGCGGGATATAGACCTTGCCGTCGCGCAGGCGCTCGATCAGCTCGTCGGGCGGAATGTCCACCACCTCGATCTCGGCCTGTTCGAGGATGGAATCGGGCACCGTCTCGCGCACCCGCACGCGGGTGAACGAGGCCACCACATCGTTGAGGCTTTCCACATGCTGGATGTTCAGCGTGGAATAGACATCGATCCCGGCGTCGAGCAATTCCTCGACATCCTGATAGCGTTTCGGATGGCGACTGCCCGGCGCATTGGTGTGGGCCAGCTCATCGACCAGCACCAGTGCGGGGTGACGCTCCAGAATGGCGTCGATGTCCATCTCGCCAAGGCTGTGGCCCATATGGTCGATGGTGCGGCGGGCGATCAGCTCGGCGCCATGGACCATGGCCTCGGTGTCGCGGCGGCCATGGGTTTCCACCACGCCCACCACCACATCCACGCCGGTCTCGCGCCGCCGCGCGCCCTGGGAAAGCATTTCCCATGTCTTGCCAACGCCCGGCGCCGCCCCAAGGAAGATCTTGAGGCGGCCACGACCCTCCCGCGCCGCCTGGCGCAGGAGGGCTTCGGGGGAGGGTCTGTCGTCAGTCACGATTTAACGTTTAGCCTGAAGTGCATCGAGCCGTCGATTGAGTTCAAACACATTCACATGCGGCTCGCCCAGAAAGCCGAGCAGCGGATGGTCGATGCTCTGCTCCACCAGACCATGCAGCGTGGCGGGGTCGAGATGGCGCAGGGCGGCGATGCGATCCACCTGATAGAAAGCCGCCTCGGGCGAGAGATCGGGGTCGAGGCCCGAGCCCGAGGCCGTCACCAGATCGCCGGGGATGGCCTTGCCGGGCTGGACCTTGTTCATGGCATCGACCTGCTGCTTGATGCGGTCGTGAAGCACCTGCGAGGTCGGGCCATAGTTCGAACCCGAGGAGTTCATCCCGTCATAGCCCTTGCCCGCCGCCGAGGGGCGGGTCTGGAAATAGCGATCAGACACGAAGGCCTGACCGATCACGGTCGAGCCGACCACCTTGCCGCCCTCCTCCACCAGACTGCCATTGGCCTGACGGGGGAACAGCAACTGCCCGATCCCGGTCATGGCCAGCGGATAGGCCAGCCCCAACAGCAGGGCAAAAAGCAGCGTCATCACCACGGCGGGGCGCAGCGAGCTTGTGATATCCTTGTTCATGGCAGCGGCCTCCTCAGGCCAGACCCAGGCCGCCAACGGCCAGGTCGATCAGTTTGATGCCGATAAAGGGAGCGATCAGCCCGCCCAGCCCATAGATGGCCAGATTGCGCGCCAGCAGCGGCCCGGCACCCATGGGGGTGTATTTCACGCCCTTCAGCGCCAGCGGCACCAGCATGGGGATGATGATGGCGTTGAAGATGATGGCCGAAAGGATGGCGCTTTGCGGCGTGGCCAGCCCCATCACATTGAGCACGCCCAGCCCCGGATAGAGCGCCACGAACATCGCGGGAATGATGGCGAAATATTTGGCCACATCATTCGCCACGCTGAAGGTGGTGAGCGCGCCGCGCGTCATCAGCAACTGCTTGCCCAGACCCACGACCTCGATCAGCTTGGTCGGATCGCTGTCGAGATCGACCATATTGCCCGCCTCGCGCGCGGCCTGCGTGCCGGTGTTCATCGCCACGCCCACGTCCGCCTGTGCAAGGGCGGGCGCGTCATTGGTGCCATCGCCGCACATGGCGACCAGACGGCCCCCCTGCTGCTCCTTGCGGATGAGGGCCAGCTTGTCCTCGGGCGTGGCTTCGGCGAGGAAATCGTCGACGCCCGATTCAGCCGCGATGGAGGCGGCGGTCAGCGGGTTGTCGCCGGTGATCATTACCGTGCGGATGCCCATGGCGCGCAGTTCCCCGAAACGCTCGCGGATGCCGGCTTTCACGATGTCCTTGAGGAAGATCGCGCCCAGCAGCTTGCCATCCACCGCCACGGCCAGCGGCGTGCCACCCACGCGGGCGATCTCATCGGTGATGCGGCGCAGTTCGGTGGCAGCGGCGGTGTTGCCCGCGCCGGGGTTGGCCTTCAGGATCGCCTGCACGGCCCCCTTCTGGATGACGCGTCCGCCGGTATCGACACCGGAAATACGGGTCTGGGCGGTAAAGGGAATGATCTGCGCGTCGTGAGGCAAGGTCACCTCGCGCATGCCGAACATCTCGCGCGCCAGCACCACGATCGAGCGGCCCTCGGGCGTTTCATCGGCAAGGCTGGCGAGCAGAGCCGCTTCGCCCAGCCGCGCCTCATCCACGCCGCCAACAGGGCGGAATTCGGTGGCCTGACGGTCGCCCACGGTGATGGTGCCGGTCTTGTCGAGCAGCAGCACGTCGATGTCGCCCGCCGCCTCCACCGCGCGGCCCGACTTGGCCAGCACGTTGAAGCGCACCAGACGGTCCATCCCGGCGATGCCGATGGCCGAAAGCAGCGCGGCAATGGTGGTGGGGATCAGCGTGATCAGCAGCGCGGCCAGAATGGCCACCGGCACACTGCCGCCCGCATAGGAGGCAAAGCCCGGAATGGTGCCCACGGCGATCAGGAAGATGATCGTCAGGCCCACCAGCAGCAGGGTCAGGGCGATTTCATTGGGGGTCTTCTGGCGCTCGGCGCCCTCGACCAGAGCGATCATGCGATCAAGGAAGCCCTGGCCGGGGTTGACCGTGACCTGCACCCGGATCTCATCCGAGATCACCCGCGTGCCTGCCGTGACGGCGGAACGGTCGCCGCCCGCCTCGCGGATGACGGGCGCGCTTTCGCCGGTGATGGCGGCCTCGTTCACCGAGGCCACACCGGCGATCACCTCGCCATCGGAGGGGATGAGGTCGCCGGTCTGCACCAGAACCACATCGCCCTTGCGCAGCGCGCTGGCGGGCACGCTTTCCAGAGCATTGCCCTTGATGCGCTTGGCGGTCAGCTCCGCCTTGGTGGCACGCAGGCTTGCGGCCTGCGCCTTGCCGCGCCCTTCGGCCAGCGCCTCGGCAAAGGTGCCGAACAGCACCGTCAGCCACAGCCAGATCACCAGTTGCAGCTTGAAGCCGATGGACAGCCCATCATGCCCCACCACCAGCAGCACGGTGAGCAGGGTGGCGACGACCGCCGTGGTGAACATCACCGGGTTGCGGATCAGCTCTTTGGGATTGAGTTTGCGGAACGCATCGCCAATCGCCGGAACGATCAGGTCAGCGGTAAACAGCGATTTGGTTTCGGAACGGGCCATCTGCCGCACTCCTTAAAAGAGCTGACCACGGATCATCGCGAGATGATCGGCGATAGGACCAAGCGCGAGGCCGGGCAGGAAGGTCAGCCCGCCGACGATCACGATGATGCCGACCAGCAGGCCCGTCCACAGCAGGCCGGTGGTGGGGAAGCTGCCGGCGGATTCAGGCGTGTGCTTCTTGGCGGCCAGACTGCCCGCCACGGCCAGCATGGGCACGATGATGAAGAAGCGCCCGATCCACATCGCCACGCCCAGCATGCCATTGTAGAAAGGCGTGTTGGCCGAAAGCCCCGCGAAGGCTGAGCCATTGTTGGCCACCGCGCTGGTGAAGGCATAGAGGATCTCGCTGAAGCCATGTGGCCCCTTGTTGAGCGGCCCGGCAAGGCCCGCAGGCAGCACCGAGGCAATCGCCGTCATGCCAAGGATCACCAGCGGCAGCACGGCAATCGCCAGCACGGAGAGTTTGACCTCGCGGCTCTCGATCTTCTTGCCGACATATTCGGGGGTGCGGCCCACCATCAGGCCCGCGACAAACACCGCGAGAATGGCGAACAGCAGGAAGCCATAGATGCCCGCGCCCACGCCGCCGACCACGACCTCACCCAACTGCATGTTGAAGATGGGGATCATGCCGCCCAGCGCGGTAAAGCTGTCATGCATGGCATTGACCGCGCCGCAGCTCGCCGCCGTCGTCACCACGGCGAAGAGGGAGGATGCGGCGATGCCGAAGCGCACCTCCTTGCCCTCCATATTGCCGCCTGCCACGCCCAGATTGTGCAGCATCGGCGTGCCGGCGGCCTCCTGCCAATAGGCCACGGTGGTGCCCGCCAGAAAGATCGCCATCATCGCGGCCAGAATGGCCCAGCCCTGGCGGGTGTTGCCCACCGCCTTGCCGAAGGTGTAGGTCAGCCCCATGCCGATCGCGAAGATCGAGAGCATCTGCACGAGATCGGTCAGCGCCGTGGGGTTCTCGAAAGGATGGGCCGAGTTGGCGTTGAAGAAGCCGCCACCATTGGTGCCCAGCATCTTGATCGCTTCCTGCGATGCCACCGGGCCCAGCGCCAAAGTCTGCTTCACGCCTTCCAGCGTATGCACGTCGACCGAACCGGCGAGCGTCTGCGGCACGCCGCTGGCGATCAGGAACAGCGTGTAGAGCACGCAGGCAGGCAGCAGCAGATAGAGCGTGATGCGCGTCATATCGGCCCAGAAATTGCCGATGCCGGTGGCCTCACGCCGCGCAAAGCCGCGAAACAGCGCGAAGGCCAGCGCGATGCCCGTGGCCGCCGAGAGGAAGTTGTGAATGGTCAGCCCCAGCATCTGCGAGAGGTTCGACATGGTCGATTCCCCCGCATAGCTCTGCCAGTTGGTGTTGGTGGTGAAGCTGACCGCCGTGTTGAAGGCGAGGTTCTCGTTCACCGCGCCCAGCCCCAGCGGGTTGAACGGCAGCAGCGCCTGAGCGCGCAGCAGCACATAGGTCAGCAGACCCAGCGCCGCGTTGAAGATCAGCATATGCACCGCGTAACGGCGCCAGCTCTGGTCCTCCTGCGGGTCGATGCCCGACAGGCGGTAGAAGCCGCGCTCCACCGGGCCCAGCAGGGTGTGAAGGGGTGTGCGTCGCCCCTCATACAGCGCGAAAAGCCACAGGCCGATCGGCTTGGTCAGCGTCAGAAGAATGCCGAGGAACACGGCAATCAGCAGCCATCCCTGGAATGTCATGGCCGCCTCCCTAGAACCGCTCGGGCCGTGCAAGCACGGCAACGAGATAGACGAGAAGCCCGATGGCGGTGATGCCCGCCAGCCAGAGGTCGAGTGTCATGTGTGGGGTCTCCCTCAAGCCCGGTTGCAGAGGGCGGTGTAGCCAAGGCTGGCCGCCAAAAGGGCGAGGAAGAGGCCGATCCAGAGGATGTCCTGCATAAGTGTGCTCCTGCCTGGATCACCCGCGCAAAAGGCGCGGGCGAGTCCGGTGCAGCTGCCCCACTAGACCCATGCGGCGTTGAAATTCGAGACGAGTGGAGGCCCGATCACATTGAATCCGCATAGGATCGACATGAGATCGGCAGGGGATCGATCCCCCTTCCCGCGCGATGAAATCGTGGGCATGCCGGAACCTGCCGCGCCGCAGCATCGTTGAAGGGGCATGATCACCCTGCTCGAACATCTGCTCTCCGGCTTTCCGGACTGGGCGCGTCAGGCCATTGTCGCTCTGGCCGCGGGCACGCTGGGGGCCATCCTCGCCCTGCTGGTCCACAGGCTGGTGTTCCGGGTGATGCATCGCCTGGCCAGCCGCACCAGCAGCCTGTCGGACGATATCGTCGTCAAACATATCCTGCGCCCCACGCGCTGGGCCTTTGTGGCGCTGGGCATCGTGCTGGCCGCACGGCAGGCCCCGGCGCTCAAAGATTTCTGGGACAGCATTTCGGGCTTCGTGATGCCGCTGCTGGTCGGCTGGATCGCCATCGCCATCCTCAACGCGCTGGTCGAGGCGATGACGCTGCATGCCGACATCTCCGTGGAGGACAACCGCAGGGCGCGGCGGCGGCGCACGCGGCTGGCGATCTTCGGGCGCATCCTCACCTTCGTCATCATTTTCATGGTGGTGGCGCTGATGCTGTTCTCGGTGCCGGGCGTGGCCAAGGTGGGGGCCACGCTGATGGCCTCGGCGGGTCTGGCCGCGCTGGCGGTGGGCGCGGCGGCGCAGCCAGCGCTCAAGGCGCTGATCGCGGGCTTCCAGATGGCGCTGACCGAGCCGATCTCGATCGACGATGTGGTGATCCTGGATGGCGAATGGGGGCGGATCGAGGACATTCGCACCACCTATGTCGTGGTCGTGCTGTGGGACCAGCGGCGCCTTGTGGTGCCCACCAACCGCTTTCTGGAGGAGACCTTCCAGAACTGGACCAAGACGACATCGCAACTGCTGGGCACGGTGATGCTCTACCTCGACCATACGGTCGATGTTGCCCGCCTGCGCGAGGAGTATACCAGACAGATCGAGGCGCATCGCCTGTGGGACCGGCGCGCCCAGGTGCTGCAGGTGACCGACTGCCGCGAGATGGTGCTGGAAATCCGCCTGCTGATGAGCGCCAAGGACGGCCCCACCCTGTTCGACCTGCGCTGCGCCCTGCGCGAATCGATGATGGACTTCATCCGCCGCGACATGCCCGAGGCGCTGAGCCGCCGCCGCCAGCAGGCCATCGCGTCGCTCGATGCGCCTGCGGTGACGATCAGCCCGACGCCCGAACTGGTGGAGATGATGGCGCGGCGGCCGGAGTGATCAAGTCAGCACCCGCTCCTGCAGCCACAGGATGGACGGGTAAGCGCAGATCCAGATCCAGAAAAAGCGGTTGAGCCCGAACAGGCAGGCATTGGCCCCATGGAACAGCGCGGCCACCACCAGCCCCGCCACCAATGCCGGGCGCGACAGCACGGTGAGCGGAAAGGCCAGTTCAAAGCCCATCACCGCCCAGCCCATGGTGGTGAGCAAGCGCGGGCGGCTGGCCCACTGCCGGATGTTCTCCCCCACCGGATAGGCGGAAAACAGGAAGACATCGCGCAGCGCCCGGCCCTGTCGCCAGTCCCTGTTCACCACCTTGACCCAGCCCGACATAACGTAGGAGAGCAGCAGTTGCATCCCCAGATAGCCGAAGGCCAGCTCGCGCCAGGCAGGCTCGGGCAGCAGATGGGCCAGGGTGAGGCAGAGCAGGATCAGCAGACTCATGCGATCAGCCCCGCCATTGTAGGGGCCGTTGAAAAAGGGCAGGATCGCCAGATGGTTGACCACCAGCGCCGCCAGCAAAACCGGCGCATGCAGCCCCGGCGTATAGAGAACCGGCAGGGCCCACCCCGCGCTGTCGGCCAGCAGCAGCAGCGACAGGATCAGGCGCGGCGCGAACAGCAGCCTTTCGCGCAGGCGCACAGCGGGGCGCAGATGCTCGAGGCTCTGCTGGATGAAGGCCAGTGCCATCATCGCATCGGTCAGACGCAGGGCGCTTTCCAGCGTCATGGCGTGATCAGGGCCTCCATCGCGCAAGGGGCGGAGAGATAGACCACGACGCTGTCCATCTGCTCCCCCTCACGCCCGACCAGACGCAGGCGGATCTGCAAAAAGGCGTCCGGCGCGGCCAGCCCCCTGCGGTGCAGATCGCGCGCCACGCGCAGCAGCAATTCGCGCTGGCTGTGAAGCGCGGTTTGCGCCGTGGCGGCGTGGATCAAGCGCTCGGCCAGACTGACCAGAAACAGGCTCTCGTTCCACTGCGGGTTCCACAGCAGGCGGCGCAGCATGGTGGCCGGGGTGACGATCTCAGGCCGGGGGCGGAACTCCCGCCACGCCGGATCACCCTCATCGGGGCCCGGTTCGAAAGGCTCCAGCACCACATAATCGACGCGCGGGCTGGCCGTCACCGCATCGAAAAAGCGCCATGACGGCACAAGGGCGGGCAACAGCAGGCGCAAACCGGTCAAAGGAAACATGTTGTGCGATGCCCCCCTGATGATCGCCGCATTTTTGCCGATTATCGCGCCGGCTCCAAGCGATCAACCACAGGATCGTACCGATGCAATCGTTAAATGTGACGCGGACGTAAGGATTTGATGAGGAAAGCCTGCCATGCTCGCCATGGTTAACCCCATCGCTGGTGAAAGTGCAGATGAGACGCTGGTTGCTTGCCCTGATGGCCGTGCTGTCGGCCCTAGGCCTTGGCGCCGCGCCCGTAACGGCCACGTCGCAGGTGCTGGGGCATGATCTGTGCCATGCCGTCACCCCTGCCGATGCGCAAAGCGTCCCCCTTCCCGCCTTCCAGTGCCGGGGCCAGCCCGATAACTACCAGCAGGCCAGCCTGTGGTTGCGGGCTGATCTCACCACGCCGGGCATCGACCGCCATGATCTGACGCTGATGATGCACAATTCGCGCTTCGACCATCTGCGCGTGGGCTTCCTCTACACCGACGGGCAGTTGCACTGGCAGCAGATCGCCACCGGCCGGTTCGGCGCGCATTGGCGCGCGGGCGGCCAGATCGTCTTCAGCGCCCCGCATCGCGATGCTCCGCTGCAGGCTATGGTGCTGCGCTTCGACCGGCTGACCCATTACGAATACCTCCGCCTGCGCCTGCTGGGCGGTGACGAGGCCAGCCAGCAGGCCACCGTGCTGGCAACAGCCGTGGGCGGCGCGCTGCTGCTGCTGTTGCTTGGCGCGCTCTACAATGCCTCGCTGGCTGTGGCGGTGCGGCGTCAGTTCCCGGCGTGGCAGGCTGCCTGGGCCGCCTGCATGGTGGTGTGGGGCCTGTTCTGGTCGCAGCTTGTCCTGCTGGTCACGCCCGAGGTGGCCGGGGCGCCCTCGGCACAGATCTGCACCGCGCTGGCCTGTCTGGCGATCACGCTGGCGACGCAGAGCGCGCTCACCACCCTGTCGCGCGATCATCTGCCCCAACTGCCGCGCCGGATCACCATGGCGCTGGGGCTGGGCGTCGGTTTGATCGGCGTGCCGCTCAGCCTGATGCGCAGCGGGGCGATCGCGCAATGGGCGGTGGTGCTCGACGTACTGACGCTCTCCACCCTGCTGGCGGTGGCGGTCTGCCTGACGCTGGCATGGCGCCGGGGCAGCGGCGAGGCCCGCGCCTTTGCAGGGGCATGGATCGTGCCGATGGCGGCACTGGCCAGCACGCAATTCCTCGATATGGACACGCTGCTGTGGGGCGGCGGGGCGCAGCTTCTGGTGCTGCTGGCGGCGGCCTGGCAGACGCTGTGGCTCTCGGTGGCGGCCACCCACCGCTTCGCCCGCATCAGGCTGGAGCGCGACCGGGCGCGGCAGGCGGCGGCCAGCGCGCAGGATCTGGCGCGGCGCGATCCGCTGACCGCCCTGCGCAACCGCCGCGGCTTTATCGAGAAGGCCGAGGCCATGCTGGACATCTCGCGCCGCGACGGCAGCCCGCTGGCGCTGCTGCTGCTCGATGTCGATAAGTTCAAGGCGATCAACGACACGCATGGGCATGAGGCGGGCGATCAGGTGCTCTGCACGCTGGCGGCGCGACTGGCGCGCTGGGATGGAGCAGTCTGCACCGTGGCGCGTTTCGGCGGCGAGGAATTTGCCGCGATGGTCTCGGGCCTGTCGGGCAATCCGCTGCTGCATTTTGCCGAGAACATGCGCGAGGGGCTGGCGCAATGCGACCATGGCAAGGCGGTGGGAACGGTGACCGTTAGCGTCGGTCTGGCGCAAGCCGAAAGGCCCGAGACCTTTCAGAGCCTCTATCGCCGGGCCGATGAGGCGCTTTATCAGGCCAAGCGGCAGGGCAGGAACCGGGTGATGGTGGCCCATATCGAGCCCCCCACGATGGAATCGCAACTCATCCTGCCCGAAGGTCTGACGGCGGTCTGATTACCGCGCGCGCTCGCGGCGTTCCACGCCCTGCGCGGTGCCCAGAAACAGCGCATCGATCTCCTCGAGAAACAGCCCATGGCCCATCAGGCCGGGGATGGCATCCATATGCCCGGCCAGTTCCGCCCAGTCGACCGGGCCCGCCATATGGCAATCGAGGATGATGTTGTCCTGATCGGTCAGCACCGGGGCGCCCGCCCCATCGAGCCGCAGCACCGCCTTGCAGCCGATCTCGCGCAATTTGCGGGTGACGAAGGCCTGCGCATGCGGCAGCACCTCGGCGGGCACGGGGTGAGTGCCCAGATGCCCGACCGCCTTGCTGTCATCGGCGATGGCGATGCGGCGCGCGGCCATGCCCGCCACGATCTTCTCGCGCAGCATCGCTCCGCCCGCGCCCTTGATGGCGCGGAATTCGGGGTCAATCTCATCCACCCCATCGATGCACAGGTCGATCCGCGCCACTTTCGCGGGCTTGAGCAGCACGATCCCCAGCGCAATGGCCTGAGTCGCCGTCTGGCGCGAGGTGGCCACCGCGCGCACGTCCAGCCCCCGCGCCACCGCCTGCCCCAGCGCTTCAACGGCGAAATGAGCGGTGCTGCCGGTGCCCAGCCCGACCAGCATGCCATCGCGAATTTCGGCCACGGCGGCGATGGCGGCGGCGCGCTTGCGCTCATCGATGGAGGAGGTCGCGATTGCGGGGCTGGGCTGGGTCATCGCTTTCCTTGCCATGGCGAAGAGGACTGTCGGGGCTTGTGCCCGCCTCGCATGATACAGGCGATGGCCTTCCGCTGGAACGCGCGAATTTTCAGCCGAAGCTGTCAGCGACTGCCCCCGGCTCGCTTCCCCGCCCGAACACCCTACGGTGGTATCCTCTGGGTGGTCGGGCGGGGGAGCGGGCCGGTACCGCAAAATCCGGCTTTTCCGCCGGATTTTCAAACCGACTCTCAAGCCTGCGCGGTCTGCCGATAGCGCGGGGCAACCTCGCGGCGCGACAGGCCGGGGCCCATCGCCAGACGGGCCTGCTGCAGCGCCTCCCACTGGCTCTCATCGGCCAGCGGCGGGATGGTCACCACTTCGCCGCGATCCAGACCGACCAGCGCGGCATCGACCAGATCGGCGACCTCCATCACCATCTCGGCGGGGAAAGCGTCGATGTCCTTGCCCGAACGCTCCCATATCTCGGTGCGGGTGGCGCCGGGCAGCACGGCCTGCACATGCACGCCCTTGTCGCTCAACTGCTGGGCCATCGACTGGCTGAGGTTGAGGATATAGGCCTTGGTGCCGCTGTAGACGCCGTCGAACATCTCGGGCGCCAGCGCCAGCACCGAGGCGATGTTGACGATCGCGCCCTTGCCGCGCGCGGCGAAAGCCTTGCCCGCCACGGATGCCAGACGGGTCGGGGCGGTGATGTTGAGGGTGATGATCCGCTCAAGCTGGGGCGCATCATTGTCGAGGATGCCGCCGTTGAGCGACATGCCCGCATTGTTGACCAGCAGGGTGATGTCATTGCCGCCCAGCCGCTGCTCGACCGCCGCCAGATCGTCCTGCGCGGTCAGGTCGGCGCGCAGCACCTCGACGGTGACACCATGCTCCGCGCGCAACTCGCCGGCCAGCGCCTGCAGGCGGGCCTCGTCGCGGGCGACCAGCACCAGATCGTGGCCGCGCGCCGCCAGACGGCGGGCATAGGTGGCGCCAATCCCTGTGGAAGCGCCGGTAATCAGGGCTGTGCCGAAAATCTTGCTCATGATCGTTCTCCTGTCGGACCCGATGCCCGAGTCACTTGCAAAATGATAGTAACGTCACTATCGTTCTGCAATGGACAACGAGAAATTTTCGCAAGGCCCCTGCCCCGTCGGTCGCGCGCTGACCCGGGTGGGTGATGCCTGGAGCATGATGATCCTGCGCGATGCGGGGCTTAGCATCACACGGTTCGACCAGTTTCGCGCCAGTCTGGGGATCGCGCCCAACATCCTGACGCGCCGTCTGGCCGCGATGGTGGAGCACGGCCTGCTGGAAAAGCGCCGCTATTGCGAGCAGCCCCCGCGCGACGAATATGTGCTGACCGCCAAGGGCCGCGACTTCCTGCCGATCCTGCTGGCCATCGGCGCCTGGGGCCGCAAGCATTGCGAGGCCCCCGCCACCAGCAGCATGATCGACACGGACACGCAAAAGCCGGTCGAACCGCTGGTGATCGACCGGCTTTCAGGGCGCCCGCTGGCGGAGATGTCGCTGAAGCTGGTGCCTCCGCCCGCAGAGTGACGATCAGTCAGCTTTCAGCCGGGCCGCATGCCAGTCGATATGGTCGTCCATAAAGCTGGAGATGAAGTAGTAGGAATGGTCGTAACCGGGCTGCATGCGGATGGTGGCCGGGATCCCCGCCGCCGCGCAGGCCTGTTCCAGCAGATGGGTCTTGAGCTGGCTTTCGAGAAAATTGTCCGCCTCGCCCTGATCGACCAGCAGGGCGGGCAGGCGCGCGCCATCCTCGATCAGCGCCACCGCGTCATAGGGGCGCCATGCGGCGCGATCCGGGCCCAGATAGGCGGTCAGCGCCTTGTCACCCCAGGGACACTGCAAAGGCGCGACGATCGGCGCAAAGGCGCTAACGCTGCGGAAGGTTTCGGGATTGCGCAGGCCGATGGTCAGCGCACCATGGCCGCCCATCGAATGGCCGGTGATGCCTTGCCGCGAGAGATCCACGGGGAAGTTCTCGGCCAGAATCGCGGGCAGTTCCTGCTCGATATAGGCGCGCATGCGGAAGTGCGGGGCCCATGGCGCCTGCGTGGCATCGACATAGAAGCCCGCGCCCTGCCCCAAATCATAGGCCTCATCATCCGCCACCCCTTCGCCGCGCGGAGACGTATCGGGCGCGACGAAGATGATGCCATGGCGCGCGCAGGCCCGGCGATACTCGCCCTTCTCCGTGACATTGGCATGGGTGCAGGTCAGCCCCGAGAGATACCACAGCACCGGCAGCCTCTCGCCGGGCTTATGCTCCGGAACGAAAACGGAAAAACGCATCGTGGTGCCCGTTTCCCGAGAAGCATGCTGCCACACGCCCTGCTCGCCGCCGAAGGCCTTGTTCAGACTCACCTGCTCCAGCGTCATCGCTCCATCCGCCTTTCATCATGGGTTCACCCGGCAGCCCATAGGCCAAAGCCGCGAGAGGGGCCAGCTTGCCCGGCAACCCTGCCCAACCCATCGCAAACAGCGCGCTTTTCCCCAAGGGGCGCGGCCTGACGCGGTTTTTGCCATTGCCTTTATGCGCCTTTCAGTGCAGCGGATGGCGCCATATGTTCATTCACTCGGGGTTCACGCTCCGGGCGCCACTCGGCGGGATGCCGGGATGGCGACACAATAAGACAAGGGACACGACGGGCAATGGTAAGGTCCACCTCTCGCATGCGCGCGGCTCGCCGCGTTGCCGCGACCACGATCACGTCTACGGCGCTTCTGCTGCCCGCCGCCGCATGGGCACAATGCTCGGCCAGCGGTTCGAACGTGACCTGCTCGGGCACGTCCACGTCCTACACCTATACCGGCACCACGGCTGCCAACATCACCGTGAATTCGGGCGCCACCGTCACCGCGCCGATCACCGCCACGGTTTCGGGTTCGACCCTGACCAACGCCGGCACCATCAGCAACACCGCTGCCGCCGGCGGCGTGGTGCTGGGTGACAGCGCCAGCGTCACCAACAATGGCACGATCACCTCGACGGGCACCACCAGCGGCGCCACGGCGATCACGGTCGGCGCGAACAGCACCGTGACCAACAACGGCACGCTGACCGCCACCTCGGGAACGCCCGCCGTGAACTTCACCGGCGTGAACGGCACCTTCATCAACAATGCTGCTTCGGCGGCGGCGATCACCGGGACGATCCAGTTCGGCACGAATTCGGGCACCAACACCGCCAATTTCACCAACAACAACACCACCTACGGCATCACCGGTTCGGTCACCGCCTCGGGTAACATCACCGCCAACAACAACGGCATCTTCACCGGCAACTTCCAGCAGTCGGCCGTTGCCAACACCGCGGTCACCTTCACCAACGGCACCGCCGGCACCTTCGCGGGCATCATCAACACCGGCAACGTCACCCAGTTGACGAACAACGGCACGATGAGCCTCTATGGCACCACGGGTCTCGCCAGCGCGCTCGGCACGCTGCAGGATGGTGTTTCGACGCTGACCAACAATGGCGCGCTCTACATCGGCACCCAGGCCGCACCGACGCAGGTGACCGTCAACGGCAATGTCGTGCTCAACAGCGGCAGCACGCTGAACATCGCCATCGCCTCGGCCGGGGCCTCGCTGCCCGTCGCCGGCACCAGCTACAGCCAGCTCTATGCCTCCAACGCCAGCGGCGCGCTGGCCAATGGCGGCAACATCACGCTGGGCGGCACGCTCAACGTCAATGTCGCGGCGGGCTTCTACTCCAGCGGCTCCAAGTACAATCTGCTGGTGGCCGACAAGGCCATCACCGGCAGCTTCTCGACGGTGAACGCCACCACCACGGTGACCACCAGCACCACCGACAGCTCGGGCGTGACCACCACGACCACCTCGTCGAACCCGCTGGCCTTCGTGACCTTCACCACCGGCAGCGTCGTGACCGTGGGCACCCAGCAGGCCTATCAGGTCGTCGCCAATCACCTCAACTATTCCGACGTGATGAAGGCTGCGGGCGCCACGGCCAACCAGTACGCCGTCGCCAAGGGCCTGGACCCGATGATCACGACCGCCACCAATGCGGTCAACAGCTCGACCTCGGATCCGTCGATCAGCCTGCTCTCGATGGTGGACGTGATGGACACCACCCAGGCCAAGGTGTTCTTCGACACCGTGTCGCCTGAGGGCTACTATGGCTATGCCACCGCGCTGCGCGATCAGGCCAACTCCTTCGCGCGCACCGTCGATCTGCGCATGAACGACCAGAACTCCAACCATCCCGAAGATGGCTGGTGGCTGACCGCTCAGGGCCAGTTCCAGGTGGGCGGCATCGCCGACACCTCGAAGGGCTTCAAGACCAAGGACAATCTGTTCGGCTTTGCCGCCGGTTACGATCTGTCGGGCCCCAACCATGTGATCGGTCTGGCCTTCAACGCCAGCTTCGATTCGCTCAAGTTCGGCGCCAACAATCTGACGGGCACCAACCGCGATCTGGGTCTGGCGCTCTATGCCGCCCAGAACTTCGGCAAGCTGCGCCTGTCGGGTCAGCTCGCCTATAACTACGGCCATCTGAGCGCGACCCATATCGCGACCATCGGCTCCTATTCGACGACCGCCAATGCCCGCGCCAACGAGGGTCTGTTCAAGGCCACCGCCAATCTGGGCTACAACATCGAGGCTGGCGGCTACAAGCTGACGCCCTTCGTCGGCATCGACTTCAACAAGGGCCAGGTGAACAGCTTCACCGAGCAGAACGCGGGCGCCGCCGACCTCACCGTGGGCAAGATCAAGGCCGACCGCACCGACGCGCTGGCCGGCGTCAACCTGACGCGCAACAAGGGCATCATGCGCCCCTATGCGCGCTTCGCCTATCGCCACAAGGTGGGCGGCGGTGACAACAATGTCATCAACGCCTATTTCGACAGCGATCCCAACACCGCCTTCCAGGTCACCGCCCTGCCCACCGGCAAGAGCGAATATGACGCCAACGTCGGCGTCAACTGGGTGTTCGACGACGCCGGCGCCCTGTTCGTCGGCTATCAGGGCACGCTGCGCGAGAATGGTTACAGCGCGCACGGCATCAATCTGGGCATCCGCCTGGAGTTCTGATCCCGCGAAAACAGCGCCTTCCAAGGCAAACGAGGGGGCGGTGCCGCAAGGCGCCGCCCCTTTCGCGTCAACTGCTGTCATCGGCGCGTCACGCCCCTGTCGCTTTGCGGGGCGGGGCTGTCACACAGGCTTCACGCGATGGACGCTGCCCTGTCACATCGCCCTGCTATCCCATGCGGATCAGGAGGAGCCCGATGGCCGAACCGCAGACTTCGCTTCAGTCCGCACCCAATACCCGTGGCACCCGCCGCCTGACCGTTCGGTTGGCCCGCGACGCACAGGATCTGGCCGCCGTGCAGCGCCTGCGCTGGCAGGTGTTCTTCGCCGAAATGGGCGCCGCCCAAATCCTGTGCTCCGAGCATGACGCCCCCACCCCCGGCCTCGACAGCGACGCCTATGATGCCGTCTGCGACCACCTGCTGGTGATCGACGAGGGCGCGCCCGAGGACATTCAGGTCGTGGGCACCTATCGCCTGCTGCGCGAGAGCGTGGCACGCGGCGCGGGCGGCTTCTACTCGGCGGGCGAGTTCGACCTCTCCCCTCTCATCGCCAGCGCCCAGCCGGGCCGCGAGCTGCTCGAACTGGGCCGCTCCTGCGTGCTGCCCGCCTATCGCACCAGCGCGACGATCCAGCTGCTGTGGCGCGGCATCGCCGATTACATCGGCCAGCATTCGATCGGCGCGCTGTTCGGTTGCGCCTCCTTCCCCGGTATCGACCCCGATGCCCATGCCGAGGCGCTGTCGTGCCTCGCCCACCATCACCTGGCCCCGGTCGAATGCCGCCCGGTGGTGAAGGATGGCGTCGCGCTGGAGCGCCTGCCGCGCGGCAGCTATGACGAGCGTCGCGCGCTGTTCCTGCTGCCGCCGCTGGTGAAGGGCTATATGCGGGTGGGCGCTCAGTTCGGTGATGGCGCCTACATCGATCATGCCTTCAACACGGTGGATGTCTGCGTGCTGATGCCTGTGGAGGCCATCGCCGGGCGGTATGCCAGCCGGTTCAGCGTGGCGGCTTGAAGGTTTGGAAGGGTTGATGCGAGGGGGTTACCCCCTCGTGCTCCCATTTTTTGTCAGCCTTGGCGCTTCGGGTTCGGCCACGGGGCGAGTTCGCCGCGCCGCAGGCTTTCAACCGCATAGCGCATTCAATGAAATAGCTGCCTGCGGCGCCTTTAGGCAGCGCAGATGGAGAGGTTAGGCGCACCATTACGGCACCCCTGCCCTTGCGTCGGAAGACGTTATGGGAGCGCGAGGGTGTAACACCCTCGCATTTCCTTTCTTACTGACTGCTCTCTACCAACCTACCTTCAATCACCTCGAAACAGGCTCGCGTCAAAGCCTTGCGCTCCCCGGCAGGGATGGGTTCATCGAACCACAGCCGCGCCACCAGCCCATCCCCTCGGGCCAGAGCCAGCGCGTGGGGCGCCAGTTCATCGTCCCCGATCCAGCACACCTCGCGCCGCTCCGAGGCGTCCAGCGACGAACCATCGCGCCGGAAATAACGCAAGGTCACCGGCTGCACGGGCGTACCGGGCGGGATCAGCGCAAAGAGGCTGGAGCGGAAGGGCAGGCAACGGTCGCCCTCGCCGGTGGTCCCCTCGGGGAAGAGGATCATGCTGCGGCCGTCCCCCAGCTTTTCCGCCAGCGCGCCGGCCTGCTCGCCGACCTTGCCGCGCGCCTCGCGCGAGACGAAGAGGCAGCCATAGGCGGCGGTGAGGCGCCCGATCACCGGCCAGCCCGCGACATCATCCTTCGCGACAAAACCAGCGTTCACCGCGAGGCCGAACACGGGGATGTCGCTCCATGAGACGTGGTTGGCGACGATCAGCGCGCCGGGCACAGGCTTGCCGTGCACCTCGATGCTGATGTTGAAGCCCCACAGCAGCCAGCGCCAGGCCAGCAGCGCGGGCCACCGCAGGACGCGCGTGCCAACCGGCAGCAGCAGCCATGGCGAGGCGATGACAAGCAACCCCGTCAGCCCCAGCGCGGCGCGCGCCAGCTTCAATCGATCCTTCAATGCTGCCACCGGCCTCTCATCACCCCATCGAACCGCCGCCCAAGCAGCATCAGCATGACATGCGTATGACAGCCGCGATCAGTGATCAACCTGAGGTCTTCCCGCGTGCGCCCAGCCGGGGGATGGCCTGGGCATGGGCGGAGCGCATGTTCAACCCGGCCTCGATCTCGCGCAGGGCGGCCCAGGCGTCGGCGCCCTCGCCGCAGACGAAGATGTCGATGGCGGCCACGCCTTCCTCGGGCCAGCTGTGGATCGAGATATGCGATTCCGCCAGCAGGGCCACGCCGGTCACGCCCTGCTCCGGCCCGAAATGGTGGAGCTTGACGCCGATCACATGCACCTTCGCCGCCTCTGCCGCCGCGCGCAGCACGCGCTCGATCAGGGCCGGGTCGGAGAGGGCCGCGTGGGCGCCGCCGTCCAGATCGGCGATCAGATGGATGCCTCTGGCAGGATGCTCGGTCACAGCAGGCTCTCGTAAGGCGTATCGAGGAAGGACAGCGCGGCCTCGGCGGCGACCACGCCGCGATAATGCGCTTCCTCGAACAGCGACAGGCCCGACAGGTCCGAATGGGCGTGGAACACCGGGCCGGACAACGCCTCTCCCGCCAGCCTTGCGGGGTTGGTGAGGAAGCCGGGCGTGGGGCGGATCATGGCATGGCCCCAGCGCCAGACGTCGATGCTCTGGATCGCGCCCTCCAGATCGGGGTTCATGGCGAGCAGGTCGGCGGCGATCAGCCTTTGCCATTCCCCCAGCGGGCGGGTGAGCATCATGCGGCGCTGGTCTTCCGGCTTGCCCTGCGACAGCGCCGTGTACCATGTCAGCACCGTGGGGCCATCGGCGCCCGAGGCGGTCTGATGCGTGGCCACCACATAGCCCAGATGGTCCGAGGCGGCGGACACATTGTCCCACGCCAGCGGCACGCCCTCCCCCTCGGGACGGCGCGCGGTGGTGATGTTGGCCACCACCCATGGGGCATAGGTCAGGCCCTGCGCGCCGATCCCCGCCACCAGATGGCGCGCCACGAACTGCGGCATGGCCAGCACCAAGGCATCGGCGTGGTAACGACGCAGGGCTTTCGCGCGATGATCATAGGCCAGCGCAAGCACGCCGCCGCCCTCCTGAGGCGCGGCATGAACGAGGCTCTGGCCGCTGCGGATATGCGGGGCGATGCGTTTGGCCATCTCATGCGAGAGGCGGGTGTTGCCCTCGGGCCAGACCAGTTCGCGCTCGCCGACGCCGCGCGCGGCCCAGCCCCGGCGGCAGGCGAAATAGCGGATGCCCGCCCAGGCCGAAACATGCTCCAGCTCGGCGCCGTAATCGTCGCGGCAGCAGTAGCGGATATAGGCCCTCAAAGGCCCGCTGGTGAAATGCTGCTGGTCCAGCCATGCGGCGAAATGGGTCTTGTCCAGCGCGGTATAGGCCTCGTCCTGGTTGGAAAGCGCCATGGGGCTGGCGAAGGCCGGGCGACCGTCCTTGCCTGTCGCCTTGGAGAACGCCGCCATCGCCGCGCTGAAACGGTCGCGCTGGGCGGTATCGTCGACGGAGAGGCCGGTGGTGGGATAGAGGCCCTCCTGCCACGCGCCCTGCCAGAACAGGCGTTCTTCCAGATCGGCGCAGATCTGATAGGGGTCGTAGACGGGGGCGCCGCCTTCCTCACCGATGATCATGCCGAATTGCTTCAGCATATGGATCAGCGCCTTGGCCTCGCGGTTGGGGATCGGCAGGTAATGCGCGCCCCATGGAAAGGCGCTGACCTTGTTCGCCCCGCCGCGCGCATTGCCGCCGATGTCATCTTCCAGTTCCAGCAGGGTGAAGCTGTTAAAACCGGCCTCGGCCAGACGCCAGCCGGTCGCCAGCCCCGCCACGCCACCACCCGCGATCAGCACGCCGACATGCTCTTCCGGGCCGGTTTCCGCCATGGCTCGCGCCGGATCAAGATCACGCAGCGCATGCCCGCGATCAAAATCCGCGCCCAGAAGCTTGCCCGGCCATCTGCCTTCGCTTTCGCCAGAGCATCCGGCAAGGCTGGCTGCCAATCCCCCGGCCAATACGCCGCGACGCCCAACCTCGATGGTCATCCTTCAACCTTCATAATGCGACCATTCTTCCGAGAAGCTGCGCACCAGAGCCTGATTGTCCAGCCGGTTCACCGGCGTCGCGCGGCGGGCCATATCGGGAGGAAAATCGAACATCAGCCTTTCGGCGGCGGGGGTCAGGAACTTGAGGCCCGCAGGCAGCACCGCCGCGCTGGCGACCCGCGCCGGATCATGCGCCGCCAACGTATAGCCCCACTCGCCAAAGCTGGGGACGTAAACATGATAGCCGCGCGCGGACAGGCCCGAGGCCTCCAGCGTGCTGGCCACCGTCCAGTAGGAGCGCGGCGCCACCAGCGGGCTGGTCGACTGCACCACCATCACCCCATCGGGGGCCAGCAGGCGCGACACCTCGCGATAGAAGCTTTCGGTGTAGAGCTTGCCCAGCGAATATTCGGTGGGATCGGGAAAATCCACGATCACCGCATCGTAAGGCCCGCGCGCCTGCCTCACCCAGCGGAAGGCATCGGCATTGGTCACGGTGAGGCGCGGGTTGGTCAGCGATCCCTGATTGAGCGCCACCAGTTGCGGCGTGCGGCGGAACATGCGGGTCATCTCGGGATCGAGATCGACCAGATCGATATGTTCGACCGCCTTGTCCTTCAGCACCTCGCGCGCGGCAAGGCCGTCGCCGCCGCCAAGGATCAGCACATGGCGTGGCGTGGCGACACGGCCCAGCACCGGCCAGACCAGCGCCTCATGATAGCGATATTCGTCGCGCGAGGAGAATTGCAGATTGCCGTTGAGGTAGAGCCGCAACTCGCCCCCGCGCCGCGTCAGCACGATGCGCTGATAGGGGGTGGAGCGGGCATGGATCACCCCCTCGCCATAATAGGCGACCTCGGAATAGCGCTGGATGCGCTCGGCCACGAACAGGCCGACGATCAGGCTGATCGCCACCAAAGCGGAAGCCAGCAGATCGCCCGCCACGCGCCGCTGTTCGCGCAGCACCAGCAGCAGAGCGATGGCCACCGCCACATTGGCAAGGCCGAAGACCATCCCCGTGCGGATCATCCCCAGATGCGGCACCAGAAACAGCGGAAAGGCCAGCGAGGCAATCAGCGCGCCGACATAATCATAGGTCAGCACATTCGAGACCAGCTCTCGAAAGGCGAAACGCCCGCGCAAAATGCGGATCAGCAGCGGAATTTCCAGCCCCACCAGCAGGCCGATCAACAGCACCAACGCATAGAGCAACAGCCGGAAATCATCCGCCAGCGGATAGGCGAGGAACAGCCCCGCCGCGCTCCACCCGCCCAGCATGGCGATCATCACCTCGACACGGATAAAGGCGCCCAATTCGTCGCCGCGCACAAAGCGCGACAGGTAACTGCCCACCCCCATGGCGAAGAGATAGGTGCCGATCACCGTCGAGAACTGGGTCACGCTGTCGCCCAGCAGATAGCTGGCCAGCGTGCTCGCCAGCAATTCGTAGATCAGCCCGCAGGTCGCCACCACCAGCACGGACAGCAGCAGGATCGCGGCATGGGTGCGCGACCAGCCCTCGGCAGGAGCAGCATCGCCGCTCGCATCGGCAGGCGGCACATCATCGAAAATATCGCTCATGGGGTCACTTGTGCATCGGGCCGTACCAGTGGCCGCCATAGTAACCACCATGGCTGCCCCCACCATGCGGACCGCTGCGCGCCCCGCCATCGTCGTCACCATAGGGCGACCAGCCCGTCCAGGCCGCCGCGCCGGAGCCCAGCACCAGCAACGCGCACCACAGGAAGAACAGGATCATGCGCTTGCTCATCGCCGCCCTCCCCCGCTGACGCGATAGATCAGGATGACGCAAGGCACGCCCATGATCAGCACGGCAAAGGTCCAGAACAGCGGCCAGTCCATCCCGCCATCCTCGACAAGAAAGGTCAGAGCCTCGGTCCGGAGCGGCGGCTTTTCCACCAGCCCCCAAGGATTGGTGGCATCCGTCGTGGGCAGCCCTGCGGCGATCTGCGCATCATGGACCAGAGATGCCGTGGTGGGGGCATTGGGATCATGCCAGCTATGCCCCTGCCCCTCGATCAGCAGATTGTAGCTGCCGCGCGGCACATCATAGAGATGAAGCGTGGCATCGTGATCGCCGCTGGTCCAATTGCCATCCGAATCCGATCCGTTGTAATTCTCCAGCGTGGCGACGGCGGGAATGGCCTGATGGGTGACGCGGTTGACCAGCGTCAGCTTCACATCCACCCATTCATTGCTCAGCGCGGGCCCATCCAGATGGACCGTCAGCATCTGTTTGGCGCGGCCAACCTCGACCGGGCCAAATTCACCATGTGTGGCGGCACCGTCGACCACCACCTGCATCGAGCCCTTCATGCCGGCGCGATCGCCCGAAAGGCTGGCCATCACCACCAGCATGACGACCAGCGCCGCCAGCCCCCAGCCGACCATCCGCCGCACATCGCCGTCGGCTGAGAAAGGCCGGTCCGACCAGCCGCCGCGGGCCGTTTGCGGACCAGCGGCAGGTTTTTCGGGCTTGCCCTTGGGGCCGGGCTTATCCTGGGGCCCGAACGCCCCGCCAACCTTGCGCCGGTCGAGCGGGACCATCTGGGTCCACTGGGTTTCATCGGCGTTCCATTCGCAGGAGAGCTGCTCACGCCCGCGCGCGAAGGTGGCGGCATCGACCTGATCGCCCGCCCGCACCCGCCAGTAGAACTCGCCCAGCACCCGCCGCGTGGCGATGCGATAGGGCTCATCCTCCAGCTCATAGAGATTGCCGCGCCAGCGCACCGCCTCGCCCGAGAGGGTTTCGGGGCGGTCGGTCAGCATGGTGCCGAACTGCCATTCGCCCTCGCTCAGCACCAGCCAGCGGTAACCGGCATAGGGGTTGAAGAGCAGATATTCCTGCCAGGCGCCGTCGATGCTGGAGCGTTCCAGCCAGCCGATCGCCTCCCACTCGACGCCGAACAGGCTGCCGCGCGTGCCCAGCGGGATGTCGAGCTGCGCCACCGCCTGATGGTATTCGGCGATGACGCGCACATCGTCATTGGCGACATCGAGCACCGTGCCGCAATAGAGGCAGGCGACCGACACCGTATAACCCGCCGCCTTGATGCCGATGCTGCCCCCGCAGGAGGGGCAGGTGATGGCGCGTGCCGACTGGCTTGCGGCCTGCTGTTTTTGCGGGTCGGTCACCGTAGGGCCTCCGGCAGGGTCCAGCCCTCGATCCGGCGCAGACCCTTGGGTTTGAGCACGCTCAAGTCGATATAGGCCCCGGCATAGGCCGAGACGCCATCGGGATCGCGCTGCACCGACAACGCCGCGCCCGAGGGCTCACGAAAGTCGATGCTGTCGATGGCGAGGCCGATGGGGGTGGCGAAAGGCAGGTCACCCTCGCTGCCAAGGCAGGTGGCGCGTTTCACATCGGCGGCGGTGAAGATCCGCCCGTCCAGATCGATTGTCGCGCCCAGCGGCAAGGCACCGCCTTGGGCAAACTCACGCAGCAGCGGGTGATCGAGCAGATTGGCGCGCTCGGTCAGATATTGGAACTGCCCCATCGCCTCACCCAGCCAGGCATAGCCGCCATTGGGCAGCGCCAGCAGCCATTCGTTCCACGCGCCATCGCCCCAGCCCCAGCGCACCCGCCCGGCCACGGTGAAGGGCGCGCCATCGGGCGCCGTGCCGCGCATGCCCAGTTCGATGGGCGAAACGTCAAAGGGCAGACTGGCCGCCTCGCCGATGCGCGTGGCGGTATCGCCTTCGCGCCTGATCACGCTCTGGCAATGGCCGCAGACGGCATAGGGCATGGCGGCGCTGCGCAGCGGCACCGGGGCACCGCATTGCGGGCAGAGAAGCTCGGACATGGCCTGTGGTTACTTTACGCGCGCCAGAATTTCAGCCTTCTTGCCGTCGAACTCTTCCTGACTGATCGCGCCGATGGTCAGCAGCTTGTGCAGCTTTTCGAGCAGGGCAAAGGGGTCTTCCGCGGGCGCGGCAGGCGCCGCCGCTGCGGCAGCTTGCCCCAGCCCGGCGCTCATCGCCCCACCCAGCGCGGCAGCGGCTGCCGCCCCGGCGCCGATCCCGGCCACGCCGCCATCGCTGCCGGCGGCGGCCTCGATGGCCTCGGCCGCCTGAAAGCGGGTGTAGCTGCCCATATCGCCCAGCACGCGCATCGAGGAGCCCTTGTCGAGATGCGCCTGCACCTCATCGGGCAAGGACACGCTCTCGACATAGAAGGTCAGGCAGACCAGCCCCCATTGCGCGAAAGCCTTGTCGACCTCGGCCTTGATCGTGTCCGACAGCTTCTGCTGATTGGCCGCCAGATCGAGGAAGGGAATGCCCCCGCCGCCCAGCGCCGTGGCAATCGCCGTCACGATGGCCGAGCGCAATTGCGCCTCCAGCCCCTGTGCCCAGACCTCGGTGGTGGTGCCCAGCACGCGGTCGAGGAACAGCTTGAGATCGCCGACCTTGAAGGAATAGCTGCCAAAGGCCCGCAAACGGATCGCGCCAAACTCGGCATCGCGCACCGTCACCGGCTGGGGCGTGCCCCATTTCAGCCCGGCCTGCTCCTTCAGGCTGACGAACACCACATCGGACTTGAAGGGCGAGTTGAAGCCCTTGTCCCAGTTCATCAGGCTGGTCAGCACCGGCAGATTGCCGGTTTCCAGCGTGTGCAGGCCGGGGCCGAAATAGTCGCCCAACTGGCCTTCGTTCATGAAGGCCGCGATCTGCCCGTCACGCACCGTCAACTGAGCGCCATTCTTGATCTCATGCCCCTCGAACGGCACACGCCAGGCCACCTGGCCCGGACTTTCATGCCATTCGATGACGTCAATGAACTGTTTGCGCAGGAAATCGAACATGGTCGCATCCTTGGATCGGTGTCTGCCCCAACGAGGTGTCATCCTAGGGCAACACACCCCACCCGCCAAGCAAATTGCGACAGGACGGACAGGGGATGCCATGCTAGGCAGCGCTCCATGTCCACTCTCCCCGATTTCGAAGGCTGGGCCATCTTCGCCAAGGTCGCCCAGCGCGGCAGCTTCTCGCGCGCCGCAGAGGAACTGGGGCTGGCCAAGACCACCGTCTCCAAGGCCGTGGCAAGGCTGGAGGCGCGGATGCGCACCAACCTGTTCCAGCGCACCACCCGCAAGCTGACACTGACCGAAAGCGGGCGCCAGTCGCTGGCCCGCGCCACCCGCATCCTCTCCGACGGCGCCGCCATCGAGGCCGATATCATCGAGGAGACCGTCTCCCCGCGCGGCCTTGTCCGGCTGGCGGCGCTCAGCGCGATGGGCATCGAGATCATCGCCCCGGCCCTGCCCGAGTTCCTCGAACGCTTTCCCGATATCGAGGTCGATCTGGTGCTGACCGACAATCAGGTCGATATCGTCGCCGAGGGCTTCGATGCCGCCGTGCAACTCGAAGGGAGCGGCGCCTCCACCCTGCGCTCGACCCGGCTGTGGACGTTGCGCCGCCCGCTGGTGGCCGCGCCCAGCCTGATCGAGCGGCTGGGCATGCCGCAGGGGCCCGAGGATCTCACCCGCTATCCCGCCGTGGTGGCCAGCCATATTCCCGACGCCATGGAATGGACCTTCGCCCACCAGAACGATGCTGGCGGAGCCCCCCACCATGCCGAGCCGATCAGCGTGCGCGTGCAGCCGCGCTATCGCGCCAACCACGCCGACGCCATGATCCCCGCGCTGGTCAACGGCGTGGGCATTGGCGTGATCGCGGAATATTTCATCACGCCTCACCTGAAAGACGGGCGCCTGATCGAGCTGCTGCCCGAATGGAGCGTGCCGCCCCGGCCGATCTATCTGGTGACGCCGCCGGGGCGGGCGCGACCGGCGCGGGTGCGGGTGCTGCTGGACTTCCTGCAGGAGAAGCTGGCGCATGAAGTGTTGGTCAATCAGGAGCGGCGGCAGGGATAAGGAAGAGTAGATGCGAGGGTGTTACACCCTCGCGCTCCCTTTAATGTCTACGTTGCGCTTCGGGTTCGGCGTTGCGCTTTGTTTGCCGCGCCGCAGGCAGTTTTCCCAAGGCAGCGCTATCGTCATCAGATTGATTGCCTGCGGCGCTCTGGCTCGCGCTGGTGGAGAGCCGGGGCGCTTCATTTCGGCGCCACTGCCCCATCGTCGGAAGACGTCATGGGAGCGCGAGGGGGTAACCCCCTCGCATCTTCTCTTTCAATCCCTTCCTCACCCCTGATTGGTCAATAATCGTCATTTCTATTATGACGCGATGGGGGATAATCAACCTGCCGCTCACCCCCTATACCCGAGACTGCGCCCTCCCCCTCTCCACGGCGCGCGCGGCTGAGCGTCCTGCCAGTATGCGTTTCGACAGCCTGTCGCCTGAAAACGGAAACCCGTGTTGATGACCGATCCACATTCGCGCCGGGCCGGCGTCCCCCCCGTGGCCCGCGCAACGCCCGCCAGCCTGCCCAGACCTTGTTTGAGTGGTCTTGCCGCGCTGGCGGGCGTCATCCTGCTCTCCGCCTGCGCGGCGGTGCCGCATGACCAGCCGAAGCTGAAGGTCGCCGATGCCCCCGCCATGGGCCTGACCGGGCCCGAGGCCATGGCCATTTCGCCCGAGTGGTGGACCGCGCTGGATGACCCGCAGCTGAACCGGATCATGGGTGATGCTCTGGCGGGCAGCCCGACGCTGGAACAGGCGATGGCGCGCATCGATCTGGCGCAAAGCGCGATCCGCTACACCAAAGCCGGGCTGCTGCCGCATGTCAGCGCGCAGGGCTCGTTTACCGAGGAGCGCTTTTCGAACCGCTCGATCTATCCGGCGCCGCTGGGGGGATCGTGGAATTCGATGAACAGCCTCGAGGCGGATCTCTCCTGGTCGCTCGATCTGGCGGGCAAGCAGAAGGCGCTGATCGGCATCGCCAGGACTTACGCGCGCAGCACGGCGCTCGATGTGGCGGCGGCGCGTGTGTCGCTGTCGGGGGCGGTGGCGCAGGCCTATGTCAATCTGGCGCGGGCCGAGGCGCTGACCAAGCTGTCGGTCGATTTTGTCGGCGCGCGGCAGAAGCAGCTCGATCTGACGCAGGCGCGGGTGAACGCGAAACTCGCCAGCGAGCTGGACATGGCCGCCGCCCGCACCCTGCTGGCCGAGGCGCAGCAGGCCCAGACCCGCGCCGAGGGGCAGCGGCTGATGGCCGTGCATGCGCTGGCGTCTCTGGCCGGGCGCGGGGCGGATTATTACGCCACGATCCAGCCGACGACGCTGCGTTTCGACAGCGCCCTACCCGTGCCCGACGCCCTGCCCATCGACCTGCTGGCGCGCCGTGCCGACATCGCCTCGGCGCTGACCCATGTGGAGATGGCACAGGGCGGCGTGAAATATTCGCGCGCCTCCTTCTATCCCGATGTGAATTTGCAGGCCTTTATCGGCACCAGCGCCTTGGGCCTTGCCCATCTGCTCACGCCCGAGGCGATGACCGGCGGCGGCGGCCCGGCGATCCATCTGCCCATTTTCGAGGGCGGCGCGCTCCGCGCCAACTATCGCGCCTCGGTGACGGGCGTCGATATCTCCATCGCGCAGTACAATGATGCGGTGGTCAAAGCGGTGAAGGAAGCGGCTGACGCGCTCTCCACCGTGGCCACCAACAAGGCCGATCTGGAGGAGCAGGGCCGCGTGGTTGAGGGGCTGGAGCAGACCCAGCGGCTCGATCAGGTGCGGCTGCGCAGTGGCCTTGGCACGCGGTTCGACACGCTGTCTTCGGCCCAGCGCCTGCTGACCGCGCGTCAGGCCCAGACGGGTCTGGCCGCCGATGGCCTCTCCGCACGCGTGCAACTGGTGGTGGCCATGGGTGGCGGATTTACGCCGATCCCCGACACGCCCGCCAAAGCCAATCCATAACAGGGCGCCCGCCCGTCCAACCCGCGTTCAGACCAAATCCATAAAGGGGCCAACCCTGTGAGTGACGAAACCACGCTGTCTTCCGCCAAAACCACCCGCAAGCGCGGCCTTCTGCTGCTGGGCGCCGCCGTGGTGATCGCCGGGCTGGGCTGGGGCGGCTACACGCTGTTCTTCGCCCCCGCCAGCGAAGAGACCGACGACGCCTATGTCGCGGGCGATATTGTGCAGGTGACCGCGCGCGAGCAGGGCACCGTCATCGCCCTCCACGCCGACAACACCCAGAGCGTGAAGGCGGGCGAACCGCTGGTCGATTTCGACCCGGCGCTGGTCAATGCGCAAATGGCGGCGGCAGAGGCCGATCTGGCGAAAGCCGTGCGCGGCGTGCGCGGCGGCTTTACGCAGGTCGATGAGGCCGATGCCGAGATCGCCCGCGCTCAGGCCGCGCTGGCCACTGCCAAAAGCGACCTTGCCCGCCGCCAGGAAGCGGTGAAGCAGGGCGCCGTCTCGGGCGAAGAGGCTGCCCACGCCGCCGACGCCATCCGCACCGCGCAGGCCGGGCTGGCACTGGCGCAGAGCCACAAGGCCAATGCGCTCTCCGCCGTGCAGGGCGCCGATGTGGCGCATAACCCGCAGGTGCTGGCCGCCATCGCTCAGGTGCGCCGCATGGCGATTGCCGAGGGCCATTTGCGGCTCTCCGCGCCGGTCGATGGCGTGGTGGCGCAGCGCTCGGTGCAGCTTGGCCAGCAGGTCGGGGCAGGCACGCCGCTGATGGCGGTGGTGCCGCTGAACAAGGTCTGGGTCGACGCCAATTTCCGCGAGACCCAGCTTGCCGATATCCGCGTCGGCCAGCGCGTGACCCTGCATTCGGACGCCTATGGCAAGAAGGTCAAATTCCACGGCAAGGTGATCGGGCTGTCCGCCGGTTCGGGCAGCGCCTTTGCCCTGCTGCCCGCGCAGAACGCCAGCGGCAACTGGATCAAGATCGTGCAGCGCCTGCCCGTCCGCATCGGCCTTGACCCCAATGAGCTGACCAAGACCCCGCTGCGCATCGGCCTGTCCGTCACGGTGGATGTCGACACACGCGACACCTCCGGCACGCCGGTCGCCGCCGCTGTCGCCAACAAGCTGTCGGTGCAGCAGACCGATCAGGAAAACCCCGAGGTCGAAGCCCGCATCCGCCAGATCATCGCGGCCAACGGCGGCGCGGCCAAATGAGCGAACCAGCCGCTCCGCCGCCCCTCCACGGGCTGGAGCTGACCATGGTGGCGCTGGCGCTGGCGCTGGGCACCTTTATGCAGGTGCTCGATTCGACCATCGCCAACGTGTCCCTGCAGACCATCGCCGGCAACCTTGGCGAGAGCAGCGACACCGCCACCTGGGTCATCACCGCCTTTGCCATGGCCAATGGCGTCACCGTGCCGTTGACCGGCTGGTTCATGCGCCGCTTCGGCGTGGTGACCACCTTCACCACCAGTGTCGCGCTGTTCACCGTGGCTTCGGCGCTGTGCGGTCTGGCTTGGTCGCTGCCCTCGCTGGTGATCTTCCGCCTGTTGCAGGGGGCTGTTTCGGGCCCGATGATTCCGGGCAGTCAGGCGCTGCTGATGGCGGTGTTCCCGCCGGAAAAGCGCGGCCTCGCCCTCTCGATCTGGTCGATGACGGCGCTGATCGGCCCGGTGATGGGGCCGATTCTGGGCGGCTATATCTCCGACCACTACCAGTGGGGCTGGATCTTCCTGATCAACGTGCCGATCGGTTTCCTCACCGTGGGCGCCCTGATCACCAAGCTGCGCCCCTATAACACGCCGCCCATGAAGCTGCCCATCGATGTGGTCGGGCTGGTGCTGCTGATCACCTGGGTCGGCACGCTGCAGGTGGTGCTGGACCTTGGCAACAATCGCGACTGGTTCAACAACTCGACCATCGTGACCATGGCGATCATCTCGGGCATCGCCTTCATCGCCTGGATCATCTGGGAGCTGACCGAGGAAAACCCCGCGGTCGACCTCTCCCTGTTCAAGGGTCGCAACTTCGCGCTGGGGACGATCTGCTTCACGCTGGGCTATGCCTGCTTCTTCGCGAACAACCTGCTGATGCCGCTGTGGCTGCAGACCCAGCAGGGCTACACCGCGACATGGGCGGGGCTGGTCGCCGCGCCCGCCGGTGTGGTCTCGATCATGATCTCGCCGCTCAACGCGCGCCTCTCGAACAAGATCGACATCCGCTGGCTGGCCAGCTTCTCGCTGGGCGCCTTTGGCGTCTCCTTCCTGATGCGCACCGGCTTCACCTCCGACACCGACCTCTGGCACTATATTCTGCCCATCCTGGTGCAGGGGCTGGCGATGGGCGTGTTCTTCATCTCGCTGACCACCATCTGCCTCGACAAGCTGCCCCCTCACCGCATCCCGGCCGCCACGGGCCTGACCAACTTCGCCCGCATCACCGGCGGCGGCTTTGCGGCCAGCGCGACCACCACCTTCTGGGATCACCGCGAGATCCTGCACCAAAGCCGCCTGGCCGAGGCAGCAAATCTGGGGAACCCCGCCTACAACGCCTCGGTTTCGCAGATGCAGGGGATGGGAATCGACAAGGCCCATGGGCTGGGCGTGATGACCCAGGAGCTGATCCATCAGGCCTATACCCTGTCGTCGATCGATATCTTCTACGTCAGCGGGATCGGCTCGCTGGTGATGATGGGGCTGGTGTGGTTCACCCGTCGCCCCGCGCCGCCCTCGGGGCCGATCGCGGCGGATTGATTTTAGGGGATTGAAGGGAGGATAATGCGAGGGTGTTACACCCTCGCGCTCCCTTTAATGTCTGCGTTGCGCATCGGGTTCGGCGTTACGCTCAGTTTGCTGCGCCGCAGGCAGGTTCTGATGGCGCAGCGTTGATGTTCCGGGATTCGATAGCCTGCGGCGCTTTGGCGCGGGTGGAGAGGCTGGGTGCTATGATCGGGCGCCACTACCGCTTCGTCGGAAGACGTCATGGGAGCGCGAGGGGGTAACCCCCTCGCACATCTTTTGCCTTCAAACCTTACTCGACAAACTTCGCTGACGTCTTCTCGCGCACCTCTTCCACGCTCACCCCCGGCGCCAGCTCCACCAGCTTGAAGGGCGAGGCATGATCCGCCCGCTGGAACACCGCCAGATCCGTCACAATCATGTCCACCACGCCCAGCCCCGTCAGCGGCAGGGTGCAGGCGGGGATGAACTTGGGCGAGCCGTCCTTGGCGTTATGCTCCATCACCACGATGATCTTCTTCACGCCCGCAACGAGGTCCATCGCCCCGCCCATGCCCTTGATCATCTTGCCGGGGATCATCCAGTTGGCGATGTCGCCGTTCTCGGACACTTCCATCGCGCCCAGCACGGTCAGGTCGATATGCCCGCCGCGGATCATGCCGAAGCTGGTGGCGCTGTCGAAATAGGCCGATTGGGGCAGTTCGCTGATGGTCTGCTTGCCGGCGTTGATAAGGTCGGCATCTTCCTCGCCTTCGTAGGGAAAGGGGCCGATGCCGAGCATGCCGTTTTCGCTCTGCAGCGTGACGGTCACGCCCTCGGGCACATGGTTGGCGACCAGCGTGGGGATGCCGATGCCAAGGTTCACATAGAAGCCGTCCTGCAGTTCGCGGGCGGCGCGGGCGGCCATTTCATCACGATTCCAGGGCATTATGCGTCCTCCCGCTTGCGCGTGGTGCGGAATTCGATCTTCTTGTCATAGGGCGCGCCCAGCACGAGGCGCTGCACGAAGACACCGGGCAGATGGATCGCATCCGGATCGAGTTGCCCCGGTTCGACGATCTCTTCCACTTCAACGACAGTGATTTTGCCACAGGTGGCGGCGGGGACGTTGAAGTTGCGGGCGGTCTTGCGGAAGATGACATTGCCGGTGGTGTCGGCCTTCCAGCCCTTCACGATGGCGAGGTCGGCAAAGATGCCTTCCTCGAGGATATAGTCCTGCCCGTTGAAGGTTTTGACTTCCTTGCCCTCGGCCACCAGCGTGCCGACGCCGGTCTTGGTGTAGAAGCCGGGGATGCCCGCTCCGCCAGCGCGCATGCGTTCGGCCAGCGTGCCTTGGGGGGTGAACTCGACCTCCAGTTCGCCCGCCAGATATTGCCGTTCGAATTCCTTGTTCTCGCCCACATAGGAGGAGATCATCTTCTTGACCTGCCTTGTGCGCAGCAGCTTGCCGATGCCCTCATTGTCGATGCCGGCATTGTTGCTGGCGAAAGTGAGATCCTTCGTGCCGGCGGCCTGAATGGCATCGATCAGGCGCTCGGGCAGGCCGCTGAGGCCAAAGCCTCCGCTTGCGATCAGCATGCCGTCGAACAGCACGCCTTCCAAAGCGGCAGCGGCATCGGGGTATATCTTGCCGGGCATAGGCTCTCCCTTCCGGACATGCGCCAGGCCACCCGGCGCCTTGCCCACAATCTAGCCTTCGCCCGCCGCCTTTCAACCCGCGATTGTGCAGGGCAGCATGACAAAAATGTAAAATGCGTCAGACGGATGGCGCGCCCGGCTTAACCGGGGAAGACCACCGTGCGCTTGCCGTTCAGGAACACCCGGTCCTCCAGATGCGCCGCAACGGCATGGGCCAGCACGCGCCGCTCGATATCGCGGCCCTTGCTGACCAGATCCTCGGGCGTGTCGGCGTGGCTGATGGCCACCACCTCCTGCGCGATGATCGGGCCCTCATCCAGATCGGCGGTGACATAATGCGCCGTCGCGCCGATCATCTTCACCCCGCGATCATGCGCCTGATGATAGGGCTTGGCGCCCTTGAAGCCCGGCAGGAACGAGTGATGGATGTTGATGCAGCGGCCCGAAAGCCACCCCGCCATCTCATCGGAAAGAATCTGCATATAGCGCGCCAGCACCACCAGATCGGCCCCGGTGTCCTCGGCCAGAGCGCGGATGCGCGCCTCCTGCTCGGGCTTGGTGCCCTTGGTGATCGGCAGGTGGTGGAAGGGCACCTCGCCAATCGCGGCGGTGGTGAGATGCGAGGCTTCATGGTTGGAGACGATCCCGACCACATCCATCGCCAGCTCGCCAATGCGCCAGCGATAGAGCAGATCGGCAAGGCAATGGTCGAACTTGCTGACCAGCAGCAGCACCTTCTTGCGCTCACCGGGACCGCGCAGGCGCCAGTCCATGCCGTCCTGCGCGGCGGGCACGGCAAAGCCCGCGCGCCAGTCGACCGGCGAATCGCCCTCGCCCAGCGTGAAATCCACCCGCATGAAAAAGCGCTGGTTCATCTGGTCGTTGAACTGCTGCGCGTCGACGATGTTGCCGCCACGCCCCGCGACATAACCGGCCACCCGCGCCACCAGACCGGGTTTGTCATCGCAGGCGAGGCTCAGCGTGCAGAAATCTTTCATCATCGTCCCTGAAGTCGTCATATTCTGTCCCATGCGTCAGCTTGGGCGCAGGCGCAAGGCGGCGTGTCGCAGGGGGCCGCAATATGCGCGTTAACCCTCAAACAGCGCTTGCGGGCCGTGAAATATAATTGCATACTTGTGTAATCATCAGTCGCCCATGTGAGGCGCCGGTGAGGAGCAGGATGATGGCGACAACGCCCGAAAACCCCGTCTGGACTGGCGCAAACCGCCCGCCGCTACGCTTGCATGTGCCCCAGCCGCCCGCCCGCCCCGGCGAGGCGCCGGACTTTTCCGCACAGGCCATTCCCCCCGTGGGCGAGACCCCGCGCCCCGATCCCGACACCCCCGCCGCGCAGATGCAGGGCCATGCCTTCGGGCTGGTTCGCGTGCTCGATCTGGACGGCACCGCCAGCGGCCCATGGGACCCGCAAGTCTCGCCGGAGGTCGCTCTGGCCATGCTGCGCGCCATGGCGCTGACCCGCGCCTTCGACGACCGCATGTTCCGCGCCCAGCGCCAGGGCAAGACCAGCTTCTATATGAAATCACTGGGGGAAGAGGCCGTCTCCATCGCCGCCGCCTTTGCGCTGGACGATGAGGACATGCTCTTCCCCTCCTATCGCCAGCAGGGCCTGCTGATCGCGCGCAACCACGATCTGGTCGATATGATGAACCAGATCTACTCCAACCGCGCCGACCGCATGAAGGGCCGCCAGTTGCCGATCATGTATTCGGTGAAGGCCAAGGGCTTCTTCTCGATCTCGGGCAATCTGGCCACGCAGCTTCCCCAGGCGGTGGGCTGGGCCATGGCCAGCGCGGCGCGCGGCGACACGCGCATTGCCGCGGCATGGCTGGGCGAAGGCTCGACCGCGGAGGGCGATTTCCATTCGGCCTGCACCTTTGCCAGCGTCTATCGCGCGCCGGTGATCCTCAATGTGGTCAACAACCAGTGGGCGATCTCCAGCTTCTCCGGCATGGCGGGCGGTGATGAGACCACCTTTGCTGCACGCGGTCTGGGCTATGGCATCGCCACCTTGCGCGTCGACGGCAATGACGTGCTGGCGGTTCTGGCCGCCACGCGCTGGGCCGCCGAACGCGCACGCGGCAACCACGGCCCGACCATGATCGAGCATGTCACCTACCGCACCGAGGGTCACTCCACCAGCGACGACCCCTCGGCCTATCGCAGCGCCGGGGAAGCCGCCGCCTGGCCGCTGGGCGATCCGCTGCTGCGCCTGAAGGACCATCTCATCAAGCAGGGCCATTGGGACGAGGAACGCCATGCCGCCATGGAAGCGGAGCTGATGGAACAGGTCCGCACCGCGCAAAAGGCATCGGAACGCCACGGCATTCTGGGCCATGGCCTCAACCAGCCGCTCGACACCATGTTCGAGGGCGTCTTCGAACATATGCCCTGGCATCTGGCCGAGCAGGAGGCCCAGATGCTGGCCGAATGGCAGGCCGCCGGCCTTCCGGACATCAAGCGCGAGGAGCCCGGCGCATGACCGACACCCGCGACATGACCATGATCCAGGCGATCAACGACGCGCTCGATGTCACCATGCAGCGCGACGACACCGTCACCGTGATGGGCGAGGATGTCGGCTTTTTCGGCGGCGTGTTCCGCGCCACGGCGGGCCTGCAGGCCAAATACGGCACCAGCCGCGTCTTCGACACGCCGATCAGCGAATGCGGTATCATCGGCGTGGCCATCGGGATGGGCGCCTATGGCCTGCGCCCGGTGCCCGAAATCCAGTTCGCCGACTACATTTACCCCGCGCTCGACCAGTTGGTCAGCGAGGCGGCGCGGCTGCGCTACCGCTCGGCGGGCGAGTTCACCGCGCCGATCACCGTGCGCTCGCCCTTTGGCGGCGGCATCTTCGGCGGCCAGACTCACAGCCAGAGCCCCGAGGGCATCTTCACCCATTGCTCGGGCCTGAAGACGGTGATCCCCTCGACGCCTTACGACGCCAAGGGGCTGCTGATCGCCTCGATCGAGGACAATGACCCCGTCCTCTTCTTCGAGCCCAAGCGTCTGTATAACGGCCCCTTCCACGGCCATTACGACCGCCCCGCCAAGGGCTGGGCCGGTCACCCCGACGCACAGGTGCCCGAGGGCCATTATCGCGTGGAGATCGGCAAGGCCCGCGTGGTGCGTGAAGGCTCCGACCTCACCATCCTTACCTATGGCACGATGGTGCATGTGGTGGCCTCGACGCTCGATGAGCTGCCCGATGCCCCCAAGGCCGACCTCATCGATCTGCGCAGCCTGATTCCGCTCGACATCGAGACCATCGAAGCCAGCGTGAAAAAGACGGGCCGCTGCCTGATCGTCCATGAGGCGACGCGCACCTCCGGCTTCGGCGCGGAACTCTCGGCTTTGGTGCAGGAGCGCTGCTTCCACCATCTGGAGGCGCCCGTGCAGCGCGTCACCGGCTTCGACACGCCTTACCCTCATGCGCTGGAATGGGCCTATTTTCCGGGACCCGTAAGGCTGGCTCAGGCGTTTAAACAGATCATGAAGGACTGACACAGATGGCAACCTTCACCTTCACCCTGCCCGACATCGGCGAAGGCATCGCAAGCGCGGAAATCACCCGCTGGCATGTGGCCGAGGGCGACACCATCAGCGAAGACCAGCCGCTGGCCGATATGATGACCGACAAGGCCACGGTGGAAATCGAAAGCCCGGTCTCGGGCCGCATCGTGCAACTGGCGGGCAAGCTGGGCGACGCCGTCGCCATCGGCGCCATGCTGGCGGTGATCGAGACCGAAGGCGAAGCAGAGGTTCATCCCATCCCTTCCGCATCTGCGTCCCCCACCCGGACAGCCGATGCGGCGTCCGCGCCCACAGAAGAAGCGGCAGCGGTGGCACCGGAGCCCGTGGTCGCGGCAGCTCCGGCCCCGGCGCCCGTGGCGGCGACACCAGAAACGTCGCCCCACAAGGTGCTTGCCTCGCCAGCCGTCCGGGCGCGGGCGAAGGCTCTGGGGGTCGATCTGGCGCAGGTGAAGGGCGATGGCCCGCATATCCGCCACGGCGATCTGGATGCGTTTCTGCGTTATGGTTCGGCTCAGGGCTATCGTCCTCAGGCCAGCGGCGCATGGGCCGATGAGGAGGTGCCGGTGATCGGCATGCGCCGCCGCATCGCCCAGAACATGGCCGAATCAAAGCGCCATATCCCGCACTTCACCTATGTCGAGGAAGTCGAGGTCACCGCGCTGGAGGAGATGCGCGGCCAGCTCAACAGCGGCCCCCCGGGCGAGGGACGCAAGCGCCTGACCCTGCTGCCTTTCCTCATCACCGCCCTGTGCCGCGCCTTGCCGCATCACCCGATGCTCAACGCGCGCTATGACGATGAGGCGGGCGTGGTCACGCGCCATGGCCGCGTCCATCTCGGCCTGGCCACCCAGACCCCGCAGGGCCTGATGGTACCGGTGATCCGCGACGCGCAGGATATGAACATCTGGCAGCTGGCGCAGGCCATCGCCGATCTGGCGCAGGCCGCGCGCGATGGCTCGATCCGCCGCGAGGATCTGTCGGGCTCGACCTTCACCCTCTCCTCGCTGGGGCCGCTGGCGGGGGTGGCCTCCACCCCGGTGGTCAACCGGCCCGAGGTGGCGATCCTGGCCCCCAACCGCATCGTCGAACGCCCGGTCTTCGTGGGCGACACCGACCGCATCCGCCGCGCCAAGATGATGAATCTGTCGATCAGTTGCGATCATCGCGTAGTCGACGGCCATGATGCCGCTAGCTTCGTCGCCCAGTTGAAGCGGCTGATCGAGGCCCCGGCGCATCTGCTGGCCTGAGGCACCGGACGGCTCCGCCCCCGCCCGAACGCCACCGCAGGGTGGCCGGGCGGGGAACCGGGCGATAAGCCACGGAAAAGCTTAAACTTCACAAGAATTTTCGTTTCACTTCGGCACAGAATGTGATTCCTGGGGTTAACGTCCTTTCAACCATCATCAAAAGCAGGGATAATTGGGGAAGCTACGGAGTCCCCTATGTCTATCCCGCCGCCTGCCCCCCGGCTGAAGGAAAAGGCCATTACGTTCGAGGCCTTGCTGTTGATCGTGATGGTCACCCGCATTGCCGCCCATTTCGCCCTGCCCCAGACCCTGACCGGTGAGGAGCTGACCAGCTTCACCGCCGCGCGGGAACTGGCCAATGGGCAATGGCCGAGCTGGAGCCTTGGCGCCCAGGCCCTTCACACGCTGGGCTATCCGCTGTTGCTGGCGCCGGTGATGGCGCTGGCGGGCGCGACGACCGAGGTGGCGTTCTCCGTCAATCTGGCGCTGGCGATGATCTCGGCCCTGCTGGTCTGGCAGGTGGCGCGCCAGTTGGGGCTGCGCGACACCGGGCAGAAGCTGTCCCTTCTGGGCTATGCGCTTTGGCTGCCCGGCATCTGGAACTGCACGCTGGTGACGCGCGAGAATCTGGGCACCGCGCTGCTGCTGCTCTCGGCCTGGCTGGCGCTGCGCCTGCTGCGCGAGGGGCCGCGCCTGACGCTGGCGCTGGCCGCCGGTGCCGCATGGGCCGCCGGGCTGTTGACCGAACCCTCGCTGTTCCCCGCGATCAGCGCGCCGGTGCTGGCGCTGGTGCTGGCCGGGCAAGGCTGGCGTCTGCCCGCCAGCGCTCTGGCCCTGGCGGCGGGTGCCGCGCTGATGCTGGGTCCATGGAGCTGGATCAGCGGCGCCATGGTCGAAACCCCCGGCACCGTGCTGGCCACGCTGGCCGCCGGCGCCAATGCGGCGGTGGCCGATACGCCGCATGCCGTGTTCGGGCTGCAGCCATGGGATGTTGCCGTGGGCCATCTCGCACAATTCTGGATGCCGCATATGCCCGATGCCGGGCATGCCACATCGCGCGCCATCACCCTGATGCGCATGGGCGAGGTGACGCAATATGTGCTGATCTTCACGCTGGGTCTGGCGGGGCTCGTCGCGGCGCATACGATGAAGCGCCAGCGCGCGGTGCTGGCCATGCTGATCGCCGCCTGCTGGGTGGTGAACGGATCGCTGAGCGTCGACAGCAGCTATCGCGACCCGCTGATGCCGCTGCTGATCGTGCTCGCCGCCGCCGTGGTGGCCGAGCTGGCCTATCACCGCCCTGCCCGCCGCACGCCGATGACGGCGCTGACGCCGCGCTGATCGCGCGCTGAAACAGGCCCCTTTTCCCGACCGTCCGTGCGGGCTAAAGAGAGCCGATGCGCATCCTGCCCCGGCTCGGCCCTCAACACTCGCTTCCCTTTCGTCTGGCCTGGTGGGTGGCGATGGCGGTGATCTGGTTTGTGCTGATCAGCTTCGGCTGGGCGCTGCTCTATCGCGTGGTGCCCGCGCCCATCACCGCCACCATGGTGATGGACCCCAACGGCTTCAGCAAATCATGGACCCCGCTCAATCGCATCGACCGCTCTATGGTCGACGCGGTGATCGCCGGGGAAGACGCCCGCTTCTGCCAGCACCACGGCTTTGACGGCGACGGCATCGCCTATGCCCTGCGCCGCGACATGAGCGGCGGCAAGCTGCGCGGCGGCTCGACCATCAGCCAGCAGACGGCCAAGAACGTCTTCTTGTGGCAGGGCATCGGCTGGACACGCTATCTGCGCAAGGTGCTGGAGACCTGGTTCACCATCGTGATCGAGACCGTCTGGCCCAAGCGCCGGATCATGGAAATGTACCTCAACGTCGCGGAGACGGGCATCGGCACCTATGGCGTGGAGGCGGCATCGCAGCGCTATTTCGGGCATGGGGCGACGCATCTCTCCTCGATCGAGGCGGGCCGCATCGCCGCCGCCCTGCCCAGCCCCAAGAAACGCGCTGTGATCGACCCGAGCGGGTTCACGCGCCGCCATGGCAACGCAATCGCCAAGCGGAGCGGGGTTGTGCGGCGGGGTGAGCTGGATGGTTGCGTTTATCCCTGAAGGGGTTTGAAGGAAGGCAAGATGCGAGGGCCATCGCCCTCGCGCTCCCTTTAGTGTCTGCGTTGCGCTTCGGGTTCGGCCTTGCGCCTAGCTTGCCGCGCCGCAGGCAGAAGTTGCCGGCACAGCTCATCAAGGATCGACTGCCTGCGGCGCTGTAGGCCGCGCAGGTGGAGAGCCTGTGGCACCATTTCTGCCCCCCCACTGCCCTATCGCCGGGAGACGTCATGGGAGCGCGAGGGGGTAACCTCCTCGCATCTTCCTTCCCCCTTTTAACCCCAAAACGAAAAAGGGCGCCCCTTGCGGAGCGCCCCCTTCCTTGAACCGAATGATCGCGAAGGATCAATAGGCCACCGAGATCGAACCCATGAAGGTACGCGGGATCGGCAGGTAGGCGTTGTTCGTGGGATAGCTGGTCGCGGCGTAGGACGAAGCCGTCGAGCCATCGAAGCCACCGACGTAGAACTTGTTGAACAGGTTCACGACGTTGAGCTGCAGGAAGGTGTCCTTGGGGGCACCGATCTTTTCCAGGTTGGCGCGCACGGTCAGGTCGACCGTGGCATAGGACGGAGCGTTGGCTTCAGCGATCTTGGTCGTGCCGATGAAGACCGGCAGGTTCTGATCGTTGAAGTAACGGCGACCGGTGCGCTTCACCGTGGCGGCGATGTCGAACATGCTCACGTGACCTTCGACGCGCGCGCCCATGGTGTTGGCGGGAGCACCCGATTCACGCTTGCCGGCGGTGCTGAAGTAAGCCTCGGTGCCCGAGCAGATCGCGCCGCCGACGCTGATCGCCAGAGCGTTGCCCGCGCAGGTGCCGGCATCGACGTTGGCGACGATGCGCGACTTCATGAACGAAGCAAAGCCGTAGAAGCCGATATACTTGTTGGGCATATAGGCCAGGGTGGCGTCGATGCCGTACTTCTCGACCTTACCGAGGTTACGATAGACGGTGACCGAGTTCTCGGGATCGTAGGCCGAGGCCAGACGGTTCTGGAACAGCGTGTACCAGCCCGAGATATCAGCCATGATCTTGCTGGAGCGATAGCGCACACCGGCATCGAAGTTGTCGGTGGTTTCAGCCGCCGGACGTGCCTGGCTCGAATTGGCCGCGAAGTAGAAGGAGTTATACAGATTGTCCGTACCGGGGATCTGCATGCCCTTCGAGTAGTTGGCGAAGAACGAAGCCTGCTGCGTGATGTTGAAGGTGAAGCCAACGTTCGGCAGCACGCGGTTGTAGTCCAGAATGCGCGTCTGCGGAGCTGCATAGGTGGGGTGCGCGGTGGCGTAGGCAGCGTTCATGCTGCTGTTGCCGAGGCAGTCCACAAAGCCCGAAGCCGAGGTCGTGAAGCAGTTGTTGGTCAGGTCACGACGCATGAAGGGCGCGCGCAGACCGAGCGACACGTTCAGGCGGTTGTCGATGAACTTGCCCGAATACTCACCCGAGACCTGATGCAGGATCGCATAGGACATGCGGTTGCGCTTCTCGAGGATGTTGCCGCTGGCATCGGTGATCGGGCGATCGACCGGGAAGTACTGGGCGGCAAAACCGTTCTGGTTCAGGTAGCCGAGTTCGCCCGTCTGATGGTGGCGACCACGGTCATAGGTGTAGTTGATACGCACGGTGTTGTGCGAGTCGATCTGGTAGCGCAGCGAGGTGTTCAGGCCCAGACGCCAGGTCTGGGTGTGGCTGGGCGCCGACAGCGTGACCGTGTCGAGACGGTCGCCGTCGCCGTTCAGGTCGACACCCGTGTAATAGGTGCCGCCGATGAAGCCGGTGGTGGCGCCGCTGCAGGTCACCGCGGTGCAGTTCGCTTCCGAACCGGTGACCGTGCCGCCGCCGTTGGCCTTGGTGTACTGGACGCTGGGGTCAACGGTCAGCACCAGCTTGTCAGACAGGGTGAAGCGCATGTTGGCGCGCAGGTTGCCCGTGTCCGAAGGGTTGTAGCGATATTCCCAGGCGGTGCCGCAGGCGCTCGACGAGGTCGAGCTGGCAACGCCGGGGCTGCCACCGGCGATGGTGCAGCGCGGGGTGACATAGTTCGCTTCGGCCCAGTTGTTGGGATAGCGGTTGACGGTGCCAAGGCCGCTGCCGACCGTGCGCGAACCGTAGTTCTCGAAGATCGGGTAGATCGACGGCGCGAAGTTGTTGCGGTTGCTGTTCCAGTGCGCGGCAACCGAGATGAAGTCGCCATTGTCGCCCAGCGGCTGGTAGACCTTGCCGTTGAACTGGGTCTTGCGGACCTTGCCGATGCCGCCCTGCCAGATGTCGTTGCCTTCGGCGCTGGCCGAGAACCAGGCGCGCAGGCCACCCTTGGTCAGGTTGCCGGTGTCGACGACCGCGAAGATGCGCTGGAAGTTGAACGAACCGACCGAACCCAGCATGCGGGCATGGAAGTCCTCGGTGGGGTTGCGGGTGCGATAGTTGATCGTCGAACCGGTGGCCGAAGCGGTCGGGCTGTCGACGTCGGTGGTGCCGAGGTTGACGTTGACGTTGTCGAGCAGTTCGGGATCGACGATCTGGTTCGAATAGAGCGCGTAGTTGCCGGTGTCATTCGTCGGCATGCCGTCGAAGGTTTCCGAGATACGCGAGTTGTCGAAGCCGCGGATGTACAGCTTGCCGCCCGACGAACCGAAGGGGTCGGCGTTGAAGCTGGCGACACCCGGAATCATGTTGATCGTGTCGTTGATCGACTGGCCAGGCGTGGCCATCGAGATGTACGACTGATCGAGAACCTGCTTGGCCTTGGGGGTGTCGGGCAGATTGATGCCGTTGACAGCCTTGACCTTGGCGCCGGTGACCACAATGTCCTTTTCGAACTCGACCGAACCGGTCGACTGAGCGAAAACGGGCGTGGCGATGGCCGCGACGGCCACGGCAATGGTGCTGGCCGCGAAGGCCATCTTGGAAATAGGACGCATGCTTGTTTGCCCCTGCATGACGAAATTATGTGTACTGCGACACGTCGAAGTCAGCGCTGACTCGGTTTCTCGCGAATCCGGCCCCCGCACTGGCTGGCGGCACTCATACCGCCGCTGGGGCCGCTTCTAAACCGCGAGATGTGACAAGTATTTGACAGCACCCTCATAAAAAACATGTATAAATTGCACTGTTTTGGAATATTGTTACCAGCCAGCATTCGACGCTGTAAGCATCTTGCAAAAATGAGAGCCCATGCCACCCAAGTCACCCAAATTGCCTGATTTTACCGCTCGCGAATCTTGCTGCGGTGCGACATTTGTGCAACGCAGCAGCGTCGAAAGGATCCCTCATGGCTCATGATGCCCCCCACGGCCATCACTCCGACTCCGCAAAAACCCATGCCCAGCATGACCATGACCACGATCACGGCGGTCATGATCACGGGCATCATGGCCATCACCACGGACATGGGCACGGCCACAGTCATGGGCATGGCCACGGACATGGGCACCACCATCATCAGGTCGGCCATGGCACAGCCTTTGCCATCGCGGTGGGCCTGAACACCGTCTTCGTGGTGGTGGAAGGCGTAGCAGGCTTCATCGGCCACTCGGTGGCGCTGATGGCCGATGCCGGGCACAATCTGTCCGACGTGCTCTCGCTGCTGCTGGCATGGGGCGCCAGCCGCCTCGCCCAGCGGCCGCCATCGGCGCGCTTTACCTATGGCATGAAAAGCTCCTCCATCCTCGCCGCGCTGACCAATGCCGCGCTGCTGTGGGTGGCCCTGGGCGCGATCCTGATCGAGACGCTGCGCAGCCTCTTCACCCCCGAAGCCGTCGAGGCGCCGCTGATGATGATCGTGGCTGCCGCCGGCATCGCGGTGAACGGCCTCTCCGCCATTCTCTTCGCTAAGGGCAGCAAGGAAGACATCAATGTCCGCGCCGCCTTCCAGCATCTGATGGCCGATGCCATGGTCTCGGCAGGCGTGGTCGTGGCCGGGGCGGTGGTCGCCTTCACCGGCTGGCGCTGGGTCGATCCGGCCGCCAGCCTGATCATCACCGTGATGATCGGCCTGGGCAGTTGGTCTCTGCTGCGCGAATCCGTGCATATGGGCCTGCTCGCCGTGCCCGAGGGCATCAATGAGGAGAAGGTCCGCACTTTCCTCGCTGAGCAGACCGGCGTGACCGCCGTTCACGACCTCCACATCTGGCCCATGAGCACCACCGAAACCGCCCTGACCGCGCATCTGGTGATCCCCGGCGGGCATCCGGGGGACGCGTTCCTGCATGGGCTGGCGGGGGCGCTGGAGAAGAAATTCCGCATCGGCCACTCGACGATCCAGGTGGAATGCGAGGCGGAGGTGTGTTCGCTGCATCCGGATGGGGTGGTTTGAACGGCGTTTGTGAAGAAAGATAAATGCGAGGGTGTTACACCCTCGCGCTCCCTTTCATGTCTGCGTTGGCGCACAGGGTTCGGCCAAAGAGCTAAGGTCGCTGCGCCGCAGGCAGTAAAAATAGCTGCCTGCGGCGCTTTTCCTTGCACAGGTGGAGAGTTCGAGCACCACCGATCGGCCATCCCTGCGTTCTCGTCGGAAGACGTTCTGGGAGCGCGAGGGGGTAACCCCCTCGCTTTTCCTCTTCCCTTTCCCCTCTTCCGTCCCCACCTTGCCCCCTATGTCCACCTTAACCACCCGCGCCCTCATCCGCCTGACCCCGCAAGACGAGCAGGAGAACCTGCGCAGCTTCCTGCAGGGCCTGATCACCAGCGATGTGCTGACGACACCTCTGCCCGTCTGGGCCGGCCTGCTGAGTCCCCAGGGCAAGGCGCTGTTCGATTTCTTCGTCTGGGCCGATGGCGAGGATCTGCTGATCGACTGCGAGGCGGAGCATGCCGAAGCGCTGGCCAAGCGCCTCTCGATGTACCGCCTGCGCCGCAAGATCACGATCCATCGCGACGACACGCTGGCCGTACACTGGAACGCGCGCGAACCCAGCCACGCCGCCACGCAGGACCCGCGCCTGCCCGCGCTGGGCTGGCGCTGGCTGGCGCCCGCGGATGAAACGCCGGTCGATGCCGATTATCTGGCCCACCGCCTGCTGCTGGGCGTGACCGAGGGCTCGGCCGAACTGGGCGATCTGCTGTGGCTGGAGACCAATGCGGCGGAGTTGAACGGCGTCAGCTTCACCAAGGGCTGCTATGTCGGGCAGGAGAACACCGCGCGGATGAACTGGCGGCAGAAGGTCAATCGGCGGCTGGTGGTGGTGCCGCTGGAGCAGTCGCGTGAGGAGCGCCGCCGCGCGGCCTATCCGCAGCTTGAGCTGGCAGTGGACCATCGCCGCGTCGAGGATATCGAGCCGGTCGATGTACCATCATGGCTCGCCCCGGCACTGCAGGCCGAGGAAGAGGTTACCCCAGCACCGGAGTCATGACGATGCCCGCGCGTTGGCGCTCCGCCACCAGCATGCGTGTGGCAAGGTCGCGCCCGCAATCGCGGGGCAGGTCCAGCGCCCGGCTCATCGTTGCGCCGAGCAACCCGTCGCCCAGCGCCAGCAGCACCAGCGTATGAGAAACATGCCGCATCGCCCCGGTGCCCAGATCGTCCAGCTCCTCCAGCATGCCCTGCACCGCGTCGATGATCGGGTCGAGCGCACGCTCATCCCCGTTCAGTTGCAGCCAGGCGGCCAGCGAGGCGGCGCCCTGAAACTCGAACCCGTCGAAGATCTGGTCCACCAGCTCGCGCGGGGTCAGCGCGCCGAGGCGGCTGGCCACCACGGCCTTGCCCAGCACCGCGCACAGATTGCTGGCCATGTGATGCGCCAGCGCGCGCCAGAGGTCGGCGGCGCTGCCGAAATGATGCAGCAGATTGGCATGGGTACGACCGATGCGCGCCGCCACCGCCTTGAGCGTGACGGCCTGCGGGCCCTGCTCGATCAGCAGCAGGCGCGCCGCTTCAACGGCGGCGGCCCGGCTCTCCTGTGGCGAAAGACGCTTTTTCATCGACATCGGTTCGGCTAATCCCACCCTTAGATCATGACCACCGCGACCCACCGATTTTTCGCCCGCGTAAAGACGGGATTAACCGCTGACAAGGGGGGTTTTCTATCACCCCGCGCAATAAATGTACGCAATAGCCGATTCTTGCGAAATTCTGGAATTAAACGCTGGTGGTTGGGCAACAATCCTGTCGCGACGGCTTGGCATAATGCGCTGTCATCGACCTTCCCGCGCGGCGAGGCCTTCTTTATCGACGCCCTGCGCCAGTTTCGTGACGGCACCAGCCCCGAACTGGCCGCACAGATTCGCGCCTTTATCGCTCAGGAAGCCCATCACAGCCGCGAGCATCTGCTGTTCAACCGCCATGTCGAAGCGGCCGGATACGACCTGTCCGCCATTGACGAGCGACTGGCCACCTTCATCGCCAAGACCCGCGTCAAATCGGACATGGTCAATCTGATCGTCACCGCCGTGCTGGAGCATATGACGGCGATCATCGCGCGCGATCTGCTGGGCAAGCCTCATCTTTATGAGGATGCCGATCCCCAGATCATCGCCCTGTGGCGCTGGCATGCGGTGGAGGAGATCGAGCACAAGGCGGTGGCCTATGACACCTTCCTGCACGCCACCCGCCGCTGGAGCGGCTGGCGGCGCTGGCGGGTGCGCTGTATCCTCGCCATTCTGGTGACGCGCAATTTTCTGGAGCACCGCTGGCGTGACACGCTGGAACTGCTGGCTCAGGACGGGATCACCGGCTGGAAGGCTCGCACCGGCCTGCTGAGCTATCTGCTGCTGAAACCGGGCATCTTGCGCCGGATCCTGCCCGACTGGCTGGAGTTTCTGAAGCCGGGCTTTCATCCGCTCGATCGCGATGACAGCCATTTGCTGGCAGCCTATGAAGCCAGCCAGCCATGTGCGGCGGAAACCATACCGGTCGAAGCGGAGACTTAAGCCCCAACCGGCATGGTTTTAACCGATATCGACAATCTTTAGGCGTTGTCGCATCGTTTTTCGCACGATGCTTCAGGCAGCCCGACGTCGGGCCGCCCCTCCGTTCAGATCATCGTCGCAATTGCTCGGCGCGCCCAGATCGATGGCATAGGTCATCGAGGCGGTCAGCACCGGCAGCACGCCGCAGCCATCGCTACGCGCACCATCGACCGAGACGGGCGAAAAGCCCAGCTTGCGCAACACGCGGCCCGAGGCCGGATTGTCCAGCATATGGCGCGCAACGACATGGGCATGGCCCAGCGTGCGGGCCAGCGCCAGCACCGCGCGGCCAGCCTCGGTGGCATAGCCCTGCCCGCGATGCTCACGCGCGATCCAATAGCCCAGATGGGCCTGGCCATCGATCAGCACCATGCCGATCATGCCCAGCACATCCACGCCATGGTTGCCGCGCGGCAGGGTGATCATGAAGTGCGGCATGCGAGGATCGAGGCCGTCGCCCTTGCGTAGCCCTTCAGGCGAATAGGGCCAGCCCATGCGCAGGAAGTTACGTTCAACCTCCTGATCGCTGAGTCCGGCGTGCAGGTCCTGCCAGTCCTCGGCCCAGATGGGGCGCAAGAACAGCCTTTCGCTGCGAATGAACATCGTAGTCTCTCCATTCCTCGGCCCTGCGGCGCCTAGCGCTACAGGGTGACAGCATGGTGACGATTCGGTTCAATGCGGATTCTTCTCGCAAAACCAAGCCGATCCATGCCTTTAGTCCGGGCTCCACAACCCCCTGTCATCTGGCTTAACGCCGAAGGCGGGGTTTGGTTTCCGAGGATTGCGACGGAACGTTCTGGTTCATGGCCAGAAACATTCCGATCCAAATCGGAACATGAAGTGAAACGCGGACGCGGGTCAGGGAGACACGAAAAAAGGGAGACGGGTTGGCCCCTCTCCCTTTGTTGGCCGCTGATTTCAGGGGTTTAACCTGAGACCTGCGGCGGGGGCCATCCTGGTGGATGGCCCTTTATCGACCATCCGATTTATTCGGCGGCAAGTGCCGGTACGTCGACCGACACATATTTGCGGCCGAGCTTGCCGGCGTGGAAGCGCACCTTGCCCTCGACCAGCGAGAACAGGGTATGATCCTTGCCGATGCCGACGTTCACGCCGGGGTACACGCGGGTGCCGCGCTGACGGATAATGATGTTGCCACCAATCACGTCCTGACCGCCGAACTTCTTCACGCCGAGGCGCTTGGACTGCGAATCGCGACCGTTGCGCGAAGAGCCGCCAGCTTTCTTATGTGCCATCTGTCAAACTCCTCGAAATTCTCAGGCCGCAGCGACCGAGGTGATGCGCAGCAGGGTCAGCTGCTGGCGGTGGCCGTTCTTGCGGCGATAGTTGTGACGACGACGCTTCTTGAAGACCGTCACCTTCTCGCTCTTGGCCTGAGCGATGATCTCGGCCGAGACCACAACACCCTTGGCGTCGGCGATCTGGCCGTCATTGCCGGCCAGCAGAACGTCAGCCAGCGTGATCGTCTCACCAGCTTCACCAGCCAGCTTTTCGACCGCGATCTTGTCTCCGGCGGCGACCCGATACTGCTTGCCGCCTGTGCGCACCACTGCGAACATGATATCCATCCAATAAATCTAGTGCCTGTCGCCCCGCCGAAGGTCTGCCGAAGTCCTGCCAAAGCAGGGCATCCAATCAGGCCGCGGGCGACGCGCCGAGGCCCCATCGTCTCCGACAGGGTCTCGAATGAAGCGACGCCGTTAGTGGAAGCGGGCCACCCTGTCAATCCGCTGGCGTCCCGCAGCTTGCGAAAAGCGCCATGCCCCCTCCCCCGCAAAGCCCCGAGAAAGCCGGCAAAGCGCGCGCGCCAAGCCAATCGATACACTGGCGCTGGTGGTATGACGTGCTATGGCCCGCATATGGTCAGCATGCAAGACTCCCCGGCCCGCCCCCCGCGCCGAATCGCCCCTGCCGCCCGGATGACTCGATTCGCTCGGGCGCGAAGCGCGCCTGGCGCCCCGGCGCGACTCGTTCTGGTTGCAGCGCTGCTCGCGCTGGCGGGCTGTTCGTCGGGCCCCTATCCCTCGCTCAGCCGCTGGTCGGCGGATCATGCGGGCAATCAGCCGCCCCCCGCTCCCCTGCCCCCGCCACCCACCACGCCCGTGCCCATGACATGCGATGCCGCCGCCGCCGACCGCATCGATGCCGAGTTCCAGAAGGCCCTGCCCGGCGCGGAAAGCGTGCTGCGCGGCGTGGGCAATGCGGCGACCGGCAGCCCCGCCTGGTCGAAGGGCAATCTGGCGCTGGCCGATCTGCAGAACATCCGTGGGCGGCTGGCTCAGGTGCTGGCCCCGGCGGAGCAGGCCTATGTCACCGACACGCAGAACCATGCGCAGATCGATGCCCGCGACGGCGTGGCGAACCGCCCCGAAGGTGAGCGTCTGGCCAGTTGCTATGCCCATATCGATTCGCTGGCGAGCGCCGAGGATGAGCAGATCAACCGGCTCCACACGATGTTGCCGGACTAAACAGGATCAATCGGCCCAGCGCGCCAGATCGGCATGATCCTGCGCGCGGGGCTCGATCCAGTGCCAGAGGCCGCCACGCTTTTCGCGCTTCCAGAACCAGCTCTCGCTCTTGAGGTGGTCCATGGCGAAATCCGCCGCCTCAAAGGCATCGCGCCTGTGGCGGGCGGCGGCGGCGACCAGCACGATGGGGTCGCCGGGCAGCATCTCCCCCACGCGGTGCCAGATCAGCAGGCCGTCAAGCGTCCAGCGCGCCAGCACTGTCGCGGCCAGATGCCGCATGCCGGGCAGGGTCAGCGGTGCGTAATGCTGGAGGTCAAGCGCCTCGACATCATCGCCGCCGCGCACCTGCCCCAGAAAGCTGACCACGCCGCCAGCATGGGCATGCGCCGTGGCGAAATGGGTCACAGCCGCGCCGGGATCGAAGGTCTGCTCCAGCAGGCGGATATCGCTGGCCATCTCAGCCGCCACTGATGTCGGTTGTCATGTCAGCCTCCGCTGACGGGAGGCAGGAAGGCCAGCTCATCGCCTTCCGCCAGCATCAGCCCCTCGGCGCCGACCAGCATGCCGTTCAGCGCCAGCTTGACGCGAGGCCCCAGCAATCCATCAGGCAGACCGCCCAACACCGCCGGCAAGGCACCCGGAGCAACCTCCCTGCTATCAGCGCCGACCAGATCGGCCAGCCGCCCCAGAAACACCAGACGCACGCCCATGCGCTACCCGCCCGTCATCGACATATGCCGCGCCAGAGCAGGCGGCGCGCCGGGGCGGTCGATGGTGAAATGATGCTTCTCGGGCTTGATCGCCATGGCCTGATCCAGCGCTTCATGAAGCGCCGTATCGGGCTGCGCACCCCGCAGCGCCGCCCGTAGATCGACCTGCTCACGCCCGCCGAGGCAAGCGTAAAGTTGCCCCGTCGCCGTCACCCGCACCCGGTTGCAGCCGTCGCAGAAATTGCCCGTCAGCGGCGTGATCAGGCCCAGTCGCCCACCGGTTTCCGCCACACGCATATAGCGCGCCGGGCCGCCGCTGCGATGGGCATCGGGCAGCAGCGTCCAGCGGCGCTCCAGATCGGCACGGACCTGCGAGAGCGGGAGGTAATGATCAAAGCGGTCACCATCGACCACGCCCAGCGGCATCACCTCGATCAGCGTGATCTCGAAACCCTGACCATGCGCCCAGGCGATCAGATCGGGAAGTTCATCCTCATTCTGGCCCTTCAACGCCACGGTGTTGACCTTCACCGCCAGCCCGGCCTCGCGCGCGGCGGCGATCCCCTCCAGCACGGAAGGCAGAGCATCGCGCCGGGCGATCTGCGCAAAACGCGCGCGGTCCAGCGTATCGAGCGAGATGTTCACCCGCCTCACCCCCGCCGCCGCAAGGGCGGCGGCATGCTGGGCAAGCTGCGTGGCGTTGGTGGTGAGCGTCAACTCATCAAGCGCTTCACCGATATGGCGCCCCAGGGCGCGAACCAGATCGACCATGTCCCGCCGCACCAGAGGCTCCCCCCCGGTCAGGCGGATCTTGCGCACGCCCCTTGCCATAAAGCCCAGCGACAGGCGATGGAGTTCCTCAAGGCTCAGCACCTCGGATTTGGGGAGGAAGGTCTGCCGCTCGGGCATGCAATAGGTGCAGCGCAGATCGCAGCGGTCGATCACACTCAGCCGCAGATAGGTGATCGCGCGTTGGAAACGATCGACCAGTGGCACGGGAGCAAGGGGTGACGGTGACGCCATCGCTCCTTTTACCACCTAACCCGCATGGGCGCCATCCAGCGGCAGCACCTGCCCCGTCAGCCCCGGCGCCCCGGCGACAAAGGCCAAAGCCCTCTGTCGCTCCGCTTCATCCCCCCCGGCCAGAGCATTGATCCGCGCCGGCGCCAAAGCCCGCGCCAAAGCCCCCAGCGCCGCCGCGCGCCACGCGCGATGCGTGTCATCGGCGGCAGGCAGCAGCAGGGTTACGCCGCCAGCGCCCTGCGCGCGCGTTTCGATCAGAGGAACGATCTGGCCATGAAAATACGCCGCCGCCGCCAGAGGCGCAGCAGGCAGGTCATCCACAAGGATCACCTGCATGGCATCGCTCACGCCTGACTTTTTGGGTCGCATCGTTGTTGCGAAAAACCGGTTCCCACTTTTTCGCACGATGCTCTAGGGCCGCTCGCGGGTCAGGGTCATGCCGATCTGCTCGCTGCCCTCGGCGATGGCCAGCTTGACGATCTTGACCGTCACCTGCTCGATGCGGTCGTCCTGAAGGAACAAAGTCTCGGCAATATGGTCGCCCACCGCCTCGATCAGCGTGAAATGCACACCCTGCGGCAAAGCCCCGCTCGCCGCGAACTTCAGATCCATATAGTTCTTCGACGCCGACAGCGGCGTATCGGGCAGATAGCGCGCCGCCGGCTTGAGCCGCACCTGAATGCTGATGCGCAACGGCTGCGGCTTGCCCGTCTCCTCCGAGTAGATGCCCGTCAGGACATCAACTTCAAAATCGGCGACTTCAAGGATCAGGCTGTCGGCCACGGGGTATATTCCAGTCGATTGGGAGAGAGGTTGCGCTTGGCAAATTGTGGGGGGTGAGTCCAGTGGTTGCAAGGGGTGCCAAGGCAGGAAGGAAGAAGATGCGAGGGGGTTACCCCCTCGCGCTCCCATGACGTCTTCCGACGAGAAGACAGTGGCGCCGCGATGATGCTCCCCGGCTCTCCACCTGCGCCACCTAAGGCGCCGCAGGCTTGAAATCCGAAAGAGCCGCCTTGGAAACATTGCCTGCGGCGCGGCGACTTTGCTCTGAGGCCGAACCCGGAAGCGCAACGCAGACATTAAAGGGAGCGCGAGGGCGATGGCCCTCGCATTTCATCCTTCAATTCTTAATCCCGCCGCCACCGCGCGAAGATCGCCGTCGGCAGCACCCGGCCAGCGTTATCCTCACGCACCGCCAGATCGCCATGCTCGACGAAGCCGGGAAGCTCCGCGAAGACCTCGTCCAGCAGCCCGGCCAGAGCCAACGACGACATGCGCACGGCATAGACTGTCAGGAAGAGGAAACGGCTGTCGGCGTCCAGCAGCGCACGGGCGTCCTTCACCAGACCGGGGAGATGCTCTTCCAGACGCCAGACCTCGCCATCGGGGCCGCGGCCGAACTTGGGCGGGTCCATGATGATGCCGTCATAGCGCTTGCCGCGACGGACTTCGCGCGCGGTGAATTTGGCGGCGTCGTCGATGATCCAGCGGACGGGGCGTGCATCCATGCCCGAAAGTGCCGCATTGGCACGCGCCTGCGCCACGGACTTCTTGCTGGCATCGACATGGGTGACCGAACCGAAACGGCTCAAGGCCAGCGAACCAACGCCGGTATAGCCGAACAAGTTCAGGCAGGAGGCGTCAGCCTTGCCGCCCAGCATGCTGCCCATCCAGTCCCACACGGGGGCCATGTCCGGGAAGAAACCGAGATGGCGAAAGGGCGTGCACTGCGCGGTGAATCGCACCTTTTCATCGCCATTCGGCCAGGCCAGCGGCCAGCCGTCGCGGGGGACCTGCTTGGTGTAAGACCAGCGACCACCGCCATCCTCATCCGCGCCGGGCACGAATTCGCCGTGGGCGTCCCACTCTTCCGAGCGCGGCTGCCACAGGGCCTGCGGTTCGGGGCGGATGAAGCGCTGGGCACCATAGCGCTCCAGCTTGCGTCCGTTGCCCGAATCGACAAGCCCATAGTCGCCCCAGCCCTCGCCGAGGAGGAGCTGCGGCTGGAGGATCAGCTCAGCCATTATGCCTTGGGGGTGGCGTGCTGGGCCACATAGGCGGCCACGGCGTCATAGTCGCCGGGCAGGTCGGTCAGGCGCTCCTCGCGCTCGAACAGGTCGCCGACGCGTGCCGGGAGGCCGGGGCGGCGGCCCGTGGCGCGCTCGACGGCGTCGGGGAACTTGGCGGGGTGAGCGGTGGCCAGCGTCACCACCGGCACGTCCGCCGCGATGCCCGAGGTGCGGGCGGCGTGCAGCGCGATGGCGGTGTGCGGATCGACCAGCTCGCCGGTCGCTTCCCAGCCCCAGCGGATAGCTTCGGCCATCTGGTCGGGGTCGACGCGGGCGCTGGAGAACAGCTCGGCGGCGCCTTCGCGCTGGGCGTTGGTGAGCTGCATCGCCTTGGTCGATTCAAAACCAGCCATTTGCTCGGCCAGGGCGATGCCATCGCGGCCACCCAGATCGAAGAGCAGGCGCTCGAAGTTCGACGACACCTGAATGTCCATCGAGGGCGCGGCAGTGGGCGTGACGGTGCCCGCCGAATAGTCACCGTTGGAGAGTGCGCGGTGCAGAATGTCGTTCACATTGGTGGCGACGATCAGCTTCTCGATGGGCAGGCCCATCTTGGCGGCGACGTAACCGGCGAACACATCGCCGAAATTGCCGGTCGGTACGCTGAAGGCCACCTTGCGGTGCGGCGCGCCCAGCTGAAGCGCGGCGGCAAAGTAATAGACCACCTGCGCCATCAGGCGCGCCCAGTTGATCGAGTTCACCGCGCCGATGTTGAACTGCTCGGTCACGGCCTTGTCGTTGAACATGCGCTTCACCATGGCCTGCGCATCGTCGAAGCTGCCGGTGATGGCGATGTTATGGACGTTGGGCGCCAGCACCGTGGTCATCTGGCGGCGCTGGACGTCCGACACGCGGCCCTTGGGGTGCAGCATGAAGATGTCGACCTTGGCGCGGCCCGCCACGGCGTCGATCGCCGCGCTGCCGGTGTCGCCGCTGGTGGCGCCGACGATGGTGAGGTTCTGCGGCGTGCGGCCCAGAAATTCCTCGAAGAGCAGGCCCAGAAGCTGCAGCGCCACATCTTTGAAGGCCAGCGTGGGGCCGTGGAACAGCTCCAGCAGCCACTGCTGCTCGTCAAACTGCTTGAGCGGCGTGACGGCCTTGTGCGCGAAACGGCCATAGGCGGCGGTGGTGAGTTCCAGCAGGCGTTCGGGCGTCAGGCAGTCGCCCACGAAGGGCTGCATGATGCGCTGCGCCAGCTCGGCATAGGGCAGCCCAGCCATCGCGGCGATCTCGGCCTGGCTGAATTCGGGCCAGACGCGTGGCACATAAAGCCCGCCGTCGCTCGCCAGACCCGCCAGCGTGGCGCCCATGAAATCCAGCGCCGGAGCGCGACCGCGAGTGGAAATATAGTCCATAGCTTTACAGATTCCTGCCCTCTTTGGCGTGGGCGGTTAGCGTTCTGGGGCTTCGGACGCAAGGAAGAAGGGGTTGCAGGGGGTAGAAGGGAAATAATGCGAGGGTGGAGAGACGGAGCACAAGGATCGGGCGCCCCTGCCCTATCGCCGGAAGACGTAACGGGGGTGCAGGGGGCGTAACGCCCCCTGCTTAGTCCTTCTTCCCCCTCTTCCACACCGCGATCCCGTAAATCACCAGAGCCGTCGCCGCGAAGAGGAACCACTGCACCGCATAGGAGAAGTGATTGTTCGGCAGATCCCGCGGATCGGGGGTGGCATTGGCCTCCAGCCCTCCAAGCGGCGGATCGGCGACGATGCGCATGTCCTCGCCATTGTCGCCGCCCAGCGCGTGGCCCGTTACGATAGTGGGCGACAAAGCACGCGGCGTCAGATCGCGCGACCAGCCCGCCACCACCGTCACGCTGCCGCTGGGCGCCGAGCAGGTGGCCCAATGCGCCCAGCCTGATTGGCTCGATGCATTGCGACCGCCGACCAATTTCTCGTCATCGAAGCGGGTGCAGGCGAGGCGAACGCGGCGATAGTCACCTTTCGCGCCCAGCGGGACACCATCGTGCCAGTCGAGGACAGGTTGGTTCATCGCCGCCTGATAGCGAGCGATCAGGCCTTCCTTCCAGCTCAGGCGGTGGAGTTGCCAGACGCCCAGAGCGATCATCAGCGCCACCGCCGCCAGCACGACCAGTGTCGCCACGATAGGAATGCGCTTCATGGCTCGATCCTGTGCTCGGCGGCTTTACGGTGGAATTCGGCGCAGATCAGCGCTGCCTTGCCCGCACGCAGCCCCCAGACGATCAGCGCCAGCGTGGTCGGGCCCAGCGTCACCACATAGACCCACCATGGCGGGTCGATGCTCAGCGCCATCCAGCCCGCGATCACGCAGGCCAGCGTGCCGATCAGCAGGGTGAGGAAAGCGGCTGGGCCATCGCCGATGTTGAAGCCGGCGAAATCCAGCTCGCAGGCGGAGCAGCGCGGGGCGAAGCTGGCCAGACCGTCAAACAATGTGCGTTTGCCGCAGCGGGGGCACAGACCCAGCGCTGCGGCTGACAGGAGCGAAGGCTGGGTCAATCGACCGGGAAGCCCCAATTGCCCCACACATAGATGCAGACGAAGAGGAACAGCCACACCACGTCCACGAAGTGCCAATACCACGCCGCCGCCTCGAAGCCGAAGTGCTGGCGGGGGGTGAAGTCGCCATTGTAGGCGCGTTTCAGGCAGACGGCGAGGAAGATGGTGCCCACGATCACATGGAAGCCGTGGAAGCCCGTCGCCATATAGAACGCCGAGCCATAGGTGTTCTTGCCGAAGGCGAAGGGCGCATGCATGTATTCATAGCCCTGCAGGCTGGAGAACAGCAGGCCCAGCGCGATGGTGATCCACAGGCCCTTCTTCAGCCCGTCGCGGTCGCCATGGATCAGGCAGTGATGCGCCCAGGTGACGGTCGTGCCCGAGCACAGCAGGATCAGCGTGTTGAGCAGCGGCAGATCGAAGGGATCCATCACCGCTTCCATGGTCTTGAGCGGCCAGTGCCCGCCGACAACCTTGGAAATCTCGGACGGAAACAGCGAGAAATCGAAGAAGGCCCAGAACCAGCCGACGAAGAACATCACCTCCGAGGCGATGAACAGGATCATGCCATAGCGCTGGTGAAGCTGCACGACCGGCGTGTGATCGCCCGCCTTGGCCTCGTTCACGATCTTGGAGAACCAGGCGAACATCGCGGCCAGCAGAATCGCCAGCCCGGCCCAGGGCACGAATTTGCCGCCGGGCAGCTCGTGCATGAAGAGCACCATGCCGCTGGTGAAGGTGAAAGCGCCGATGGTCGTGGCCAGGGGCACGATATCGGGCGGCAGGATATGATAGTCGTGCGTCTTGCCACTGGCCATGATGCATCCCACTCCTTTGGCGGGCGAGGCGTCTTTGGCCCCTTCCCGCTTGCATTGTTCGAACTCTATCGCGCCCTTGCCTTGTATTCAACGGCAATAGTGGCCGCTGGTTTCATGCCTTGAGTCAAGTTGGCGGAGCGATATGAAAGGTGTAGCTCAACGTGATCTGGCGCACATCACTCACGTCCTTGTCGTCGAGAATCTTGGGATCGACGAAGAAGGTCACCGGCATGCGCACCTTTTCATGCGGGCGCAGCGTCTGGCGGGTGAAGCAGAAGCACTGGATCTTGTTGAAATAACGCGCCGTTTCATCGGGCGAGATGTTGTAGCTGGCCGCCCCGGTGATGGTCTGGTCGGTCAGGTTCTCGGCCTCGAAGAAGGCCATGCTGCGCTCGCCGATGGTGACGGTCTGCGTCGTTTTTTCGGGGCGGAAGCGCCATTTCATGCCGGGGTCGATGTTGGCATCGAAGCGGATCGACATGGTCTGCCCCACCAGTGCCTTCATGCCGCTGGCTTCCAGCTCGCTGGCGCGGCGCGGGGTACCGCCATAGCCGGTCGCCTGACAGAACATGCGGTAGAGCGGCACGGCGGCATAGCCGAGCATCAGCATGCCCGCCGCAAAAGCGAGCGCCGCCAGCCCCGTTTTCAGCTTGCCATTGGCGGCGGAAGCGGGGGCGGTGCTCATAGGGTCAGAGCTTCATCTTGACGATGGTGATGGCGAAAAACAGCACCACGCAGGCCAACAAGGTCAGCCCTAAAGCCCGGTTGCGCCCGGCGATGATGCGGCGGCGTTCCTCGGCGGGGTCGAAAGGTTCATGGCCAGAAGGATCAAGACTCTCGTTCAATGCACGATCCCCGGCATGACCAGCCAGCGGTCGGCCACCAGCGCGCCGAACAGCGCGAAGAGATAGAAGACCGAAAAGGCGAACATCTGCTTTTCGGGGACCATGCGGTCCTCTTCGCCCTGCCGCTCCCGCAGCCAGACGCGAATCGCGAAGATCAGGAAGGCGCCCGAAAGCAGCGCGGCAGAGATGCCATAAAGCGCCCCCGTATCGCCCACCCACCAGGGCAGCAGCGTGATCGGCAGCAGCAGGATCGAATAGACCAGCATCTGCCGCCGGGTGGAACGCTCACCCGCCACCACCGGCATCATGGGGATGCCGACCTTGGCGTAATCGGTCTTCACGAAGAGGGCCAGCGCCCAGAAATGCGGCGGCGTCCACATGAAGATGATGGTGAAAAGCAGCACCGGCATCAGGCTGATATGCCCCGTCGCCGCGACCCAGCCGATCAACGGCGGAAAGGCGCCCGCGCCCCCGCCGATCACGATGTTCTGCGGCGTGCGCGGTTTCAGCCACACGGTGTAAATCACGGAATAATAAAAGATCGAGCCCAGCAGAATGGCGGCGCAAAGCCAGTTCACCCCCAGCCCCATCACCATCACCGAGGCGGCCGACAGCATCACGCCGAAGTCGCGCGCGCTCTCCCGCTCCATCTTGCCCGAGGGCAAGGGGCGGTTGCGGGTCCGCTTCATGCCCGCGTCGATGTCGGCTTCCCACCACTGGTTGAGCGCGGCAGCACCCCCAGCGCCCACCGCGATGCACAGAATGGCCACGAAACCGACGACGGGATTGATTCGCACCGGCGCCGCCAACAGGCCCACAGCCCGGTGAAGATCACCAAAGTCATGACTCGCGGCTTGGTCAGCGCGAAAAAATCGCGCCAACTGGCAGGCAAAGCGGCAGCGTGAGAGTGGGGGATGCTCATGCCGAGCCCCATTCCCTCAAGCGCGCGGGCTTGTAAAGCACCTGTAGAGGAGGAGCCTAGGGCAAATTGACCCATGGGGGCACGCCTTCCCGTCAAAAATTCGCCTTAAGGGAGGGAGCCCCGCGCCCGAGACGCGGGGCTCCTCTGACAATCAATGGTGATGCCAGATCAATGGTGATGGCTGTCCTCGATCCTGGGCAGAGTCTCGAACTGGTGGAAGGGCGGCGGGCTGGACAGGGTCCATTCCAGCGTCGTGGCGCCCTCACCCCAGTAATTGCCTGCGGCTTTCTTGCCCGCGATGAAGGCATAGGCGATGTTGACCAGGAAGATCACGATCGACACGCTCATCACCATATAGCCCACGGTGGAGAGGTGATTCCACTTCTCGAAGGCCGGGGCATAGTCGGGATAGCGGCGCGGCATGCCCTGCATCCCCAGGAAGTGCATGGGGAAGAACACCATGTTCACGCCCGCGAAGAACACCCAGAAGTGCAGATGCGCCAGGAATTCCGAATGCCAGCGCCCGCTCATCTTGGGGAACCAGTAGTAGAAACCGGCGAACAGCGAGGTCACCGCGCCCAGCGAGAGCACATAGTGGAAGTGGCCCACCACATAATAGGTGTCCTGCAGATTGTCGTCGATGCCGCCATTGGCCAGCACCACGCCGGTGACGCCGCCCACGGTGAAGAGGAAGATGAAGCCCATCGCCCAGACCATCGGTGAGCGGAAGCTGATCGACCCACCCCACATGGTGGCGATCCAACTGAAGATCTTGATGCCGGTGGGCACTGCGATCACCATGGTGGCCGTGGTGAAGTACATCTTCACGTCTTCCGACAGGCCCGTGGTGTACATATGGTGCGCCCAGACCACAAAGCCCACCACGCCGATCGCCACCATGGCATAGGCCATGCCCAGATAGCCGAAGACCGGCTTCTTGGAGAAGGTGGAGATGATCTGGCTGATCATGCCGAAGCCGGGCAGGATCATGATGTAGACCTCGGGGTGGCCGAAGAACCAGAACAGGTGCTGGAACAGGATCGGATCACCGCCGCCGGCGGGGTCGAAGAAGGTGGTGTGGAAGTTGCGGTCGGTGATCAGCATGGTGATCGCCGCAGCCAGCACCGGCAGCGCCAGCAGCAGCAGAAAGGCCGTCACCAGCACCGACCACACGAAGAGCGGCATCTTGTGCAGCGTCATGCCCGGTGCGCGCATGTTGAAGATGGTGGTGATGAAGTTGATCGCCCCCATGATCGAGCCCGCACCCGCTAGATGCAGCGAGAAGATCGCGAAATCGACCGCCGGGCCTTGCGAACCGGTGGTGGAGAGCGGCGCATAGGCCGTCCAGCCGATGCCCGCGCCATTCCCTGTGCCCCCCGGCACGAAGGGCGAGATCATCAAGGAGCAGAACCCCGCCACCGTTAGCCAGAAGCTGATGTTGTTCATGCGCGGGAAGGCCATGTCGGGCGCGCCGATCATCAGCGGCACGAACCAGTTGCCAAAGCCGCCAATCATCGCGGGCATCACCATGAAGAACACCATGATCAGGCCATGCGCCGTGATCAGCACGTTCCACAGATGCAGCGTCTGGTCGAAGCTGGGGTTGGTCTCGCCAAAGATATGCGTGGCGAACCAGCCGAGATACTGGATGCCGGGATGCGCCAGTTCCGCGCGCATCATGCCGGAAATCGCGCCACCGATGATCCCCGCGCAGACCGCGAAGATCAGATAGAGCGTGCCGATGTCCTTATGGTTGGTCGACATGAACCAGCGGGCAAAAAAGCCCGGCTTGTGGTCATGATGCGCGTGATCCTCATGCTCATGGGCAAGGAAATCATCGTGAGGGATCGTGGCCATGGTGATCCGTCCTTGAATAAAATCAGGCAGCGGAGCCCGAGGAAGAGGCGGCATCCGCAGCCGAATCGGCGGCGGGAGCGGTCGCGGCAGCGGGCGTCACGTCAGCGGCAGGAGCCGCCACAGGCGCGCCATCCACCTTGGCGCCCGCATGGGTCATCACCCAGGCGTTGTAATGCGGGCGGTCCAGCGCTTCGACCACGATGGGCATATAGCCATGGCGCGCGCCGCACAGTTCGGAGCACTGGCCGTAATAGACGCCCGGCTCCTTCACGAAGAGCACCTTTTCATTGATGCGCCCCGGCACCGCGTCCAGCTTGAACCACAGCGAGGGCACCGCGAAGGAGTGGATCACATCCGCGCCGATGGTCTGCAGATGGATCGGCTCTCCGGCGGGGACGACCATGCGGTTGTCGGCGGCAAGCTGCGGCGGTTCGCCGCGCTTCTTGGCTTCCTCGTCGGGCAGCATGTTGCTGATCACCTCGAAGCCGCCATTGTCGGGATAGGAATAGGACCAGTACCACTGGTTGCCGGTCGCCTTGATGGTCAGCGCATTGGCGGGCGGCGCCTTGTACTGGCGGGCCAGCAGCTTCATCGAGGGGACGAAGACCACCAGCAGGATCAGGATCGGCACGCCGGTCCACACCACTTCGAGCAAGGTGTTGTGGCTGGTCTTCGAGGGCACCGGATTGGCGCGGCGGTTGTAGCGGATCACCACCCAGACCAGCAGCGCCAGCACGAAGACGCTCACCGCGATGACGATGGGCAGCAGGAAGCTGTCATGCATCCACAGGGCATAGTCGCCATTGGGCGAATATTGCTGCTGGAAGGTGATGCCGCCGTCGACCGGCATGCCCTTGCCCGGCGTGGGCTTCATCGGCGTGTAGCCGCCAGGCGCAACGGCGAGTCGCCCCGCGCCTTCGGCATGGGCGATTGCGGCAAACGATAAGAGCGTCAGGCCAGATACAGCCCGGCGCATTCCACGCCGCGTGGCGTGGAGGAAGTCTCCCAATGTCATGGCCTCTGGTCTTCCGTTTTTCCGAGTGAGACGAAAAAAACGCCCCCTCTCCACATTCTTACACTGGCCTGGGGCTTTTGCCCCTTGGCCACAGGTCTACACACGCTTGCCCCCGACCTCAAGCACCTCTAGGGGCATTTTTTGATGGGACGTATGTTCCCGGAGTCTGAAAAGGCTCGAAAAGCCCCGTCTGCGGGGCTCCTGTTTGAGAAAAAGGCTTGATCGCGATGACCGAAGACGAGGTGCTGGCAGAATTCAGGGCAAGCAACGCCCTGCTGGAAGGGCATTTTCTCCTCTCATCCGGGCGCCACAGCGCCCATTATCTGCAATGCGCCCGCGTGCTGATGGACCCGATGCGCGCCAGCCGTCTGGCCATGGCCATCGCCCAGAAGATCCCGCGCGAACTGCGCAAGGATATCAATTGCGTGGTCAGCCCCGCGATGGGCGGCGTGATCATCGGTCATGAGATGGGCCGCGCGCTGGGCGTCGAGGCGATGTTCGTCGAACGCCCGACCGGTACTTTCGAACTACGCCGCGGCTTTGCCCTCAATCCGGGCGACAAGGTGCTGATCGTGGAAGACGTGGTCACCACCGGCCTCTCCAGCCGCGAAGCCATCAAGGCCATCGAGGAAGCCGGCGGTCAGGTGATCGCCGGTGCCGCTCTGGTCGACCGCAGCGCGGGTCAGGCGGATCTGGGCGTGCCCTTCTTCCCGCTGATCGAGTTGAACTTCCCGACCTGGGCGCCCGATGAGATCCCGCCCGAACTGGCCACCATCCCCGCCATCAAGCCGGGCAGCCGCGCCAAGCCGTAATCCGCGCCGCACAGCGTAAAGGGAAACGCCATGAACCAGCCAGCCCACCCCCTCGCTCCCCATCGCCTGCGCCTGGGGGTGAACATCGATCATGTCGCCACCATCCGCAACGCGCGCGGTGGCGAGCATCCCGATCCCGTCCGTGCGGCGCAGATCGTGGCGGCGGTGGGCGGCGATGGCATCACGGCCCATCTGCGCGAGGACCGGCGCCATATCCGCGACGAGGATCTCTCGCGCATTCAGGCGGCGACCAATCTGCCGCTGAACCTCGAAATGGCCGCGACGGACGAGATGCTGGCCATCGCCCTGCGCCACAAGCCGCATGCCGCCTGCATCGTGCCCGAACGCCGCGAAGAGCGCACCACCGAGGGCGGTCTGGATGCAGCCGGACAGCACAACCGCCTCGCCCCCATCGTCGGGCGCTTGCTCGATGCGGGGATTCGCGTCAGCCTGTTCATCGCGCCCGAGGCGCGGCAGATCGAGGCGGCGATGCGTCTGGGCGCTCCGGTGGTGGAACTGCACACCGGCGAATATGCCCATGCCGAGGGCGAGGCCGTCGCGGTGGAGCTGCGCCGCCTGGCCGATATGGCCGCTCTGGCCGCGCGCAACGGCATCGAGCCGCATGCCGGGCACGGCCTGACCTATGACAATGTGCAGCCCATTGCCGCCATCCCGCAGATCGCCGAACTCAACATCGGCCATTATCTGATCGGCGAGGCGATCTTCACCGGGCTCGACCCGGCGGTGCGCCGCATGCGCGAGCTGATGGACGAGGCACGGGGCTGAGACACATGGGGGGAGCAAGAGCATGATCATCGCCATCGGGTCCGACCTGTGCAGCATCGAGCGGATCGAGGCGGCGCTCTCGCGCCATGGCGACCGTTTCGAGGCGCGCGTCTTCACCGAGACCGAGCGTGCCCATGCCAACACCCGCCCCTTCACCCGCACCGGCACGCTGGCCAAGCGATTCGCGGCCAAGGAAGCCTGCGCCAAGGCGCTGGGCACCGGCTTTGCCGAGGGCGTGTTCATGAAGGACATCGGCGTGGTCAATGCGCCGAGCGGCGCGCCCACGCTGCGCCTCATCGGCGGCGCGGCGGAACGTCTGGCGGCGATCACGCCCGAGGGGCATGAAGCCTTCATCCATCTGACGCTAACCGACGACGCCCCCTTCGCCCAGGCCTTTGTGGTGATCGAGGCCCGTCCGCTGGCAACACCCCAATCCCCTCCCGTCACGTCGTGACGATCCCGCCCGAAGAGCCCATGACCACCACAACGCCCCTGATCGAGACCCCCACGATCACCGAAACCCGGCCCGATGCCCCGCAGCAGCCCGAACAGGCGCGTGAAAAATTCAACTGGCTGGCCGAGATTCGCGGGCTGGCGGCGATGCTGCTGGCGGTGCTGGCCTTCCACAGCTTCGTGGCCAAACCTTTCTACATTCCTTCGGGCTCGATGCTGCCCGGCCTGTGGGTGGGTGACCATCTGGTGGTCAACAAATTCGCCTATGGCTGGAACTGGTCCTCGCCCAGCTTCCATATCCTGCCGCGTGGGGACTGGCGCATTCTGGGCCGCACGCCCGAATATGGCGATGTGGTGATCGTGGTGCCGCGTGGCCGCACCGAGGATTACATCAAGCGCGTGGTCGCCCTGCCCGGCGACCGCATCGCCATCGTCAACGGCCAGATCGTGCTGAACGGCAAGCCGGTGCCTCAGGCCGTGCAGCCCCCGGTGGAGCTGCCCATCGACGCCATGCGCTCGGCCGAGGATCCCTTCCCCTGCGACGGCTGGGGGCTGGTGCGCAAGCCTTCTGGTCAGGAGGTCTGCGAGATCCCCGCCCTGCGTGAAACCATGCCCAATGGCGCCAGCTACACCGTGCTGGATTACACCGACAAGGCCACCGACCATGTCGCGGAAATCAAGGTGCCCGAAGGCCATGTCTTCCTGATGGGCGACAACCGCGACAATTCCGCCGACAGCCGCGTGCCGCTGGAAGAAAACGGCCTTGGCGGGCCGGTGCCGCTCTCCGACGTGGGCGGGCGCGCCGAATTCATCACCCATTCCTTCAACGGCACGGGCTCGTGGAATCCGCTGAGCTGGATCAGGGGTCTGCGCAAGGGCCGTGCCTGGCACAGCCTGCGCCCTCCCATCGAGCCTGCCGCCAACAAGGTGGCCGCAGTGAACAAAGTCGCCGCTCGCTGATTCCTGCTTCTGACCATCTTTCCGCCGACGCCTGCCCACGCCCCTGCCCGCGCCCCTGCCCCCAAGGAACCGACGCCCCGTGACTGACCCAGCCCCCAGCGCCGAGACCCCGATGCAGGAAGAGGTCCTCATCGAAGAGGCGCAGACCCGCAAGCATGATCGCAAGCCGGGGCCGACCGACATCGCCGACCCGCAGGTCCGCGCCGAGGCCCGCCGCGCCTTCATCTGGCTGGGCATTGCCGCGCTGATGGCCTTGAGCGTGGTGCTGGCGCAGCCGCTGATCGTGGTGTTCGGCGGCATCGTCTTCGGCGCGATGATCGATGGTGGCGCGCGCCTGCTGGGCAAGGTGCTGCCCATCCCGCGCATCTGGCGCGTGGTGCTGGTGCTGCTGTTTGCCGTGGCCTTCCTGCTTTCCGTTATCGCCTATGCCGGCAGCCAGATCGCCGCGCAGGCGGCCGCCCTGCCCGCCACGCTGACGGCGCAAACTTTCAAGATCCTGCACTGGGCCGATCAGCACGGCATCCAGATCAACACCCGCATGCGCCAGACGCTGACCGAGCGCGCGCTGGGCGGCATCAACGAGCTGCCCGGCCTGCTGGGCGGCTTTATCGGCGGGGCAACCACCCTGTTCCTGATTTTGGTGCTGGGCATCTATTTCGCGGTCGATCCCGCGCCCTATCAGCGGGGCCTGGCCTGGATGCTGCCGCGCGAAAGCCGCCCGGCCTTCAACGCCATGTTTCAGGCTATGGGCCATACGCTGCGCCGCCTGCTGTTCGGCCGCCTGATCGGCATGACGGTGGAAGGCGTGACCATCGGCCTGGCCCTGCAACTGGGGGGCGTGCCGATGGCCACCCTGCTCGGCCTGCTGTCGGGCATGCTCGCCTTCCTGCCCAACATCGGCGCGCCGATCTCCGGCCTGCTGATGGTGCTGGTGGGCTTTTCGGGCGGGCCTTCCATGGGGCTTTACTGCATCGCGGTCTATGTCGTGGTGCAGGGCATCGACGGCAATGTCATCGTGCCGATGGTGGCCAAGAAAACCGCCGATCTGGCGCCCGCTCTGGTGCTGGGCATGCAGTTGGTGATGGGGGCGCTCTTCGGCATCATCGGTTTGGCACTGGCCGATCCGATGCTGGCGATGATCAAGGTGCTGCTGGAAAGGCTGGCGGCGCGCCGCGAAGCCGTGCAGGATGAACCCGCAACCACCTGAACCCAGAACCACCTGAGCATGGTGCAGGCAGGCGCAGGCAGGCCGAATTTGAGCAGGAAGCTTATCTATGTCGCGATCTTTGCAGGTCTGCTGGTGATCGCAGGGCTTTTCGGCATGCGCTATTGGGCGCAGGAGCTGTCGCAATTCGCCTTCGTGCCCCCGGTGCCCTTCACCCCGCCCGCCCCGGCCCGTGCCGACGACTATCACGACCCCGCCCGCTGGATCTCCCATGGCGATGGCACGCCCGGCGACCCTGCACACTGGCTGCCCGCTGGCGTGGCACCTGCTCCCAACCGCCTGCCGGTGCTGGTGTTCTTCGTCCCCCCCACCAGCGAGTTCGACAAATTACGCTGGAACGCCGCCCCCGACGACACGCTGGCCAATGCCCGCGCCGACCTCTTCACGCGCGGCCTCGCCAGCCCTTTCAACGATGCGGCGCAGCTCTGGGCGCCGCGCTATCGGCAGGCCACCTTCGGCGCCTTCCTCACCGAAAAGCCCGAGGGCAAGCGCTCGCTGAACGCCGCCTATGGCGATGTGCTGGCCGCCTTCGATTCCTTCATCGCCCAGAGCAACCCCAACCTGCCCATCGTGCTGGTCGGCCACAGTCAGGGCTCCTTCCACCTGATGCGCCTGATGAAGGAGCGCGTCGCGGGCCGCCCGCTGGCCGCCCGCATCGCCGCCGCCTATATCGCCGGCTGGCCCGTCAGCCTGCAGCACGACCTGCCGCTGATGGGCCTGCCCGCCTGCACCGCCCCCGGCCAGTCCGGCTGCATCCTGAGCTGGCAGAGCTTTGCCGACCCCGCCGACACCACCATGGTCCGCCACGCCTATGCCCGCTTTCCGGGGCTCGACGGGCAGAACCGGGGCGGCACACCCTTCCTTTGCACCAATCCGCTAACCGGCCGCCAGAGCACCGATCCCGCCCCGCCCACCGCCAACCTCGGCACGCTGGTGCCCGACGCCACCATGACCGGCGCGCGGCTGGTGCCCGGCCTGGTGCCCGCGCGCTGTGGCCCCGATGGCTTTCTGATGATCGGTCCCGGACCGAAAATGGGCCCCTTCGTGGCGCCCGGCAACAATTACCACGTCTATGACATCCCCCTGTTCTGGGCCAATCTGCGCGCCGATTTCATCGCCCGCACCAGCGCATGGCACGGCCTGCGCGCCCGTCAGGCCCCCACCGGAGGCTCCCACCCGTGACTGCCCTTATTACCACCGGCGCGCTCGACATGCGCGACTGGCTGCCCGACGGCGGTGGCCTGATTGGCCTCGACCTGGGCACCCAGACCATCGGCACCGCCTTCTGCGACCCCGACTGGCGCATCGCCTCCCCCGGCAAGACCATCGCGCGGGGCAAGTTCTCCGTCGACAAGGCGCTGATCACCGCGCTGATCACCGAGCGCTCGATCAAGGGCATCGTCATCGGCCTGCCGCTGAATATGGACGGCTCCGAAGGCCCCCGCGCGCAGTCGGCCCGCGCCTATGCCCGCAATCTGGCGGTGCTGGAACTGCCCATCCTGCTGTGGGACGAGCGCTGGTCCACCACCAGCGCCGAACGCGGGCTGATCGAACAGGACTTCAGCCGCGCCAAGCGCAAGGAACGCATCGATTCGGCAGCAGCGGCGGTGATTCTTCAGGCAGCGTGTGATGCGCTGGCTGGCGGGATGCGGTGGTGATCGGCGAGGTCGTTGAATTTTTCGCGGATACCCTGCCCGACTTGTTTAAGGCCCTGAACAACATTGTGAATGGAAGGGGCAAAGCATTCTGGGGCGGGTGCCTGACCATCGTGTTTTTGGCGATTGGTCTGGCTGTCATCGTTTTTCTCAGCAGATAAGGGAAAAGCGAGGGGGTTACCCCCTCGCGCTCCCATAACGCCTCCCGACGATAGGGCGGGAGTGCCGAAATGATGCGCTCAAACTCTCCACCTGCGCGACCTCTGGCGCCGCAGGCCCCAGACTTCCTGCCTGCGGCGCGGCGAACTGGGCGCAAAGCCGAACCCGTAGCGCAACGCAGACAATCACGGGAGCGCGAGGGCGATGGCCCTCGCATCTTCCCTTAGCTTCTTAAAACCAGCCACAACCCGGCACTGCCTTGAGGCACCTCGCCCGGCGCGATCGCCTGTCGCAACGCATCCGCCCGCGCGCGATCCAGCACAGCCACGGGAACATCCGGCTCGTGGCAGACCACATCCGCGCTGCCCAGCAGACGTGCCTCACGCAGGGTCAGATCATCCGGATCGTCCGAGCGCAGGCGGATTTCCACGACACCAGCGACCGCCCCCGCCGCCGGATCGGCAAGCCAGCCCGCCACCGCCGAAGCATCGGCGCTGAGCGGATCAAGCACACCACCTGCCGCCAGAGCACCATCCAGCGCCCGGCGTCTTTCACCCACATCGGGGAAGCGGTTGCGCAAGGCCCCGCGAGCCTCGCCCAGCGCCCGCGCCAGAGCCCCCAGCCCCGGCGGCAGGATCTGCTCGAGCCGCAAGCGCAGCGCCTTGGCAAGCCCTGCTGAGGCCCCACCCGTGCCCACGGCCACGAGAACCGGAGAACGGTCGAGAATCGAGGGGACGGTGAAATCACAAAGGTCGGGCTGGTCCACCACATTGACCAGCACACCGGCCTGACGGAGCTTTTCAGCGTCATCCTCGGCTTTTGAGCGGTCGGTATGGGCGATGAAGGCGAGGCGCGCGCCTGCGGAAAGACCCTGTGCGATGTCGTCATGGATGATGCCGCCCGCGCGCTCGACAAGGCGGCGTTTGGGTTCGGCAGCGTCGCCCTCGCCCAGAACGATGACGGGTTGGCCGGTCAGGCGGTGGAACAGCGGGAGGGTCTCGATCATGGGATCGGGGTTTAAGGGAGAGAAGTGGACAATGCGAGGGCCATCGCCCTCGCGCTCCCTTTACTTGTCAGCGTTAGCGCTTCGGGAGCAAGGCCGCCGCGCCGCAGGCAAGATCCTTAGAGGGCACTGGTGGAGAGCCAAGGCGCTCGGATTCGGCACCACTACACTGTCGTCGGAAGACGTTATGGGAGCGCGAGGGGGTAACCCCCTCGCATCTTCCCTTAAATTCTTAATCCAAAGGCGACCAGGGCTTGTCCTCAGCCTCTTCCCGCTCACCGGTCGGACGCTCGGTCACGGTCGCGGCGGGCAGATAGGAGATCACCGCATCCAGCAGAGCATCGAACCCCGCCCCGGTCGCGCCCGAAATCGGGAACACGCGGTCGGCACCGGCTTCGATCAGCTCGGCGGCATAGGCCTGAGCCAGCTCGCTGTCGGCCTGATCGATCTTGTTCAGCGCAACCAGACGGGGCTTTTCATCCAGGCCTTCGCCGTAAGCGGCCAGCTCTTCCTCGACGATCCGCATCGCCTCGACAGGCTCCTTGCCGGCGATGTCGATCAGATGGACCAGCACGCGGCAGCGCTCGATATGGCCCAGGAAGCGGTCGCCCACGCCCGCGCCTTCAGCGGCACCGGCGATCAGGCCGGGGATGTCGGCCACGACGAATTCGCGGGCCTTGTGGCGCACCACGCCGAGCTGCGGGCGCAGCGTGGTGAAGGCGTAATCGCCGACCTTGGCCTTGGTGTTCGAGATCTGGTTGATGAAGGTCGACTTGCCCGCATTGGGCAGGCCGACAAGGCCGACGTCCGCCAGCAGCTTGAGGCGCAGCCACACCCACATCTCCTCGCCGGGCCAACCGGGGCCGTGCTGGCGCGGGGCGCGGTTGGTGGAGGACTTGAAGCTGGCGTTGCCGCGGCCGCCATCGCCGCCGCGCAGCAGCATGACCTGCTGGCCCGCCTCGGTCAGGTCGAGCAGCACCGTCTCGCGGTCGTCATCGAGCACCTGCGTGCCGATGGGAACCTTGATCACCAGATCCTGCCCGCCCGCGCCGGTGCGGTTGGTGCCCTGCCCGCCCATGCCGCGCTGGGCCTTGAAATGCTGGGTGTAGCGGAAGTCGATCAGCGTGTTGAGGCCAGCAATGGCCTCGAAAATGATGTCGCCGCCCTTGCCGCCGTCACCGCCGTTGGGGCCGCCGTATTCGACGTATTTCTCGCGCCGGAAGGCCACCGCACCGGGGCCACCGCTGCCTGAGCGGATGTAAATCTTGGCCTGGTCGAGAAAATGCATATCAACTTCCGGACGATGGCGCGTTCAAAACGCGACGATAGCACACAAACGCGCCAGCCCACAGCTTCAGCCGGAGAGTGCCGTAAGACACATCCCGGATGCAGCTGTGGGCTGGTGCGGATCGGCCCTGATCGACCGAAATCCTGTTGGTACACTGGTGGAGCCGAGGGGGATCGAACCCCTGACCTCGTCATTGCGAACGACGCGCTCTCCCAGCTGAGCTACGGCCCCGTTCCAGTGTCGCCTTATCGGGAAGATCAGACACTTGCGCATCCGGTTCCCGAGGGAGGCGACCCATTAGCGAATGGGCCGCCTCCTGCAAAGCGAAAAATGCAGCCCTGTTAAAGCTCAGGGCCAAAAAGCTCGGGACCCTGGATCAGGGCTTGGCCGTGGGGGCCGGGGCCGCCGCGACCGGCGCGGGCCCGGCAGCAGCCGGAGCGGGCGCCGGGCTGCCATACTTGGCCTGCCACTCGGCCAGATCGTTGCGGTACTTCTCGTAGGAAACGTAGAAGTCCTCATAGACCTTGGCGAAGCCGGTGAAGGCCGTCGCGGCAAAAGCGGGCAGCTCCTTATCCGTCACCGTGCCGCTCTCATGCGCCACGGTCAGCGCGGCGGCGCAGAAGTTGGGCAGCGTGGGCGGATAGGCGAAGTAGTTGTAAAGGCTGGTGAGATAGGTCTCACGCTCCTTCAGCCAGGGCTTGCCGAACTTCTTGCGGAACAGCGTGTCGACGCTGCGGTTGGCCAGCGTCAGCGCCTTGGCGTGCTTCTTGAGGAAGGCGCTGTAGCTGGTGGTGATCTCGGCATATTGCGGATCGGTGCAGGTCAGCGCCGCCACGTTCCAGGCCGAACGGAAGTTCCACACGCGCTGCGCTTCCACCGTATCGACAAGGATGGTGTGGCGCACGCCATCGGGGCCGATCACGGGGATCACGGCATTGGGCGTGGCACCGCCCGGAGGGGTCGGCTTGGGCGGAATGATGATCACCGGCGGGGGCGGCGGGGGCGGCGGCGGAGGCGGCGCCGGGGGCGGCGGCGACGAACAAGCGGCGAGCAGCGACAGCCCCGCGATAACCAAACCCTTACGCAACCAACGCGCCATGCCGAAGCCTTTCAATCCTTGAACGCACGATAACCGGGAGTATTCCCCCTTGAGTTGCGAGCCCTAGCCCAAGGCGCGCCACAAGCAAATGCCCCGGAGCGCCATCGCGTTCCGGGGCATGCAATTTTTAGGTCTGGCCGAGTCAGATTTGCGGTGACCGGCAGGCCTCTGTCAGCCTTCGTGCAGGATCAGCGCCAAGGATTAACGACGGTCGCCCATGAAGCTGAGCAGGAACTGGAACATGTTGATGAAGTCGAGGTAGAGCGTCAGCGCGCCCATCACCGCGATCTTCTCTTCATATTCGGTGCCCGCGACCTGGACGTACATCGTCTTGAGACGCTGCGTGTCATAGGCGGTCAGGCCAGCGAAGATCAGCACGCCCAGCACCGAGATGGCCATGGCCAGACCCGGAACGTGGAAGAACATGCCTACCAGCGAAGCGATGATCAGGCCGAACAGACCCATGATCAGGAAGCTGCCGAAGCCCGACAGATCCTTCTTGGTGGTGTAACCCACCAGGCTCAGGCCGGCAAAGGCGCCCGCCGTGGCAAAGAAGGTCAGCGCCACCGAGGTGCCGGTGTAGACCAGCAGGATCGAGGCCAACGACAGGCCCATGGCAAAGGCAAAGGCCCAAAACAGCATCTTCAGCGTCGAGGCCTTCATCCGGCCCAGACCGAAGTTCATCGCCATCACGAAGCCCAGCGGGGCCAGCATGACGACATAGCGCAGCGGCGTACCCAGCAGCGCGAAGGCGATGGGGTTACGCGCCAGCACCAGCTGCGAGAGCACCAGCGCCACGATGCCCGACAGGATCACCGCCGAGGTCATGTAATTGTAGATCGAGAGCATATGCTTACGCAGGCCGACGTCGAGCGTCTGCGAGCGCGCCGAAAACCCGGCATTCATCCTCGAAGACGCGCCAAAGCCCGTCTGCGAGGGCTGGGGGTCATTCCAGATGGCCATTGTCCAAACTCCTCAAGTCAGCCGGAGCGACATCGCCCGGCTGGCACTCTTTAATATCATGCCGATCACGCAAGGTTTCAAGCGAATCCGGCAGAACATCTTTGTGCCAAAATGTTTCTGGCACGATATCCATGGATAAACGCTGAATAAACTGTCGCGTTCCCGCTTTTATCGAGCGGCTTCAGCCATTTCGACACTGCGCTTTTCGGCGGCGTCCAGCGTGGCCTGCATCAGCGCCAGCGCGGCGCCATCGGCATCGAGCACATCGAGCCCGGCCTGGGTCACGCCGCCGGGGCTGGCAACGCGGCGCGCCAGCTCGCCCGGATCATAGGGCGAGACCATCGCCAGATCGGCCGCGCCCTGCACCATCGACTTGGCCAGACGCAGCGCCTGATCGGGATCGAGCCCCAGCGCCACGCCGCCCGTCGCCAGCGCATCGATGATGCGATAGACAAAGGCCGGGCCGGAACCGGCCAGCGCGGTCACGGCATGGAACAGATCCTCGCCCACCCATTCCGGCGTGCCGAGATGGGTGAGGAAGCTGGTGATCCCGGCCTTCTCATCCTCCGACAGGCCCTGGGCGGCCACGCCCATCGGGCTCTTGCCCAGAGCGGCGGCCAGATTGGGCATCACCCGCACAATGCCCCTGGCATCGGGGAAACGCGTCGACAGGCTGGCCAGTTCGGCACCCGCCAGAATCGAGAGCACCACGGTCCCTGCCCCGGCCAGCGCGGTCAGTTGCCCAGCGACATCGTCGAGCATCTGCGGCTTCACGCCCAGCAGCATCAGGTCGAAAACCTCGCCCTCGGGCAGGGTGCGCAGCAGGCGCACGCCCTCGGGCGCGGCCTCCAGCTTGGGATCGACCACGGTAAAGCTGCCTGCCGCCACGCCGCCGCGCAGCCATCCGGCCAGCATGGCGCCGCCCATATTGCCGCAGCCGATGATCAGGATCTTTTCAGGAAAACTCATGAAATCAGGCCTCTCCGGCAGCATCGACCAAGGCGCTGGCCAGCGCGTCGGCGGGGGTCTTGTCGCCCCAGAGAATGAACTGGAAGGCGGGATAGAAGCGGTCGCATTCCTCCACCGCCACTTCCACCAGCATCTGCGCCTGCCCCAGGCTGATCATGCCATCATCGCCCAGCATCAGCCCATGGCGATAGAGCAGCACGGCATTGTTCGACCACACATCGAAATGCCCCAGCCACAGCTGCTCGTTGATCAGGCTGACCACCTCGAACATGGCGGGTTTCTTGTCATCGGGCACGCGGATGTCTGGCAGGCACAGCATCTGGAGGACATTGTCCTCGCTGCGCCAGATCCCGCGCAACTGATAGGTGGCCCAGCTGCCCTGCACCTCGCCCGTGATCTCGTCATCGCTGACGAAATCATAGGTCCAGCCGCGCGCCTCGAACAGCGCCGCCAGCATCTCCACCGGCGCGCTATCTTCGTGGCGTGGCAAGTCGTCCTGCACAGTTCTTGTCACCATTCACCCGCATCCTGGTGGTTAAGCAGCTCTTGCACCATGGATGCTTGGCTCGTAGCCGATTGTAAAACCAAGCACCCTTCAGGCCTGAGCATAACAGAACAAGTCTGTGCACAGACTGTGGATAAGGGCAATCCCCTTTAACATTACGCCGAATCAGCCACTTCGTTTCAAAGCGGGGCAATCGGATGATTTAGAGCGGATCGACCGCCTGACCTTCGGCGGACAGCCACATGAAGGCGCCTTCGCGGCCCGCCTTCTTCAGCTTGGCCTCGAACGCCTTGGCATCGGCCTGATCGTCAAAGGGCCCGACCAGCACGCGGTTGGTGCGCCCCCAATCGGCCGTCCAGGCGGGCATACCCTTGAGAATCTTGGCATAATCCCGGCTCATCTGACGCCAGTCATAGGCGATGCGCGTGAAATCGCGGCCCACGCCCACCTGCACCCAGACGCGGCTGGGATATTTGGGCGCCGGCGGCTCCTTGGGAGGCTTGGGCGCCGGGCGAGGCGCCTTGATCTTGCGGATATCGACCGCGCCCGAAGCCGGCGCCTCGCTGTTGACCTTGCGCCCCGATGGATCGCCCCATTCGGAGAAGGCCTCGGCAAAGCTGGCCTTGCGCGTCGATTTCGCGGCGACCTTCGCGCCGGAAGGCCGGGGCGCAACCGGCGCGGGCTGCGCCGCGACAAAGGTGACCGGCGGCGGCGGCGGCGCGGTCACACCCGGCGCGGGCGGCACCGGGCCGGGCTTGGCGGGCGCCGTGCTTTCGCCGGGCGGCAAACGGCCCAGATCGAAGTTGCTGGCGGCCTGATGCGGCTTCTCGATCGCGGCCAGCTCCGGCGCCGGCGTTGCCAGAGTGGTCGTGGGCGCGGGCGTGGTTGCGGGCACGGCGGCAGGCGTGCCGGAAATCGGCGGCAGCTCGGCCTGAGTCGCGGGCGCCGAGACTGGAGCCGCTGATGCGACTGCGGCAGGACGGCGCGCGGGCGTCGTTCCAGCGAACGCAGGCGGCGGCGAGACCTCGCGCGAGGGATTGGGCTCGGGCGGCAGGGGATTGGTGGCGGCAACAGGCAGCGGCGGCGCGGCATCCACCGGCGCCCCACCCTTCCAGCGGCGCGGCTTGTTGGCAGCGGCCACCCTGGTCGGCGCGGGCGTCGCCGTGCCCGTCGCGGCACCCAGCGGCGCTCCGGCAGGCGCCAGCGGCGCATCGGCAGCGGCCAGATGGCGAATGCCATGCTGCGAGGCGTAAGCGGTGATGCGCGGATCGTCCTTGCCAATCTGCGAGGCATGGGGGAAGCGCCCCAGATTGGCCGCCGCCGCCTGCTGCGCGGGGGTCAGCTTGCGCATGAAGCGCAGATAGGGCGCCATGCCATTGGCCAGTTCGGTGGGCATGGTCGAGCGGGCGATCGCCTCGGCCTCATCCTCGCGCCCCAGAATGGCGAAAGCGAAGGCGCGGGTGCGCCAAGCCGCGCGGTCCTGCTTCTGCAGCAGCGGGGCCAGCGTGGTTTCCATCGATTTGCGGTCGCCCGCGATGGCCTGACTCAGCGCCAGACGGCGCACCGTCTCGTCATTGGCGCCATTGGCCAGCGCCTCGCGGTAGTAACGCTGCGCCGAGGCATTGTCGCCGACAAGATCATAGGCCAGACCGCGATCGGCCAGCAGATCGCCGCTTAGCACCGTCCCCTGCGAGGCCTGCTCGAACAGGGGGATGGCATCGACGGGATCTTCCCCGCGCAGCTTTACCGAGGCCAGCGCGGCCGCGACATGCGGATTGCCCGGAGAGGCTTGCTGCGCGCGGCTGTAAAAACCTTCCGCCGCGCTGGTATCGCCCAGCGCCATGGCGGCATTGCCCGCATCGACCAGCGCCTCGGGATCGGCGGGATTGTTCGCCAGACGGGCCAGCGCATTGCTGAGCTGGCGCGCGGGATCATTGGCCGCATGCTGCGCCGTGCTGCCCGGCGTGGGCAGCGGCTGCACCACCGGATGCGACACCACCGGCAGGCTCTGCGCCGAGGCGAAACCGGCGCCCCCCATCAGGCAGCACAGCGGCGCCCCCCAGAGAGCGGCCCGCATCTTCGCACGCATGCTGAGTCCTTGCATCAGGCCCAGCCCTGCTGCGCCTGTGCCTGGCGATCACCGATCATCGTGCTGCATCCCTGCCGTCTTAAAACCGGAGCCGGATCTCGAAAGATCCGGCTCCATTCGCTTTACTGGTTGTTCTGGCGACCGAGGAAGCGCGGGATGTTGATCGCCCCGCCCTCATCGCCGTCATGATCGTCATCGTCGCTGTGGCGGCGACCGGCCAGATTGGCCATGCGCTCGAACAGCGTACCGCCCGAGGTGCCAGCGGGCCGCACCGACTGCTCCGGCGCGGGGGTGAAGCGCTGCGTGGGCTCCAGCGGCGCATAGGGCTGCTGCTGGGGATTGTGCTGAGGCGCGTAGGATTGCGGCTCCTGCTCCGACAGCAGCGGACGGCGGCGACCAGCGGCCGGACCATCGAAATCGGCCAGGCTGCTGGCGTCGAGGAGCAGCTCATCGGGATTGCCGGGCGCTTCCTGGCCCATGCCCAGCTCCAGCGGCTCATCGACCTGAGGCGCGGAAAGCGGGGTGAACACCGGCTGCGGCTCGGGCGCCGGAGAGAAGCTGGCGGGAGCGAAATTGACCTGCGGCGCGGGCGGCACGGTCAGCGTCGGACCGGCAGGCGGCACGATCGGCTGACCACCGGGCACGGCGATCGAGGGGCGAGCCGGACCGCGCGTGGCGTTCAGGCTGAAGGGGCGGCTGGCTTCCTCAGCCATCTGCGGGGTCTGCTCGATGCCGGTGGCGACCACCGACACGCGGATCTTGCCCTGCAGATCGGGGTTGAAGGCGCTGCCCCAGATGATGTTGGCGTTGGGATCGACCAGCTCGCGGATGTGGTTGGCGGCCTCGTCGACCTCCAGCAGCTTCATGTCGTCGCCGCCGATGATCGAGATGATGACGCCCTTGGCACCCTGCATCGACACGCCGTCGAGCAGCGGGTTGGCGATGGCACGCTCGGCGGCTTCGAGCGCGCGATGCTCGCCGCTGCCCTCGCCGGTGCCCATCATGGCCTTGCCCATCTCGGCCATCACCGAACGCACGTCGGCAAAGTCGAGGTTGATGAGGCCCGGCATCACCATCAGATCGGTGATCGAACGGACGCCCTGCTGCAGCACCTCATCGGCCAGACCGAAGGCTTCCTTGAAGGTCGTCTCGGCCTTGGCGATCAGGAACAGGTTCTGGTTGGGGATGACGATCAGCGTGTCGACGTGCTTCTGCAGCTCCTCGATGCCCGAATCGGCGCTGCGCATGCGGCGCGTACCCTCGAACAGGAAGGGCTTGGTCACCACGCCCACGGTCAGCACGCCCTTGTCGCGCGCCACCTTGGCGATGACGGGAGCCGCGCCAGTACCCGTGCCGCCGCCCATGCCGGCAGCGATAAAGCACATGTGTACGCCTTCGAGCGCACGCTCGATCTCGGCGATGGTCTCTTCCGCTGCGGCGCGACCGACCTCGGGACGGGCGCCGGCGCCCAGACCCTTGGTGATCTCAAGCCCGAGCTGGATGCGGTTCTTGGCGATGGAGTTGTTCAGCGCCTGGGCATCGGTGTTGGCGACGACGAAGTCGACACCCTCGATCTCGGCGTTGATCATGTTGGCGATGGCGTTGCCTCCGGCTCCACCGACACCGATCACAGTGATGCGCGGGCGCAGCTCCTCGACGGCGGGCGGACCGATATTGATGCTCATTGCCATACTCCTTCAGTCTGCTTCCCGCCGCCCTGATTTCGGTACCCCAGATTCAGGCAGGGAAGTCGCGTCAGACTATCTCTCTAAAATGCACGCTTCGACTCGGCTGTGCAAAGCGCATTTGCCATTTGTCCACAGTCGTTGTTGGCGATGGCGCGCTTTTAACGCCACCTCAAAAATATTCCTTCAGCGCATGCAGCACACGGTTCATCAGGCCAGAGCCCGAAAAGCGCGTCGTGCGGCGCTGGGCGCGGCTCAATCTGCGTATATCAACGGGGTCGGCGGCGGCATAAAGCACCAGACCGGCCAGCGTTGAAAAGCCCGGCGTGGCATGGGCTTCGGCCAGCCCCTTGATGGCCATGGGGCGCCCGATGCGCACCGGACGGCCCAAAGCGCCTTGCGCGAAATCGGCCAGACCCGCCAGTTCGGCCCCCCCGCCGGTGAAGACCACCTGCCCGGCCCCCGCCCCGGCAAAGCCCATGGCTTTCAGGACGCGGTTGACCTCATCCATCAGCCGCCCGAGCTGGGTGGTGATGACGGTGATGAGTTCGGCGCGGGGAATACGGTTCTTGTCATCGGCATGGCGGGCGAGCTGGCCGCCCGTGCCTTCCTCGCCCGGCCCGTTGATGGGGATCATCTCGCGATGGTCCGCCGGGCTGGCGATGGCCGAACCGTTGACGCATTTCAAACGCTCGGCCTGAAAACGGCGGATGCCAAAGGACGAGGCAATGGCATCGGTGATGTCGCCCGAGCCCATCGGAATGGTCGTCAGCCCCACCAGCATACCAGCGGCAAACAGCGACACGGTGGTCACTTCCGCGCCGAATTCCACCAGCGCCACGCCCAGCTCGCGCTCTTCCGGCGCCAGGCAGGCGTAACCGGCGGCAATCGGCGAGGCCACCACCGAGGTCACCTGCAGATGCGCGTTCTGCACCGCCTCGGTCAGGTTGCGCACCGGGCCGCCGTCGCCCAGCATCACATGGATATCGACGCCCAGACGCCCGGCATGCAGCCCCTTGGGATTGGCCACGCCATGCGCGCCATCCAGCGTGTAATGCGCGGGCTGGGCATGCAGCACCACCCGCCCATCGGGCTGGATCACGCCGCAGGCGCCCGCGAGCAGATGCTCGATATCGTCGTCCTCGATCCGGCGGCCGCCGATATCGGCCTCGACCTGGGTGATCTGGCTGGCCATGCCCGCCCCGCTGCAGCCGATCGAGACCGCCTGCACGCTGGTGCCCGCCATCTTCTCGGCACGTTCGATGGCATCGCGCACGGCATAGGTGGCGGCATGCATATCCACCACGTAGCCGCGCTTCACGCCCTGCGCCGCGCGGTGGCCGCTGCCCAGCACCAGCAATTCGCCGGTTTCGGTACGCCCGGCAATGATCGCCGAAATACGAAAGGAACCGATGTTGACCGCGCCAAAGGCACTGACGATCCGGGGTGCGACCATCAATGGGCGTCCTTGTGGTGAGGCGCCTTATGGTCCGGCTTATGCGCGGTGGCGGGTTTATGAGCGGCCGGCTTGTGAGCAGGCGCCTTATGCGCAGGCTCGGCCTTGTGCTTTTCCGGCTTGTGGGCCGGGGTCGGCTTATGCTCGGGCTTGTGCGCCGGGGCGGGCTTGTGTTCTGGTTTGTGAACGGGCGCGGGTTTATGCGCCTCATGCTTCACCGCATGCTCGGCCCCGCCGACATGAGCCAGCGCATTGCGGATCACGCCCACATGCTCGGCGGTTTCGTGATGCGGCGTGGCGGCGGATTTCGGCTTGGCGGCGGGCTTGGGCGCCTCCGGCTTGGCCTCGCCGGGCGTCGAGGTCGCATCCGCCTCGGGCGTCACCGCTGCCACCGCCAGCGGGCTGTCGGGCATGCCATTGGTCGAGCTGCCCGGCACGCGCATATAGATCCGGTCGGGGGAGCGCATATCGAAGGCCACCACGCGGCCCCCAAGCAAGCGGTTGGTGCCGTCGAGCCGCGCAAAGGCCATCAGCGCATCGGCGCCGACCTTGTCACCCTCGGGCAGAGCCAGCACCTGATTGGTCTTGAAGGTAAGATTCCAGCGGCGATTGCCCACCCACTCAGCCTCGGCCACCTGCGGACGCAGCGCGGGCGCGGCATCGAGCAGCGAGGTGAGATCGCCCACCTTATCGGCCACACCCTCGCCAGACAGCACCAGCTTGCCCTTGGCGCGCGCGGGACCAATGGGCTCCAACCGGTGGCCGCCAGCATCGATCAGGGTCAGCTTCTGCCCCTCGCGCAGCACGGGGCCCGGCTTGCGTTCGACGATATCGACCACCAGCGTATCGGGCAATTCGCGCGAAACGCGGGCATCCTCGACCCAGCTCAATTGCAGCAGATCGTCACGCACCGCCTCCAGATCGACCAGCGGCATGGCGCGGTCGCGCTGGGCCAGCACCCGCTCATAGACCTTCAGCTCGTTGAGATGCTTGACGCCATGCACCTCGACCCGGCGCACCTGAAACCCGGCCTGCGAGGCGATGGAGGCCACCTGCTGCGTGGCCATGGCGGGCACGCCGGCCAGCACCATCACCAGCCAGGCCAGACCCAGCGCGCAGCCCAGAATGGTCACCAGAAAGATGCGATGAAGCTGAGCCTCGCTGAAGGGCAGCAGCGCCAGCACACGGTCCATCGCCGTGCCGGTGCGCGCGCGCGCCACCGCCACCTTGCGGGCGTTGCTGGCCTTGCTGGCCTGCTTGCGGGCGCTGGCGCCGCCGCGTTTCAGCTTCTGGCTCATCGGCTGTGTTATGCCCCCTTCTTGGCCTTGGCGTCGGCCAGAGCCTCGGCAACGATGGCCTCGACCAGATCGGCGTAATCCATGCCCAGATGCCGCGCCTGTTCGGGCACCAGCGACAGAGGCGTCATGCCCGGCTGCGTGTTGACCTCCAGCAGGAACAGGCCTTCCACGCCCTGCTCGTCGTCCCAGCGGAAATCGCTGCGGCTGGTGCCCTTGCAGCCCAGCAACTGATGCGCGCGCAGGGCGATGTCCTTGCAGGCCTGCGCCACATCCTCGGGGATCTCGGCGGGGCAGACATGGCGGGTGAGGCCATCGGTGTATTTCGCGTCGAAATCGTAGAATTCGGTGGTGGGGATCAGTTCCGTCACCATCAGAGCCTTGTCGCCCAGCACGGCGGTGGTCAGTTCCTTGCCGCGAATGAAGGGCTCGGCCATCAGCTCGGGGAAATGGTGCCAGGGGCCTTCCACGTCGCGCCCGATGGGATTGCCGTAATTGCCATTGGCCGTCACGATGGCGACGCCTACGCTGGACCCCTCGCAGGCCGGTTTCAGCACATAGGGGCGCGGCAGCGGGTCTTTGTCGAACAGCTCGGCGCTCTGCACGATGCGGCCGCCCGGCATGGGGATGCCATGCGGGATCAGCGCCTGCTTGGTCAGTTCCTTGTCGATGGCGATCACGCTGCTGGTCAGGCCCGAATGGGTGTAGGTGAGGCCCATCAGATCCATCATGCCCTGCACGCTGCCATCCTCACCCGGCGCGCCATGCAGGGCGTTGAAGACCACATCGGGCTTGGCCTCAGCCAGCTTGAGGGCGACATCGCGGCCCATATCGATGCGGGTGACCTTGTGGCCCCGGCTTTCCAGAGCATCGGCCACGCCATTGCCGCTCATCAGCGAGACGGGGCGTTCCGAAGACCAGCCGCCCATCAGCACGGCGATATGAAGGTGGGGCAACTTGCTCACAATGTCTTGCCTACTCGCTTGATTTCCCATTCCAGCTCGACGCCGGATTGCGCTTTGACCCGGCGGCGCACTTCATCGCCCAGCGTCTCGATGTCGGCGCTGGTGGCATTGCCGGTGTTGATGAGGAAATTGGTGTGTTTCTCGCTGACCTGCGCGCCGCCGATGGTCAGCCCCCGGCATCCGGCACGGTCCACCAGCTCCCAGGCACGCTCGCCCGGAGGGTTCTTGAAGGTCGAGCCGCCGGTCTTGCTGCGCAGGGGCTGGCTGGCCTCGCGGCTGGCGGAGATGCGGTCCATCTCGGCCTGAATGGCCTCGGCCTCGCCGGGCTGGCCACGGAAGCGGGCTGATACGACAATCGCGCCTTCGGCCAGATCAGAATGGCGGTAGGTGTAACCCAGATCGGACAGCGGCAGCGTTGCCAACTGGCCATCGCGCGTCACCACATCGCAATCGACCAGAATATTCTTCACCTCACGCCCATAGGCGCCGCCATTCATGCGCACGAAACCACCCACTGTGCCGGGGATCGAGCGCAGGAACTCCAGCCCCGCAATCCCGGCATCGCGCGCGGTGGAGGAGACCAGAATGCCACTCGCACCGCCGCCGCAATTCAGCGTCAGATCGTCCAGTCTCTCGACCTTGGCGAAGGCCTTACCCAGACGGACCACCACGCCCGGCACACCGCCATCGCGCACGATCAGATTGCTGCCCAGCCCCAGCGCCATCACCGGCACGTCGGCGGGAAGCTGCGCCAGAAAACCGCGCAGATCGTCCACGTCTTTCGGCTCGAACAGCCATTGCGCCACGCCACCGCTCTTGAACCACACCAGCGGGGCCAGTGGAGCATCAGCCGTCAAGCGCCCGGCAACAGGAGGCGGGGTCCAGCTCACAGGCCCTTGCGCTCCGCAATGGCAGGTGCCAGCCCGGCGGCCCATTTGGTGATATCGCCCGCGCCAAGGCACACGACCATATCGCCCGGCTGAATCACATCAGCCAGCGTGCCCGCCAGATCGTCGGCACCCGCGATGAGATGCGCGCTGCGATGGCCCCTCGCCTTGATGCCCTGCACCATGGCGGCGGAGTCCACGCCCTCGATGGGCTGCTCGCCAGCGGCATAGACCGGGGCGGCATAGACGATATCGGCATCGTTGAAGGCGGCGGCGAAATCATCGAGATGATCGCGCAGACGGGTAAAGCGATGTGGCTGCACCACGGCGATCACGCGGTTCTGCATGCTTTCGCGCGCGGCGGCCAGCACGGCGCGGATCTCGACAGGGTGGTGGCCGTAATCGTCGATGATGGTGGCGCCATCCACCTCGCCCACCTTGGTAAAGCGACGCTTCACGCCCCCGAATTTGGCGAAACCGCCCCGGATCAGCTCATCGGCGACGCCCATCTCCACCGCGACGGCCACAGCGGCCAGCGCATTCTGGACATTGTGGCGGCCCGGCATCGGCAGCTCGATACCCTCGATGCGGCGGAAGCTGCCATCGCGCTGGCGCAGCACGGCGGTAAAGCGGTTGCCGCCGGGATAGGGCGTCACATTCTCGCCGCGCACATCGGCCTGCGCCGAGAAACCATAGGTGATGACCCGGCGATCCCGCACCTTGGGGATGATCGCCTGCACTTCGGGATGGTCGATGCAGAGCACCGCCGCGCCATAGAAGGGCACGTTCTCGATAAATTCGACGAAGCACTGCTTCACCCGGTCAAACGACCCGTAATGGTCGAGATGCTCGGGATCGATGTTGGTCACCACCGCGATGGTGCCGTCCAGACGCAGGAAGCTACCGTCGCTTTCGTCGGCTTCCACCACCATCCAGTCGCTGGCGCCAAGGCGCGCGTTGGAGCCGTAGCTGTTGATGATGCCGCCGTTGATGACGGTCGGGTCCACCCCGCCAGCATCGAGCAGCGCGGCGACCATGCTGGTGGTCGTCGTCTTGCCATGCGTACCGGCCACGGCGACGGTGTTCTTCAGCCGCATCAGCTCGGCCAGCATTTCGGCGCGGCGCACCACGGGGACGCGATGCTCCAGAGCGGCGGCGACCTCAGGATTGTCACGCTTCACGGCGGTGGAGGTGACGACCACGGCGGCATCGCCCAGATTCTCGGCGGCATGGCCGATCATCACCTTGATGCCGCGCTGGCGCAGGCCTTCCACCACATAGCCCTCGGCAATGTCGCTGCCCTGCACCGTGTAGCCAAGGTTCGCCATCACCTCGGCAATGCCCGACATGCCGATCCCGCCGATGCCGACGAAATGGATGGTGCCGATGTCCGTTGCAACGCCCTTCATGCCAGTTGCCCCTTCGCGCCCGCAGGCAGGGCGGCACTGTCCACCTTGATAACGTCCATCAAAGGCTCCGCGCCAAAGCTCTCCACCAGATCGGCCAGATCGGCGGCGGCGTTGGGATGGCCGCAATTCCACGCGGCATGGGCGGCATTGGCCAGCGTCTCGGGGCGCTGGGCCAGGGCCTGAATCTGCTTGGCCAGTTCCACGGCGGTAAATTTCTCCTGTCGGATCGAGCGCGCGCCGCCCGCCACCACCATCTCGCGCGCATTGGCGGCCTGATGATCGTCGGTGGCGATGGGCAAGGGCACGAGGATGGCGGGGCGGCCCACGGCGGTCAGCTCGGCAATGGTGCTGGCGCCCGAACGGCCGATAAACAGGTGAGCATCGGCCAGACGGGTGGCCATATCCTCGAAATAGGTCGCCAGCTCGGCGGGGATGTCATGCGAGGCATAGCGGGTGCGCACGGCGTCGATGTCCTCGGCGCGGCACTGCTGGATCACCTGCAGTCGGGTGCGCAGCGACGGCGGCAGCATGGCCAGCCCATCGGGCACCACTTCGGAAAGGACGCGAGCCCCCTGCGAGCCGCCGGTCACCAACACGCGCAGCAGACCATCCTCGGTGAAGGGCGGGAAAGGCTGGTCGCGCAGGCGCAGCACCTCCTCACGCACCGGATTGCCGATGACATGGGTCTTTTCGGCATATTTAGCGTCGAGCCGGTCGGTTTCGGCACTGGCGGTGGCGATGGCGTTGACGCCCTTGGCGAGGAAGCGGTTCACCCGGCCCAGCACGGCGTTCTGCTCATGGATCAGGCTAGGGATGCCCGCGCTTTTGGCCGCCAGCAGCGCCGGAAGCGCCGGATAGCCGCCAAAGCCGATCACCGCGCTGGGCTGGAAGCTTTCATAAAGGCGCAGCGCCATGCGCCGCCCTTCCATGATCGCCATCAACCCCTTCACCCAGTTAATGGGGTTCTTGCCCTGCAGACGACCGGCGGGAAGCACATGCGCCGTCAGCCCCTCGGGCCGACCGGGGATGGCGGCGCCGCGCACATCGGTCACCAGCGCGACATGATGCCCGCGCCGCTCCAGCTCCACCGCCAGAGCGAAGGCGGGGATCAGATGGCCGCCGGTGCCGCCCGCGGCCAGCACATAATGGCGGGAGACCTGGGTCATGTCGGCGAGGCTCACTTCTTAAGGTTGTCGGGCTTGGACGGATAGGCGGTGGAAAAGGGCGAGACAAGATGCAGCGGCAGCCCCCTGCCCCCTAAAGCGCCCTCACTCTGGAACGGATCATGCGTCAGATAGGGGTTGCGCCTTGTGATCGCGAGCAAAAAGCCCACCCCGATGCACAGGGCGATGGTGGAGGAACCGCCATAGGAAATCAGCGGCAGCGTCATGCCTTTCGACGGGAAAAGCTGCAGATTGACCAGAATGTTGATGAAGGCCTGCCCACCGATCTGCACCACAAGGCCCGTGCCCGCCAGCACGGTGAAGAGGTCTTCCTCCTGCGCCAGACGGATCAGCACGCGCGCCACAATGGCGAAATAGAGCACCACCACCACGGCGCACATCAGCAGGCCAAACTCCTCGCCGATCACCGAGAAGATATAGTCGGTATGCGGTTCGGGCAGCGACTTCTTCTGGGTGCCCAGCCACAGGCCGGTGCCGGTCCAGCCGCCCGCCACCAGCGTGCGGAAGGCCAGATGGACCTGATCGTACTGGTCCCCGCCGCCCGAAAGGTTGAGCAGGAAGTCGTCGATACGGTTGCGGGCATTGCCGTAGAACATATAGGCCAGCGCCACCACGCCCGCGCCAAGCCCGGCGAACAGACCGATACGCGCCGGGCTGAGCGGCAGGCCCGCCACCAACAGCATGGTGAAGCCCACCAGCAGAAACAGCACCGTCGATCCGAAATCGGGCTGAAGCATCAGCAGCATCGCCACCAGGCCCGTCAGCCCGACGCAGATCATCATCACCGGCAGCTTGCCGTCGCGCAGCTTCCACGAGAGCACCCAGGCGAGGCAGATCGCGAAGGCCGGTTTCAGGAACTCGGAGGGCTGGATGGTGATGCCCAGCTTGAGCCAGCGCTTGGCGCCGTTGATGTTGGCGCCGATCACCGGCACCAGCATCAGCGCCACCAGCATGGCCGCGCCAAGCATGATCCCCACCCGCCGCGCCTGTTCGCGATTCAGACGCGAGCAGACCAGCATGGCGATCAGGCCGACGCTCTGAAAGCCGATGTGCAGATAGAAGAAATGCAGGTCGCCAAAGCCCTTGCGCGCCATGGCCGGGGCATGGACGGCAGCCGGCGATCCCGCCGCCACGGCCAGTGCGCCAATGCCCATCAGGGCAAAGATCAGCACCAGCAGCACGCGGTCGATCTCGCGCCACCATGTGGCCCATTCTCCGCGACCGGCGCGCTTGGCCCAGCTTCCGTTGTCCTCGCCGGCACCGGCGCCCGGTACGTAAGGGGCGGGCGTCAACGTTGGCCCGGCAGGAGAGCTGCCCGGCGGCGGTGGGGTGGACGGTCCGGGCGGCGTGGCGGGCATGGGGTCAGCCTTCCTCGCCGTGGGTGTGATCACCCTGCCCCGTCAAAACCTCGACAATCTGACGGAAGGTTTCGCCCCGCGCCTCGAAATCGCGGAACTGGTCGAAGCTGGCGCAGGCCGGAGACAGCAGCACCACATCGCCGGGGTTCGCGGCCTCGATGGCGCGGCGGATGGCCTCGCTCATCATTTCGGCGCGGACGACCGGCATATGGGGCGCAAGGATTTCGGCGAACAGCGGCCCGGCATCGCCAATGGTGTAGGCGGCGGCCACATTGGGGAAGCCCCCGGCGCAATCGTCGAGATCCACACCCTTGGGCAGGCCCCCGACGATCCAGTGCAGGCGCTTGTGCCCCTCGACCGGCGGAAAGGCGGCCAGAGCGGGCGCCGTGGAGGCCGGATTGGTCGCCTTGGAATCGTTGATGAAGATGACGCCGTTCGATTCCGCCACCCGCTCCATGCGATGCGGCAGGCCGTTGAAGCTTTTCAGGCCCTGCTCGATGGTGGCCTCATCCAACCCCAGCTCGCGCACGGCGGCAACGGCAGCCTGCGCATTGGCGCGGTTGTGGGGCCCGGCAAGGCTGGGCCATTCGGCCTGATCGCCGGGGAGGTCGACGCTTTCGATAAAGGTGAAGCGCTGGCCATCGGGCGCGTCACGCAGCACATCCAGCGCCATTTCGGCCTTCATCTCGACCAGCGCCAGGCGGCCCAGCGCCTGCATGCCGAAGAGCCGCGCCTTGCTGGCGACATAGCCCTCAAAACCGTCATAGCGGTCCAGATGATCGGGCGTGAGGTTGAGCAGCACCGCCACCTCGCAATCGAGCCTTTGCGTCAGATCGATCTGATAGGACGACAGCTCCAGCACATAGACGCCCCCGGCCGGCAGCGGTTCCTGACCCAGAATGGGCAGGCCGATGTTGCCGCCCATGATGGCGGGAATGCCCGCTACATCGAGCAGATGCTTGGTCAGCGCGGTGGTGGTGGATTTGCCATTGGTGCCGGTGATGCCCACGACCTTGTGCGGCGGCAGGGAATCGCGGCTCTGGGCGAAAAGCTCGATATCGCAGATCAGCGGCACACCGGCGGCGCGCGCGGCATCGGCAATCGGATGGCGGTTGATCGGCACGCCGGGCGAGACGACCATGCCCGCAAAACCGATGAGATCGATCGCCAGCGGATCGGCCAGCACCACCTTGTCGCCATGCAACTCAGCCACGGCATGGCGCGGCTCTTCCTTGGCGTCCCAGGCGGTGACCTGCGCCCCACCCGCCACCAGCGCGGCCACTGCCGTCTGGCCGGAGCGGGCCAGACCCAGCACCGCGTAACGTTTTCCGGCAAAGGCGGGGGAGGAGATCATCGGCTCACCGCAGCTTCAGCGTGGAGAGGCCGATCAGCGCCAGCACGATCGACACGATCCAGAAGCGGATCACCACGGTGGATTCGGCCCAGCCCTTCTGCTCGAAGTGGTGGTGGATCGGCGCCATGCGGAAGATGCGGCGCCCGGTGCGCTTGTAGAAGAACACCTGAATGATGACGCTGGCCGCCTCCATCACGAAGAGCCCGCCGATGATCGCCAGCACGATCTCGTGATGCGCGGCCACCGCGATGGCACCCAAGGCTCCGCCCAGCGCCAGCGAACCGGTGTCGCCCATAAAGACGGCGGCGGGCGGCGCGTTGAACCACAGGAACCCAAGGCCAGCGCCCATGATCCCGGCGCAGAGGATCGCCAGCTCACCGGCGCGCGGCACATGGGGAATGCCCAGATAATGGGTGTAGTCCACGCGGCCCGTCAGATAGGCGATGATCGCGAAGGCGCCCGCCGCGATGATGACCGGCATGGTGGCCAGACCATCCAGACCGTCGGTCAGATTCACCGCATTGCCCGCCCCCACGATCACAAAGGCCGCGAAGGGGTAATAGGCATAGCTGAGCGGAATATAGGTGTTGGGCAGGAAGGGCACATAGAGGTTGGTGCCGGTGTGCTGCACGATGATCCATGTCGCCACGCCCGCCACGGCGAATTCCGCGATCAGGCGCACCTTACTGGAGACGCCCTTGGTGCTGCGCTTGGTCACCTTGTCGTAATCGTCGAGGAAGCCGATCACGCCGAAACCGATGGTCACGGCAAGGCAGGCCCAGACGAAGGGATCGGTCAGGTCCATCCACAGCAGCATCGAGGCCACCAGCGAGATCAGGATCATCAACCCGCCCATGGTCGGCGTGCCACGCTTGGCCAGATGGCTCTGCGGGCCGTCTTCACGGATGGGCTGGCCCTTGCCCTGCTTGGCGCGCAGCATGGTGATGAAGCGCGGGCCGATGATCAGGCCGATGATCAGCGCGGTCATCAGTGCGGCACCGGCGCGGAACGTCTGGTAACGCACCAGATTGGCAAGGCCCGCAAAATGGAACCACTGGGCGATGAAGTAGAGCATGGGCGTTCAGTATCGTCCGTTAAGCAGAAGGCGCGAGCAAGCTGGAAACCAGCTTGCCCAGACCGACAGAATTGGATCCCTTGACCAGCAGGGCGTCGCCATCGGCCAGCCCGAAGGCGGCCAGACGGGCAATCGCCTCATCGGCGGTCTGGCAATGGGTGAAGGGGATGGGCTTGCCAAGCGCGCCCTGGCCGGATGTCCCCAGTTCCTCGGCCAGCGCCGCCATTTCCGGGCCGACCAGCAAAGCGAAATCCACCTTGGCCTCGGCAATCGGCGCCAGAAGCTGGGCATGGAGCGCCGGGCCGAAATCGCCCAGCTCCTTCATGGCGCCCAGCACGGCGATGCGGCGCTTGGCCTTCTCCGCGCCCAGCACCGCCAGCGTCGAGCGCATCGAGGCCGGATTGGCGTTGTAGCTTTCATCCATCAGCAGCGCAGTGCCGCCGTCCTTGGTGGTGATCTCCACACGCGCGCCGCGCCCGGCCAGCCCTTCCAGCTCGGCCATGGCCAGACCTGCCGCACCGAAATCGGCGCCCACGGCGCGGACCACCGCCATCACCGCCAGCGAGTTGATGACCCAATGCTCACCGGGCGAGGCCACGGTGTAGCACAGGCGAATGTCGCCCAGATCGGCGGTGACCAGCGAGCCACCGCTGCGCCCGCCCAGCCCCGGCGAGGCCAACGCATCGAGCAGCCGCACATCGGCGTGCGCCGCGCGACCAAACGAAAGCACCTTCGCGCCCTTGGCCAGAGCCGCTGCCTTCAAACGTTCGAAATAGGGGCTGTCGGCGGGGATGACGGCGGTGCCGCCCTCGACCAGACCCTCGAAAATTTCCGCCTTGGCGTCGGCAATCGCCTCTTCCGAGCCCAGATTCTCGATATGGGCGGGGGCGATGTTGGTGATGACCGCGACATGCGGCTTCACCTGCGCCGTCAGATCCGAGATTTCCCCGGCATGGTTCATCCCCATCTCGAAGATACCATAGAGCGTGCGCGCGGGCATCCGCGACAGGCTGAGCGGCACGCCGACATGGTTGTTGTAGCTTTTCACCGAGCGATGCGCCCCGCCCCGGCTGGTGCGATCCAGAGCGGCGTAGATCGCCTCCTTCACGCTGGTCTTGCCGACCGAGCCGGTGACGCCGATGATGCGCGCCTCGGGCAGGACGCGGGCACGCGCGGCGGCGCCCAAAGCCTGAAGCGCGGCAAAGCTGTCCTTCACCAGCACATGGGGAGCATCGACGGGATGCTCAGCCACGACCAGGCTGGCGCCGCGCGTCATGGCGGTGGGGATGAAACGGTGGCCATCCATCGCCTCGCCGCGCATGGCGAAGAACAGACCGCCCTCGCCGATCTCACGCGAGTCGGTCGCCACATTGGCGATGAAGCAGTCTTCCTGCGTGGTGCCGCCGATGGCCTTCGCGACGCTGGCGGCATCCCACAGGGCGGTCGGCAGAGCGTCCACCGGGTCTTCGGGCCAGTCCATGATGCGGGCCTTTTTCGTCATCATCTTACTCCTGCGCCCCCGCTGCCTGTCCAACCCCGGCCTGTCCGGTCCCGGCCTGTCCAGCATATTCGCGCGCCACACTCACATCGTCGAAAGGCAGCACACGCATTGCATCGCCGCGCCCCACGATCTGGCCTTGCTCATGTCCCTTGCCCGCAATCAAGACGATATCCCCTGCCTCGGCCAGAGATATCCCCCGCGCAATGGCCTCACGCCGGTCACCGATCTCATACACCTCAGCGAGCGGCGCATCCATGCCCGCCAGCACGGCGGCGCGGATCGCGGCAGGATCTTCGCCGCGCGGGTTGTCGTCGGTGACGATGGCAATGTCGGCGTGATCGGCGGCGATGCGGCCCATGGCGGGGCGCTTGCCCTCATCGCGGTCGCCGCCAGCGCCGAAGATCACGATCAACTGGCCATGCACATGCGGACGCAGCGCGGCAATCGCGGCTTCCAGCGCATCGGGCGTATGGGCATAATCGACATAGACGGGCGCCCCGGCGCGGTTGAGCCCGGCGCGCTCCAGCCGCCCGCGCACCGGCTGCAGGCGCGAGAGGCCATCGAAGACCTGCGCCGCGCCAATGCCGCTGGCCAGCGCCAAGCCGGCGGAGACCAGCGCATTGGCGGCCTGATAGGCGCCGATCAGCGGCAGGTTGACGGTTTTGGTGGCGCCGTCATGCTCGATCACAAGCTGCTGGCCCAGCAGGCCCGGCGTGCGGCTGACAAGGCGCAGCGTCTCACCCTGCTGGCCCACGGTGACGGGGCGCAGGCCGCGCTGCTTCGCCACGACGATGGCCCGGTCCGACCATTCGTCATCCGCCCAGATCACCGCCGCGCCGCCATCCTCGACCACTTGCGTGAAGAGGCGCATCTTGGCGGCGAAATAATCCTCCATATCGGCGTGATAATCGAGATGGTCGCGGCTGAGATTGGTGAAACCGCCAGCGACAACGCGCGGCCCTTCATTGCGATATTGCGAGAGGCCGTGGCTGGAGGCCTCATAGGCGACATGGGTCACGCCCTCACGGGCCAGCCCGGCCAGATTGGCAAGGAAGGTGACGATGTCCGGCGTGGTCAGCCCGGTATAGGTCGTTTCCTGAGGCGTGGTGACGCCCAGCGTGCCGATGCTGGCCGCCGGATGCCCCGCCATGCGCCAAAGCTGCCGCGTCATCTCCACGCAGGAGGTCTTGCCGTTGGTGCCCGTCACCGCCACCAGCGTCTCGGGCACCGGCTGATAGAAGCCCGCGGCGAGTTGGGCGAAAGCCAGGCGCGGTTCATCGGCAGCGATATGGATCGCGCCTTCCACCTTCGCCTCGGGGCGCGCCACCACAGCGACGGCACCGGCCGCGACGGCGGCGGGGATAAAGTCCTCGCCATTGACGCGCAGGCCAGGAAAAGCCCCGAACACATTCCCCGGCGCAACCTTCCGGTTATCGATGGCAAAGCCGGTGATGTTCACATCACCGGAAGCGGCAAAACCGGTGACGTTCGCGTCACCGGTTTCCCGCAAGCCATCAAGTCCCGCCAGCGCGGCCAGGGCAGCCAGCTTCATTCGCCTTCTCCATTCGCGATCAGCGGGGCGATGTCGGAAATATCGATATCGCGGGTCTCGTCAGGCATCACCCCCAGCAGGGGCCCGATCTTGGGGATCAGGCGGCCCACGATCGGCGCGGCGTTCCATGCCGCCGTGCGCTGATAGGAGGTGGCGGCATTGCGCTGCGGCTCGTCCAGCGTGGAGATCACCACATAGCGCGGCTTGTCCATCGGGAAGGCCGCGGCGAAGGTCGTCACCACCTTGTCCTTGTGATAGCCATGGGCGTCCGAACGCTCGGCGGTGCCGGTCTTGCCGCCGATGCGATAGCCCGCGGCATTGGCGCTGCGCCCCGTGCCGTTCGACACGATGGCGCGCAGCAACTGGCGGATGCGCGCACTGGTGCTGGCCTTCCAGATGCGGCGGCCTTCGGGGATGTGGTTGGGATCCAGCTTGAAGAGCGTGGCCGGGCGCCACACGCCGCCATTGACCAGCGCGGCATAGGCGCAGGCCAGATGCAGTTCGGTGATCGAGATGCCATGGCCATAGGCAACGGTGGTGTTGCTGACCCGCGTCCACAGCCCGTGCGAATCCGGGCGCGGCCAGATGGGGGCACCGCGCGCGGGCAGCTCGATATGCGGACGCTCGCCAAAGCCCAGGCGATGGAAGGTATCCATCATGCGCTGCGGGCCGATTTGGTCGCCCAACTGCGCCAGCACGATGTTCGAGGAATGGATCAGCGCCTCGGGAATGTTCAGCGAAGCGCCGAAATTCGCGTCGTCATGCACAAGGTGGCCGCCCACCTCGCGCTGGCCGCCCGCCGGATAGCGCGTGGCCATATCGCGCAGCACGCCATTGTCGATGGCGACGGCCACGGTGATCGGCTTGATCACGCTGCCCAGCTCGAAGGGCTGGCTGGAGATCAGGTTGAAGGTATGCTTGGCGCCCTCGGCGTCGATGGCATTGGGGTTGAAGGCGGGCAGCGAGGCCAGAGCCACCACCTCGCCCGTGTCCACATCCATCACGATGCCCGCCGCGCTGCGGGCCTGAGCGCGCGCCAGACCCCATGCAAGGTCTGCCTCCAGAGCGCCCTGCACGCGCGCATCGATGGAGAGCTGCATCGGCGTGCCGCGCTGCGCCGGATCGGTCAGGCGCTGGTCATAGACCTTCTCCAGCCCGACCTGGCCGTGGCCATTGTTGTCAACGAAACCAAGGATATGGGCGCCCATCGATCCTTGCGGATAGTAACGCTCATTCTCGCGCGGGAATTCCAGCGCGGGTTCGCCCAGCGCGTGGACGCGGTTCGCCTCATCCGGCAGGATGCGGCGGCGCAGATAGCCGGGCTCGCCGCTGGAGAGGCGCTTGGTCAGCGCATCGACATCCTCATCGGGGAAGATGCGGACCAGCGCCTGCGCCACTTCCTTCGGGCTGCGCACCAGAGCGCTTTCGCCATTCTTGCCCTCACCCGTGCCCAGCGCCTTGGGGTTGAACCACAGGGCATAGGCGGGGAAAGCCCGCGCCAGCGACATGCCGTTGCGGTCGATGATCTCGGCCCGGCGCGACGTGTAGGCGCTGCTCGGCACATCGCTGCGCCCGGTCTTGGTCAGGCCCAGATGGGCGATGCGGATTTCCGCGATCAGCGCGATCAGCGCAAAGCCGATCAGCACCAGCAGCGTGCGCCAGCGCGCCACCGTCAAGGCGCGCGAGCGCTGGTTGACCAGATCGACCCGGCTGGCCGAAATCACCGTATTGTGGCGCTGGCCGATGCCGATCACCGTGGCGCCGGGGCCATGGCGCATCGAGACGTTGCTGTTGACCGGAACGCCCAACGGCACATGCCCCAATGCGCGAACATTGGGGCGTGCCTTGGCCCGGCCTTCAGCGGCCTTCAGCTCGTCGAGAGGCCGTGTGGCCACCGCCCCTTACTCCGCGCGCTCGGCGCTGCGGGAGCCGACCTGCGAGAGACGATCCTCAAGCTGGCTGGCCCGCAAAGGCTTGCGCACCCCGTCGCGGGGTACCTCCCCCGCCACCGCCGAGCCGATGATCCGCCCGGCCAGCGGCCCCGCCGCCGAGACGATGCCGGGGCGCCCATCCGTATCGGCGCTGGCCACGCGGATCTGCGGCGGAGCGTCGGGCGAAGCGGCCTTGCCCAGCACGGCGAGCTGGCGCTCGTTTTCCAGATATTGCGCGGGCTTGGGCGCTTCGAGGCCGAAGTCCACATCGTTGAAGGCGGTGAGCTGCTGCTGGCTGGCGCGGGTCTGGAACTCGGTGTCGAGCAGCATCTTCTCGCGGTTCAGCTCGTTGATCTGGCGGTCGGCCAGACGCACTTCGCTCTTCACGGCATTTACCCGCACGGTCAGTGCCATCATCAGGGCAAAACAGATGGTCAGCGCCATACCCCAGCCGATGGTGTGCAGGCGGTCACGGGTCATGATCATGCGGACCTCCGAAGTCGCGCGGGAGTGGTGGTGCGGGTGGCGTGGCGCAGAGTGGCGGAGCGGGCACGCGGATTGCGGTCCAGCTCCTCCTGCGAGGGACGAATGGCCTTGGAAACCTTGGTGAAGACGGCGGGCGGTGCCTCGGCAGCGATGGGCACATAGCGCGAGGTGGCGGGCACATCGCCGCTGGCCGCCTTGAGGTACTGCTTGACCATGCGGTCTTCCAGACTGTGGAAGCTGACGATGGCCAGCTTGCCCTCGGGCGCCAGCAGGGCCTCGGCGGCGGAAAGAGCCGCTTCCAGCTCGCCCAGTTCGTCGTTCACATGGATGCGGATCGCCTGAAAGCTGCGCGTCGCCGGGTCCTTGGGCATATGCGGCTTGTGGCCCAGCGCGCGGCGGATCACGTTCGCCAGTTGCCCGGTCGTCTCGATGGGGCGCGCGCCGACGATAAAGCGCGCGACGCGGCGCGACTGGCGCTCCTCGCCATAGCGGAACAGCACGTCGGCGATTTCGCTTTCCTCGGCCGTGTTGACGAAATCGGCAGCGCTGGGGCCGTCCTGCTCCATGCGCATGTCGAGCGCGGCATCCATCGAGAAGCTGAAGCCACGCTCCGCCTGATCGAGCTGCATTGAGGAGACGCCGATGTCCAGCGTGACGCCATCGACCTGTTCCACGCCCGCCTCGCTCAGCGCTTCGGCCATTTCGGAGAAACGGCGCGGATGCAGGATCAGGCGCGGGTTCTCGCCCTGCGCCTCGGGCCACAGGCGGCCATTGCGGATCGCATCGGGGTCGCGATCGAAGGCATGCACCGTCGCGCCCGCCGCCAGCAGGGCGCGGGTGTAGCCGCCGGCGCCAAAGGTGCCATCGACCACCACGGCGCCGGGACGCGGCGCGAGGGCGGCAATCACCTCGGCGATCAGCACGGGAATATGCGGGGCGTCGGCGGGGGTGAGGGCGACAGGATCAAGGCTCATTTGCGTGCCCCCTCGGTCAGGCTGGCGCAGGCGGCCTGGGCGCTGGCCCATTGCGGGCCGTCCTGGCGGGCGAGCACTTCGGGCGACCACAGGGTGAAGAAGGGACCGGCACCCTGATAGTAGATGGCATCGCCAATCCCGCCCAGCGCGCGCAGGTGAGCGGGGATGATGAAGCGGCCCGAACCGTCGAAGCTGATTTCCGCACAGTCGAAGAGCTGGAAATAGCGCATGTCGCGGTCGAAGGGCTGGCTGGCGCGGGCGGCCATTTCTTCCTCGCGGTCGATCTGGGCCATCAACCCCTCGCGGCGCGAGAGACCATAGCCGATCAGGCAGTCCCATTTGTCATGCTTGGAGACCAGCAGCAGGCCCTTGCCCTCGCTCGATTCGGTGACCGTCTTGCGGAATGCGGCGGGCAGCACGAAGCGATCCTTGTCACCCTTCGGCGAGAAGCCCTGACCACTGTATATGACCGGCTTGCCAGTCACCCCGTCTCTTCCCCGTCGCTGAAACAGCCCCATGAGCGAAGGACAAGAAGCCACGATCCGGTGCGGCGCCCGATACGCCACCACCGACTGCCTTTCAGCAAAACGCCGTGAATCCCTGTCCCGATGATGGATACTTACCGTTTCGCGGGCGGGCAGGGAAGCCACATTGCGGGAATTTATGCCACCTTATACCCACGATATATCTATATAGTTGTTTTAGAAGGTATTTTTTTAGATTCGCACCCCAAGCATGCTAACCAAGAACTTACCGCTGGCCCGCGTAAACCAACCATCCTGACCCGATAACGTCCGAAAAACGCCATTTTACAAGGATGAACGCCATCATACCCGCATCTTCCCCTAAGCATATCGGGTCTTTCCCCAAGACTTCCCGCATTTTCCCGCGAAACGCCAAGCCATGTGATTCGCCTCCATGCGCATGCGATTCGCGCGCATGAAAAAGCGCCCCCGAGTCGTCTCAGGAGCGCCTGCGCGAAAACACGAAAGCCAGAGGCCCTCAGCCCCCGGCCAGTGAAAACATCAACAATCTGTCGGAGAAAACCGCGCCTGCGGTCAATGCCCGGCGGGATGAACCGCGCTATGAGCCTTGGCCGCGTCGGGCATCATGCTGATATCGGCCAGCGGATCGGTGTTGCCAGCAGCCCCGCCGCTGTTGGTCATCATCACCTTGTTGGAGGCAGCCATCGCCGCCTCGTTCGCCTTGGCGTGATCCATGATGATGTTGGCCAGCCCCACCAGCAGCAGCATCAGCGCCAGACCGAACAGGCCGACCTGCAGCCGCTGCATCGCCTGAGACCGCAATTCGCGTGGAGAAGAGGTCAGACCGAGCTGCGGTGTCACACCGTCCAGCGGGCCACCGGCCAGCGGAGTCCCCGCCAGAGCAGAGCCCGGAATGCCAGCGCCCGAAGCGATGGAGATGTGCGAACCGATGGTCATTAAACCTCTTTTACACCATCATGTCAGCCAGGGAAAGACCGGGAGTCCTTTCGCCTCCAGCCAGGCACGATTGAACAGAGTGGAGAGATAACGGAAACCGGTATCACACAGGATGGTTCCCACCCGCACGTCCTTGCGCCCCTGCGCCACCAACTGGCGACCAAGCGCCACAGCGCCCGCCACATTGATCCCGCTCGACAGGCCCAGCGCCAGACCTTCATCGGCCAGCAGCTTTTCGACCCAGACCAGACCCTCGGCATCCGAGATGCGGAACTGCGTGTCGATCGGCGCGCCATCCAGATTGGCGGTGATGCGGGCCTGACCGATGCCCTCGGCCACGGAGTTGCCCTCGGCCTTCAGCTCTCCGCAGGCGAAGTAATTGTACAGCGCCGCGCCATGCGGATCGGTGAGCGCGATGGTGATGTTCTCATCGAAGGCCTTCAGCCCCATGCCCGTACCCGCCAGCGTGCCGCCTGTGCCCGCCGCGCAGGTGAAGCCGTCGATGCGGCCTTCCATCTGCGCCCAGATTTCCGGCGCGGTCGATTCGATATGCGCCTTACGGTTGGCGATGTTGTCGAACTGGTTGGCCCAGATCGCGCCCTCCGTCTCCTCGGCCAGACGGCGCGAGGTGTGCACGAAATGACCCGGATTGCTGAAAGGCGCGGCCGGCACCAGCACCAGCTCGGCCCGCAATGCGCGCAGCGTGTCCATCTTCTCGCGCGATTGCGTCTCGGGCATGACGATGATCGTCTTGTAGCCCAGCGCATTGGCCACCAGCGCCAGACCGATGCCGGTGTTGCCCGCCGTGCCCTCGACAATCGTGCCGCCCGGCTTCAGCACGCCGCGCGCCTCGGCATCGCGCACGATCCACAAAGCGGCGCGATCCTTCACGCTCTGCCCCGGATTGGCGAATTCGCACTTGCCCCAGATCTCGCAGCCCGCCGCCTCGCTGGGGCCCTTCAGGAGCACCAGCGGCGTGTTGCCGATCAGATCGAGCGTGGAACGTTGAACGGGCGGAACGGGAGGCGTTGCAGTCATGGTGGCCATGGCTAGAAGCCCGCGCGGGCCAGCGCAAACGAATTGCGCTTTGCCCGGCTAAAGCATGACTGGGCCCCGGCGCTGATCAACCGTCCTGAGCGATGGTGACGCGCAGGCCGTCCAGAGCATCGGTAACAGGCACCTGGCACGACAGGCGCGAGGTGGCGTCGCGATGGTCGCTGCTGTCGAGCAGATCGTCCTCATCGGCGCTGATCGGCGGCAGCTTGTCGGCAAAGGTGGCATCGACATGCACATGGCAGGTCGCGCAGGAGCAGCAACCGCCGCACAGCGCCAGCAGCTCATCAAAGCCATTGTCGCGAATCGCCTCCATCAGCGTGGTGCCGACCTGGGCCTCCACGTCGCGCGCGTCCCCGCTCTGACTGACGATCGTGATCTTGGGCATGGTTGCAGACTTCCTCATGATAACGCTGCCGTCCTTGCGCAGGAAACAGCGCCGATATGGCATCGTGTTTCCCCGGCTGCTAAAGGCTGCCCCGTTCATTTGCAATGGCGGGCGCTATCGATCCCGTTATATGCCGTATAAGGAAAGATCATGGGGCTCAGCGCCGACGCCATACGCACCGGGCTGGACGCCATCGCCGCACAGGAACCCGGCATCGCCCGCGCCCTGACGCTTGTCGGCTATCCCGAGCCGCGCATCCGCAACCGGGGCTATGCCACCATGCTGCGCACCATCGTGGGCCAGCAGGTGAGCGTGGCCGCCGCCGCCTCGATGTGGAGCAAGCTGACGGGCACGCTGGGCGAGGATATCCCGCCCGACCTGCTGCTGGCCGCCGATTTCGACGCCTTGCGCGCCTGCGGACTGTCGCGCCAGAAGCAGTCCTACGCCCGGTCCCTGTGCGAGCTGGTGATCGCGGGCGAGGTCGATTTCGACGCCCTGCCCTCGGACGATGAAGAGGCTATCGCCCGCCTCACCCAGATCAAGGGCATCGGCCGCTGGTCCGCCGAGATCTACCTGCTGTTCGCCGAAGGCCGCGCGGATATCTGGCCCGCTGGCGATCTTGCGGTGCAGGTCGGGCTGGGGAAGTTGCTGGGTATGGACGAGCGCCCCAGCGAGAAGCTGACTCGCGAATTGGCGGAAGGCTGGCGGCCTTATCGCGGGGCGGCGGCGATTTTTACGTGGCATTGCTACAACAACGCTGCCTTGTAAGCAGGGTTGAAGAAGTGAATGCGAGGGCCATCGCCCTCGCGCTCCCTTTATTGTCTGCGTTGCGCTTCGGGTTCGGCCTTGCGCCCAGTTTGCTGCGCCGCAGGCAGTGAAGGATGGCACTGTGCTACAAATTTAAAGCCTGCGGCGCCTCAGGTGGAGAGTTCAGGCGCCACATTTCGGCCTCCCCTGCCCGCTCGCCGGAAGACGTCATGGGAGCGCGAGGGGGTAACCCCCTCGCATCTTTTCTTTTCTCTCCCCCTTCATGAACCGATTTCAATCCCCTATCGCCAGACGATGCAAACCGCCGCCCTTACCGCTTGGGACCTATGCTGCCGCCGAGGCGACCGCTGGCTGTTCCACGGCCTCGACCTGCGGCTGGAGCAAGGCGAGGCGCTGCATCTCACAGGCCCGAACGGCGCAGGCAAGACCTCGCTGATGCGCATGCTGGCGGGACTGCTACGCCCCTCCCCCAGCCTGCAACCGCGCGATGCGGCCAAGGCGGGGACTATCGCGTGGGAAGGCACGATCGCCCTGGCCGATGAACGCCCCGCGCTCGACCCCGCTCTGCCGCTGGGCAAGGCGCTGGACTTCTGGCGCGGTATTGATCGCGCCCGCGACCTGCCACTGGAAAGGCTGGGGCTGGACGGACTGCTGGATGTCCCGGTGCGCTACCTCTCGACCGGGCAGAAGAAGCGCGCCGCTCTGGCCCGCCTGATCGGCCAGAACGCCCAAAACTGGCTGCTGGACGAGCCGCTCAACGGGCTGGATGTCGCAGGCGTCGCCCTGATCGAGGAGCTGGTGACCCAGCATTGTGCCCAAGGCGGCAGCGCCATCGTCACCTCGCATCAGCCGATCCGCCTGCCCGGCGAAAAGCGGCTCGATATCGCGAATTACGCCCTGTGACCGGCGCCCTCCTCGCCATCCTGCGTCGTGACCTCGCCCGCCTGCTGCGCGGCGCCCAGGGCGGAGCACTGGGCAGCGGCATCGCTCTGCCGATCCTGTTCTTCCTCGCCGTCGCGATCATCTTCCCCTTCGCCGTCGGGCCGGACCCGCGCCTGCTCGCCCGCGTGGGCGGCGGGGTGATCTGGGTCGCCGCGCTGCTCGCCGCCATCCTCCCGCTCGACCGCCTTGTCGAGCCCGACATCGAGATGGGCTTCTTCGACCAATGGGCCCTGCGGGGCATCGCCGAGGAAGGCGTGATCGCCATGCGCGTCATCGCTCACTGGCTCAGCTTCGCCCCCGCGCTGATGCTGGCCGCCCTGCCCGCCGGAGCGCTGCTGGGGCTGGATGGAACGCAGCTTGGCATGGTCGAGCTGGGCCTGCTGGCGGGCACGCCGGGTCTGGCCGCGCTGGGCGTGATGGTCGCGGCGATCACGGCTGGGCTGAAGGGCGGCGCCGCGCTGGCCGGGCTACTGGTGATCCCTCTGGCCGTGCCGATCCTGATCTTCGGCGCGGGCGCTCTGGCCAGCGGCGGGGCGAGCGGGGTGGCCCTGTGCGGGGCGGTCAGTCTGGTGCTGGTGGCTTTGGCGCCTTTTGCCGGAGCCGGGGCGATCAGGGCTGGAAGGTAAGAAAAGAGAAATGCGAGGGCCATCGCCCTCGCGCTCCCTTTAGTGTCTGCGTAGGCGCTAAGGGTTCGGCCTTGCGCCCAGCTTGCCGCGCCGCAGGCAAGAATTTGATGCCTGCGGCGCCTTAGGTCACGCAGGTGGATAGTCTTGGCGCTCCGATGCGGCACCCCTGCCCTTTCGTCGGAAGACGTCATGGGAGCGCGAGGGGGTAACCCCCTCGCATCTTCCTAACCTTCAATAAGGCGGCTTATGCAACCCCTTGGGCGAGGTTGTGAAAATCTCGCACCCATCCGCCGTAATCCCCAGCGAATGCTCGAACTGCGCCGACAGCGACCGATCCCGCGTCACCGCCGTCCAGCCATCGTCCATCATCTTCACAGCGGGTTTGCCGAGGTTGATCATCGGCTCGATGGTGAAGAACATGCCCTCGCGCAGTTCGACGCCGGTGCCGGGGGTGCCCAGGTGCACCACCTCGGGCGCGTCATGGAACAGGCGGCCCAGGCCATGGCCGCAGAAGTCGCGCACCACGCCATAGCGGTGGCTCTCGGCGTGGCGCTGGATGGCGTGGCCGATGTCGCCCAGCGTCACGCCGGGGCGCGCCATCTCGACGCCGATCATCAGGCATTCGTAGGTCACCTCGACCAGGCGGCGCGCCTTGAGCGGCACGTCGCCGACGAGATACATGCGGCTGGTGTCGCCGTGCCAGCCGTCCTTGAGCAGGGTGACGTCGATGTTGATGATGTCGCCGTCTTTCAGCACGCGGTCGCCGGGGATGCCGTGGCAGATCACATTGTTGATCGAGGTGCAGCAGCTGTGCGCGTAACCGCGATAGCCCAGGGTTGCGGGCACCGCGCCGGCGTCCAGCGTCATCCGGCGCACGATGTCGTCGATCTGCCCGGTGGTGATGCCGGGCACCACGACGGGGGCCAGCGCATCGAGGATCTCGGCAGCGAGGCGACCGGCCTTGCGCATGCCTTCGAAGCCTTCGGGTCCGTGCAGCTTGATGGTGCCATCGCGCAGCGGAGTCGTGGCGGCATCGACATATTGGTAGCGGTTCATAATCCTGTCATAGCAAAGCCCGTCCCGGAACGCGAGCGCTACAAAAGCCTAACGCGACAGCGCAAACGCCCCGCGCCATGCCGGTTTCACGGCGGCCAGCACCTCGGGCGTCACCGGCAGGGTGATGTCGTAATCCCCCTCGGCATAGGGCCCGGCCTCATAGGGCGCGATGAGGATCCCGATGCGGGTGAAATGGGCGTGGTCGGCGCTGCCGAGAATGACCACCTCCTTCACCGGATCGATGCATTCGTCGAAGGGGTCGGTGCTGTCGGGGGCGACGGGTTCGCCGCGCCGCTCGGCGCGCTGCTTGTTCAGCGCCTCGCAGAAGGGCGCCTGAATGGCCTCCGAGAGGGCCGCCGTGTCGAACAGGTCGAGCGCCTTGACCCTGCGCCCGGTCTTCTTGTTCCACAGCAGCGCGGTGGGGCCGTGGTTGGGGTGAGCCCCGCCCGTAAACTCCTCCTCCATGCCCGACAGGCTGAGCCAGCCGGGCAAATCGGTCACCACCTGCCAGCCGGTGCTGGAATCATAGCTGATGTAGGTGGACTTGTCCTTGCGGGCTTCCTCGCGCGCGTCTCTGGCCTGCCCGGCGATGCTGCTGAGGTGATCGGCGGCATCCTTGTCCAGCCAGGCCTTGAGCGCGGGGATGCGTCCGGCGGCGGCGGGATATTCGTAATCGAAGCTGTAGAGCGGATTGGCGATGCTGATCGAGCGCCCCGGAGGCACGATTTTCGCCGGCGCTGCAACAGCCGCCGATGCAGCCAGACAGGCCAGAAGTCCGCCCATCGCCAGTGCCTGCCAGACCCGCATCATGCTTCTCCTGATCGCCGGATGGATGTGGCGGCTGGACTTGGCCACCCTCGCCCGGATAGAATGCGATACATGAGCAAACATGCCCCCGCCAGCCCCGCCGAGTCCGCCACGCCCGAACTGGTCCAGCCGGACCGTGGGCAGGCCGCGATCACGATCCATCTGATTGATAAGGCCGGGTTCGACGGCTGGCAGAAAAGCCTGACCGCCGCCCAGCGCGCAAGCCTGACCGGCGCGAAATTCAGGGGCGAGGCCGGTGCGCAGGCGATCATCCCCGATGGCGATGGCTGGGCCGTGGCGGCGGGCGTCGCCGATCTGAAGCTGCTCAAAAGCTGGTGCCTGGCAAAGCTGGCCGAAACGCTGCCCGCCGGGGCGTATCGGCTGGCGCTTCCCAAGGGCGCTGAAACCCGCGCGGCGCCTGCCTTTATCGGCTGGGCGCTGGGGCAATATCGCTTCGAGCGTTACCGCGCCGAGGCCAAGGCGGAAGGCCCGCGCATCCTGCTGACCGCCGAGGTGAAGCCCATCGCCGCCGCTCTGGCGCAGGCCGATGCGGTGTCGCTGGTGCGCGATCTGGTCAACACCGGCCCCGAGCATATGGGCCCCGCCGAGTTGGAGCATCAGGTGGAGCATCTGGCCCACCAGTTCCGCGCTCAGGTCCGGGTGACGCGCGGGGAGGTGCTGGAGCATGAGTACCCCTGCGTCCATATGGTGGGCCGCGCCGCCGCGCGCAGCCATGCCCCGCGCCTGATCGAGCTGGAATGGGGCGACGAAAAGGCCCCGCGTCTGGCGATCGTCGGCAAGGGCGTGTGCTTCGATTCGGGCGGTCTGGACATCAAGCCCGCCTCGGGCATGCTGCTGATGAAGAAGGATATGGGCGGCGCGGCCCATGCCATCGCCCTGGCGCGGCTGGTGATGCAGGCGGGGCTGAAGGTGCGGCTGCATCTGCTGATCCCGGCGGTGGAGAACGCCATCGCCGGCAATGCCTTCCGCCCCGGCGACGTGCTGAAAAGCCGCAAGGGCCTGACCATCGAGATCGGCAACACCGATGCCGAAGGGCGCCTGATCCTGGCCGATGCCCTCCACCGCGCCAGCGAGTTCAAGCCCGAGCTGATCCTCGATTTCGCCACGCTGACCGGCGCGGCGCGCGTGGCGCTCGGCCCCGACCTGCCCGCGTTGATGACGCGGCGGGACGAAACCGCTCAGGCGCTGATCGATGGCGGTCTGGCCAGCGATGACCACGTCTGGCGCCTGCCCCTGCCCGATGCCTATCGCGAATGGCTGAAGTCGGACATTGCCGATCTCAACAATTCGCCGTCGAACGGCTTTGCCGGAGCCAGCGTGGCCGGACTGTTCCTCGACCGCTTTGTGGGGGATGGTATCGACTGGGCCCATTTCGACACCTTCGCCTGGCGTCCCGCCGCCAAGCCCGGTCGTCCCAAGGGCGGCGAGGCGCTGGGCCTGCGCGCGGCATGGGCGATGCTGCAAAAGCGTTTTGGGTAGGGTAGGAGTCTCTTTGAAAATCCGGCGGAAGAGCCGGATTTTGCGGCACCGGCCCTCTCCCCCGCCCGGCCAGCCAGAGGATACCACCGTTGGGTAACCGGGTGGGGAAGAAGGCCGATGCCGCCATCAAACTTGCGAAAATCGCATCTTGCCGCTATGCGCCCCCGCTTTGACGGATCGGGGTTGGGCTCAGGCGTGTTGATGAAGACAGATGGCATTTATCTGGGCGCTAGCTTCGCCCTCTCGGGTCCGGTGGACAAGCTCGACGCGACGCGCCTGCCGGTGCGCGGCGATCTGGCGCATATCCGCCTGGCCGGAAAAGTCTTCGTGCCGCATTATGTCGCCCCCGTGCAGCATCGCGCCGGATCGCAAGGCGCCACGCTGATGAAGGCACCGGGCGGCGAGACGCTGGCCACGCTGGAGCCGGACGCCGGTTTCGACGTGCTCGACATCGCGGGCGGCCATGCCTGGGGTGAGGTGACAGGCGGTGGCGTCGTGGGCTATATCGCCCTGACCCAGTTGGAGAATCTTGCGTGACGCAGACTGTTTTCATCGACGGTGCCGCCGGCACCACTGGCCTGGAAATCGCCGACCGGCTGGGCGGACGCAGCGAGTTTTCGCTGATCATCCTCGATGATGCACGACGCAAGGATTCCGCAGCCCGCAAGGACGCGCTGCATGCCGCCGATTTCGCGGTGCTCTGCCTGCATGACGATGCCGCGATCGAGGCCGTCGCCATGGCGGAAGGCAGCAAGGTGCGGATCATCGATGCCTCCACCGCGCATCGCGTGGCCGCTGGCTGGACCTATGGCTTCCCAGAGATCGTCGGGCGCGAGGCCGTGGCCAATGCCACCCGCGTCGCCAATCCCGGCTGCTATCCCACGGGCTTTATCGCTCTGATCGCGCCGCTGGTGCGCGCCGGTCTGCTGCCCGCCGACTTCCCCTACACCGTCAATGCGGTTTCGGGCTATTCGGGCGGCGGCAAGGGGCTGATCGAGCGCTTCGAAGACGACACCGACATTGCCTTCCGCACCTATGGTCTGGCGCTGGGCCACAAGCATGTGCCCGAGATGACGCGCTATGCCGGGCTGGTGCATCCGCCTGTGTTCGCGCCCAGCGTGATCCCGGCGCATCGCGGCATGGTGGTCGAGGTGCCTTTGCCGCTCTACGCGATGCAGGGCGCGGGCTCGCCCGAGGCCTTGCGCGCCGCGCTGGTCGATTTCTATGCCGGCAGCCCGGTTGTGTCGGTCAACACCGATGACACGCCCGCCGAACTGCTGCTGCGCCGCTCGACCGCGCCCAGCGACAAGCTGGAGCTGTTCGTCTTCGGCGGCATGGAGGGTTCGCAGGCGCGTCTGGTCGCCGTGCTCGACAATCTGGGCAAGGGTGCCAGCGGTGCCGCCGTGCAGAGCCTGAACCTGATGGCCGGTCTGGATGAGGGCGCCGGTCTGGCGCTGTAAGTTTGGGCCATGTGCTGCCGCACATGGCCAGTGCGGCACCAGCCCTCTCCCCCGCCCGGCCACCCATATGATACTGCCGTTGGGTGGCCGGGCGGGGGAGAGGGCTGGTGCCGTGAAATCCGGCCTCGCCGGATTTCCAGACCGATGTAACCGGATTTACCATCTTCATGCATCATAAGGGGCCGGCGAAGTGATTCGCCGGCCTTTTGCATGCGGAAGGTGCAATAAGGCATGTGTTCACCCCCTCATGACGCCCAAAAAGCGGCCATGCACAAATTTGCGGCACACCCTGCCCGAAATTTGAACAGACCTGCCCAAACAGTGTCACCCCCCGGCCCCACCATCCCCAGCAATTCGCGATGAAGGGGCGATAAAGCCCGATTATCCGGTTTTCCTCAGCGCCGCTTTGCCCTATCCATTTGTTACCGGCCTTGGCACGAAACTTGATAGATCGTTACCGACATATCAGGTGCCAGGGTGAAGAGAGGCGCGGACTTCCGTCCTCTCGCCCGAGCCCGGAAATGCGAACCGGGTAAGGGTCGCTACCCATGCGGAGAGGCGGCGGGGCCGATGCCCTGCTGTCGCTGTGCTGAACAAAGGATGTTTCAGGCGTGAAAAAGATCGAGGCGATCATCAAGCCCTTCAAGCTCGACGAAGTGAAGGAAGCGCTTCACGAGGTCGGCGTTTCGGGCATCACCGTGACCGAGGCCAAGGGCTTTGGCCGCCAGAAGGGCCACACCGAGCTGTATCGCGGCGCCGAATATGTCGTGGACTTCCTGCCCAAGGTGAAGCTGGAAGTCGTCGTGGCCGACGCGCTGGCCGAACGCGTGGTCGAAGCCATCGCGGGCGCCGCGCAGACCGGCCGCATCGGCGACGGCAAGATCTTCGTCATGACCGTGGACAGCGCCCTGCGCATCCGCACCGGTGAGCGCGACGACGCCGCCATCTAACGGTTTCGCCGCCTCCGCGCCCGGCTAGGGGGCGCGGGGTCGGCTCTCCCGGCGCAGCAACCCGTCCTGGGGTCCGGGCTGATGCGCCACGCACTATGATTACCCCTTCATCCGCCGAGCCCTGCGCCGGCGGATCATCTTCGGAGAACAACGGTAATGGCTACTGCATCGGACATCCTTCAGCAGATCAAGGATGAGGAAATCGAGTGGGTCGATCTTCGCTTCACCGACCCCAAGGGCAAGTGGCAGCACCTGACCATGGTCGCCTCGGTCCTGGGTGAGGACGAGCTGGAAGATGGCCTGATGTTCGACGGTTCGTCGATCGAGGGCTGGAAGGCCATCAACGAGTCGGACATGATCCTCAAGCCCGACCTCAACGCGGTCTATGTCGATCCCTTCTCGGCCACCCCGATGCTGATCGTGGTCTGCGACATCGTCGAGCCCTCGACCGGTGAGCTCTACGCCCGCGATCCCCGCTCGACCGCCAAGCGCGCCGAAGCCTTCGTGCAGACCACCGGCATCGGCGACACCGTCTATGTCGGCCCCGAGGCCGAATTCTTCGTCTTCGACGACGTGCGCTTCTACGACGGCTACAACGGCAACGGCTTCTCGCTGGACGACATCGAGCTGCCCACCAACTCGAACAAGGCCTATGAAGGCGGCAACATGGCGCACCGTCCGCGCGCCAAGGGCGGCTATTTCCCCGTCGCCCCCGTCGACAGCCTGGTCGACATCCGCGGCGAAATGGTCTCGACCATGCTGGCCATGGGCCTGCCCTGCGACAAGCACCACCACGAAGTGGCCTCGGCTCAGCACGAGCTGGGTCTGACCTTCGGCACGCTGACGCAGACCGCCGACCGCATGCAGGTCTACAAGTATGTCGTGCATCAGGTTGCCCATGCCTATGGCAAGACGGCCACCTTCATGCCCAAGCCCATCAAGGCCGACAACGGCAGCGGCATGCACACCCACATCTCGATCTGGGACAAGGGCAACCCGCTGTTCGCCGGCAACGGCTATGCCGGTCTGTCGGACATGTGCCTGTACTTCATCGGCGGCGTCATCAAGCACGCCAAGGCCCTGAACGCCTTCACCAACCCCACCACCAACAGCTACAAGCGTCTGGTGCCGGGTTATGAAGCCCCCGTGCTGCTGGCCTATTCGGCCCGCAACCGTTCGGCCTCGTGCCGCATCCCTTACGGTGCCGGCACCAAGGCCAAGCGCGTGGAATTCCGCTTCCCCGACGCGATGGCCAACCCCTACCTGTGCTACTCGGCTCTGCTGATGGCCGGTCTGGACGGCATCAAGAACAAGATCCACCCCGGCGACGCCATGGACAAGAACCTGTACGACCTGCCCCCCGAGGAGCTGGCCGAGGTTCCCACCGTCTGCGGTTCGCTGCGTGAGGCTCTCGACGCCCTGAACGCCGACCACGACTTCCTGCTGGAAGGCGGCGTGTTCACCAAGGACCAGATCGAGTCCTACATCGAACTGAAGTGGCCCGAAGTGTTCCGTTGGGAAACGACCCCTTCGGCCGTCGAATTCGACATGTACTACAGCGCCTGATGAAACGTGCCGGGCGGCCTTCGCGCCGCCCGGTGCCTCATCGCTGCAGGATCAGCCCGGTGGGAGCCATGCTTCCGCCGGGCTTTTCTGTGCCCGCCGTTCCCGCCAAACATGCCGCGAAACACATGCGTGAAACATTCACCGCCCCTGCGCATTCCTGATCTCACAGGTTTCAAACAGGAGCACGCTCATGTTTCTCGGTCTTTTCGGTATCCTCGTCCTGGCGTGGCTGATCTCCTTCGTGGTGCTGCACGTCTCCAGCGCTCTTATTCACCTGCTGCTGCTTTTCGCGGTGGCGTCCTTCGTGATCCACCTCTTCACCGGCAACAAGCGCGACGCCTCAGCCTGACGCATCGCACGCGGGGCTGTCCTACGCCCCGCGTCCTGCGATAGATGGTGCTCTCCCCATCCCTCAGGGAGACACCCCATGGCTTCGTACCCCACTTCTTCGGCCCGCACGCTTGGCGCTGCGGGCCTTGCCCTGATCAAGCGCTTCGAAGGCTGCGCCCGCCGCCGCCCCGACGGCACCTTCGCCGCCTATCCCGACCCGGCCAGCGGCGGCGCGCCCTGGACCATCGGCTGGGGCTCGACCGGACCGGACATCACCCCCACCACCATCTGGACCCAGGCGCAATGCGACGCCCGCCTCCTGCGTGACGCCTCCGGTTTCGCCACACGCATCGACGGACTGCTGGGCCATGCCGCCACAGGGCAGAACCAGTTCGATGCGCTGGTGACGCTGGGCTACAACATCGGCATCCGCAATCTGGCCGGCTCGACGCTGCTGGCGAAGCATATCGCCGGGGATCATGCTGCGGCTCAGGCGCAGTTCGGGCGATGGAACCGGGCTGCAGGGCAGGTGATGTCCGGTTTGACCAAGCGGCGGGCGGCTGAGGCTGCGTTGTATGGGCAGAAGGAATAAGGGATAAAGCAGGGGGTGTTACACCCCCTGCACCCCCATGACGTCTTCCGACGAAACGACAGTTTTAAAACCACCCTCGCGCATAAAGGACCCGCCGCGCAGCGGCCTTAAAGCCTGCGGCGCCGCGACCTTGCTCCAGGGCCGAACCCAAAGCGCCACGTAGACAATAATGGGAGCGCGAGGGGGTAACCCCCTCGCATCTTCCCTTCTTAATAATCCTTACTCGCCCGAGCATTCACACTCTGCCGCCCGATGGTCGAAGCACTCCCCAACAGTGCCAGCCAGTTCGTCAAACGGAACTCCAGATTGGTCGCGGAGTAGCCCTTCCCGTCCGACACCAGCTCGGCATAGACGTGATGCGTCAGATACTTGCCCGCCGCCACGCCGGTCTGCTGCCCCGTGGTCACATCCGCCGAGACGATCCGCAGCCGGTCCAGCCCGATCGCCCGGCGCAGCTTGTTGATCGGGTCCACCCCGCCCCCGCCGTGCAAGGCCGCCAGCGCCGCCCCCAATTGCACCGCCTCGGGCGCGGAGATCTGCGTGATCGAATTGCCGAACAGCAGGCGCGAGAGCACCTCCTCCTCAGGCAGCGCGGGAATCGAGGAGAAGACGATATCGGGATGGTTTGCCGTCCCGCGCACATTCACGCTGGCGGTGATGCCCGAAACCGAGGAGCTGGCCATCATGTCCAGCCGTGGGTCGGGCGGGGCCGAGCCGTCGAAGGTAATCAGCCCGCGCGTCAGGTCGAAACGCTTGCCCGCGAACTCATAGATGCCCTCCACCATCCGCGCCTCGCCCGCGATGGCCGGGTTGTCCAGCGTGCCGCGCAGGCGGATCTTCGCGCCCCAGCGGCTGTCGAGCCCCATGCCGACGAGGCGGATGTTGCCCGGCCCCTCGGCATCGACCAGCAGGCGCCAGGGCATGTCCCGGCTGGTGTCGGGGGCGACGTCAGCGCGGCGATTGACCTCCTTGGTGGTGATCTGCGGCAGGCCCGCGGCGGCGGCGGCCTGCCCCAGCCGCCAGCGCGCGCCATCGATGGCGAGCCGCCCGGCCAGCGTCCCGCTCAGCCCGTCGGACATGATGCGCAAGGGGCCCGTGGCGACCAGCGCCAGATCGGTGCGGTTGATGAACTGCGCCTTGTTCCCCGCCAGCTTGAGGTCGAGCGACACGCCGCGATTCCCCCCGCCCGCCACCGGCCCCATGGAGGCGAAATCGACCGCCCCGCTGCCGACCACGCTGCCGCCATTGGCGGTCTGGCCCGAGAGGTTGGTCAGCGTCAGGCGCGAGCCGGAAAAGCTGCCGCGCGCGACGATCTGGCGGATATCGGTGCCGGTCACCGCGCTTTGCAGGCGCAGATTGTTGCCCGCCAGCGAGCCGCGAATATGCGGATCATAGAGGCTGCCGTCGATGTCGGCGGCAATGTCGATCGGCCCGGTGAGGTCGAAAGCGTCGAGCGCCATCAGCCGCCACAGCGCATCGGCGGGCCCGCCATAGCGCATCTGGCCCACCAGCCGCCCATGCGACAGCCTTGTTTCCAGCCCGCCATCGCCGCCCAACTGGTCGATGCGCGCCTGCAGGCGGCCGCGCACCTGCCCGTCCTCGCTGGCGATGGCGCGGGCTTCCAGAGTCTGTTCGCACAGCGCGCCGACCACCGCCAGATCGATCGGGCGCGAGGTGAGCGACAGGCCCGAGCGGGTCAGGCCCTTGATGGCCAGCGATCCTTCCGCGCTGGGCAGCCCTTCGCGGGCGCGATGCCACGCCAGATTGCCCGACACCTTGCCGCCCAGCCCAAGGTCGGAGAACACCACATCGCCCAGTGACAGCGGCATATCGGCGATACCGATCTTCATCTCGGTGGCGCCATTGCCGAAGCTGCCCTGCGCCACCACGCGGCCTCCGGCATAATCCACCTGAGCGGGCGCCAGTTGCCAGCCATTGCCGGTGCCGTCAGCGCGGCTCTGCGCGGTGAAGATCGCCCGGCGCGGCATGGCGATGCGCTGCCCGGCAAAGGTGCCGCCCGCGATCAGCGCCACCTTCCCCGGCCCGACATCGGCCAGCACATTGAGGTCGAAACGGCTGCCGCGCCGCCCGCCGATGCTGGCGGTGACCCGGCCCGAACCATCGGTCAGTTTCGCATGGGCATCCAGCTTGCCGACGAAGAGCCGTCCCTTGCCGATGCCCTGCGCCGCCACATCGACGCCGATGGTGGTATGCCCCTTGAGCACCAGCCCATTGGCGGTGACCCTGCCATTGGCGATGGAGAGCGGTTGATCCTGCCCGAAGCGCGCATTCTTCAGGTTCAGCACCAGATCGACGCCCTGTCCATTGGCCTGCGCATTCCGGGGTGCCAGCTTCAACGTGCCGCTCACCCCGCCGCCGCTCAGCGCGATATCGCCCTGCGCGCCCGCATCGCCCAGCGCCAGATCGCCGCTCAGCGTGGTCTGCGAGACCGTCATCCGCCGCAGCGAGAGGCGCGCGCCCTGCCCCCGCGCATCGAGCGCCAGCAGGCCGGAGAAGGGCCCCAGCGCCGACTGGCCCTGCACATCCACGCTGTACTGATCCTCGTCCTGCTGATGCAGCGCCAGTTGCACATCCTTCACCCCGGCATCGGGATAGGGATCGGCCAGATGAACCTGCACCGCCAGACCGGTTTCAGTCGCCACGCCCGGCTTGCCGCCCATCTGCACCTGCGCGGTGAAGGAACCATATTGCTCATGACGGCCCTGCCCGGTCAGCGCCAGCCGCCCGTCATCCCCGCGCTGGCCGGTGAAGCTCGCCGTGGCCAGCGGTGCGGTCAGCGTGCCGCGCGCCAGCACCAGATGACGATGCGGCCCGGCCTCCACCTGACCCGAGAAAGTCGCGCTTTCGCCAAAGATCCTGCTCAGCGCGCCCCCGTTCAGATGCGGCACGGCGCCCTTCACCGGCCCGGTCAGCCGCCATGGCGGGGCGCCCGGCGGGATCACCAGCTTCATGTTTCCAGTGGCATCCGCCGCGCCGATGCCCTGCACCGGCCAGCCATGCAGCCGCGCCTGACCCGTCAGCGTGATGCCCTCGACAGGCCGCCGGTCCAGCGCAAAGCGCAAGGCGGCATGGGCAAAGCGCATCTCCAGATCCTGCCCCTTCAGCACCTTGCCCTGAAGCGTCAGCACGCCTGCCGCCTTGCCGCGCACAAGCTGAGCATTGAGATCGGCATCATCGGTGACAATGCGCGAGGCCGCCAGCTCGACCGGACTGCGCCAGCCCCTGGCCCCCTCGCGCTTCGCCTTGCCCTGAGCGGCCAGCCCGGCGATCAGCACATCGTCGATCGTCAGCCCCTGCGTGACCAGCTTCCAGTCGGCCGCCAGCGTCGGCGCCTCGCCATCGAGCAACAGGTCGAGATGGGCGCCTTTCAGCCCGACATCCTTGTCCAGTTGCAAGGGCGCGCGGCCCGTCACCTCGATGGCCATATGGCGGAAGGCGCGCCCGGCGATATCCGCGCCGCCCTTGGCATTGATGGCCAGCTTGGCGCTCTGGGCCGAGGCGGTGCCGGTCAGCATGCGCTCGTCCAGACGAGCCTGCACCTTGAGCGCCACCTCGGGGCCGATCAGCGCGCGGTCCTCGACCGAAAGCAGCGGATCGGTCCACAGCCTGCCGCCCAGCGTATAGAGCCCCTGCCGCGCGGAGAGGTTGAGCGCCGCGATACGCTTGGCGCCTTGCGTGGCGGTCAGGTCACCGTCCCATGTGCTCCATGTGCCGCGCCCGCGGATATGCGCGCTGCGGTCCATCGTCGAATCGGTGAGCGCGGCCAGCAGCCCTCCGCGCGGCGCGGCATAATCCAGCGCCAGATCGAGACGGTTGCGGTTCTTGTCGATATCGACCAGCGCATCAAGCCGGTCGCCGCCACCCAGCCGCCCCTTGATGGCCAGATAGGCCGAAGCCCGCGACAGGCGCGCAGAGGCACGCAGATCGACGCGTCTTTCGCTGCCCAGCACCTCTTTCGCCACGGTCAGCCGCTCGATGGAGAGCGTGTCGATGCGCAGATCGCGGTCGGGCCAGCGCGGATTGCTGGGGCCGGTGTCGATGAAATGGGGCACACGGCTGAGCGTGCCGCGCCGGATCGCCAGCTTGCGGATATCCAGCCCGCGCTTCCAGAAATCGAGCGGGCGCCAGTCCAGCTCCACGGAGGGAATGCGCAGGAACACGCCGCGCGGATCGCGCAGCACCACGCCCGACAGCCGCGCATTGCCATAGACCGAGCCCTCGATCCGGGCGATTTCCACCTTCAGCCCATTGTCGAAGGTGATCTGGGCCAGCAGATCGGCCAGCAGGCGATGGCCGATTGACGAATCCAGCACCAGCACCGCCAGCCCCAGCGCCGCCACAAAGCCCAGCGGCAGACCCAGCAGATATTTCAGCCAGATGCGCAGCGGGATCGGCCACCACTTGCGGCGCGGCGCCGCCACAGGCGCGCCTTCCTCCACCGGAACCTCTGGCGTTTCATCCGCCATCAGAAGGCCTGACCCAGCGCCACGGCAATCGCCACCGGCCCATCGCCATGACGCGGGTTGAGCGGCGTGCCGATATCAAGCCGGATCGGGCCGAAGCTGGTCTTGTAACGCACACCCATGCCCGCGCCGTAACGCATATCGCGGAAACCGGGCAAGACCTGCGGATCAACACCGCCGCCATCGATAAAGGGCACAAGCTGGAAGCCGCCGCCGAACCACGGCGTGTCGACGCGCGCCTCCAGCGAGACCTCGTAAAGGCCGCGCCCGCCCTTGGGCTCGCCCAGATCGTTGCGCGGGCCGACCAGCTCATAGCCATAGCCGCGGATCGAGGCGCCGCCACCCGCGTAGAAACGCCGCGAGGGCGCCACATCGTTGAGATCGCCCGCCGTGATCGAGCCCAGACGGATGCGCCCGGCCAGTTCCACGCCCTTGCTCACCTTGTGATAGGCACTGGCATCGGCCTGAATCACCGCATAGGTCGCCCGGTCGCCGCGTGCGAAGGCGATTTCCGGCGAGACCCGCAGCGAGGCGCGCCAGCCCCTTTGCGGATCGAGCAGGCTGTCGGTCGCGTCGAAGGCGGCGCGCAGCGGCAAAGCGGTGGTGATGTATTGCGTGCGCCCGGTGGTGATGCCGCTGGGCACACCCTCGCGCTCGTCGGAGATTTCCGATTGCAGCCCCAGCGACCACACCCATGGCTTCTGGAACAGCAGCGTCGTCTGCCGCTCATAGGTCGCGGCGAAGGCCACCTTGCGCGCGGCGTAAGCGGTCAGCGTGGCATTGTCGCCATAGACATCGACCGTCAGCACGCGGTCGCGCCCGAGGAAGTTCGAGCGGCGGAAGGTGACCCCCGCCATCTGCTCATGCGTGCCCGCGATGCCGCGCAGGCGCAGCAGACCCTCGGGCGGGAAGAGGTTGCGATGCTCCCAGCTCGCGGCGAGGCGGAAGCCCTCGGCGGTATCATAGCCGATCTCGCCCGCGATGGTGTGCAAGGGGGCGGGCGTCATCGTCACATCGGTGGCGACGATACCCGGCACATCGGGTTGAGGCGCGGTTTCGACGCGCGGGGTGACCGTAACGCTGGAGACCAGCCCGGTGGCCAGCACGGCACGGCGGAAATCCTCGATCTCGCTGCGGCGCCAGAGCTGGCCCGGCTTGAAGCGGGCGATGTCCTGCAGGTGCCCGGCGGAGAGGAAATGCGGGCTGCCGCTGGTCACCTTGCCGAAGCGGTATTTGCCCTCGGGCGTGACCTCCAGCGCGAGGTCGCCTTCCTCGCGCGTGTGGTCGACGGTCAGTTCGGGGGCGCCGATCTTGGCGAAGGGATAGCCCGCCTCGCCAAGCGCGGCCTGCAGGCTGGTGATCCCCTCGGGAATGGCGTCGGCATGCAGCGCATCGCCGGTCTTGATCCCCAGCGAGTCGCGAAGCGCCGGAGCATCGGGCCCGGCATCGGCGAGATGGCCGGTCGAGATCTCGCCAAAGCGATAGCGCCGCCCTGGAATCAGATCAAAAGCCACCATCGGCGTGACGCCCGCCGCCGCCTCGGCCGGGGTGATGGAGCCGATGCTCTGCAGCACCTCGCCATCGTAATAGCCATAGACATGCAGCAGCCGCTCCAGCAGGGCGCGGTCGGTGGTGGCGCGCACCGCGATCTGCGGCAGCTCCTGATCGGGGGATTTGGGGTCGGCCTTCTGGCCCTTGAGCGGCTTGGGTTCGGGGGCGGCCAGAGCCGAAAGCTCATGGAAACGCGCCTCGAGCGCCACCCTTTCGGGAATCGCGACCGCCCATTCCAGCGTGTAATGGGCCTGCTCGGCGCGGCGCAGGCTGCGGGCATCGCGGTCGACCGGCACGGGGGGCGGGGTGACCTCCTCCTGCTTGTCGAGCGCGGCCAGTGCCGCCACGGCATCGCTCTCCTGCGAGAGGCTTTCGAGCGGGGGCAGTTGCAGATCGGGCCGGGGCCAGTCGAGCGAGAAGCCCGGCAGATCGGCCAAGGGCGAGGTGGCGCTGAGCGGCGGGCCATCCTGAGCTTGCGGCATGCCCTCCCCCGCGCCCGCGACGGGTTCGGGCGTGGCCGGGGGCGTATTTGTGGCCGGGGGCAGTTGGCGGGCCCAGTCCTCGGGTTTGGTGCGGGCGCTGTCGGGGATCAGGCTGCGCAGCTCGGCGTCGTCCTTGTCCTCCTCGTGCGGGGCGGAGGCGGTTGCCGGTTGGGCCGGCGTGTTCGCGGCAGGTGTGGCCTTCGCGGGCTCTCCGGTGGGAGCCATATCCTGAGCCCATGCCGGATGCGCCCCGCACGCCAGCATCATCAGCAGCAGACCACCGGTCAGCACGCCTTGCAGCAGCAGCGCATGCCGCCTGCCGCGCGCGCTCACGAAAAGCTCAGAAGGATCCGAAGGATGAAAAGCCGGACTGGTCGAGCGCAGGCATGGCTTCGGCCTGCAGAGCCTGAGCCGTCCCTGGCTCGACGCTGCCGTCCTTGGCGGGCAATCCGCTGTCACGCTGTCCGCCGCCACGTTGTCCACCTTGGCCAGCGGTGGCGGAGATAAGGCGGTCCTGCTCATCGGCGGACATGCGGCGCCAGCCGTCGCGCCCCAGCCGTTCGAGCGGGCGATAACGCACCTTGTACTGCATCCGCTCAGACCCTTCGACCCAATAGCCCAGATACACGAAGGGCAGGTCGTCCTGGGCGGCGCGGCGGATGTGATCGAGGATGATGTAATTGCCAAGCCCGGTCCGTGTTGCATGCTCCGGGTCGTAGAAGGAGTAAATCATCGACAACCCGTCGCCCTGTCGATCCGTAAGACACGCGCCGACCAGCCGACCCGTCCCCCCGTCCTCGCAAGGCTCCCTATATTCGATCACATAGCTGGTGACCGGCGTATGTTCCACCATATCGGCAAAATCGACTTCATCCATCGTCGCCATGCCGCCGCCGGGGTGGCGCGCGGCAAGATAACGCTGGAGCAAGCCGAACTGCTCTGCAGTGGACCAGGGATGGCAGACGGTGGCAACCAGATCGCTGTTGCGCTTGAGATTGCGCTTCTGCGTCGAGGACGGCTGAAACTCCGCCGCGGCGACTCGCACCGAGACACAGGCGGTGCAATCGGCACAGCTCGGCCGGTAAGCGACGGTCTGGCTGCGGCGGAAACCGATGCGGCCCAGCGCATCGTTCAAGGCATCGGCATTCGGGCCCTTCAGCTCGGTGAAGACCTTGCGTTCCTGACGGCCGGCCAGATACGGACACGGCGCCGGGCTCGTCACGAAGAAACGGGGAAAACGAACTTGTGCCGTCACGGTTGCCTGCTCGCGATCCTGTTGTTTCGGGGCCATGCTCCCCGCCAAGCAACGAGTATGCCCAATCGCGCAGATCTGTAAAAGACCCTTAACCACGCTTTCGGAAAGAACGCCCGCAAATCGGACATATCGCCTCGTTGCAGGACGGTTATGACACGAAAAAGTTAACGATGAGCGGAGGGGAGTTGCGGGGAAAATTTTGCAAGAAGAGACAATGCGAGGGCCATCGCCCTCGCGCTCCCTTTAATGTCGGCGTTGCGCATCGGGTTCGGCCTTGCGCAAAACTTGCCGCGCCGCAGGCTTTCAACGCGAGAAAGGCGCCGGAGCATTCCTGCCTGCGGCGCCCTTCTTGGTGCAGTTGGAGAGGCGGGGCGCACCCGATCGCGCCACCCCTACCCTATCGTCGGAAGACGTCATGGGAGCGCGAGGGGGTAACCCCCTCGCACTTATCTTCCTGACTTAATTCGGCTCCGCCTGATTCACCTCATACCCCTTGGCCCGCAGCGCCGCGATCAGAGCCGCGATCTGCCCGCCATCGCGTGCCTCGCATTCGATATCGGCGGTCAAACCCTTCGCTGGCAAATGGGTGAAGATGCGCTGGTGATAGACTTCGAGGATGTTGACCTGATGGCGGTCGAACTCCTCCATCACCTTGAACAGCGCGCCGGGGCGGTCCTGCAGCACCAGACGCAGACGCGCCAGACGGCCCGAACGCGCCAGATCGCGCAGCAGCACATTGGCCAGCAGACGCTGGTCGATGTTGCCGCCCGACAGGACGATGCCGACATTGCGCCCGGCAAACATCTCGCGGTTTTCCAGCACGGCGGCGAGGCCGGCGGCACCGGCGCCCTCCACCACGGTCTTCTCGATCTGGAGAAGGAGCGCGAGAGCATGCTCCATCGCCGATTCGTTCACCAGCACGAAGTCATCGAGCAGCCCGGCCAGCACCTTCTGGGTGAACTTGCCCGGCTCCTTGACGGCAATGCCCTCGGCCAACGTGTCGCCGCCGGTGGGCAGGCTGGCGCCCTTCAGCACATTGTACATGGAGGGGAACAGCTCCGCCTCGACGCCGATCAGGCCGATGTCGGGCTTGATGGCGCGGGCTGCCGTGCCCATGCCGCTGGCAAGGCCGCCGCCGCCGACGGGGATCACCAGCATGTCCAGCTCGGGCACGTCTTCCAGCATTTCCAGCGCGACGGTGCCTTGGCCAGCGGCCACGTTGGGCTCGTCGAAGGGATGGACGAAGGTCAGGCCAAGCTGCTTTTCCATGCTGCGCGCGAAAGCATAGGCCTCATCGAAGGTCTCGCCTTCCAGCACCACCTTGCCGCCCACGCTCTCGGTCTGCATCACCTTCACCGTGGGGGTGGTGCGCGGCATCACGATGGTCACGGGCACGCCAAGGCGCGTGCCGTGATACGACAGGCCTTGCGCATGGTTACCGGCGCTGGCGGCGATCACGCCGCGCTCGCGCTGTTCCTGGGTGAGAAGCAGAAGGGCATTGAGGGCGCCACGTTCCTTATAGGCGGCGGTGAATTGCAGGTTTTCAAACTTCAGCCACACATTGCAGCCGCAGATTTCCGACAGGGTGCGCGAATGGTCCATGTCGGTGCGCACGACATGCCCGCTAATTCGCCTGGCCGCCGCGCGGATGTCCTCGATCGTCAGGCGCATGTCCTGATGAACGTCGGTGCGAGAAGCCTCGGGCGATTGCGTAGCGGTGTCGTTCATAACCGCCGGGCCCTACGCCTCTGCGCGACATGCTTCAAGCACTTCCGCATGTGCAAAACATGCAAGAAAGGCCGCATTTTCCCAAGGGCGATGGTTCCCATTCCGGCAAAAGCCGCTATCAGATCGCCGACCCCCGAGTGTTTAGAAGGGACTTTGCCATGAGCGGGATCGAGGACACCACCTCCCAGCAGCAACAGCCCGCCGCTCCGCCGCGCCGTATCTCGGTGGTGGGGCTGGGTGTGATGGGATCGCCCATCGCGCGCCATCTGGCGCAGGCCGGCCATACGCTGACGATCTACAACCGCTCGCCCGACAAGGTGGCGGCATGGCGTGAGAAAAATCCCGAGCTTCAGGTGATCACCGCCCGCAGCCCCGGACAGGCCGCCGTGGGCGCCGATGTGGTCATAACCTGCGTGGGCAATGACGACGATCTGGCCGATGTGGTGCTGGGACCTCAGGGCCTGCTGCGCTCGATGCGGCCGGGCGCGCTGTTTATCGACCACACCACCGCCTCGGCGCGCATCGCCCGCCAGATCGCGGTGGAAGCGCGCGATCGCGAGGTGCACTGCGTCGACGCGCCCATGACCGGCGCCCAGCCCGGCGCCGAGGCAGGCACGCTCACGCTGATGTGCGGCGGCAAGCCCGCCGCCGTGGAGGAAGCCCGCGCCGTGATGCGCGCCTACGCGCGACGCATCGTGCATGTGGGCAAGCCGGGCACGGGTCAGGTCACCAAGATGATCAACCAGATCTGCATGACTGGCGTGCTGGCGGGGCTTTCCGAAGCCCTGCGTCTGGCGCAGGCCGAGCATCTCGACCTCGACCGCGTGCTCGAAGCGATCAGCGGCGGCGCGGCGCAGAGCTGGCAGATGGACAATCACTGGACCTCCATGGCGCGGGACGAGTTCGATTTCGGCCTGACGGTCGATCTGATGCGCAAGGATCTGGGGCTGGCGCTGGATGAGGGGCGCGGGCTTGGGCTCTCGCTGCCGATCACCGCGCTGATCGACCAGTTCTACGCCGATCTTCAGGCGATGGGCGCCGGCCGTCAGGACATCACCGCGCTGGTGCGCCGCCTGCCCCGCCGGGGCGTGCAGAAGGGATAATATGCGTTTTCGGGTTCTGACTGCCGCCTTGCTTGCCACGGTTCTGCCGGTTCAGGCCCATGCCGATGCGCTGATCGACCATGTGCGCGGCTTCACGCTGGATGAAAAGGGCGAGATCCAGCACTTCACCGGTCTGGTCATCGACAAGGAGGGCCGCGTCAAGCAACTGCTGCGCGATGGCGACAAACGCCCCGACAAGCTCGATTTCCTCACCGACGGCCATGATGCGGTGATGATGCCCGGCCTGATCGACGCCCATGCCCATGTGATGGGCATCGGCTTCAACGCGCTGACGCTGGACCTGTCGGACACGCATACGCTGGCCGAGGCCCAGGCGAAGATCGCCGCCTATGCCGCCAAATATCCGGGCCGCCCCTGGATCATCGGCGGCGGCTGGAATCAGGAAACCTGGGGCCTGGGCCGCTTCCCCACCGCCGCCGAACTGGACGCCGCCGTCAGCGACCGCCCCGTCTGGCTGGAGCGCGTCGATGGCCATGCTGGTTGGGCCAACTCCCGCGCGCTGGCGCTGGCAGGCATCACGGCAGCCTCCAAAGACCCCGCGGGCGGCCATATCGAGCGCCTTGCCGCGCCCTCCCCTGCCCCCACCCACCCAGCCCGGCCCGGCGTGAAGGGCGCAACCAGAGCCGCCCCCAAGGCGAGCCTTGGCGCCCCCGCCGGTGTGCTGGTCGATGCCGCCACCGCGCTGATGGCCAAGGCCGTGCCCCCGCCCCGCCCCGAGGACCGCGATCTGGCGCTCTCCACCGCCCAGACCATCCTGCTGCGCCACGGCGTCACCGCCGCCGCCGATATGGGCACCTCCATCGAGGACTGGCAGACGTTTCGACGCGCGGGCGATCTCGGCCGCCTGCGCGTCCGTATCATGTCCTATGCGCTGGGCACCGAGGCCATGGCGCTGATCGGCGGCCCCGGCCCCACACCATGGCTCTATGACGACCGCCTGCGCATGAATGGCGTGAAGCTGTTCCTCGACGGCGCGCTGGGCTCGCGCGGGGCATGGCTGAAGGCACCCTACGCCGACGCCCCCGGCACCACCGGCCTGCCGCAATTGAACGACGCCGCGCTCAAAAACCTGATGAGCCGCGCCGCGATGGATCACTTTCAGGTGGCCGTCCACGCCATCGGCGACGCCGCCAACAGCGAAGTCCTCGACGCCATCACCGAGATGGCCGATACCTACAAGGGCGACCGCCGCTGGCGCATCGAACACGCCCAGATCATCGCCCCGGAAGACTTCCCCCGCATCACGGATCTGAACAACCGCGCCGGGCATATCATCCTGAGCATGCAACCCACCCACGAAACCAGCGACCGCCTGATGGCCGAGGCCCGGCTGGGCCCGACGCGTCTGGCAGGCGCCTATGCGTGGAAGAGCGCCGCGGCGACGGGGGCCACCCTGGCCTTCGGGTCGGACGCTCCGGTGGAAGTGAGCGATCCCTTCGCCGGCATGGCCGCCGCGATCAGCCGTGTTGGCGCCGATGGGCAGCCCGCTGGCGGGTGGCAGCCCCAGGAAGTGGTGTCACGCACGCAGGCTCTGGCCGGATACACGACGAAAGCCGCCTATGCCGGGTTTGCCGAGGAGCATTTCGGGCGCTTGACCCCCGGTCAGCGCGCCGACTTCCTGTTGGTGGATCGGGATGTGATGACCGTGGCCCCCGCCGAGATTCGCGGGACGAAGATACTGCAGGTCTGGGTTGGCGGGTTGCCGGTGTTCAAGGTGGATGAGGATAAGAAATAAGGGGAAGATGCGAGGGCCATCGCCCTCGCGCTCCCTTTAATGTCTGCGTGGGCGCTACGGATTCGGCCTTGCGCCCAGCTTGCCGCGCCGCAGGCTTTAAACGCAAGAAAGGCGCCGAGGCTTTACTGCCTGCGGCGCCCTTACTTGGTGCAGGTGGAGAGCCGGGGCGCACCCGATCGGCCACCCCTGCCCATGCGTCGGAAGACGTTATGGGAGCGCGAGGGGGTAACCCCCTCGCTTTTCAACTTTCCTGAACTTCCACCACAGCTTCTGCAGCCTTAACTTTCGCATCCCGCTTCTCGGTGAACCACATAAAGATCATGGTCCCTTCGAAGAGGATCAGCAGCGGCACCGCCAGCATCAGCTGAGACGCCACGTCAGGCGGGGTCAGCAAAGCCGCCGCCGCCACGATCGCCACGATCACATAGCGGCGCGCGCCTGAAAGCTGGTCGCGTGTCACCAGCCCGGCGCGGTTCAGCAGCATCAGCAGCACGGGCAGCAGAAAGCTGATGCCGAAGGCGAAGATGAACTGCATCACCAGCGACAGGTAATCGCCGGTCGAGGGCAGCGCCTCCAGCTTCAGCCCGCCCATCTGGCCGCCAAAGCCAAGCAACCAGCGGAAGGCCTGCGGCATGACCACATAATAGGCCAGCGCGGCGCCCATCAGGAACAAGATCGGCGTGGCGATCAGGAAAGGCAGGAAAGCTTTCTTTTCCTTGGCGTAAAGGCCCGGAGCCACGAAGGCCCAGAGCTGGTTGGCCAGCACGGGGAAGGAGACGATGAACCCCGCGAACAGCGCCACTTTCAGCTCCACGAAGAAGGCTTCGTAAAGCTTGGTGTAGACCAGCCTGCCCTGTCCGTTGGGGAAAGCATTGGCCAGCGGGGCCACGAGAAAGGCGAAAATCTGCTTCACGAAATAGAAGCAGACGCCAAAGGAAATCGCCAGCGCGGCGATGCAGCGCATCAGCCGCGAGCGCAATTCTATCAGATGTTCGAGCAGCGGCGCCTGCGACTCGTCGATATCCTTGATTTCAAAGGCCATGCTGCTGGGAACTCACCGAGGATATTTGGAGCGGGATCAGGACAGGATTTCAGGCTGAGACGGGTTTTTGACCTCGCTGTGAGGCGCCTGGGTATGGGCCACCTCAGCATGCGCGACATCATGATGAGTCACGCTCGGCGCCACATCCTGATGCGCGGCGCCATGGCCTTCATGGCCCACCTCGCCCACGGAGAGCGGCTCGGTGGGAGCATGGGCGGTGACTTCGGACGGAAGGGCGGCCACGGGGGCCTGCGCTTTCATGATCGCCTCATTCTGCTCACGCCATTTCTTTTCCATGTCCTCCAGCTCGGCTTCGCGGATCATGGTTTCGATGCCGGAGCGGAAATGGCCGGAGATGCGGCGCATCTTGGCCATCCATTTGCCGGCCGCACGCATGGCGCGCGGCAAGTCCTTGGGGCCGATGACCACAACGGCCACCACCGCCGTCAGCAGAAATTCCGAAGGGTCGATGTCAAGAAACATGAAGCGGCGCGGCTCAGTTCTGGGTTGTGCCGGTTTCGCTCTGGTTCTTGACAGGCTCCGGGTTGGCGGGCGCCTGCGTGATCTGGGCAGGAGGCGCGGTGGGCGTGGGGGCGGCACGCGGCGTGCCGTCCTCGTTCATACCTTCCTTGAAGCTTTTGATTCCCTTGCCGAAATCACCCATCATTTCGGAAATGCGGCCCTTGCCGAACAGCACCAGCACCACAAGTGCCAGCACGATCAGATGCGGAAGCGACAGACCCATCATTGTTCTTGCTCCAAATAACTCGCCGGGCACCATGAGTTACACCGGCGCCTCTCACCATCCCTATCTAGGGACTTTCTTGTCCTTCCGCCAGTGGTCTGCGCGTATAGGATGTTCAGGATGGGTCAGATGCCCCATCGTCAGGCTCAACCGCATGATCGGCTGTGGGCGTTTTTCCCGCCATGGCCTCCTCGAAAGCGTCCTCCACCGGATCGAGCAGGCCCGCCGCGCGCAGATCGTCGATGCCCGGCAGATCGCGGCGGCTGGCAAGGCCGAAATGGGCGAGGAAGGCCGGGGTGGTGGCATAGATCACCGGTCGCCCCGGCACTTCACGGCGCCCGGCGGCGCGCACCCAGCCTGCCTCCATCAGCACGTCGAGCGTGCCGCGCGCGGTCTGCACCCCGCGGATCGATTCGATTTCCGCGCGGCTGACCGGCTCGTGATAGGCAATCACCGCCAGACATTCGGTGGCGGCGCGCGAGAGCTTGCGCGGCTCCTCATGCTCGCGCCGCAGGATATGGGCCAGATCGGGCGCGGTCTGGAAATGCCAGCGCCCGCCGCGCTCCACGAGGTTGATGCCCCGCGTGGCGTAATGCTCGGCCAGCGCCGCCAAGGCTGGCTTCACCGCCACGCCGCCGAGGTGATTGGCCAGAGCCTCGGGCGTCACCGGATCGGTGGCGGCGAAAAGGGCGGCCTCGACGGCGCGCATCACCTCATCCATGACCGGCGATCCGGCGCATCTGCAGGGGGCCGAAACATTCTTCCTGCACCAGTTCCACCTTGCCCTGCTTGGCCAGTTCCAGCGCGGCCAGAAAGCTGGAAGCCAGCGCCGAGCGCCTTAGCCTCCGGTCCTCCCATTCGCCGCTGCTGGCGGGCAGGAAATCCTCCAACACCATCCAGTCGAGCGTTACGCCCAGCATCGCGCTGACCCGCGCCAGTGCCGCATCCAGCGTCATCACCTTGCGGTCGCGCACCATATGGACCACCGGCGCGCTGCGCGCCTTGATCTGGCCGTAAGCCTGCACCAGCGAGAACCAGTCGCATTGCCACAGCGCCTTGCGGTCCACCCGCCAGCCCTCGGGCGCGCCGCGCTGGAACGTGTCGCGGCCCAGACGGTCGCGCCCCATCAGCCGCGCGGCGGCCTCGCGCATGGCGGCCAGCCGTTGCAGGCGCAGATGGAGGCGCAGGGCCAGTTCCTCGGGGCTGGGGTCTTCCTGCTCCTCCTTGGGCAGCAGCATCGCCGATTTGAGATAGGCCAGCCACGCCGCCATCACCAGATAATCGGCGGCAACCTCCAGCTTGAGCGCCTCGGCCTGCTCGATAAAGGCCAGATACTGGTCGACCAGATCGAGGATCGGGATGGTCTTGAGATCGACCTTCTGCCGCCGGGCCAGATCGAGCAGCAGATCGAGCGGCCCCTCCCAACTGTCAAAGGCGAGATAAAGCGCACCCTCCTGAGGCGTCCCCGCCAACTCCGGCCCATCGAGCCCGTCAAGCAAGGTTGCCTCGTTCATACCCTGTAGGCCGTGGGATCGGCGCCCGAGGCCAGATCCGCGCCCGCCAGCGCCAGCAGCGCATCGCGCTTGGCCCACAGCTCCGCCTGAAGCGCGCCATCCAGCGCCTGAGGCACCCGCGTTTCCGCCAGAGCCCGCTCCAGCCGCGCCGCGCCCTGCGCTGTGATCCCCGGCACCGCTGCGGCGATGGACTGCATATCGGCAATCGTGCCCCAGCAGTTGAGCACCACATCGCAGCCCGCCGCCAGCGACGCGCTGGCCTTTTCGGCAATCGTTCCGCTCAGCGCCTTCATATCCAGATCGTCGGTCATCAGCAGGCCGTCGAAGCCGATGTTGTCGCGGATGATGGTCTGGATGATGGTGGGCGACACCGTCGCCGGGCGCTCCGCATCCCACACCGGGAAGAGGATATGCCCCGTCATCGCCGCCGGAGCGCCCTTCAGCGCGCGAAACGGCGCCAGATCCTGCGCAAGCGCGGCCTCGTCGGCATCGACGCGCGGCAGGGCCTTGTGGCTGTCCGCCCCGGCGCGGCCATGGCCCGGCATATGCTTGACGCAGCCCGCCACGCCCGCCAGCGCCAGCCCCTCCAGAATGGCGCGGCCAAGGGCGGCGACCTGCCTGGGCTCCTCGCCCAGCGCCCGGTCCCCGATCACATCATGCGCGCCCGGCACCCGCACATCGACGCAGGGCCAGCAATCCATGCTGATGCCAACCTCGGCCAGATCCATGCCCAAAGCCTGAGCATGCACCCGCGCCGCCTCGATCGCGCTGGCCGGAGCGAGCTGCCACAGGCGCGCAAACGCCTCCCCCGCCGGATAGCGCGACCACTCAGGCGGCTTCATCCGCGCAACGCGCCCGCCCTCCTGATCAATCGAGATCAGCAGGCGGTCCCGGCCATGAATGGAGCGCAGATCATCGGTCAGCGCGCGCAGTTGCTCGCGGTCCGCCACGTTGCGAGCGAACAGAATATAGCCCGCCGGATCCGCATCGCGGAAAAAAGCGCGCTCGTCAGCGGTCATGGTGTGGCCCGAAAGGCCGAAAATCGCGGGAAGCATGAGGGATTTTTCGCAAACTTGAAGGTTTTGCGCAAGTTTTCAGGGGTGGGAAGAAGGGGATTAAACAAGGAAGAATAAATGCGAGGGTCATAACCCTCGCGCTCCCTTTAATGTCTGCGTAGCGCCAAGGGTTCAGCGACAGAGCAACGTCGCAGCGCCGCAGGCAGTTTTGCCCGCCCAGCGCTATCGGATTGAAAGCCTGCGGCGCCATATGCTGCGCAGGTAGAGAGCCGGAGCGCACCAATTCGGCTCCCCTGCCCGTGTGTCGGAAGACGTTATGGGAGCGCGAGGGGGTAACCCCCTCGCATCTTCCCTTTTAACTCAATGCTTAACCTGACAGGGAATCCCTTCAGCCTTCAGCTTCCCGCACAGCGCACTGCCACCGCCAGCCGAGGCCAGCAACTGCAGACGGAACACCGTACCGATATCCGACTGACCCTGAACGATCCGATGGTTCATGCCCTTGAGCATCTCATGCTGCTGCACAAGGTGATCCCAGCCCGAGCGTGCCTGAGTCTCGTTCGAATAGGCGGCAATCTGCACCACCCCGCCAGCGGGCCCCGCATCCTCGGCCGCGGCGGCAGGCGCGGCGGCGGACGGCTTGGCCTCGGGTTTGGCGTCAGCCTTGGGCGCTTCGATCGGCGCGGCGGGCTTGGGCGCGCCATCGCCGGCGGCGAGCTGGGCGGGATGGTCCTTGCCCTGCGCCGCGGCGAAGCTGGAATCGCCGGTGCCTTCGAACTGCTTGCCGCCGGGATTGGCGGGAGCCTGCTTGTAGGGCTGGTCGGAGGCGCCGATCAGGCCGCCGTCGGCCACGGGGGCCGCGCCATCCTTGCGGTGGGTGAAGGCGAAGACGCCGCCCACCACCACGGCCAGCAGCAGGATGCCGCCCACCACGGCGGCGATCACGCGGCGGTGATCGACGGCATAGTAATCCTCCTCATCCCCGGCATTGTCGAGCCAGGGCAGACGGTCGCGGTCCTGCAGGTTGAGCGTGTCCGCAGGCGTGGCGGCCCCGGCATGAGCGCCGCCCAGCGCGGCAACCGCCTCGCCATGGTCGTCCCAATTGTGCTTGTCCCAGGCCTGCTCGGCCCAGTTGTCACCCGCCTGATGGAGCTGATCCGGAGTCTGGGCAGCCCATTCCTGTCCGTGCTCGCCAGCCTTTTTGGCCAGCGCGTCGCGGGCATCGTTCAGCCAGTGTTCGCCCTGAGGCTGCGCCGATGCGGAAGGATTGCTCTCATTCTCACCCGACATGGATTACATCTCCTCCACGGCCTCGACGCCCAGCAGAGCCAGGCCATTGCGCACAACCTGCCCGATTTGCGTGCCGAGGAAAAGCCGTGCTGTCGTCAATGCACCATTCTGGGGCAGGATGAAGCGCTTATCGGGCCGATCGTTGCCGACATTCCAGTAGGAATGGAAGGCCGAGGCCACATCGGCCAGGAAGAAGGCGATGCGATGCGGCTCGCGCGCGACGGCGGCGGCTTCCACGATGCGGGGGAACTGCGCGATCAGCTTGACCAGGGCCAGCTCTTCCTCGCCCAGATCGGCAATGGCGTCGGGCGCGGGGGCGAAGCCCTCGGCCGCCGCCTTGCGCAGCGTGGAGCGGATGCGGGCATGGGCATATTGCAGATAGAAGACGGGGTTATCCTTGGAGGCTTCAACCACCTTGGCGAAGTCGAAGTCCATCTGGGCCTCGGGCTTGCGGGTGAGCATGGTGAAGCGCACGACATCCTTACCGACCTCCTTCACCACATCGGCCAGCGTCACGAAGGTGCCCGAACGCTTGGACATTTTGACGGGTTCGCCATTGCGGAGAAGCGCAACCATCTGGACCAGCTTGACCTCGAACGGCGTGGCCTTGCCCTTGGCACCCGTCATGGCGGCGACGGCGGCCTTGATGCGCTTGACCGTACCCGCGTGATCGGCGCCCCAGATGTCCACCAGCGCGTCGGCGGTCTGGGCCTTCTGGAAGTGATAGGCCAGATCGGCGCCGAAATAGGTCCATGTGCCGTCGGACTTCTTGATCGGGCGGTCCTGATCGTCGCCGAATTTGGTGCTGCGGAACAGCGGCAGGGCGACGGGCTCCCAATCGTCGGGCAGCTTGCCCTTGGGGGCTTCCAGCTCGCCATCATAGACCAGATCCTGCGAGCGCAGCCAGGCCTCGGCCTCCTCGGGCTTGCCTGCGGCCTGAAGTTCGGCCTCCGACGAGAAGAGGTCGTGCTTGATGCCCAGCAGCGCCAGATCCTCGCGGATCATGTCCATCATCGTGGCCACGGCCTTGACGCGGAAGATCGCCAGCCATTCCGATTCCGGTGCATCGACATACTTGTCGCCAAACTCGGCGGCCAGCGCCTGACCCACGGGGATCAGATAATCGCCGGGATAGAGCCCCTCGGGGATCGCGCCGACCTCGATGCCCAGCGCCTCGCGGTAACGGATGTGGGCCGAGCGGGCCAACACCTGCACCTGAGCGCCCGCATCGTTCACGTAATACTCGCGGATCACCTTGTGCCCGGCATATTCCAGCAGGCTGGCCAGAGCATCGCCCACCACCGCGCCGCGACAATGGCCCATATGCATGGGGCCGGTCGGGTTGGCCGAGACATATTCCACATTGACCGTGGTGCCCTGCCCCATGGCGCTGCGCCCGTAATCGTCGCCCAGCGCGGCGATGGCGCGCAGCTCATCGAGCCATGCCGAGTCAGCGAGGCGCAGGTTGATAAAGCCGGGCCCGGCGATCTCGGCGCTCTTCACCAGATCGAGCTTTTCCAGCTCCGCCACCAGCGCCGTTGCCAGCGCGCGCGGATTGGTGCCCGCAGGCTTGGCCAGCACCATGGCGGCATTGGTCGCCAGATCGCCATGCGTGACATCGCGCGGCGGCTCCACCGTCACGGCGGCGCGGTTGAGGCCGGCAGGCAGCGTGCCCGCCGCCTCCAGAGCATCGAGCGCGGCGGCGACATGGCTCGCAAAGGCGGCATGCAGGGTCTGGGTGGTCATAGCGGAAGCCTGTTCATGAACAATCGGGCGTGAAAGCCCCAAAAACGATCAGCCCCAGCGCCTAAACGGACGCCGGGGCCAATGGCAAGGATTAAGCGGAACGAGACCCGTCCCGCGAAGATCATCGGGTTACGTTGTAGCCAAGCTGGGCGTCCGACAACTGGAAGCCCACCAGCACCTCGAAGGTGGCCTTGTTGACCGCCGCCAGCACGGCGGGATCGGCCAGCGGATCGATCGCGGCATCGGCCTCGCCCGACTTGCGGGGGCGCACGATGCGGTCGTGGATCGCGCGGTCCAGCGTAGCTTCCTTCTTGTCGATGGTGGCGGTGCCGTCGGCGGTGGTTTCCGCGCGGTCCTGGCCATCGGCGAAATGGACGGTGGCGCTGCCCAGGCTCTTGGCGATCACCACGCGGCCGCCGCGCATCACGGTGAAGAAATAGGGCAGCGTCACATCGCGGGCGCCATGCGCGTCGGCGCGGCGCACCTGCACCTTGAAGGTGACATGCGACTGCACCGGGCTGGCCTTTTCGTCGCAGGAGGGGCGCACTTCGGTGATGGCCGCGACCAGATCGATGTCCTTCGCGTCGGACGAGCCGGGCACGCGGAAGGTGGTCATGTCGCCGGTGCCATTGGCGATGCCCACGGCCGGGCAGGTCGAGCGCACGGCGGTGATGCCCACGCCCTCGTCCACCACCAGCTCACCCTTGCCGGAGCAGCCCGCCAGCAGGGCACAGGCCGTTCCAGCAGCAAGAACGGGCATCAAACGGGGACGAAAATGCATTCTCACATTCCTTGGAAGTCTCCGGCATCTTCGATCCGGCGTGTTATCTTGCAGCCTGCCCTAGCGGCCCGCGCCGCAAAGCGCTAGAGGCGGCAGCATGAACGCTTCCTTTCCGGCTACCGCCCCTGTCGCTGCAGATGTCGCGCCCAGCGCTGATCTGGCCCCGCTCCGCCTGCTGATCGCCGCGCCGCGCGGCTTTTGCGCCGGTGTCGATCGCGCGATCGAGATCGTGGAACGCGCGATTCGCAAATTCGGCGCCCCGGTCTATGTCCGGCACGAGATCGTCCATAACCGTTTCGTGGTCGACGGGCTGAAGGAAAAGGGCGCGATCTTCGTCGAGGAACTGGACGAGGTGCCCGATGGCGCGCCCGTCATCTTCTCGGCCCACGGCGTGCCCAAGTCGATTCCCGCCCTGGCCGATGATCGCGGGCTGGACTGGCTGGACGCCACCTGCCCGCTGGTCAGCAAGGTGCACCGCCAGGCCGAGCGCCAGATCGAGGCCGGGCGCCACATCATCTTCATCGGCCACAAGGGCCACCCCGAGGTGATCGGCACGCTGGGCCAGGTGCCCGAGGGCACGATCACGCTGGTGGAAACCGTGCAGGACGTGCTGGACCTGCCCTTCACCACCGAGGATGCGCTGGGCTTCCTGACCCAGACCACCCTCTCGGTCGACGATACGGCGGAAATCGTGCGCGCCCTGCGCAACCGCTATCCGCAGATCAACGGCCCCCGCGCGGAAGACATCTGCTACGCCACCTCGAACCGTCAGGCGGCGGTCAAGGCGATCGCGCCGCAATGCGACCTGCTGTTCGTGATCGGTGCGCCCAATTCCTCGAACTCGATGCGTCTGGTCGAAGTGTCCACGCGCGGCGGCACGCCCGCCCGTCTGGTGCAGCGCGCCTCCGAGATCGATCCGGCATGGCTGGACGGCGTCGACACGCTGGGCCTGACCGCCGGCGCGAGCGCGCCCGAGACGCTGGTGCGCGAGGTCATCGATCTGCTCTCCACCTTCCGCTCCGTCACCGAGGAAACCGTGGTGACGACGGAAGAGAAGATGATCTTCAAGCTGCCGCGCCAACTGGCCGACTGATTCAGGAGCGGCTGATCCGAATGCCGGATCAGCCGCTTCATGCATGTGCTGACCGCGTTTTCGCAAGGCGCAGGGTGGAACCACCCGGCTTGAAAACGCTGATTGTTTGGTTGCCGCGTTTTCACAAGGCGCCGGGTGAAACCACCCGGCTTGAAAACGCTTCAGGGACTTCGGGGGAATCATGGCCGTCTACACCCATCTTGGTGCCGAGGCGCTGGGCGAGCTGATCTGCGCCTTCAATGTGGGCGACCTCGTATCGGCCAAGGGCATTGCCGAGGGCGTCTCGAACAGCAACTGGCTGATCGAGACGACAGGTTACGGGGGCGGCAAAACCGGGCATTATTCGGAAAACGGGGGCGCACGCTTCATCCTGACGATGTTCGAGGGCCGCACCGAAATCGCGGACCTGCCCTTCTTCCTCGGCCTGCTCGACCATCTGGCCGACAAGGGCTGCCCCGTCCCCCGCACCATCCATGACCGCGATGGCGCCTCCTTCCGCAGCCTGACCGGGCCGGATGGCGAGGAAAAGGTCGTCGCGCTGATCGAATTTCTGCCCGGTGTCTCGGTCAGCCTGCCCACACCGGCACAGGCCCATGCGGTGGGCATCGCGCTGGCGCAGATGCACAAGGCCGTCGAAGGCTATGACCAGAACCGCCGCAACACGCTGGCCCTGCCCGAATGGCGCGACCTGCTCGAAGCCTGCAAACCCGAAGAGCTTGCCACCATCGACCCCGCGCTGGGCGAGACCGTCACGCGGGAACTGGCCTTCCTCGACGCCAACTGGCCGCGCCATCTGCCCACCGGCGTCGTCCATGCCGACCTCTTCCCGGACAATGTGCTGATGCTGGGCGAAACCGTCACCGGCCTGATCGACTTCTACTTCTCCTGCACCGACATCATCGCCTATGACGTGGCCGTTACCCACGCCGCATGGTGCTTCGACAATGCCGGGCGCAACTTCAACCCAGCCATCTCGGCCGCGCTGCTGAAGGGCTACGAATCGGTCCGGCCCTTGAGCGTGGAAGAACGCGAAGCCCTGCCGGTGCTGGCCCGCGGCGCGGCGATGCGCTTCCTCTCCACCCGCGCCTATGACTGGATCAACACGCCGCAGGACGCGCTGGTGGTCCGCAAGGACCCGCTGGCCTTCGCCCGCCGCCTCGCCTTCTATGCCGATCCCGCCCATGCGGATGTCTTCGCATGAAGGACGTCGAAATCTTCACCGACGGCGCCTGCAAGGGCAACCCCGGCCCCGGCGGCTGGGCCGCCTTCCTGCGCATGGGAAGCCATGAAAAAGAACTCGTTGGCGCGGAAAAGGAAACCACCAACAACCGCATGGAAATGACGGCGGTGATCCGCGCTCTGGCGGCGCTGAACCAGCCCTGCGCGGTGACGCTCAGCACCGATTCGCGCTATGTGATCGACGGCATCACCAAATGGGTCTTCGGCTGGCAGAAAAAGGGCTGGGTCAACGCCAAGAAGGAACCCGTCGCCAACGAGGACCTGTGGCGCGAGATGCTGATCGTCGCCAAGCCGCACAAGATCGACTGGCAATGGGTGAAGGGCCACGCCGGCCACGCTGAAAACGAGCGCGTGGACAAGCTGGCCAGCGATGCGGCGGTTTCGGTGGGGAAGAAGTAGGTTTAGGAAGATGCGAGGGCCATCGCCCTCGCGCTCCCTTTAATGTCTGCGTTGCGCCACGGGTTCGGCCTTGCGCTCAGCTTGCCGCGCCGCAGGCAAAAAACTCCAAGCGCAGCCCATCGAAGACCGACTGCCTGCGGCGCCCAAGGTGGCGCAGGTGGATAGTCTGTGCACCACGATGCGGCGCCGCTGCCCATGCGTCGGGAGACGTCATGGGAGCGCGAGGGGGTAACCCCCTCGCATTGTCCTTAAAATCTTCCCGGCCCGTAAGCCTCAGGTGAGACCACCCCCGGCTCCAGCCCCAACAGCAACCGCGCCGCCAGATCACTGCCTTCCGGTGCGGTCTGGATGCCAAACCCACCCTGCCCCGCGCACCAGAAGAACCCCGGCACCTCGGGATCGAACCCATAGACCGGCAGCCGATCGGGCGCGAAGCTGCGCAACCCCGCCCAGCGGTGCTCGATCCGCTCGACGCGCCAGTCGGTGATCTGCTGCAGGCGGTCCACCGCCACGGCAACATCGATCTCCTCGGGGGCGGCGTCGCAAGGCGGGGTCGGGGTTTCATCGTGAGGCGTCAGCCAGAGGCGGCCGGATTCGGGCTTGAAATAGAAGCTTTCGTCCAGATCCAGCACCAGCGGCAGGTTGTTGGTGGGCGCCGGATCGACGCGGGCCTGCACCATCGTGCGTCGGTAGGGCGTGATGCCCAGCGGCGCAGCCCCGGCCATGGCGGCCAGCTCGTCGGCCCATGCTCCGGCGGCGTTGACGATCAGCCCGGCCTGAATGCTGCGCCCATCGGCAAAGGTCAGGGCCCAGCCATCGCCGTCGCGCGCCACGCCAGCGACGCGGGCATCGCACAGCAGTTCCACACCGCCCTGCCGGGCCTCGGCAAGGTAATGCTGGTGGAGCGCGGCCACGTCGATGTCGCAGCAATCCTCCTCCAGCGCGCCCAGCACGTAATCGGCGCTCAGGCCGGGGACGTAATGGGTAAGGATCGCGCGATCGACGATGGAGATGCGCACGCCCAGCGCGGCGAAGCGGGCGACGAAGGCCTCCAGCTCGGCCTCCTGCCCCTTGCGGGCCAGTGTCAGGCCACGCCTTTGGTGAAGCACGCCCAGCGCATGCAGTGCCGGGCCCGAAGCCTGGCTCAAGGGCTGCACGCCGGGACCGCCATAGGTTTCGTGCCAGAAGGCGGCGGAGCGGCCGGTGGCGTGATAGCCGGGCCGCGCCTCGCCCTCGATCAGCAGGATGCGCCCGCGCGCGCCATGGCCAAGCAGCGCGGCGGCCAGCGAGGCCCCGGCCATGCCAGCGCCGACAATGGCGATATCGCAAGAGAAGCTCATGCGGGCTCCCTTGGCCCGCAGGCGCCGCGCGTCAAGACTTTGCATTAACGCTTTTGGGTGCCCGCTCATCGAGGAAGCCATGGATTGCGGCGATCAGCGGCGCGCGCACCGCATCGACCTCACGCAGCACCTCGTGGCGGGCCTCCTTGCCCAGTGCGATCAGTGTCGCATCGGGCAGGCGCCTTGCGGCCTCCACCACGGCGCCATGGCTGACGAGCCGGTCCGAGCTGGTGGAGATCAGCAGCACCGGCACATGAACGCCTTCCAGCACACCGGGCGCGAAGAGCGCGCGGCGCGAGGCCACGGCGCGCTCCATCCAGCGCCAGCTTGCCGCGCCGGTGCCCAGATCGGGGCGCCGGTCGCGCCACCACATCTCGTCGTCGTGGCGGCGCTCGTCATGGGTGAGCAGATGCATGCGCAGCGCGGTGGTGGAGCCGGGCTTCTCGCCGCCCTTCCACGCCGGGCGCCGCGAATCGCCCAGAGCGGCCATGGTGCGCGCGTAAAGATGCTGTAACCAGACGGGCAGGCCGGGGGCGAAGAATCCCAGCATCGGGGCGGAGAGAATCACCGCATCGGGGTTAACCTTGCGCTCGGCCACGGCGCGCAGGGCCAGATGACCGCCCATCGAATGGCCCACCAGCACATGGGGGCCCTCACCGGGGCGAAACCAGTCCTGCCAGAAGGCCGAAAGGTCATCGAGCCAGACCGAGAAGTCCTCGATATGACCGGTGGTGGTGTCGAGCCCCAGACGCCCGGAACCGCCCTGCCCGCGCCAGTCGAAACTGGTGACATGCCAGCCGCGCTGCTGCAATTCCTCGAAGAATTCCAGATGCTTTTCGAAGATGTCGCCACGCCCCGGCAGGAACAGCAACCGGCCCCGCGCGGGGGTGCCCGGCAGGGGCGGAACGGTCAGCCGGCGCAGCCTCCAGCCATCGGGTGTGAGCCACGCATCCTCATGCGATCCTGCTGGCAGACGGCGCCCCGAAGGAGCCAGATCGACTTGCTCATACTCCGGCATGTGCCTGATTTCTGACCTTCTCGTTGGTTACCGTTTGGTAAGTGATTCCGAGCTAAAACTTCCCCACGTTTTACTAGGGGGTTCCATGGGGGTTTCGCTGTCCTACGGTCTGCTTGGAGGCTTGGCAATCGCCCTGCTGGTGGCGGCCGTGACCGACACGCGCCGTCGACAGATCGACAATGGCCTCAATCTGGCCATTGCGCTGTGCGCCCCGCTGTTCTGGTGGGCGCAGGGCCTCGGACTGGTGGACATCGGCTGGCAGCTTGGAGTCGCGGTCGGTGCCTTTGCCGTGCTGACCGGGCTTTTCGCCGTGGGCGCGATGGGCGGTGGCGACGTGAAGCTGCTGACCGCGCTGGCGCTGTGGATCAAGCCGCTGTGGTTTGCCCATCTGCTGATCGTGATGGCGCTGGCGGGCGGGATTCTCACCGTGGTTCTCGCCTTTTGGCACATCGCCCGCCGCCAGCGCGAGAAGCTGGCCATCCCTTACGGCATCGCCATCGCCATTGCCGGGCTGTGGATCCTGGCCGCGGACTACCTGCCCCAGCTCAGCGCGGGCGGGGCGGCAGGATGAACAGGCGAGTGACTCGATATTAACCATTTTCGCGCATCAGCGCGGTTTACGCAGTGATTTGTGTGTGAGGGGCTGACAGAGCCATGGACAAGAAGAAGGTCATGATCATGCTGGGGCTGCTGGTGGTGGCTGTTGCCACCGCCCTTGCCGCCCGCAGCATGTTGGGCGGCAGCCCCGCCCCGCAGGTCCAGGCCGCTCTGCCCGTGATCGTGCTGCCCAAGGGCCCCCGCGTGCTGGTGGCCCAGCGCTCGCTGCAGCCCGGCACGATCATCACCAATGATGCGGTCAATTTCCAGGAATGGCCCCGCAACATGGTCAACGGCGCCTATTTCGTGGACGGCAAGACCGACATGAACAAGCTGCTGGGCACCGTGGTGCGCTTCCCGATCACCGCCGGCCAGCCCCTGACCACCGGCGCGCTGGTGGCACCGGGCGACCGCGGCTTCCTTGCCGCCGCGCTGGGGCCGGGCATGCGCGCGGTGACGATCACCGTGTCGGAAAAGTCGGGCGTGGCCGGTTTCGTCTTTCCGGGCGACCATGTCGACCTGATGCTGACGACCTCGGTCAAGGTCACCCAGACCCAGACCCCTCCGGGCGGTGTCACCGACAACCGTGACCTCTACGCCACCGAAACCATCCTGAAGAACCTGCGCGTGCTGGCCACCGACCAGTCGACCGAGCAGGAAACCAACAATGGCAAGACCATCGTTCACACCTTCCACACCGCCACGCTGGAAGTGACCCCCAAGATCGCCGAAAAGATCGAGGTGGCGCAGCAGGGCGGTTCGCTCAGCCTGGTGCTCCGCTCGCTGGCGGACAATCAGAGCGATCTGGATCACGCCATCGCCAATGGTTCGGTCAAGCTGACCGATGGCGCAACCAAGGCCGACGAGGCCCGCGCCATGGCCAATGCCAAGGGCAATCTGGCCAGCCCCGTGGCGGGCTCGCGCACCACGCTGGTGGGCGGCCGCTTCGAGGACGGCAGCGCCATCCAGCGCGGATCGAGCTTTGCCACCGCCGGTGACGTGTCGCGCTTCCAGCGCCGCAACCTGCCGGTGGGGGCGGTCGGTCCTTCGCGGACGGGCCAGGTCCGTGTGATGCGCGGCAGCGATACGAAGGACGTCGATCTGAGCGGCATGCGGCCGACGGACGGCGGCGGCAACATGAGAACCGCCAGCCAGCCCGTGGCCAGCTTCGGCGGCACCGGCGGCTCATCGTCCGCCCCGGTGAATTGAGAAGGCTGGATCATCCCATGAAGAACCGTTTCCTCTCCCTTCTCCTTTCGGCGGGCGCCCCCGGACTTCTGGCGGTGACGCTGTCGGTCGGCATGGCTGCCCCGGCTCAGGCCGCGCCGCGCAAGGCCCATCATCCGGCGCGCCCCGCCGTGCATGCCGGCAGCAACTATCGCGCGCCCGCGCCCGATTACACCGCCGCGCCCAATGGCACGATCAGCAGCCCGACCGGCCAGATCGTGCTGTCGGTGGGCCGTGGCCAGCTCGTCAATCTGCCCGGCACGATGAAGGACGTCTTCATCGCCGACGACAAGATCGCCGACCTTCAGGTCAAGTCGAACCACCAGCTCTACCTCTATGGCAAGGGCAGCGGCGAGACCACCGTCTATGCCAGCAATGCCGAGGGCCGCGTGGTGTGGTCCGCCAACATCCGCGTGGGCAACAACATCGACAGCGTCGACCAGATGCTGCGCGTTGCCATGCCCGAGGCGCATGTCACCGTCTCCACGCTGGGCGCCACCACCCTGTTGCTGACCGGCACCGTCGCCGCGCCCGAGGATGCCGCCGAGGCCACCCGCCTGGTGCAGGCCTATATGGGCGACAAGACCGGCGACAAGACCACGGTCATCAGCCGCCTGCGCACGGCAACGCCCCTGCAGGTCAGCCTGCATGTGCGCATCGCCGAGGTCAGCCGCACGCTGAGCCGCACCATCGGCAGCAATCTGACCGGCCAGTCGACCAGCACCAACGGCATGCAGTTCGGCATTTCGCGTGGCGACAATCCGGGCACGATCACCAATCCGCAGGGTGTGGTCCTGCAGGGCAACACGCTCGTCCCCGCTCCCACCACCTACAATTTCCCCAGCAATCTCACCGGCTCGACCGCCCTGTCGCTGGGCACGAAATTTCTGGGGCTGACGCTGCTCGGTTCGCTCGATCTGGGCGAATCGATCGGTCTGGTCACCACGCTGGCCGAACCGAACCTGACCGCGCTCTCGGGCGAGACCAGCACCTTCCTGGCGGGCGGCGAATATCCCATCCCCATGTCGAGCGGGCTTGGCACCGTCTCGGTGGAGTTCAAGAATTACGGCGTCTCGCTGGCCTATACGCCCACGGTGCTCTCCGATGGCCGCATCTCGCTGCGCGTGCGCCCGGAAGTGTCGGAGCTGTCCTCGCAGGGGGCGGTTTCGCTCAACGGCTTCAGCGTGCCTGCCCTCACCATCCGCCGCGCCGAAACCACGGTGGAGCTTGGGTCGGGGCAGAGCATGATGATCGCCGGGCTGCTGTCGAACAACGCCCAGCACACCATCTCCAAGCTGCCGGGCGCGGGGGACATTCCGCTGCTGGGCTCGCTGTTCAAATCCACCAACTTCCAGCGCGGCGAGAGCGAGCTGGTGATCGTGGTCACCCCCTATCTGGTGCGCCCGGTCAATGCCGCGGACATCAAGCTGCCCACTGACGGGTTGCAGAACCCCTCGACCATGCAGGAGGTGGTCGGCAACATGCTGACCGACGGCAAGTCGGGCGCGGTGCGCCCCGGCCCGGTGTCGGGTGACAATGCCGCCCCGCCCCGCGTCGGGCTGAGCGATCCCGCCGCCGCGGCGCCTGCTCCGCTGTCCAAGCGCGAGGCCAAGGCCCTGGCGAAGGCCAAGGCGTCTGCTCCGGCCGACACATCCCCACCGGCACCTGCCAGCCCCAAGGGCGATGCGCAGGCCCCCGGCTTCTCCCTGAATTGAGCGAGGCGATGATGCGTTTCACACCTCAGGCCCCGATCGCCACAACCCCGTCCAACACGGCCAAGGCAGCGCCGCGCAAGGCCCTTACCTCCATGGCGCTGGCCGCCGCCACGCTGGCGCTGGCCGGTTGCGGCGGCGTGGCCCAGAACCGCCTGATGACGCCGCAGCACCAGCCGGTCGTCACCCATGCCACCTTCACGCTGGATCTGGCCGGTGGGCCCGATGGCATTTCGGCGGCTGAAAAGGCTCGCCTGTCCGGCTGGTTCGATGCCATGGGCCTGCGCTATGGCGACCAGATCGCCATCGACGACCCGGCCGCCAGCGAAAAGACCCGCGCCGCCGTGGCCGATCTGGCCGCCGCCAAGGGCCTGATCGTCTCGAAGCAACCCCCGCTGGCTCAGGCCGCGCTGGAGCCGGGCACGGTGCGCATCGCGCTGACCCGCGCCAGCGCCACCGTGCCGCATTGCCCGGACTGGTCGGCCAATTCGGAAACCAACTCGCTCAACGCGCTGCATCCCAATTTCGGCTGCGCGGTGAACAGCAATCTGGCCGCCATGATCGCCAACCCCGACGATCTGCTGCATGGCGCCCGGTCGGACAGCAACCCGGTGGCCACCAGCAACAAGGCGATCTCGACCTATCGCGACGTCAAGCCCAGCGGCGGCGGCGGCGGCACGCTGCCCACCACCAGCTCCAAGGGGAACTGATCGATGAACGCCCCCTGGAAACATCAGGCCCGCGAACCCTTCGCCGCCTATCTGTGCGACGATGCCAGCCTGGACGTGCTGCGCCCGCTGGTTGCCGACATGGGCTGGGCGCCGGAAAAATGCCAGCGCGGCGGCCTGCGCAATGCGGTGCAGGCGCTGTCGGTGGCCTCCAGCCCGCACATTCTGATGGTCGATCTGTCGGAAAGCGGCGATCCGCTCTCAGACATCAATGCGCTGGCCGAAGTCTGCGAGCCCGGCACGGTGGTGCTCGCCACCGGTCAGCTCAACGATGTGCGCCTGTATCGCGACCTGCTGGCCAGCGGCATTCACGACTATATTCTGAAGCCCCTGCAGCCCCATGTGCTGCATGACGCGCTGGCCGGTGCCCATGCCTTCTTCTCGCAGCCGCGTCACGAGGAAGGCAGCGAGGCGCGCCATATCTCCACCGCGATCATCGGTACGCGCGGCGGCGTGGGTGCCTCGACTCTGGCGACCTCGCTGGCCTGGCTGTTCGCCACCGAGCATCAGCATCCCACCGCCCTGCTCGATCTGGACATCCATTTCGGCACCGGCGCGCTCAGCCTCGATCTCGAGCCGGGCCGGGGTCTGACCGACGCCATCGAGAACCCCAGCCGCATCGACGGCCTGTTCATCGAGCGCGCGATGATCCGCGCCAATGACAATCTGGCCATCCTTTCGGCCGAGGCGCCGATCAACCAGCCGCTGCTGACCGACGGCAGCGCCTTCATGCAGCTGGAGCAGGAGTTCCGCGCCGCCTTCCAGATGACGGTGGTCGATCTGCCGCGCAACATGCTGATCAACTTTCCGCAACTGCTGGCCGACACCAATGTCGCGGTGATCGCCACCGAGCTGACTCTGGCGGGCGCGCGCGATTCGATCCGCATCCTCTCGTGGCTGAAGGGCAATGCGCCGCATATCCACGTGCTGATGGTGGCCAACAAGGTGCAGACCGGCACGATCGAGATCAGCAAGGCCGATTTCGAAGCCAGCATCGAGCGCAAGATCGACTTCCAGATTCCCTATGATTTCAAGGCCGCCACCCATGCGGCCAAGCTGGGCCAGACCTTTTCCGAAGCCAACCGCGCCACCAAGGCGGGCGGCGCCCTGCGCGATCTGGCGCAGGCGGTGCGCTCCATCGGCTTTGTCACCGAGACGGCGCCTGCTGCCAAGGACGAGAAGAAGTCCCTGCTGGGCAAGTTCGACCTCAAGTCGATCCTGCCCAAGAAGGATAAATCCGGCAACGGGGCCAAGGACGGGACCAAGGGCAAGGCTCCGGCCTGATCGCGGTTCCGGCGGGGCAACGCCCATGCGCCGGGCCATAGGAAAGTGATGCGTCGCGATGGATAGTCTGCAGATCGTTCTGATCGGCCTGATCGTGGTCCTCCTTGGGGGGATCGCGATGCTGGCGCTGGGCGGTCCCAATCCGGCCAAGGAAAGCACGCGCCGCCTGCAGGCCCTGCGCCTGCGCCATTCCGACAGCGCCAACGCCCGCATGGAAGCGCAGATGCGCCGCGCCGTCGCCGCGCGCAAGCCAAACATGCCGCGCATCGCGGGCTCGGCCAGCCGCAGCGAGGCGCTGGCGCTGCGCCTGCACCGCACCGGGCGCGAATGGACGATCCAGCAGTATCTCTACACCTGCGGCGGCATCATGGCGGTGGTGACGCTGCTGCTGTGGCTCAAGAGCGGCAGTCTGGTGCTGGGTCTGGCCGTCGGCGTCATCATGGGCGCGGGCCTGCCGCATATGGCCGTGGGCTTCCTGATCAACAAGCGCCTCGGCCAGTTCGTCTCCAAATTCCCCGATGCCATCGAACTGCTGGTGCGCGGCCTGCGTTCGGGCCTGCCGGTGACCGAAACGCTGACCATCGTGTCGAGCGAAGTGCCCGGCCCGGTGGGTCAGGAGTTCAAGCTGGTGACCGAGCGCATCAAGATCGGCCGCAGCATGGAAGACGCGCTGCAGGTCACCGCCGACCGGCTCAACATGCCCGAATTCAGCTTCTTCTGCATTACGCTGGCGATCCAGCGGGAAACCGGCGGCAACCTTGCCGAGACCCTCGCCAATCTGGCCGACGTGCTGCGCAAGCGCGCCCAGATGAAGCTGAAGATCAAGGCTATGAGCTCTGAATCCAAGGCCTCGGCCTATATCGTGGGCTCGCTGCCCTTCATCGTCTTCGTCTTGGTCTATTGGGTGAACCCCGGCTATCTGGCGGGCTTCTTCTCCGACCAGCGCCTGATCATCACCGGCCTTGGCGGGCTGGTGTGGATGGGCCTGGGTGCCTTCATCATGGCCAAGATGGTCAATTTCGAGATCTGAGGGGCACATGGACCATCAAATCCATAATGGCATGCTCTTCGGCGTGGACGTGGTCTGGGTCGGCACCCTGCTGGCCGTGGTGGCCGCCGGGCTGATGATCGGCGTCATCTATATGGCGCTGACCATCCGCGACCCCATGGCCAAGCGCGTGAAAGCGCTCAATGAAAGGCGCGAGGAGCTGAAGGCGGGCATCGTCGCCATCAACCCCAAGAAGCGCGCCCAGCTTGTCCGCCGGTCGGAAGCCACCGACCGCATCCGCACCATCCTCAACCGGATCAACGGCCTGCAGGACAGCCAGATCCAGGCCGCCCAGCAGAAGCTGGCGCAGGCCGGCATCCGCAAGAAGGAAATGGCCGTTGCGGTGATTTTCGGACGGCTGGTCGCCCCCATCGTGCTGGGCGGGCTGGCCGCCATCGTGATCTACTGGGCCAATTATTTCCCCGAATGGTCGTCCTTCAAGAAGCTGATGGGCTTCGCCGCCGCGCTGGGTCTGGGCTATAAGGGCCCCGACCTCTATCTCGACAACATCATCTCCAAGCGCACCGCCGCCATCCGCAAGGGCCTGCCAGACGCGCTGGACCTGCTGGTGATCTGCGCCGAAGCAGGCCTGACCGTTGACGCCGCCTTCAACCGCGTGGCGCGCGAACTGGGCCGCGCCTATGCCGAACTGGGCGATGAGTTCGCGCTGACCGCCATCGAGCTGTCGTTCCTGTCCGAGCGTCGACAGGCGTTTGAAAACCTTGCCTATCGCGTCAATCTGGACGCCGTGCGCGGCGTGGTCACCACCATGATCCAGACCGAGCGCTATGGTACGCCGCTGGCCTCCGCGCTGCGCGTGCTCTCCGCCGAATTCCGCAACGAGCGCATGATGCGCGCCGAGGAAAAAGCCGCCCGCCTGCCCGCGATCATGACCGTGCCGCTGATCCTGTTCATCCTGCCCGTGCTGTTCGTGGTGATTCTCGGCCCGGCGGCGTGCTCGATCGCGGATGCGTTTTCGAATGGGTCGACTCAGGCGCATTAAAGGCTTCAAGTTTGAAGGAAGGATAGGTGCGAGGGTGTTACACCCTCGCGCTCCCATGACTGTCTGCGTTGCGCTTCGGGTTCGGCCATAGGGCAAGGTCGCCGCGCCGCAGGCTGTATTCACCACACAGCTCTTTCAGGATTTGACTGCCTGCGGCACGGGGGCTGGCGCGAAGTTTGCGCTTCGATGGTTGACCGGTTTTGCGGTATGGTCAGAGCGATAGCCTCCTTTCGGAGATGGCGATGCTGCTGATCGACTTCATGGCGTGGTTCTGTCTGGCCACGCTGCTCTTCGCCCGCGAAACGCCTTTGGGACAATGGCTTCATGCAAGGCTGATCGAGCCCATTGCTGTCAGTCTTGCCCGCATCACGGCAGGGCACTGGATCTGCGTCGGAGCGGTGCTGTTGGCGATTGGCTTGCTCTATTGGCTGGCGAAGGCCGATGGATTGCTGCTGGCCTCGATGAGCGCGCCGGATGTTGCGGTCTGGTTCTCGACCTTCGAGATATCGACTTACGCCGAGGCGCTGATCACCGTGGCGATGGCGTCTTCCGCTTTTCGCATAAGGGCGCTGCGGCTGCCACGTATGGTTTCAAGGCCGCGCAGGCGCCGAAAGCGTCACATCAAGGCCCGCAACAGCCCAGCCAACGATGACGAGGATGAAAGACAGGTGGGGAGCCAAGGCACCACGATGCGGCACCCCCACCCTATCGCCGGAAGACGTCATGGGAGCGCGAGGGGGTAACCCCCTCGCATCTTCCCTTTCTTGTCATCCCTTCTTCAAGACCCGCCCGGCGACAGCATCCAGCTTCGCCACCAACACGGCATCGCGCGCGGAAGGCGCCGTCGCGAAGGCGAACTCCAGCGCCGTATCGATCGGGCTGGCCTCGCGGATCTCTGGCAGGATTTTCGCCAGATGGCCCACCGTGGCGCGGGCGCGCTCGGCATTCGCTTTCATCACCGCGAAGACCTCGGCGGCTTCCACGCCCGCTTCGCTGTCGCGCCATGCGTCATAGTCGGTGACCATGCCGAGGATGGCATAGGGCAGCTCGGCCTCGCGGGCGAGGCGCGCTTCGGGCATGGCGGTCATGCCGATCACGTCGGCACCCCAGGCGCGGTACATGCGGCTTTCGGCGCGGGTGGAGAACTGCGGCCCCTCGATGGCAACGTAGCAGCCCGCGTCATGCACGGTGGAACCGGCAACACGCGCGGCGGTGCCCAGCAGGCCCGAGAGGCGCGGGCAGACCGGATCGGCAAGGCTGACATGGGCGACCAAGCCGGTGCCGAAGAAGCTGCCCGCGCGGCCATGAGTGCGGTCGATCAACTGGTCCACGGCGACGACATGGCCGGGCGCCATCTCCTCACGCAGCGAACCGATGGCCGAGAGCGAGATGAGATCGGTGACGCCGCAGCGCTTCATCACATCGATGTTGGCGCGGAAATTGATGTCCGAGGGCGGAATGGCATGGCCAGCGCCGTGGCGGGCTAGGAAGGTGAAGCGCACATCGCCGATGCGTCCCTGCACCACCGGGCCGGAGGGGGCGCCAAAGGGGCTCTGCACACGGATTTCCTGAGCGTCTTCAAGCCCCAGACCCTCGGCCAGACCCGATCCGCCCATCACGCCGATGTGCCACTGCGCGCTGCTCATGCGATCCATTCCTTCCGCTTATCGGCGTGTCAAAAATCCATCCTTGGCGGCGGATTATGACAATCTGTCGCACTGTCCGTCATGGGGCACCAGAATGCCCGCCACGACGAAGTCGTTGAGATGGGCGCGGTATCCGTCGCGCAGGCTTTCGTCCAGCACATCGCGGCCCGAGCAATAGCGCAGCACCAGCCGCGCCGAGAAAAACCGGTCCGCCGCGCCAATCACCGTGAAATAGAAGAACTGCGGATCGACCGGGCGGAAGACCCCCGCCTGCACCCCTTCGCCAATCAGCCGTGCATAGGCATCCAGCATCGGCTGCAGGCAGGTGTCGGCCAGATGCTGCGCGACCTCGGGCGGCTCCTGGCGGATCAGGCGCATCAGCAGGCGGTGGATATAGGGCGTGCGGAAGAAGGTGTTGACCACCGCCGTCATATGCAGCCGCAGCTTGGTTTCGGGATCGGCCTCCTTGGCCAGCAGCGTGTCGACGGCTTTGAGAATGCCCGCGAAATCGCGTTCCAGCAGGGCCTTCATCAGCCCCGCCTTGTTGCCGAAGTAATATTTCACCAGCGCCGAATTCAGCCCCGAACGCGCCGCCAGCTCCGACAGCGAGACATCCACCGTATCCTCGTCGCGCATGATCCGGCTGGCGGTTTCCAGCAATTGCTCACGCGCGGCGGGCGGGGCCGAGGCAGGCGCTGCCACCATCAACGCGGGCCCATGCGGATCGCGCCATCCATGCGGATGCACTCACCGTTCATGTAATCGTGGCCGATCAGGAACAGAGCGGTCTGAGCATACTCCGCCGCCTTGCCCAGACGCTTGGGGAAAGGCACATTGGCGGCCAACGCCTGCTGCGCCTTTTCAGGCAGGCTGGCCATCATCGGCGTCTCGAAGATGCCCGGCAGGATGGTGTTGACGCGGATGCCATCGCCCATCAAATCGCGCGCGATGGGCAGGGTCATCCCCACCACGCCCGCCTTGCTGGCGGCATAGGCGACCTGCCCCATCTGCCCATCCTGCGCCGCGATGCTGGCCGTGTTGACGATCACCCCGCGCTGTCCATGCGCATCGATGGGGTTCAAGGCCACCATCCCCGCCGCACTGGCCGCGATGCAGCGGAAGGTGCCCGCCAGATTGACCGCCAGCACACGTTCGAAGTCAGCAATGGGATAGGGCAGGATCGAGCCCGTCTCCTTATCCTTCCCCACCGTTTTGCGCGCGGTGACAATGCCCGCGCAATTGACCAGCACCCGCTCCTGCCCATGCGCTGCGCGGGCCTGCGCGAAGCCTGCTTGAACGCTTTCGTCGCTGGTGACATCGACATGGGCGAAGATCGCGCCGATCTCCTGCGCGGCCTTGTGCCCGGCATCGGCGTCGCGGTCGAAGATGGTGACTTGCACGCCCTGCTGCGCTAGAGCCGTCGCCGTCGCCAGCCCAAGGCCCGAGGCCCCGCCCGTGACCACCGCCGCGATCGATGAGTTCAGTTCCATAGCCGGCATCGTCCTCTCATTATTTAAGCGAACGATTAAAGAGGGTTTGGGAAAGAAGGAAGAGGAAATGCGAGGGTGTTACACCCTCGCGCTCCCATTCTTTGTCAGCGTCGCGCATCGGGTTCGGCGACAGAGCAACGTCGCCACGCCGCAGGCAGGCATTCCCCGCAAAGCGCCAAGGCCATAAGATTGATTGCCTGCGGCGCCTTAGCTCGCACAGGTGGAGAGCCGGGGCGCCACCATTCGGCATCCCCCGCCCTATCGCCGGAAGACATTCTGGGAGCGCGAGGGGGTAACCCCCTCGCACCTTCCTTTTAGCCTTCTTACTCGACTTCCATCACCAAGGCCCCATCCCCATCATCGATGCGGACGGTCGAACCATCGGGCACTTCGCCAGCCAACAGCTTCTCGGCCAGAGGGTCTTGCAGATAGCGCTGCACCGCCCGCTTCAAAGGCCGCGCGCCATACACGGGATCATAGCCCACCCGGCCCAGCCAGCGCTTGGCGCCGATCGTCAGGTCCAGCGTGATCTTGCGATCCTTCAGCAGCTTCTGCACGCGTGCCACCTGAATCTCCACGATCGGCGCCATATGGTCCTGACCGAGGCGGTGGAACAGGATGATCTCGTCCAGACGGTTGAGGAATTCGGGGCGGAAGTGCCCGCGCACCACATCCATCACCTGCGGCTCCACGCTGGACACATCCTGATCGTCATCCAGATTGGCGAGATACTGGCTGCCAAGGTTGCTGGTCAGGATGATCAGCGTGTTGGTGAAGTCCACCACACGGCCTTGCCCGTCGGTGAGGCGCCCATCGTCGAGCACCTGCAGCAGCACGTTGAAGACATCGCTGTGTGCCTTTTCCACCTCGTCGAACAGCACCACCTGATAGGGGCGGCGGCGCACGGCCTCGGTCAGCACGCCGCCCTCGTCGTAACCGACATAGCCCGGAGGGGCGCCGATCAGGCGGGAGACCGCGTGCTTTTCCATGAACTCGCTCATGTCGATGCGGACCATGGCGTTGTCATCGTCGAAGAGGAAGCCGGCCAGCGCCTTGGTCAGCTCGGTCTTGCCGACGCCCGTGGGGCCGAGGAAGAGGAAGCTGCCCAGAGGCCGGTTGGGGTCCTGCAGGCCTGCGCGGGCACGGCGCACGGCTTTCGACACGGCGGTGACCGCATCCTTCTGGCCGATGACGCGGGCGCCGATCACCTCTTCCATCTTGAGCAGCTTCTCGCGCTCGCCTTCCAGCATGCGGTCGACGGGCACGCCGGTCCAGCGGCTGACCACGGCGGCGATGTCGTCGGCGGTCACCTCCTCGCGCAGCATGGCGTTGCTGCTGGTGGCCTGGGCCTCGGCCAGCTGCTTTTCCAGCTCGGGGATGCGGCCATAGGTCAGCTGCCCCGCCTTGGCGAGGTCGCCCTGACGCTGGGCCTGCTCCAGTTCGAGGCGCGCGGCGTCGAGCGCTTCCTTGATCTTGCCCTCGGCGGCGATCTTGTCGCGCTCATTCTGCCAGCGGGTGGTGAGTTCCACGCTGCGCTGCTCCAGATTGGCCAGCTCCTCGCGCAGGGTGGTGAGCCGGTCGCGGGAGGCGGTGTCGCTCTCCTTGGCCAGCGCCATCTCCTCGATCTTGAGCTGGATGATCCGGCGGTCGAGAGTCTCGATCTCCTCGGGCTTGCTCTCCACCTCCATGCGGATGCGGCTGGCGGCCTCGTCCATCAGGTCGATGGCCTTGTCCGGCAGGAAGCGGTCCGCGATGTAGCGGTTGGAGAGGGTCGCGGCGGCCACGATGGCATTGTCCGCGATGCGCACGCCATGGTGAAGCTCGTACTTCTCCTTCAAGCCGCGCAGGATGCTGATCGTGTCCTCCACGGTCGGTTCGCCCACGAAGACGGGTTGGAACCGGCGCTGCAGGGCCGGGTCCTTCTCGACATACTTCTGGTATTCATCCAGCGTGGTCGCGCCGATGCAGTGCAGCTCGCCGCGCGCCAGAGCGGGTTTCAGCAGATTGCCGGCATCCATCGCGCCTTCGCTTTTGCCCGCGCCGATCAGCGTGTGCATCTCGTCGATGAAGAGGATGATCTCGCCCTCGGCCTGACGCACCTCGTCCAGCACGGATTTGAGGCGTTCCTCGAACTCGCCGCGATATTTGGCGCCCGCGATCAACGCGCCCATGTCGAGCGACATCAGGCGGCGGTCCTTCAGGCTGTCGGGCACGTCACCATTGGCGATGCGCAGGGCGAGGCCCTCGGCGATGGCGGTCTTGCCCACGCCGGGTTCGCCGATCAGCGCCGGATTGTTCTTGGTGCGGCGGGCCAGGATCTGGATGGTGCGGCGGATTTCCTCGTCGCGGCCGATCACCGGGTCCAGCTTGCCGTCGCGCGCGGCTTGCGTGAGATCGCGGGCGAATTTCTTCATCGCCTCATAGGCGTTTTCGGCCCCTGCGCTATCGGCGCTGCGCCCGCCCGTCAGGTCCTGAATGGCTTTTTCCAGCGTGGCGGGGGTAACGTTGGCCAGCTTCAGCGCCTGCCCGGCAGCACCGCCGGACATCGCCAGCGCCTGCAGAATGCGCTGCACGGCGACAAAGCTGTCGCCCGCCTTGGCCGAAAGCTGCTCGGCGCTGTCCAGCACGCGCACGGCGTCATTGTCCAGTCCGGGGGGCTGCTGGGCGCCACCGCCCGAAACGGCGGGGATCTTGGCCAACGCCTTGTCCACCTCGGCGGTGACCAGCGCGGTGGTGCCACCGGCGCGCTGGATCAGGCCGGCGGCCATGCCCTCATCGTCTTCCAGCAGGGCTTTCAGGATATGTTCGGGGGTGATGCGCTGGTGAGACAGACGGATCGCCAGCGTCTGGCTGGCTTGCAGGAAACCCTTGGCGCGGTCGGTAAACTTTTCGAGATTCATGGGGATCAAACCTCCTGTTGCCCCAAGAGATAGTGTTGCCGTTTTAACACACAAGAGGCTCTAGGGGGTCTGGATCAAATTTCCGCTTTTCATAACAAGACCCACCATCGGTGGCTTGGCGTTTTAACCCTGCGCTCATACACTTCGGATCATTCAGGGGTTTAACGCCCGTCTCAGAGGATCGTTCATGCGTCCTGTCAAAGCCTTGCTTCTTGCCTCCTGCCTGCTGCCTTTGAGCCTCCCCGCTCAGGCCCAAACAGCGCCGGAGCCCGCCCCGCTGGCCGATCTGGTGAAGGCGGTGGATATCCCTTACGAGACCTTCAAGCTGAAGAATGGCCTCACCGTCATCATCCACACCGACCGCAAGGCGCCGATCGTGGGCGTCACCACCTATTACCGCGTCGGCTCCAAGAACGAGCCCAAGGGCAAGACCGGCTTTGCCCATCTCTATGAGCATCTCTTCTTCGGCGGCAGCGAGAATGTGCCGAATTTCGACGTGCCGCTGGAGGCGGCGGGCTCTGATTCCACCAATGGCTCAACCTATTACGACCGCACCAATTACGTCGAGACCGTGCCCAAGGGCGCCCTGCCCCTCGCCCTGTTTCAGGAAAGCGACCGCATGGGGCACCTGCTGGGCGCCGTCACGCAGGACAAGCTCGACAAGCAGCGCGGCGTGGTCGAGAACGAGAAGCGCCAGGGCGACAACCAGCCCTATGGCCTGATCCAATACGCCGTGTCCGACGGGCTGTTCCCGGTGGGCCATCCCTATCGCCACACCACGATTGGCTCGATGGGTGATCTCGATTCGGCCAATCTCACCGATGTGCGCGGCTGGTTCACCGACCATTACGCCCCCAACAATGCCGTGCTGGTGCTGAGCGGCGACGTGGATGTCGCCACTGCCCGCCCGCTGGTCGAGAAATATTACGGCGACATTCCCAGCGGCCCTTCGGTGAAGCCGGTGGTGGCCGGGCCCGTCACCCTGCCCGCCACCCTGCGCCGCGAGATGACCGATCAGGTCGCCACCACACGGCTGCTGCGCGTCTGGTCCGGCCCCAATATGAACGATCCGGAAAGTTCGGCGCTCGATGTCGGCATGTCGGTGCTGGGGGGCCTTGCCTCCTCGCGGCTGGACAATGCGCTGGTGCGCGGGCAGCAACTGGCCGTCTCGGTCAGCGCCGGGGTCGAGCAGCATGAGCAGCTTTCGGTCATCACCGTCAGCATGGATGTGAAGCCCGGCGTCGACCGCAAGACCGCCGAGGAAGCGCTGGACGCCCAGATCGCCAGCTTCCTCAAGGAAGGCCCCAGCGCCGATGAGGTGAAGCGCGCCGCCACCAAGGAGGTCTCGCAGGAGATCGGCGCGCTCGAAGTCGTCGGCGGCTTTGGCGGCAAGGGCGCGCAACTGGCCGAGGGGCAGCTCTATTCGGGCGACCCGGCGCATTACCGCAAGGAACTGGCCGAGATCGCCGCGCAGACCCCCGCCACCATCAAAGCCTCCATCGACAAATGGCTGAGCCGCCCCGCGCTGATGCTGGCCATCACGCCGGGCGAGCGCACCATGAGCGGCGACCAGCTCGGCGGCTGGGATGATGGCGCGAACGAGCCCGCGCCCAAGCCCGATGCCAAGGCGCCGGTGCCGCCGGTGAAGCAGTCGCCGCCGCGCAAGGCCCCGCCCGTCGCCCCGGTCAGCAGCCTGACCTTCCCGACGCTGGAGCATGCCACGCTGTCCAACGGCATCGAGGTGGTGCTGGCGCGTCGCACCGCCGTGCCCAAGCTGCTGGTCAATGTGGAATTCGATGCCGGCGTCTCGGGCGATTCGCTCGATGCGCCGGGCACGCAGGGCATGCTGATGGCGATGCTCGACGAGGGCACCGCTCAGGACGCCACCGGCGGCCACACCCGCAACCCCACGCAGATCCGCGAAGAGCAGGAGAGGCTGGGCGCCGAACTGCAGGCCGGGGCCGCGATGGACACCAGCAATGTGATGCTCTCGGCGCTGTCGGCCAATCTGGCGCCCTCGCTCGATCTGCTGGCCGATGTGGTGCGCCGCCCCGCCTTCGCCCCCGCCGAGCTGGAGCGGGTGAAGCAGCAGCGCCTCGCCTCGCTGGCCCAGACCATGGCGAGCCCGCAGGGTCTGGCCTTCCATGTCTTCAACCCGATCCTGTTCGGGCCCAATCATCCCTATGGCCATGCCGGCGATGGGCTGGGCACGCAGGCCAGCATCAAGGGCTTCACCAGCCAGAGCCTGCGCGCCGCGCAGAGCCAGTGGCTGCGGCCCGATCTGGCGCGAATCACCGTGGTGGGCGACATCACCATGGCGACGTTGAAGCCGCAGTTGGAGAAGGCTTTCGGCACCTGGAAGGCGCCCGCCACGCCGAAGCCCGTGAAGGCCATCGACGCCCCCGGCCTGCCCGCCCGCCCGCGCATCGTGCTGATCGACCGGCCCAACTCGCCGCAGTCGATGATCGTGGCCGGACGTCTGCTGCCCTTAAAGGGCACGCAGCAGGGGCAGGAAGCCCTGAACCTTGGCAATGAGGTGCTGGGCGCCGATTTCCTCTCGCGCCTCAACACCGATCTGCGGGAGGAAAAGAGCTGGACCTATGGCGTGCAGTCGCTGGTGCGCCAACCGGTGGGGCAGCGCAGCCTGCTGGTGGTCGCCCCGGTGCAGACCGACCGCACCGGCGATTCGATTCTGGCCATGGTCGCCGATATGAAGGCGCTGGCCAGCGACAAGCCCGTCACGCCCGAGGAGGTGCAGCGCGTCACCGATGGCAACATCCGCGGGCTGGCCAACAGCTATCAGACCAATGGCCAGGTGCTGGGCGCGATCAACAGCAACCGCCTGCTGGGCCGCCCGGAGGATTATGACGCCCGCCTGCCCGGCCTCTATCGCCAGATCGACGCGGCAGCGCTGAACACGGCGATCCGCGCGCAGTTGCAGCCCGATGGTCTGGTCTTCGCGGTGGTGGGCGACCGCAAGCTGGTCGAGCCCCAGTTGCAGAAGGTTGGCCTGCCGGTGGAGGTGACCACCGTTACGCCTTAAGCGTCTATGGCCTGCCGGGGTGCCTTAATGCGCCCCGGCAGCAGCTCCCGTGATGGTGAAATCATAGACGCGATAGACGCTCTGCTTCGAGCGCTGGGATTCGCCGATCAGCACAAAGCCATATTCGCCCGGCGGCAGATCGCCCGGCAATTCGACGCTGAAGATGCCGTCGCCAAGGTCGGTCATGCCGAAGGGCAGCGTATTTTTGGGATCGATGCCGGTCACGCTGACATAGGGCGCCACCCGCCCGATGGTCATCTGCCGCGTGGCGCCATCCTGCCGAAAATGGACCAGGCTGAACTCATTGGGCGATTGCGCCGCCGTGCCGCCCACGCCGCCAAATTCGCTGACGCGATTGTCCTGCGGGTTGAAATAGAAGCGAAAGGCGGGGCGCGGGGCGGCAATCACCATCTGCGCGGTCGCGCGCGGCACGATCAGCTTGGCCATATGCGGGAAAAGAATCGAGCCATTGCCCACCAGTTTCACCGCCGTCTGCCCGGTGGGGCGCAGCAGGGTCAGACCATGAACCTCATCGCCGGACCAATAGATGCCCTCGGGCTGGCGCGAGGGCGCCGTTGTGGGACGGGTGGAGGCGAACATGCCCCCGGCGGCAGGGCGTGCTTGCGGGGCAGCGGTGGTGCGGACAGCGGGGCCTTCTGAAAAATACTCCCCTGCCGAGCGGCTCCCGGCACAGCTTTCCACCATGGCAACGATCACATCGTCGGAGAGCCCAGCCTTTTTCAGACCGACCATGGCTGCTGTCGATGTGTCGTAATGGCAGGGCAGCGCATGGATCTTGGCGATCACCGGCCCGTCGCCCAGTCCGGCGCGGTGCAGGGCAATCACGGCGTCATTGTCGAAAGTTTGCGCGGAAGCGGCGGCGGGCAGCACAGCCGCCATCATCGCAAGACGCCACGACAACCCCCGCCCAACCCGCTTTGACACAGCCTGCCCCCCGTATCGCTACGGCAGGCAGGCTATCGCGGTTAAGTGGTTCAGGCCAGAGCCTTCTTCACCAGTTCATTGACGATCTGCGGATTGGCCTTGCCCGCCATCGCCTTCATCGTCTGGCCCACGAAGAAGCCGAAAAGCGCTTCCTTGCCGGCCTTGTACTGCTCCACCTTGTCGGCATTGTTGGCCATGATGGTGGCCACAGCCGCCTCGATGGCGCCGGTGTCGCTGGTCTGCTTGAGGCCCTCGCGCTCGACGATGGTGGCGGCATCGTCGCCGGTCTCCAGCATCTTTTCGAGCACCTGCTTGGCGATCGAGCCCGAAATCGTGCCATTGCCGACCAGCGCCAGCAGTTGGCCCGCCTTTTCGGCATCGATCGGGCTGGAGGCCAGATCCTTGCCCAGCTTGTTCAGCGCCCCGAAGAACTCCGAGAGCAGCCAGTTGGAGGCCTGTTTGGCCACCTCGCCCTCGGGCTTGTTCTGGGCGGTGGCGGTGGCGGCCAGCAGCGCCTCGAACCAGCGGGCGGTGTCGACCTCGGCGGTCAGCACGCCGGCGGCATAGGCCGTCAGGCCCAGAGCGCCTTCGTAACGCGCGCGCTTGGCGTCGGGCAGTTCGGGGAGCGAGGCGCGGGCCTCCTCCACGAAGGCATCGTCCAGCACCAGCGGCAGCAGATCGGGATCGGGGAAATAGCGGTAATCATGCGCGTCTTCCTTGCTGCGCATGCTCCGCGTTTCATTGCGGTCCGGGTCGTAGAGGCGCGTTTCCTGCACCACCTTGCCGCCGTCCTCGATGAGGGCGACCTGACGCTTGGCTTCCGATTCCACCACGGCCATCACGAAGCGCACCGAATTGACGTTCTTCGTCTCGGTGCGCGTGCCGAACTCATCGCCGGGGCGGCGCACCGAGACGTTGACGTCGGCACGCATCGAGCCCTGATCCATATTGCCATCGCACGAGCCGACATAGCGCAGGATCGAACGCAGCTTGCTCAGGTAAGCGCCAGCCTCGGCGGGCGAACGCATATCGGGGCGGCTGACGATCTCCATCAGCGCCACGCCCGAGCGATTCAAATCGACATAGGACATCGTCGGGTGCTGATCATGCATCAGCTTGCCCGCATCCTGCTCGACATGGATGCGCTCGACGCCGATCACCTTCTTCGAGGTCTCGGGGTTCTTCTCATCCAGCGTGATCTCGATCTCGCCCTCGCCCACGATGGGGTGGTAGAGCTGGCTGATCTGATAGCCCTGCGGCAGATCGGCGTAGAAGTAGTTCTTGCGGTCGAACCGGCTCCACTTGTTGATCTGCGCGCCGATGGCGATGCCGGTGCGCACCGCCTGGCGGATGCACTCCATATTGGGCACGGGCAGCATGCCGGGCATGGCCGCATCGATCAGCGAGACCTGCGAGTTGGGCTCGGCACCGAAAGCCGTGGCCGAGCCGGAGAACAGCTTGGCGTTGGAGGTGACCTGCGCATGGACCTCAAGGCCGATCACGACCTCCCATTCGCCCGTTGCGCCCTGAATACGATAGTCGCTCATCTTACCACCACTTTTCCGGCTTGGCGCTGAAACCAGCGCGCTGCTCGATCGCCAGACCGGCGTTCAGCACGCCCTGCTCATCGAAGGGACGCCCGATGATCTGCAGCCCCAGCGGCAGCCCCTGAGAATCCAGCCCGGCAGGCACGCTCATCGCGGGCAGCCCAGCCAGCGAGGCCGGCACCGAGAACACATCGCCCAGATACATATCGAGCGGATTGGTCTTCTCACCCAGCGCGAAGGCCGAGGTCGGCGCGGTGGGGGCCAGGATCACATCGACCTGCTTGAAGGCTTCCTCGAAATCGCGCGCGATCAGCGTGCGGACCTTCTGCGCCTGCGTGTAATAGGCATCGTAAAAGCCCGCCGAGAGCACATAGGTGCCGATCAGGATGCGGCGCTTGACCTCGTCACCGAAACCGGCGGCGCGGGTGGCGGCGTACATCTCCTGAAGGTTGGCACCATCGGGCAGGTCGCGCAGGCCGTAACGCACGCCATCATAGCGCGCGAGGTTCGACGAGGCCTCGGCAGGCGCGATGATGTAATAGGTCGCCAGAGCGTATTTGGAATGCGGCAGCGAGATGTCCACCACCTCGGCCCCGGCATCCTTCAGCCAGGCGATGCCTTCGTCCCAGCTCTTGGCGACTTCGGCATTCAGGCCTTCCAGACGATATTCGCGCGGAATACCAACCTTCTTGCCCTTCAGATCGCCCGACAGAGCCGCTTCCCAGTTCGGAACCGGCAGATCGAGGCTGGTGGCATCCTTGGCGTCGAAACCAGCCATGGCTTCGAGCATCACGGCGCAATCCTGCACCGTATGCGCCATCGGCCCGGCCTGATCGAGCGAGGAGGCAAAGGCCACGATGCCCCAGCGCGAGCAACGACCATAGGTCGGCTTGATGCCCGAAATGCCGGTGAAGGCCGCAGGCTGACGGATCGAACCCCCGGTGTCAGTGCCGGTCGCGGCAGGCACGATGCGCGCCGCCACAGCCGCCGAAGACCCGCCCGAGGAACCACCGGGGGCCAGAGCCGAAGTGTCATTCGGGCGGCGCCAGGGCGAGGTCACCTTGCCATAGGCGCTGCTCTCGTTGGACGAGCCCATCGCGAACTGGTCGAGGTTCAGCTTGCCCAGCAGGCCCGCGCCCGCATCCCACAGCTTCTGCGAGACGGTCGATTCATACTCGGGCTTGAAGCCTTCGAGGATCTTCGAGGCGGCGGTCGTCTGCACGCCCTTGGTGGCGAACAGATCCTTCATGCCGATGGGCACGCCCGCCAGCTTGCCCAGCGGCTTGCCAGCGGCGCGGTCGGCATCGACCTTGGCGGCGGCATCCAGCGCCGCCTGCGGCGTGGTGACGATAAAGGCGTTCAAAGCCTCCTGCGCCTCGGCCACGGCACCGTTGAAGGCCGTGGCGACTTCGGTCGCGGTGAAATCGCCACCGGCCACGCCATCGCGGATGCCGGTGAGCGTCAGATCGGTCAGATTGGTCATTATTCGATCACCTTGGGCACGCCAAAGAAGCCATGTTCGGCAGCCGGCGCATTGGCCAGCACCGCATCGCGAATCCCGCCGCCGGTCAGCGGATCGGCGTTCACAATGTCTTCGCGCAGGCGCAGATGGTTGGGGATGACGGCGGTCATCGGCTCGACGCCGGTGACATCGACCTCGCCCAATTGCTCGACCCAATCGAGGATGCCGTTCAGTTCGGGCACCATGGCCTCCAGATCGCCCGGAGTCACCTTGATGCGGGCCAGCGAGGCGATTTTCGCCACGGTCGCGGTATCAACCGACATAGATCAAACCTTTAACAAACAGAAGGCCGGGCCATGGACCCGGCCTTCGCAAATCTGCATCGTGGCTAGCACCCCGCAAGCGCCTCTTCAAGCGAAGCGCGGAAACCGCGCCTCAATCAAACAATGCGCAGCGGATATAGCCCGGCAAAACTTACTGCGGAGCGCCGTCCGGACCGGCAGGGGCGCCAGCGTCAGGACCTTGCGGCGCGCCTTGGGGAGCGCCCTGCGCGCCCTTGCCCGCCGCCTGCTGGCGCATGATCTGCTCCATCATGCGCTGCTGGGCTTCCAGCTCGGCACGGTTGGCGAATTGCAGCACCTCGATCTCGAAGGTCAGGTCGCTGTTCGCCGGGATCGGGCCCTGCGCATGGTCGCCGTAAGCCAGCTTGGCAGGGATATGGACGAGATACTTGCCGCCCGCCTGAGTCTGGGCCAGCGCCTTGGCGAAGCCGGGAATCACGCCCTGCATCTGGGCTGGCACGCGCTGCGCTTGATCGAAGACCGTGCCGTTCGACAGCTTGCCGACATAGTTGATGAGGATGACGTCAGCCGGAGTCGGGTTGGTACCCGCACCCGCGCGCAGCGTCTGCACATCGACCAGTTGGGGGCGCACCGCCGCCGCCACGCCGCCGCCCAGCGCGACAGCCACGAAAGCGGCCAGCCACAGCTTGGTCTTCGATCCCTTGGCCAGCGGCTGGAGGGGAACGCGGGTGATCTCGGTCATCGTGCCATCCTGATCTGGTGCGCGGGCAGCAAAGCGCCACGCGCGAGAAATTTCGCCGCTCCTCATGGCTCAAGCCGCCCGAAGGAGCAAGCCCCGCAGGCTGCCTATGGCACCAAAGAATCGGGACCAGCTTTTGTGATCGCCACTATGGTCGATACGGGGCGCAGATACGCCAAAGGCCCGTCAGCTTCATCGCTTTTCCGGAAAGATCTTCCGAATCGGCAAGGAAGCCACGGGCCCCTGATGTCGCAAAAGCGAAGATGGATCAGGCAGGCTGCTTCCAGCCTGCCAACCCAGTCTTACTTGACGCCGTCACGCTCCTGGCGCTTGCGCTCCAGCTTGCGGGCGCGGCGCACGGCAGCGGCCTTTTCGCGGGCGCGCTTTTCCGAGGGCTTCTCAAAGTGACGACGCAGCTTCATCTCGCGATACACGCCTTCGCGCTGCAGCTTCTTCTTGAGCGCGCGGAGGGCTTGATCGACATTGTTATCGCGGACGAGAATCTGCATAAAAAGAACAACCTCACGATCATCATGGCGAGAACCCCACCGATCCGCAGATCAAAAAAGCGGGGGAGCACCTGAAGGATTTCAAAACACACGGACAGGCCGATTCCCGAGGGGAACGACCGGAATTGCGGCGCCGCTACCAGAGTCGCACTCAGAAGGCAAGCCTTGGCAGCCATTCCCTCGTGCGAAATGCCACTTCTGCACCCCGGCAGTGACAGTTTCACGACCAGCAGCCCGCATCCCGCACACAGACAACACCCCGCGCGCCCTGTGCGAGCTTGTGCGGGCTGTTCCTCGGGCGCTCCTTAGGCTAACGGGGCCAACATGACCAAGGATAATACGAAAACGCCCCGCCAGCACCAGAGCGCCGACACCGTGCGCCAATTCACCGTGGGGCCCGATGACAATGACATTCGCCTGGACCGCTGGTTCAAGCGCCATCTGCCGCAGGTGGGCTTTGCCACCATCAGCCGCTGGGCGCGCACCGGGCAGATCCGCGTGGACGGCAAGCGCAGCGCGCCCGAAGACCGCCTGACCACCGGGCAGGTGCTGCGCGTGCCGCCGGGCGACACCCATGCCCCCGGCGCAGGCACCGGCAAGGGCGCGAAAGCCCGCAAGCCGCTGACCGATGCCCAGCTCGAGATGGCCGACCGCATCGTGCTGCATCGCGATCCCAGCGCCATCGTCATCAACAAGCCGCCGGGTCTGGCCACGCAGGGCGGCAGCGGCACCTTCGAGCATGTCGATGGGCTGCTCGATGCCTATGCTGGGGGCGGGTATGGGGACAACAAAAACGCCCCGCGTCCGCGTCTGGTCCATCGTCTCGACAAGGACACCAGCGGCGCGCTGCTGGTCGCCGCCACGCCGGGCAGCGCGGCCTATTTCTCGCGGCGCTTTTCCTCGCGTCAGGCCACCAAGATCTATTGGGCGCTGGTGATCGGCGTGCCCAGCATCGACGAGGGCCTGATCGACCTGCCGCTCGCCAAGCAGCCGGGCACCGGCGGCGAGAAGATGATGGTCGACCATTCCGAACAGGGTCAGCCCTCCAAGAGCCGCTACCGCGTGATCGACCGCGCGGGCAACAGCGCCTGCTGGATGGAACTGCAACCGCTGACGGGGCGCACCCATCAGCTTCGCGTGCATCTGGCCGCCATCGGCCACCCCATCGTGGGCGACGGCAAATATGGCGGTAAGGATGCGTTCCTCTCGGGCAGCATCAGCCGCAAGATGCATCTGCACGCCCGCCGCATCATCATCGACCACCCGGACGGCACCCCGCTGGATGTGACGGCCCCCCTGCCCGAGCATTTCGCGGCCAGCCTGGCCCAGCTTGGCTTCAACGAGGACGATGGCGAGTTCATCCCCGATCCAACCGGTGAGCTGACGCGCGACGAGGAAAAGTCGATCGCCAAGGCCCATGCCAAGCAATACCGCAAGGAACGCCGCGGCGAACGCCGGGGACGCGCCGAGACCGGTCGCGCCCGCACCGATGCCAAGCCGCGCAAGGCGGTTCCCGGCAAGGCACGCCCCGGCGGGGTGAAAATCGCCAAGGGCAAAGGCGTTACCGGCCCCAAGGCGGCTGCCGCCAAGCCGGCCTCCGCCCCCCGCAGCGGCCCCTCCCGTCCGGCGGGCGGCAAGCCTGCCGCGCCGCGCAAGCCCTCCGCCCCGCGTGGTGGCCCCAAGAGCCGCTGATGCATCCCAACCCCGCCTTCCGCCTGCACGGGAGCCCCAAGGACGATCGCGCGCTGATGGAGCGCCTGATCACCGAAGTGGGCTTCGGCATGATCTTCGCCGCTACGCCCGATGGTCCGCGCGTCGCGCATGTGCCGCTGCGCTCGACGGGCGATGGGGCGGTGCAGTTCCATCTGGCGCGCGGCAATGCGCTGACGGGCCATCTGGGCGGGGTGAATGCTCTGGCGGTGATCAATGGGCCTGACGCCTATGTCTCGCCGCGCTGGTATGGCGACGACCCCTCTCAGGTGCCGACATGGAACTATGTCGCGCTGGAGCTGGAAGGCCCCGTGCGGCGCATGCAGGAGGACGGGCTGGTCGATCTGCTCGAAGCGCTGTCGGCGCGGGAAGAAGCGCGCCTGCCCGAACCGGCATGGACGATGGACAAGCTGGAGGGCGATCTGCGCCGCCGCATGCTCTCGGCCATTGTCGGTTTCGAGATGGAGGTGCGGGCCTGGCGCCCCACCTTCAAGCTCTCGCAGAACAAGAATGAGGCGCAGCGCGCGGGCGTGATCGCGGGGCTCGAAGAGAGTGGCGCGCGCGCCATGGCGGAAATGATGCGGGGTTTGGGATGAGTGGGGCAGTACGCTTGGCCGTCTTCGATTGCGACGGCACGCTGGTCGATGGCCAGCACGAGATCTGCGCGGCGATGGATGAGGCTTTCCTCGCCCTCGGCCTGCGCCCGCCCGCCCATGGCGCGGTGCGCCGCGCGGTGGGGCTCAGCCTGCCGCAGACGATGCGCCACCTCGCCAGCGAGGAAGGCATCGAGATCCAGGCCGCTTTGGTCGAGGCCTATAAATCCGCCTATCGCACCGCCCGCGCCGAAGGCCGGGTGAGCGAGCCGATCTTCGCGGGCATCCGCCCGCTGCTCGATCAATTGCGCGCGGATGGCTGGGATCTGGGCGTGGCCACCGGCAAGAGCATGCGCGGGCTGCTGCATTGCCTGGCGGTCAATGCACTCTCCGATCATTTCGTCACCTTGCAGACCGCCGACAATCACCCCTCCAAGCCGCATCCCGCCATGTTGCAGGCCGCGCTGGATCAGGCCATGGCTCTGCCTGCCGATGCGGTGATGATCGGCGACACCACCTATGACATCGCCATGGCCCGGTCGGCGGGCGTGCGCGCGGTGGGCGTGGCCTGGGGCTATCACCCCGCCAGCGAGCTGATCGCCGCCGGGGCCGAGGCGGTCGCCATGACCCCCGCCGAGCTGAAGGATATTCTGGTTTGAGCAAGACCTACACACCCGAGGAGATCGCCAAGGCCCGCTTCAAGCGCCTGACCTATGTGCGCTTTGGCGGCGTGGTGGTGGCGATGGTCGGCGCGGCCATTGCGGCGGATAAGGTGGCACTGCCGCATTGGCTGGGGCTGCTGCTGATCGTGATCGGCCTGTTCGATGTGCTGGTCTTCCCCCGCATGCTGGTGCGCCGCTGGAAGAAAGAGGCAAAGTGAAGCGTTTCTACAAGACTGTTTCCGTCGAAGCCGCAGAGGGCGGTTTCGGCGTGCGGCTCGATGGCCGCGCGGTGAAGACCGTGGGCGGCCGCCCGCAGGTGGTGCCCGGCGAGGCTCTGGCCCGCGCCATGGCGGCGGAATGGGACGGCCAGGGCGAGGAGATCGACACCAAGGTCTTCCTGCTGCGCGATATGGCCGATTATGCGCTGGATGTGGTCGCTTCCGATCCCGCCGAGGCGATGCGCGCTCTGGTGCCTTATGCCGAGACGGATACGCTGTGCTATCGCGCCGATCCCGATGAGGCGGTGTGGCAGCGCCAGCAGACCGTATGGGAGCCGATCCTGAAGGATGCCGAGGCCCGCTATGGCCTGCGTTTCGAGCGTGTCTCGGGCATCATCGCCAGGCCTCAGCCTGCCGAGACCATGGCGCGTGTGGAAGATCTGCTGGCCGCCAAGGATGCCTTTGCTCTGGCCGCCTTGCGCAATCTGGCGGGCCTTGCCGCCTCGCTGGTGACAGGCCTGCTGGCGCTGGAAGAGGATGCCGATCTGGCGGCTCTGTGGGACGCGGCCCATCTGGAGGAAATCTGGCAGGCCGAGCTGTGGGGCAGCGACGAAGAGGCCGAGCTGCGCCAGAAGAACCGCCGCGCCGCCTTCATGGCCGCTGCGCAGTTTGCCAGGCTGGCAAGGGGCTAGAGCGTTTTCAAGCCGGGCTTGCATGTTGAACGGCCGGAGGAAGGTCAAGGATGCCTCCGGCGGGCAAAGGGCCATCGCCCTTTGCAATCCCTTATATGCCTGCCTCGCGTTGCGGGTTTGCCCTCAGATCACGGGCGCGATGGGCTGCCGTGATAAACCGCTTCGCGGCGCGGAACCGAAGCGAAATTCAGCTTACCCCACCCACTCCGCCACCTGGCCGGCCAGCGTGTTGGCCGCGCGGTTCAGCGCCTGAGCCAGATCGCCGCCATTGGGCGAGACATCGGGCTCGGTGACCTCGAAGCGGTGCATGGTCACCTCGCCATTGGCATGGTGCAGCACCGCATCGTAGCGGATCACGGCAGAATGGCTCTTGGCGTCGTAACCCATCGCCAGCAGGCGCCCGTCGAGACGGGTGGCGCCAATGCCATCCTCATCCAGCGTGACCGGACGCTTGCCCGTGGCGCGCAGATCCTCGGCCAGCAGGTTGCGCAGCAGGCGCGCCGGGCGCTCGACCCAGAAGGCCTCCTTCATATAGGCGATCGCCGTGGGGCTGACCTGCACCGCCATGCGCGCGGTCGCCAGACCGCGATCGGTGTCAGGCTCGGCCACGACCAGCGTGTCGGCGGGCTTGAAGGCCGCCTGCGTGCCCGAGGGCGCCTTGGCGTCGGCGGTCAGCGTGTAAAGCTGCGCGGGCGCCTTGCCGCCGCCGATGCTGACGCAGGCCCCCAGCGCCGTCATCAACACCACCGGCACAGCCCACCGCAGCAGTTTCGCCTTGCTCATCTGTGGCCCCTTCATGGCTTATAGACCGGCACCTTGGGCGCGGCGAGCAGCGCCGCTCCGCCCTGGGAGTCGAGTTTTTCGGTGATGGCGCGCAGCGCCTTGGTGGTGGCGCGCAGATCGCGGATCGCAGCTTCGGCCTGAGGCAGCGTGTCGCTCGACAGGCGCGCGGTGGCCGGGCGGGCGGCATCCAGTTCGGCCTGCAGGGATTCGGCGGCATGCTGCGCGGCGTTCAGCGTATCGTTCACATGATGCACGATCGACGGGCCGTTGGGATCAAGCTGCTTGTTGGCGTTGGCCGCCACCGACTGAAACTCGGCAACGGCATCCTTGGCCCCGGCCAGCGTGGCGTTGAGGTTGGTCAGCGTCTGGCGCAATTGCGGCGAGGCATCGGCCAGATTGCCGGTCAGCCGGTCGGTGTTCTTGAGGATGCCTGCCAGATGCTTCTGGTTCTCATCGGTCAGCATGTTGCCCAGCTTTTCGGTCAGCGTGGCCAGACGCTCCATCAGCAGCGGCGCGTTGGTGAGCAGCTCGCCCAGTCCCGAACGCTTGGTGGGGATGACGGGAACGCCATCGGGGCCGATCTCGGTGATCGCCGGGCGGCCCTTCACGCCGCCGGCAAGCTGGATGTTCGACACGCCGGTGAAGCTGCCCTGGATGGTGGCGGTGGTGCCTTCCAGAATGGGGATATGATCATCCACCTCGATGCGCACGCGGACATAGGAGGGATCGCGCTTCCACAGCTCGATCTGCTTGATCTGGCCAGCCGGCACACCCGCGTAGGAGACCGCCGAGCCCTTGGCCAGACCGTCCACCGATTGCGGGAAATAGATGTCGTAGGAGTCCTGCTTTTCCTTGGCGAGATGCGCCATCCAGATGAAGGCACCGGCGACAAGGGCCAGCAGCGCCAGCGTGACGGCCCCTACCCAGACATGATTGGCGCGCGTTTCCATACTCGTCCCTATGCCTTGCTGCCGGGGTTGCTGTCCATCGGGCGTTTGCTGTCGCCTGACTCGCGGCTGGCGAGAGCGGCCCGCCCGCGTGGCCCGGCGAAATATTCCTGAATCCAGGGGTGGTCGCTTTTCATCAGCTCCGGGATCGTGCCCACGGCGATGACCTTCTTGTCGGCCAGCACCGCGACGCGGTCACAGATCTCATGCAGCGTGTCGAGATCGTGGGTGATGAGGAAGACCCCCAGCCCCAGCGTCTCGTGCAATTCCTTGATCAGGCTGTCGAAACCCGCAGCGCTGATCGGATCGAGGCCAGCGGTGGGCTCGTCGAGAAACAGCAGCTCCGGATCGAGCGCCAGAGCGCGGGCCAGACCCGCGCGCTTGCGCATGCCGCCCGAAAGCTCGGAAGGGTATTTGGCCGCCGCCTCGGCCGGAAGGCCCGAGAGCATCACCTTGAGGCAGGCGATCTCATGGAACAGCTCTTCCGACATTTTGGGGTAGAATTCGCGCAGCGGCACCAGCACATTTTCCGCCACCGTCAGCGTGGAAAACAGCGCGCCACCCTGAAACAGCACGCCCCAGCGGCTGCGGATATCGACCTCTTCGTTGCAGGCCTCGCCCATCTTCTGGCCCAGCACCTCGATGGTGCCCTCGGAGAATTGCTGCAGGCCGATGATCGAGCGCATCAGCACCGACTTGCCCGTGCCCGAGCCGCCCACCACGCCCAGAATCTCGCCCCGGCGCATGGTCAGCGACAGGCCGTCATGCACGGCATGATCGCCGAAGCGGTTGACCAGCCCCTCGATGCGGATGATCGCGTCATCGTCGTGGTGCGTATCAGGCTGCGGCGCGCCCCCAGCCTCGGAAATCGCCGTCTCCTCGCTCATAGCCAGCCGATCTTCGAGAAGAACACCGCGAAGAAAGCGTCGAGCACGATGACCATGAAGATGCCCTCGACCACCGCCTTGGTGGTGCGCAGGCCGACCTCTTCCGAATTGCCCTCGACCTTCATGCCCTGATAGCAGCCGGTCATGCCGATGATGAGGCCGAAGACCGGCCCCTTGATCAGCCCGACCCACAGGTCGAGCACCGGCACCACCTCCTTGATGCGCGAGAGGAAGGTGACGAAGGGAATGCCCAGCGCCAATTGCCCCAGCACCGCGCCGCCGATGATCGAGATCACCGAGGAATAGAAGCCCAGCAAGGTCAGCATCACCACGCAGGCGATGACGCGCGGCAGCACCAGCGCCTCGATCGGATCGACGCCGATGGTGCGCATGGCATCGACCTCCTCGGTCAGCTTCATCGTGCCGATCTGCGCGGCAAAGGCGCTGCCCGAACGGCCCGCGACCATGATCGCGGTCATCAGCACGCCCAGTTCGCGCAGGGCGAGGCGGCCGGTCAGGTTGATGGTGTAGATTTCGGCGCCGAACTGCTGAAGCTGCACCGCGCCCTGCTGGGCGATCACGATGCCGACCAGAAAGCTCATCATGCCGATGATGAACAGCGCATCGACGCCCACAAGCTGCAACTGGCGCACCAGCGCGGTCATCCGCAGCCGCGAGGGATGACGGATCACCTTGAAGATCGCCATCACCACCGCACCCAGAAAGCCGAGCGCCTGCTTGGTGCCGCTGATCCCGCCCAGCACCGCCGTCCCGACATCGCCGGGCACCTTGGTGAGCAAGGGCTCCTCGGGCGGGACGGTCTGCGTGTCGTCGGGCGTGTCCTTCACCGCCTCGATCAGGCGCTCGGCCTCGGGGCTGGCGCCCTCGATGGCGGCGTCCAGATCGCGCGACAGGCGATAGATCACCCAGGCGCCGACCGTATCGACTTCCTCCAGACCGGAAATGTCGATGACCTTCGCCGCATCCACCGCGCGCAGCTTCGCCTCGACCGGGCTCAGCGTCGAGACGACCAACTGCCCGCTCAGCACCAGGCGTGGTCCGCCATCGGCCTGATCTTCAAGAGTGAATTGCGCGGAGGCGGTCATGCTGGGGCGGTTGTGACTTTATAAGGGGATAGCAGGGGCGGTCATGCGGGAAAAGCGGGGTGGGAGCAAGCAGATACGCGCGAATGACGCCCGAAGGGATGAACGCGCAAGCGCGAGAACCGATACGCATGAAGGCCCCCACTTGTTCCCCCAGTTCGAAACGGGCCTTGCACGGGGTTGTGGCCACTGGCAAAGGCGCCAGCATGACCGAGGAATCCAGCCAGACTCAAGACGCGCTCGCGCTCGACAAGACCTTCGACCCCACCGGGATCGAGGCCAAGTGGTATGCCCATTGGGAACAGGGCGGTCTGTTCCGCCCCGCGCGCCCCGATGCGGCGCCCTTCACCATCGTCAACCCGCCGCCCAACGTCACGGGCAGCCTGCATATCGGCCATGCGCTGGACAACACGCTGCAGGACATCGTGATCCGTTACGAGCGTCTGCGCGGCAAGGACGCGCTGTGGGTGGTGGGCACCGACCATGCGGGCATCGCCACGCAGATGGTGGTCGAGCGCCAGATGGAGGCCCGTCAGGACAAGCGCACCAACTACACGCGCGAGGCCTTTATCGAGAAGGTCTGGGAGTGGAAGGCGGAGAGCGGCGGCACGATCACCGGCCAGTTGCGTCGCCTCGGCTGCTCGATGGACTGGAGCCGCGAGCAGTTCACCATGGACCCGCATTTCACCGGCGCGGTGGTGAAGGTCTTCGTGGACCTGTATAATCAGGGGCTGATCTATCGCGACAAGCGTCTGGTCAACTGGGACCCCAAGCTGAAGACCGCGATTTCCGATCTTGAGGTGGAAACGCAGGAAATTCAGGGCCATTTCTGGCACTTCCGCTATCCGCTGGCCGATGGCGTCACGCTGGCCGATGGCCGCGATCATATCGTGGTGGCCACCACGCGCCCCGAAACCATGCTGGCCGATATGGCCGTGGCGGTGAATGGCGAGGACCCGCGCTATCAGTCGGTGGTCGGCAAGTTCGTCAAGCTGCCGATCACGGGCCGTCTGGTGCCCATCGTGGCCGACGACCATGCCGACCCCGAACTGGGCAGCGGCGCGGTGAAGATTACGCCGGGGCATGATTTCAACGACTTCGAGGTGGGCCGCCGCGCAGGGATCGCCGCTGGCGACATGCTCAACATGTTCGACGCCGATGCCAATGTGGTGCAGGTGACGGACGGGCTGATCCCCGCCGAATATCTCGGCCTGCACCGCTTCAAGCGCGATGGCGTGGATGGCGCGCGCGAGGCTGTTGTCGCCGCGATGAAGGCGCTGGGCCTGCTGGTGCAGCACCCCGGCAAGGCGGATGCCGAGGGCAATGTGCCCATGCTGGATGCCGAGGCCCGCGTGATCCAGACGCCCTTCGGCGACCGTGGCGGCGTGGTGATCGAGCCCTGGCTGACCGATCAGTGGTATGTGAATGCCGCCGAGCTGGCCAAGGCCCCGATCGAAGCCGTGAAGACCGGCGCCATCGAAATCGTGCCCAAGAGCTGGGAAAAGACCTATTTCAACTGGATGGACAACATCCAGCCATGGTGCGTCAGCCGCCAGCTGTGGTGGGGCCATCAGATTCCCGCGTGGTATGGCGATGATGGCCAGTGCTATGTGGCGGAATCCGAAGAAGCCGCTCAGGCCAAGGCTGGCCCCGGCGTGGTGCTGACGCGCGATTCCGATGTGCTGGATACGTGGTTCTCCAGCGCCCTGTGGCCCTTTGCCACGCTGGGCTGGCCGGACCAGACGCCCGAGATGGTGGCGCGCCACTATCCCAACGATCTGCTGATCTCGGGCTTTGATATTCTGTTCTTCTGGTGCGCCCGCATGGCGATGCAGGGGATGCATTTCATGGGCGATGTGCCGTGGAAGCGTCTGTACCTGCATGGTCTGGTGCGCGCTTCGGACGGGCAGAAGATGTCCAAGTCCAAGGGCAATGTCGTCGATCCGCTGGGGCTGATCGACAAGTATGGCGCCGACGCTCTGCGTTTCTTCATGGCCGCGATGGAATCGCAGGGCCGCGATGTGAAGATGGATGAAAAGCGCGTCGAGGGTTACCGCAACTTCGCCACCAAGCTGTGGAATGCCGCGCGCTTCTGCCAGTCGAACGGCATCACCGGCAGCAATTCGGTGGCCGCGCCTGCTGCCACTTCGGCGGTGAACAAGTGGATCATCGGCGAGGTGGTGGAAACCGTCGCGGCGCTGGACAAGGCGATGGAGGACATGCGTTTCGACGCCGCCGCCGCCGCCATCTACCGCTTCGTGTGGAACGACTTCTGCGACTGGTACATCGAATTGATCAAGGGTCAGTTCGACGCGGAGACCAAGGCTGTCGCGGGCTGGGTGCTCGACCAGATTCTGGTGATGCTGCATCCCTTCATGCCCTTCGTCACCGAAGAGCTTTGGGACAAGCTGGGCACCCGCGATACGGCGCTGATCGTCTCGCAGTGGCCCAAGCCGGATGCCACGGTGGACGCAGATGCCAAGCGCGAGGTCGAATGGCTGATCGCGCTGATCGGCAATCTGCGCGGCGCCAAGGTGGAGCTGGGTCTGGCCCCCGGCGCCCGCCTCGAAGCCTATCTGCCCGAGCCGAGCCCCGCCACGCGCGGCATCATCGAGCGCAACCCCGGCGCCATCGACCGTCTGGCCCGCCTCTCGGCCATCCACTTCTCGCCCGCCCCTGCCGGCGCGGCGATGCAGGTGGGTGCCGGTGACGCCAGCCTGATCGTGCCGCTGGAGGGCCTGATCGACGTGGCCGCCGAAAAGGCGCGCCTCGCCAAGGCCATGGCCGTTTCGCAGAAGGAGCGGGATTCGCTCGACAAGCGCCTGTCGAACCCCGCCTTCGTCGAAAAAGCCAAGCCCGAGGCCATCGACAAGGCCCGCGCCGACCATGCCCATCATTCGGCAGAGGCCGAACGCTTGGCAGCGGCGCTGGCACGGCTGGGGTGATATGCTGGCTCTGGCAACCATAACTCCGGGAAAACCGGAGATTTTTGCCGCGTTGCAAGGTGAAGGGGCGTCCATCGGGCGCCCCTGCGTCTTCCTGCGCCTGTCGCGCTGCAACCTGGCCTGCCAGTGGTGCGACACCGCCTACACCTGGCATTTCGAGGGCGACAACCGCCCGCACAAGGACGGCATCGCCTTCTCCCGCACCGACAATCAGGTGACATGGAGCGAGGAAGAGACCGCTAACCGCATCAAGGAACTGGGCGGCCATCTGCCCTTCCCGCGCCTGGTCATCACCGGCGGCGAGCCGCTGCTGCAAGGCCCCGCGCTGGTCAAGCTGCTGGCCCATCTGCCCGGCTGGCGCATCGAGGTGGAGAGCAACGGCACCGTCGCGCCCACCGCCAAGCTCGATCCGCTGATCGCCCAGTTCAACATCAGCCCCAAGCTGGCCCATTCCGGCAACCCCGCCGATCTGGCCCTGCCGCCTGCGCGCCTCGACGCATGGGCGGCGGAACCGCGCGCATGGTTCAAATTCGTGGTCGCCACGCCCGATGATGTGGAACAGGTCCGCGCCCTGGCCGCCGTCCACGCCATTCCCGCCGAGCGCATCTTCCTGATGGCCGAGGGCCGCGACAGCGCCACCCTGCGCGCGCGCCAGATCTGGCTGGCCGACCTCTGCATGCAATTCGGATACAGCCTGACCGACCGGCTGCACATCCACCTCTCGGGCGATACGAGAGGGACATGAGCGACGCGCCCGCCGATACAGCCCCGCCGATGGCCCGCCTGCGCGGCGATCTGACTCAGGGTCCGATCCTGAAGACCCTGCTGGCCTTCTCGATCCCCACGCTGATCTCGAACCTGCTGCAGACGCTCAACGGCACGATCAACTCGATCTGGGTCGGGCGGCTGATCGGCAATTCGGCGCTGGCCGCCACGGCCAATGTCAACATCGTGATGTTCCTGACGATGGCGGCGGTCTTCGGCTTCGGCATGGCCACCACCGTGCGCGTGGGCCAGCATTTCGGCGCGCGCGACATCCCCGCCGCCCGCGCCACCTTCGGCACCGGCGTCGGCTTCTGCCTGATGATCTCGGTGGTCGTGGGCCTGCTGGGCTGGCTGCTGGCCGCGCCCTTGCTCGATGCACTGGGCACGCCGGGCGAAAGCCGGAACGAGGCGCTGGATTACCTCACCGTCACCTTCCTGACGCTGCCGCTGGGCACGCTCTCGATCATGGTGGCGATGGGGCTGCGCGGGATCGGCAACTCCCGCCTGCCGCTCTATGCCATGATCCTGACCGTGGCGATCGACGTCGCGATGAACCCGCTGCTGATCCGGGGCATCGGCCCCATCCCGGCGCTGGGCATCACCGGCAGCGCGCTCTCCACCGCCGCCGCCAACTTTGCCGGATGCGTGGCGATGCTCGGCTGGATCTACTGGAAAGACCTGCCACTGCGCCTGCGCGGCGCCGAATGGGGCTGGCTCTGGCCGCGCCGTGCCGAACTGGCCTATGTCATCACCAAGGGCCTGCCCATGGGCGCACAAATGCTGGTGGTCTCCTCCGCCGGCGTGGTGATGGTGCGCCTGGTCAACCACGAGGGCGCCGCCACCGCCGCCGCCTATGGCGCCGCGCTGCAGCTCTGGAACTACCTCCAGATGCCTGCCTTCGCCATCGCCAGCGGAGTGAGCGCCATGGTCGCCCAGAACATCGGCGCCGGGCTGCACGATCGCGTAAAAGCCATCACCTTTCAGGGGCTGGCCTCCACCACGGTCTTCACCGTCTCGATGGCGACGCTGATGGTGGTCTTCGCCCGCGCGCCGCTGGTGCTGTTCCTGGGCAGCCACAGCCCCGCCCTGCCCATCGCCACCCATATGCAGGCCATCGCCACATGGTCCTATGCGCTGACCGGGATCATGATGATCCTGTCAGGCACGATGCGCGCCTATGGGGCGGTTATCACGCCCCTGGTGGTGATCTTTATCTCGCTCTACCCGGTGCGGCTGGGGTTCTATTACGCCGCCTATCACACCATCGGATCGGAAGCGCTGTGGTGGGCCTATCCTGTTGGGTCCGCAGTGTCGGTGATGCTGATGATCGCGGCCTATGCGCGGCCGGGGTGGCGGGAGCAGGTTATGCTAAAGGGCAAGAAGTAAGAAAGATGCGAGGGGGTTACCCCCTCGCGCTCCCATGACGTTTTCCGGCGATAGGGCAGCGGCGCCCGGTCGTTGTGTGGGAACTCTCCACCTGCGCAACCTAAGGCGCCGCAGGCTTTAAAAGTCCTGCCTGCGGCGCAGCAAGCTAGGCGCAAGGCCGAACCCTTGGCGCAACGTGGACAATAATGGGAGCGCGAGGGTGTAACACCCTCGCATCAACCCTTTTCTTGAAAACCCGGCTTACCGCCCCTGAGCCCGCCACCGATGCACGGTACGGACGACCATATCGTCCTCGCCCCCGGTCTGGCGCCACAGCTCGCTGAACGACGGGTCTGCCGAGGCGGGCCGCTTTTCCGGTTCCAAATCATCGAAGGCGATCCGCATCGGCACGGAAACCCCCTCGCCCACCACGATGCATTCGCGGTTGCGCAGGGCGGGGATCGAATCGAGGAAGGCCTTGCCGCCTTCGGGCATGGCCGCTTTCACGAAGGCCTGGTCGCGATCGTTGTTGAGGCGCATCGCGATGATCGTGCCGACCTGGGAGAGCACGCCCTCGGCCAAATCCGACGGGCGCTGAGTCACCAGCCCCAGCGCGACGCCATATTTGCGCCCTTCCTTGGCGATGCGCGACAGGATGCGGCCCACCGAGCTGGTGTCGATGTTCTTCTCGCTGGGGATGTAGCGGTGCGCTTCCTCGCAGACGAGCAGGATGGGGTTGGTCTGCTCGCGCCGCGACCAGATGGCGAAATCGAAGACGAGGCGCGAGAGCAGCGCCACCACGGTCGAGGTGATCTCGGATGGCACGCCCGACACATCGATGATCGAGATCGGACGCCCGCGCGCGGGCAGGCGGAACATGCGGCCCAGCACCTCGACCATCGTGTCGCCCACCAGCATGCCGGAGAAGAGGAACTGATAGCGCCGGTCGCCCTTCAGCTCTTCCAGACGGGTGCGGATGCGCATGTAGGGCGCCGAATTGGTCGCCTTGTCCAGCTTGCCCATCTCGTTCTGCAGGATCGCGCCAAGGTCAGAGAGCAGATAGGGGGTCGGCGAATCCACCGTGATGCGGCCCACATCGTCGGCAAGGCGGTTCTTCTGGCGCGCCTGAAGCAGACAGCGGCCGAGGATCTCGGCATCGATCTGCCGCATGTCGCCCCGGCTGGAGAGGAGAATTTCGCAATGCTCCTCGAAATTCATCAGCCAATAGGGAAGCTGCAGGTTGGAAACGTCCAGCGTCATGCCCTCGTTGCGGAAGGCGCTGGCATATTCGCCATGCGGGTCGATCATCAGCACATGGCCCTGAGGGGCGCTCTGGCAGATGCGGTGGAGGATCAGCGCGAGGCTGGTCGATTTGCCGGTGCCGGTCGAGCCGAGCAGCGCGAAATGCTTGCCCAGCAGGGCATCGATGTAGAGGCTGCCGCGAATGTCGCTGGTGGGGAAGACAGTGCCCACCTCGATGGTGTTGCGCCCGTCCCCGGCATAGACCGCCAGCAGATCGCGCGTGGAGGCCGGATAGACGAAGGCGCCGGGCAGCGGATAATTGGTGACGCCGCGACGGAAGGCCTGGATCGCGCCATCGGCCTCGTCAGCCATCCCCTCGCCGAGGAAGTCGACGGTGGCCAGCACGCCCTCACCGGCGCGGCGGCCCTGCTTCTGGTCGCGCACGCTGGCCAGCAGCCAGCGGTTGCCATGGCGGATGCGGATCTGGCTGCCGACCTGGCCGGAAAGCGCAATTGCCGGATCGCCGTCACGCGCGCATTCACCCAGCCGGTCGAGGTCCAGCGCGACCACCGAGCCGCCACCGGCGATCTCGATCAGCACGCCGATGGGCAGGGACGCATTGCCCTGCGGCGTCGCGAGGGCGCCTTGCGCCGCGTCGAGCCCGGCAGCGCTCATGGGTGAAGGGGAGCCTTGCGGGGCTCCGTCCGAATGGTCGCCGGGGAGGCCGAAGGCCTGAGGTTGGTTCGCCAGCATATGCGGTACCCGTTGTCTTGTGCCGAATCCATATTGGAGACAGCCTTAGGTCCGCGTGGTTAATTTCGCTCTAACGCCGGTTCGTTTTACCATGGAAAGTTCCTTAGGTGGCGCACGATGCTCTAGGCGTCCGTTTGGAAAATGCGCAAAAGCGCATTTTCAGCGCGGCACCAGCCCTCTCCCCCGCCCGGCCACCCACAGGATACGATCGATGGGTGACCGGGCGGGGGAGAGGGCTGGTGCCGCAAATTCGGCTTCGCCGAATGTCCAAACGACCTCTAACGCTTCACGAAAAGCCGCCCCGCCAGCCAGCCCATCAGCACCGACAGGCTGACCGCCAGCAGGCCATAGGAAAAGGCGCTGTGGCTGGAAAAATCGGCCACGGCCTTCTCCATGCCCTCCTTGCGCACCTCCACCCGCGACACGGCGGAGGCCAGCACGCGGCCCTGGCTGATGGCGAAGGTTTCCGCCGTATAGGTGCCGGTCTGCACGCTGGACGGCAAAGTGATGCGCGCGCGATAGAGCACCTGATCGGTGATCGTCACGCCATGGTCGTTCTGCGCATAGAGCCCGCGCCGCGCCATCAGCTCGGCCAGACCGGCGGCAAAACGCTTCTGCAGGGCCGGGTCCACCGCCCCGCCCGGCGAGAGCTGCAGCGAATCGAGCCCCATTTCATAGATGGCGGCGGTGCGCTCATCGACGATCTTGTTGATGGGCCGGGTCGAGGCCATGGCATAGAAGCTGGGCACCGAGCGCAGCGTGGTGCTGTCGGCATTGACCCACATGCCCGCCATCTTGCGCTTCTCGCGCAGCACCATCGGGCTGGTCGGCCCTTCCAGCACCACGACGATGTCGTAATCGCGCCCGGCGCGATGGCCCTCGGGCGTCATGATCGCGCCATAGAGCAGCAGGTCGGCGCCGGTGAAACCCTGGCGCAGCAGCACCTCATGCTGGGAAACGTCGGGCACGAGGATCGGGCGCGGCGCGGGTGCCCTCGCCCCCGTCAGGGTGATCAGCGCAAGTGCCAGCAGCCCGAAACGCCGCATCACAGCGGGCTCACGGTAAAGATTTCATCGGGATGCCATGTCAGCCCCAGCACCATCCGCGCCGCCACCATCAGCACGATCACCGCCAGCGCCAGCCGCAGCTTCACCGGAGAGGCCTTGGCCGCGAACAGCGTGCCCAATTGCGCCCCCGTCACCGACCCCAGCAGCAGCAGCGCGGCCAGCACCACATCCACCGCATGGGTGGTCAGCGCATGGATCATGGTGGTGGCCATGGTCACGAACAGGATCTGGAACAGGCTGGTGCCCACCACCACGCCCGCGCTCATGCCCAGAATGTAGAGCATCGCGGGCACCAGCACGAAGCCGCCGCCGATGCCCATCAACATGGTGAGAATGCCGGTAAAAATCCCCAGCAGCAGCGGCGCCAGCGGCGAAATATACAGGCCCGAGCGATAGAAGCGCCAGCGCAGCGGCAGCGTCGAGACCAGCGGATGGTGGCGGCGCTTGGCTGCCTCGCTGCTGGCGCCGCGCATCGTCTGGATGCTTTCCTTCGCCATCAGCCCGCCGATCGAGCCCAGCATCACGACATAGAGGATGTTGATGACCGTATCGATCTGCCCCAGCCGCTGCAGCAGATTGAACAGCGCCGATCCCAGCCCCGCGCCGATGATGCCGCCGGCCACCAGCACACCGCCCATCTGGTAATCCACCCCGCCGCGCTTGCCATGGGCGATCACGCCCGAAACGCTGGCGCCGGTGACCTGAGTCGCGGCGCTGGCGGCGGCCACCGTGGGGGGAATGCCGTAGAAGATCAGCAGCGGCGTGGTCAGAAAGCCGCCGCCCACGCCGAACATGCCCGACAGCAGGCCGGTCAGCATGCCCAGCCCGACAATAACGAGCCCGTTGACCGAAAGATTGGCGATAGGAAGGTAAACATCCATGAGTGCGGGCAAACTAGCGCATCGTGCGAAAAAGTGGGAACCGGTTTTTCGCAAAAAACGATGCGCCAGCAAAAACCCGTGGCGCGCTGGAAAGGCCGGATCGCCCTCCGATCCTTTGAACATGTTTCAGGGCATATTCTCAAAAAACGTTCAGAAGCCAGCCGCCAGTGTCATGGTCGGGCCCGAGCCCGGCATGGCCTGCCCCGCCACACGAAAGCGCCAGTCGAGCGAGAGATGCGCCCCGGCCCGCCCCGTGGCGAAGGCGACCGTCGCCCCCGGCCCCACATCCAGCCGCCCGGCGCCGCGCTGCGCCCCGCCCCAGATGCCGCCGCCCAGCCGCAGCTCGCCGCGCGCATGGTGGCTGGCGACATGCTCCAGCCGGAACTGGCCGTCGACAAAGGGCGTGGCGGCCAGACCACCGACATAACCGGCCTGCACATAGGTTTCGGCCCGCAGCGCCAGCGGCAGCATCACCGGCGGCATTTCGGTCACCAGAGTCACCGCCGGGCGCAGGCGGGTGATGCCGCTGCTGAAGCGGCTCATCCGCCCCTCCACCAGCGCCGCCAGAGGCAGCGCAGGCACGGGCCGGGCCGAGAAGCCCAGCGCCACCTCACGCTCGCCCGTGCCGTTGAGCGCGCCATAGGCCCGGCCATAGACCGTCGGGCCAAAGCCACTGGCAGGCGCCAGCCGATAGCGCAGCACGGCGCCAAGCTGGTTCGCGCCATAGCTTGGGAGCAGCAGCGTGCCGCCCGGCGCCCCGCTCCGCCCGCCGCCCTGCCGCAGGAGCAGCCAGCCATCGGCGGACCAGTGAGGCAGACCTGCCCGATGGTCGGAAGGCGGAGCGGAAGGGGCTTGCAGCATGGGCGCGGCGCGGGGCGGTGCCAGCGCGACGGTGGAAGGGTTCGGCGGCGATGGGACCAGTTCAGTGTGAGATCGAACAGTAACAACTGCGGCCATGACCGAAGCCGGATTATCCGGTCTTGCAGCGCCCGCCATGGCCAAGGTCGCAAAAAGAGCCATATGTTTGCCCCGTGCAGCCCCTCGCATGCCGAGCATCACCTGTCGCCCCGACCTGCCGGGCAGTGCGGCGCCGGACGGGGCGAGGATCAGCGGCGTCGCGCCCTGCCCTATGCCTCCCACAGGGCGCGAAGGATCAGTGTGTCGATCAGCTAGGCCGAAACTCGTCTGCCCCACCGTCTCGCCATGCCGCCAGACGGAGAAATCCGCATCGCCACCATCCCATGTGGCCGCCCGCACGCCAACCCAGCCGCCCAGAATCGCCAGCAGCACAAGGATCGGCTGCCCCTTGCGCCGCGCCGCCGGAGGGCGAGGCTCTGGGGGCACAGCGCTCATGCGGGGAGACCTGCGCCAACGATCGGCCCCACTTCGGGAGCCTCCGCGACAGCCGCTTGCCTTCGCGCCAGCACAGGATGATCGTGATGCGGCGTCTTGTCCCACACCACGGCAATGCCGCGCAGGGTCCGGCCATAGGCCACCAGCGCCCGCCGCCCGGCCATGATGGTGATGATGTTGGCCACCGGAATGCGCGCCATGGCCCGCAGCCCCTCGGCCAGACCATATTCGCGCGCCGAAAAGCCGAAGCGCATCGCCATGCGCCACAGCAGCCCCAGAAAGCCCAGCCAGACCAGATGATGCACCGCCTGCGGCACCAGATCGCCCTCGATCCAGTGCAGCGCGCGCAGGGGCGCCATTGCCGCCTGAAGCAGCAGCAGCGCATAGGCCATGCTGAGCACCAGCGCCACCAGCGGCCCGCGCCGGTCACGCAGCGCCATCCACACATCGACCGGCCGCCCGATCCAGCCCAGCCGGTCCCAGCTCTGCAGCGCGATGCCGTGAATCCAGCGGGTCTTCTGCCGCACCGCCCCCGCCACCGTGTCGGGGAAATAGCTGCGGGTGGCGATCAGCTCGCCCGTCTCGTCACGCAAGCGCAGAAAGCGCGCCTTGCCGCCCAGATGGGTGACCAGCAGGCCGATCTCATAATCCTCGGTCAGGCATTCGGCGACGAAAGGCCCGCGCTCGCCCTGCTCGCGGCGGATCGTGCCGATGCGCGAGAGCATGCTGCGGGCAAAGCCACAGCCCACCCCCGCCGCGGGCAGCGCCGCCCCCAGCGCATCGCGCACGGTCAGCACGCGCGTATGGCTCTCGACGAACTCATCGGCATAGTGCCCGCCCACCCAATGCGGCCCCGGCTGCAGATCTGGGCGCACCGGAAGCTGCACGAAGTCCACCTGCTCCAGCGCCTCGGCGATCAGCCCCAGCGCGCGCGGATGGACCATATCCTCGGCATCATGGAGCACCACGCCCTGAAAGCGCCGCCCCAGCCGCTGCTCGTCATCGAGCAGCGCGCCATAGAGCCGGTTGAGGCAATCGGCCTTGGTGGTGGGTCCGGGCCGGTCGTTGATGACGATGCGCACCCGCCCGTCATGCCCCGCGGCCGCCATCGCCGCCGCAACGGTCGCCCCATCATTGCCATAGCAGCCGACATAGAGCCGCAAGGCCTCGCCGCGCCAGGCGCTCAGCATATGGGTGATGGTGGCGCCGATCACCTCGGCCTCCTGCCAGGCGGCGATGAAGACGGCGATGGGCGGTGTGGCCGGGCCCGGCGGAGTGCGGGTGGAAGGCGAGACCGCACTCTCCAGCCCTCCACAGCGTAAACGCAAGGAAAACCAGATTAAATCGATAAGAACCTCGTCGATCATGCCGACGACAAACCAGAACAGCGAAAAGAACAGCAGCTCCCGCTCCAGAAGCTGGAGCCAGTGAAAGCCTTGCCAGACATGGGCTCCGCCGCCCGTTACAAGACCGCCGCCAACCATGAGCCCCTCGCCATGGACCGCCAGACCATGCCGGCAACCAAAGCATGCAGGGATTTCACGCGATTCTCAAATATAAAGCAGGGCCGTTAGGATAAAATTAGTCTTAATTAAAAAGGAGAATGGGCGGCGTTTCATACCGCCGCCCACGCCATGCTTCAGATCACCAGCTTCCGGTGTTGGGCATCGAGGCCCAGGGCTCGGCCGGTTCGAGATGGCCGTCCTGAAGCAGCTCGATCGAAATGCCGTCGGGCGTCTTCACAAAGGCCATATGGCCGTCGCGCGGCGGGCGATTGATGGTGACGCCCGCATCGGCCAGCGTCTGGCAGGTGGCGTAGATATCCTGCACCTGAAACGCCAGATGGCCGAAGTTGCGCCCGCCGCTGTAGCTTTCGGCGCTGCCATCCTCGGCAGGCCAGTTGTAGGTCAGCTCGACCTCGGCGTCCTGCCCCGGCGCGGCCAGATAGATCAGGGTGAAACGGCCCTGCTCGCTGGAAAAGCGGCGGGTTTCCTTCACGCCGATCAGCTCGAAAAAGCGGATCGTGGCCTCCGGGTCGGTCACGCGGACCATGCTGTGCAGATATTTTGTCATGTGGGGGGATCTCCATTGGGGGGCGGCGCTTCCTCCTAGCGCGGGAAAGCACCGGCACACCAGAGGGCTTGAGCCCACGCGCCCCGCCTAGACCCTCAACGCCTTGACCCTCCTCAGGCGGCTACCTATGTGCGAGCCATCTCAACCATGTTGAAAGCCCTGCGTTCCCTTATGCGGCCCGGCGCCGCCACACCCCCGGCCCGCGTGCCGCCGGGGCAGCGCGTCTATGCCGTGGGCGACATCCATGGGCGGGCCGACCTCTTCGCCCGGCTGATCGACGCGATCGAGGGCGATATCCGCCGCCGCGACCGTAACGGCACAGGCGTGGAAACCATCATCGTGCTGCTGGGCGACCTGATCGACCGCGGCCCCGACAGCCGGGGCGTGCTCGATCTGGCGATGCGCTGGGGGCAGCAGCGCCCCATGCATATCCTGCTGGGCAATCACGAGGAAATGCTGCTCGACGCCGCCGAGAAGCTGGAGGTGCTGCGCCACTTCCTGCGCTATGGCGGGCGCGAGACCCTGCTCAGCTTCGGCATCGACGAAGACACCTATGAAGCCGCCAGCTTCGAGGAGGTGCAGGCCCTGCTTCACGCCCATATCCCGCCCGCCACGCTGGATTACATCCGCGATTTCAAGAATATGGTGCGGATCGGCGACTATCTTTTCGTGCATGCCGGCATCCGCCCCGGCGTGGCGCTGGAAGGGCAGACCACCGGCGACCTGCGCTGGATCCGCGAGCCCTTCCTCTCCAGCACGCAGAACCATGGCGCGGTGGTCGTGCATGGCCATACCATCTCCGACGCGGTGGAACTGCGCCCCAACCGCCTGGGGATCGACACCGGCGCCTATGAATCCGGCCACCTCACCGCCATCGGGCTGGAGGGCGAGGCCCGCTGGCTGATCCAGACGGAAGAAGGCGCCAACGGGATTAGCGTGGATTTTCAGGGCCTGCCTTGATCCGCGCCGCGCAGGCCCCTAAACCGGCAACGGATTTCCCGACGATCATTGCAGTGACCGGCGCGGCCCACACCATACCGGACCCGAAAGGCGCAAGACGGCGATGATCCTCCCCCTTCTGCTCGCCGCGCTGCTGGCCGCCGTTCAGGCCGAGCCTGCGCCAAGCACCTCTGCCATGGACGTGCCCGACCCCGAGCACCTGATCGAGTCCGAGGATTACCCCCAGTTCGCCCTGATCCACGACCTGTCCGCCGCCAGCGTGGTGGAGGTCTTCGTCTCTCCCCAGGGCCGGGTGATCGACTGCAAGGCGGGCAAGAGCTGGGGCGACAACCAGCTTGCCGACGGCATGTGCGATATCCTGAAATACAAGCACCAGCCCCCCGCCCATGACGCGCAGGGCAAGCCGACCTACGGGCTGGTGCGCGGCCTTGCCCGCCTGTTCATCCCCGGCACCGGCGACGGCGACCGCATCCGCCCGCTCGAAGCGCCCGCCGATGTCGAGATGTCCACGCCGCATCTGCCGGGCGGGCTCGACCGGACCGAGGTAAAGCTGCTGCTCTGGGTCTCGCCCGAGGGCGTGGTGGAGGACTGCCGGGCGGGCAAGGGTGAAAGCCAGCTCGATCTGGTCGCGGCGGTGTGCCCCACAGCGCGCAAGCTGGCGCCGGGGCAGCATGTGGGGATCGAAGGGACCAGTGTGGCGTTTGTGATGGGCGTGAAGGCTGCGTTGGTGGCGCAGGATGCGCGGCCCGTGGCGCGTGAGCCGGAATTGGCGCCTTGAGGTTTTCTTCAGAAGAGAAGTGAAGATGCGAGGGCCATCGCCCTCGCGCTCCCTTTAATGTCTGCGTTGCGCTTCGGGTTCGGCCTTGAGCAAGGTCGCCGCGCCGCAGGCTTTAAACGATAGATAAGGCGCGGGGCTTTCTGCCTGCGGCGCCTTTTCGTTGTGCAGGTGGAGAGTTCCCACGCAACGACCCGGCGCCACAGCCTTTTCGTCGGAAGACGGAATGGGAGCGCGAGGGGGTAACCCCCTCGCATCTTCTTACTTTCAAATCTTAAAACGTCAGGCGGCCTGTAAGCCGGGTTCTGTGGAGGCCCCTCGTATCCCGAAAGACGCGGAGGCCAACGGCAGCCATTCCTCTTGGCGGCATGTTGCCATGCTGCTCCAGCAACCAACCCGGACGACTGGCGTGAAACCCGCCTGCTCGTAAAGAGCGCGCCGTCCCTATTCGGTCTTGCTCCGGGTGGGGTTTGCCGTGCCGCTTGTGTTACCACTCGCGCGGTGCGCTCTTACCGCACCGTTTCACCCTTACCGTGCCCGAGAGGCTTTGGCGGTCTGTTTTCTGTGGCACTGTCCCTCGACTTCGGACCAAGATCCTCGCCGGGCGGGCGTTACCCGCCACCCTGTTTCGTGGAGCCCGGACTTTCCTCGGCAGGCATTCGCGCGAACGCAAACCCTGACGCGGCTGCCCGGCCGCCTGACGCCGGGGCGACTAGCAGGCTTTGTTACAGCTTACCACGGGAAATCGTCGCCGCCGCAATCGTCGTCTTCGGCGGCGTCGCGGGCGAGCAGCAGTTCGAAGAGGAGCGCCCCCACCTCGCCGTCCAGCTCGCCATCCACGATACGCGGGCGGAAGCGGCGCTGGAAGGCGGTGATGGCAGCGCGGCCATCAGCCACATCATAGCCGAAGCGCTCCAGCGAGAGGAAGAAGGCGCCGGGGTTCTCGTGGAGCAGGCGGATGCGCGGCTTGGGGGTGGCAAGGGCGAGGCCATAGCGCGCCAGAACCTCCCATTCGAACAGCTCGCCCGGATCGATCTTGCGGACGGGGGCGACATCGGAATGGCCCACCACATTGGCCGGGGCGATGTTGTGCCGCGCCATGATCCCGGCCAGCAGCGGGATCAGCGCCTCCATCTGGGCCTCGGGGAAAGGGCGATAGCCCAACGTATGGCCGGGGTTGACCAGCTCGATGCCAATGCTGGCCGAATTGACGTCGGTGATGCCGCGCCAATAGCTGCGCCCGGCGTGCCACGCCCGCTTGTCCTCGGCGACGAGGCGGTGGACGGTGCCATCCTCCTCGATCAGGTAATGGGCGGAAACCTCGGCGGCGGGGTCGCACAGGCGGTCGAGCGCATCCTGCGCGCTCTTCATGCCGGTGTAGTGCAACACCACCATGCTGACGGGCAGCTTGCGCTCGTTCCAATTGGGCGAAGGCGTGTCGCGGTGGATCAGTTCGTCCATGTTGCGCCTCGCCCCCTATCAGCCAACCGGCAGCACCGCGCCCATCACCAGCGCATCGTCACTGCGCGCATATTGCAACTGGCCACCCAGACGCGCGGCGATCGCGGCCAGCATGGCGGCGGGCGCCGTGCGGCTGGACAGTTCGGAGGTCGGCAGGCGGGCTTCCAGCGCCTGACCGATGGTGTCGTCGAAAGCAATGCGCGGACCAGCGGCGCGCACCACGATCTCGGCCAGATGGCGGCCGCCATCGGCGCGGACCTCGGCGGCGATGTCCACCGTGCCGCCGCGCACCAGCGCCTCGATGGCGATCAGCGACAGGTTCAGCAGCGTCTTGACCGCGGGCTTGGGCAGCGCATCGGCGCCGACCTGCCAGTGGATGGTCAGGCGGTCCTTGCCCGCCACCAGCGCGTCGATCAGCGCCTTGGGCTCGGCGGTGGGGATGCTTTCGCCAAAGCCGCCGGCAGCGCCGAAGGCCAGGCGGAAGAACTTCAGCTTGTCGGCGCTGGTGCGGGCGGATTGCTCCAGCAGCTCGAAGCAGCGCTGGCGCATCGCGGGGTCTTTCTCCTCGGTCAGCAGTTCCAGACCGTTGGAGAGCGCGCCCACCGGGCTCAGCAAATCATGGCACAGGCGCGAGCAGAGCAGGCTGGCCAGTTCCAGTGCCGCGTCGGTGTCGATCGTTTGATTGGACATTGAGGCAATTTCCCGAGGGGCGTTAAGAGAATCCGGCTGGCCACCCCTATGCCTGCCCCTTAACCCTGTTGAACGGGCGAGGAAAGCGCTTCGAAGCCATCCGGCCCATCCCGCCACCATGTGATCGTGTCGGCGGCGACAATTGCCCACAGTTTTCCGTCATGCGCGGCCATGGCGGCATCGGTGGCCGAGGGCGCCGCCACGCCGGAGGGATGGGAGTGATAGCAGCCCAGCACCTGAGGGCCGCCCAGCCGCGCGGCGCGGGTGGCGGCGATCAGCACGGCAGGGTCGATCTCGAAAAATCGTTGCGGTTCAGCATCTACGTTGGCGGCGGGCAGCAGGGCCGCGACTCGCGCGATCCCGCCTTCTTGCGCCTCGCCCAGCAGCAGGCCGCAGGCTTCGCGGGGGGCTTCGCGCGCCGCCAAAGCCAGCAGCTGCGCGTGAAGGCCCCTTGTCAGGATGATTTGCATGCCCATTTTAAGAGTAATGGATCAGGGGGCAACAACACTTCAAGGGCGCATTCGCACTGCGGGCCGACTCGACCGCGCGCTGGCGGAGGCCTGCACGGGCACGCTGCCGGGCGGCGGCGACCTCAGTCGTGAGCGGGTGAAAGCGCTGATCGCGGAAGGCCGCGTGACGCTGGACGGCAAGCCTGTCAGCTCGGGCGCGGCCAAGGCGGCAGCAGGCATGGCTTTCGCCATCAGCATTCCCGAAACCGTGCCTCTGGAGGCGGTGGCGCAGGACATTCCCCTCACCATCGTGCATGAGGACGAGTATCTGATCGTGGTGGACAAGCCCGCCGGGCTGGTCGTTCATCCGGCGGCGGGCAATCTGGACGGTACGCTGGTCAACGCCCTGCTGCATCATTGCGCCGGGCGACTCTCCGGCATTGGCGGCGTAGCGCGGCCCGGCATCGTCCATCGCATCGACAAGGATACCTCCGGCCTGCTGGTGGTCGCCAAGAGCGATGCCGCGCATGAAGGGCTGGCCAAGCAGTTCGCCGATCACTCGATCGAGCGCGCCTATCTCTGCCTCACCCATGGCACGCCGATGCCGCCCCAAGGCACGCTGCGCGGGACGATCGCCCGCCATCCCACCGACCGCAAGCGCATGGCCCTGCTGCCGCCGGGCGACGAAACCGGGCGCGGCAAGCATGCCGTCACCCATTTCCGCCTGCGCGAGGGGATGGACAGGGCCGCCCTTGTCGAGTGCCGTCTGGAGACCGGCCGCACCCATCAGGTGCGCGTTCACATGGCGTCCATCGGCCATCCGCTAATAGGCGATCCTGTGTATTGCCGATCACAGAAATCGCTAAAACCCCTCCTTTCCGAGCTCGGTTTTGCCCGGCAGGCATTGCACGCCGCCGTTCTGGGGTTTATCCATCCGGTCACCAGCAAGACCTTGCGGTTTGCTAGCGACCTCCCCGCAGATATGCGGGACCTTTTAGCCCGGTTGGGCAGTTACCATGCCGACCAGCCGGGTTATTTCCTGCCGGAACCACGCGGTTCCGGTGCGTGGCCGCCACCGAGGGATGCCTCTTAAGGGTCCAGCAAGGGCGAGCTGACAGTTAAAGGACGATGAGACCGATGAGCACCGAATCGAACCTGCCCGCTGTACCAGCCCCCGCCACGGGGGAAGCCGGGCTCAACCGATATATGTCGGAAATCAAGAAATTCCCGGTGCTGACCGCCGAGCAGGAATATATGCTCGCGAAGCGCTATGCCGAACATGAAGACCCCGATGCCGCGCGTCAGCTCGTCACCAGCCATCTGCGTCTCGTGGCCAAGATCGCCATGGGCTATCGCGGCTATGGCCTGCCGATGACCGAGCTGATCTCCGAAGGCAACATCGGCCTGATGCAGGGCGTCAAGAAGTTCGAGCCCGAACGCGGCTTCCGTCTGGCCACCTATGCCATGTGGTGGATCAAGGCCAGCATGCAGGAGTTCATCCTGCGTAGCTGGAGCCTGGTAAAGATGGGCACCACGGCGGCGCAGAAGAAACTGTTCTTCAACCTGCGCCGCATGAAGAAGAACATCGACGCCTTCGAGGACACCGACCTGCACCCCGATCAGGTCAAGAAGATCGCCACCGATCTGGGCGTGTCCGAGCAGGACGTGGTCAACATGAACCGCCGCATGATGATGGGCGGCGATGCCTCGCTCAACATCAGCCTCAATGAGGAAGGCGAAGGCCAGTGGCAGGACATGCTGGCCGACCACGGCCCGCTGCAGGATGAAACGGTCGCCGAGGCTCAGGAAGCCGGCTGGCGCCACGCCATGCTGACCGAGGCCATGGGCGATCTGAACGACCGCGAGCGCGCGATCCTGACCGAACGCCGCCTGACCGATGACCCCAAGACTCTGGAAGAGCTGAGCCAGACCTACAGCGTCAGCCGCGAACGCGTCCGCCAGATCGAGGTGCGCGCTTTCGAGAAGCTGCAAAAGGCGATGCAGAAGATCGCGACGGATCGGCGTTTGCTGCCCGCGCATTGAGGTCTGCGATTGCGGAGTGTGAAAGAGCCGGGGTTTGCGCCCCGGCTTTTTTGTTTCCGGTTAAGAGGGAAGGGAAGATGCGAGGGGGTTACCCCCTCGCGCTCCCATGAATGTCTGCGTTGCGCATAACCTGTCGGTTCGGTGCGCCGCAGGCTTTGAAAGCCCCGGCACTGCTCCCGTTGGCAAGGATTTCCTGCCTGCGGCGCCATAGGGGCCGTCTGAAATCTGCGCCTATGCAAACATATTGGAAATCAATACCATGGCACTTCATTTGAAAGTGGAAGCGCCATGCCCGCCCAGCCACCGCCGATCCCACCCGTCAGCGAACAAAATTTCGACCTCGCCCATATCCCCAATGAGGATGACAGGGTGGATTTTCACGTGCGGCCGAAGAGTTGCGCGCCGGGGCAGATGGGCGAAATCGTGGTCTGCGTGCAGCGTCGCGAGAAGAACCGTCTGGACACCCCCAACGGCAATTTTCCAGAGAAAACAGGCCTGCCAAAAGCTCAGCTCAATCTTGGCGAAGGCAAGACCCTAGGCGCCACAATGGAATCAGGATCGATGGGGCCCGGTGTGGTCAGCAATCGGCTTATGGTGAAAGGCACCATCAAATTCTGATGCCTTTCAAACCAGCCCACCCCCACGAAGCGGCGTGAAAAACGCCAACGTCGCACCCAAAGCGCGACGCAGCCATTAAAGGGATTGCAAAGGGCGATGGCCCTTTGCCCGCCGGAGGCATGTTAACTCCCCCGAACCTCCCTTAAACATCAATGATGCGGCGGAGCCTGATGCTGCTGCGCCTGCTGCGCCGCCTTGTGCTTGTAGTAAGCCCGCGCCGCCACACAGCCGCCCACCGCGCCCACCACGGCGTGATGCCCGGCGTAGTGCCCAGCCACTGCCCCGGCGACGGCGCCGCGCACGCAGCCCTTGGCCTGCGCCTGAGCCGGGCTCAGGCTGACCAGCGTGCCGAGGGCGAGGATCGAGAGAATCTTGCGCATCACGAAGGCCTCCTTCTTACCAGTCATCATTGCCGCCGCCCGAGGAGCTGTCGTCCCACGAGCCGCTGTCGGAAATGCCGAAGTCATTGCCGCCCATATCCTGATTGTACTTGCGATCGTCGTCATCGTCGCGGCTGGACGACACATCGCGCTCCACCACGCGCTCGCGGTCATGGTGGTCGCCGAACATGCGGTCGATCACGGCCTCACCGGCTGCGAAACCGGCACCGGCCGCCGCGCCACCGGCCAGCGAGCTCATGATGCCGCCGCCCATGCCGCCCTGCTGCTGGGGCGGATAGCCCTGCTGCGGATAACCGCCACCCTGATAGCCGCCGGGCCAGGGGCCGCCCTGGGGACCAGCGCCATAGCCCGGACCGCCAAAGCCCTGCTGGCCGCCATAGGGGTTGGCGGGCTGGGGCTCGTAATAGCTCTGCTGCGCCTCGCTGCGGCGGCGCAGGAAGGCCACCACCAGAAAGACCAGACCCAGCACCACGATCACCGGAACCCAGGGGAAGCCGTGATGCTGGCTCGGCGCAACCGCCGGGCGGTCAGGGACGAGCGTGCCGCCCTTTCCCCCCGCGCTCAACTGCTGCTTCAGCTCGGCGACGGCCCCGGCCTTGGCGAAAGGCAGGCCGGGCTTGAGCTGCTCGGCCTTGGCCAGTTCGGTGCGGGCCTCGTCGAGGCGGCCAGCCTTGGCCAGCAGTTCGGCCTCGACATAGTGGGCCCGCGGGGCATTGGGGTGATCCTTCAGGACCGGCTGCATCATCTCCAGAGCCTTGTCGATCTGACCGGCCTTGGCGGTGGTGTAGACCTCATCGATCGTGGCATCGGCGGCCATGGCGGGCGCGCTCAGCACCAGGGCCAAAGGCAGGGCGGATGCCAGAGCCAGCTTGCGGATCGAAAGCGTCATCATACGTCTCCACACACGCACCATTGCCACATCGAAGAGATGCCGGAAACAAAGGCGCAACGGGCGCGATCTGGGAAAGCTTATCGCAACTTCAAGATGAACGCGCGGTGATCCTGAATAAAATACGCTCACCGGCCTGCCCCAAGGGCCCGATTGTGGGGCCGGACCGGTCCCAAAGGCTTACGGACAACGCCGTAAGCCCCGCCCCATGCAGGGGCAACCATTCATGCCTTACAAGGTTTTGTATCCCTGACGCCTGCGCAAGGACCGTGCATGCCTGATCCCGACACCGTCTCCGCTTTTCATCAGCCGCTGGTGGAGCTGGACGAGACGGATTACCGCAGCTTCCGCCGGATCAAATCCGCGCTGCTGCGCCATGGGCGCCGCGCGCTGGCGAAACTGTACGAAAAGATCGCGGATCATCCGGTGGCCTCGGCGCGACTGCCCGATGCCGACTGGCGTGACAGGGCCGCCGACCTGCAGTTCAGCCATTGGGAAAACCTGTTCTCCGACGGCTTCGACAGCGAAGCGCTGGCCCGCTCCGAGCAGCTCGGCACCTTTCACGCCAAGGGGGGGGCTGACGCCGGACCTCTACATCAGCAGCTATGCCTCGGTGCTGGCCGATCTGGTGACCCAGATGGCGCAGGGCCCCATCCCCCTGCCCGGCAATCGCGCCAGGGCGCAGGCGGTGGGCACGCTGGTCAAGGCCGCGCTGCTCGACATGCAGGCCGCGCTGGGCGCCTATTTCAAGGCCGAGGAGCAGGCCCGCCACGATGTCATCGCCTCGCTGGGGCGGGGCCTGTCGGACATGGCCACCGGCGATCTGCGCAGCCAGCTCGACTGCCTGCCCGAAACCTATGCCCGCATCGCCGAGGACTTCCACAACATGCGCTTCAACGTCAGCACCATGGTGCTGCGCATGACCGAAGCCTCCGAGCATATCGAGACCGGCGCGCGCGAGATCGACATGGCCGCGCATGATCTGGCCATCCGCACCGAGCGCCAGTCGCTCACCGTGACCCGCACCGCCGAGGTGATGGCCAGCGTGGCCGAGGGCATCGCCGTCACCGCCGCCACCGCCGCGCAGGTCAACCAGCGGGTGATCGAGATCGACCATGAAGCCAAGCATGGCGGCAAGGTGGTGGAATCCGCCGTGCAGGCGATGGGCAAGATCAAGGCATCGAGCGAGGAAATTGCCCAGATCACCGATGTGATCGAGGCCATCGCCTTCCAGACCAACCTTCTTGCCATCAACGCCGGGGTCGAGGCGGCGCGCGCGGGCGATGCCGGGCGCGGCTTTGCCGTGGTGGCCACCGAGGTGCGCGCGCTGGCGCATCGCACCGGCCAGTCGGCCAAGGACATCAAGGCGCTGATCGGCAAATCCACGGTCGATGTGCGGCAGGGCGTCGATCTGGTGGCGCAGACCGGCACCTCGCTCGACCGCATCATCCACCAGCTCGGCGAGACCACCGTGCAGGCCGAGGAGATCGCCCAGGCCGCGCAGCGCCAGGCGGGCAACATCCATGAGGTGACCGAGGACATCCGCCGGATGGACCTCAACACCCAGCAGAACGCCGCCATGGTCGAGCAATCCAATGCGGCGGCGCGCGCGCTGCGCGATCAGGCCAACACGATGGGGCGGATCGTCGGCCAGTTCCAGCTCGAGCGGCGCGAGGAGCTGCGCAAGGAGGACAGGAGCAGCCAGCGCAAGATCCATCGCACGCGCCCCTCCACGGTGCTGCCCGATCTGTCGCTTCCCGAATCCGCGCTGGTGGTCAATCTGCGGTAAGCTCCGGGTCGGGAGGAGTCTGTTTGAAAATCAGGCGGAAGAGCCGGATTTTGCGGCACCAGACCACTCCCCTCCCCGGCCACCCGGAGGATACCACCGTAGGGTCACCGGGCGGGGGAGAGGGCTGGTGCCGTGCCGCACACGCAGATTTGCTCATGCTTCAAACGAGCGCCATTATGGTGCAACTTGTCGCGCGACGAATCCTTGACGACGCGCGCGCGCAAATCTAGCGGGGCTGTTTTACATTTCGGAGACAGACCGTTCGCCAGATTGCCGCCTTGCCCTATCGTAAATCCGGCCCGGCGCCCGATGCGCCTTTCGAGGTGATGCTGGTCACCTCGCGCGGGACCGGACGATGGGTGCTGCCCAAAGGCAATGTCTCGCGCAATCTCTCCGACCACGCCGCCGCCGAGCGCGAGGCGCTGGAAGAAGCCGGCGTGCTGGGCGCGATCTGCCCCGTGCCGATCGGCAATTACCGCTATCGCAAGCTGCTCACTTCGGGCGCATCGCTGCAGACCGATGTCGCCGTCTTCCCCCTCGCCGTCACCCATGCGCTGGAAGACTGGAAGGAAGCCGGGCAGCGCACGCGCCAGTGGTTCAACCTGACCCAGGCCGCCAATCTGGTGGATGAGGATGGTTTGAAAGATATTCTCCAGGGCTTCGGCCCCGACCCGGATTCGTCTCAAGGCACCGCGGGTGGTACTCCTGCCATCCTCAAGGAAGGTTTTAAAATGTTTCAGTGGTTTCAGGGCCTGCTGCCGCGTCAGCACGACTTCTTCGAGAAGTTCGAGGCGCATGCCGGCCTGCTGGCCTCGGGCAGCGATGCGCTGGCCCGCCTGCTTCAGGGCACCAAGACCGCCGAGCACGCCCGCGAAATCGCCGAGCGCGAGGAAGAGGCCGACCAGATCACCCGCGACGTGCTGCAGACCGTGCGCCGCACCTTCCTGACCCCCTTCGACCGTGGCGCGATCACCAGCCTGATCACCGCCATGGACGATGCGCTGGACCAGATGAAGAAGACCGCCGGTGCGATCGTCCTCTACGACATCCAGATTTTCGAGCCGGAAATGCGCGACATGGCGGCGATCATCGTCGATGCCACGCGCCTGCTGGTCGAGGCGCTGCCGCTGCTGCGCTCGATCAACGCCAATGCCGCGCGCCTGCATGAGCTGACCGAACGCCTGGTGCGCATGGAGGATCAGGCCGACGAGATCCACGACCGGGGCCTGAAACGCCTCTATCAGGAAATCGGCGCCAGCGAGCCCGTGCGCTTCCTGATCGAGCGCGAAATCTACAGCCATCTGGAAAAGGTGGTCGACCGCTTCGAGGATGTCGCCAACGAGATCGACGGTCTCGTGATCGACCACGCCTGAGGGCCGGCGCGATGAGTATTCTCGCAAGCGTCACGCCGCTGGTGCTGATCCTGGTGGCGATGGCGCTGGCCTTCGACTTTTTGAACGGCCTTCACGATGCCGCCAATTCCATCGCCACGGTGGTCACCACCCGCCTGCTGACACCGGTGCAGGCGGTGATCTTTGCCGCCTTCTTCAACTTCTCGGCCTATTGGCTCTTCGGCCTCAAGGTCGCCGAAACGGTGGGCAAGGGCATCGTCAACAAGGATGTCATCACCCCGCAGGTAATCTTCGGCGCGCTGGTGGGCGCGATGACCTGGAACGTGATTACGTGGTGGAAGGGCATTCCCTCCTCCTCCTCGCATGCGCTGATCGGCGGGTTGCTGGGCGCGGGCGTGGCGCATGGCGGCATGGGCGTGATCGTGTGGAAGGGTGTGAACACCACCACCACCTGGATCGTGCTGTCGCCGATGGTGGGCATGTTCATGTCGATGGCGCTGGTGCTGCTGACGAGCTGGCTGTTCATGAAGGCCACGGCGAAAGCCGCCGAGGGCATCTTCAAGAAGCTGCATCTGGTCTCGGCGGCCGCCTATTCGATGGGCCATGGCGCGAACGACGCGCAGAAGACCATGGGCATCATCGCGGTGCTGCTCTACTCGCAAGGGTTGCTGGGGCCGACTTTCCATGTGCCGACATGGGTGGTGATCAGTTGCTACACGGCGATCGGCCTTGGCACGCTGTCGGGTGGCTGGAAGATCATCGAGACGATGGGCTCCAAGATCACCAAGCTGTCGCATCATCAGGGGTTCTGCGCCTCGGCGGGCGGATCGATCACCATGTTTCTGGCCAGCAGCCTGGGCATTCCGGTCTCCACCACCCACACGATCACCGGCTGCGTGGTGGGCGTGGGCGCGGCGCGCCGGGCCTCCGCCGTGCGCTGGAGCGTGGCGCAGCGCGTGGTGATCGCCTGGCTGATCACCATCCCCGCCTCGGCGGCGGTGGGCGCGACCTTCTACTTTATCGCGACCAAGTTCTGATCGGGAGGTGGGGCTAAAGCCCCATCTCCACCACCTGATCGGCCAGCCGGGCGACCTCCGCCCGGTCATGGCTGACATAGAGGATCGGCAGGGCGAGTTCATCGCGAATACGCTCGATCAGCGCCATGATCTGGCCGCTGCGCGCCTCATCCAGCGCCGAGAGGGGCTCGTCCATCAGCAGAAAGCGCGGGGCGGAGAGCAAGGCCCTTCCCAGCGCCACCCTCTGCGCCTCGCCGCCCGAAAGACTGCGCGGCATGCGCTTGAGCAAGGCTTCGATGCCAAGGAAGCTGGCCATCTCCGGCAGGTCCATCGCCGCCTGCCCGCGCCTCATCCCATAGCGCAGATTGGCCTGAACGCTCAGATGCGGGAACAGGCGATGGTCCTGAAACACCATGCCGCAGGCGCGCCGCTCGGGCGGCAGATGCAGGCCCTGCACGGTATCGCACAGCACCTCTCCGCCAACAGCGACCCTGCCCTCATCGGGGCGCACCAACCCGGCCACCATCATCAACACGCTGGTCTTGCCCACGCCCGAGGGGCCGACCAGCGCGGTGATCCCGCCACCGCTCCGCACCCGCGCAGTGATGGTCCGCTCGCCCCGGCGCAGGGTCAGATCGAGATCAAAGCCCACCGAAACGCTCCCGCCGCATGCCGCCCGCCAGCGCCATGCGCCGCGCCAGCACCTCGGCCACCACCAGAGCGCCCAAAGACAGCGCCACCGCCAGCACCGCCAACCGCGTCACAACAGCATCGCCATCGGGCAATTGCAGCGCGGAATAGATCGCCAGCGGCAGGGTCTGCGTCTCCCCCGGAATGTTCGAGACAAAGGTGATCGTCGCCCCGAACTCCCCCAAAGAGCGCGCAAAGCCCAGCACCAGCCCCGCCAGCACACCGGGCATCGCCAGCGGCAAAGTGATGGTGGCAAAACTGCGCCAGGGCCCGGCGCCCAGCGTGCGCGCGGCCTGCTCCAGCCGAGGGTCCACCGCCTCCAGCGAGAGCCGCATCGAGCGCACCATCAGCGGCACCGCCATAACGCCAGCGGCAATCGCCGCCCCGGTCCAGCGGAACATCACGCTGATCCCCCAGCCCGCCAGCCAGCGCCCCACCGGCCCCTGAGACCCGAACGCCAGCAGCAGCAGCCAGCCCGTCACCACCGGCGGCAACACCAGCGGCAGATGCACCAAGGCATCGAGCACCACCAGCGCCAGCCCGGCCACACCGCCCCGCGCACCGCGCGCCAGAACCCATGCGACCGCCAGACAGAAAGGCGCCGCGATCACCACGCCGACCACGCTGACCTTCAGCGACAGCCAGAGGATCGCGGTCTCCTCAGCGCTCAGCACGCGGCCGTCACCGGCTGCCGAAGCCATAGGGCCGGAACAGGCCGCGCCCCTCCGGCGAGAGCAGGAAGCGGCGAAAACCCTCGGCATCGGGATTGCGCGAAGCACTCAGCACCGCAACCGGATAGCGGATCGGCGCATGGCTGCTCTCGGGGAAGGTGGCAACCACCCGCACCCGCTTGTCGGCCTGCGCATCGGTGGCATAGACCACGCCCAGCGGCGCCTCGCCCCGCGCCACCAGCGCAAGGGCCGCGCGCACGCTCTCCGCCGGGGCCAGCTTGCCCGCCACCTGCGGCCAGACGCCCAGCTTCGTCAGCGCCTCTTTGGCGTAAAGCCCGGCCGGAACGCTGTCGACCGCCCCGGTCGCCAGCCGCCCCTGCCCCAGCGCCGCGCCCAGCGCAAAGCCGGGCTGGATCGTGATCTGAATGCGCGAGCCAGCCGGCGCCACCAGCACCAGCCGGTTGCTCAGCAGATCGACCCGCGTTCCCGCGCGCAGCAATTGCTTCTTCTGCAGGGCATCCATCCAGTCCTCATCGGCACTGATGAACAGATCGGCGGGAGCGCCAGACTGCACCTGCCGCGCCAGCGTGGACGAGGCCGCGAAAGACAGCACCGGGCGCGGATGCCCCCGTGCCGCCCAGCTATCCGCCGCCGCATTGAGCGATTCCTGCAAACTGGCCGCCGCCAGCACGACCGGACCGCGCGAAGGCGCCGCCTGCAGGCCACCTGCCACCAGAAGGGAAAAACAGGCCAGAGCGGAGCGCGGCAGGGAAAAGCGTTTCATCCCCACACCATATCGCAAAGCCCCTGCCCTCCACAGCCCCAAAAGCAATCGGCAAAGCCTGCATTGAAATTCCCCCCAGAATATCCTACCTGTCGGTACAGATTTCATGGAGACCCCCCACGTGACATCCTCCCCCGATGTGCTCTTCCGCCCCTTCAGCCTCAAATCGCTCGATCTGAAGAACCGTATCGTCATGGCGCCGATGACGCGCAACATGGCGCCCGACGGCGTGCCCGGCCAGCCCAATGCCGATTACTACCGCGCCCGCGCGGCAGGCGGCGTCGGGCTGATCCTGTCGGAAGGCACCGTGATCAACCGCCCCGTCTCGCGCAATGAGCCGGGCATTCCCTTCTTCCACGGCGAGCAGGCGCTGGCCGGCTGGAAAGGCGTGATCGACAGCGTCCACACCGCCGGCGGCCGCATGGGCCCCCAGCTCTGGCACACCGGATCGACCAAGGGCATGAGCGGCTGGCAGCCCGAGGGCGATGTTGAAAGCCCCTCCGGCCTCGTGGCCCCCGGCCAGCCGCGCGGCGCGGCGATGAGCGAGGAAGACATCGCCGACACCGCCGCCGCCTTCGCCAAGGCCGCCGCCGACGCCAAGAAGCTGGGCTTCGACACCATCGAGATCCACGGCGCCCACGGCTACCTGATCGACCAGTTCTTCTGGAGCGGCACCAACACCCGCGAGGACCGCTATGGCGGCGCCTCCATCAAGCAGCGCGCCCGCATGGCCGGTGAAGTGGTGGCCGCAACCCGCGCCGCCGTCGGCCCGGACTTCCCCATCATCCTGCGCGTCAGCCAGTGGAAGCAGCAGGACTATGCCGCCCGCCTCGCCCCCACCCCCGGCGAGATGACCGACTGGCTAGGCCCGCTGGTCGAGGCCGGGGTGGACATCCTCCATTGCTCGCAGCGCCGCTTCTGGGAACCCGAATTCCCCGAGATCGACGGCGAGGACGGTCTCAATTTCGCGGGCTGGGCCAAGAAGCTGACCGGCGCGGCAACCATCAGCGTCGGCTCGGTGGGCCTGTCGGGCGAATTTATCGCGGCTTTCGGCGGAGAGGCCTCCAAGCCCTCGGGCCTCGAAGCGCTGATCGCCCGGATGGAGCGCGAGGAGTTCGACCTGATCGCCGTGGGTCGCGCGCTGATCAGCAATCCCGATTGGGCGGCGCAAGTGCTGCACGGCAAGTCGGATGCGCTGAAGGGGTTCCAGGCGGCGGATCTGGCGGCTTTGGTCTGATCTGAAGAAAAGGGGTAAGTGCGAGGGTGTTACACCCTCGCGCTCCCATTATTTGTCGGCGTTGCGCTTCGGGTTCGGCCTTAGGATAAGGTCGCGGCGCCGCAGGCTGGAAGGTTTGATTGCCTGCGGCGCTTTGCGTGGCGCAGGTGGAGAGTTGCGGCGCTCCGTTTCGGAGCCACTGCCTTATCGCCGGAAGACGTTATGGGAGCGCGAGGGGGTAACCCCCTCGCATCTTTCTCCTTAAACCCCTTCCCGCTCCAACAGAGCCGCCTTGCGCTCCACCCCCCAGGCATAGCCCGACAGGCTGCCATCCGAACGCACAACCCGGTGGCAGGGAATCGCCACCGCCAGAGCATTCGCCGCGCAAGCCCCCGCAACGGCGCGCACGGCTTTGGGGGCCTCGATGGCTTCGGCAATCTGCGCATAGCTGCGCGTCTCGCCCGAGGGGATACCGCGCAACGCTGCCCAGACCCGCTGCTGAAACGCCGTTCCGCGTATGTCGAGCGGCAGGTCCAGCCCCTGCTCCGGCGCCTGAACGAAGCCGACGACCTGCGCCACCAGCGCCTCATAAGCGGCATCCCCGCCGATCAGTTCGGCCTTGGGAAAGCGGTCTTGCAGGGCGTGGAGCAACTCTTCGGCATCATCGCCAAGCAGGATCGCGGCCACGCCTTTGGCGCTGCTGGCGACCAGCACCGCGCCGAGGTCGGATTGGCCGATGGCGAAATGCAGGCGCTCACCCACACCGCCCGCGCGATAGCGGCGGGGGGCCATGCCCAGCGCATCCTCGGCGTAGAAACGGCTGGAAGAGCCATAGCCCGCACCGTGGAGCGCATGGGTGACGGTGGCGCCTTCACTCAGCGCCTCGCGGGCGCGGCGGGTGCGCACGGCCTGGCCATAGGCGCGCGGGGTGAGGCCGGTATGGGCCTTGAACAGGCGGTGGAAATGGGCAGGGCTGATCTCCACCGCATCGGCCAGAGTGGCGAGTGACGGGAGTTCCTCTGCCGCTTCGATCAGGCGACAGGCCTGCTCGACAAGGGCGGCGTGTTGCTGGGCCAGCGCCAGCCCATCGGGGTTGCAGCGGCGGCAGGGGCGGAAACCGGCGTGACGGGCCTGCTCCGACGTGTCGAAGAAGGTGACGTTGGCGGGTTTCGCGGCGCGGGACGGGCAGGAGGGGCGACAATAGACGCCGGTGCTGCTCACCCCATACCAGAACTGGCCATCGGCGGCGGGATCGCGCGCGGCCAGCAGCGCCCAGCGTGGGTCGGCATTGGGGCTGGCGTTGTGGGGCAAGTCGGGGCTCCGGCGCGGAAGGGGCGCCATCATAGGGTGAGCAGTGGCGAGAGTCATGGGGCATCTCCTGCGAAGGCATGCCGGGGTTATGGCTGTGACGGGGGCCGGGTGCGTGTCGGTTCTTGCGATCAAATCACGCTATCGGAGCCCGCAACACGGGGCGCTGCTATGAGATTTCCGAGGATGATCGGGGCGCAAGTCTATGCCATAACGTGAAGAATACCCCCGAAGGAGAGTGACATGCACAGCGACAGCCGCCGAGGTTTCATCCAGTCTGTAGGCGTGACCGGGGGCCTGGCCCTGATGGCGGGAGCGACCACCGCCCGCGCGGCCGACAGCAAGCAAGCGCCGCGCCTGATCGACAAATCGCCCCAGACGCTGCCCGCCCTGCCCTTCGCGCCTGACGCGCTGGCTCCGGTGATTTCGGCGCGCACGGTGGACTTCCACTACAACAAGCATCACGCCGGTTATTTCACCAATCTGGGCAAGCTGGTGGCAGGCACGCCGCTGGCCACCGCCAGCCTTGAGGAGGTGGTGCTGGCCAGCGCCGGCAATCCGGAGCGCCGCGCCATCTTCAACAATGCCGCGCAGGCGTGGAACCACAATCTCTATTGGCAGAGCCTGAGCCCCAAGGTTTCGGCGCCTTCGGCGGCGCTGGCCGCCGCGATTGCGCGGGATTTCCAGACCCAGGCCGCGCTGGAGAGCGAGTTGGCCAAGGCGGCGGTGGGCCAGTTCGGCAGCGGCTGGGCCTGGCTGGTGCTGGATGGCGGCAAGCTGAAGGTGGTGGCGACGTCGAATGCGGACAATCCGCTGGCTTCGGGCGCGGTGCCGCTGCTGGTGATCGACGTCTGGGAGCACGCCTATTACCTCGACGAGCAGAACCGCCGCGTCGATTATGTGGACGGGGTGATCCACAAGCTCCTGAATTGGGAGAATGCTTCGCGCCGGTTTGCTGCTGCGGCGTGATGAGATGCAGCGTCTGCGGTAGGGATGATCCTTACCGCAGATGTGGCACGATAGAGCAGCCAGGCGAGGCAATGCTCTCACCCCCACATAATTAATAAAAATCAAGGGATTGGAGCGGGTAGCGGGAATCGAAAATAAACATTATGTATCTGATTTAAAATCAATAATAATCTAAAGTTCTTTTGAAAGAACCCCACATAAAGCCCCACCCCCTTTTCCATGGCTTGGTTCGAAGCGTAAACACGGAATCTTGAATGTGGATCTCTCGCTAAAATGTGTAGCACCTTGAGCGATGGGCGACAACAGCCGCTTCAGAAACCAACTTCACGGCGCACCTCAGACCCAATATATTAAATTTTCCTGTATCGGCACTAACACGCGTATCCATAAATAGATCCTTACGGAGGCTTATTTCATGGCGCCATTGAATATAAAAAGCAGATCAATCAAACAATAAAACCAATAAATCTAAGCCGTATTAGGATCTTCCGTTAATGCATCACCGGAAATAATAGACGGAACAAGGGAAAAATCATGAACAACATGATCTGCCGCACTAGCAGGCAGCGATAGCGACCAACGCGGCTGAAAATTGCCAGGAAAATGAATCGTTTCCAATCCCGCAGCTTTGGCCGGAAGGACGTCCCGATCGAGTTGATCACCTATCATGAATGCCCGGCCAACGGCTCGACTGGCGGACAAAATCCGTCGATATAACTCTGGCCGCTTACGTCCTTCAATGACTCGCTCAAACTGCGACAAAAGGCCGTGACGGGCGGCTGTTTCCTCGACTCGGCGCTTGGAGCCCTCGCTAATTATCAATAAACGCACCCCCGCTTCATTCAACGCGCGCAGACCCTCGCACACCCCTTTCCTAAGATCCGGTAGCGCCCGGAGCGCTCGATAATAGGTTTCAAGAATAAACTCAGCTCTGCTATCAACTATGCGAAAACGGTGATGGCCGCGACAAACCGCTCGCGCGGCCGTATCGGCGGGTTCCCCGGCGATTGCTCTCTCAAGTCCACGCACGAGCAAGCGTGCTGGGTATCGCAATCCGTCTTGATGGCGTTCGGCTATAGCTTGATCGACGGATCGAAGAAAAGCGAGCGGATCGACATCGGGAACGTCAACGCGCAACTCGTGTTTAACCTCCTCCCAAAGGAGCAACTGCGCTGCTGCAAATACGCCATCAGTATCCCAAAGCGTGTTATCAGCGTCCAAAAAAGCCGTCTTCCTGTCATCCAGCCGGTCTAGCACTAGATTCTCCTTCAAGGAGAATCTAGTGCCTGCAACGCCCGCCCGCTAGCCCACACAGAAAGAAGGTTGGCAGCTTAGTTTGAGGTGCTAGAACATTCCGCTGAATTGGGCGCCTTGATTGGGGTTATAGATACCCCCGAAAAGGCAAACAATATTACAAATGCAAGCAGAGCGCTGAAAGACCACGCCAGCAGTCGCTGCGCTGGCTCAAGAAACCGCAATTTGTCTGCTGTCTTCGCAGCTACTAGGTAGGTTTCGCTTACGTAGTTCTTGAGATAGGCCATTCTAAGGTCTTGTACCACCGCACCAGAAGGCGGTGTCTGGATAAAGCTTTCCGCCCAATCCTTTGGAGGAACGCTTATGATTCCATCATAAAACAGAAATGATCTCGGCACTCCGCCTGCCAACATTTGCATCTTTGGATATTTGAAACGTGTGCGAGTTGCGTGAAATGTAACAAGCGCACCACTAAGCGCAAAAAGTCCAAACAAAAAGAACGATAGATACGTCGATGAAATTAAAAAATACCCCCAACTTGAAAGAATATTCATCCTTTCAACTGGATAATTTGCAATAAATGCATTAAAAAGAACGCCACCAAGCGCGCCTATAAACGAGGTTACAGTAAGAAGTCGAGACGCCTTCCCGTCCTGATACTCTGTTAGAGCCTTCACTTCAGCTAGAGAGTTTTTCGCTAAATTAATCGCATCATCAATCTCGTAGCCCTTGGGTAAGGAAGCACCTGCCCACTTTTCAGTGGACAGTTTGATTTGCGAGATAATCGTTCCTGGGCTCGCCACATCAGGGTCTCCGCCCTTTTCAGGCAGCGGGAAACAATCGAGAGTCCTCCCAACCAGTGAAAGCCAGAATGCTTTCAAGACGCCCAATTCTCTCTTTTCAGTCATCTTACTTAAGTTCCACGCTTTGCATTAAATTTCGTCTAGGACATCGTCCTCATTTCCAACAATATTTCCATTCCTCTGATAGCCATCACAGAAGTAACGAAAATCACATGCCGCACATGTTTTCTGATCAATGCAATTATCGCTCCAGGTGCTGAGAATACTTACCGCCTGCTCCTCCTGGCGAACGCACATTTCAATACTTGAAACAGTCTGGTCAAATGCCCCGGTTGCCTCATCTATGCTTGCATCATCTACTCGAATGACACGCACAGCTCGACTGAATAGAAAATCATCACTAAAATCGGGACGAGCGCCGGGACGCCAGTTCTCAAGCATGCGCTTGTCGCTGTCCAGAAAGGGCAAGACGTCTGTTCGATTTTGCCGCATAGCAGTTTTCAGCGCGAGAACATCGCCATCACCAGGTGACAGTTCGTTCACGTAAATTAGGATTCCCGCTGCGACACGCCGGCTCCGTCGTTGCTCATGACGTAGCCAAGCATAAGTTTGAACCTGCCACTCCCCTTCTCTCCACTCAGCGGTGGTGGTATCAGGCCTACGAGTGCCCTTATAGTCAACGATAACCTCGAACTCTCCAGCCAAGTCAGGGCACACCGACTGTACGGCTTGACGGATCAAGTTGCCCGTCTCGGCGGTCCCCAGTTCAATCTCTGTTAGCACATCGATGACTCCAGTTAGTGCATAGCGCTCAGCCCGGTTCTCGACTGAGGCTGTGCCTGGAATCATCCGCGTTCCGATAACGCGTTCTTCGGCTTCCGCGATAAGAGGAAAGAGATGCGGCGCGAGCATGTTGACCGTCGCCTCAGCCCGCCTGTAGGCAGCCAGCCTTGCCTTACGGCTGCGCGCCCGCTTGTTCTGGTTGAGGAGAGATTCTTCAACTGGCCAACCCAGATAGCGCAGGTCAAAATCGGCAAGCCCGGGCGGAGGAGCATCGACTGGGTCTTCAAGCGTTAAACGCGTATAGGGCACCGGGAATGGCAACCCACCCCTGCTACGCCAGAGACGATATACGTTTTCAAGCAACCCATGGATAAACTCGCCATACCAAAGCTGAACAGGCCTGGATGGTGGGAGTGAACTTCCATTTTGGTAGCGATACTGGCGTGCGCACCGTCTAAACGAGAGCAGATCACCGGTTAGAGAATATTCTGGGACAATACGATCTGGATGTTTCCGGGCAAGCCGCATGTCAGATCCTCACAAATGGGATTTGGTCTGCATCGATGGGCGGGCGCTTGAGAGTGGGATCGCTAACCCAAGGCCAAGATTCATCGCTGCGCCAGAATTTAGCCACGTTTTTAATCTTGGTGCGATACTGGAGACCTTGCTGACATCCCACCAGCATTAAAAGGCTCTGAGGTCGACTATAAGCTACGTAGTAAAGCCGGATCAGATCTTCGAAGGTGCGCTGCATGCCGGTCCGTTTGCGTCTGGCCGGCCCAACAGGTGTGACATCTGCGAGATCGTTCTCTAGCCTCGCAACCGTGCTCTCCTGCACCGGGAAGCGCTTAAATCTCTGGGCAGCATGAGCTTTGTCGAAGTCCGAAGAGACATCTACAATGACCAGGGGAAACTCGAGCCCCTTCGCCTGGTGAATAGTCATTATGTTGAGCCGATCACGCGGAACACTCGGCATGATCTCCTCATCTACGGCAACGAGGTCCTCTGCGATGGGAACGAGCACATCTCGAATCGCTCCGTCAATGGACCTCTCGCGGTGCGGCGAATCCCGCTGTACTGCGGCCTTATATCCGGAAAAAGTAGAGGCAGCAGCTACTGTGCGAGTGATAGCCTCAAGATAGACTTGAGCCTCAGGATCATCTTGGAACGCAGGAAACCATGGCAGAAAGCTATAAAAAATGTCGAGCAACGGCCATTCTGACTCGCGGTCCTGCCCCTGGACGGCGAGGCGGCGCCATCGGGCAACCTTGTCGGAAAGCAGTTCACCCCGTGCACTTCGCTCATTAAGGGCCAGCTTTGATCCTGCTGCGGCGCGCCAAGCATCCAGGAATTCGTTCGCCTCATTTGTAAGATAAATAGCGCCCTGCCGTGGCCCTCTCACACCCGGCTCCGGTGAAGGATCTAAACACTCCAAAACCAAGCCCAAGAAAATTTTGACAATTTCAACATCACGTAGGGCTAACCCGCGAGGATTAAAAACGTGCAGCCCTCTTGCCTCGAGTTCGTTACGGAGGTGGAACGGGAAACGCAGCTTGCCTGGCTTACCCCAACTAGGGCGCCCTCTCTCTGCAACAGTAGACCCGAGCATCACAGCGTCACCCAGATCGCCTCCAGCCTCGGAGGGCAGGATAGATTCTGCAAGTGTGTTTTCATGGGGAAGTGGTACACGGCCACCTTGGCGGAACACCCGGTGGAGAAAGTCCGCCAGATCATGCGCAAGCGTAGCGGGATCATCGCGGAACATTCCCAAAACACCGATCGGCGCTGCTCCCATGGTCGGTATGACTTGGCGAAGGAAAGGTGCGGGGAGGGGAACGCGCGACTGCTCAAAATCAGAATCGTTGTTGATATGATTAGAGAAAAAATCGATAATCTGTTGGGAAGAACGATAGTTCTCTTCAAGGCACACTAGCCCGGGTTCGCTGCAGCCCAATTGCGCGGCGGCCCGCTCACGAAAATCACGAAAGAGTTCGATCGTAGCGCCACGGAAGCGATAGAGTGCCTGATCGTCATCACCTACTACCGTGAGTGAGGCGCCCGTTCGGCGTACCAACTCAAAGTATATCGCTTCCTGTAACGGATTAGTATCCTGATATTCGTCAACTAGAACCATCTGCAAATTCTGCATGCTTCGCGGAAGGCGTCCTTCCGCAAGCCGCTGCAGGAAACGAGCCTCAAGAAGCGCGAAATCCATCTGGTTGGTATTTGAGAGGTGAGCTTCGTAACGCTGCTTGATTCGCAAGATCGCCTGACGATAGACTTGGTCCGGGTGCGGTCCTCCGTAGGCTTCAATATCTACCCGATCCTGGACCAGTCGGTCGACAATAGTGCGAACCACCTCGGTCGCTTGTCCATTATTCCTTACCGGCTCGCCGGAGAACCCAAACCGCCCCAAATAATCTTTGAAGCCGTCTCCAAGTGCGCGAAGCTCGCTGAAGATTTCACCTTTACGAAAGAGCACAGCACGCGACGCAGACTGCTCGAGAACAACCGGTGGCGCTTCGCTGGGCGTACGTGTTGATTGCCACTGAGATGTGACCCGGGGAGCTGATAAGTTTCCACTGAGAATTGACCCATGTTTCCCTCCCCTCCGGCTGTCAGTCGGAGGGTCTCGGAGTGATCGACATGGACTTACTCAGTGTGATCCGCCGATGGCATTTTCGGCAGGATATCCCCATTCGGGAGATCAAGCGACGGACCGGCCTGTCGCGCAACACCATCCGCAAATATCTGCGTTCCGATACGGTGGAGCCCAGTTTCAAGGTGCCGGTGCGCCCCAGCAAGCTCGATCCCTTCGCCGAGAAGCTGACGGCGTGGCTGCGGGTGGAATCCAAGAAATCCCGCAAGCAGAAGCGGACCGCCAAGCAGTTGTATGTCGACCTTGTGAAGCTGGGGTACGAAGGCTCGTATAACCGGGTGGCTGCCTTTGCCCGGCGATGGCGGAGCGATCTTCAGTATGAACAGCAAACCAGCGGGCGCGGGACATTCGTGCCGTTGGTTTTCCAACCCGGCGAGGCCTTCCAGTTCGACTGGAGCGAGGATTATGCCGTGCTGGACGGCAAGGTGACCAAGCTGCAGGTTGCCCATACCAAGCTGGCCCACAGCCGCGCCTTTATCGTGCGGGCCTACTTGCTCCAAACCCATGAGATGCTGTTTGACGCGCTGACGCAGGCCTTTCGGGTGCTGGGCGGCGTGCCCCAGCGCGGGATCTTCGACAATATGAGGACCGCCGTCGACAAGATCGGGACGGGCAAGGCGCGACAGGTCAACGCCAGGTTCGCCGCCATGGCCAGCCATTACCTGTTCGAGACTGATTTCTGCAATCCAGCGTCAGGCTGGGAGAAGGGGCAGGTCGAGAAGAACGTGCAGGATGCCCGGCGGCGGTTGTGGCAGCCGATGCCCAGCTTTGGGGATTTGGCGGCGCTGAACGCCTGGCTGGAAGAACGATGTATCGCGCAATGGGGCGAGATCCAGCACGGCCTTATGCCCGGCACCGTGGCTGATGTGCATGCTGAGGAAGCCTCCTGTCTGATGCCGCTGGGCAGGCCCTTCGATGGCTTTGTCGAACAGACCAAGCGCGTGTCGCCCACTTGCCTGATCGCCTTCGAGCGCAACCGTTACAGCGTGCCCGCTTCCTTTGCGAACCGGCCAGTCAGCCTGCGGGTCTATCCCGATCGCCTGGTCATCGCCGCCGAGGGCCAGATCGTGTGCGAGCACGTCCGGCTCATCGACCGTTCCCACCACAAACCCGGTCGCACGATCTATGACTGGCGGCATTATCTGGCGGTGGTCCAGCGCAAACCCGGTGCCCTGCGCAATGGTGCGCCCTTCCTGGACATGCCTGAAGCCTTCCGGCACTTGCAGAGCCACCTCCTCAAGCGCTCCGGCGGAGACAGGGAAATGGTGGAGATCCTGTCCCTGGTGCTGCACCACGACGAGCAGGCGGTCCTGAGTGCGGTCGAGCTGGCCTTGGAAGCTGGTGTCGCCACCAAGACCCACATTCTCAACGTGTTGCACCGACTGATTGACGGCAAGGCACCTCCGGCATCGCCCATTGATGCGCCTCAGGCCTTGCGCCTGACGCAGGAGCCCAAGGCCAATGTCGATCGCTATGATATGCTCAGGGAGATCCGCCATGCGTCATGACCCCGCCAGCGCCGCAGTCGTCGTCATGCTGCGCGGCCTCAAGATGTTCGGCATGGCTCAGGCCGCAGGCGAACTGATCGAGCAGGGCGCGCCTGCCTTCGATACTGCCGTGCCGATGCTGGCCCAATTGCTCAAGGCAGAGATGGCTGAGCGGGAGGTCAGGTCCATCTCCTATCAGATCAAGGCCGCCCGCTTCCCGGCTTACAAGGATCTGGCCGGCTACGACTTTGCTGCCAGCGAGATCAACGAGGCACTCGTGCGCCAGCTTCACCAGGGCGACTTCATGGAAAACGCCGACAATGTCGTGCTGATCGGCGGCCCGGGCACGGGTAAAAGCCATATCGCCACGGCGCTGGGCGTTCAGGCTGTCGAGCATCACCGCAAGAAGGTGCGCTTCTACTCCACGGTCGATCTGGTCAACGCGCTGGAGCAGGAGAAGACAGCCAACCGGACCGGCCAACTGGCGGAACGCCTGCTGCGCCTCGATCTGCTTATCCTCGACGAGTTGGGCTATCTGCCCTTCAGCCCATCAGGAGGGGCCATGCTCTTCCATCTGCTGAGCAAGTTATACGAGCGCACCAGTGTCGTGATCACCACCAACCTGAGCTTCAGCGAATGGTCCGGCGTGTTCGGCGACGCCAAGATGACCACCGCGCTGCTCGACCGGCTCACTCATCACTGCCACATCCTGGAAACTGGAAACGACAGCTTCCGCTTCCGCGCCAGCACCGCTGCGCCCAAAGCCAAAAAGGAGAAGCCGGCATCTTGAACCTGCCCGCCAGAGGCAGCACATAACCCACACCCACCCGGGTCAATTCTCAATGGAAACCCCGGGTCACATCTCAGTGGCAATCAACAGCCTGGTTCGATTAAGGCCAAGAACATGCCTTTTGCGGAAGGGTCGGGCACAACCTGGGCCACCTTTGCTACCGCGAAATAACCCCGTGTACCGCGAATTTTTCTAGGCTCGTAATAGATGATCCAATCACCAATGCATGCGCTCACGCGGCCCAGATATTGGGATGGGAATTGGTAGCGCTCAGCGGGGCTATCATCATAAATGGAATCAGATCGATGGATGAACACGCCCTTGGTCATGCCATCTCGATAGCCGGTTCCAATCTCCTTTGGAATCAGCAAACTCGTCGCTTAGTCCGCCAAGTGCTTCCGGCAAATTTCTTCGACCAGACGCTGCAACTCAGCCACGCGCCCGGCGGCATAGTTCAGTTCCTCCTCGCTGATCATATAATGCGGCGAGTAGCGCGCATTCACATAGGCCTGCCGCAACAGCTCATAGCAGCGGCGGCTCATTCGATCATCGCGCGGCCAGACCGGCATCAGCTCGGGCGCAACCTCCTCGGCATGAGATCGCAAGAAGTTCAGCTTGTGCGATTTAGGGCTGTAGAGAGTCAGCACCAACAGCGTGCAATGGTAGAAACGCTCGATGGTTTGATGCAGCAGAAAGGCGGCCTCCTTAGGGCGGTTCCTGTCGATATTATCAATGGCATTTTGAAAGAAGGCCTCCGCGCTCGGAAACCATTCGTCAAAGTGGTTCTGCGCCTCAACCTTGGCCTCTGCTTCAGGCAGATGGCGCGGCTGGGCAAAACAGAAACCCTCCTCGTCATAGAGGGCGATGCCATCGCGCACGATGTCGATGAAGAAGGGCCGCCCCAGCTCAAGCTGCCTGTTCACATCCTTCAGGGAATGCACGATCAGATTGACCGGCGCCGAGAGGGTGTTGAAGATCGTCATGTCACGCATCAGCCGCGATTCCGCTGCCGACCAGAACTCGAAATCGGCAAGCTTGTCCTCGCTGACCACGATCAGAATATCATAGTCGGATTTGTAGCCACCGACCGGATCATCCACCCAGCCCCCGCGCGCGTAGCTGCCGTAGAGCACGATCTTGAAAAGGCGCCCCTGCTTGTTCCATTTCTGGTTGCCCCGCGCATGGGCCGCCTCGAATTCCTCGAAGAGCACGCGCACGATATGGGCCAGCTCGCGCTGCTTTTTGGCCGGGAGATGATCGAGATCGGTGCGCATAAGGTGAATCCTAGCAATTCAACGGTTTTGCGCAACCTTGCCCGACATAAAGCCAGGCAAGGCCGCATCCGATCACCACAGCCAGCGGCGCCACCAGTGCCGGTGCGGATCGCGAAGGTTGCGGTCCAGATTGTAGAATGCCCGACCGAACAGCTTCATCACCTTCTCGTCGGACATGCCGATCTTCTCCCCGATCTCGGCATAGGACAGATAATCCACCCTGACAGAGAGGAACACGTCCCGTTCGAGCCTCGACAGACGCAACAGTGCGTCATTCACTCGCGCAATTGTTGCAGCATCAGGCGGGGCCCCTTTATCAGGCCGCTTCCTGGGTACGCAGCTTGCCCTGACCTGTTCATAAGCGCGCTTTGACCGCACGCTCATGCGCAGACTGGCCCTGATCGTTTCCGGATCGGCGAGAGGGAACGCAGCGACATGCTCGCGCCATTGCTCCATGCCCGAATGTGTGTGGTGCAAATGCTCGAGAGCCTTGGTGAACTGCCGTCTTACCTGCTTGCGGGACAGGCCGGTCTGTCGGCACATGTCCTCCATGGAGAGCCGATGGAAACGCCAGGCAATGAAGATGTCTCGAGCCAGATTTGGCATGGCCGCGAAGATCGCATCCCATTCCTCACGGCTCGGTGTTCCGTCATCGGATGCCGCTTCAACGGAGCCGCCCTCCACACCGACGGCTTGATCCAAAGGCGCGCCACCAGAAGGCACGACGGGATCGGGCCTATCGCCCATGCCCGCCCCGCTCATGCCACCTCTCCCGCGTCAGCCGCAGCATCGGCAATAGGTCGGAAAGCCAGCAGGAAATCAGCCGCTTTGCTCGCCTGACTGGCCGCCCGAAAGATCGCCCGATTGTCGCCCTTCAGCACCTCCAGCCAGCACGCGATGTAATCAGCATGCCTCACGGTTGGCACGATGCCCAAAGCTGCACAGGTGAAGGCGCTGCACATCTCTGCGACCAGTTCCTCCCGGCCATAGGAGACGGTGCCGAAACGCCCGGTCTGATCGCGGTCCAGCCGTGAGCCATGGCCCGTCCAATGGCCAAGCTCATGCAGTACGGTGCGGTAGTAATTGATGGGCTCGATGAAAGCGGCCTGCGTCGGCACCTCGATCCGATCAGCACGGGGCATATAGCAGGCGTGCGGCGCCCCGATGGAAATGCTGGCTCCGCTTGCCGCGATCAGTGCTTCTGCCTCAGGGATGGTCACCAGATCGGCCCGCTGTTCGCTGCCCTCCGCCTCATAGAGATGGCCGGGCAGATCATCACATTGCGCAACATTGAAAACCGTGAAGCGCTTGAGGAAAGCAACCTGCCGGACTTCATCACCCCCGCCAGATGGAGCGCTGACATCCCCGCTACCGGCCCCCGATGCCCCGCCATCACCGCCCCGCGCATCCTTGGGGGTAAAGCGATCCGCATAGCAAACCGTCACCCCGCGCTCGCCTTTGCGAACATGCCCGCCCAGCGCCTCGGCCTGCTTGAACGTCAGCCAGCGCTGCGCGGTAAACTCGCCCTCGAACAGCGCATGCCAGAGGATCAGAATATTGATCCCCGAATAGGCCCGCCCGCTGCTCGCATTGCGGGGAAGCCCTGCCAGCACAGCAGAACTGTCCCAAGGCTGCACCCAAGGGAGCCGCCCCTCCTCCAACTGCGCAACGATGCGCGCCGTCACCTGCGAATAGAGGTCCTCCATAGGCCGAGGCCGGGAAGCCTCCGCCTGCGAATGGCCTGAACGTTCCGACTGTCTGCGCGAGGTATGATTGAAAGCCATAATCCTTCACTCCTGCCTAAACCGCCGCAAACCGGCGCCGGTCTGGCGGGTGGGCGGCAGGAGCGGACCAACAGGCCCGTCGATGAAGGCGCGGCGCACCCTTGGGCCGGAATGGAATGGAGGACCCCGGCTCCGCCGGGGTTGCGCCGCGCCGCGACGGGCCTACAGGGCAGCGACGCCCACCCGCCAGACTGGGGCCGGAGGCCTACGCCAGCGCGCATCGCGCGCTGTCCGCCAGGACGGGCAACGCCCGGCCACCGCGCCACGGGTGCGGCCCTTCCCCCTTCCGCGTCAGCGATCGTAAGCAGCTATGCTGGCGAGACGCCGCAGGCGACTCGAGTGGAGCGCAGCGGAACCAGAGCGCGATCCGGCGCCCCGAACAGGGGAGCCGGAGACGCCCTGACTGGTTTGGCGCCAATCAAGCCCGATCCTTTGTATGGGCATATATGGACATAGAGGGTCACGAAGGGTCAGGCGGTTTCCCTCACCGTCTCAACCTCTTGCACCTGCCGACGACCTTACGAACTCTACCTGCACAGCGGGTCGGATCATCGGCCTGGCTCTGTAGGAGACACTGCGATGGCCAATGAGTCCGACAGATACCTTCGCCTTGACGAAGTGCTCATGCGCACCAGTCTGAGCCGCGCGACCCTCTATCGAAAAATTCAGGAAGGCAGCTTCCCAGCACAGGCCAAACTTTCCCATCGCCGGTGCGGTTGGAAGGAATCCGTCATCCGGAATTGGTGCGACAATCCCATGTTCTGGAGCGCGGACAACCTGTGATCTCCAGAGGCTCTGTGCCGCTGATCGGAATGCGAGAAGCGGCATGGAGGACCAATTTGGGCGCTTTTGACCACATTTGCACCGTTCAGGCTTCCGGCGCTCTGAACAACATTACGGGCATAACCTCTCATGAAAGGACTGCCCATGACAGCCGAACGTGATCGCTTTCTCCGCATCAATGAGGTCCTGCGGTGCACCGGCTTGAGCCGCGCGACCCTCTATCGCAAAATCCAGGAAGGCAGCTTCCCAGCTCAAACCAAACTTTCCCACCGCTGCTGCGGTTGGCGGGAGTCCGCAGTCGATCACTGGTGCAAAAACCCCATGTTCTGGAGCCCGGACAGTCTATGATCTCTATCACCGCAACATCTGACATCCGCCCCCACACCTGGGCGTCAGCGGGGCCAGCGTGTTCCGGGATGTGAGCGGACGCCGGGCGTGCCATGGTTCTTTATAAGACCTTGCAGCAGAACACTGATTCAACGTCTGCAGGCAATCGCACGCTAGGCCAGCAAACTCATCTCCGCATTTGCTTGATTTTCGGCTAGGTGCAAGAGATGGCATTAGCACCGGTACATGATCGCGCAGCGCTTGAACGTTCGATGCCACTCGATCCGCTTCGAACGATGAGGGACGTGCAAGGGGCAGCAGCTATCGAGCAGATAGAGAGCATGCTCGCCCCTAGCGCAGGGCGTCAGCGGGCTTTCCGTGCAGCTGATCAACTTCGTTGGCGCAATTGCCTAGATATGTTGCTCGCGAATCTGGCTCTCGCAGCGTTCAATCGGATTGACCCTGAACGGTTCGTCGCGGTTTCATTCAATGCCAACGATTATACCGGAACTCCCTACAGCAGTGTTGTTCTCAAGCGCATCCGCGATGGTCTTGCATCTTTGGGATTAGTCGAGGGACAACGAGGTTATCGCCACACTCGCGACGGGGTTGTAAAACATGCGAGGCGGACACGCCTACGAGCAACCGACAAGCTTCGCACTTTCTTCGCAGATTGCGGAATCACCAGAGCGAGCATCGGGTGGCATGAGCGGCGCGATATCATCATTTTGCGCCAGGCAAATTCGCAGGCTGGCGGAGAGCCCAAAGAGATTACTGCCAGCCGCGCGACATTGCTTGAACAAAATGCTTGGCTATCCAGAGCAGAAATCTCTTTGCCTGCCGACGGTTGGTCGCGTGTTTCCGCGCGATATTTTGCGAACGATAAAGATCCCGAAGAACGGCTGGTAGCTGGCGAGGAATCAACTCAGCTCTACCGGATTTTTAAGGGTGACTGGCAAAGCGGGGGACGCCTTTATGGCGGCTGGTGGATCAACCTACCCAAAGTTGAACGCCAGTCGTTAACGATCGACGGTGAACCAGTCGTCGAACGTGACTATGCGCGCCTCCATCCTACCCTGCTCTTTGCCCGATGCGGTCAAACACTGGACTGGGATATCTATACCGTTCCCGGGATCGTGGGGCCGGAGGTGCGCGAACTCGGCAAAAGAACCTTCAACCGCCTTATCAATCGGACATCAGCTTCACCGCTACGTCTCACGGCTACCGGCCTTGATAGGACACAACTACCCGAAGGTATACGTTTCTCGGACTATGTCGCTGCTTTCACAACGCAGTTGGGCCCTGTGGCCAAATGGTTTGGCAGTGGAGAAGGGCTTCGCTTGCAACGCGAAGATAGCGATCTAGCCCTGGCCGTCCTCGCACGCCTGCTATCGGCAAACATACTTGCCTTGCCAGTACATGATAGCTTCCTCGTGGCGCGACACCACGAGGATCAGCTAGTCGATGCCATGCGCCAAGCATTCAAGGCCAGATACGGTTTTGTGCCAGAAATCCGCTGAACGCTGACGTCCCATAACTAAGAGCCGTAAGCCACTGATCAACGCTTTTGCGGCGCAACTCGAACAAACAAGAACAAGCGCGGGCGATCTGCTCGCCCATTCAAGCGATCGACTGCCGCCTCAATCCGACCCTGGGCGGCCCATTCTCGAAAGGTCTCGACTTGCAAGCGGTTGATGTTGCCAATTTTTTGCCCCCGAAACGTGACAGCAACCGCGCGTGGGTCGAAGGCGTTATCATCTTCAGCAACAATCTCGACCTTGTCACCTACCGACGGCAACGGGCCTTCAACCTTGCTGGAATAATAGCGATACCCAGCCAATTCCACGACCAGCTGTCTTTGATCCTCAGTGAGATCAAGTGGATCGACAACCGAGAAACCATCACTGGGCAAATAAGCTTCGGACAAACCAAGCAGAGCAAAATCACTCAACTCAGTGCCGGGGCGCACGCGCAAATGCTGCTCATAGGCGGCAAAGTCAGGACGCGACCGGGGGGGCAGTCGGCGCATAAATGCTTCGATTACTCCTGTACTATGCTCAACGCTATCTGAGGCAAACCCAGGATAGCCGCTATAGCCATACGTCACCATTTGCGCGTAGGACTTTCCAGGGTTGAAACGACGGAATTCTTCACTGTCGCCAAAGTATCTTAGGCGCACGACTCCCTCGACGCAGGTAAGCATACCCACGGCGAATCTCGTCCTATCCCTGAACTCATCCGGAGCCTGCCACGCCAGGATGAGATGGTCGGGATCGCTTGCCTCGGTAATCCAGTTTTCGGTCACAGCTCCAACGCCTCTTTGAGCGCATCTCGACGCGCGCCAATTTGTTTCAATATAAACCTTGCACGATCAGATGTGAACATAATGGGAACAAAAAATTCTGTCGCCCATTGAACAATCTCTTCGACCTGCTGATCGGTGAAGGAGAGCATCGTTGCCGCAGTGCCCTTCAATTCCGGATGCGCTGTGAAAAAGCGAACGCAGAACGGAAGATGCTGCGTTGGACCATCTTCATTCTTCGACCAGCCGATATCATGGTGCCCTCTGGCGAGGTAAGCCGCCATCCGCCGCGCGTCCCAAGGGTTAGCCAACTTGGCATCGGTCGTGCCGTACCCAAGGCTGGTGCCGTTGTCATATAGGGGAGCCAAAGTGAACTGGCGAGCATCCTGCGTTCCTTCAACCAAGAAACCCCAATTTTCGGAATGCCTGTCGGTGTTGCCGATCAGGGTATCAAAAAGAATCGCCTTCGCCCACCACTCCAATGGATTGGGCGCATTAAGTGCGCGGCAAATTGCAAGGTTTTCCCGCAGGGCATGTGGTCGGCCCTTTTTCCCATCAGCGAAATTCTTATGCATATAATCAGCGGCGTGGGCCAATCGGACCGTCCGCATTGCTGCGGGATAGGGGTAAAATAATTCAATCAATGCACCAGGCTCTCCCGATGATGAATCGAGCGCGACAAATGCAGGTGGTACGGAAACTCCCACAACAAGGGAAAGTTCATAGGCAATGACCTCGCACCAAAGCTGCTGAGCCTGCCAACCGGACGCCACCTTGAAAAGATAGCCTTGGTTAGGGCGGAGAAAGTCTGGAGTCCCTTCACCGGGGCAAATAACCAATCGCTTTGGCTTGGAGCCGATCGGGTAAATCGGGAAATCCTCGTCCGCCGCCCAGCCCGCGATATCAATTACCTCGGTAGCCTCCTGTCGACAGATGTTACGAATCGCCTTGCCCCCTATGCTTCATTTGCCTCTTAGTACCGGCCAACCCTCAACGGAAGCACCGCTCTATTGGGGCGAACAAGCAGCCTTTCCACCCTCCTTAACCCGCCTCCTCACGCCATATCAAATTATTGTAAATAATGAGAAAAATATGCCAATCGCTTCACACAATGGAAAGCGCTCTATTTCAGTCCGCCTGTCTGACGCGGACATTGCCCTAATTGATCGTGCCTGCTCAACAAGTGGCCACTCACGGTCTGAATATATCAGAGCCGCGGCGATACAGGCCGCAGAGAGAACGCTGCTCGACCTCCCGCTCATCCGCTTGAGCCAGATCGGGTTCGCCGAATTCATCGATGTCCTGGCACAACCTACTGAAGCCATCTCGCAGATTGTGGAGGTCATGCACCGCCCTGATCCTTGGGGAGGATGATACCCGCAGCGCACTCAATAAACCCTGCGGGTATCTTCAGCAGACTGGCTCACTCCACTCTCACCCGCGACCGTCGATAGAGTGGTCCGACAAAACCTATTTCAAAATCAACCCTGGCCCTGGCCCCACGGAGGCTCCACTCCGCAACGCATCAAGTAAATCAGACCACCATTGAGCCATCTCTACGCGCTCTTTCCAATGGGTGCCGCGATGGTAAGCGGCGCGGACTTTATCGCTATCGCCATGGGCCAACGCCCTCTCAATGGCATCAGCAGACCATTTCCCGGATTCGTTTAGGAGTGTGCTTGCCATGGCCCGAAAGCCATGCGCGGTCATCTCGTCAGTTGAGTAGCCCAAGCGTCGTAATGCAGCATTGAGGGTGTTCTCCGACATGGGGCGGATGCTGGTCCTTATCGACGGAAACACATATCCATATGGCCCGGACATCTCATGCATCTCCTCCAGCAGATAAATCGACTGACGAGACAAAGGCACATGATGCGGCTTACGCATTTTCATCTTTTCCGCAGGGAGGGTCCAAAGCGCAGCTTCCAGATTGATCTCCTCCCATCGCGCATGCCGAAGCTCGCCGGGACGGACAAAGACATGCGGGGCTAATTTTAAGGCCCATTTCGTCGTAACATGTCCCTCAAAACCGTCGATAGCCCTCAGCAGCTCTCCTACCAAATTCGCATCCGTCACGGCCCCGTAGTGCGTAACCTTTGGGGTAAGGAGCGCCCCGCGCAGGTCTCTCGTCGGGTCGGATTTTAGCCGAGCTGTTGCGACAGCATATCGAAAGACCGCGCTGGAGAGTTGCAAGGTCCGGCGCGCGCTCTCCAAGTTTCCGCGCTTCTCTATTTTCCGGACAGCAGCCAAAATATCGATTGGCTCGATCTCATGAATCGCGAGCCGACCGATCGAGTTGTCCAGAAGGCTCAAGAGATATTCAGAGCGCGTTGCGGTGGCAGGAGCCCAGGCCCGGTCACCATCACGCCGTCGTTTCAGACAGTACTCCCGGGCGATACTGATAAAGGTGTTTTCCGCCAGAAGGTGGGATCGCAGCTTCTCCAGCTTTTTCTCGCGTGCCGGGTCCTTGCCGTCGATAAGCTGGTCGCGGGCCTCGTCCCGTCGCTTCCGCGCATCTCGCAGACTGAGCTGAGGATAGGGACCGAAGCTCAGCTTCTTTTCCACCCCGCCCAATTTGTACTTCATGTTCCACAGCTTCCCCCCAGACGGGGAGACGGTCAAGAACAGCCCCAGCATATCGTGCAGCTTGTAGGCCTTTTCTCGGGGTTTAGCGTTACGAATTGCTATATCTGTCAATGGCATAGGCCGGACCTTTCTTGCCAAAGGCCCCTACCCTGGGGGCCTTGAGCTCTAAAGTGGCCCGCGATTCTCCAAAATAGCCCCACTGTTGCTTGCGCTGGGGCGGAACAAAATGAGATTTTACGAGCCTGGAAACCCGAAAAATACTCTTCTTTTCCGCGACTTACAAAGCTCTATGGGATGATCTGAGATCAAATGTTGGAGCGGGTAGCGGGAATCGAACCCGCATAGCCAGCTTGGAAGGCTGGAGCTTTACCACTAAGCTATACCCGCATTATCAATGACTTAGATGGCCATTGACGGTGCTGTTTTACAGGTTCCCCTGCAATGCGCCTGCCGATTGCCACGACGATGACCGTTTCGTCAATGGCAATCCGTCAATCCATACAGGGATTGGCGATCAATGCCCCGGAAAATCCATCAGCGCATCGACAGTAATCCCCTCGGCGCGCAGCTTCTCCGCGCCACCCAGATCGGGCAGATCGATGGCAAACAGCGCATGCGTGACCTCAGCCCCCGCGCGGCGCAGCAGTTGCGTCGCGGCCAGAGCCGTGCCGCCCGTGGCGATCAGATCGTCGAGGATTACCACGCGCTGGCCCTGGCTGATGGCCTCCGGGTCGATCTCCAGACGGTCGGTGCCATATTCCAGCGCATAGTCGATCGAGATCACCGGCACCGGCAGCTTGCCCGGCTTGCGCACCGGCACGAAAGGCACGCCCAGCCGCGCCGCCACCGCCGCGCCGAAGATGAAGCCACGCGCCTCCATGCCCGCGATGGCCTGCGCCTCCGCCGCCTCGGCGCGGTCGGCCAGCAGGCGGACGCTGGCGGCAAAGCCCGCGCCGTGCCCGATCAGCGTGGTGATGTCGCGGAACAGAATGCCCGGCTTGGGGAAATCGGGCACGCTGCGCACCAGCGCCTTCAGGTCTTCGGCCTCAAGCAGATCGGCTTTCACGATTACGTCGGCAGTCATGCCCGCGTCCTTTCATCACGCCAGAGGCCCCCTGCATCCTTCGATGCAAGGGGCCCCCTGTTGCGTCAGCCTTTAGCGGGCTCAGTGCTTCTTGTCAGCCCAGACGTTGCGGTAAGCCATATAGGCCAGCACCGTGGCGAACAGCAGGAAGCCCAGCACCGGCCAGCCCGTCTGGTGGCGCTTTTCCAGCTTGGGTTCGGCGGTCCACACCAGGAAAGCCGCGACATCGGTGGCCATCTGGTCAACCGTGGCCTTGGTGCCATCCTTGTAGGAAACCTGGCCCTCGCTCGCCAGCGGCGGCGGCATGGCGATGTTGAGATTGGCGAAATAGGGGTTGTAGAAGAGGCCCTCGGGCGTCTTGCTCTCGGGATACTTCTTGAGCAGTTCGGCGGGCTGTTCGGCATAGCCGGTCAGCAGCGCATGGACATAGGATGCCCCGCCATGACGCGCCTTGGTGATCAGCGACAGGTCAGGCGGCGTGCCCGAACCGCCATAGACCACGGGCGGGAAGTGATCGGTCGGCACGCCGTCGCGCGTCTTCAGTTCGCCGGTCTGGGGATTGTAGACGGGCACCTTGAAGCCAGCGGCAATCGCCTTCACTTCGGGATCGTTGTAGCCGATCTCCTTCAGGTCGCGGAACGCCACATATTTGATCGCGTGGCAGGCCGAGCAGACCTCCTTGTAGACCTGGAAGCCGCGCTGCAGCTGCTGGCGGTTGAAGGTGCCGAAAGCGCCATCGCTTTGCAGCGCCAGTTCGCCGGGATGCTTGTGGAAGGCGGCCTCCACCGTCTTGGCGGGCGGCTCCGTGATATAGCTGACAAGCCCCGTGCCAAACGCGATCAGCAAACAGAGGGTGAAGAAAGCCCCGATCAGGGCGGAAATCAGGCGGACCATGGATTTGCCTCCCTTCGCTTATTCGGCCGGGGCCGGGGTGGTTTCAACATCCTTGCCGAGCACGCTTTCGGTGATCGAGAAAGGCAGCGGCTGCGGGGTTTCGATCAGCGAGACCACTGGCAGAATGATGAAGAAATGCAGGAAATAGTAAGCCGCCGCGATCTGGCTGATCATCACGAAGGGCTCCTCGGCGGGCGAGCCGCCGCAATAGCCCAGGATCACCACGTCGATCACCAGCAGCCAGTAGATCTTGCGGAAGGTGGGACGGAAATGGCCCGAACGCACCGGCGAGGTGTCCAGCCAGGGCAGCGCGAACCACACCAGGATCGAACTGAACATCGCCAGCACACCCAGCAGCTTGGCGGGCACCAGCACCACATGGGTGAAGGGGATGGTCAGATCGGCGGTAAAGGCGCGCAGGATCGCGTAGAAGGGCCAGAAATACCATTCGGGCACGATATGCGCAGGCGTCTGCATCGGGTTGGCCGGAATGTAATTGTCCGGATGGCCCAGCGCGTTGGGGAAGAAGAACAGCATCGCGCAATAGAGGAACAGGAACACCAGCAGCCCCACCCCATCCTTGGCCGTATAGTAAGGATGGAAAGGCACGGTGTCGCTCTCGCTCTTCACCTCGACGCCGGTGGGGTTCGAGGAGCCGGGGATATGCAGCGCCCAGATATGCAGGATCACCACGCCCAGAATGACGAAGGGCAGCAGGAAGTGCAGCGAGAAGAAGCGGTTGAGCGCCGCCTGATCGGGCGCGAACCCGCCCAGCAGCCAGGTGTGCAGCGCATCGCCCACCAGCGGAATGGCGCTGAACAGGCCGGTGATCACCTGCGCCCCCCAAAAGCTCATCTGGCCCCAGGGCAGCACGTAACCCATGAAGGCGGTGGCCATCATCAGCAGGAAGATCACCACGCCCAGCAGCCAGATCATCTCGCGCGGGGCCTTGTAGCTGCCGAAGTAGAAGCCCCGGAAGATATGGGCATAGACCACCACGAAGAAGGCGCTGGCGCCATTGGCATGCGCGTAACGCAGCATCCAGCCCCAGTTGACGTCGCGCATGATATGCTCGGTGGAGTTGAAGGCGACATCGGTGTTGGCGGCATAATGCATCGCCAGGATCACACCCGTCACGATCTGCAGCATCAGGCAGAAGCCGGCCAGCACGCCGAAATTCCACATATAGTTCAGATTGCGCGGCACCGGATAGCCCGCGCCCACCGCATTGAAGACGAAGCGCGGCAGCGGCAGCTTTTCGTCCAGCCACACCATCGCCGGATGGCTCGGCTTGTATTCATTGGCCCATGGAAAACTCATGGCAGAAATCCTCGCGTCTTGGCTCGCGTGGGAAGCGGCAATCAGCCGATCTTGACGACGGTGGGCGATGTGAAGGCGTATTCGGGCACCAGCAGGTTCTTGGGCGCGGGGCCCTTCCTGATGCGCGCGGCCGTGTCATACTGCGACCCGTGGCAGGGGCAGAAATAGCCGCCGAACTCGCCCTTGGGCTCACCCTGGGCGGTGCCCAGCGGCACGCAGCCCAGATGGGTGCAGACGCCCATGGTGATCAGCCACTGGGTCTTGCCCGGCTTGGTGCGCTGTTCCAGCGTTTCAGGATCGCGCAGGTCCGAGAGCGGCACCTTCTCGGCCTCGGCGATTTCCGCCGGGGTCAGGTGGCGCACGAAGACGGGCTGCTTGCGGAACACCGCCTTGATCGCCTGCCCCACCGCGATGGCCGAAATATCCACCTCGGTCGAGGCTTCGGCCAGCACGTCGGCGGACGGGCTCATCTGGCTGATCAGCGGCACCAGCGCCGCCAGAGCCCCGACACCGGCCGCGCTGACGGCGGCCACCTCAATAAAATCGCGGCGGCGCACGCCCGATGCCTCACTGTCCAGCCCCGTTGCGGTGGCTTCACTTTGCGTCATGATCGAGCCTTGCCTCAATCGCCCCCGCGAAGCTGACCCACCGGATCCGGCCCACGAGAACGCCCTGCACCACTGGCCCCCTGCCACCGGCAAAGAACCGAACGAAACACTTCATCAGAACGCGTAACGGCGCGTGTTCAGGAATCCCCTGCCTGACGTCTCGTCAGCTTTGTCACTGACGGATGCAGGCTTTTTTGAGTTTGATAAACATCAAAACTCACGATCTCAACCGCATTTTTATCGACAGGTGCGCGATCAGGGCCGGGCGATCAGCGAAAACTGCCGCCCATAGGTCGCTTCCCCCCGGTGCGTGGCGCGCCGGAAGGAGAAAAATCCTTCTTCATCAGCATAGGTGTCGCGGGACAGCGACTCGACATGTTCCACCCCCGCCAGCGCAAGGCGATGCGCCACATAGGGTTCCAGAGCGAACTGCCAGTGCCCTTCCCGCCCCGTCGCGAAGAAACGACCAAGCGTTTCATCCTGCGCGATAAAGCGGGCACGGAAGCCCTCATCGACCTCATAGCTGGATTGCGCGATGCAAGGGCCGATGGCGGCCACGATGCGGTTGCGGCTGGCACCCAGCGCGACCATGGCCTCGACCGTCGCCTCGGCCACGCCGCCAAAGGCGCCCTTCCATCCGGCATGCGCCGCGCCGACCACCCCAGCCGCGCTATCTGCCAGCAAAATCGGCGCGCAATCGGCGGTGACGATGCCCAGCACCACGCCGGGCTTGTCTGTGACCAGCGCATCGGCATGGGGGCGATGGGCGTCGTCCCAGTCGCCCGCCACCACGCAATCGCCGGAATGGACCTGATAGACCGTGGTGAGCCGCGCGCCCGGCGCCACCGCCGCCACGGCGCGCGCGCGGTTTTCCCGTACCGCCTCTGCCGCGTCATCGGCGCCCAGCCCCACGTTCAGCCCGGCGACGGCGCCGGTGGAAACACCCCCGCGCCGCCCGAGGAAACCATGCGGCACGCCTGCCAGCACATCTGCGCGAATTGCGGGAACATCAACCAAGGCTCTTGCTCGCCTGCTCGAAGACATCCTTGGAGAGGCCCGGCTGGGCGACGATGCGCTCCAGTTGCTCGCGCATCATCGCGCCGCGCACCGGCTCGACCCGGCGCCAGCGGCCCAAGGGCGGCACGAAACGCGCCGCCGTCTGGGCGTTGATCGGGTCGAGCGCCAGGATCAGATCGCCGATCATGCGATAGCCCTCGCCGCTGGCATCGTGGAAGCCGGGCGGGTTGATCGCCAGCGACATGAACAACGCGCGTACCCGGTTGGGGTTGTTCATGGTGAAGTCGGGGTGCTGCGCCAGCGCCTTCACATGATCCAGAACGCGCGGATGCAGCGAGCCCGCCTGAAGCGAGAACCACTTGTCGATCACCAGCGGATTGCCCTGATAGCGGGCGTGGAAATCGGCCAGCTTCTCCTCGCGCAGCGGACTGTCGAGGCTGCACAGCACGGTGAGCGCGCCCTGCCGGTCGGTCATATTGTCCGCCGCGTCATATTGCGCGGCGGCGCGGGTGGCGGCGGCTTCGGGCTCGCTGGCGGCGAGATAGACCAGCACCTGATTCTTGACCTTGCGCGCGCCCTTGGCCGCCGCGTCATGGCCGAAAGGCACCTGGCTGGCGCGATCGTGATGCGCGCGCAGCAGGTCGCCCAGTTGCGCGCCGAGCCAGGCCTTCAGCCCCTCGCGCTCCTCATGGACCACGCCGGGGTCGCTGACCGGCAGGCGCTCGAACAGATAGCCATGGGTGGGCAGGATCAGCAATTCGCCCAGCATCAGATCGTCGAGCGAGGCATCCTCCAGAATCGCGCGCAGGGCGGCGGCGATGCCCTCGCGCCCGGCAGCACGCGCCTCATCCGACAGAGCGCCCGAGGAAGCGGCCACCAGATGGCGCACGATCAGGCTCTGCATCGCCTCGTAACGGGCGAAGGGATCGTCATCATGCGCCGCAAGGAAGACCAGATCCTCCTCGCTTTCGTCGCTCTCCACCACCACCGGGGCGGAAAAGCCGCGGTTGATCGAGAGCACCGGGCGCGTGGCATGGCCCGCGAAATGGAAGCTGGCGCCTTCCTTGTCCAGCACCACCAGTTGCTCGCCATGATGCTTGCCGGTGGCGCGGTCGAACAGGGCGATGCGCAGCGGGATCGGCATGGGTGCCTTCTCGCTCTGGCCGGGGGTGGCGGGGACGCTCTGGCTCAGATGCAGCGTCGCCACATCGCCCTCATGGCTGAGGCGCGCGGTGACGGTCGGCGTGCCGGCCTGCGCATACCACAGGCGGAACTGCGTCAGGTCGAGCCCGGCACCATCCTCGATGGACTTGACGAAATCCTCGCAGGTCGCCGCTTCGCCATCATGGCGCTCGAAATAGAGATCAGTGCCTTTACGGAAGCGCTCGACGCCCGCCATCGTCCGCATCATGCGGATCACCTCGGCGCCCTTGTTGTAGACGGTCGCGGTGTAGAAATTGCTGATTTCCTGATAGGAATCCGGGCGGATCGGATGCGCCAGCGGGCCTGAATCCTCAGGGAACTGGCTGCCGCGCAGCACCCGCACATCCTCAATGCGCTTGACCGGTTCAGAACCCATATCCGCGCTGAAGAGCTGATCGCGCAGAACGGTGAAGCCCTCCTTCAGCGAGAGCTGGAACCAGTCACGGCAGGTGATGCGGTTGCCCGACCAATTGTGGAAATACTCATGGCCGATCACACCTTCCACGGCGTCGAAATCGCCATCGGTGGCGGTGTCCTGCTCGGCCAGAACATAGCGGGTGTTGAAGATGTTGAGCCCCTTGTTCTCCATCGCCCCCATGTTGAAATCGGACACGGCCACGATGTTGAACAGGTCGAGATCGTACTCGCGCCCGAAGGCTTCCTCGTCCCAGCGCATCGAGTTGATCAGGCTGCGCATGGCATGGGCGGTGCGCGTCTCATCCCCGGCGCGGGTCCAGATGTTGAGTGCCACCTCGCGGCCCGACATGGTGGTGAAGCTGTCGCTGGTCGCCACCAGATCGCCCGCCACCAGCGCGAAGAGATACGAAGGCTTGGGCCAGGGATCGTGCCATTCGGCCCAATGCGTACCCTCACCACATTCTCCGCTGGCAAGGCAGTTGCCATTGGCCAGCAGCACCGGGAAGAGCGCCTTGTCGCCCTCCATCCGCACGCGATAGACGCTCAGCACATCGGGGCGGTCCGGGAAGAAGGTGATGCGGCGGAATCCCTCGGCCTCGCACTGCGTGCACAGCATCCCGCCCGAGGCATAAAGCCCCATCAACTGACTGTTGGCCGAAGGATGAATCTGGGTGACGATGGAAATCTCATGGCTGTCGTCGGGCAGGTCGATCAGCAGATCCTCGCCCTCCAGCCGCCAGTCATTGCGGACCACCTCATCCACCTTGACCACCAGCGGCGTCAGCCCGTCGCCATTGAGGCGGATCGTCCCCTCCCGACTGCCATCGGGATTGCGCTGCACGCGCAGCAGGCTGGTCACCCGCGTCGCCTCCAGCCCCAGATGGAAGTCGAGGTCAACCTCGCTCACCAGCCACACCGGAGGCTGATAGTCCTCCCGGCGGATCACGGTAGGGGCCTGAAGGGCGGCGGGGGCGCTAGGGCTCGTCTGGGCATCCATCATGCCTCCTTCTGACGCAAAGGGTTTCGGTTTTCCAGCCCGTACCTTATGGTTTTAGGCGATGAGAGTGATGATGATCTTCGGCATGGGCTACACCGGCTCTGCCATCGCAACCGCATTGCGCGCCCAGGGCTGGCTGGTCGACGGCACCGGCACCCATGGCACGATGCATTTCGACGATACCTACCGCGTCCACCGCGCGCTGGCGCAGGCCACCGCCGTGATCTCCACCGCGCCCCCCGCCCAGGGCGAGGACCCGGTGCTCAGCCGCTATGGCGCCGTGCTGCACTCGCCATGGCTGGGCTATATCTCCTCCACCGGCGTCTACGGCGATGCGGGCGGGGCATGGGTGGATGAAAGCGCCCCCGTCGGCACCGGACGCCGCGCCGCCCGCGTCTCCGCAGAAGCGCAATGGTTGGAGCGCGGGGCCCACGCCTTCCGCCTGCCCGGCATCTATGGGCCCGGCCGCAGCGCCTTCGACCGCCTGCGCGAGGGGCGTGCCCATCGGCTGGACCTGCCGGGGCAGGTGTTCAGCCGGGTGCATGTGGCCGATATCGTCAGCGCCGTGCTGCTGGCCATGGAAACCGAGGCCGCGCCGGGGCCGTGGAACATCGCCGACGATCTGCCCTGCCACCAGAACGATGTGATCGAGGAAGCCGCTCGGCTGATGGGGGTGGAAGCGCCGCCCGTCGTTGCGCTGGACGATCCTTCCTTGTCCGAGGCCAGCCGGGGTTTCTATCGCGAGAACCGGCGGGTAGCGAATGGCAAGGCGCAGCGGGAGTTGGGATGGAGGCCTGCGTTTCCCAGCTATCGGGAAGGGTTGAGAAGTGTTTGGGAAGCAGAAGGCAGAAAGTGAAGATGCGAGGGCCATCGCCCTCGCGCTCCCTTTAATGTCTGCGTTGCGTACAGGGTTCGGTGTTGCGCTAAGTTTGCCGCGCCGCAGGCTTTAAAATCACTGCCTGCGGCGCCTTAGGTTGCGCAGGTGGAGAGACCGGGCACCCCAATTCGGCGCCGCTGCCCCATCGTCGGAAGACGTTATGGGAGCGCGAGGGGGTAACCCCCTCGCATCTTCCCTTTCACCCCTTCCGCCCTGAAAGCGCAATCAACACCCCGCTCAGCGTCACGACCGCCCCGACCACCGCCAGCATCGTCCAGTGATAGCCCTCGAACAGCGTCGACAGAGCCATGGCCACAATCGGCACGACGGCGTTGGAATAGGCCGCCCGCCCCGGCCCGATCGAGCGGATCAGGCTGAAATAGACCGGGAAGGTCACCACCGAGCCCATCACGGCCAGCCACCCCACCCCGCCCCAGAAGCGCGGCGAGGTGGGCAGCACGGGGGCTCCGTAAAGGCCAAAAGCCATCACCGCATCGATCACCGCACCCAGCAGCATGGACCATGCGATCATCGGCACCACCGCCTGCTGACGGCCGATGGAACTGGCCTGAAGCACATTGGCGCCCGAGGCGCAGAGCGTGCCCGCGATGGCGAAGCCCACCCCCAGCGCCACATCCATGGCGCCCGAGGGCGGTGCATGGCGGTATTCCTGGATCATCAGCAGGGCGATGCCCAGCGCCGCCACAAAGGTTCCCGCCATAAAGCGCCCGGTGATCCGCGCGCCCAGGAAGATACGCGCCAGAATGGCGTTGGGCAGCATCAGCAGCGCATACATCACCGCCACAAGCCCTGAGGTGACGTAATGCTCGGCGCGATAGACCAGCTGGAAATTGCCGCAGAACTGCAGCAGGCCTACCGCCAGCGCGAGGAGAAAGCGCTGCCGGTTGAGGCTCAGATCCTCGCCGCGAAAGCGGGCGAGCAGGAACATGCCCAGCGCCGCCACGGTGAAACGGATGGTCACCGTCCAGCCGATGGGCAGGAAGCCGATCTGATCCCGGATCACCAGCCAGGTCGAACCCCAGATCAGGCTGACCGTGGCGAAACCGGCGATATCCTGCGTGGTAAAGCCACTTTTGGAGGCGGTGTCCCCGCTCACAGCGCGGCCAGAGCGCGGGATAGCGCGGTCACATGCTCGTCCTGCGCGTTCCAGGCGGTGACGAAGCGCGCGCCATCCGCCCCCCAGTCGTAGAAGCCGAAACCCTGCGCGCGCAGAGTGTCGCGCTCGGCGGCGCTCAGGCGCAGGAAGACCTCATTGGCCTCGACCGGATAGAGCAGGCGGTCCGCAACGCCGCTGGCGATTTGCGCGGCGGCGGCGTTGGCGGCGCGGCCATTGGCCAGCCACAGGTCGCCCTTCAGCATCGCCAGAATCTGCGCGGCCAGAAAGCGGCCCTTGCTCTGCAGATGGCCCGCGCGCTTGCGGCGGAACTTCACGTCGGCGGCCAGATCGAGGTCGAAATAGACCAGCGCCTCGGCGCTCATCCCGCCGTTCTTCACAAAGCCGAAGGACAGCGCATCCACGCCCCCCTCGCAGCTCGCCGCCGCCGGGGTGCAGCCCAGATAGGCCACGGCATTGGCGAAGCGCGCGCCATCCATATGCAGCTTCAGCCCCTGCGCCCGCGCCAGAGCGCCGATCGCGGCGACCTCCTGCGGTTGATAGACGCAGCCAGCTTCGGTCGCCTGTGTGATCGAGATCGCATGCGGCCAGACCTGATGCACGTCGCGGCGGATCGGGCCGGTGACGGCGCTGATGCTGTCCGGCGTCAGCTTGGCGTTCTCGCCATCGGCCAGCAGCAGCTTGGCGCCATGAGTGAAAAAGCCCGGCGCGCCGCCCTCGTCATTCTCGATATGCGCGTCGCGGTGGCACACCACGGCGCCATAGGGCTGCACCATCGTCGCCAGCGCAAGGCAGTTGGCCGCCGTACCGCTGGCCACCCAGATCGCGCTGACCGAGCGGCCGAACAGCGCCGAAAAGGCTTCGTCCAGCGCCTGGGACAGGCTGTCATTGTCATAGGGCGGCTGAGGCGCGTCGGCGTCCTTCATCGCCTCCCAAACGGCGGGGTGAACGGCGGCGGCGTTGTCGGAGAGGAACTGCATGGGGGTGAGCGATAAGGGGAATAAGGCAGGGAAGAAAGAGAGAATGCGAGGGTGTTACACCCTCGCGCTCCCATTAATGTCTACGTTGCGCATCCGGTTCGGCCTTGGGCTTAGTTTGCCGCGCCGCAGGCAGAATGTCTTAAAGCCTGCGGCGCCTTAGGTTGAGCAGGTGGATAGTCCGGGTGCGACGGTCGGGCGCCACCATCTTATCGTCGGAAGACGTTCTGGGAGCGCGAGGGCCCGGAGCATGTCTCTTGAGACATGCGACCCACCAAAGACTCCCCCCTCGCATCTTCTTTTCCTTAAACCCCTTCCTACATCCCTGACATGACCGACGAAGCCCTCACCATCACCCGCCACCTCACCCCCAACGGGGGCGAGTACCGCGCTCATCTCGATGGCCACGAGGCCACCGGACTGCTGACATGGCAAAACGCCCCCTCACAGGAAGGCCCGATCTGGATCGCCGACCATACACTGGTCCCCTCCGCCATCGGCAACCGCGGCATCGCGGCCCGGCTGGTCGAGGCGCTGATCGCTGATGCCAGAGACGAAAGCGCGCGGATCGTTCCGGCCTGCTCCTATGTGGCGGTGGCCTTCGCGCGGCATCCGGAGTGGGCCGATCTGAGGGCCTGATCCCCTCTGTATCAATTTCTTAGGGCTTGCCCCCTATCGCGCCTTGCAGGATGGTCGTGCCGGTCGGCATGGCATGAGGCGAAGGGTTGGGCATGAAGGTTCTGGTCACGGGCGCGGCGGGTTTCATCGGCTACAGCCTGATCGCGCGGCTGCTGGCGCGCGGCGACACGGTGATCGGCGTCGACATGGTGAACACCTATTACGATGTGAGGCTGAAAGAGGCGCGCATCGGGCGGCTGAAAGAGGCGGGCGGCAACCGCTTCACCTTTCTGCGGCAGGATTTCTCGGACTATGCCGGGCTGGTGGAAAGCCTGAAGGGGCTGGAGTTCGACCGGATCGTGCATCTGGGCGCCCAGGCGGGCGTGCGTTATTCCATCGAAAATCCGCATGCCTATCTGTCTTCCAATCTGGCGGGGCATTTGAACCTGCTGGAAATCGGGCGGCATCGCGGGGTGGAGAACATGGTCTATGCCTCCTCCTCCTCGGTCTATGGCGGCAACACCAAGCTGCCCTTCAGCGTGGATGATCGCGTCGATCAGCCGATCAGCCTCTATGCGGCCACCAAGAAGGCCGACGAACTGATGAGCGAGACCTATGCCCATCTCTATCGCCTGCCGCTGACGGGGCTGCGCTTTTTCACGGTCTATGGCCCGTGGGGGCGGCCGGACATGATGATGTGGATCTTCACGAAGAAGATTCTGGCGGGCGATCCGATCCCCGTGTTCAACCACGGCGATATGTACCGCGACTTCACCTATATCGACGATATCATCAGCGGCGTGATGGCCACGCTGGACAATCCCGCGCCCGACGATGGGCTGGAAAAGGCGGGTGGATCGACCAAGCCGCATCGCCTTTACAACATTGGCAACCACAAGTCGGAACATCTGATGAAGGTGGTCGAGATTCTGGAGCACGAGCTGGGCAAGAAGGCCGAGGTCGAACTGCTGCCGATGCAGCCCGGCGACGCGCGCCAGAGCTTTGCCGATATCGAGGCGATCTCGGGCGATCTGGGGTACAAGCCGACCACCAGCATCGATGTGGGCGTGCCCAATTTCGTGCGGTGGTATCGGGAGTATCACGCGAGGTAAGACCGCCCGATCTGAGGGGCTCCATGGACTCCGTCACTCTTCGCCTTTTCGCCCGCATCGATCTGCTCCCTTCCCGCGAAGGGGGCCGCCAGAACGCGCTACGTGGGCCAATCAGCTATCGCCCCAATCACAATTTTTCCGATGCTGCCAATCCGGAGATGTGCATCGGCAAGATTGATCTGGTGGAAGGCCAGACGTTGGAACCGGGCGCTTCCATGGATCTGGAGCTTATCCTGATCGCAAGGCCCGAGCTGGCTCAAGAGCTTCGGGTCGGTCGCAAGTGGCGGTTGCAGGAAGGCATGCACCTTGTTGGCTGGGGGACAATCCTGTCTATGCCCGGCACCGAAGACTGACCCCTTGCCCCGCCCGCATCAATCCGCCATGAACGCGCCATGTCTATTCTTTCCGACCGCTGGATCCGCACGCAGGCCCTCGAAAACGGCATGATCGAGCCTTTTGTTGAACGTCAGACCCGTGATGGCGATGGCGGCGGCATCATCTCCTATGGCCTGTCCTCCTATGGCTATGACGCGCGCGTGGCCGATGAGTTCAAGATCTTCACCAATGTCGATTCCGCCGTGGTGGACCCCAAGAATTTCGCGGCCAACTCCTTCGTGGACCGCAAGACGCCGGTCTGCGTCATCCCGCCCAACAGCTTTGCCCTGGCCCGCACCGTGGAATATTTCCGCGTGCCGCGCGACGTGCTGGTGATCTGCCTCGGCAAGAGCACCTATGCCCGCTGCGGCATCATCGTGAACGTGACGCCTCTGGAGCCGGGCTGGGAGGGCCATGTCACGCTGGAGTTCTCCAACACCACGCCGCTGCCCGCGAAAATCTACGCCAATGAGGGCGCCTGCCAGTTCCTGTTCCTGAAGGGCAACGAGCCTTGCGAGGTCAGCTATGCCGACCGCGCGGGCAAATATATGGGCCAGCGCGGGGTGACGCTGCCGCGTCTGTAAGCAAATCCGACTTTGCCGAATTTGGCGGCACCAGCCCTCTCCCCCGCGATCATATCCATACTTGGCCCCGGCGCCCGAGTGTGACTATGATCGCGGCGCCCGTTCCTTCCCCCTGACGGGCGCCGCAGGATGCAGCGCGTGACCAATCCTATTCTTTCGACTGACAGCTACAAGCACAGCCACTTCCTGCAGTACCCGCCCGAAACCCGCACGCTTTCGGCCTATGTCGAGGCGCGGCCCGGCGGTTTCAGTGACCAGATCCTGTTTCTTGGCCTGCAGCCCTTCCTGATCGATTTTCTGGGCCACACCATCACGCGCCATGATGTGGAAGAGGCTCAGGCCCTCACCCGAGCGCACGGCCTGCCCTTCAACCGCGCGGGCTGGGACCGCGTGGTCAGCGTGCATCGTGGCCATTTGCCACTCGCGATCAGCGCCCTGCCCGAGGGGATGATCGTCCCCACCGGCGTGCCCCTGCTTCAGGTCGAGAACACCGATCCGCAACTGCCCTGGCTGGCGACCTTTGTGGAAACCGCCCTGCTGCGCGCCATCTGGTACCCCACCACCGTCGCGACGATCAGTTGGCACTGCCGCGCGATCATCCGCGCCGGGCTGCTGACCACCAGCGACGACCCCGAAGGCCAGATCCCCTTCAAGCTGCATGATTTCGGCGCGCGCGGCGTCTCGAGCGGGGAGAGCGCGGGCCTCGGCGGCATGGCACATCTGGTCAACTTCATGGGCACCGACACGATGGAAGCCCTGCTGGCCGCACGGCGCTATTACGACGCCGACATGGCCGGTTTCTCGATCCCCGCCGCCGAGCATTCCACCATCACGGCCTGGGGCCGCGAGCGTGAGCGTGAGGCCTATGCCAACATCCTCAAGCATTTCGCCGGGGAAGGCAGTATGGTCGCGGTGGTCTCGGACAGCTATGATCTGGATGCCGCCGTGGGCCACCTCTGGGGCGAGGATCTGCATGATGCCGTGCTGGCCCACAAGGGCACGCTGGTGATCCGCCCCGACAGCGGCGATCCGGTGGAGACGCCCTTGCGGGTGCTGAACACCTTGTGGGACCACTTTGGCGGCACGACCAACAGCAAGCGCTATCGCCTGCTCGATCCGCGTCTGCGCGTCATTCAGGGCGACGGCATGACCCCCGTCACCATCGAGCGGCTGATCACACGCCTGATCGAGGAAGGCTTTGCGGTGGACAACATCGCTTTCGGCATGGGCGGCGGGCTGCTTCAGCAGGTCAACCGCGACACGCTGCGCTTTGCCATGAAGGCCAATGCGCTGCGCGACGATGCGGGCGTGTGGCACGACATCGCCAAGGACCCCGCCACCGATCCTGGCAAGCGCAGCAAGGCCGGGCAGCAGGCGGTGGTGCTGGAGGAGGGCAGGCTGCGCGCCGTGCGGCTCGATGCGCTGGAGGGGCGGCACAATTTGCTGACCGAAGTGTGGCGCGACGGGCGCCTGCTGGTCCACCATGATTTCGACACGGTGCGCCAGCGCGCCCGCCAGCATGAGGGCCGGGAGACGCTCCCGGCCTGAGAGGGGGAATGGGCTGGTGCCGCAAAAATCCGGCTCTTTCGCCGGATTTTCAAATGGCCTCAAAGACCCGCGCTGTAACCCTCGGGCGCCGGAGGCATCTGGGCCAGATGGCCCGGCAGACGGCAGTCGCGCACCACCAGCGGGCTGCCGGGCTCGCCGATATGGTAATCGTCGCAAAGCCGGTCGAGCAGCGAGGCCAGCGCCACATCGGACTGGTCGCGGATCAGGAAGCGGGCGATCACCCGCTCCTGCTCCTCATCGACCACGGCGAAGCAGGGCTGAACCCGCGGCGCGCCCCAGGCCTCCATGTTGAAGCCCCCGGCAATGTGCCAGCGGCGCAGATCGGTGCTGAAGATCGGGCGATGGCAATCGCGGCAGCGGTCATGCGCCACCTCGCCCGCCTGCAGCTCGTGAGGGGGATGCATCGGGGCATGGTCGCGCGCATACCAGCACGGGGTCAGCGTCACGACCGTGGGAGGCATGGACGTCGCAGGCAAGGGCGTCAGCGTGGACGGCACGGGGGGCATTGCAGTCGCCATCGTCATCGCCTCCTTTCAGGCCAGACAAGTTCCCGTTAACCATGCATGGTCAGAGTTCATAAACTGCCAGCCTCCTTCCCCGTGGAATCACTTAGGGCCTGCACAAAACGCGTATTGAGCGCAGCCCTCGCTGATGTCCTTCTGTTTTCGAGCGGCTGTAACGCACCGCGCGATGGATTTCATCAACAGGGGGGCTTTGTTGGTGACCGACAAGACCGATATCGACTTTGACACGACCGATTTCCGCATCATGCGGGCGCTGACGCATGATGGCCGCATGTCGGATGTGATGCTGGGTGAGCAGGTCAATCTGTCCAGCACCGCTGCGGCGCGCCGCCGCAAGATCCTGGAGGATCGCGGCGCCATCGCGGGCTATACCGCCGCGCTCGACATGCCGATGCTGGGGCTGGGCATCATGGTGATGGTGGCGATCGAGCTGAAGTCGCAGAGCGATCAGGTGCTCGACGAATTCGAGGCGGCGGTGGTGCGCTGCCCCTCGGTCACCCATTGCAGCTTCATTTCGGGCGACATGGATTTCATGATGATGGTCCATGTCCGCTCCTTCGACGATTACGACAAGGTCTATCGCCGCGAGCTGGCGATGCTGCCGCATGTGGCCCGCATCCGCTCCAGCTTCGTGATGCGCAGCGTGACGACTCGCAACGTGCCTCCGGCCATTTTCGAGCGCCCCTCCCCCTCGCCTGTCTAGCGCAGCCACAGCGCATCATCCTGCCCCCATTTCTTTCGACGGCCAGGGCGGAACCCCACAGGGTTTCCGCCTTTTGTCGTGTGATGCGCCACCCCAAGAAAAATATCACGCGATTAGATCGCGCGCTATTGACATGGGCGCGCCACTCATCCATATAGGTCGCACACGATCTAAACACCTTCTACCCCCCGAACGAAAGGACAGTCATCATGGCCAGCAAGATCCTCTATTCCACCACCGCCACCGCCAACGGAGGCCGCGACGGCCGCAGCCGCACCGAGGATGGCGCACTCGATGTCACGCTGGCTGTCCCCGTCGAAATGGGCGGCAACGGTCAGGGCAACAATCCTGAGCAGCTCTTCGCCGCCGGCTATGCCGCATGCTTCCTGGGCGCGATGAAGTTCGCCGCCAGCCAGGACAAGGAGCTGCCCCGCGTTCCCAACGACACCACGGTTTCGGCCACCGTCAGCATCGGCCCCCGCGCCGACAAGGGCTTTGGTCTGGCTGTCAAGCTGTCGATCAACCTGCCCGGCGTGGAGCGCGCCGCCGCCGAGGCGCTGGTCGCCGAAGCCGACACCATCTGCCCCTACAGCCACGCCACGCGCGGCAACATCACGGTCGAGCTGTCGGTCGCCTGACCGCTTCGCCCCTGCCGGCAGGGCCGGAAGAGGTTAACCCTCTTCCGGCCTTTGCCATGTCTGCTTCACCCTCACGAAAACATGGTTTCCGCGAGGCCCAGCGTTAACCAATATGGCATTTTACGCAAAGCACTGAAACCACCGGCTCTTTACCGCCGCAACCGGGCCATGAAAGCCCCGCCAAACCCGGCTTCCTGCGTAGAATCTACAGGGCTATCACTTAATCAAATAACCATGCCCCCCGTGTAGAAAGGCCCCAATTCGCGATAAAAGGGGCGCGCTTCATTGATCGGCAGATCCATCCCTCGGGAGAATGTGGCCAAAGGCGTGTCCACTCGCCCATGGACGGGCGTGTTCGCTGACGAAACCGGCGGCCCGATCATGGAATTCGCGATGGTCGCCCCCGCCTTTATCGCGCTGCTTCTGGCCATTCTGCACATCGCCTTGATCTATCTGGCGCAGGAAGGGCTCGAAACCGCCGTCGAGGCCTCGAGCCGCCTGATCCTGACCGGTTCGGCCCAGACATTGCAACTGGGCAGCGGCTCCACCGCCTACACCGGCATGAGCGCCACCGACTTCAAGAATGCCATCTGCAACGGCATCACCGGCAAGGATTCCAGCGGCAACAGCGTGACCTATCCCGGCTCGCTGCCGCCCTTTCTGGTCTGCAACCGTCTCTATGTGAATGTGCAGATCATGCCGGCGGGATGCTCCAATCCCACCATCTCCACCCCCAATTTCACCTACACCAATGGCGTGCTGACCGGCACGGGCACCGGCTATGGCAATTCCAACTGCACCGGCACCACCAACAGCAACAGCGGGCTGAGCAGCAGCCAGAACGATCTGGTGATCGTGCAGTTGATCTATCTGTGGCCCACGGTCTCGGCGCCTTTCGGGCTCAATTTCATCAATCAGGCCAATGGCAACCGCTTGCTGGTCGCCACCTCGGTCGTCACGGTCGAGGGTTACAACTGTCCCTCGGGGACCTCGACATGCTGAGCGGCCTGTCACGCCATCTCCTCCGCGACCGGTCGGGCACCGCGCTGATCGAATTCGCGATCGTGCTGCCCCTGCTGCTCACGCTGTTCATCGGCGGCTATGTCTGCGCCGACATGATCGCCTCGGCACGCAAGGTCACGGTGGCGACGCGCGCTCTGGCCGATCTGGTCAGCCGCAATGTCTCGCCCTCCTCGCCGGTCACCTCCGCGACGCTGACGACCTATCTCAATTCGGCGCAATTGGTGATGACCCCGATGCCCGCCTCGCTCACCACGCTGCAGATCACCGAGCTGCGCGTCTGCGACGCCACCCATGCCTATGTGGTGTGGAGCCAGGCGCAGAGCGCGGGCACCGCCAGCACCGCCTCCATGACGGCGGGCAGCGTGGTGTCGATCCCCGCCAACATGATCACCTCACCGATGGTGCCCACCTCGCCCGACGGCTCGAACGTCTGCGGCAACACCACCAGCTCTGCCACCAAGGTGCAGGTCGGCACCGCCGGGGGCTATCTGTTCTACAGCCAGATCAGCTTTGTCTACACGCCCGCAATCGGTCTTGGTAACGTCGTGACCACGACGCTTGGCGACCAGGACTATATGATCCCACGCCTGCCATAGGTCGCGCGCCATGAGCTTTCCACCCTTCCCGCCCCTTGCGCTGATGGCCCGGCTGCGCCGCCTGCTCGGCGCGCTGCGCGCCGACCGCAAAGGTAATGTGATGATGATCACCGCGCTGATCATCGTGCCGCTGATCTTCGCCACGGGCTTCGGGATCGATTACAGCCGCGCGCAAAAGCTGCAGACCAAGCTGAACACCGCCGCCGATGCCGCCGTGCTGGCCGCCGTGGTGCCCCAGATGCTGAACCAGACCGACGCTACCGCGAAACTCGCCGCGCAGGCCATGTTCGACCAACAGATCGCGGGCCTCTCGGGCCTTGGCAATGTCAGCCGCACCGTCACCATCACCAGCACCCAGACCGGCAGCCTGGGCACGCTGCGCACCGCCAAGCTGGTCTACACCGCCACCTCCACCAATGTGTTCAGCGGCATTCTGCGCGTGCCCACCCTGCCCATCGGCGGCAATGCCAGCGCCAGCGCCTCCCAGCCGCCCAGCATCAATTTCTACATCGCGCTCGACACCTCGCCCTCGATGCTGCTGCCCACCACCACCACGGGCATCAACAATCTGATCGGCGGCGCCATCTGGAAGGGCGAGCAGACCTATTACGGCCGCGTCGATGGTTGCGATTTCGCCTGCCATTCCAACAATATGCAGCAATGGAACGCTGGCACCTATGTGGTCGATGCCAGTTCACGCGCCATCTATCTGAACAACAACACCTCGGCCGCCATCCCCTTCTACCGCGTGGGCTGCGACGGCACCGTCTATGATAACAACGGCGTCAAGCTGGGCACCAGCGGCTATATCGTCGGCACGGCGACCTATTGCTCGGGCTACAGCCCGCTGGTCAATCCGGTGGTGCTCTCCTACGTGCCCACCAACAAGACGCTGCCCGTCACCGTCACCGTGAATTTCCCCGACACCTGGTGGCTGGCGCGCAATTACAGCACGGTCAACCCCGGCCAGTCCAACATCACCCTGCGCACCGATGAGGAAGGCAATGCCGCAGCGGGCGTCATCCAATATGCCTATGGCGTGCAGCAGCAATATGCCACGGCCAGTGTGCCCCCGGTCTACAAGATGCAGTTCTTCACCTTCAACGTCGGCAATCCGGCGCCGCTGGCGACATCGCCCTTCGGCACCATGACCAACGTCTCCACGCTGCAGAGCCTGAGCTTCCCGGACCTTGGCGCGCAGGCCCCGCTGCTGGCCGCCAACGGCTTCTGGACCAGCCTCACCATCCCCACAAGCAACAAGGACAGCGATTTCACGTCCATGTTCAACTGGATGCAGTCGACCATGCCGTCGACCTCCGGGACCGGAACGCCCGCCTCGCCGCAAAGCGTCCTGATGCTGGTCACCGATGGCGCGCAGAGCAACGCCACGGACGGGCTGGGGCAGCTCAACTCCGGCAATCTGGCACAATGCACCGCCATCAAGGCCACCGGCACGCGCATCGCCATCCTCTATACGCAATACCTGCCCGCTACGATCAACTACACCGCCAACCCCACCTTCAACAATTTCGCGGCCAACAATGTGCCCTATATCCAGCAGCAGTTGCAGTCCTGCGCGAGCCAGAACTCGGACGGGACCTATCTGTTCCAGACCGTGTCCACCGATGGCAGCGTGACGACAGCGCTGAACACGCTGTTCGCGATGGTTGTGCAGTCGGCGAAGCTGATCAAGTAAGGGAAGGAAGCGAGGGGGTTACCCCCTCGCGCTCCCATTTTGTCTTCCGGCGATGGGGTGGTGATGCCCGATCGTGGTGCGGGAACTCTCCACCTGCGCAAGGGTAAGCGCCGCAGGCAGGGAATTGTCAGGATGATGCCTGCGGCGCGGCAAATTGAGCGCCTTGGCCGAACCCTTGGCGCAAGGCCGACAGTCAAGGGAGCGCGAGGGCGATGGCCCTCGCATTCTCTCTTCCTTCATCCCGGTTGAACCCACAGCGCAGCATAAGGCGGCAGGCCGGCATCGGTCGCACCGCTCACCGCCAGCACAGTGCTGCCCTTGGGCGCCTTGTATGCGATGGCCTCGCCCGAAAGATTGAAGGCGCAGGCGATGCTCTGCCCCTCATGACTGCGGGTGAAGGTCAGCAGCGCGCCATCGGCCTGCGCATCCTCCAGAACCCCCAGCTTCAGTGCAGGATATTGCTCACGCAGAGCCAGCATGGCCCGCGTCCAGTGCAACTGGCTGTCGGGATCGACCTCCTGCCCCGCCACCGATTTGGCGATGTTGGTGGGCGAGAGCGGCAACCACGGCTCACCTTGCGTGAAGCCGGCGTGAAAATGCTCGCCATCCCAGGGCATGGGAGTGCGCACGCCGTCTCGGCTGAGCGTCAGGGGCCAGTTGGCGATGGCCTCGGGGTCCTTGAGGAGGTGGAAGGGGATGTCATCCTGCTCCAGCCCCAGTTCCTGCCCCTGATAGAGGAAGATGTTGCCCCGCAGGCTCGCCAGCAAAGCGGCGGTCAGGCGGGCGAAGGCGGGGCGGTGCTCCTCGCCGACCCAGCGCGAGATATGGCGGGGGGCATCGTGGTTCTCGAAGGCCCAGCTTGGCCAGCCTTCGGGCAGGCTGTCTGCCGGGGGCGCCTCGCCCCATTGTGCCAGAGCATCGACCACCAGTTCGGCCGTCAGCGCCGGGGCATAGAGGAAATCGAAGCTGTAGGCGGAGGACAGGCGCTTTTCGCCTGCGGTGTAGGCTTTCATCAGCGGCACAGCTTCGTCGCCGCCGACTTCGGCGACGGTGAAGGTGGCGCCATAGTCCGCGCAGAGTGCCGCGATCTTCTCGACGAACAGCACCACATCGGGGTGGTTCTGGCTGTTGACCTTCTGCTGGAAGTCGAAGGGGCGGGTGCGCGGGCGTCCATCCTCGGGCGCGGGAGGGTTGTCGGTGAAGGCCGGATCGAACATCGAGTGGTTGAGCGCGTCGAGCCGGAAGCCGTCCACGCCCCGGTCCAGCCAGAAGCGCAGGGCATCGAGCAGGGCAGCCTGCACCTCGGGATTGTGGGCGTTGAGCTGGGGCTGCTCTTTCAGGAACTGATGCATGTAATACTGCTGGCGGCGCGCATCCCAGGTCCAGGCCGGGCCGCCGAAGACGGACTGCCAGTTGTTGGGCGGGGTGCCATCGGGGTTGGCATCTTTCCAGACGTACCAGTCGACCTTGTCGCCCGTCTTGTCGGCCCGACTTTGAGCAAACCAGTCGTGCTTGTCGCTGGTGTGGGCGAAGACCATGTCGATGGTGACCTTCAGCCCTAGATCATGCGCCTTTTCGACCAGAGCATCGAAATCCGCCAGCGTGCCGAAGATGGGATCGACATCGCGGTAATCGGCGACGTCATAGCCGTAGTCGGCCATCGGGCTGGTGAAGAAAGGGCTGATCCAGATCGCATCCACGCCCAGAGAGGCCACATAGTCCAGCCGCGCCGTGATCCCCGAAAGATCGCCCACGCCATCCCCGTTGCTGTCCAGAAAACTGCGCGGATAGATTTGATAGATCGCCGCCCCGCGCCACCACGGGGTCCGGCGTGCATCCGAAGAGGAAGACGAAACGGTCTGGGAGATCATGCTGGCATCTCGCGATCGATGGTCATGGAGTTACTCTATGGCAAGGCGTCTGGCCTGCCCAGCGGCATACGAATGTATGCGCCTGCCCCAAGGGTTGCTGGCGGTCCCAGTGATGCGGTTCATCAAACGCCAATCTTGCGGAAATTATGGCGCAGCGCAAAGCGAGCCTTGCATCTGGAGCACAGATGCGGGATCGGGAACATTCGACCTTTGTTTTCAGGCAAGGGCACAGGCAGGAGCATTCGGCATGAGCATCACTGGCGGGGCACGTCCCCCATATCCATCGCGGGCAGATATCGCGCCTGCGAAGGAGGCCTGTGACAACCATGGCTCCCGTCCCGGCCGGGCCGCCCTGCCTCACCGCTGGCTGAAGGGGGCCGCGCTGGCCTCGGTCGGCATGCTGGGCGCATGGGCCGCGCCTGCTCTCGCCGCCGCTCCCGGCGCCGCGAGCGACGGGCCAGGCACAACTCTGACCTATGCTCCGCTCGGCGCCCTTCAGGCCATCGACAGCACGACACCGGCCTTCGGACAGCCAGCGACCCCTGCACCATCAGCCAGCCCGGCGACCGCCGCCACGCTGCCCCCGCTGATGATGCCGCCGATCATTCAGGACCCGGCGACCGCCCACGCGACCCATCCGGCCAGCAGCGGCCAGCAGGACATCGTGGTGTCCGGCGAGCGCAAGGCTCCGGCGGGCGATCCGCTGGAGGGCGTCAACATGAAGTCCTATGCCGTGGTTCAGGCGACGGACAAGGCCGTGGTGGGCCCGGCGGCCATGGCTTACAAGAAGACGCTGCCCTCGCCGCTGCGGCAGGGCTTCCACAATGTGCTCTACAACATGCGCGAGCCCTCGGTGGCTGTGGGCTTTCTGCTGGAGCACAAATTCGGCAAGATGTTCGAGACCATCGGGCGCTTCGGGCTGAACAGCACCGTCGGCCTCGCGGGCATTTTCGACGTGGCCAAGCGCAAGCCCTTCCATCTGCCCTGGCGCCCCAATGGCATCGCCGATGCCATGGCGTTCTATGGCATTCCCAACGGGCCCTATTTCTTCCTGCCGCTGATCGGCCCCACCACGCTGCGCGACCTGATCGGCACCACCATCGACCGCGTGGGCTTCCCCGCGCTCTATGCCGATGAGCTGCGCGGGCCTGCCTATGGTCTGGCGGTGACGATCATTGGCGGTCTGGACGACCGTGTGATGATCGATCCGCAACTGCGCGTCTTCCACGATGCGCCCGATCCCTATGCCGCGATGCGCCGCTTCTATCTCCAGCGCCGTCAGGCCGAGATCGACGGGCTGCACGGCATCGACACCCGCCCGATCACGGCGGAAGAGGCAGCCTATGGCCCCTCGGCGGCGCCTGACACCCCGGCCACGACAACGCCCCCGGCCGACCTGCCCCCGCTGATGATCCCGCCGATCATTCAGGAGCCTGCCCCTCCGCCGCCTCCCGCGCCGGTGATGGTCTCCAATCCCGTCGTTCAGCCGATTCCGCCCGGCCATCACCGCTGATGCGTGGCCGCAGGCTGGTCTGTCAGCGGATCAGCCGGCGAAAAAAGGCAGGATTGCGCGCGATTCGCTCGCGCAGATGCGGCGGCACCTCGGCCAGCGGGCGACGCAGGATCGTCGGGCTGCCGAGCGCCGGGCCGATCGACACCAGAATCGCCAGCATCGCCTGACGCCGCAACACGGGCGTCAGGCGATGCAGGGCAAAACCCTTCAGAAACGCCACATCGCCCATCCGCCCCATCATCGCATGCGGCGGATGCTGGCGTGACAGCTCCTCGACCTCATCCTCGGCATAGAGGCGCGGCTCGAGGCATTCGGGCCATTGCGCGCTGCCCGGCAGCACCTGCATCGGCCCATCCTCCGCCCCGAGGACATCGCCTAGCGGCACCAGCACCTGCACGGCGTTGAAGGGCTCGTCATTGTTGCGATGCCATTTCCATTTGGGCGACTCGAGATAGCCCGGATTGCCGATCCACGCCTGCCCCCAGCTTACCGCCGCGCGCGGCCCCATCACCTCGCGACAAAAATCCACGATCGCGCTGCTGGTGCAGATTTCCAGAAAAAGATCGCTGCCCAACAGCGCATGCGGCAGCATATGCAGCTCGCTATAGGGCGCCGCCTCGACCAGCCCGCGATAGGTCCAGCCGGGAATCGTCGGGTCATGATAGGCGTGCTGACGCATCAGCGCCTCGCGCATCGCGCCCAGCAAAGGGATGGGCAGAACCGCCGTCTCCTCATGATAATCGCGGGCCGCGAAACGCCGCGCCCGCGGCGAAAGCGCCGCCCGGTACCCCAGCGGATCGGACAGGCGCCGTTCGAGCCGCGCCATACGCAGCAACCACGAGGGCTCGTTGGAGTATTTCCTTAAACCGTTGATATAGTTATAGGCCATGTTCAGCCTTAACCAATATGACAGGCGCGCGAAGAGGCCATCGGCAGGGTTATGCCCTGCGTCCCGATGATCCAGCCAGCTGTCGGCTCCCGCTTCGGGTCGATACCCGAAGCCGACGAGCCCGCCGTGCCCGAAGCGCATTCAACTCCCCTTGAAACCGGCGTTCACCGGATGGGTTGCACCGTGACGGCTGCCGTCGCGTCCTTGTCGCGGGCCGCAGCACCCGCCCTGACAAGGTCCATGAGAAGCCCCGCACAAGACTGTCTCATAAAACGGATCGATGACCATAACGTTCACAGGCATGGCGCAGGATCGCGCCCGCTTAACACCGGCCTTGCCCCGCCACCCTAACAACCACGGTTAAGAGAGTTTTACCGAATCCTGTTTAAGCACGGCACTGCAAACCGGTCTGATCCGATTCTCAGGACACCAGATTGGCGTGCGAAAGGGACACCCGAATGATCGCTCTGACGGCAAAAAGCCGGCAAAAATCGAGTCGCGCCACGCCAACCAGCATCCTGCTCTGGGCGCTTCTGCTCGCCGTGTGCTGCGGCGCGATCGCCCTGGCCGAACCGCTGGAGGATCTCTTCCGCGGCGGGCGTAACATGATTCGCGCCCGGCCTGCCGACGGCAGGATTGTCGTCGTGGGTCTGGACGAAAAGACGTATCAGCATTTCGGCACTTTCAAATTCTCGCGCAAGATCGATGCGAGGCTTATCGACAATCTTGTCGCCATGGGCGCGCGCCACATCTATTTCGACCGTACCTATTCGGATGTCTCGACCCCCGCCGACGATCAGGCGATGATCGATGCCCTGCGCCGCAGCGAGGGCAAGGTGTCGCTGGGGACGATGGCCGCCATCGGCAGCAAGAACAGCGTGACCGGCATGACCACCGCGATCACGCCCTGGCCCGGTTTTCGCAAATTTTCACAAGTTGCCCTGCTCAACGGCAGCATCAAGCCCTTTTCGCTCTCCGTCGAATTCCCTTACTCCAGCCGGGTAAGCGGTCAGATCGTCACCTCTGCTTCCGCCCAGATCGCGGGGCGCAGCGGAAAGCCCGACGTCTATTATCGCCCCGACTGGTCGATCCAGATGCGCACGATTCCCACCGTCAGCTTCGCCGATGTGGCCGAGGGCCGCGTTGCCGCCGATCAGATTCGCGGCAAGGACGTGCTTGTCGGATGGACTTCTCCACGACAGCCCGACATGCATGGTATGGCCGGTCAGGGCTGGTATCCGGGCGTCTATTTCCACGCGGTGGGTGCCCAGACCCTGCGTGAGGGCAATCCGCAAAATTGGGGCTGGATCCTTGCCGTCGCCATTGCCACGGCCTTCTCCATCCTGTTGCTGCGTTGTCGCGAGCGCATAACGGTGGGCGCTGTGTCCTCGGGGGCGGCCATTGTCCTGCTCGCCCTGCCCTTTATCTTCGACGCGCATTTCATCACCGCAGATTTTCTGCCGGCCTATCTGCTGTTCGGCATCGTCGCCTATCGCTCGATGATGCTGCGCGAGATCAGCCGGGCCCAGCGCCTGCATGCCGGAACGCTGCTGCCCAATCTGTCAGCGCTGCGCGAGGCACCTCAGGCCAATGAAAAGCCGCTGGTGGCGATGCGTATCCGCAATTACGCCGCGATCTGCTCCAGCTTCTCCGAAGCGATCGAGACCGATCTGGTCAATGAGCTGGTGCGCCGCCTGTCGCTGCCGGGCCAGAGCAATATCTTCTATCAGGCCGAGGATGTCCTCTATTGGCTGGCCCCGCGCCTGCCCGCCGACGAGCTGGCCGACCATATCGAGGGTCTGGCCCGCCTGATCGAGACCCAGATGATTCTGGGCACGCGCAAGATCGACGTGCAGGTCTCCTTCGGCCTCGACGACGAGTATGAGCGCACCGTCAGCAACCGCATCGCCAGCGCCCTGCTGGCCGCCGACCGCGCCGCCAGCCGCAACCAGCTCTGGCGCTTCCACCAGTCGGACAGCGAGGGCGACACCAGCTGGCAGCTCAGCCTGGTGGGCGAAATGGACAATGCGCTCGACCAGGGCGACATCTGGGTGGCCTATCAGCCGCAGTTCACCATCGACAATCTGCGCATCATCGGCGCCGAGGCCCTGGTGCGCTGGCAGCATCCCGAGCGCGGCTCGATTTCGCCCGAGACCTTCGTGGGCGCCGCCGAAGCGCATAACCGCATCCTGCGCCTGACGCTCTATGTGCTGGAGCGGGCCACCAGCGACATGCTGCGCATCGTCGACAAGCAGGTCGGTTTCCGCCTGAGCGTCAATCTGTCGGCCACGCTGCTCGACAACCCCGATCTTCCGGCGCGAATCGCCGGCGTGCTGGCCACCACCGGCTTCCCGGCGGCCAGCCTGACTCTGGAAATCACCGAAACCGCCCAGATCACCGAGAACAACAAGGCCAATGTCACGCTGGCCCAATTGGCCGAGACCGGTATCCAGATTTCCATCGACGATTATGGTACCGGCAATGCCACCCTCGATTATCTCAAGAGCTTCCCCTGCGACGAGGTGAAGATCGACCGCAAATTCGTCACCCATCTGACCACCGATGACGATGACCGGCTGATGGTGGAATCGACGATCGCCCTGGCCCATCGCCTTAACCGCAGGGTGATCGCCGAGGGTATCGAAGATCGCGCCACTCTGGATCTGTTGCGCCAGCTCGGCTGCGACATCGCCCAGGGCTATCATCTTGGGCGGCCGATGAAATTTAAAGATTTGGTCACCGTGGTGTTCCCTTCCAGGACACCACGCGCCGCCTAAAGGTTAACATACGTTTACCACTTGCGTTTGGTTTACAACCAGTTAACGTTGCCCTTGCCGGAACCGTCTCCGGTAGGTCATGTTTTCTGGGAGCGTTACCATGACGAACAAGAAGCCCGTCTCGCGCAATATCTGGGACAGCTGGAATGGTTTCCTCGGCGGCGGCGACTAATCGCAACCTGCTGAAATCATTCAGTTAAAAGACGGCCTTGGACAAGCTCCAAGGCCGTTTTCATATGTACGAAGAAGATGAAACGAAACGCGGTGCCGCCCGCCACTCCTTACAGAGGCAACACAATATTAAGGACGAATCCGGAGGAATCTCGCCAACGTCGCCCGCGCTCAAAATAAGTACTAAAACTTATATCGAAGCTTGAATTCGATCAGATACTCCCCGCACGGGCCTTCTGGCGGCGCATTCTTTCTTGCTCCCCCACGAGCGCGCGGCACGAGCCACAAGACGGACAGGTCGCCCCCTGCGATCAAACCCCCGCACCACTCCTGCGGCACCGGAACAAAAAGCGCGAATTTCCGCTTCATAGCTATCGCTGACCGCCTGGCTTCCCGGTTCGATGGCACAAGCGCTCCATGGCCCTGCCCCACCGACGGCGGCTGGCGCCAGGACGCCGATACGCCACCGCGCCCGTTGCACTGGCCGGAACGCTCCCTCCCAGCGCGGACAAGGGCAGCCCATGACTGACAGTATCCTCACCATGATCGACGTCACCACGCCTGACGGGGTGATGCCCACCTATGTCCACACACCCCATGGCGAGGGGCCCTGGCCCACTGTCATCATGATGATGGATGCGGGGGGCATCCGGCCGGCGATGCAGGATCTGGCGGCGCGGCTGGCCTCGCACAGTTTCGCGGTGTTTCTGCCCGATCTCTTCTATCGCTCCGGCCCCTATGAGCCGGTCGATGTGAAAAAGACCCTGGGCACCCCCGAACTGTGGGAGGCGCATCGCGCCAAATTCATGACCTCCGTGCCCCCCAAGGCAACGGTCAGCGATCTCGGCGCCCTGCTGGAGGCGATCGTGCTCCATGATGCCGCGCAGGGCGGGCCGGTGGGCATCGTGGGCTATTGCATGGGCGGGCGGCTGGCGCTGCTGGCGGCGGGCAGCTTTGGCGACCGGATCGACATCGCCGCCTCCTATCACGGCGGCGGGCTGGCCACGCAGGATGCGGACAGCCCGCACCATCTGGCCCCGCGCATCAGCGCGAAGGTCTATGTCGCCGGCGCCAGCGAGGACAAGAGCTTCGACGAAGCGCAAAAGGCTCGGCTGATCGCCGCGCTGGATGAGGCCAAGGTCGACAGTACGGTCGAGACCTATCCGGCCCATCATGGCTGGGTGCCCGCCGACATGCCCGCTCATGATCCTGCCGAGGCCGAGCATCACTGGCAGACACTGGTCCCGCTGATGGAAGAGCTGCGGCAACCTGCCTGATCAGTCCGCCTGATCGGGCCGCCCGGTCAGATCCCGCCAGTACCAGCCCGGCAGGTAAGGCCGCGCCAGCGCCTTATCGATGGCATAGGCCCACCAGCCCGGCCCGGTCGGCAGATAAAGCCGCAAGGGCACGCCCCTCGCCCGCGCCGCGGCAACGCTGCGCCGCCGGGGCAGGCCGCGCAACTGCTCCAGCAGGCATGGCGTGCCCGCCGCGATCAGCAGATCGAGCGCCTGGGCGGCCAGCAGCGGGTCATGGGTGGCAATCGCGACCGGCGCCTGGCGACCGGCGAGCACCCGCACCAGATCGAGATAGGCCCCGCTGCCATCCGCCGGATCGCCCAGACAATCCGCCCATTCTCCCTTCACGATACGCAAGGTCAGCGCGGTCTCACGCAGCGCTTCGACATCCGCCACGCTGCGCCGCCACCGCGCGGGGAGAGCACAACCGACCGAGGGATTCAGCAAAGCCGCCCCTTTGGCCAGATCCAGCGTGGCATCGGCCAGATGCGAACCATGGGCATCGAAGACGAGCCCTACCCCCGCCTCGGCTGCGGCCCTGGCCAGATGTTCGACCCGCGCGGCGCTCAACCCCAGCATCGGCGCCTTGACCGCCAGCACGGCATCCCGCCCCGCCAGCACCGCGATCAGCGCCAGATTGGCCGCCAGCACGCCATCGGCATCCTCATCGCCGGCAAACCAGCCGAAACTCGTGGCCCAGCCGCGCGCCTGCCACGACCGCGCCTGCCGCCCCGCCCATGCCGCGTCGGGCAGGGGCAGATGGCGCCCCATCAGCGCCGGCAGGGCGTAGCGGGCATCTCGCAAGTGGCTCCACAGCGTCACGCCTGCTTCCGCCCCAGCCTTTCCTTCAGCCAGCCCAGACCATCCTGCGCCAGCGCGGCAGCCCCGCGCCAGTTTCGGGGATAGGTCCGCAGATGCAGGCATTCATGGCTGTCGCGCGTCCAGAAATCGGCGATCCAGGGCTCAGCCTCGCCCATCAACTCATAGGCCTCCAGCCCGGTGCGGGCGGCATGGCGCAGCGTATGCAGCATCAGCAGATTGCCCGGCGAGCAGGCGCGATAGGCCTCGTCATAACCAATCTTGAAGAGCCAGTAGCGGTTGAGGCTGACCACCGCCAATTGCATCGCCACCGGCTTGTGCCCGATGCGCAGGAAGGCGATGCGCAGCTTCCCCTGGTCGCAGGCATGGCGGAACCAGGCGCGGGCGAAGGCCTCCTTGTCCGGGTCGCAGCCGATGGCGCTGCCCGCCGCATGCTTCCAGCTTTTCATCTCCACGCCGATGGCCTCGTCGAACAGCATGTCGAATTCGGCCGGGTCCGGCGCGATGATCTCATGGAACACCGCCCCCATCGCCGCCGCGCGCCTTTCGGCCCGGCGAAAATCGGAGCGGCGCCCGGCGTTGAGAAAGCTGTCGCCCTGCCCCCAACTCGCATCGAGCGCGATGGTCGGGCAAGGCCGCGCCGGACGCAGCGAGAGCATCCCGCGCCCCCGCATCGCCTCACGCAGGGCCGGGATCAGCAGCGAGGAGGCCGGAATACGATCCAGATCGAGCGGACGGCCATCGCGCACCAGCGCCTGCGCCAGCAGGGCCGCGCCCTCCTCGCCGTCACACAGCGCGTCGCCCGGCTCGAACACTTCGCGCGCCCCGGCCAGCCGCCAGCGCGCGGTTCCCTTCGGCTCCCGGCAAAGCGGGATCAGCGCCGCGATGCCCTGCGGCCCGCGCCCGACAAAGACGGCGATGTCTTCGGGCTCCAGCAAGGTTCCGGCCAGCGCCTCGACAAAGCCCAGGGTCTGGGTCGGCAGGTGCGCATAACGCTCCAGCCGCAGCCAGTTATCGGCCAGCAGATGCCCGGCCTCAAACCGTGCGAAGTCAAGCATCAGCCCCGTCTCGCTGTCACTGCGGGGCGCGTCGCCCGGTGATGGAAAGCTAAAGATCTGATGTTCCACGCCCTGCCCTTTCCCTATGCGATTTATACAGCAAACCCTAAAGATTGCCTGATGAAATCGTGCCGGGGAAAGGTCCGGAACGGCGATTGTCGCGACCTTCACCGCGCCAGAGGCAGGCTCAGCAATTGCGCGCGACTATGGCAGCCGGTTTTTCGGAAGATGCCGCTCAGATGATATTTGACGGTATGTTCGCTGATCCCCAGCTCATAGGCGATCTGCTTGTTGAGCAAGCCGCGCCGCACGCCATCGAGAATGCGCATCTGCGTCGCGCTGAAAGCATCGGCGGGCAGGACATGTTCAGGCAGAAAGTCGCGCATCGCTCCTCTCCAGCGTCGGCTTGCGCTTTTGCAGCGTCCCCTTCTCTGCCAACGCGGAATGAGCCCCCCGGTTCCGCAAGCGGGCGCGACCGTTATGCTGCAGCCATGCTGCACATGCCAAATCCCCTTGAGGCCCGCCCGTGCCCGCGCAGCACGGGCGATCACCGGCTATTTCGTGATAATCATCGAGCCCGCGAAATCGGGCAAGGGCACAGCGCAAGCCCCACGCGCCTTCACGAATTCATCCACCGCGCTACGCACCCCCCGATAGCGGCGGTTGTTGTAATCATGGACGAAGATATAGCCGCCCCGGCTCAGCCGGTCATAGAACCACTCCAGCCCGGCGCTGATCGGCTGATAGAGATCGACATCCAGACTGACGAAGGCGAAGGTATCGTCGAGATCTTGCAGGGACTCCGGAAAATAGCCCTGCACGATCCGCACCTTCGCGGGATGCGCCATCTTCTTCATCACAAGATCGACGCTGGTGTTGACGAAATCACCCACCTGCGCGGAAGAGAAGCCATTGCCCTGCTCCGTTTCCAGATCCTTTTCCGAAAAGCCGGTGAAGGTGTCGAACAGATAGAGCTTGCGGTCGGGAAACAGCGTGTTGAGCAGGCTGGCCTGATCGCCCTGATAAACCCCCAGCTCGCCAATGGCTCCCTTGATCCCCAGGTCGGTGATGCGCCGTGCCGCCAGCCGAAAGGCATGGTTGCGCACGAAATCGCGCGGCAAGGAATCGAAACCTTCCTCGCTGTCGGCCAGATCGACATACATCGTCGCCAGCCCAAGCGGGGGGATCGTCATCCCCAACTGCTCGTTCAGCACGCGGATGTCGCGGTTGGCACGCTCATGCAGCTCACGACTGTAGCTGGGGCAATAGGCCACGATCTTTTCTTCGGGCACACCGCGCTCCATCAAACCCGCGCGAATGGAATCGACTGCCCTGGCGGTGACCACGATGTAATCATAATCGAGCCGCGCCAACTGCTCGGGCGACACCACCTTATAGCCTTCCACGGTGGTGCCATGCTTGGTCTGGTCGTTGTCCATCAGAGCGACGACGACGAGATGATCGGGAGCCGCGCTCAGAAAATCCTTGGATGCACTGCCGACACCAAAAACAATGATATGCTTCAACATCGTCTCCATCATCCGGGTCATTATCGATGAATGTCCCGCGCAGGACGAATGGATAAAATGAGATCGCGCTCAGGCCTCACCCGTCAGTGAATATTTTATTTCACGACAAGAAAGGTCAAGATGAAAATTTTATCACTGATCAGGAACAAAAACCAATTTCGAAAATTGTTCATGTTTACAATGGCGCAATGCATGACATAAGCCTGCACTTTAGAACCAGCCGCAAATTACTACACAACAATGACAGTTGTGAATGCCTAGGCAACATACACCCGGCCAAATCGATCTGCCTTGCCAGCCTCAGGACTGCGCGCGCCCATCACCCAGATAGGGCGCGCGGCGCGGCAGGGCCCAGCTCACGGCCACAACCACCACCATCATCGCGGTGACATACCAGTAGAACACGCCTTCATGCCCCACCGACTTGGCCCAGAGCGCGACATATTCCGCCGAGCCCCCGAAGACCGCATTGGCCAGCGCATAGGCAAAGCCCACGCCCAAGGCACGCACCTGCGTGGGGAACAGCTCGGCCTTGATGATGCCCGAGATCGAGGTGTAGAAACTCACCAGCGCCAGCGCGGCGGTGATCAGCACGCCTGCCTCCAGCGGGCTTTTCGCGCCATGCAGCAAAGTGATGATCGGCACCGTCAGCAGCGCCGCGCCGATGCTGAAGATCAGCATGTTGCTGCGCCGCCCGATCCTGTCCGACAGGGCGCCCATCACCGGCTGCAGGCACATGTAGATGAACAGGCACACCGTCATGATCCGGCTGGAGGTGGCGATGCTCATCCCCGAGGAGTTGACGAGGAACTTCTGCATATAGGTGGTGAAGGTGTAGAAGATCAGCGAGCCGCCCGCCGTAAAGCCCAGCACCGACAGGAACGCTTTGGGATAGCGCTGCAGCAGAGCGATCAGGCTGCCAGCCTCCTTGTCCTCGCGCGCTTCATGCCCGGCGGTTTCCTGCAGCCTCAGCCGCGCCACCAGAGCGCATAGAGCCGCCAGCGCGCCGATGGCGAAGGGAATGCGCCAGGCCCAGGCCTTCATCTCGGCCTCGGGGAAGAACTGCTGGAGCACCACCACCACCAGCGAGGCCAGCAACTGCCCGCCGATCAGCGTGACATACTGGAACGACGACAGGAACCCGCGCCGCCCCTCGATCGAGACCTCGCTCATATAGGTGGCCGCCGTGCCATATTCTCCGCCCAGGGCAAAACCCTGCACCAGCCGCGCCACCATCAGCAGCGCGGGTGCCCAGACGCCGATCTGCGCATAGGTGGGCAGGCTGGCAATCCCCAGCGAGCCCGCGCACATCGTCAGCACCGAAGCGATCAGCGCGCCGCGCCGCCCATGCCGGTCCGCCATGCGCCCGAAGAACCAGCCGCCGACCGGGCGCGCCAGAAAGCCCGCCGCGAACAGCCCGGCGGTGTTCAGCAATTGCGTGGTGCGATCCGCCGAGGGGAAGAAGGCCCCGGCGAAATAGATCGAGCAAAAGGAATAGACATAGAAATCGAACCACTCGACCAGATTGCCGCTGGAAGCCGCGATGATCGCGCCGATCTTGCCCCGCGTGCTGTGATGATCGGAGGCAGAATGGCCGGTGTTGGCAACCATGGTGGTGTCGTTTCCTCACGCTGGCGCCCGGCACCTTGCCCTTTGCCATCCGGCCGCCCTTGTGCGTCAGGCGGGCGGCCAGCACAACCGGCACCTTACCCCCTTGCCATATCCGCTCCCCGACCAAAGCCGTCTTCGTTCGGAGTAAAAAACGGTGTATGACAAGCCGATGACCGGCCAGATTCACGAGTCACCAGCACCCACCGCTCCGGCACGCCCGCGCCCTGCGCGCGGCGGCGCCGTGGCGGCGCTGCGTCCCGCTCCCCAGCCGCGGCGCCGCGATGCGGTGCAGCGGCGCGAGGCGCTGCTCAATGCGGCCGCCACCTGTTTCGAGACGCGCGGCTATTCGGTGCCGCTGGAAGAGATCGCCGATCTGGCGGGTGTGGGGCGTGGCACGCTCTATCGCAATTTCCGTGACCGCGTGGCGCTGGCGCTGGCCATTTTCGAGCGCGAGATCGATAATCTCGCCCCCGATCATGAGCGGCATCTGCCGCTGGATCAGGCCTTGCGCTCGATGGTGTTTCGCGGGGCGCGCATGTCCTCGCTCTTCACCCGCATGGCCGCCGAGGTGGAGTTGACCGATGCCCAGATCTCCGATTTCAAGGCGCTGGGCCAGCGGGCGCAGGTCGCGATGGAACCGCTGGTGCACCGCGCCCATGCCGCCGGGCAATTGCGCAAGGACATCGGCCCGGCCGAGGTGCTGACCGCCGTGCGCATGCTGGGCACGCTGTGCAAGGCGCCCAAATCCAGCGAGGAGGTCGAGGCCCATATCGATATGGGCCTCTCGCTGCTGATGAACGGGCTGGCGCCGCGCTGAAGGCTTACTCCTTCCAGCCCAGCCCCAGCGCCTTGTTCACCGCGATAAAGTCCAGCGTCAGATCGGCATTGGCCTGAGCCAGCGACAGGCTGGCCTGAAGCCGCGCATTCTCACGCCCGATCTGCTCCAGCCCGGAAGCCGTGCCCGCCGCGAAACGCTGGGCGCCCAACGCCTCGTCACGCTGCGCCGCCGCCTCGCCCTGCGCCAGATGCGCCAGACGGGTGCGCGCCGCGCCAAAGCGCGACAGGCTGCTCTCGGCATCCTCCAAGGCCTTCAGCACCGCGCTGCGGTATTGCGCCTCGGCGGTGTCGCGCTGGGCTTCGCTCTGGCGGACCAGCGCGTGGCCCTTGCCCCAATCGAGCCCCGCCCATTTGAGCTGAGGCAGAACACCCCAAGCCCCCATCGAGGGATCGACCAGATCGCCCATTTTGGCGCCGCCCAGCCCCAGAATGCCGGTGAAGCTGATGGTCGGCAGCAGCTTGGCCTTGTTGACGCCGATCTGCGCCGTGCTGGCGGCCAGCGCCCTTTCAGCGACGCGCACATCGGGGCGCTGGGCGATCAATTGCGCCGGATCGCCCACCGCCACCTGAGCGGGCAGCGTGGGGATCGGCTGCGCATTGCCAAGCTGGGCATCCAGAGCGCCTGGGGCCTGCCCCGTCAACACGGCAAGCTGGTTCATCGCCACCTCCGCCTGTGCCTGCAAAGGCGCGCCTTGTGCCAGCGTCGATTGCAGATCGGCCTGAGCGCGCTCCACATCCTGCTGGGTGGCGGTGCCCGCGCCCTGCCGCTGCTTCGTCAGGTCCAGAGCATGGCTCTGGCGCTCGGCCAGGGTCGTCAGCAGCGCCTTGCGGCTCTGGGCATCGCGCAAGTTGACATAGGCCTGCGCCACCTGCGCCGAAAGGCTCACCTGCGTATCGGCAAGGCTGGCCTGACGCTGGCCGATGGTGGCGCGCGCGGCCTCATTGTTGCGACGGTCGGCGCCCCACAGATCGGGCTCCCACGAGGCGGTGCCGCCCAGATTGTAGAAGGTGAAATTGGTGCGGTCGCCATTGCCGCTGATCGGCGGAATGTCGAGATGCGCCGCCATAAAGCTGGGCGCCAGAGTGGGCAGACCCGCCGCCTGACGCTGGCGCAGAATGGCGCTGGCCTCGCGGATGCGGGCCTGCGCCTCGTCGATGGAGGGGTTATGCGCCAGCGCGGCATCGATCAGCGCGGAGAGCTGGGCGTCGTTCAGTGGCTCCCACCAGCGGGCCAGAGCGGGGCCTGCAACAACCGCATCTGCGCCGCGCGCAAAGGCGGGGCCCGCCAGAGCAGCAGAGGATTTGGGCGGCCCGGCATAGTTGGGCCCCACGGTGCAGGCGGCCAGCCCCAGCGGCAGGACCAGAATGAAAGGAAGGGAACGCATCGTCATAAAGGCCTCAATGCATCGGCGCGCTGGGCGCGGCATCGCTGGGGAAAGGGCGAAGGAACAGGACCAGCGGCAGCACGATCAGCGTACCCATGCCCATGATCCAGAAGATATCGTTGAAGGTCATCACCAGAGCCTGCGCCTGGATCTGCTGCTCAAGCTGAGGCGCCGCGCTGGCGATCCCGCCGAGCGAGGCAACCTTGGCCTGCACCAGATGGCCATTGGCGTTCAGCGTTTCCTCGATGCGGCGGGCATGGAACCACGAGCGCTGATCCTGCACGATGGCGATGCCCGCCAGCGCGAAGCTGCCCCCCAGATTACGGAAGGCGTTGAACAGGCCCGAGGCATCGCCCGAATCCTCGCGAGACACCGAACGCACACAGGCCTGGCTGAGGAACAGCATGCCAAGAATCTGCCCGACCCCGCGCAACAACTGCGAGGCCACGAAATTGCTGCCGTCCGAAACGATGCTCAGATCGGTGTCGAACAGCGCCGATGTGCCCATGATCAGCAGCCCCGAGGCCACCGCGATCCGCACGTCGATGCGTTTCAGCAGGATCGGCACGATGGCCATCATAAACAGGCTGGGAATGCCCGAAAGCAGCACGATCTTGCCCGACTGCAGGGCGTTATAGCCCGAAATCAGCGCCAGAAACTGCGGGATCGCATAGGACGTGCCATAGAGCACGATCCCCAGCACGATGCCCATCATCGCCACCGCACCGAACTGCCGGTCCGCCAGCAGTCGCAGCTTGATGACGGGGCGTTTCGCGGTGAACTGGCCGATGGCGATGCTGACAAAACCCAGCCCCGACACCAGCGCCATATAGCGGATCAGGTCCGAGGCGAACCATTGCTCGCGCTGGCCTTCTTCCAGCAGCACGGTCAGCCCGCCCAGCCCCAGCGCCAGGCCGACGATGCCGAACCAGTCGGCCTGTTTGAACTGGTCGAGATGGCTCTTTTCATGCGGCAGGCCGATGATCAGCAGCGCCAGCAGCGCGATGCAAACCGGCAGATTGAGGAAGAAGGCATAGTGCCAGCTTACATTCTCGGTCAGCCAGCCGCCGATCAAGGGCCCCATCACCGGGCCCATCACGGCGGTCACCCCGAAGGCGGCGATGCCGATGGGTTGCTGGCTGCGCGGCAGGCGCATGGCGATGATGGTCTGGGCGGTGGGGATCAGCGCGCCGCCGGTAAAGCCCTGCCCCACGCGGCCGATGATCATCTGCGGCAGCGTGCCCGCCATGCCGCACATCATCGAGAACAGCGTGAACAGGCTGGCCGCGATCAGCAGGAAGGTGCGCAGCCCCAGCACCCGCTGAAACCATGCGGCCAGCGGAATGATGACGATTTCGGCCACCAGATAGCTGGTGGCGACCCAGGTGCCCTCGGTGCCCGATGCGCCGATCTCGCCCTGAATGGTGGGCAGGGCGGAGTTGACGATGGAGATGTCGAGCGTCGCCATCAGCGCGCCCAGCGTGCCCGCCGCCACGGCGAGCCATGCGGTCAGATCCGCCTTTTCGGGCGGCGGCGGAGGATGAGGCAGATCGCCGGCCATGGCTTAGCGCGCCTCATCCTTGGCGGCTTTCGTGTTCACAATCGTGGTCACCGACAGCCCCGGCACCAGCAGGCGGCGGGTGGCAGCATCGGCATCGATGCGGATGCGCACCGGCACGCGCTGCACGATCTTGGTGAAATTGCCCGTGGCGTTGCTGGGCGGGATCAGCGAGAATTGCGCCCCCGTGCCCGGCGCCATGCTCTCCACCGTGCCGTTGACGGCACGTCCACCCAGGGCATCGACCTTGATCTTCACCGGCTGACCGGGGCGCATCAGCTCAAGCTGCGTTTCCTTGAAATTGGCGGTGACGTAGATTTTAGACAGCGGCACCAGCGTCATCAGGCGGGTGCCCGCCTGCACATACTGGCCCGGGGTGACGGTCTTGTCGCCGATGCGGCCATCCTCGCTGGCGCGGATCAGCGTGGCATCGACATCGACGTTTGCGGCGGCCAGCTGCGCCTTGCCGCCCGCGCCCTGCGCCTTGGCCTGCTCGATCTGGGCCTGAAGCGAGGTGATGCGGCGCTGTTGGCCAAGGATCGCGGCCTGCTGCGCGCGGACCTGCGCCGCCGACTGCTGGGCATTGCTGCGAAGCTGCGCCAGTTGCTGGCCCTGCTCGGCCCCGCTGGCCACCAGCGGCGTGTAGCGGCGCACCTGCTCGGCATCATAGGCCGCCTTGGCCTGCGCCACCACCAACTGCGCGCGCGATTGCTCGATGGCGGCTTCCTGCTCGCCGATCCCGGCCTTGGCATTGGCGACCAGCGCATCGGCCACCTCGATCTGCGCCGAGGCCTGCGAGGACTTCGCCTGGAAATCGCGGGCATCGATGCGCACCAGCGGCGTGCCGGCCTTCACATCCTGATTGTCCGTCACCAGCACCTGCGCGACATATCCCGCGATACGCGGCGAGACGACCACCGAATCGACCTGAATCGTCGCGTCATTGGTGTCTTCGAGATATTTTCCGGTGGTCTCGTAATTGACCAGCCAGATGCCGCCGCTGACCAGCGCCGTCACCCCCAGAACCGTGAGAATCAGCCGCGCGCGGCGCTTTTTGGCGGGGCTGTCGGCCTCCTCGGACGTGGCTTCTGGGGCGGGGGAGGAAGGCTCGCTCATCGCTCTCTCTCATGTCTTGGCAGCATTTGGACAGGCCGTCTTCTTCGGCCACGGGCATCCGCAGGAGCGGTTGGCTGGATGCAGCCATAAACGGACACTTTGTCCGCTTCCACCAAAAAATGCATAAGCGCGCGAAAAGAAAGCGCGCAGACACAAGGGTTCGGCAGGGAAAGGCTGCTCCCTGCTCAAACATTCATGCTGTTGTTTTGATCCCGCGAGAGGCGGTGTCAGCCCTGCGCCTGCGCCAGTTCGCGCGCCAGCAGCACCACCAGTTCGGCGGCGGGCCAGGCACGCGCCAGTGGAGCGCCCTGCCCCGCCCATTGCGCGGCAAAGCCGCTCTCGCCTTGCGCCTTGGCGGCGGCGTTAAGCGCCTTTCCGGCATCATAGGTGCGGGGGTAGTCGGGCGGCTGCAACCCACCCAGCGCGGATTCCAGGGCGGTAAAGCGGTTGGGCAGGCTGCGCGCGATACGGCCCGAGATCAGCTTGGTAAACACCGTATGCCCCGCCCCCGGCCCCGCCAGAGCAGCCCGGAACGCGGCATCGGCGGCGCTTTCCGGGCAAGGCACAAAGGCGGTGCCCAATTGCGCGGCGACGGCACCCAGCTTCAACGCGGCGGCGATTCCCGCGCCATCCATGATCCCGCCCGCCGCGACAACCGGCAGGCGACCTTGCTTCACCAGCAGGCGGGTAAGCGCCAGCGTGCCCAGCCGGTCGTCCTGTCCTTCGGGATCGAAAATGCCGCGATGGCCACCTGCCTCGATGCCCTGGGCCACCACCGCATCGACGCCCGTAGCGGCCACCGCCAGCGCCTCGGCGGGGCTGGTGGCGCAGGCCAGCAGCACGATGCCAGCCGCCTTCAACGCCGCGATCGCTTCCGCCGAGGGCAGGCCGAAATGGAAGCTGACCACCGCCGGGCGCGCCTCCAGCAGAAGGGCCAGCATGGCGGGATCGTCGGCAAAGCTGGTGTAGATGGTGGAGAGCTGCGCAGGCGGCTGCGCGCCAAATTCCGCGAAACTGGGCGCCAAAGCCTCCAGCCATGCCGCTTCTCGCACAGGATCGGCCTGAGGCTTGGCATGGACGAAGAAATTGACGTTGAAAGGCCGGTCGGTCAGCGCGCGGGTCTTCGCGATCATCACCCCGGCGCCCGCCGCATCGGTGGCGCCCACCGCGATGGAGCCCAGAGCGCCCGCATCGCTGACCGCCGCCGCCATCTCCGGCGTGGAAACACCCGCCATCGGCGCCTGCACAAGGGGGATCGTCACACCCAGTTGATCGAGGAAACTCATGGCCATCCTTTCCCGCAACCGTCTTGCCGCCTGTCTAGCCCGGCCTGCGCACACCAGCAATTGGACAGAGGTCGATCCCCCTGCTTCAAGAAAGCCGCATTTCGGTCTATGGGCGCGCCATGACCGAGACCCCGTTGACCCCAAACCCTCTCACAGTTGCCGCGCTTTATCAGTTCGCGCCCTTTGCCGATTGCGCCGCCCTGCGCGCGCCCTTGCAGGCTTTGTGCGACGAGCAAGGCATCAAGGGCACGCTGCTGCTGGCGCCCGAGGGGATCAACGGCACCGTTGCGGGCACCGATGATGCCATCGCGCGCCTGCTGGAGCATATCCGCGCCCTGCCCGGATGCGCCGGGCTGGATGTGAAATTCTCGACCGCGCCTGCCATGCCCTTTCACCGCATGAAGGTGCGCATCAAGCGCGAGATCGTCACCATGGGCCAGCCCGACATCGACCCGCTGGCGAGCGTGGGCACCTATGTCGAGCCGCAGGACTGGAACGCGCTGATCGCCGATCCCGACACCATTGTCATCGACACCCGCAACGATTACGAGGTGGCCGTGGGCACTTTCGCGGGCGCCATCGATCCCCACACCCGCAGCTTCAGTGAATTTCCCGCATGGTTCCGGGAGCAGCGCGAGGCTCTGCTGAGTGCTGGCAAGCCGCCCAGGGTGGCGATGTTCTGCACCGGCGGCATCCGCTGCGAGAAATCCACCGCCTTTCTAAAGGCCGAAGGCGTGGAGGAGGTCTATCACCTCAAGGGCGGCATCCTCAACTATCTGGAACAGGTGCCCGAGGCCGACAGCCTGTGGCAGGGCGAATGCTTCGTCTTCGACCAGCGCGTCACCATCGGCCATGGGCTGGCGCAGGGCAGCCATCTGCTCTGCCACGCCTGCCGCCGCCCGATCACGCAGGCCGACACCGCCTCGCCGCTCTATGAGGAAGGCGTGAGCTGCCCCGCCTGCCATGGCGAACGCACCGATGCCCAGCGCGCCTCCTATCGCGAAAGGCACCGGCAGGAGGCGCTGGCCCTGGCGCGCGGCGAAGCCCATCTCGGCGCGCGGCACGATCTGCGTCACGATGCCGACACCTCCTCCTGATAGACCTCGCGCCTGAGAGCTCGTTTGGAAAATGCGCGAAAGCGCATTTTCAGTGCGGCATCGGCCCTCTCCCCCACCCGGCCACCCATAGAATACTACCGTTGGGTGGCCGGGTGGGGGAGAGGGGCCGGTGCCGCAAATCCGGCTTCGCCGGATTTGCAAACAGCTTCTGAACCCGCAAAAAGTGGATGGCCGGATCGCGCTCTGGAGCGTTCTTCTCTCGTTGGTCCACGGCAAGGAGGAACAGGCATGAGCGTTGAACACGTCACAGGCATCGAACATAGGGTCGCGGTTCTGGTCGGCAGCCTGCGCAAGGAGTCAATCAACCGCAAGCTGGCCCACGCCTTTATCGAACTGGCACCCGCCGAACTGAAGCTGTCCATCGTCGAGATCGGCGACCTGCCGCTCTACAATCAGGACCTCGATGAGACACCGCCCGCGCAGTGGGTGCGTTTCCGCGAGGAGATCGCGCAAGCCCGCGCCGTGCTTTTCGTGACGCCCGAATACAACCGCTCTGTGCCCGGCGTGCTGAAGAACGCCATCGATGTCGGCTCTCGCCCCTATGGCCACAGCGTGTGGAACGGCAAGCCCGGCGCGGTGATCAGCGCCTCGCCCGGTGGCATCGGCGGTTTTGGCGCCAACCACCATCTGCGCCAGTCGCTGGTCTTCCTCAATGTGCCCACCATGCAGCAGCCCGAGGCCTATCTGGGCCATGCCGAAAAGCTGCTGGATGCGGATGGCAAGCCTGGCAGCGAGGACAATCGCAAGTTCCTCGCCAGCATCATCGATGCCTTCGCACACTGGGTCGATATTCACCATTACTGACCGGAACAAGCGAGGCCGATGGCTCGTTGTCTTGGCATGAAGCGCGGCCCTCACGACCGCAATGCAAAGGGAACGAGCCATGCCCCGCCAGATCGATCCGACCGAAGAAGACAACAGCGAACAACGCGATGAAGGCCAGGCACAGGACGTGGCCGGGGACGCTCTCGACCGCCAGACCGGCCTCTATGAAGAGAGCAATCGCGGCGGCGGCAGCGACCGCACCGACATCCTGCCCGACGATGTGCCCGACCTGATCGATACGATGAACCAGATGATCCGCAGCGGTCAGATCGACAATGGCGCCTATGCCGGTGAACCCGTCCACGACGATGAGGAAGGCTTTCTGGGCGATACCGACAGCGATGAGGATGATGAGTAGAGGTTGAAGGAAGAGAAAATGCGAGGGTGGAGTCTTTGTCGGTCGCATTTCTCAAGAGAAATGCTCCGGGCCCTCGCGCTCCCATGAATGTCTGCGTGGCGCATCGGGTTCGGCCTTGCGCCCAGCTTGCCGCGCCGCAGGCAGAAGCCACGATTATCACTGCCTGCGGCGCATCAGCGTCTTCAAAATAAAGGGATTGCAAAGGGCGATGGCCCTTTGCCCGCCGGAGGCCTCTTGCCTTACTGGGCTTCTACCGCCCCATCCGAAGGCAACCCTTCGATCTGCTCCGGCTCGTCATGCTGCCGACAAGCCGCCAGCGCGGCGGTAAACTCCTTCAGCCACCACATCACGTCGCGGCGCTGAACGTCTTCCATCATCGTGGTCCAGCGGCGCTTGCGCTCTTCCAGCGGCATGACCAGTGCCTGCAACATGGCGTCGGACAGTTCCTCGGCGCTGTGCGGGTTGACGAGGATCGCCTCCTTCATCTGCGAGGCGGCCCCGGCAAAGCGCGAGAGGATCAGCACGCCGGGGTCGTTCGGGTCCTGCGCCGCGACATACTCCTTGGCGACCAGATTCATGCCGTCCATCAGCGGCGTCACCAGCCCGATACGGCTGGCGCGATAGACGCCCGCCAGCGCATCGCGCGCATAGGCCTGATTCACATAGCGGATCGGCACCCAGTCGAGCCCGGCGTAAGCCCCGTTGATGCGCCCCGCCAGCCCTTCCAGCGTGGTGCGGATGCGCTGATAGCTTTCCACCGCCCCGCGCGAAGGTGGCGCGATCTGCAGCAGCACCACCTCCTTGCGCTCCTCGGGATGCTCGGTGAGGAAGCGCTCGTAGCCGAGGAACCGCTCCTCCAGCCCTTTGGAATAGTCGAGGCGGTCGACGCCCACCATCAGGGCGCGGCCCACGGCGCTGTCCTTCACCCGCTGGCAGGTTTCATGCGCGGTCGTGCTGCTGGCCAGCTCGGCAAATTCGCGCGCATCGATGCCGACGGGGCAGGCGATCAATTTGAGGCTGCGGTCGCCCAAAGTGGCGACATAATCCTCGCTGATGGTGCCACCCAGCTCCTCGCGCACGAAATCGCAGAAGCTCTCCAGCCATTCCTGCGTGTGAAAGCCCATCAGATCATAGGCGAAGAGCATCTCCACCATTTCCCGCGCCTCGGGCAGTGTCATCAGCAGCTTGCGCGGCGGCCAGGGGATATGGAGGAAGAAGCCGATGCGGTTGGTCACGCCATGCCCGCGCAGATCGGCGCCCAGCGGCAGCATATGGTAATCCTGCACCCAGACATGATCCTCCGCCTCGATCAGCGGGAGAACGGTCTCGGCAAAGCGCTCATTCACACGGCGATAACCCCCGGCAAAGCTGCGCTCGTACTCGGCCAGATCGATGCGGTAATGGAACAACGGCCACAGCGTGCGGTTGGCGTAGCCGTTGTAATATTCCTCGATGTCCTGGTCTTCCAGATCGATGGTGGCGGTGCGGACGTCATCCTCGATATGAAAGTTGATATGGCCGGTGAAATGGTCGGTGCGCCCGCCCGACCAGCCGAACCAGATGCCTCCATTTTCACGCAGCGCGGCCATCAACGCCACGGCGAGGCCGCCGGCGGCGCCTCCGCCTGCACTGACACGATTGGAAATGACGATCAGACGACTCAACGGATGGAACTCCAGGGTTTGCTGAGCAAAACAGCGCAGTTGATGATGCCGACCAGCGAATAGGTCTGAGGGTAATTGCCCCACAGCTCGCCGGTGACGGGATCGATGTCTTCGGACAACAGCCCGGCGGCGGTGCGGCGCGAGAGCATTTCCTCGAACAGGGCGCGCGCCTCGGCCTCGCGCCCGGTGTAATAGAGCGCCTCGATCAACCAGAAGGTGCAGACGTTAAAGGCGGTCTGCGGCAGGCCGAAATCGTCCTCCGTGGCATAGCGCAGCATATGCGAGCCGCGCCGCAGGCCTTCCTCGACAGCAGCCAGCGTATCCTGAAAACGTTCGTCGTCAGGCGCCAGAAAGCGCAGTTCGAGAAGCTGCAGCACGCTGGCATCCAGATCGTCGCCCGAGAAGGTGGCCGACAGGCGCCGCGTGTCGGGGCGCCATGCCGCCGTCTCGATGCGGGTGCGGATGGTGTCGGCGCGCTCCTGCCAGAGGGTCGAGCGTTCCTCCAGCCCCAGCACATGGGCGGCATTGGCCAGACGGTCGCAGGCCGCCCAGCACATGGCGGCGGAATAGGTGTGCACCGATTGCCGCGTGCGCAGCTCCCACAGACCCGCGTCGGGCTGGTCGTAATGGTGCCAGGCGCGTTCGCCCACCCGTTCCAGCGACTGGAAATCGTCGATCCCCGCCTTGCGGAACAGGCGCTCGTCGAAAAAGGCCTGCGTGTTCGACAGCACGATCTGGCCATAGGCGTCATGCTGGACCTGCTCATAGGCCAGATTGCCGACACGCACCGGCCCCATACCGCGATAGCCCGAAAGCAGCTCTTCCTCGCGCTCATGCAAGGTGGCCTCGCCCAGCACACCATAGAGCGGCTGGATATGCCCGCCCCGCGCCGAATCCACGATGTTGCGCAGATAGACCAGATAGCCTTCCAGCACATCGAGCGCGCCCAGCCGGTTCAGCGCCTGCACTGTGTAATAGGCGTCGCGGATCCAGCAGTAACGGTAATCCCAATTGCGCTGCGAGCCCTTGTGCTCGGGGATCGAGGTGGTCAGCGCGGCGACGATCGCCCCGCTTTCCTCATGCTGGCACAGCTTGAGCGTGATGGCCGAGCGGATCACCGCCCCTTGCCACTCCAGCGGAATGGCCAGCCCGCGCACCCATTCGCGCCATTCGTCAGCGGTGTTCTTCAGCATCTCGTCGAGCGTCGAACTCATATCCGCCGAGAAGCTCTCATCGGGCCCGAGGAAGAAATGCATCGTCCCTTCGAGGCGGAACAGCCGCTCCTCATGGATATAGCCGACCGGCGCGGTGGTGGTCAGCCGCATCACCATCGCCTCGGTGGGGTAGCGGATATGGTTGGTCCCCCCCACCACGCCGCGCGCCGGATGACCCCAGTTGCGCGTGGGGCGCAGCCGCATGCGGATGCGCGGATTGCCCGAGACGGGGCGCACGATGCGCGCAAAGGCCACCGGGCGATAGGTGCGGCCATGGCGGCGGAAATAGGGGCAGAAATCGAGGATCTCGATGGTATTGCCCGCCCCGTCGCTCTGGCGGGTCACCAGAACAGAGGTGTTGGTGAGATAGGATTGCGTGGTTTCGGCCACATCCTCCAGCTCCACCGACCAGAAGCCGTGTTCAGGCTCTTCTCCGCCGATCAGCGCGGAAAACAACGGATCGCCATCGACGCGCGGCACACAGCCCCACACCATCCGGCCGGCGCGATCGATCAGCGCGCTGACATGGCAATTGCCGATCACCCAGAGATCAAGACCGCTCATGCCACCGCCTCCGCCAGCCAGTCATGCACATGGGCCACATCGGGCAGACGCCACAGCGCCGCCGTCACCCGCACCGGGCCGACCAGAATGCCCGCCCCGCCCAGCGCCCGCGCGGCACGGAAGGCGGTTTCATCGGTGTCGTCATCGCCCAGAAACACCGGCCTGGTGCCACGCATGGCGGTCTGGCCCATCAGCCGGTTGAGCGCGATGCCCTTGTCGGCCCCGCCCATGCGCAGCTCCACCATCATCTTGCCGGTCTGGAGATAGAGCCCAGTCCGGCGCGCCAGATCCTGAGCGAAAGCGTCACACTCATCCTGACGCGCGGGGGAGAGGCGATAGTGAAGGGCCACGCCCTGCGGCTTGTCTTCCACCAGCAGCCCCTGCTTGCCATCGGCAAAGGCGCGGACCGCCAGCACGGCCTCTTCCAGCGTGGGCGAGCGCGGCGGGGCGGTGATCCGCCCGGTGGCATCGCGAAATTCGGCGCCATGGCTGCCCACGATCAGGCAGGGCGGCTGCCCCAGTTGATCGGCGACATCGCGCGCGCCGCGCCCGCTGACAATGGCCAGCCGCCCGGCAAGGCGTCGGCCCAGCGCGCCGAGCAGATCATGAAGTCCGGGCGGCACATGCACAGCGTCCGGCCGGTCCGCCAGATCGACCAGCGTGCCGTCGAAATCGAGAAAGAGGCTGGCATTTTCAAGCAGTTGCGGGGGAGGCATCTGCAGATCAAGGCAGGCGATCGAGCCCTCTTCGGGCGATGGAGAAAAATCCGTCATCCCTTGGCGAACGTTTCGCCAAGGGCTTCGGTTCCCAAGCTGTCTCTGGGATGAACGGCTTATTCACACGGTTCATCTCATGTGGGTCCCCGCCGGGCACCCTCAAGCAAGCTATTGATGCGACGCCTTTTCACGGCGGCGCCCACGCACCACATACTCGCGCCAGGCGGTGCCCAGCAGCACCGCGCCCAGCGCGCCCTCGACCATCAGGCGGCTCTGGCCAAGGCCCAGCGGCAGGCCCAGCACCAGCACCGCCAGCCCCACCAGATGCGAGAGCGGCCAGTGCCCATAGACCACCCTTTTGTAGAGCGTGCTGCCCAGCAGATAGAGCCCCGGCCCGGCCCCCAGCGCCAGCAGATCGCGCCACTGCGTGTGCTCCAGCGGATGCTCGATCACCAGATCGTGCCCCACCGCCGCCGCCACGATGCCGCCCACCAGCAGGGCATGGACATAATGGAACTGCGCCCCGATCGCGCCGGGGTCTTCCGCATGTTCGATCTTGGCCGTCGCCGCCCGGCTGGAGGTGCCGAAATAGAGCCACCACAGGGTCAGCGTGGTCATGAAGGTGACCGCCAGCGCGCCCACCAGCACCCATGGCCAATGCTCGGCCTCGGCAAAGCCGCCGCCGGTGGCCAGCACCGCCTCGCCCAGCGCGACGATGACGAAGCACTGGCAACGCTCGGCCAGATGGCCGCCGTCGATGGTCCAGTCGCTGGTCACCGAGCGCCCCAGCCCCGGCAGCCAGAAGCCCAGCATCGGCGAGATGTAGATGCAGGCCACGCCGCCCACCCACAAGGCGCGTCGCATCATGGGCTCGGCCAGACCGCCCGCGATCCAGAAACAGGCCGCGATCACCATCCAGAGGAAGATGCGCAGATAGTTCATCCGCAAGGGGTGGCCGCCGCGCAGATCCCACAGGCTCCAGCCCGCGCAGCCCACCTGCATCGCCCCGTAGGCCAGGGCAAAGATCAGCCCGCGCTCGCCAAAGGCCTCGGGCAGAGCGGCGGCGATCACCAGCGTCAGTGGCATCACCGCGAAGAGCATGCCCCGCACCTTGGGCGTTTCGGGGTCGAACCAGTTGGTGATCCAGCAGACATACTGCCAGCCCAGCCACATGGCGAACCACAGGATCAGCGTGTCGAGTGCGCCCAGCCAATCGAGCCGGTGCAGCAGCAGATGCGAAAGCTGGGTGACGGCAAAGGCATAGACCAGATCGAAGAACAGCTCCTCGCTGGTGACGCGCGCGCCATGGCCGTCGCGGCGGCGCAGCAGGGGTTGGTGGCGGCCTTTCATGCTTTGCCTCCCTTCAGCAGGGCAGGCAGGCCATGCGTCGCCCCCACCACCACAAAGCCCGCAACCAGCCCGCACACGCCCGCCAGAGCCGCCGAGACCAGCCAGCCCAGCGCCGCGCCGGGAAAGCCCGCCAGCGCCGCTTCGACATGATGCGCCATGCCATGCTGCCAGTCGGCCAGCAGCGGCCAGCCTAATTCCGCCGTGCCGTGCAGCAGAATACCGCCGCCCACCCAAAGCATCGCGGCCGTGCCAATGCCCGCCAGCGCCTTGAGCAAGGTCGGCGTGCCCGTCACCAGCACACGGCCGATCGCTTGCAGCGCCGGACCGCCCTTGCGCGCCAGATGCAGGCCGATATCGTCCAGCTTCACGATCAGCCCCACCGTGCCATAGACCAGCGCCGTCATCGCCACGCCCACCAGCGCCAGCACGATGGCCCGCTCGACCAGCGGCTCGGCAGTGACTTCGGCCAGAGCGATCGCCATGATCTCGGCCGAGAGGATCAGATCGGTGCGCACCGCGCCCGACACACGCGCCTGCTCGAAAGCGGCGGCGCTGGTGGGGCGGGCCTCCTCATCCTCCTCGTGATGGCCTGTCAGTTTTTCGACCAGCTTCTCGGCGCCCTCATAGCTCAGATACAGCCCGCCCAGCATCAGCAGCGGCGTGATCGCGCCGGGCAGCAGGGCCGAAAGCAGTAGCGCCAGCGGCAGCAGGATCACCAGCTTGTTGATCAGGCTGCCCTTGGCGATCCGCGCGATCACCGGCAGTTCGCGGTCCGGGGTGAAATCGCTGACATAGGTGGGGGTGACCGCCGCATCGTCGATCACCACCCCGGCGGCCTTGGCCCCGGCCTGCGCGGCCCCGGCGGCGATATCATCGAGCGAGGCGGCGGCCCCGCGCGCGATCATCGCCACATCGTCAAGCAAGGCGAGCAATCCCACCGACATAAAAGCACAATTCCCCGGCTGTTTAGCAGGGCATGGCGCCTCCCGCCGGGCAGATCAAGCTGCGCGACCCCACACTATGGCGTTTTAAGGGGGCGTTTTGAGGGGGCTTTTGACCGGCCTTCTACGCCTCGGCGTGGCGGTCGCGCCCCTGATGCTTGGCTTCATAGAGCGCCTTGTCCGCCACCTCGACCAGCGCATAGGGCTCGCCATCCTTGTCGGGCACGCAGCTCGCCGCGCCCACGCTGATCGTCACATGACCGGCCACGGGCGAGGATTTATGCGGCTCATCCAGCCCCCGTACCGCCTGCACCGCACGCTGGGCCAGCATCGCCAGTTGGTCGTGCGGGGTCGCGGGCAGCACGACAAGGAACTCCTCGCCGCCCAGCCGCACAGTCAGGTCGCGCGGGCGGCGGAAGGTGTCCTGCACCGCGCGGGCCACCTTGCGCAGCACCTCATCGCCGGCAAGATGGCCATAGGTGTCGTTATACTGCTTGAAATGGTCGATATCGATCATCAGCACGGAGAGCGGCTCCTTCATGCGCGCCGCCTGCCGCCATTCGGTTTCGAGATAATCCTCGAAATAGCGGCGGTTCGACAGGCCCGTCAGCCCATCGACATTGGTCAGGCGCTGCAGGGCGAAATTGGCCTCCATCAGCTCCTGCTGGCTCTTGCGCAGCGCGCGATAGGCCTCGTCGCGCTGGATCTGCGAGAGATAGGCCGCCGAATGATAGCGGATGCGCGCGATCAGCTCGATCCGGTCGGGCAGTTTCACCAGATAGTCGTTGGCGCCGGCCATGAAGGCGTCGCTCTTGATCGTGGCCTCTTCCTTGGTGGAGAGCACGATGATCGGAATGCCCCGCGTGACAGGATCGGCGCGATAGGCCTTCACCAGATCGAGGCCGCTCACCTGAGGCATCACCAGATCCTGCAGGATCACCGTGGGCGCCACCTTGCGGGCGATATCCACCGCCTCGAGCGGGTTGGAGCAATAATGGAACTCGATGGTCGGGTCGCTGAGCAGCGCGCGGCGCACCGCCTCGCCGATCACGATCTGGTCATCGACCAGCAGCACCATCACCGAGCGCGGCGCCACCCCATGATTGACACCAAGGGGGCTCGCGACATCGGCCTCGATGCGGGCCAGATCGTTCATATCTTCAATCCTTCACTTCCGCGCCCCGGTTGTAACAGCTTCACCTTGAAGATTTCGACAAGGCGGGGTGCGATTCTCTCCAGAGGGAGAATTTGGGTGGCGGCATCCAGCGCGGCGGCGGCCTTGGGCATGCCATAGACCGCGCTGGAGGCTTTATCCTGAGCAATGGTGTGATGGCCCCGCTGGCGCAGATCCTTCAGGCCACGCGCGCCATCGGCGCCCATGCCCGTCAGCAGAACGCCGACCAGAGCACCGTTCCACATCTGTCCGGCACTGCCGAAGAAGACATCGATCGAGGGGCGATAGGGATGGTCGGCGGGGTCGGGCACATAACCGAGCCTGTCGCGGCCCTTCATCACCAGATGCTCGTCGGTGCCCGCCACCAGCACATGGCCGGGGCGCAGTGTATCGCCCTCGGCAGCCAGCTTGACCGGCAGGACGCATTGCTGCCGCAGCCAGTCGGCCAGTCCGGCTGCGAAACGCGCATCGACATGCTGGACGATCACCGTCGCAGCGGGAAAATCCCTGGGCAGCCCGCCCAGCACGCTGGCCAGCGCGGCAGGCCCGCCCGCCGAGGCGCCGATCGCCAGCAGACCACCCGCCACCGGAGCATGCGCACCAGCAGGCACCGGGCGATGCGGCGGCTCACCCTCGGTGATGAGGCGCGCCAGCGTATCGATCTTGCCCAGCAGGGCTCTGGCCCCCGGCCAGTCCTGACCGGAGCCCGGCAGCGGCGTATCGACCGCATCGATCGCCCCCTGCCCCATGGCGGCGAAGACATGAGCGGCATTGTCCTCCACCCCGGCGGTGACGATCAGGATCGCGCAGGGGTTTTGCGCCATGATGCGGCGCGTGGCCTCCACCCCGTTCATGCGGGGCATGATCAGGTCCATCAGGATCAGGTCGGGCCGGTCGCGGGCGCACATGGCCACCGCCTCCACGCCGTCGGCCGCCGTCCAGGCGATCTGATGCGGCGAGGCGGAGAGGGCCCGGCGCATCGCCTCCACCGCCATGGGCAGATCGTTGACGATAGCGATCCTCACACCACCGCCTCCCCGATCAGATCGACCACCGCATCGATCAGCGCATTGTTCTGGAAGCTGCCCTTGGTGAGGTAGTAATCGGCTCCCACCTCCAGCCCGCGCTGGCGGTCCTCCTCGCGGTCCTTGTAGCTGAGGATCATCACCGGCATGGCGTGCAGCGCGGCATCGGCGCGGATGCGGCGCACCAGCTCGATGCCATCCATGCGCGGCATGTCGATATCGCTGATGACCAGATCGAAATGCCCGCCTTTCAGCATGTTCCAGCCATCCATGCCGTCCACCGCGACCTCGACCGCATAGCCGTGATGGTCGAGCAATTTGCGCTCCAGCTCGCGCACGGTGAAGCTGTCGTCCACCACCAGCACGCGCTTGCGCTGGCTGGCGCCCTGCACATGGGCCTGTCCGCCCACCGCCCCCAGCCGGTCCGAGGCCGAGAGCTTTTCCAGCGAGCGCAGCATATCGTCCACATCGACAATCAGCAGCGGCGCGCCATCCTCGGTCAGCGCCGCCGCGCCGATGTCCTTGATCTTGCCCAGTCGCGGATCGAGCGGGCGCACCACCAGCTCGGCCCCGCCGACAAAGCGATCCACCACCACGCCATAAAGCTGGCCCGGCGTGCCCAGCAGCACGACGCTGAGATCCTGCCCGGCATCATCGACAGACGCGGGCGCGCAGCCCAGCACCTGATGCGCCGTGACCAGACCCACCGCCTGCCCGTCGAGATCGAGATACTGCCGCCCCTCCATCACCTTCACGCTGGCGAGCGGCACCTTCATCGCCCGCGCGATATGGGCGAAGGGGAAGGCATAAGGCTCGCCCCCGATGCTAACGAGCAGCGAGCGCACCACCGACAGCGTCAGCGGCAGCTCCAGCTTAAAGCGCGTACCCTCGCCCGGTTTCGCGGTGATGCGCACCAGCCCGCGCACCTGGCGGATCATCTCCTGCACCACATCGAGCCCGACGCCGCGCCCGGAGAGCTGGGTGACGCCCTCCTTCATCGTGAAACCGGGCAGGAACAGGAACTCCAGCAATTCGCTTTCGCTCAGCTTCGCCGCCGTCTCTTCGGACGACAGCCCCCGCGCGATCACCGTGGCACGCAGCTTGTCGAGGTCGATGCCGCGCCCGTCATCCTCCACCACCACCTGCAGCGCCCCGGCGTGATGCCCGGCAGAGAGGCGGATCACCCCTTCGGGCAGCTTTCCGGCGGCAAGGCGCTCCGGCGGGCTTTCCAGCCCGTGGTCCAGCGCATTGCGCAGCACATGGCCGAGCGGCGCCTCCAGCCTTTCGAGGATATCGCGGTCGACCTGCGTGCGCTCGCCACTGATCTCCAGCCGCACCTGCTTGCCCAGCTCATGCGCGATATCACGCACCATGCGGGGGAAGCCGCCCAGCCCGTCAGCCAGCGGGCGCATCCGCACCCGCAGCGCCTGATGATAGAGGCGATGCGCCAGATCGCTGCTGCGATGGTTGCGGCTTTCCAGATGGCTCAGCCGGTCGCCCAGATGCTGGCGGCAGGCGGCAAGCTGTTCGTGAAGTTTGGACAGCGCGGCGCGGGCGCGATCATCGAGATCGGGCGGCAGTGCCGCCTCCAGCGTGTCGAGCGACACCGCCGCCTCGCGCTGCATGCGCTTGAGGCGCAGCAGCGATTGCTCGAAGGGGCGCAACTGATGCGTCTCGACCAGCGTTTCTCCCGCCAGATCGAGCATGCGGTTGAGATTCTCCGCACTGACCCGCAACGAGCGGTCATGCGGGTCCTCCGCAACAGGCACCGCAATCGGCGCGGCGACGGGCGGCGCGGCGACCGGCGCATGGGCGATATGGTCGGCCAGACCCGTCGCGAAACGGTCGGCATCGGCCTGCCACGCCGCCTGCTCGGGCGCGCTTTCCTCATCGGGCGCGCGGGCCAGCGCCGAGAGCAGATCGACCCCGCCCAGCAGCAGGTCGATCCGCGCGCGGTCGAGATGCTGCTCGCCCTTTTGCGCCGCGACGAACAGATCCTCCATCGCATGGGCCACCGTCACCGCCGCGCGCAGATCGACGATCCGCGCCGCGCCTTTGAGCGAATGGGCCGCGCGCATGCAGTCTTCCAGCAGGTCGGGGCGGGTCGGCGTCCGCTCCAGCTCCAGCAGGGCGGCGGTGAGCGACTGGGTCAGCTCCCCGGCCTCCATGCGGAAGAGGTCGCGCATCGAAAACTGGCTGAGATCATGCGCGCCCATCAGAGCAGGCACCGGTTGAGCGCGGCAAACAGGGCCTCGGCATCGAGCAGCCCGACATGACGGTCCCGCCACGCCAGCATGCCTGTGCTCAGCCCCGTAGCGGCATGGGCCAGCGTGGCGGGCAGCGGCTGCACGGCGGCGGGCGTGTGGTGGAAGGTCTGCGCCACCTCATCGACCGGGAATGCGAAACGCCCGCTGTCATGCCGCGCCACGATGATCCAGCCCTGAGGCGCGGCGGTGGCGGCATCGCCCAGCACGGCGCGCGCGATGGAGACACAGACCACCAGCTCGCCGCGCACATTGACCAGCCCCAACAGGCCGGGATCGCGACGATGCGGCAGCGAATGAACGGCACGCGGCGTGACGATCTCATCGAGCATCAGCGTGGGCAGAGCGAACCATTCCGCGCCCAGCCGGAAGATCGTGACCGAGGTCCCGCGTTCCGCCGCTTCGGGAATTGCGGACAAGGCGGCAAAAGGCGCGCCTGCGGGTGCCTCGCGGTCGAGCAGCAAGGTGGCTTGGCGGGAAAACTCCGGGCAGTTGCGGCAATGCGAATGGTGCACCAGCTCGCGGCAGGACTGGTCGCCCTGCACGCCGATGCGCTTCCAGCAGGCGTCGAGGGCCAGAGCGGTTTGCGCCATCACCCGTTGCTCCCGTTCTGGCGGGCAAGGCGGCGGGTCAGCAGATCGGCGCGGGCGTGGTTGCCCTGTTTGCGCAGCAGCAGCGCCAGATGGCCGATGGCCTCGCCATGGTCGGGATCGAGGTAAAGCACCTTGCGATAGGACGCGGCCGCAGCCGTGGCATCTCCGCGCGCATCGGCGATCAGGCCTTGGATCAGCAGCGCGTCGGCGCTGGCGCCATGGGTGCGGATATAGGTCTGGCAGGCGCGCTCGGCCTCATCCAGCCGACCGCTGTCGAGCAGGGTCCACAGCCCGTCCATGCCGGGCGGCGGGGGAGAAACGGGCGCGGGCTGGCTGGGCTTGAACGCAGGGCGCGGCGTGACCGGGTGCGGCGCGGGTTTCACCGGTCTGGCCGGTGTCCTGGGAGCCTGTTTCGGCGCCACCACCGCTTCGGCCTTGCGGAAAGCGAAGGCCATCGGGATCTGCGCCGAGGCAAAGCCATGCGCCGAGACCACCCCCGATTCCGAATGCCCCGCCAGCAGCAGCCCCTGCGGCGCCAGCAAACGGCGCAGCACCGCCACGGCGCGCCCTTGCGTCGCCGCATCGAAATAGATCAGCAGATTGCGGCAGAAGATCACATCGTAAGGCGCCGCCCCGGCCAGAAAGGCGGCATCGAGCATATTGCCCTGCTGCCATTGCACGCAGCCGCGCACACGCTCCTTCAGATGCCATTCGCGTTCGACTGCCTCGAAATGGCGGTCGCGAAAGCCCAGATCCAGCGCGCGGAAGGAATTGCGCCCATAGACCGCGCGCCGCGCCAACCCCAGCGCTTGATGGCTGATGTCCACCCCATCGACCCGGAAACGCGCGGACGGCCATCCGGCATCGAGCAGCGCCATGGCGATGGAATAAGGCTCCTCCCCGGTCGAGCAGGGCAGGCTGAGGATGCGCAATGGCGCGGATCCATCGGCCAGACGCGGAGCACACAGACGCACCATCGCATCAAATGCGGCAGGGTCGCGGAAGAACCATGTCTCCGGGATCACCACGGTCTCGATCAGCGCCTGCACCTCGTCGGGCGCCTGTTGCAGCAGGGCCCAATAGGCGTCGGTGCCGGGCAGATTGTTGGCGCGGATGCGGGCGTCCACCGCGCGGTCGACCGCCGAGGTGCCGATCAGCGCGGCATCGAGCCCCATCACCCGGTCCAGCAAATCGGCAAAACGCGGCTGGATCATGCGCCCACCTCCTGCGGGACCAGATCGCGCGGCTCCACCCGCTGGACCAGCCCGTCGGGGCCATGGGCGAAGGGCGCGAAATCAGCCGGATCGAAGCGCAGCATGGCGCTGGCCCCTTCCGCGATCAGCCCGACAAGCTGCGCCTCGTCCCATGGCGAGCGGATCACCACGATGCGGGTGCTCATGCGGCGGCGGGCGGGATGGCCGGTGTCGCGCAGGGACAGGTCGATGGCGGGGATATACTGGCCCCGATACTGGAACACGCCCTGTGTGCCCTGACGCGGCTGCTCCAGATCGACCAGCGGCACGATCTCGACGATATGCTCGGCCGCCAGCGCCATGGCCTCGCCGCCGATACGGAAAGCAAGGAAGAGCATCGAGGCCCGGCTCAGCCGACCAGCCGGAAGCGCGTGATGCTGCCGTGCAGGCTGCCCGAGACATGGTTCAGCTCCTCGATCGCCGCGCTCGACTGGCGCAGCGATTCGACGGTCTGCTGGGTGGCCTCGGTGAGCTGGACCAGCGCCTCGCTGATCTGCTCGGCGCCGGTGGCCTGCGCCTGCATGCCCTCGGTCACGGTCTCGAAGCGGGGGGCCAGAGCCTGCACCTGGCCGATGATCTCGGCGAAGCGGTTGCCGATGTCATGCACGTCGCTCATGCCGCGCCGCACTTCCTCGGAGAATTTGTCCATCCCCATCACGCTGGCCGAGACCGCCGACTGGATCTCTTTCACCATCTGCTCGATGTCATAGGTGGCCACAGCGGTCTGGTCGGCCAGACGGCGGATTTCGGTGGAAACGACGGCAAAGCCTCGCCCATATTCGCCCGCCTTCTCGGCCTCGATGGCGGCATTCAGCGACAGCAGATTGGTCTGATCCGCCACTTTGGTGATGGTGGTGACGACCTGATTGATGTCGCCCGCCTTCTCGTTGAGGATCGCCAGCTTGGCATTGATGGTGTTGGCGGCCTCCATCACCTGCTCCATCGTCTCGCCCATATGGGCCAGACCCTGCTGGCCACCGCTGGCCAGCGTGGCGGCATGGTCGGAGACGGCGGCGACATCGCTCATGGTGCGCACCAGCTCTTTGGAGGTCACCGAAATCTCGCGCGAGGTGGCGCCGATCTGGGTGGTGGTGGCGGCGACCTCGGCGGCGGTGGCCTGCTGCTGCTTCGAGGTGGCGGCGATCTCGGTCATCGAGGTCGAGACGCGGATGCCCGAGCGCTGCACCTGCCCGACCAGCGCCATCACCTCCTCGGCCATGCGGTTGAAGCCTTCGGCCAGCTCGCCCAGCTCATCCTGCCGGACGACCTGCGCGCGATGGGTGAAATCGCCCTGCCGCATCACATCCATCGCCGCCATCAGCTCGCGCAGCGGGCCCTGAATGACGCGCAACAGCATCGTCCCGGCGGTCAGCGCCACCAGCAGCGCCAGCAGAAAGCCCAGCGAGAGCGAGACCAGCAGCGAGCGGATCTGGCCGTCGATGTCCTCGATCCGCGCCAGCGCGTTGCGCTGGTTAAGCGTGGTGACCGCGGCGATATCGGCAAAGGCCGCGTTGAAACGGGCCCTCACCTCGGGCGCGGCGGCGCCCTGATGCGCTCTGGCGGACTGATACAGCGCCAGATCGCTCTTGAAGCGGGTGAAGGCCTGACGGTCATCCTCGGTGAAGATGGTCTTTTCGTAATCGGCGATCAGCCGCGTCAGCGTGGCGGCATCCTCGGCCTGTTGCCCGGCGGCTTCGTCCGAACCCATTCTATCCGAGCCCTGGCCGATCACCTTGCCGGTCAGCGCATGAAGGTCATCGGCACCCAGCGCATCCTTGATCAGGCTGCTCTGGTAAAGCCCGGCCACGGCATCGCCACGGATCGAGAGCGCATGCTCCTCGATCACCGAAAGTTTGCCATGGATGAAAAGGCCCACCGCCAGCATGGCCGCCAGGATGATACCGAAGCTGGCCAGAATTCTGGTCGAAATTCTGATCTTTACCATAGACGTTTGCCCGCCATCCTGTCCTTTACCGAAAGGCCGAAATTTATCCCAAATTAATCAGGATCTTTGCCATTCCGGAGAGGAACACCATTGTATAAGTTTACGCCTAAAAGATCATTAACAGGCCCCCTTTGGGCCCGCCCATTTGTCATGGTTGCGCCGGGATCCGGCCATGGCGATGCAGCGCAGAAATCCGCCTCATTGGCCCGAAAACGATACAAACACGGGCTTGATGACAAAAAAAGACGCAAAAGCAGTCAGAGCGGTCGCATGCAGCCCATGGTTTTAACCACTCACTGTCGAGCTATGTAAATTAATTTAACACAATATCCACAATTCCAACGGTAGCTCGTCGATGAGTTTACATTGAGGAACCCCCGCCACAATGCCGCCCGCCGTTCTCCCCCCCGACGAAGCTGAGCGCGTGGCCACCCTGCGAGGCTATCGCATTCTCGACAGCCTGCCGGATGAGCGCTTCGATCGCTTGACCGCCCTTGCCGCGCAGCATTTCGATGTGCCGGTGGCACTGGTCTCGCTGGTCGATGCCAACCGCCAGTGGTTCAAATCCGCAGTCGGCATGACCCAGCCCGAAACCGGGCGCGAGGAGGCCTTTTGCGCTCACGCCATCCTGACCCCCGATCAGGTGATGGTGGTCCCCGATGCCCCGCGCGATCCGCGCTTTGCCGACAATCCGCTGGTGACGGGCGACACGCACATCCGCTTCTATGCCGGGGCGCCGATTCTCGCGACCAACGGCCAGCCGCTCGGCACGCTGTGCGTGATGGACCGGGAGCCCCGTGAGTTCGATCGGGCCGACCGCCAGTTTCTGGCGCAACTGGCCGCCAGCGCCAGCGACCTGCTCGACCTGCATCTGAGCCATCTGACCTTGGCCGAGGCCGAAACCCGCGATCCGCTGACGCGCCTGGCCAACCGCCGCCAGTTGGAAACCGCGATGGATGCGGCGATGGAATCGGCCTTTGCCGGACGCCCCTTCGCCCTGCTCTCGATCGACCTCGACGGCTTTCGCGCCATCAACAAGCAGTATGGCTATGAGGTGGGCGACCATGTGCTCAACCAGATCGGCCAGCGCCTGTCCTCCAGCATCCGCGCCAGCGACGTGCCCGCGCGGATCGGCGGCGACGAATTTGCCATCATCCTCTCCGACCCGGCCTCGCATGATATCGCGCGGCGCGTCGCCCAGCGGCTGATCGCCGACATCAACGCCCCCATCGAGATCGACGGCACTTCAGACGGCAGGCAGATCGTGATGTCGGCGTCAGTGGGCTGCGCCCTGGCGCTGCGCCACGGCACCACCGCCGCCGAGGTGCGCCGCTCCGCCAAGGAGGCCATGTATATGGCCAAGCGCGAGGGCCGCGACCGGCTTGTCATCGCCGACGAGGTGGTGCCGCTGCTGGCCAATGCCTCCTACAACACCATCGAGCACCGGCTCGAAGAGGCCATTGCTCAGGACCAGTTGAAGCTGCAATGGCAGCCCTATTTCCTGACCGGCGACGGGCGGCTGACCGGTTACGAGGCGCTGGTGCGCTGGACCTGCCCCGGCCATGGCCCCATCGTGCCCTCCACCTTCATCCCGGTGGCCGAGGCTTCGGGGCTGATCGGCGCGCTCGACGAATGGGTGCTGCGCGCCTCGTGCCGGGCCGCGCTGGAGATCCCCGAGGATCTGACCATCTCGGTCAATCTCTCGGCCTATTGGTTCAGCCGCGAGGAGCTGGTGCCGCTGGTGCAGCGCGTGCTGGGCGAAACCGGCCTGCCGCCCCAGCGCCTGATCCTGGAGCTGACCGAGCGCACCATCATCACCCATACCGACAGCGCGCGCCATTCGATGGAAAGCCTGCGCGATCTGGGGGTGGGCTTTGCGCTGGACGATTTCGGCACCTCCTATTCCTCGCTCAACTATCTGCGCAAGCTGCCTTTCGACCGGCTGAAGCTGGACCGCAGCTTCGTCGACGATCTGGGCGCGGACCGGCAGGCCGAGGCGGTGGCCTGCGCCATCATGCAACTGGGCCACGCGCTGGGCATGAGCGTCTGCGCCGAGGGGGTGGAAACGCCGCTGCAGCTCGGTTTCCTTGAGGGCGCGCGCTGCGATCTGGTGCAAGGCTATCTGCTGGGCCGCCCGGCGTGGGAGCCGATGGAGGCATCGACCCCGGTACAGGCGTTCATCAGGGCTTGAGGGTTTGAACCTGCGGCACCAGCCCGCTCGCCCGCCCGGTTACCCTATGGTGGTATCCTCTGGGTGGCCGGGCGGGGGAGTGGGCTGGTGCCGCAAAATCCGGCTCTTTCGCCGGATTTTCAAACCGAAGTATGCGCAATCGCCTCGGCGATATGGCCGCGCCAGAGGGCGCCCAGCAATTCGGTCTGGGTGATCAGCCCCGCATAGCGCCCCTGCGCATCGACCACGATCGCCTCGTGATAGCGCCCGCCTGACAGGATCGGCAGCACCTCATCGATGGGCGTATCGCCCGAGGCGAGGCAGGGAGAGGTCTCCATCGCCGCCGCCACGCTGCGCGCGCCGGCAAGCTGGGCCAGACCCAGCAGCCCCTCGACATGGCCATCTTGCGCCACCACCGGAATGGCGCGCAGGTCCTGCCGGGCCAGCGCCTGCGCGGCCTCATCCAGCGATGCCTCAAGCGCCAGCGGCTCGGCGGCGCGCATGATCTGCTCGCAGCGGATCACCCCATGCAGGCGGCGCCAGGCGCGGCTCTCCACCTGACGGAACAGCGTGTCGAGATCCTCGCTGCTGACATCGAGCAGATCGTCGTAATGCGCCAGCACATCATCGACATCGGCCATCGTGTAGCCAACACTGCTGCCCGGAGGCGCCACGTAAGCGGCGGCACGATGCGGATAATTGCCGCGCACCGCCGCATGGTAAAGCCAGCCGATGCCCACCAGCAGCAGGCAGTTCACCGCCACCGGCAAGAACGCAAAACCCCAACCGGCGCCGACCACCGCAGGCCCGCCGATCACCGTGGTCAGCGCCACCGCCCCGCCCGGCGGGTGGAGGCAGCGCGCAAGGCTCATCATGGCGATGGCCGTCGCCACCGCGAGCCCCGCCGCCCAGGCCGGGTCACCGATCAGCTTCATCCATAGAATGCCCGACAGCGCCGACATCGTGTTGCCGCCGATGATCGCCCAGGGTTGCGCCAGCGGACTGGCCGGCACCGCGAAAAGCAGCACCGCCGAGGCCCCCATCGGCGCCACCAGCAGCGGCAAATTACCGACCTTGCCCAGCCACAGATGCATCACCATGCCGGTGAACAGAATCCCCAGCGCCGAGCCGATGAAGGCCTGCACGATGCGCGTGGGGGTGCTGGCGGGCTGGATGCCGATCCAATGCGCAAGGCTGTGAAACCGGGAGGCCGGGGTGGTCATGCAAGATCCTGGAGCGCGGGCTAAGAGGCCCCCGCCCCTAACGGCTTTTGGCGATCAGCGACAAGGCTCTCTTCTTGGCGGGGGCCTATTTTCTGTTGTCGGTCCGATGGGGTCACAGCCCCATCTGGTGAAGCACATCGGTCAGCAGCGGGCGCAGGCGCAGGATTTCCTCGCGATGGGTGGCGGTCAGCCGGGCGAGTTGCTCGCGCGCCTTGTCGGTCAGCACCAGCAGGGCGCGGCGGCGGTCTCCGGGCGCGGCATGACGCTCGACAAGGCCCAGAGCCTCCAGACGGTCGATCAGGCCGGTGGCGCTGTGAGGCTTGAGGATCAGCCGCTCGGCAACATAGCCCACGGTGACGGCGCGGTCGCCCGCCCCGCGAATCGCCAGCAGCGCCTGATGCTGCTGCGGGGTGAGCCCGCAACCGGTCGCGGCCTGCTCGCTGAAGGCCAGAAACTGGCGCAGCGCATGGCGGAAATCCGCCAATGCGGTGTAATCCTCATCGGCCAGATCGCCGATGCTGTTCTCATTCGTCATCGCGGTCTCTCATGACTTGAACAATATCGTGTTACGATATAAATGACCCATCCCTTTCGCAAGCAGTCCCGGAAAAGATCCCCATGGTCCCCCCACCTGACACCATCGCGCGGCCCGATGCCAGCCCCAAACCGCTGGGCGATCACAGCGCCGACTGGCGCATGGCGATGCTGGCGCTGGCCGCCACGGTCGCGGGCGCGGGCGGCGCGCTGGGCGCATGGGTTCTGCTGCGGCTGATCGCGCTGGCGACCAACCTGTTCTGGTTCGGCAGCGTCTCGACCGGCGCCTCCCAAATCGCGGACAGTCATGTCGGCCTGTGGGTGCTGGCGATCCCGGCGATCGGCAGCCTGATCGTAGGGCTGATGGCGCGCTTCGGCTCGGAGAAAATCCGCGGCCACGGCATTCCCGAGGCCATCGAGGCGATCCTCTATGGCGAGAGCCGCCTGTCCCTGAAGGTAGCGATCCTGAAGCCTTTGTCCTCGGCGATCTCGATCGGCAGCGGCGGGCCTTTCGGCGCCGAGGGACCGATCATCATGACCGGCGGGGCGATCGGCTCGCTCTTCGCGCAATGCTTCCGGCTGAGCGCGGCGGAACGCAAGACGCTGCTGGTGGCGGGCGCGGCGGCGGGCATGACCGGCATCTTCGGTACGCCGCTCGCCGCGATCCTGCTGGCGGTGGAGGTGCTGCTGTTCGAATGGAAGCCGCGCAGCTTTGTGCCGGTGGCCGTCGCCGTGCTGGTCAGCTTTGCCCTGCGCCAACTGCTGCTGGACCATGGCCCGCTGTTTCCCATGAGCACCAGCCTGCCCTTCGGCGGCGGCGTGGCGGGCATGGCGCTGGCGTTGGGCGGACTGATCGGGCTGGAGGCGGCGCTGCTTTCCTCCTGCCTCTATCGCATCGAGGATCTGTTCCACCGCCTGCCCATCCACTGGATGTGGTGGCCCGCGCTGGGCGGCGTGGCTGTGGGCATCGGCGGCTGGATCGATATGCGCGTGCTGGGCGCGGGTTATGGCAACATCCAGCTGCTGCTCGATGGAGCGTTTACGCTCAAGATGATCGCGTTGCTGCTGGTGGTGAAGGCGGCGGTGTGGCTGGTGGCGCTGGGTTCGGGCACATCGGGCGGCGTGCTGGCGCCGCTGCTGATTCTGGGCGGAGCGACGGGGGCCTTGCTTGGCCACTTTCTTCCCGGTCCGATGGGCTTCTGGGCCATGGCGGGCATGGGCGCGATGATGAGCGGCGCCATGCGCGCGCCGCTGACCGGTGCCCTGTTCGCCGCCGAACTGACCGGGCAGTTCAACGCGACGCCCACGCTGATGGCCGCCTCCATCGGTGCTTATGGCATCAGCGTGCTGGTGATGCGCCGCTCGATCCTGACCGAGAAGATCGCCCGGCGCGGGCGGCATATCCTTCAGGAATACACCGTCGATCCGCTGGATTTCATGCAGGCCGGGCAGATCATGACTCACAATCCGCAGACCCTGTCGGGCGCCATGCAGATCCGCGAGGCCGCCGCCTTCTTCGCCCAGAGCGCCCGGCACCGCTCCTATCCGGTGGTGGATGGCGAGCAGCATCTGCTGGGGCTGGTCTCGCGCTCGGACGCGCTGCGCTGGCGGGTGGAGGGCACGCCGGGCGAGCAGACGCTGGCCGAGGTCGTGTCCGATGCCTCGCAGCCCTTTGCACGGCGGCGCGACCCCATCGGCGCGGTGGCCGATCTGATGGTGGAGACCGGCATCGGGCGCATTCCCATCCTGGAGGATGACAGCGCGCGGGTGATCGGCATTCTGTCGCGTCACGATCTGCTCAAGGCGCGCAGCACGACGCGGGGAGCGGAGAAGCACTAGATTCGCTTTTTGGCGCGGGCCTGTGCTAGGGGCCGCGCCGATGAAGCAGCCAGCAGGAAACAAGTCATGATCGAGCCCGAATTGCTGGGCACCGCGCAGGTGCCCGATGGCGTGGAGCTGCGCCTGATGCGTCGCGGCGCGGATTTCATGATTACCCTCGCGGGCAATGAGCTGATGACCACCCGCATGCATCACTCCGAGGACAGCCTCGCGGTGATGACTCACGAGCGGCTGGGTGAGCGCGGGCCCCAGCGCTGGCTGATCGGCGGCTATGGCATGGGCTTTACCCTGCGCGCGGCCTTGAACGTGCTGGGGCAGGATTCCGCCATCACCGTGGTCGAGCTGGTGCCCGAGATCATCCAATGGGCACGAGGTCCCATGGCCGAGGTGGCGGCGGGCTGCCTTGACGATCCGCGCGTGATGCTGGTTGAGGACGATGTGTCCAATGCCATCAGGGCGGCGCATGGCATCTATGACGCGATCCTGCTCGATGTCGACAATGGGCCCGATGGTCTGGTGCGCGAGGGCAACAACGGGCTCTACACCGGGCGCGGCCTGCGCGCGGCCAAGCATGCGCTGAGCCCCGGCGGCATGCTGGCGATCTGGTCGGCGCATCAGGACAATGCCTTTGTGAAGCGCCTGAAAGACACCGGCTTCGAGGTGGAGGAGCGCTTTGTGCGCGCCCGGCCCAACAACAAGGGGCCGCGCCATTTCATCTGGTTCTGCCGGAAGCCCGGTGAAGCTGAGGATTGATGAAGCTGTGGCCCGATGAAACTATGGTTTGACGGCGGCTGCCGCCCCAACCCCGGCGTTCTGGAAACGTCGGTGGTGACGGGCGGTAAGGCGCATATCCGCACGGATTGCGGCACGGGCGACAACAATGATGCCGAATGGCTGGCGCTGATCCATGCCCTGGAGCTGGCGCGGGATCTGGGCGCGAAGGATGTGGCGCTGCTGGGCGATGCCGCGATGATCGTGCATCAGGCACGGGGTGACTGGCCCTGCAAGACGGAGCGCTTCAAGGCCTATCATGCGCAGTTCACGGCTTTGGCGGCGGGCTTTGATCGAGTCCGGGTGCGCCATATCAAGCGCGCGCAAAATCTGGCGGGAATTGCGCTGGAACGCCATCACGGCAGGCTATAGGTTCATCCGATGCCCCGTCTGATCCTGCTCAACAAGCCGTTCGATGTGCTCTCGCAATTCACCGATGCGGGGACGGAAGGCAGCACGCGCGCCACGCTCTCGGACTTTGTGAAAGTGCCGGGCGTCTATCCCGCCGGTCGGCTGGACCGCGACAGCGAGGGCCTGCTGCTGCTCACCGATGATGGCCGCCTTCAGGCCCGCATCGCCGATCCGCGCTTCAAGCTGCCCAAGACCTATCTGGTGCAGGTGGAAGGCGCGCCAGACGAAACCGCGATGGAAAACCTGCGCCGCGGCGTGATGCTGAAAGACGGCCCCACCCTCCCTGCCGAGGCCGAGGCCATCGAAACGCCCGACCTCTGGCTCCGCGATCCCCCGGTACGCTTCCGCAAAAGCGTGCCCGACCACTGGCTGCGCCTCACCATCCGCGAGGGCCGCAACCGGCAGGTCCGCCGCATGACCGCCGCCGTGGGCCTGCCCACTCTGCGGCTGGTGCGCTGGAGCATCGGCGACTGGACCGTCGAGGGCATCCCGCAGGGCGAATGGCGCGAGGGAGTGATCCCCCGCTTCGGGCGTTAATCTTCGTCCTCGAAGGCCAGACTGCCCTGATTGCACAGGGCGGCAATCAGGGTGATGGCTTCGGGCTGATCGACCACCATCGGATCGGGTTCGATCGCCCCGCCGGCGCAGATGTGCTTCGCCAGTTCGGCACTCGCGCCTGAAGCCTCGAAACAGGTGCCATCGGCAAACAGCCACAGCGCATCCCCACCCCGCGCCACAAAGGCAAAGCGGCTGGCCGGGTTGCGGTACAGTGCCAGACCTTCTTCCAGCCCCTCGCGCACTTCGTCCTCGGTGACGGGTTCCTCGGGGCGCCAGTCCTGATCGGCATATTTGGGCGTAGTGTTATGGCAGCCGAACCAGCGGGCAAAGGCCTCGCGATCCTGCAGGCTTTCCGTCACCATCCGGTGCAGGTCGTCCAGCGCCGAGGCCGCGATCTCGCCCGGATGGTCCTGAGCGGGCAGGCCGGGGTCGGCATAGCGGTCATCGTCATTCTCGCGGGAGAGCAGCTCCTCGCTCCAGCCCTCGATCAGATCGTGGCGCGAGGGGGCACGAAAGCCGATCGAATAGGTCATGCAATCGTCGCCCACCGCCACGCCATCATGCGCGAAGCCGGGGGGTACATAGAGCATATCGCCCGGCTCCAGCACGAAGTCGCCGGTGGGCTCGAACCCTTCTAGCAGGCGCAGATCCTCATGCGGGCGCAGGGGCGTGGTGTCATCGCAGCGCGGCCCCACCCTCCAGCGGCGGCGGCCAAGGCCCTGCACCAGAAAGACGTCATACTGATCGAAATGCGGGCCCACCCCGCCGCCATCGCTGGCATAGCTGACCATCACATCGTCGATCCGCCAGTCGGGGATAAAGCGGAAGGGCTCGATCAGATCGGCGACATCGGGGGCATGCTGATCCACCGCCTGCACCAGCAGCGTCCAGGGCTGCGCGCCCAGCGTGGCGAAACGCGCCTCGGCCAGCGGGCCGTTTTCCATACGCAGTTTCTCGCCATCCTGAAAGATCAGGCGCGATTCCACGCCCTCCTCGCAGGCGAGGCCCGCCAGTTCGTCGGGCTCCAGCGGGTTGGTGAAGGCGGGGAAGGCCTTGCGGAACAGGCGGGGCTGGCGCTGCCAGTCGTCGCGCAGGAAGGCGGGGATGTCGAAGTTCTCAAGGGCCATGGCGGTGCTGTAGGGCGGGCAGGCTTTTCAGGCCAGCGCTTTGCACGCTAAGGGGCCCCTTATGAAACGCAGGAAGCGCTATCTGACGGCCACCATGCCCGACGGCTATGTGAAGACCATCGGCCCCACGTCCGACCCCTTCACCCATTACTGGCGCATCGTGGCCATTCTGCAGAACGGCAAGACCGAGGTGTTCTGGGGCCACAGCCGCTCTTTGGCCGAGGCCAAGAGCAAAAAATCCGCCACGCAGGAAGCGGCCAAAATGCGCGGCTGGACCAGTTGGCAATTCGAGATCGCGCAACTGGTCGAGAGCGATACGCCGCCCGCCTGACCTTATCCAAAGGTGAAGGCAAAGGCCTCCACGCCGGGATCGAGGAAGGTGATCATAAAGCTGTGATCGCCCGCGCCATCCTTCAGCCGCAGCAACTGATACAGCCGGTTATCCGTCACCACGCCATTGCCCTGAGCATCGGTATCCACGCCATGATCAGCGCCCGGCGCATGGCCATCGATGGTCACACGGAAGCGCACCGGCTTGCCGCCCGCCGCCGGCCCCAGCACCAGATGCAGGTCGCGCGCCTGAAAACGATAGGCGATGCCGCCACCGGCCTGCTCCAGCCGGGCATTTTCGGCGCCAACCGTCCAGCGGCCTTCCAGCCCCCAGCCATCGGCCTGCAGGCCGCCCAGAGCATAGGTCTCCGCCGTATCCTGCTTCACCGCAGGCGTGCTGGAAAAGCCCTGAGCGCGGGCATAGCCGACATAGGTCTCGGGGCTCTGCTCCTGACCGCTGCGCTCGGCCTCGATGCCATTGTCCATGCCCTGCACCGTGCCGCCGGGCACCGCCGAGGCGCCATTTTCGGCCAGCACCTTCTGGATCAGCTTCTCGAAGGCGGCATCGTCGCCCTCGCCAAACATATGCGCCCGGATGCGGCCCTGCGCGTCGATCAGATATTCGGCGGGCCAGTATTCGTTGTTGAAGGCCTTCCAGATGGCGTAATTGTTGTCCAGCGCCACCGGATAGGTCACGCCCAGCCGCTTGACGGCATCGCGCACGTTGGTGGGGTCTTTCTCGAAGGCGAACTCGGGCGTGTGGACGCCCACCACCATGAGCCCGGCCTGCTTGTACTTGTCGGCCCAGCCCTTCACATAGGGCAGCGTGCGCAGGCAGTTGATGCAGGTGTAGGTCCAGAAATCGACCAGCACCACCTTGCCCTTGAGATCAGCAGCGGTCAACGGCGCGCCATTGAGCCACAGCGTCGCGCCGTTGAAACCGGGGTTGGCGCCCTCATCGCCCAGCCCGTCGGCGCTGCTGGCGGGTTTGCGGGCGATGCCGAAACGTTCCAGCAGGCCCTGCTCGATCCGATTGGTGCTGGCCGCCGAAAGCTTGGTCAGCACGCCGGTGTCCAGCCCCAGCGCGATCACCGCGACTGCTGCCAGCACCACCAGCCCCAGCACCTGCCGCACCTTCTCGCCAAAGCCCAGCGAGCGCTTCATCGCGCCATAGACCTTGCCGCCCACCACCAGCGCCAGCGCCAGAGAAGTCGCCGCGCCCAGGCCGTAAGCCAGCAGCAGCACGCCCGTCGCCAGACCGCCGCCCTTCAGCGCCGCGCCGGTCAGCACCAGACCCAGAATCGGCCCGGCACAGGGCGCCCAGAGCAGGCCCGTCGCCGCGCCCAGCGCCAAGGAACCGCGCCAGCCTGAATCGCCATGCGCGCTCTGCGCCCAGCGCCCGCCCAGTTGCACCAGCGGGCGCGTCATCCGGTCGGCCAGCGAAGGGAACACCAGCGTCAGCCCGAACAGCGCCAGCAGCACCAGCGCCACGCCCCGGCCCACATCATTGGCGCCCACCGCCCATTGCCCGCCCACCGAGACCAGAACCGCCATCCCCGCGAACATCACCGTCATCCCCGCCAGCATCGGCAGGCCATGCGAGAGGAACGGCTTGCCCGCGCGCGCAAAAGCGAAGGGCAGGATCGGCAGGATGCAGGGGCTCATGATGGTGAGCGCGCCGGCCAGATAGGAGAGCAGGTAAAGCAGCATGGATCAGTGGCCCAAAGTGTCTCGATACTGGCTTTACGAGCGAAAGGGCCCCGAGGTTACGCCGCGGAGCCCGATTTTTCGCGTCAGGCCAGAAGATCCTCGTAAAAAGCGCCGAAATTGCGGGTGGGATGGCGGATCTGCATCTCCAGAATCCACAGGCCGGGCGTTGGGGCGGCGTCGAATTCACCCAGCTTGCCGCCCTTGTGGACCGAATGCGGATAGTCGCCCACGCGGTGGCCCTGAATGTCGAGGTTGATCACCCAGCCGAGCTTGTCCGCCTCGGCGCGGGCGGCTGCGTAAAGTGCCTCGCCGGTCACCGTGCCGCCGTTCCACAGGGCAGCCACCGTGTCGAACAGCACCTTCACATCGCGGGCGCAGGCCTGCATCTCGGCATCATTGCCGGTGGTGAAGGTGGCGCCCGCATCGCCCTCATGGCCATCGAACACCGGGCCCATATCGACGAACCAGATGTCGTTCTCGCCCAGAATGGCGGTGCCTTCGGAGCGGTCCGAAAAGATCTTCAGCGTGTTCTCGCCGAAACGGATCAGCAGCGGGTGCCAGGCCAGCTCCATGCCCATATCGGCCAGAATGCCCTTGCCCATGGCGGTGGCTTCGGCCTCGGTCATGCCGGGGCGGACCTGTGCGGCGATGGCGTTCAGCGCCTCCCAGCTTTTGGCCTGAGCCGCCTTGATCGTGGCCAGATCATAGCTGACGCCGACGGCTTCGCGGGGGGACAGGGTGGTGGACATGCGGCAATCTCCGAGGTGGGGGCCCAGCGCTAAACCGCGCAAATTGTTAGCGCAAGGCCGCGTTCACGATGCGGGTCTGGGTGAACTCCTCCACCCCCTCGATCCCTTGATGCCGCCCCATGCCGGAGGCGCGCGCCCCGCCCAGCGGCACATCGAAAGGCAGATCGAACACACGGTTGACCCAGACCAGCCCGGTTTCCAGCCGTGCCGCCACCGCCATGGCGCGCTGCACGTCGCCGCCCCACACCGATCCGCCCAGTGCATAATCGCCAGCATTGGCCAGAGCGATGGCATGGTCGAGATCGTCATAGGCCTGCACCGGGATCAGCGGGCCGAACTGCTCCTCACGGATCAGGCGGGCCGTTTCGGGCATGTCGCGCACCACCGTGGGGGCGATGAAATAGCCGTCGCCCGCGGGTGCGGTGCCCTGCCCCACGATACGGCCCAAAGCCCTGGCCTCTTCAGCCAGATCGAGAACCCGGCGATGCTGCGCCGCATTCTGCACCGGCCCCATGGTGGAGCCCGAAGCCAGACCATCGCCCACCACCGCCTTGCGCGCCAGATCGGCCAGCGCCTCGGCCAGATCGTCGGCCTTGTTGCGGGCGGCATAGATGCGCTTGATGCCAAGACAGATCTGACCGGCATTGGCGGTGGCCCCCGCGAAAAGATCCGCCGCGATGGCGCCCACATCGGCATCGTCCAGCACCAGAGCGGCATCATTGCCGCCCAGCTCCGCCGTCACGCGTTTGAGACTACCCGCCGCGCCCGACAGCACCTTGCGGCCCGTCGCCGTCGAGCCGGTGAAGCTGATATGCGCCACATCCGGATGCGCCACCAGCAAGGGCCCCAGATCGCCGCCATCGCCCAGCACCTGCACCACGCCAGCGGGGACAATCTCCGCCGCCAAAGCGCCCAGCATCAGCGTGGTGAGCGGCGTGGTCGGCGCGGGCTTGGCGATCACCGTGTTGCCCGCCAGCAGCGCCGGGGCCAGCTTCAGGATCAGCATCAGCAGCGGATAATTCCACGGCACGATCGCCACCACCAGCCCCAGCGGAAAGCGCTGTTCCACCACCAGTTCCCCGGCGGATTGCTTCAGCACGCGCGGTTCCAGCCGCAGCCCGGCGTGATAGCGCAGCGCCGCGATGGAGCCCTCCACCTCGCCGCGCGATTCATCCAGCAGCTTGCCCTGTTCGCGGGTGAGCATGCGGGCGAAGGGCTCGGCATGGGCCTGCAGGGCATCGGCCAGAGCCTCCAGCACAGCGGCGCGCTTGTCCATGGGCACCAGAGCCCAATCCCGCGCGGCACGCTTGCCCGCCGCCACCGCCTGCTCGGCCTGAAGCGCATCGGCACGCGGGACATGGGCGAAGACCTGCCCGCTGGCCGGTTCGATCACCGGAAGAAGCCCCGCGCCCGCAACCAGGCGCCCGTCGATCAGAAGATGGTCATGCATGGGCACGCTTTACCCTGCCGCGCGCATCAAGGCGAGCGTAGCGCGTAAATTCCGCATAATTGCGCGCAATATCCTTGTGCGGCATGGAACAGCAAACCCCGCCCCCCGTTTCTACGGCATGGGCGATCCACGCCCAGGGAGGCCGCCATGAAGAAAACTCTAGCCCTGCTCGCACTGTCCCTGTCGGTCACGACTTTGGCCGCCTGTGTCGACGATGGCTATGGTTATGGCGGCGGCGTGGCCTATGGCCCCGGCCCCTATGCCTATGACGGCTGGTATGACGGCGCCTATGGCCCGATCTATGACGGCTATTGGGGCTCGGACAACTATTTCTACTATCGCCATGGCGCGGGGGATCGCGGCTTTATCCGCGGCGATCGCGGCCATTTCATGCGCGAGGCGCCGCAGGGTCGCCCCAATTTCCAGCGCTTCCAGGGCAATATGACGCCGGGGCAAGGCATGCATATGCCGCATTTCCGGGGCAATGGTGGCGGCGGTCATCGCCACTGATCGGGTGCCATCCTCAAAGGGCCGCGCCTGTTCACGCAGGCGCGGCCCTTTTGGTTGAAACTCAGGGCTGGCCCTTGTCCTGCCCGGCGTCCGGCCCGGCCAGATGCAGCGGTGGCTGATCGAGGCTCGCCCCCTGATCCGCCGGGGCGTAGAGCACCACCTTGAGCGGCATGCTCACCCAGCCCGTGCCGATGCCCACCGACAGGCGCGCAGCCGTCAGCTTGCGGCTGTTGTCATAGACCGGGCCCGAGACCCAGCGCAGCGTTCCCTGAGCCCGCGCGCCCTTTTCCAGCTTCAGCGGAACCATCACCGGTCCGGGATGCATCCCCACCGGCGCCCGGCGCGCGGCTGGCAGCGCTTTGCCCCGCGCATCGCGCAGCACCACCTGCGGCAGGGCGGGCAGGCGACAGGCCTCGCCCCGGTTGACCAGCGCAAAGCCGGTTCCAGCATGCGACATACCGTTGAGGTCGCCATCGGTGTCCACCGGCATCAGGCGCAATTGCGCGGCGCGGCAGGGTGTGGGGGGTAGGGTGGCTGGCCCTTGAGCGAGGATCAGTAGGGCGGATAACAGAGGCATGGGGTCTCTCCTCTTCGTAATCGTTCAAACGCAAGGTGGGGATTCAGGCTGCCGTTTCGTCGGGAGACAATATGGGAGCGCGAGGGGGTAACCCCCTCGCTTTTCACTCTTCCTTGCTATGCTCCAGATGCAGCGCGACAATCCGCGCCAAAAGCGTGGCGGGAAACAATTGCCCCATCACCGCCTCCAGATTGGCCAGACTGCGCGCCAGCGGCAACACCGGCACTACATCGCCATAGCCGGTGGTGGTGAGCGTCGAGAGGCTGAAATAGGTCAGCAAAGCCGTGCGCCCGGAGGATTCAGGCCCCAGCGCCGCGCCTCCGCTCATCACCAGCGCGCCGGGCCAGTGCGACAGGATCGCGGTGAAGACGATGCCGAAGACCGAGGCGATGTTGAGATAGAGCAGCACCGCCCCGCGCACGCGATGCCCGGTCACCCGGCCGGGCCCGAAAACGTGGCGTGCCACCAGCAAGGTGACCCCCATGTTGAAGGCAAAAGCGGCGATCTGGATCAGATCATGGCGCAAGGCGCTGCTGGTGGTGGCGTCGAGGTTGACCAGCAACCGCCGCCCGATCTCGGGCCCGACGATCAGCAGCAGCAGAGTGGAGAGCAGCACGACCTGCACCACGCGATGCCGCGCCAGCGCCGCCACGCAGACCAGCGCATAGGCCAGATGGCACAGATCGAGCAGGATATGGAGGGAGGGATCCTCGGTCACCAGCGGCACGGCCACGAACAGCGTCAACGCCTGCACCACCAGCAAGGTGGTCAGGCTCCAGTCGATCTTGTGCGGCTGGGGCGGCGCGGAGGACATGGCTGGCGTGGATTCCCTGAAGCAAGGCAGGCTGTGTGGCCGGTGGCGGTAAAACCGAAGATGAACGGGGCGCTGGCAAGCGGCGCGCGCGATGATAAGGGCGGCCGGGCACATTGACCGGCGCCGCGGGCGCCCTCACAGAAAGCGATCACGATGAAGACCAAGCACAGTCTGGAAGCCGCCGACGTCAAGGCGATCCTCGCCGCCGCCGAGGCCGAGGCGCTGGCGAATGGCTGGAAGGTCTCGATCGCGGTGGTCGACGATGGCGGACATCTGCTGGGCATGCTGCGGCTCGATGGTGCTTCGGCCAGCACGGCGCATATGGCGCCCGGCAAGGCGGTGACGGCCATTATGGGGCGCCGGGAATCGAAGGTCTATGAGGATCTGATTCTGGGTGGCCGCATCTCGATGCTGACGGCGCCGGCCATGCAGGCGATGCTGGAAGGCGGCGTGCCGATCGTGGTCGATGGCGATTTCGTGGGCGCAGTGGGCGTTTCGGGCGTCAAGTCGGAGCAGGATGTGCAGATCGCCAGGGCGGGAATCGCCGCGATTATCGGCTGAGTTTCGACCGGTTCCTGCTGGCGCCGAGCAGGCTCAGCAGGATCACCGCCAGAGCGCCGAGCGAGAGCCAGCCTGCATAGCGCTCCACCGGGGGAGCAGGCAGGCGGGCTTCCAGTCGATGCGCGCCGCCCGGCACGGCGCAGAGCGGCACACGGGCCGCATTCGGGTTCGCCCCCAGCTTCAGCACGGATGAAGCGCTCCATGCGCCGCCATCGATGCGGCATTGCCAGCCGGTGAAGGCGAATTGGCGCAGGGCCAGCGTGCTGCTCTGCTCTGCGCGATAATCCAGCGTGATGTGGCGGTTGGCGATGCTGGCGTTGCTCACCGCAACCGGCGCGTCAGGGGCAAAGGCGAGGCGCGGGCCGAACCGATGCCGCGCCCCGGCCAGATCGCCCAGCACATATTCCGAACTGTCCTCATCGCTGGCCAGCACTTGCGCGACAGTCAGCGGATGATCGTCGCGCGGGCGCAGGCGCTGATAGGCGAAACCGGCGATACCCAGCGCCAGCAGGCCGACAAACATCAGCCACAGCAGCCTCTGCCGCCACGCCTGCCCGGCGCGCGCGAAGCGGTCATGCGCGAAACCGGCGAGCAGGCAGAGCGCCAGACTGGCCTCGCCCAGCAGGCGGAAGGGGAACTGGATGCGGCTCAGCGGCGTCTGCAGCTCCCAGATCCGGCGCGAGATCTCCAGATTGAGAAAAGCGATGCCCAGAACCGTCAGCACCATCGCCACAGCCACCACGCGCTGGCGGCGGACCGGCGTGCTGACGGCGGGCCAGAACAGCATCGCCGCCATGCCCACACTCATCGCCACCAGCCCCAGCGTGATGCGCCATGCCACCGGGTCGATCCATGGCTTGGCCGAGAACAGCAGCCAGTTGTGCGGCTGGTTGCGCTCGCCCATCATCGCGGCGGTGTCGGTGAGCTGGCCCAGCAGGCTGAGCGCCGGGACCAGCATCGCCGCCGCCAGCGCCAGACCGGCCAGCGCCGAACTCGCCAGCGCGATCAGCAGCGGCCAGCGCCTTTCGCGCCGGGACTCGCCCAGCACCAGCGCCAGCCCTTGAATGCCCGCGAAGAGATAGCCGATCAGCATGCCCGGCAGATGGGTGTAGGCCAGCAGGCCGATCGCCAGCGCATGGAGGCCCCACCCTCCCCTGCGCCCCTGCGCCAGCCGCACCGCGCCATAGGCCAGCCATGGCAGCAGGCACAGATTGGCGCTCTCGGCCAGGGCACAGCGCTGGTACATGTCGACAAAGGCGCGATAGGGCATCACCAGCCACAGCGCCGCCGCCAGCAAGGCCGCCGTCTGCGAGGCGCCCAGAGCCCGCAGCCACAGGCGGCAGCCCTGCGCGCCCAGCAGCGAGAGCACGGCCAGCGCCAGCGCCAGCCGCCGGATCGCCCCCGCATCGCCGGGGAAGATCGGCACGAAGGCCGCCCCCAGCCCCTGCAGCACGGGCGGATAGAAGAAAAAGGCCGGTGAGCCGAAGCCCGCATTCATCCCCGGCAGCCAGCGTGGCCAGAGCGTGCCCTGCCACACCTCACGCGCGAAGGCGGCCTGCCAGCGGATATGCACCGGGCCGTCGGTGCCGAAGGGATTGGGCAACAGCAGGGCAGGCAGAGCCAGCAACAGCGCCAAGGCGCCCAGCAGCAACCAGCCACGAAGGCCCTGGCCGGTGGCCCTGCCCACCGTCTTGCTCACTGCCCGTCTGTTCCGGTCATGCTCATGAAATCATGGCATATGGGGCATGGGCGGCCAAGGCAAGCGATCCGGTGCTCTACCTAACCCTGATCCTCATCGGGCCGCGCCAGATCGAGTGCGTGATTGCGCACATCTTCGGGCCAGTCGGCGGCGGCGGCTTCCATCCCGGCCATATCGTCGGCGAACAAGGCGCGCGATGCGGCCTCGAAACCGGGATAGTCGCCCGCCAGCGCGCTCATAAAGCGATAGGCGCGCTCATGGGCCAGACGCAGCGTGGTGCGGCCCTCGTCAGCCTTGCGGGCCTGATCGACCAGCCGCCGCAGGGCCTGAGAGGCGCCCCCCGGCTGCAGCGCCAGCCAGTCCCAATGGCGGGGCAGCAGGGTGATTTCGCGCGCGATCACGCCCATCTTGGGGCGGCCACGCTTTTTGGGCTCGGGCGCCATCTGCTGGAAAGCGGCAAGGCGGGTGATCGCCTCGGCGGTGCTGCCGCGCAGGTCCACATCGATCTGCGCCCCGGAGGTGCTGTCGAAGATCAGCACGGTGCCTTCGGGTTTCAGCGCATTCACCGCCATGGCCACATCGGCCAGCGGGCCCTTGGCGATCATCCGGCCCTGGGTGAAAGCGGCGCAGGGGGCGGCGAGTCTGGTGTCCTCAGTCATATGATCCGGGTAAATTAAATCACCCAAACAGTCAATTTACCCGGATCATGAAATTGTCGTACTGACATCGCTGTCAGCAATCCTTCTGGCGGTTGTCGAAGGCGTTGCGCGCCGCCTCCACCGTGCCCAGATTCTCCTCGGCCCAGATCCACACGCCGCAGAAGGCCGCGCCCAGACTCATGCCCAGAGGCGTCAGGCGATAATCGACATGCGGCGGGATCACCGGATGGATCGTGCGCACCACCATGCCGTCACGCTCCATCTGGCGCAAAGTCTGGGTCAGCATCTTCTGGCTGATGCCCTTCACCGCCCGCGCCAACTGGGTGAAGCGCAAGGTGCCATGCTCATCGAGCACCTCGAGGATGATCATCGTCCATTTGTCGGCCACCCTGCCGATCAGCTCGTTGACCAGCGCCTCGACACGCGGATCGATCTGCACGGGCGGGGTCGTCTCAGCCACGCGCCGGGCGCTGGTGACGGTCGCCTCGTCGAAAGGAAGGCTGGACATGCGGACACTCTCTTTCAGGTAAGTATAAATCTTTGGGGTGCCTTCTTACCACCAGCGCGTGGTGGTTTAAATAGGGCGCATCCACAGGCTTCAAGGAGCAGTCCGATGAAAACCACAGGCAACACCATACTCATCACCGGCGGCGGTTCGGGCATCGGCGCGGCGCTGGCCCAGCGCTTTCACGATGCCGGCAACACGGTGATCGTTGCCGGGCGCCGTCAGGATGCGCTCGACTCCGCCATCGCGGGCCGCGCCAACATGCATGCCATGGTGCTGGACGTCGAAAGCGCGCAGGGCGTGGCCGATTTCGCAGCGCGTCTGCTCGCCGCCCATCCCGGCCTCAATGTGCTGATCAACAATGCGGGCATCATGCGTTTCGAGGATGCCACGCAAAAGCGCGATCTGGCCGATGCCGAGGCGACGATCACCACCAATCTGCTGGGCCCGATCCGCCTGATCGACGCGCTGGTCGATCATCTTTCGGCGCAGGCCGATGCGGCGATCGTCAATGTCACCTCCGGTCTGGCTTTCGTGCCGCTGACCACCACGCCCACCTACAACGCCACCAAGGCGGCGGTGCATGCCTACACCGTGGCCCTGCGCGAGGTGCTCAAGGACAAGGTCGAGGTGATCGAGCTGGCGCCCCCCGCCGTCCAGACCGGCCTGACGCCGGGCCAGGAAAACCGCCCCGGCTATCAGCCGCTCGGCGAGTTCACTGAAGAAGTCTTCGCGCTGTTCAGCCAGAGCCCCACGCCCAAGGAAATTCTGGTCGAGCGCGTGCACTTCCTGCGCTATGCCGAGGCGCAGGGACGTTTCGATGAAACCCTCGTCCAGCTCAACGCCTTCGCCGCCAAGGCCCGCGAAGAGCAGCCGTAACCGAAGAGGACCATCACCCATGCGACAGGCCACCACCATGCTGACCGTGGCCACGCATGGGCAGGGTCTGGTCGAGTTCACAGGCGAGATCCTGCGCTGGGTCGCGCAGACCGGCATCGGCGAAGGCCTGCTGACGGTGTTCTGCCGCCACACCTCGGCCTCGCTGCTGATTCAGGAAAATGCCGCGCCCGAGGTGAAGACCGATCTGCAAGACTTCTTCGCCCGCATCGCCCCCGAAGATCCGCGCGCCTATGCCCATGACGATGAGGGGCCCGACGATATGCCCGCCCATCTGCGCACGGCGCTGACACAGGTGCAGCTCTCGATTCCGGTGCTGGATGGCAGGCCAGTGCTGGGCACATGGCAGGGCGTCTATCTCTTCGAGCACCGCCGCATGGCCCATCGCCGCCAGATCGTGCTGCATCTGCTGGGCGCATGAAAAAGGGAGCCGGACGGATGCCCGGCTCCCCTTCAAGCCTTGATGGCGAAAGGCTTAGCGATAACGCCAGCCACCGCGCCAACGCTCACGGTTGTGCCAGTAGCGGCGGCCATCCCAATAACCGCGGCCCTGATAGTAATTGCCGATGATCAGGCCGCCAGGGCCGACGCCCACGACAGGCCCGCGCGGGCCGGGGCCACGGTTGGGCAGGCAGCGGCCATAGGGCCCGCGATGGAAACCGGGGCCGCAGCCCTCGCGCGCGCTGGCTGGCGCGGCGGCGGCCAGCACCGAGCCGGCGGCAAGAGCAATCAGAAGTGCGCGTTTCAACATGATGTTTCTCCCAAGGTCAGGTCGATCGGCTTGTGGGCAAGCCGCGAAGCAGGTGAGTGGCTGTGTAACGCAAGGCGCCGTCTGCTCTTCGGCGCCAACAGATCCATTAAAAGCACAGTCTTTCTGAACATGTCATGGCTGCCATGTTATTGTTCATGCAGGCACAATAAACGAAATCAAGCCGCCACCAGCCGCAGCCCGGCAGCAGGCGTCGACTGTAATCCCGACAGCGATGATCCTGAAAGCGATGATCCCGACAAAGCCTGCCCCAGCGGAGCCGCCATCGCCGCGCCGCGCGCCAGCATGGCATCGCGCAGCCGCACCAGATCGGCCCCGGCACGGCGACCCAGCGCGAAGATGCCCTCGGCAAAGCGCTCATCCTCGGCGATCTGGCCGCGCACGGCGCGCGTCAGCCGGGCGACCATCACCGCCAGACCGGCGTCACCGATGCCGCTGCCCTCGCCGCCCTCACCGGCTTCCACCGCCGCGACAAGGCCGGCGGCCTGAGCATGCAGGCTGCAGGCCCGGTCAAGCAGATCGTCGGCGATGCGGCCGCGCAGGGCGGGATAGAACAGGCTGGCTTCCAGCGCGATCTGGCTTTTCCAGAGCGCGCAGATCTGCCCGGCCAGCTTGCGGCGACGGGCGGGCGAGCGGGTGGCTTCGAACCGCTCGAACAGATCCTCGGCGGCGCGATGGCCGGCCTTGAGCACGGCGATGGCGTCGGTGAACTGCGGTTCGATCATGGCAAGCCCCTCCGTTTCGGATTATCGACTCAAAGAAGCCTGCAAAAGCCTGTTGGTTCCATGGTTTCGCGCTGTTTCACGCAAAGTTTATACGCCGCGCTCAATGGCCGAAGCGGTCGGAATCCGTGATGCCGCCATCGCCCTCGTCCAGCGTGGCGATGGTGGCCATATCCTCATCGCTCAGGGCGAAAGAAAAGACATCCAGATTGGCGCTTTGCCGCGCGGGATCGGCGGATTTGGGGATGGGGATGATCCCCTGCTGCACCTGCCAGCGCAGCGCGATCTGCGCCGGGCTGCGGCCATGCGCCTCGGCGATCTCGCCCAGCACGGGATGGGACAGCAGATCATTGCCCTGTCCCAGCGGGCTCCAGCCCTCGGTGGCGATGTCATGCAGCTTGTGAAAGGCCAGCAGATCGCCGCGCCCATGGCGGGGGTCGAGCTGGATCTGATTGACCTCGGGCACGAAACCGGCGTCGATCAGCCGCAGCAGATGGGCCTGCTTGAAGTTGGAGGTGCCGATGGCGCGCACCAGACCGGCCTCGCGCAGCGCCACCAGCCCCTCGAAGGCCTCGACATAGGCGTTCTGGTCGGGGTTGGGCCAATGGATCAGCAGCAGGTCGAGATAGTCCACGCCCAGCCGCTTCAGGCTGGCCTCGCAGGCGGTGCGCGCGCCATCGACGCTGTGCCATTGGCGGTTGAACTTGCTGGTGATGACGATCTCGTCACGCGGCAGGCCGGATTGGCGGACGCCCTCACCCACGCCGCGCTCATTGCCGTAATTCTCGGCCGTATCGATCAGGCGATAGCCGCGCTCGATGCCGCTGGCGACCGCGCGGGCCGCCTGAGCATCGTCGAGCGGCCAGGTGCCCAGCCCAAGCTGCGGGATCGAGGCCCCGCCACGCAGCAGCCTTGTGGGAGCGATCGTCATAAAACCAATCCTTTATCAGGAGGAACCAGACCGAGATGGGCCTGTCTTGTGCCATTGCAATGATGCTCGACGCGCGCCTGCCGCACACCCTAACGCCAGAGCAGCGCCCCGGCCACCATCGCCGCAGCCGCGATAAGCCCGCCCGCAATCCAGCGTGCCCCCTCCCGCAGCGCCGGGGCCAATTGCGCCGCTCCCAGGCCGTCCACCGGCTCCGCCTCCAGCCGGCGGATCGCGGCGCGCAGCAGGCGGGGCGCATCCTCGCCCAGCCGCCCCAGCTCCCAGGCCAGCGCCATCAATGTAGGCCGCCAGTGCTCGGGCGAGAGCCGCGCTCGCACGATGCGCAGCGATGACCGCTCCATCGCGCCGGACAGGTCGAAATCCGGGCAGATCGCGGTCAGCACGCCATCGAGCGTCACCAAAGTCTTGAAGATCAGCAGCAGGTCGGGCGGCATGGTCAGCCCCACCTCGCGCATCAGCGGCAGGAAATCGCCCACCAGCGCGCGCAGCACCAGACGCCCCCTGCCATGCCGCGCGATCAGCCGGTCCGCCGCCAGAGCGATCTGCGGACGCGGGACAGCGTCCACGCCCTGCCCGGCGCTCTGCTCGGCCCAGACGGCCAGAATATCGGTGAGCTGCGCCGGATCGCCCATCGCCAGCGACTGCACGAAAGCCATGAACTCCTCGCGCCGCCGGGGCGAGACATGGCCGATCATCCCGAAATCGAGCAGCGCCAGCCGGTTGCCCGGCAGGCACAGCAGATTGCCGGGATGCGGATCGCCATGGAAGCGCCCATGCACCAGCACCATATCCAGCACCAGATCGGCACCCAGACTGGCGATGGCCTCCGGGTCGATGCCCCCGGCGCGCAGACTTTCGGCATCGCGCGGCGGCAGGCCCGCGATGTAGTCCATCACCAGCAGCGTTTCGGAGGACCAGTCCCAATGGATGCGCGGAATGTCCACGCGCGGCTCCCCGGCGAAGTCCTCGCGCATGGCATCGGCATTGCGGCCCTCCATGGTGAAGTCGAGCTCGCCCAGCACCGCATCGCCCAACTGCCGCATCAGCGCCACCGGAGCAAAACGCCGCGCCGCCGTGCTGGCCGCCTCCACCAGCGCCGCGCCTTGCGCGATCAGCCGCAGATCGGCCTCCATGCGCGGGCGGATGTCGGGGCGGCGGATCTTCAGGATCACCTCTTGCCCGTCGGCCAACCGCGCCCGGTGGATCTGCGCCATGGAGGCCGCCGCCAGAGGCTCCGGATCGAAATGGGCGAAGATCTCCTCGGGCGCCGCGCCCAGCGCGTCCTCCACCGCCGGGCGCAACTGTTCGAAAGGCAGGGTCGGCGCGCGGGAGTGCAACTGCTCCAGCTCCGCGATCCATTCGGGTGGCAGCAGATCGCCGCGCGTCGCCAGAATCTGCCCCAGCTTGACGAAGGTCGGCCCCAGTTCCTCCAGCGCCAGCCGCGTGCGCAGAGGCAGGCTGCGCGGGTCATTGTCGCCCTCGCTATCCCCGCCTCGTTCCGGGCCGCGCTCCAGCCCCAGTTGCGCCAGCAGCAGCCCCAGCCCGAAGCGCGAGGCGATCTGCAAAATCTCCCCCAGCCTGTTCCGGTCGCGCGCGGCCACCAGCAAAGTCTTGAGCATCGAACCTGTCCTTTACGCAAAACTTATAGGCTCCGGGGCGTACAATCGGATGACCCCTGCCTTTTTTGATGGCACATGAAACCTCATGAATGCCCCGAGCCACCGCCGCAAGCCACGACCTGCCCCGGATGGCCGCCCCGCACCATCGCGGGGCCCGTTGATGCGCCGCATCGCCCGCAAGCTGGAAGTGCGGGCGATCGGTCTGGTTCCCGAATATTTCAACCCGGCCGAGGGTTTGCGCGCCGCTGTCGCCGTCGGCGTGCCCCTGGTGCTGGTGCTGGCGAGCGGGCTCTATGGGCTGGGCTGGTCGATCTTCGCCGCCTTCTGGACCTGCCTGTGCGTGGGGCCGGGGTCGGGGCGCAGCCAGCGGCGCCTGCTGGGGGCCTTTGTGGTGCTGGGGGCCATCATCGCCTTTGCCGGATCGTGGCTGGCCTCATGGGGCGTGGCGACCGCGCTGGTGGCCGGGCCGCTGCTGGTGTTTCTCTCGATCCTGCTGCCCGCGCGCGTCGCCAATGCCAATCTGCTGGCCACGCTGCTGGCCGTGGTCGCGGTGGTCGCGGTGGGCTTTCCGCTCTCCCTGCATGCCGCGCTGATCGAGGCGGGCTCCTTCTTTCTGGGCGCGGGCTGGGCCTATGCGCTGATTCACGGGCTCTGGCAGATCGACTCCCATGCCCCGCTCGATCTGGCGACGCGCGCGGTGGTGGCGCGCCTCGCCGATATGGCCGGCGATCTGGTCGCCACCGGCGAGGGCCCGCATCGCGACGCGCAATGGCACCGCGCCCATGGCGAGCATCGCCGCGCCGTGCGTCTGGCGCTGGAGCGGCTGGGCGCGCTGCTGCCGCTGCATGCCGATGAGAAGCCCGCGCGGCTGGCGCCCTATCTGCGCGCTCAGGAGGCGGCGGAGACCGTGTTCAGCGCCCTGATCGCGCTGGACCATGCCTTTATCCTGCAGACCGGCCCCGCGCATGAGCGGCTGGCGGCGGCGCGCACCTTTCATGGCGGGCTGGTCGCCTGGCGCCGCACGCCTCGGGCGTTTCAAACCAAACCCGGCGTGATCGACCGCTGGCTCAAGCTGGTGGACCATCGGCGCGAGCGGCTGCGCGGCGCATTGGTCAGCGGCTGCCTGCGCGCACTGGGTCAGGCGCTGGCCACGCTGAGGCAGAACGGGCCGCATGCCATGCCGCCCCGCCCGCGCCCGGTGCCGCCGCGCGCGGCGCTGAGGCAGGCGTTGCGTCAGGCGATGGGCGTGCTGCTGGTCTATATCGCGGCGCGGGCCTTCCATCTGGGCTATCCCTATTGGGGTTCGATGGCGGTCGTGGTGGTGCTGCAGAAAGGCACGCGCGTCACCTGGATGCGCGCGGTGGAGCGCGTCTGCGGCAGCCTGCTGGGCGGCGTGGGTGCCGCTGCCTTGCTGCACGTCGCCTATCCCGTGCCGTTGCTGGCCGTGCTCTGCGTGGTGCTGGCGGCTTTGGCGATTGCGCTGCGCAGTGTGAATTACACCAGCTTCGTGGTGTTCCTGACCGTGCTCTTCGTCACGGTGACCGCCCTGCTGCACCCCGGCGAGGGCATCGCCACCGCGCGCATTGCAGACAACACGTTGGGCAGTCTGGTGGCGCTGCTCAGCGTGCTGGCGATCTGGCCAGAGCGGCGACCGAGCATGCGCGCCATGCTGAAAGCCGCCCTTCAGGCCAACCGCGCCTATCTCGATGCGGTGGAAGCGCGCGCGCCTTTCGCGCAGATCCATGCGGCGCGGCGCGCGGCGGGGCTGGCCAGCATCGATCTGGAAATGGCGCTGCACGATCTGGGCAGTTCAGTGCAGCGCCTGCGCCACCGCGCGCCCGAGGATTTGGCCGATCTGACCGCGCTGCGTCTGGTCGCCGGGCAGGCCGCCGCCGCCTGGCATGAGCGGCTGGCGGATCTGCCGCGCTAGAGCATCGTGCGAAAAAGTGGGAACCGGTTTTTCGCAAAAACGATGCGACCACAAAACGCTTCAAGCTGCCGTCACCTCGATCTGCGCGGTGTCGAGCATGAAGGAGCCATCCGCCTCGATCTCGAAATGGCGGACGGTTTCGGCGCCTGCCAGTTGCTGGAGGGCACGGATCGCGGCGCGATGAACCTCGGGCGTCTGCATGCGCTCGACCCAGCTTGCGTATTCCATGCGCAGGCGGCGGGTCTGCACGGATTGCAAGCGGAAGCCGGATTGCTCCAGGGCTTCCACCCACTGCGCCACCGTGTAGTCGCGCACATGCGAGGGATCGCGCAGCAGCTCGACCGTCTGCAGATGGGTGTCGAAAGCAGCAGGGCCGGGCGAAACCACATCGACAAACACAGCCGGAGCGCCGTCCTTCAGCACCCGCCGCGCCTGACGCAGCCCGCCGACAAAATCCTGCCAGTGATGCGCCGAAAAACGGCAGGCGAGCAGATCGAAACGCGCATCTTCAAAGGGCAGGTTTTCCGCCGGTGCCGCTTTGGTGTCGATGTTGGCCAGACCGCGCTGCGCGGCGGTGGCGGCAACCACCTCCAGCATGGCGGGCGAGAGATCGCTGGCGGTCACCTGCCCGGCATAAGGCGCCAGCGCATAGGCGACATGGCCGCCCCCCGTCCCCAGATCGAGCGCATGGGCCGGGGCATGGCGCCGGGCGATCTCGCCGATGGCGGCCAGATCCTCGCCGCTGGCATGGACGGCGCTGGAGACATAGGCCGCAGCGCGGGGGCCGAACTGGTGCTGGACCAGCGTGTCATGGGAGTGGGTCATGGGTGTTCTCCTTGGCTGGCCCTTGGTTGAACCTCTTCTCAGCCTAGGACCAGTTGCGATCTTATCCTGTTATAAGAAGGCCTAGGCTTGGGCTGCCCGCTGCATCAGCCAGTCGCGCCATTGCCGCATCGACCGGCTTTCCGGGCGGGTGTGCAGCCGGGTGAGCCAATAGGCGCCCAGATCGACCTCCTGCGCAAAGGGGCGAACGAGGCGACCGCTCGCCAGTTCCCGCGCGAACATGGCGGCCGGGGCCAGCGCCACGCCGCGCCCCTCCATCGCCGCCGTGACGCTGAGCACGGAAGCATCGAAGATTACCCCGCGCAGGGGCGGGCAGGCCAGACCGCAAGCGCCCAGCCAGCGCGGCCATTCGTCGGCGCGATAGGAACGCAGCAGGCTCTCGCCCAGTAGATCCTCCGGGCTGTGGAGCCGCGCCGCCGTGGTGGGATCGCAAAGCGGCGTCAGCGGGGCAGGCATGATCCTTTCGGCATGGGTGCCGTGCCATGCGCCGTCGCCGAAGCGGATCGCCAGATCGAGGCCCTCGCCCGCCAGATCGACGCGGTTGTTGTTGGTGAGCAGGCGCAGATCGATATGGCGATGCGTGGTGGTAAAACTGTCCAGCCGGTCGAGCAGCCAGCCCGAGGCGAAGGTGCCGACCACGCCCAGAGTCAGCACCTCTTCCACGCCGCCGCCGGCAAGGCCGTCGAGCCGCGCGCCGATGATGTCGAAGGCGGTGCCCACGCTGGGGAGCAGGGCCAGCCCCTCGTCGCTCAGCGCCAATCCGCGCGGCAGGCGGCGGAACAGCGGGGCGCCGATCATGCGTTCGAGCTGCGCCACCTGATGGCTGACCGCACCTTGCGTCACGCATAATTCCCGCGCGGCGCGGGTGAAGGAGAGGTGACGCGCGGCGGCCTCGAAGGCGCGCAGGGCGTTGAGCGGCAGGCGGGAGCGGTCCATCGACAAACCATGAATTCAATTCATGGCTTTGTCGAGAATTGATGGTTTGTGATGAAGGCGCCGGACTGAGAAAGGAGGGAACCAGCCAGAAAGGAGCGCCAACGTGACCAGATTGACCACCGCCTTTGCCATGAGCCTGATTGCGGCTTTGGGCGCCGCGCCTGCGGTCGCAGCCGATGATCCGCTGCTCCGCCCCATCGCGCCCGCTTACTCGGCCAAGCGTTTTCTTACCCCTGCCGAGCCGGTGCAGGTCTATGGCAACACCTATCTCGTCGGCTTTGGCGGGGTGAGCGTGGCGCTGATCCGCACCAGCGCCGGGCTGATCCTGATCGATGGCAGCGTCCCCCAGGGCGTGCGCGCGGTGGAAGAGCATATGCGCGCGCTGGGCTTTTCGATCCGCGATGTGAAGCTGATCCTCTCCACCGAGCCGCATTTCGACCATGCCGGGGGCCTCGCCGCGCTGGAGCGCGACAGCGGCGCCACCGTTCTGGCAGGCGCGGCGGCGGTGCCGGTGCTGCGGGCGCGGGGGCTCGATCCCAGCGATCCTCAGGCCTCGGGGTTGGAGCGCTTTCCCGCGCCGCGCAACATCCGGGCGGTGCGCGATGGCGAGCGCATCACGCTGGGCGATGTGACCGTGACCGCCATCGCCATGCCTGGCCACACGCCCGGCTCGACAAGCTGGAGCTGGAAAAGCTGCGAGGGGCAGCGCTGCGAAACGGTGGTGTTTGCCGCCAGCATCAATGCTGTGGCGCTGGGCGGCTATCGCTTTTCAACGCCGGCGCATCGCGGCCGGGTGGAGACCATCAGGCGCTCGATCTCCAGGCTGCGCGGCATTCCCTGCGATCTTGTGCTGACGTCTCACCCGGAACTCTCGGATGGCGAGGCCAAGCAGAAACAGCTGATGCGCCAAAACTCGCCCAATCCGTTTCTCGACCCACAGGGGTGCCGCAAGGCCGCCGATGCTTTCGAGAAACGGTTGAACGACCAGTTGGCCGAGGAAGCAAAGCGCTAGAAACGGCTATTCACGCCGTCCCCTCATACGCCGCCCTGAAGCACCAGAACCAGCAGAACGATGATCAGAATGGTGCCCAGGCCCACCGGCGCATAGCCCCAATTGGCATTGTAAGCCCCCGCGCGGGGGAAGGAGCCGCCCAGCCACAAGACGAGCAGCACAACGAGCACGATGGTCAGCATAGGTCCATCCTTTCCCGGAAAGATCAGTGATGTCGGTTAGCGGGGATGGAATGTTTCCCGAAAGCGGATGTTCCATGACGGGGTGGACGGGCGGCGGGGGCTGGATCATCGCCTCAGCAATCGACCCCACAATCGACCTTAGTCGAGGCGGCCAGGGCACTTACCGCAAGAGCCCTTGTATCAGGGCCTTGCGCTCCCCACTCTGGGAAACATGACAGCCCCCGTCCCCTTCTCCGTCCTCGATCTGGTCCCCGTCAACGACGGGGGCACCCTCAGCCAGGCTCTGGCCAATGCCGCCAGCCTGGCCGCCCATGCCGAAAGCGCCGGATACCACCGCTATTGGGTGGCCGAGCATCACGGCATGCAGGGCGTGGGCGGCGCGGCGACATCGGTGGTGCTGGCCCATGTCGGCGGGGCGACGAAAAGCATCCGCATCGGATCGGGCGGGATCATGCTGCCCAACCACGCCCCGCTGCAGATCGCCGAGCAATTCGGCACGCTGGATGCGCTGTTCCCCGGCCGTATCGATCTGGCGCTGGGCCGCGCGCCCGGTTCGGATGGACGCGTGGCGATGGCGTTGCGCCACGGCAATCCGGAGGAGTTCCCCCGGCAGGTGGTGGACTTGCAGAACTATTTCGCGGGCGATCCGCGCATGGGCTTTACCGCCGTGCCGGGCGCGGGTGCTTCGCCCGAGATGTGGATTTTGGGCTCCAGCACCTATGGCGCGCAACTGGCGGCGGCTTTGGGGTTGCCCTATGGCTTTGCCTCGCATTTCGCGCCTGCCGCATTGGATGAGGCGCTGGCGGTTTATCGCCACCAGTTCCAGCCCTCCGCCGTGCTGGACAAGCCGCATGTGACGGTGGGCTTCAACATCTTCGCCGCCGATACGAGGGAGGAGGCGCGCTTTATCGCCACCTCGATGCAGCAGAAATTCGTCGCCCTGCGCAGCGGCCATGGCAGCGGGCCGTTCCGCGCGCCGCTGGAAGGGTTCTATGAGAACCTGCCGGGGCATCAGCGCGCCATGCTGGACCAGATGATGCAATGCACCGCCATCGGCACACGCGAGGATGTGACGCGCAGTTTGACCGCCCTGCTGGAGCGCACCCAGGCCGACGAGGTGATCGTGGCCGGGCAGATCTTCGACCATGACGCGCGGTTGAAGAGCTATTCGATTGCCGCCGAGGCGATGGAGATGGTGGGGAAGGCTTCGGTTTCGGTTTGAAGGTGATTTAGTAAGGAAGATGCGAGGGTGTTACACCCTCGCGCTCCCGTTACTGTCTGCGTTGCGCATTGTTCTCGGCCGAAGGTATGGGTTCGGAGTGTCGCGGGCTTTGACTTTGCAGCGTAGCCTTATCGTTCCGGCATTGGCTGCCTGCGGCGCATTATGCGGCAGCTATCCGCGCTTTGGATTTGTAAGCGTACTGTCCGGATACGACAACATTGCGGACGTTTCTTCACATGTTAGAGTAGGCATATGTTCGCTGCTGACACGCCGCCCGCTTTAAGTTCCCCCGCGCCACAGAGCAGGCGTGTCATCGGCATTATGGCAACAGGGCCGCAGGCCGATCTTGACCGTTTGGAAGCATCCACGAAAGAGATCGGCCTTCCTTGTAGGCAAATGGACGGGCCGAATGGCCACGAGCTGGCCGTTGCATTTCCGCCGGGTTCTGATCCCGCCAAAATTGGGAGGTATCTCTCAGATCTTCAGTCCGGAAAATTCAGTGCATTGAAATTTCGTTCCGCCGTTGCCCCGAACCAATAGAAGCGTCCGCCCCCCAACCCTTCTGCCATTGCCCTACCAGACGGATGTTCCGAAAATTGCCCTAGGGTCAGATTTGTCGCGGAGGGCAGATATCGGCATTTGGGCAGAAAAAGCAGGCTTACCGGACACGACAACATTGCGGACATGATGAAATCCTCTACATTATAAAAATGGTCGATTTCATATTTCCTGTTTCGGTAACGCTATACATCGGGCTTTCACTCTGGATGCTAGTCCGTGGCTGGCCAATTCGAGCTGGGATAACCATGATCTTTACCGCACTTTCTCCATGGTTTATTTGGTTAACTTCCATCGAAGGGCGGTTAGGGGCCGGAGCGGGGATCGCTATGATGATAACGGCGGCAATGCTTCTCTTAGCCCTCGTACCGATTGGAATTGGCTTATGTCTTGCCGTGGCAAAGCTATTTCAGTTCAAAGAAAAGCAGATTGATTGAATGTCTGCTCCCTCCAACATAGCGGAACAAACTGCCTTTCCGGAGCCGACAACAAAGCGGTCATTGCCAAAGATGACTTAAGGCGATTGTCAGACCTACGGCGCAGAAACCGCACACCAGCAACCGCCAGTCCAAGCGCCTACCACCCAGTAGCAACGTGTCTGCCGTTACTTGGGTCGGATCAACCCCCGTCTGTCGGGTGATCGCCTGACAAAAATTACCCCAAGTTTCCTTTGAACCAGCTTCGTGATCTGGAAGTGCTTGTTGTAGAGCGTGAAACACATGACCCACAGTTGTCCATTGATTGGCATCTTTGAGGTCGAGGTTAACACCAAACTGACGTTCAACATCCTCTATGGCGTTTATTTCATCGCCATCGCCGCCGAGGCCCAGACTCATTGGCGGATGATTTCCAGCGTTCGACATTCCCGGCATGATACGCATTTATGCTCGAGGTACAACGTCCGCTCCCCCCAACACGGCGGAAGAAGCGGGCTTTCCTGTCACGGCAACTTTGCGGATGTTTGAACGAAGAATCCGATATTGATCGTCGCCAGGCATCCAGTCATAAACGAAGCCATGGCTAATCGTTCAAACATGCAAATCTTAGCGGGATGCGCGGCATTGATCAGTATCGCTGGCTGCTCATCGCGCCCGTTCGACAAGAGCGATATTAAAAAATATACTAGTATCGAACTATGCCCTGCAGCGTCTGTGCATGATCTCACCGCGCGGGAAGAGTATGATACAATTCCGGGTTTCTCTTATCATGTTTCGGTAGAAATGCCACATATATGCGTCCATTCATTCTTAGAGCAACTGGCCATGCTGTCACCAAGAGAATGTTCGCCTGAACGGGTCGAGTCCTCCGGGTGTTTCGTGCAAGATGCATTTCCATCAGCTTCTAAACATACAACTATAACAATCCGGCCAACTGGATCGGGTCGTTTTGATATGCGATTTGTAGAGTGATCTGACCTGGAATAGAACGTACGCCCCCCTGACATAGAGGGAAAAGCGGACCTACCGGACACGACAACGTTGCGGACATTTTCGGCAGGGATTAAGATCATCAGATGCTTCCATTCGACCCCGACGACAGTGCCCCTCAGGCAAGAGGATACCGCTTATACAAGCGAATGGGTCTGACTGGTGCTTTATTGATTGGGCTCTTGGTTGTCTTCAATTTGATGGGCACAGCGCTGGGAATTGGCGGCTAACCCCAACATACCGGGAAAAGTGGGCTTTCCAGTCACGACAACATTACAGACGTTGGCAAAGAAGCCTTTGACGGGCTAAGGCCCTTCGCATGAAAAAGCGCGATCCCTTCATTAGGCTTTCCTATTTTGTCGCAAAATTCCGGTGGTTAGCAATGATTGCAGGGTTTTTTCTGGCAGTGTCTAATGCCAAAATCATTACTGTAATTGCAATCATGGGTCCTTATTTTTTGATCTTTGCCGTTTTGGGTTTTTATTGCACAAAAGCGAGGTGCCGATCATGTGGGGTAAACCCTTTTCAGGACCTGTTCGATAAATCTAAGCCATCTGTAAAAATGAGCGATTTCGATTCGAGCGGCAATGCCGAATGCCCAAATTGTGGGGAGCTTCTTTAATTTTTTAATGAGGGCGTTCGACCAGTGAGGCAATGTCCGCTCCCCCTAACTTCGCGGCCATTCAACTTCCGCGAAGCGGCTTATAATAGCTGCCACATTGCGTCCGACACCCAACGCCGAACCCGAAGCGCAAACGCTAACAATAAAGGGATTGCAAAGGGCGATGGCCCTTTGCCCGCCGGAGGCAAAACCTCCTGAAAACCCTAAATCCAGTCCCGCCACTTGAACCACAGATACGGCACCACCGCCGACAGCACGCACAGCCCCAGCGCATAGGGATAGCCCCAGCTCCACCCCAGCTCGGGCATGTTCTTGAAGTTCATGCCATAGATGCCCACGATCAGCACCGGCGGGATGCCCACCACCGAGGCCACCGTCAGCAGCTTGACCACATCGTTCTGCTCGATGCTGATCAGCCCCGTCGCGGCATCCTGGATCAGCTGGATCCGCCCCGACAAGCTCACCTCGAACTCATCCAGAGACGCGATATCGTGCCCCACCGCCGAGAGCCGGTCCTGAATGTCCTGATCGAGCTTTGGGGTGCAGCGGTCCCCCACGAAGCTGACCATCCGCCCCATGCTCAGAAACATGTAGCGCACGCGTGAGGCGCGATCGTTGGCGCGCCCGATGGTGCGGATCGTCTTGCGCAAAATGCGGGTCTCCCGCGCCAGACCGCCCTCGCCCAGATCGTCGAAGAACACCGTCTGGGCGACATCGCCCACCAGCTCGGCGGCGTGTTCGAGGTGATCGGCGGCGCGGTCCACCGCCTCTTCCAGCAGCCGGACCAGCGCCAGCGGCGGGGTGAGATCCTGTGCCTCGGCAAGCTCCTTGGTCATCGCCTCGAACAGGTCCAGCTGGGCATAGCGCACCGTCACCAGCACCTTGGGCGACAGGATGAAACCGGTCGGCGCGATCTCCCATTGCGGGGTGCCGGTGCGGGCCAGCAGGGGCACGCTCATGTAGAGCGTGTCGCCATCGGCGCGCAGGCGGCTGGTGGATTCGATCTCGCGCAGGGCGGCGCGGTCGGGCACCTTGATGCCGTAATTCTGCTCGATACGGCTGATATCGGCCTCATCGGGCATCAGCAGGTCGATCCAGACCGGATTGGCGGCATCAGAAGGAATCGCTGTGAGCATCGTCTGTCCGTTTCTTCCTGTCCCCTGCATACCAACAGATTGAAACAGCTGAGGTTGCCGCGCAAAGGAAAAGACCGGCGAGGTCACCCCGCCGGTCTTTTCTCTCATCGCGCCGGACGAAGGCTTTACTGGCGGTGGCAGACTTCGGCCGCCGCGATGGTCGTCAGGTTGAGGATGCCGCGCGCGGTCACGCCGGGCGTCAGCACATGGATCGGCTTGGACAGGCCCATCAGCATCGGCCCCACGGTGGGCGAGCTGGAGGAGGCCGCCAGCGCCGTCAGCGTGATGTTGGCCGCATCCAGATTGGGCATGACCAGCAGGTTCGCCGGGCCTTCGAGCGGGCTGTCGGCCACCAGCGTTTCGCGCAGGCGCTGCGACAAGGCGGCATCGGCATGCATTTCGCCATCGACCTGCAGGTCCGGCGCCTGCTGCTTCACCAGCTTGAAGGCGGCGCGCATCTTGCGCGCGCTGGGGCTGTGGGAAGAGCCGAAGTTCGAATGCGAAAGCAGCGCCACGCGCGGCGTCAGGCCGAATTGCGCGACACGGCTGGCGGCCAAAATCGTCATTTCGGCGATCTGCTCGGGCGTGGGGTCAGGCACCAGATGGGTGTCGGTGATGAACAGCGCACCGGCATCGAGGATCAGCCCCGACAGCGCATAGACGCGCTGCAGTCCGGGAAGCGGATCGATGGTCTGCAGCACATGCTCGATCTGGCTCCAATATTCGGACTTGCCGCCCACCAGCGCGGCATCGACGCGGCCGGTGCGCAGCAGCATCGCCGCCGTCACCGTGGGGCGGCGATAGACATGGCGCGCGATTTCCTGCGAGGGCACGCCCTTGCGCGCGGCGATCTGGCGATAGGCATCGACCAGCGGGCGCAGGATCTCGTGATCGGTTTCGGGGTCGATCACCTCGACATCGCGGTCCAGCGCGAAACGCAGGTTGAGATCAGGCATGATCTTCGAAAGGATGCGGCGGCGCCCGACGATGGTCGGCTTGGCCAGCCCTTCGTCCAGCACGTCCTGAATGGCGCGCAGCACGCGCTCATCCTCGCCCTCGGCATAGACCACGCGCTTCTGGCTGCCGCGCGCGGCCTCGAACACCGGCATCATCAGCTGGGTCGAGCGCAGGTTCTGCTCGGCCAGCGAACGGCGATAGGCGTCGAGGTCGATGGTCTTGCGCGCCACGCCGCTGTCCATCGCCGCCTTGGCGACGGCGGGAGCGATTTCGGAAATCAGGCGCGGATCGAAGGGCGTGGGGATGATGTATTCCGCGCCGAAGGTCAGGCGGCGGCCGCCATAGGCCTGGGCCACGCTTTCATGCGCGGGCAGACGCGCCAGCGAGGCGATGGCCTCGGCCGCGGCGGCCTTCATCTCCTCATTGATCGCCGTGGCGCCGACATCGAGCGCGCCGCGGAAGATGTAGGGGAAGCACAGGACGTTGTTGACCTGATTGGGATAATCCGAACGCCCGGTGGCGACGATGGCGTCGGGGCGCTGCTCGCGCACCACCTCGGGGCGGATTTCCGGCTCGGGATTGGCGAGCGCGAAGATCAGCGGCTTTTCGGCCAGCAGCGGCAGCCACTCGGGCTTCAACACACCCGGCGCCGAGAGGCCGAGGAACACATTCGCGCCCGGCAGCACTTCGGGCAGGGCGCGCGCGTTGGTCTCGCGCGCATAGCGGGCCATGTTGGGGGCCATGCCCTCACGCCCGGCATGGATCACACCATCCTTGTCGGTCAGCGTCACATTCTCGATCCGCAGCCCCATCGAGACCAGCAGATCGACACAGGCCAAGGCAGCAGCGCCCGCGCCCGAGGTGACCAGCTTGACCTCGGACAGCTCCTTGCCCTGAAGCACCAGCGCATTGCGCACGCCGGCGGCGACCACGATGGCGGTGCCGTGCTGGTCGTCATGAAACACCGGGATGTTCATGCGCTTCTTCAGCTCGGCCTCGATGAAGAAGCATTCGGGGGCCTTGATGTCCTCAAGGTTGATGCCGCCGAAGGTCGGCTCCAGCAGGGCGACCGCATCGATGAACTTTTGCGGATCGGTGGTGTCGACCTCGATGTCGAACACGTCGATGTCGGCGAATTTCTTGAAGAGCACCGCCTTGCCCTCCATCACCGGCTTGGAGGCCAGCGCGCCGATCGCGCCCAGACCCAGCACCGCCGTACCGTTGGAGATCACCGCGACCAGATTGCCGCGCGCGGTGTATTCCAGCGCCTTGTCGGGGTCGGCGGCGATTTCGGTGCAGGGGATGGCGACGCCCGGCGAATAGGCCAGCGCCAGATCGCGCTGGTTGACCATGCGCTTGGTCGGCTCGATGCTGAGTTTGCCCGGCTTGGGATAGCGGTGATAATCGAGTGCGGCGCGGTAAAGCGTATCGTCCATCTTCAAACCTTGAGCAAGGGCAGCAGGAGTACCCGGCAGGAATGCCCGGCAGACACGCAAGTGGTCCTATGCCTTATGCATACGAACCCGCTGCGCGAGTCAGGGCCTTAACCCATTCATCTTCCCGAGGCGAGAGCGAAGAAACACGAGTTTGACGCGGGGCTGGTTGCAATTTTTGCATGCCTTTGGCTGCGCAACAAACGCGCAACAAAAAGCTGCCCGGTCTGCAAAAATCCACCCCGCAACCCGGACCGCCGGTTGCATATCCCGCAAGCTTGCGCCCCTTGTCAGGCCAGCCGGGGCTTGAGAAAAAAACGTTCGAGCAGCATGCGGGTGACGCGGGCGAGCGGCACCTCCAGCTTGCGATGGCACAGATCGGCCAGCAGCACCGTCACCAGCGTCGCCCCCAGACACAGCGCCAGCCGGCAGAGGATCTGCATCGCCCCCGCCCCGCTGTGCGTCGGATCGCGCCCCATCACCAGCATCGACAGGTCGAGCAGCCCCTCGATCACCGCGAAATGCAGCAGATAGCCCGAATAGGACGCCCGCCCGATCCGCACCAGCCAGGGCCAGCTCAGCATGGCAGGCAGCCAGCCGCGCCCTGCTGCCGCCATCGCCACGCAGCCCACCCCCAGCATGGTGGCGGCCGAAAAGATGAAGGCGCCGCGCCCCTGCCCCATGCCGTCGCCCGACAGGATCTTCTGCACCACCTCCACGCCCCGCGCGCCCAGATGATGGTTCACCAGCGCATAGGCGGTGACCAGCAGCGCCATCGCCATCACCCCCAGCATCATCAGCAGACCAGCCTGCTGCGGCCCGATCCGCTGCCGATAGAGCGCCAGCAGCCCGCCCGCGGCAAAGGCATCGAAATGCAGGAAGGAGAGATGCGCCGACTGGTTGAAATGCTGCAACTGGCCGATCAGCGCGATGCGCCCCAGCAGGCATCCCACGACCACCCCCGCCAGACAGCGCTTGAGCGCCCCATCGGACAGCAGCACGATGGCGATCCCCGCCAGCGCGTAGAACTGCATCTCCACCGAGATGGTCCAGAGATGGGTGGTAGGCACCACCGATATTTCGGGATGATCCAGCAGATAGAAATTATAGGTAAAGCTGGCCTGCGACAGGATCTCCCACGGGTCATCCGGCCCCGGCAGCCAGAAGGTGGCCAGCCCGGCCAGCGCCACATAGGCCCAATAGAGGGGGATGATCCGCGCCGCGCGGCGGATGTAGAAACCCGCCAGCGCCGCCCCTTTATCCCGCCCGGTGCCCGCGCGCAGATTGCCGCGACGGATCGAGAGCGTCACGACGAAGCCCGACATCACATAGAAGATCCACACCCCCAGCCAGCCGATGGGGAAGATATCGGTATGCTGCGCGATCACCGCCGCCATCGCCAGCGCCCGCAAGGCATCGATCCGGTCGTAGCGCCCCTTCTCCCTGCCGGGCAGCGGGCCACTCGCGCAGGATGGCGGCGGGCTCGCCGGATGCGGGGGCGGGAGCTTGGCCATCAGCCTCGGGCTTGTCAGAATGGAGTCCATCGCAGTCCCTTCCCGGCCCCGCCGACCGGGCTTACGCACCGGCACCATGCATACGGCTTGCATGCGGCGTTTTGACGGATCGCCGCAAACAGAGTCTGACGTAACACCCCGTCTCACGAATGGAATGTGGCGAAACCTCCGAAGCGGAGCGATGCCCACGGCTCCCCTCTCGCATCCGCTGCCCCATACCGGGCCGAGGCGCCCGCGAAATGCCCAAAGCGGATGCTTCACGCCGTGATGCGGTGCCCGCCCCGCAAAGCCCGGCTCCCGAAAGCCCGTAGCGCGCGCCCCTTGCCGCCTTCTGCTTGACGCGGCCCGCCGACCGGCCCACAGCCCTGCGCTCAGTCCCCCTGACACGCAAGAGCAAGGCGCTGTGGGAACGGGACATTGTTCCGTGCATTCCCTCTGCGGGTTCCAAGCGTCTTTCCGAAAGTCAGGACAAAGCCTCAGTGTCAGAACAAGCGCAGACGGTCGATCTTACCAATTGCGATCGCGAGCCCATTCACCTGCTGGGCGCCATCCAGCCTTCGGGCTTCCTGCTGGCGCTGACGTCGGACTGGCTGGTGGCGCGCGTCTCGGCCAACATCGGCGACTATCTGGGGGTCTCGCCCGATCAGTTGATCGGCCAGCCTCTCGCCGATTTCGTGCCGCGCGTGCTGATCCACAATCTGCGCAACCGCGTCGCCTGCCTCACCAACCCCGACATGGTCGAGCGCATGTTCGGCGCCACCTTCACCGAGGATGGGCGCTATTACGACATCGCCATCCACATTTCCGGCGGCCAGATCGTGCTGGAGGCCGAACCCGGCGCGCAGCACAATGGCGATGCCAATGGCACGGTGCGCAGTCTGATCGTGCGGCTCGACGCCCAGCCCGACCTGCCCTCCTTCTACCGCGAGGGTGCCCGCCAGATCCGCGCCCTGCTCGGCTACGACCGGGTGATGGTCTACAAATTCGCCCCCGACGGCTCGGGCGAGGTGGTGGCCGAGGCCTGTCGTTCGGGCATCGGCAGCTTCAAGGGGCTGCATTACCCCGCCAGCGACATTCCCCAGCAGGCCCGCCAGCTCTACAAGCGCAACCTGCTGCGGCTGATCCGCGATGTGCGCGCGCAGCCGGTGCCGATCATCCCCGCGCTGGACGCCAACCGCAAGCCGCTGGATCTGTCGCTGTCGGTGCTGCGTTCGGTCTCACCGATCCATATCGAATATCTGAAAAACATGGGGGTCGATGCCTCGCTGTCGATCTCGATCGTGGTCGATGGCGAGCTGTGGGGCCTCTTCGCCTGCCACCATTACGCGCCGCGCGCGCCCAGCTTCGAATTGCGCTCGCTGAGCGAACTCTTCGCCCAGATGTTCGCCATGCGGCTGGAAAGCCGCGAGCGCCGCGAACTGGTCGAGTATGAGCGCCGCGCCCGCGACATTTCCGACCAGTTGCTCAGCGCCGTGGCCTCGGACGAGACGCTGCTCAACGATCCCGACTGGCTGGGCGATATTCTGACGAACGCCATCCCCGCCGATGGTGTGGGCGTGTGGATCAACGGCGGCTATGCCTTTTCGGGCATCACCCCGCCCACCGACGATTTCCGCCGCATCATCCGCGCGCTCAACGGCACGGCGGCGGGCAAGGTCTATGCCACCGATCATATCGGCTCGCTGGTCGATGGGGCAGAGACCTTCGCCGACCTCGCCTCGGGCCTGCTGGCGATCCCCATCTCGCGCTCGCCGCGCGACTATGTGGTGCTGTTCCGGCGCGAGTTGCGCGCATCGGTGCGCTGGGCGGGCGATCCGCACAAGCCGGTCACCTATGGCCCCAACGGCCCGCGCCTGACCCCGCGCGAAAGCTTCGCCGAATGGCATGAGCTGGTCGAGGGCAAGTCCACCCCCTTCACCCCCTCGCAGATCCGCGTGGCCGAAACCCTGCGCGCCACGCTGATCGAGGTGGTGCTGCGCCTGGCCGATGAGGCCACCGCGCATCGCCATCAGGCCAATGCCCGGCAGGAGCTGCTGATCGCCGAACTCAACCACCGGGTGCGCAACATTCTGGGCGTGATCCGGGGCCTGATCCGGCAGTCGCAACCCGATGAGGAGGCGGTGAAGGATTTCGTGCGCGTGGTCGACGGGCGCATCCACGCGCTGGCCCGCGCCCACAACCAGATCACCGACGACCACTGGGGGCCCGCCCCTCTGGAGGCGCTGATCGAGGCCGAGGCCGCCGCCTTTGCCGCTGACAAGGAAAGCTCGATCCTGTCGGACGGGCCGCCGATCCTGCTCAACCCTCAGGCCTATTCCTCCATGGCGCTGGTGGTCCACGAACTGGTCACCAACTCCACCAAATATGGCAGCCTGTCAGGCCAGGGCGAGGTCCATATCACATGGCATCGCGACGATGCCGGCGACCTGCGCTTCGAATGGGTGGAAAGCGGCGGCCCGCTGGTCAAACCCCCGCGCCGCAAGGGTTTCGGCACCACCATCATCGAACGCTCGGTCCCCTATGATCTGGGCGGCACGGCGGACATCAGCTACGATCCCGACGGGGTGAAGGCGCGCTTCTGCATCCCGGCGCGCCATGTGTCCGAACGCAAGAATTTTGCAGGCAAGAAGATCCGCATCCCTCACGCCCATGTGCATGAGCCCTTCTCCTTCGCGCCCAATTTCCTGTCGGGCAAATCGGTGCTGCTGGTGGAAGACAGCCTGATCATCGCGCTGGATGCCGAGGATATTCTGGTGCGCTTCGGCGCCACCATCGCCACGGCCTCCACCACCGAGGCGGCGCATGATATCCTCGATGACAGCAAGCCCGATCTGGCGATCCTTGACATCAATCTGGGCGACCGCAACAGCTTCGGCATCGCCAGCCGATTGCTGGATATGGGCGTGCCCTTCTTCTTCGCCTCGGGCTATGGCGAGCAGGCGCAATTGCCGATGGAGCATCGCTCAAGGCTGGTGGTGCAGAAGCCCTACACCACCGCCAACATCGGTCGCGCCGTGGTCGAACTGCTGGGGCTGGAAGCCGACGCCGGGGCCCTGCCCCTCGGGTAAAAACAACATAAATTTCATGGCTGTAAAAATGTGCAGGACGCAAGGGGCCGGGCTGCGCCATGATGCTGCCCGTCACAGGCCTGCCCCCCGCCTGCGCGTGCGATCCACCTGAGGCGGACCACCGGCGGAGGGAGCGCGCCCCAATGGGAGAGCAGACCCTTGTCGATGGATACAAGCCGGCGCGGTTTCATGGCGATCACCGGTGCCAGCGCCCTTGCCGCCCCCGCGCTCAAAGCGGCAACCCCGGTGGCTCTGGCGGTCGAGAACCTTCAGGCCGACTGCCTGACCGAGCCGCGCGCGCTCCACAGCGAGAAGGTGCGCCTGTCATGGACCCTGCAGGCGGCGCGGCGCGGCACGCTGCAGCGCGCTTACCGCATCGGCGTGGCCAGCACGCCCGAAGGCGCCCGCTCCGGCCATTTCGACCTGTGGGACAGCGGCAGGATCGAAAGCCGCCAGAGCCTCGATATTCCCTATGGCGGCGCGCCCCTGCCCTCCCGCGCGCGCTGCTTCTGGACGGTGACAGTCTGGGACGATCAGGGCCACACCGCCACCAGCACCCCCGCCAGTTGGGAGATGGGCCTGCTGACGCCCGAGGACTGGAAGAGCGGCTGGATCGCCGCCGAAACCGCGCTCCTGCGTGAGGACCGGCTGGCAGGCCTGCGCTGGATGCGCGGCGCGCAGGGCACTGGCAACAAGGATGGCCGCAGCTTCCGTCTGGATTTCGAACTGCCAGAAGCGGCAGAGCTGACCATCTACCATTGCGCCAACCGCCCCGCCGAGGGGATGATCGACGACAGCGCTCTGACGATCCGCCACGATGCCATGCGCTTTGGCCCGCAGCAGACCGACCGCCTTGTGACGCAGGTGCAGGCCGGGCACCACACAATCGCGCTTTTCCTCAAGCCCGATGCTGATGCGGCCCCCACCGCCCCCGCTCCCCATGTCGCCGTGCTGATCCGCGCCAAGTTCGCCTCGGGCAAGGTGCTGCGCTTCACCGGTGAGCATCTGCGCAGCATGGCGGGCAAGCCTGCCGACTGGGCCAGGGCTAGCGCCGATCTGTCCGCATGGGGCCCCGCCACCCCCGATGAGGACAGCGCGAAATTCCCCGGCCATGGCGCCTTTCTGCTGCGCCGCCCCTTCACGGCAGCGCGCGCCATCCGCTCGGCGCGCCTTTATGTGGCGGCGATGGGGGCCTATGTGCCCTTCCTCAACGGGCAGAAGGTGGGCGATGCGCTGCTTGCTCCGGAATGGACCGATTTCAGCAGGCATGTGCTCTACCGCGCCTATGACGTGACCAATCTGGTCAAGCCCGGCGCCAATATGCTGGGCGCGATGGTCGGCGATGGCTGGTACGGCTCCTATATGGCGCCGGCGGGGCGCTATGGCTTTGGCGGCCCGCCGCTGCGGCTGCGCGCCCAGCTTGAGCTGGACTACAGCGATGGCGGCAAGGAGATCGTCGCTTCCGATCAGGGCTGGTCGGTCAGCCCCTCGGCCATCCTGGCCTGCGACATGTATGATGGCGAGCAGGTCGACAGCCGGCTGGAGCAGCAGGGCTGGTCCACCACCGCCTTCCGCCCCGACCAGCGCTGGGAAGCGGCCCCCGCCATCGAAACGCCCGCAGTGCCGCTGATCGGCTCGGCGGTGCAGCCCATCGCCACCTCGCAAAGCCTGCGCGCCAAGACCGTGACGCCGCATGGCAGCGGATCGGTCGTGGTGGATTTCGGGCAGAATTTCGCGGGCTGGGTGAAGCTGAAGACCAGGGGCGAGGCCGGGCGCCGCATCACCATCCGCTTTGCCGAACTGCTTCAACCCGATGGCGCGGTCGATCAGTCCAATCTGCGCTCGGCCCGCGCGATGGACAGTTGGGTGCTGCGCGGCGATCCCTCGGGCGAAAGCTTCGAGCCGCATTTCACCTATCACGGCTTCCGCTATGTGCAGATCGATGGCCTCGCCGGGCCGCTCGGCGCCGGCGATGTCGAGGGGGTCGTGGTGCATTCCAGCCTGCCCGAGACCGCCACGCTGTCGCTGCCGCATTACGTGCCCCAGCGCATGTGGCAGAACGGGCTGTGGAGCCAGCGCTCGAACTTCATGGGCATCCCCACCGACTGCCCCCAGCGCGATGAAAGGCTGGGCTGGATGGGCGACGCGCATGTCTTCTGGGACGCGGCGTGCTTCAACATGGACACCGCCGCCTTCACCCGCAAATTCATGCGCGACGTGCGCGATGCCCAGCGCGACGACGGCTCCTTCCCCGACATCGCCCCCAACAACGACCGCGAGCATTTCACCCCGCCCGGCTCCTCGCCCGGCTGGGGCGATGCCGGGGTGTTCCTGCCCTGGACGAGCTGGCGCCGCTATGGCGACACCAGCGTCATCGACGAACACTGGAGCGCGATGGAGCGCTTCCTTGCCTCGATCCACACCGCCAATCCGGATCTGCTGTGGAAGAACGGGCGCGGCAATGATTTCGGCGACTGGCTGGCGCTGGACGCCAAGCAGCCCGGCGACCCGACCACGCCCAAGGATCTGATCGGCACCGCCTTCTGGAAGGCCTGCGCCGATGCTATGGTCGACATGGCTCAGGCCACCGGGCGCGGCGAGGCGGTGGAGCGTTATCGCACCCTGTCAGGCGCCATCACGCAGGCCTTTGCCAAGGCCTATGTCCAGAGCGACGGGCGGATCGGCAATGGATCGCAGACCGGCTATATTCTGGCGCTGCATTTCGACCTTTTGCCTGAAGGCCAGCGCAAGGCGGCGGCCGATCTGCTGGTGGCGGATATCGCGCGGCGCGGCACGCTGCTTTCGACCGGCTTTCTGGGCACGCCCTACAGCCTCGATGTGCTGGCCGATGCCGGGCATGGCACGCTGGTCTATGACCTGCTGCTGCGCACGGCATACCCCTCATGGGGCTATATGATCGCCAAGAACGCCACCACCATCTGGGAGCGGTGGAACGGCGACACCGGCGATCTCTCGATGAATTCCTACAACCATTATGCGCTGGGGGCGGTGGCGGGCTTCATGTTCCGGCGGCTGGCGGGGATCGATCCGCTCGAGCCGGGCTTTGCGCGCTTCCGCTTCGATCCGGTCCATGATGCGCGCATGCCCTCGGGCGGAGCGCGTTACCAGAGCCGCCGTGGCCTGATCGCCACCGACTGGAAGCGGGGCGGCGATGGCAGCTTTACGCTGGACATCACCATTCCCGCCAACACGCAGGGGCGGCTGCATCTGCCCGCGCGCGCGGCCACGCAGGTCAGCGAGGGAGGGCGCCCCATCGCCGGGCGGGCCGAGATCAAGCCGGTTGCGGGTGAGGGCAAGCTTGTCCTCGATGTCGGTTCGGGCACCTATCGCTTCAGGGTGAATGGCGCCGACTTCACCTGAAATACCCACGTTTATCGCGACACAAGGCGGTCATGGTTCCTCCATGGCCGCCTTTCTTTTGCGCCACCCACCGTTCAATTTTATCGAACATCTTGAACTTCTTTATGCGGGTTATCCGGAAAGAAGGTCTGACCTAAACAGGCTTCAGCAGCGGCGAACCAAACAGCGCTGCCCCGGATTTCACGCCCGTTCAGGAGACAAACCATGCCCTTCATCACCACCACCGACGGCACCGAGATTTTCTACAAGGACTGGGGCGCGAAAGACGCCCAGCCCATCGTCTTCCACCATGGCTGGCCGCTCAGCAGCGACGACTGGGACGCGCAGATGATGTTCTTCCTTGCCAAGGGCTACCGCGTCATCGCCCATGACCGCCGGGGCCATGGCCGCTCGACGCAGGCCGCCACCGGACACGATATGAACACCTATGTCGCCGATGTGACGGCCCTGACCGATGCGCTGGACCTGAAAAACGCCATCCATATCGGCCACTCGACCGGCGGCGGCGAGGTGGCTCGCTATGTGGCCCAGGCCAAGCCGGGCCGGGTCGCCAAGGCGGTGCTGGTCAGCGCGGTCTCGCCGATCATGGTGCGGTCGGACAACAACCCCGATGGCGTCCCGATGGAGGTCTTCGACATGGTGCGCGAACAGACCGCCACCAACCGCAGCCAGTTCTTCTATGACTTCACCCTGCCCTTCTTCGGCTACAACCGCGAGGGTGCCGAGATCAAGGAAGCGGTGCGCCTCAACTGGTGGCGCCAGGGGATGAATGGCGGCGCGCTGGCGCATTATCTGGGCATCGCGGCCTTTTCCGAAACAGACTTCACGGCGGATCTCAAGGCCATCACCGTCCCCACGCTGGTGATGCATGGCGAGGACGATCAGGTCGTCCCCTTCGAGACCACCGGCAAGCTGGCGGCCCGGATCGTGCCCGGCGCCGTGCTCAAATCCTACCCCGGCTATCCCCACGGCATGCCGGTTACCCATGCGGATGTGATCAACGCCGATCTGCTGGCCTTCATCCAGCAGTAAGGCACCGGAAGGAGCAGGCGCATGACCAAGGTTCAAACCATTGGATCGTATCGCGGGGTCTCGGTGGATGTCGCCGGATGGGACAGCACTGCCGCCACTGTCGATCTGTCATGCGCCTGCATGTTCACCCATGAAGCCCATGGTGCCACGCTGGGCGGCGGGCTTGCCCATCTCGATGATGCGCTGGACGGCACACTGACCGCCATGCGCAAGGATGGCCTGTTCAGGGGGGAGCGGGGCGAAAGCCTGTTCCTCTCCGCCCCGCCCTCCGGCGTGGCCGCCAAAGCGCTGCTGGTGATCGGGCTGGGCGCCCCCGAAGACTGGTCACCCGGCGTGATGGCAAGCGTGGCAAGGCAGGCGGTGGGTGCAGCATTTTTCCGCCCGCTGCGCAGCATGGCTCTGGCCGCCAGCATGCTGGATGGCGGGCTGACACCTGCCGAAACCGCCGGGGCCTCCTCGGCCATGCTGCGGGGCCTGACCGAGGCGCTCGATGCCGCCGCTCATCTGCGCGCCATGAATTTTGTCGAGCCCCTCAGGCTGACCCGCTGGGTCTTCGATGTGGGCGTCGAGCGCTTCGATGCCGCCGCCGTGCAGTTCCGCGACGAGCTGGCGGCGATCTCCACCGCCACGGATCGATAGGACCCAATCTCATGCAAGCTGCTCCCCCCGCCCCCGTTGTGACGCAGGAGATCCGCGTGACCGATGCCCAGGGCCATGCCCGCATCCTGCTCTCCGCCAGGGATGGCACGCCCACCATCCAATTGCTGCGCGGCGACGATACGCCCGGCGCCACCATCAGCCTCGATGGTGCGGGACGCCCAGCGATCCGACTGGCCAATCCCGCGGCGAACTCGCCCACGGCCTCGCTGGAGATCGATGACAAGGGTGCCCATGTGAAGTTCGACCGGCCCGGCGGCGCGTCTTCCTATGTCTTTCTCAACAATGCGGGTGGATCGGGCATCGTGCTGATCGATGCCGCCGGTCAGCGCAAGGCCGGGATCGTGCTGGCGCCCGATGGCACCATGTCGGTGCAGGGCATCGCGCCCACGCCGTAACGCCTGCCCTCTTTTCAAGGAAACGCTCATGTCTGCCCCATCCACCCCGCCCCGTTCTTCCCCGCTGCCTCTGCTGCTGTTGCTGCTCTCGGTCACGACGGGCCTTGTCGATGCGATCAGCGTGCTGGGTCTGGGCAAGGTCTTCACCGCCAATATGACCGGCAACATCGTCTTTCTGGGCTTTGCAGCCGTGGGGACGCCGGGCTTTCATCCGCTGTCCTACATCGTGGCGATCGGCGGCTTTCTGGCCGGGGCCTTTGTCGCCGGGCATATCGGCAAGCAGCAGGAGGGTGGCCCGTTGCATCGCTGGCTGATGCGCGCTGCGGTTATCGAAGCCGCGCTGCTGTGGGCCGCCGCTGCGGTCTCGTGTTTCTTCAATGTCGCCACGCAATCCCCCGATGCCGCGCTGCTGAGCATTGTGGTGCTGACCGCTCTGGCGATGGGCTTTCGCAATGCCACGGTGCGCCAGTTGAAGGTACCCGATCTCACCACCACCGTGCTGACCCTGACGCTGACAGGTCTGGCCGCTGACTCCAGCATGGCCGGGGGCGCCAACCCCAACTGGCAGCGCCGGGTTGCCAGTGTGGTCTCCATTTTTGCGGGGGCGGCATTGGGGGCCTTTCTGCTGGCTCATGGTGGGATGGCGCTGCCTCTGGTGCTGGCGGGCGTTCTGATCCTGGGCGGAACGGCGGCCTGCGCGCTGCATCCCTCATCTCGTCAGGGGTAAATCCCTTTCAACAAAGCTTTTCGTTCAAGGCCCGTGTCACGCAAATGCGTGGCGCGGGCCTTTTCGCGTTCCTTCACATCAGCGCCGATCATTCAAATTCATCGAACATTTTGAACTTATTTATCCAGCTAAACTGATCGACGAGTCGCCGCTAAAACCGCTCCATCAGGACAGCAGGCCACCCCCGGTCCCGGTCCTTCACAGGAGACAACCCATGATCGAACTGCGCTCTTTCAACAGCCTCGGCGGTGCCAACCATGGCTGGCTCAACGCCAAGCACCATTTTTCCTTCGCCGACTATTACGATCCGGCCCGCACCAGCTGGGGCAACCTGCGCGTGTGGAACGATGACATCATCGCCCCGCAGACCGGCTTCCCCCCGCACCCGCACCGCGACATGGAAATCATCACCTATGTCCGCGAGGGCGCGATCACCCATCAGGACAATCTGGGCAACAAGGGCCGCACCGAGGCCGGCGACGTCCAGGTGATGAGCGCGGGCACCGGCATCACCCACAGCGAATACAATATGGAAGATGTCGCGACGAAAATCTTCCAGATCTGGATCGTCCCCACCCAGCGCGGCGACAAGCCGAGCTGGGGCGCCCGCCCCTTCCCCAAGGGCGAGCGTGCCGGTCAGTTCGTGGTGCTGGCCAGCGGCTATGACAATGATGACGACGCCCTGCCGATCCGCACCGATGCCCGCATCGTGGCCGCCACGCTGAAGGCCGGTGAAACCGCCGAATATCCGCTGGGCAAGGACCGCCGCGGCTATCTGGTGCCCGCCATCGGCGCGGTTCAGATCGACGATGTGCGGGTGAACACCCGCGACGGCGCCGCGATCAAGGATGTCGATGTGCTGAAGGTCACCGCGCTGGAAGACACCGAGATCGTTCTGGTCGACGCCGCCTGATCCCCCTGCCCCGTGGCCGGCATCCCCCTGCCGGCCACACCTTCCCGAAAGACAAGCCATGACCCGCGCCCATGCCGCCATCGGCCAGACACCCTATGCCACCCAGATCACGGTCGGCCCCCGCCAGCTTGTTGCCGACGAGCCCGAAGCGCTGGGCGGCAAGGGTGCGGGCTTTGCCCCCTATGATCTGCTGCTCTCCAGCCTGGCTGCCTGCACCGCGATCACCCTGCGGATGTATGCCGATCGCAAGGGCTGGCCGCTCGAAAGCCTCGATATCGAGCTGAGCCTGACCGGCGCGGGCGAGCAGCGCCAGATCCGCCGCGTGCTGCACCCCGTGGGCCTGAGCGCCGACCAGGCCGCGCGCCTCGCCGATGTCGCCGAGCGCACGCCGGTCACGCTGACGCTGAAATCGGGCATCGCCATCACGACGTCGCTGGCCTGAACGTCACTGGCCTGAAATCCATCTGTTTCATCCAAGAATACGGCGGGGATTCTCGCCACACTGCCCTCCTCACCTCACCCAAGGAACCAGCCTCATGTCGATCACCGCCCAAGCCAAGCGCATTGCCCCCCTCGCCACGCCCTCGGGCCTGGGTGAGGACGCCACCCGCGATCTTTCCGCCGCGCTGACCGTGCTGCTGGCCGATGTCTTCGCGCTCTATCTCAAGACCAAGAACTTCCACTGGCATGTCTCGGGCCCGCATTTCACCGAATACCACCTGCTGCTGGACCGTCAGGCCGATGAAATCTTCGCCATGACCGACCCCATCGCCGAGCGTGCCCGCAAGCTGGGCGGCACCACCCTGCGCTCGATCGGCCAGATCGCCCGCCTGAGCCGCGTGCTGGACAATGACGCCGATTACGTCGAGCCGCAGGACATGCTGGCCGAGCTGCGCGACGACAATGGCGATCTGGCCACCCGTCTGCGCGCCCTTCACGAACTGTGCGAGGAGCATCGCGACGTGGTCACCGCCAGCCTGATCGAGAACTGGCTGGATGAGGCCGAGGGCCGCCGCTGGTTCCTCTTCGAAACCGGCCGCCGGGGCTGAGCTTCACCGGACACGCAATGACGCCGGTCCGGTATGACACCGGGCCGGCGTTGCCGCGCTTTGCGAGGGCAGACACCTTGCGAAGGCAAAAAGGCGCCCGCCCCGTTGCGGCGGGGCGGGCCAGGTCAAGGCCGGTCGGGCTCCCGAAGCCGGTCTTGCTGCCGCCCCCGCAAGGGCGGCGCGCAGCTTGTCAGAAATGCACGATCACATCGCCCGAGAGCACGAGCTGATGGTTCTTGTCCGGCGCAATGCCCAGAGCGCCATCGCCGTTGAAGGCCGCCGCATCGATCGAGCGGTAATAGGCCACCTCGGGCCGGAACTCGATCTGCGGGCTGAACCAGTGCTGCAGGCCCAGCGCAATGTCGTAATAGCGCGTGGCGATGCCGGTGCGCTGCCCTTCCTCGTCATTGTAATATTCGGTGCGCAGCGAGATGTTGTCGCGCGGGCTGGGCTGATAATTGGTATAGGCCAGCAGGGCGAAGGCCTTGGCGGTGCAGGTCAGCGCATTGGGATCGTGGCACTGGGCCATGTTGGGCGCATTGTATTTAAGCCCGGCAAAGGGCGTGCCACCATTGGCCACCACCGTCTGCACCGTGGCATTGTTGATGTTGGGCACCTTGGTCTCATAGAGATTGTAGGTCTCGAAGGAGATGTGCCACTTGTCGGTGAACTTGTGGTAATAGGTCAGGCCGAACCACTGGAGGTTGTTGTAGCCCCAGGTGCCGCTGTTGATCGCATCGGCGCAGGCATAGACCGCATCGCGCGCGCTGTCGGTCTGATAGCGCAGACAGCCGGTGAAGGAGGGCTGGGCGCCCGGATCCTTGCGGAAGGTCTGGCCCGGATAGAGCGGGCTGGGATAGGGGTTGGCGATATGCTTGCCGGTGTTCCAGAACGCCGTATCGCTGCCCGCTGACACGCCCAGTTGCAGGAACAGGTTCTTGGACAGCGCCAGCGTCGCCTGAATGCCGGTGTTGGTGTAATTGTCGAAGCTGTAGGCCAGCGAATGGCTGTACATATAGTTGTTGGGCGCGAGCTGCGCCTCGATATCGGGCAGGGCGATATAGCGGCCGATGCGCAATTCCAGCCCCTTGGCCACCTTGGGGATGTAGATATCGGCATAGACCATCGGCAGGTCGAAGCCATAGCTCTTGTTGTTGGTCAGATACTGGCCGGAAAACAGCCCGTCCGACACCGTATAGCGATAATCGGTGCCATAGATCGCCGCAACGCGGAAACCCCAGTCGACATGGTCGGTCTGCACCGTATCGGGGGTACGCTCCAGATAGAGCACCGCCTGATCCATCTGCACCGTGTTGGGATTGTAGTCATAGGCGCCGGGCGAATTGCCCTGCTTGCGGCTGGAGGTGGAGATGTTGCCCCCCACATCGACCCAGCCATAGGCCTGGATATGCGCGGCACTCATCGCCTGGCCCAGCCCGGTCTTGCCCAGCGCCACCATCAGCGGGCTGTCCACCGAATTGGGGCGGTTGACGCCGAGGCTGGTCGCACCGCCATAAGGCCATTCGGTGAAGGGCATGGGCGGCGCGTTTTCAGGCTGGGGCGTCCAGCCATCGCGGCGCGAGGAGGGCGCATTGGGATCGGTGATCGGCGATCCGGTCTGGCCCATCTCGGCGACCTGATAGCGGAAGAAGCGGCCGATCACGCTGGTGCCCAGATCGGCATCCGTCATCGGCGGCTTGGTGTTGGCGGCAGGCTGGGCGGTCGCCTGCACCGCGGCATTGTCATTCACGCTGGCAGAATCCGCCGACGCACCGGCAGGAGCAAGCGCGAGGCTGGCCAGAAGGCCAAGAGCAGTCATCGTCATGGAAGTCCTCATGGGGCCTGGGAACCGCCTGCCTGTTCGCAGAGGCATTCAGCCGTTCCGGGGCCCCGCTCCATTAGGCGCGCCCGGCATTTGAGCTCCAGATGAGGGAATGGGAAAAGATATATAATTTTTATATATTTTTGATCCCTCGCCACGCTCCCTACGCAAATACAACGGAAAGCCGCCTTTTGTCGGCTGGAGACGCTATGCCGCGCCGACCTAGATACGGCGTCCCCGGCGCCGTTCCGGCGCGCTCATCGGATGGACTTGTCTCCGTGACCACACCCCAGATGCATTTCGTGATCCCCACCTATCGCCTGCGCGACGTGGGCGAGACCGTCGAAGCCTATGACGAGAACTTCTCCCGCTGCGGCCAGAGCGCTCCGATCACCGTTTTCGACGATTCCTCGATCGCCAACCATCAGAAATACTACGACACGCTGGAAGCCACCCGCACCCAGAATGAGGTGTGGTATGTCGGCCCTGCGGAGAAGGAGCAGTTTCTCGGCTACATCTGCCGCCGGTTGAAAGACCGCAAGCTGGATATGCTGGTGCGCAACCTGTTCCGCCCCAGCTATGGCGGCAACCGCAATTTCACGCTGATGTACACGCTGGGCGACCTGATGGTCAGCGCCGACGACGATATGCGCCCCTATGCGCTGATCGAGGACAGCCCCGAGGCGCTGGGCGAGAACGAGATCAGCCGGGGCAAGCTGATCCCGCGCGGCGCCAATGGCCACAGCCGCAAATCCTATGACATCCTCGCCTCCTTCCGCGATGTGCTGGGCCGCACCGTGGCGGAGGCTCCGGCCAATTACGATCAGGGCGAGCTGCTGCTCGATTCCGCGATGGATCTGGAGAGCAACACCTCGCTGGGCTTCTGCCGCGACAATGCTCTGGCGCTGCAGCCCGGCACGCTGCCGCGCGGCGGCATCATCAAGATGGCCCAGACCTTCCGCACCGGCACCAATGACATCGATGCGGTGGATTACGTCGACATGTTCCTCGACGATCCCGAAGAGATCGACGCCGAAAGGCTGAATGACACCTATGTGATGGTGAACTTCCGCCCCTGCCTCACCAATGTGAACTGGCGGATGGATTGCGGCGTGGCGGGCTATGACAACACCACCGGCCTGCCGCCGTTCTTTCCCACAAGGCTGCGTTTCGAGGATTACATCTATCGCCTGTGGATCCAGCAGTCGGGCTTTGTGGCGGCGCATGTGGATTCGGCGCAGACCCACATCAAGAACGCCTATATGCGCAATCCACTGGCGGCCGAGGTCTTCAACGAGGCGGTCTGCGGGCTTTTGAAGCGCAAGTTCCGCTCGACCCTGCGCAAGACCGATGAATGGGGCATCGCCTTCGATTATGACGGCGCGGTCTCGCTGGAGGACAGCCAGCAGATCTTGGACGATGCCCGCTCGCTGCACGCCCGCGTGCTGGCGGCCATGGACCATGCGCGCCATGAGGACCGGCGGATGGCGCTGGGCCAGTTCGCGGCGGGCCTGTCGCGCACTTTCTATGATTTCGAGCCGGATTTCTTCCAGCAGAATGTCAGCCGCATCGTCGATGATGAGGTGGGGCTGATCCGCGCCTCGCTGGAGATCTGGCCGACCTTGCTGGAGATCGTCTATTTCAAGCGCCACACCCGCAGCCTGCCGATGCGCCGCGTGCGCAACAAGACCCGAACGCCACGGAGCGCCAAGGCAGCGGCGTGATAAAGTCTGACAGACTGCTAAAAAACAAAGGGCTTGGCACAGCCGCCAAGCCCTTGTGATCCATGGTGAGCCCTGCTGGATTCGAACCAGCGACCTACTGATTAAAAGTCAGTTGCTCTACCGACTGAGCTAAGGGCCCCCGCCTTGGTCATCCTGGGCTTGCGCCCGATGCGATGCCATCGCTTGGATGGGCTCCCCTAAGGGGCCGGGGCCGCCGGGTCAAGCGTAGGTGATGCTGTCGCACCGTAAATCCATCCACAGGGTCGCGCCAGAGCGGGACAAGCGCCGCCGCCGGCCCCGTCACAAAGCTGCGCCCACGCCATTCGCCATGCGGAATCGCCAGCGCCCGGCGCCCCGCCCCACCCGAGCGCCACACACCGCCCTGCCACAGCACAATATCCAGATCGAGCACCCGCGAACCCCAGCGCCGCGCCCGCCTGCGCCCGAACGCGGCCTCGATGCCTTGCAGCAGCCCCAGCAGCGCCACCGGCTCCAGCACGGAGCGCACCAGCGCCGCGCCATTGGCATAGCGGCGCAGGCTGGGCCCCACCGGCGCGCTGTCGATCACCGGCGCCACACCCAGCACCGTCAGCCCGGCGTCGCGCAGAGCCGAAACCGCCGCAGCCAAGACAGCGCGCGGAGCCCCATAGTGATGATGCCGCTGATTCGACCCCAGCGCGATCAGATAGAGCCAGCCCTCAGCCGGCGCCTCAGATATCCTCAACGAGGCGGCCATAAAGCTGCGGGCGGCGATCCCGGAAAAAGCCCATGCCCGCCCGGTGCATCGCGGCGCGGTTCAGATCCAGCGTGGCGGTCAGCACGCCCACATCCTCGCGGCCGTAATCGCCCAGCAGATCGCCCCATTCGTCGCTGATGAAGCTGTGGCCGTAGAAGGTCTGGACGGTGTTCTCGCCCTCCACACCGATGCGGTTGCTGGCCACCACCGGCATGCAGTTGCTCACCGCATGGCCGATCATCGCGCGGCGCCACATGCGGCTGGTGTCCAGATTGGCGTCATAGGGCTCAGAACCGATGGCGGTGGGGTAGAACAGCACCTCGGCCCCCAGCAGAGCCATCGCCCGCGCGCATTCGGGATACCACTGGTCCCAGCAGACGCCCACGCCGATGCGGGCGCCAAAGACATCCCACACCTTGAAACCGGTGTTGCCGGGGCGGAAATAGTACTTTTCCTCGTAACCCGGCCCATCGGGGATATGGCTCTTGCGATAGGTGCCCATGATCTGGCCCTCGGCGTCGATCATCGCCAGCGTGTTGTAATAGTGGTGCCCGTCGCGCTCGAAAAAGCTGGTGGGGATCGCCACGCCCAGCCCCTTGGCCAGCTTCTGCATCGCCAGCACGCTAGGATGTTCCGTGGTGGGCTTGGCCAGAGCGAACAGTGCCTCATCCTCGACCGTGCAGAAGTAAGGGCTACTGAACAATTCCGGCGGCAGGATCACCTGGGCGCCCTCTTTCGCGGCCTGCTCCACCAGCGCGGAGACGGCGGCAATGCTCTCCTGCTCGTCCCACGAAGGCAGGGCAAGTTGCAGGGCGGCGACAGAAAGCGTGCGAGTCTGGGTCATGGCCCGTCTCCTATGCCTGCTCTGTGACAAAGTCTATCACGCGCCGCCCGGACTTAACGCCCTCTTGCGAAACCGTCTCATCATCGCCACTTGGAGGCCGCCCCCCCAAAGGAGATTCCCCCCATGGCCGACACTGCCACCCTTCCCCAAGCCATCGTCGCCGGCGGCTGCTTCTGGTGCACCGAGGCCGTGTTCCGCATGTGCGCCGGGGTGGAAAATGTGGAAAGCGGCTACATCGGCGGCTCCGTGCCCAACCCCACCTACAAGCAGGTGTGCAGCGGCGCCACCGGCCACGCCGAAGCCATCCGCATCACCTATGACCCCAGCGTGCTGTCCTATGGCGACCTGCTGGATGTCTTCATGGCCACCCACGACCCGACGCAGCTCAACCGCCAGGGCGGCGACATCGGCACGCAGTACCGTTCGGCGATCTTCCCGCTGTCGGACGAGCAGCGCGCGGAGGCTTCGGCCGCGATCACGCGTTCGCAGGAAGACCACAAGCTGCCCATCGTGACCACCATCGAAGGCCCCGCCGAGTGGTACGCCGCCGAGGACTACCACCAGGACTACTGGGACGGCGAAGGCCAGCGGAACCCCTATTGCATGGCCGTGATCCCGCCCAAGCTGGCCAAGCTGCGCAAGGGGTTTGCCGCCAAGGTAAAGGAAGGCGCAGAAGGTTAAGGGGAAAATGCGAGGGTGTTACACCCTCGCGCTCCCTTTAATGTCTACGTAGCGCTTCGGGTTCGGCCTCAGAGCAAGGTCGCCGCGCCGCAGGCTTTAAAAACGAGAAAGGCGTCGGGGCTTACTGCCTGCGGCGCCTTTCTGTTGTGCAGGTGGAGAGGTTGAGCGCACGGCTTCGGAACCACTGCCGCTTCGTCGGAAGACGTTCCGTGAGCGCGAGGGGGTAACCCCCTCGCATCTTCCTTCTTACCCCTTCCGCCACCGGGCGACAAAGAACCCATCCAGCCCGCCCTGCTCGGCCAGCATGCCCGGATCGGTCCGCACCCAGCCCTCGGCGGTCGGCGCCACACCCTCGGGCAGTTCCGAGGCCAAAACCGGATCGGCCGCCAGACCCCCGACCTGCGCCGCCTGACTCTCGCCCTCTTCACGCTCCAGCGAGCATACGGCGTAAACCAGCCGCCCGCCCGGCTTCAGCCAGCCCGCAGCCCGCGCGATCAGGGCCTGCTGGATTTCGGCCATCTCGGCGATCTGGCGCGCGCCGATACGGTGCAGCACATCGGGATGGCGACGCGCGGTGCCTGTGGCGGTGCAGGGCGCGTCGATCAGGATCGCATCGAACAGGCCTTCCGGCTCCCATTTCAGGGCATCGGCGGCGATGGTCTCGGCCTTCAGGCTCGTGCGGGTGAGGTTCTCGCGTACCAGTTCAAGACGGCGGGCCGACTGATCCAGCGCCGTCACATCCCAGCCCAGCGCGGCCAGTTGCATGGTCTTGCCACCGGGCGCTGCGCAAAGGTCCAGAGCGCGGCCCGTTCCGGCTCCGATCAGGCGCGCGGGAATGGCGGCGGCCAGATCCTGCACCCACCATGCGCCCTCGTTGAAGCCTTCCAGAGTCTCCACAGCACTGCCGCGCGACAGGCGCAGATGGCCGGGCATCAGGCTGGTGCCGCCCAGCTTCCCGGCCCAGAGCGCGGTCTCGGCGGGTTCTCGCAAAGTCAGGTCCAGCGGCGGAGGCACGGCCAGCCCCTGCGCCACGGGCAGAGCCCGCTCGCCCCAGCGCGCGGCGACGGCCTCGGGCAGGCTGGGCGTTTCGGGCAGGGTCGCCCCGCGCTTCACCAGAGTCGAGAACACGCCATGCGCCAGACGGCGCGGGCCGCCCTGCAGCAGGTCCAGCCCGGTCGCCACCACGGCATGGGGCGGCGTGCCCAGCCGCAGCCAGCCCGCCAGCATCAGGCGCAGCACGGCGCGGGGCTTGGCGTCTTCCGGCAAAATCTGATGCGTTGCCGAATCGATCAGCGCATCCAGATCGACCAGCCAGCGCAGCGCCTCGCCCGCCAGAGCGCGGGCCAGAGCGCGGTCCTCGCGGGCCTTGATGCCCTGGCAGGCGGCGTGAGCGGCATTGTCCAGCGTTTCGCCCCGGCGCAGCACGGCGTCCATCATGCGCAGCGCGGCGCGGCGGGCGGGAAGGCCTTTTGTGTCCTGATCTGTCATCGTGGCCCCCTACTCTATCTTTGGCCATATTGAAATCGCCGCGCTGCGGGTGCATTTGGGGGCCTATGGCCGACATGATCAAACGCTCGACTCAGCGCCCCGCCGCTTTCGCCAAGCCCGCGCATTGGTCGAACGATCCGGCGCCCGCCCCCGCCGCGCCGGTGGCGGAGGACGACCCCGAGGGCCTGTCCCCCACGCGCTATGGCGATTTCACGCGCAAGGGCATCGCCTGGGATTTCTGATCGCCTCCATGAAGCTGACGTAAGGGAGATACGCCATGCCGATTGCCAGCCTGCTCCTGCTGCTTGCCGCCCAGGCGGATGCCGCCGCGCCCTCCCCCAGCGCCGATCCACTGGCCCTTGTCGCGCAAGGGCTGATCGAATGCGCCGAGCCCGATGAGGCGACGAAAACCTGCCGCGCACTGGCCCATTTCACCCCGCGCCCCGATGGCAGCTTCACCGATGACACCGAAGTGCTGCTGCGCCCCGATCTGAAGATGACACTCAGCTTTTCCGGCGTGGCGCTGCTGAAGGGCAATCAGGTGTGCGGCACGGTCTCGGTGGAGATGGTGCAGCAGGCCAAGCTGCGTTTCGGCGGCGAGCCGCTTCCGCCCGAGCAAAGCGCGGGGTTGCTGCCGCGCATTCAGGAAGGGATGGCCCGCGAGGGGCTGATCGGCAGGGAATTGTGCTCCACCCGCACCCCGGATGGCAGCGGCAATCCCCGCAGCTTCACCCGCCATGCCACCATCGCCGGGCAGCCGGTGAACCACCCGGACGATCACCTGCTCTGGGTCTCGCCCGATGCCGGCTACAAGGTGGCGCCTAGGCCCAAGCCTTAGGCCCAGCCAGACAGCTCGCGCCGCACCAGCGTTTCGATCATCGCCATGCCCTCCTCGCCAGCATTGAGGCAGGAGAGCACCGAGAAATCCTGACCGCCGGCCTCGACGAAAACCTCGCGCCCACGGATCGCCAGTTCCTCCAGCGTCTCGACGCAATCGGCGGAGAAGCCCGGCGCCACGATGGCCAGCTTGCGCGTGCCCTTCTTCGCCTCGGCCTCCAGCACGGCTTCGGTGGAGGGATCCAGCCATTTGGCGCGGCCAAAGCGGCTCTGGAAGGCGGTTTCCACACGCAGCACGGGGAACAGCGGGGCCAGCGCCTCGCCCAGCAGGCGCGCGGTCTTGCGGCATTGGCAGTGATAGGGGTCACCCAGATGCAGGGTGCGCTCGGGCATGCCGTGGAAGGAGAGCAGCAGCACCTCGGGCACGAAGGGCAGCGCCTGCAACTGGCGCGTCACATCGCTGGTCAGCGCCGCGATATGGGCCGGGTCGTCGTGATAGGGCGGCAGGGTGCGGATCGCGGGCTGCCAGCGCATCGCGGCCAGAGCCGCCCCCACGGCATCCATCACGCTGGCGGTGGTGGCGCCCGAATATTGCGGATAGAGCGGGCAGATCAGGATGCGGTCGCAGCCCTGACTTTTCAGCGCCTCGATCTCCCCGGCAATGGCGGGCTGGCCATAGCGCATGCCCCAACGCACCGTCACGCCCTCGCCCAGCCGCGCCTGAAGCGCCACCGCCTGAGCCCTGGTGATGGCGGCCAAAGGCGATCCCTCCTCGGTCCACACCTGCGCATAGGCATGGGCCGATTTCGCGGGCCGCGTGCGCAGGATGATGCCATGCAGGATCGGCAGCCAGATGGCGCGCGGGATCTCCACCACGCGCGGGTCGGAGAGGAATTGCGCCAGATAGGTCCGCACGGCGGCAGGCGTCGCGGCCTGAGGCGTGCCCAGATTGACCAGCAGCACGCCCACCTTGCCCACGGTCACGGCGGGATGGGAGGGGGGCAAAGCGGTCTGGCTCACAGTCATATCCTCATTCCTCACTGCCAAGCGGCAGGCGACGCAGGCGCAAGCCCGTCGCCGAAAACAGCGCATTGGCGATGGCCGGGGCGGCCACAGCCACGCCCACCTCGCCGGGATCCTCGGGATCGGCGGTGGAGGCGATCAGGTCAACCTCCACCTCGGGGCAATTGACGAGCAAGGGCAGATTGAGCGCCGCCAGCCGCGCGCCAGCGGGCAAGCCCCCATTCCACACCGAGGCCGAGCCCAAAGCCAGACCGATGCCATAGACCAGCCCGCCCTCGATCTGCTGCCGGGCGATATCGACATTCACGATGCGGCCAATGTCCGCCACGGCGACAATGCGGTCCACCGCCACGCCCTCATCGCCGCGCCGGGCCGTCACCACGGCGGCGATGCAGCCGCCCCCGGAAACGGACCCTATGCGATGGCAGGCGATGCCCTGCCCGCTGGCATCATGGCCGCCGTTCCAGTTGGCCAGCGCCGACACGCGCTGCAGACAGGCCGCCAGCCGGGGATCGCCCTCCAGCATAGCCATGCGGTAGGACAGCGGCTCGCGGCCCTGAGCGGCGGCGATCTCATCGACAAAGCTCTCGGTGATAAAGGCGCCCAGCGCGTGGCCATTGCCGCGCAGCCGCCCGGTGGGCAGGCCGACGGCAACGGGCGCATGCTCGATGGCAAGCGCGAAGCTGTAGGGCGGGACAAAGCCCTCCATCGCCAGCGGATCGACATGAGCGTTCTGGTGATGCGCCATCGCCTCGGCGCGGCTGGTGCCTTGCAGCAGGCGGGCGCCAAACTCCCGCGCGGCAGAGGGCATCGCCACACGCAGCCGCCATGCCGCGATCGTGCCGGTCTGATCGACCCGCGCCTCGATCTGCGCGGCCAGGGGCGGGCGGTGGATGGCGGTGACGGCCTCCTGCCAGCGGGTGTAGGTCAGCAGCACGGGCTTGCCGGTCTCGCGCGCGATCAGCGCGGCCTCCACGGCATGGGGGCATTCGAGCCGGGCATCGAAACTGCCGCCCGCCGCCAGCGGATAGAGCACCACATGCTCCACGCTGATATCGAGCGCCCCGGCCACCGCGCGGCGGGTCTGTTCGGGCGCTTGCGACGCCACCCAGATCTCGCAGCGCCCATCGCGCAGGCGGGCCACCGCACTGGCGGTTTCCAGCGGCGCGGCCACGGCAGCAGCGGCGTCATAGCGCTGGCTGTAGGGCGGCTTGCTGCCCAGCAGCGCCTCGGGATCGCCCTGTTTGGCGATGGTCTGCCCGCCCTGTTTGATCGCCGCTTTCAGTGCCGCATCCAGCGCGCCATCGATCTTTTCCGCGCTGATCGGGCGATGGACGGAAAAGCGCGGCGCCACGGCGGCCAGCGCCTGCTCCGCCGCCCAGCTGTTGGTGGCGACGGCGGCCAGCCAGTCGGGCCCTTCGACCAGCTTGAGGAAGCCGCCGATGCCTTTCGCGGCCCTGGCATCGTGACCGGCCAGATGCGCAGCCTCTCCAACGGGGGCATGGCGGATCGCGGCAAAGACCATATCGGGCAGGCGCACATCCCCCGCGAACATCCACCCGCCATCGAGTTTGGCGGGCAGGTCGAGCCGGGGGAAAGGCGGCGTGCTGCCCGATGGCAGACGCGCGGGGTTTTCGGCGGGCAGAGGGCCAAGCGGCAGAGGATCAGGCGGGGTTAGCTTGGAAGCTTCCTGCGCCAAAGCGCCAAATGTCAGGCTCTGCGGGCCATGGTGCACCAGACCGCCGGACACGGTGCAATCCTCCGGCCTTACATCCCAGCGCTTCGCCGCAGCTTTCACCAGCAGCGCCCGCGCCCCGGCAGCGGCATGGCGCAAGGGCGCCTCGTAAGCCGCCAGCGACTGTCCATCAGCGGTGGCGGTAAAGCGATGCGCCTCGGCCCAATGGCGGGCCAACCAGTTGTCAGACGGAACGCCATTGTCCCGCGCCATCGGCAGCCACAGTTCCGCCCAGCGCGCCGCCAGCGGAGCATTGGCGAAAATCTCGGACGCAGGCGCGAAGACCACGCCCATCTGCCGCCAGTCCGCCTCCAGCTCCAGCGCGGCGATCTGCGCCAGTTGCGTGCTGATCCCCTGCCCCATCTCCAGTTGCGGCACGCTGACGGTGACCACGCCATCGCGCCCCACCCTGATCCAGGCATCGAAGGCCACCTCGCCCTCGCCCGGCGGCAGAGGCAGGGGCCAAGGACGCTTGCGCAGCCCCCAGGCCACCACCAGCCCGCCGCCAAGGGCCGCGCCCACCAGCAGTTGGCGGCGCGACAGCTCCATGGTCAGGCGTGCGCCTTGAGCCAGGCGGCCAGCTTGGCGGCAATCGCGGCAAAGGCCTTGCCCTGCAGCGTGTCACCGGCGGCAGGCGGCCTGCCCGCATCGCTGTCCACGCGGATCGACAGATCGAGCGGCACGCGGCCCAGGAAAGGCAGGCCCATCTCCCGCGCGGCAGTCTCCGCGCCGCCATGGCCGAAGGGGTCGGATTCCTCGCCGCAATGGGGGCAGATATAACCGGCCATATTCTCGACCAGACCGATCACCGGCACGCCCACCGTGTCAAAAAGCTGAATCGCCCGCGCCGCATCCATCAGCGCCAGATCCTGAGGCGTGGAGACGATGATCGCGCCCGCCGGCTTGTGCTTCTGCACCATGGTGAGCTGCACATCGCCGGTGCCCGGCGGCAGATCGATGATCAGCACCTGGGTATCACCCCAATGCGCGTCGACCATCTGGCCCAGCGCGCCCGCCGCCATCGATCCGCGCCAGGCGATGGCCTTGCCCGGCTCGATCAGATTGCCCATCGACAGGGCGCGGATACCGAACGCCGTAGGGATCGGAAACATCTTGCTGTCGGCGGCCTCGGGCTTGATGCCTTCGGTGCCCAACAGGCGCGGCTGGCTGGGGCCGTGGATATCGGCATCGACCAGCCCGACCTTCAAGCCCTGCCGCGCCAGCGCCACCGCCAGATTGGCCGAGAGCGTCGATTTGCCGACGCCACCCTTGCCAGCGCCGACGGAAATGATGATCGGCCCCTTGGGTTTGGGCGCCTCGGTGGGGCGGTCGGCCATGATGCCGACGCGCACTTCGCTCACGCCTTCCACCCCTGCCAGCGCCGTGCGGATGGCGTGTTCGGCCTGCTCGCGACCGGGCTGGTCCAGCCCGGCGCCGTCCAGCACCAGCGTCGCCACGCCCTCGACCAGCCGCGCGGATTGCACCCGCTGCGCCAGAGTTTCAGGCAAATGCTGCTTGAGCATGTCGGGCGAGGTCATGGGCAGAAGTCTTTCAGGCATCGGAACATAGGGGATTGCCTAGGCCCTAGAGCCTTTTCGCCAGAAGCGAAAAGGCTCTTTCTCTTTGTGGGTCGCATTTTCGAGCCGAAGCGGCATTTTATGCCCCTTCTCAAAATGCTCCGGCAGCCTTTCCGCCATGGCACAGGATGAATTTCCGCAATACCCGCGCTTGTCCCCTGTTCTTGCGCGAAAGGCGTCCTATAGATGTGTTCATGAAGCTTTTGGGTGAATGGATCGACCGTCTCAGGCCGGGGCACATGGCAGCCCCGCCCCTGCTGGCCAACCACACGCCAGAGGGCGGGGACAACACGCCCTCGCCCGAGGATGGCGCATCCACGCCTCCTCCCGCCGCAGGTGACGGCGACCCTGCCCCGCCCCGCGCCGGAGAGCCCCCACGCAACCCATGGGCGCCCGAGGCACCGCCGCCACGCCGCGCGCCGGGGATCGAGGAGATCTTCCGCCAGCGCCGCGGTGGCAACGGCAACAAGTCCGGCAACGGCAAGGACGGAAAAGACGGCGGCAAGGATGGCGCTCCCCCGCCGGACCTGAGCCATCTGCTGCGCCTGCCCCCACGCCATAACGGCAAGAGCTGGTGGCCCAGCATCATCGGCGGATCGCTAGCGCTGGGGGTGATGCTCTCCAGCGTGCATGCGCTCGGCCTGCACGAGCAGGGGGTGGTCACCACCTTCGGGCAATATTCCAAGACCCTGCAGCCCGGCTTCAATTGGACGCTGCCCTGGCCCTTCCAGCAGGTGGAGGTGCGCGATGTCACCACCATCAAGCAGCTTTCCGTCCCCAATGGCGAGGCGGAAAATCTGATGCTCACCAGCGACCAGAGCCTGGTCAACATCTCCTATGTCGTGCGCTGGAGCATCCGCGACCTGAAGCTCTATTCCTTCCAGTTGAAAGACCCCGAAGGTACCGTCACCGAAGTGGCCGAGGCCGCGATGCGCGCCAGCATCGCCGAGGTGAAGCTCAACGACGTGATGGGCGGCGCCGCCAGCGCCGAAATCGGTGCCCATGTCCAGCAGCGCATGCAGGCGGTGCTCGATGCCTATCACGCGGGCGTGCTGATTCAGGGCGTGGACCTCAAAAAGGCCGATCCGCCAAGCAAGGTGAACGAGGCCTTCCAGAAGGTGCAGGCAGCCCAGCAGGACCGCAGCCGCTACATCCAGCAGGCGCGCGGCTATGCCCAGCAGACCATCGCCCGCGCCGAGGGTGAGGCCGCCGCCTTCGACCGCGTCTACACCCAGTACAAGGCCGCGCCCGAGGTGACTCGCCGCCGCATGTATTACGAGACGATGGACCGCGTGCTCTCGCAGAACGACAAGGTGATCCTGCCCAACGGCCCCACCACCTATCTGCCGCTGCCCGAACTGCGCCGCCGCGCCGAAGCCGTGCCCGATGGCAACGCCCTGCCTCAGCCCCAGCCCCAGATCGGAGGCGCCCAATGATCGGCACCTTCTGGCAAGAGCACAGGCTGACGCTCAGCGTGGTGGCCGTGGCCGCCGTGGTGGCGCTGCTCAGCGTGGTCGAGGTGGATGAGACCGAGCAGGCGGTGGTGCTGCGCAATGGCGCCCCGGTCTCGGTCATCAACAAGTTCAAGCCCAATCAGGATTTCGGCCAGACCGGCGCGGGCCTCTATCCGCGCATCCCCTTCTTCGAAACGCTGGTGCGCGTCGACAAGCGCATCCAGCCGATCGAGATGGACCGCCAGCTCGTCATCTCCTCCGATCAGCAGCGGCTGGAGGTCGATGCCTTCGCGCTTTACCGCGTGATTGATCCGGTGCTGATGGTCAGCACGGCGGGCACGATGGACCGGCTGAAAGAACAGCTTCAGCCGATCCTCAACTCGCGGCTGCGCCGGGGGCTGGCCTCGCACACCTTCCAGACGCTGCTGACCGCCGAGCGCGGCGCGGTGCTGGCCCAGATCCGCCAGCAGTTCGACCGCGAGGCGCGGCAATATGGCGTGCAGGTGATCGATGTGCGGATCAAGCGCGCCGACCTGCCCGAGGGCACCGCGCTGGAACGCGCCTTCGCCAATATGGAATCCGCCCGCGAGCAGGAGGCCACCGCCATCCGCGCCGACGGCCAGAAGCAGGCCCAGATCATCGAGGCCGACGCCGAGGCCCGCGCCGCCCAGACCTATGCCGCCTCCTTCGGCAAGGATCCGGGCTTCTACGATTTCTACCGCGCCATGAAGAGCTATGAGGCGACCATGGCCAATCCGCAGATCAAGTCGGGGACCACCATCGTGCTGACGCCCGACAATGATTATCTGCGCCAATTCCGGGGCGGCGGCAAAGCTACCCCAGCCCAGGGAGGCGGAAAAGCCAAATAAGTCATTTACCCAAACAGCTTAGACCAAACCCGCCAGAACCCCCGCAAAGATGAACCATTCAAACTTCATTCAGGGCAAAAAGGTGAGATTTGGCCGAAACCTGACGCCCATCCGCCAGTTAACCTGTTGAATTGCTCTTGCGCCTTGCGCCCCGGCCGGGGCAGCATGCGCCGACATCAGAAAGAGGACCGAGCCACGTGCGATATGCTTATGGATTGACCAGCGCCCTGCTGCTGGGTGGCGCCACATTCTCGCTCGTTTCGGGTTTCCCCGCCGGTGCGCAGGTCGCGCAGAACGATGCCCAGAAAATATCCGCCATGGCGCCCCGCGCCGGCGCGCCCGCCAGCTTCGCCGACCTGACCGCTCAGTTGCAGCCCGCTGTGGTCAACATCTCCACCCGCCAGAAGGTGAAGGTGCAGAATGACAACCCGCTGGCCGGCACCCCCTTCGAGGGCATGTTCGGCGGCCAGGGCGATAGCGGCGGCGGTGGCCAGACCCGCGAAGCCCAGTCGCTCGGCTCGGGCTTCATCGTGTCGGCGGATGGCTACATCGTCACCAACAACCACGTCATCACCGCCGAGGGCCAGGGCGAGGTCGAATCGATCAGCGTTACCCTCACCGACGGCAACGAATATCCCGCCAAGCTGATCGGCAAGGACTCCCAGTCCGACCTCGCCGTGCTGAAGATCACCACCCCCAAGCCCCTGCCCTTCGTCAAGTTCGGCGACAGCGGCGCGGCCCGCGTGGGCGACTGGGTGATCGCCATCGGCAACCCCTTCGGCCTGGGCGGCACCGTCACCGCCGGTATCGTTTCGGCCGTGCTGCGCAACACCGGCTCGGGCAGCGCCTATGACCGCTACATCCAGACCGATGCGGCGATCAATCAGGGCAACTCGGGCGGCCCGATGTTCGACATGAAGGGCCAGGTGATCGGCATCAACCGCGCCATCCTGTCGCCCACCGGCGGCTCGGTCGGCATCGGCCTGGCCATCCCCTCCGACATCGCCTCGCCCATCGTCGATAAGCTGATCCACGGCAAGACCATCGCGCGCGGCTACCTCGGCGTGCGCATCCAGCCGCTGAATGATGACCTCGCCGACTCGCTGGGCGTGCCCCACAACAAGGGCGAGTTCATTCAGCTCGTCGAACCCGGCAAGGCCGCGGCACTGGGCGGCCTGCTGGCTGGCGACGTCGTGCTGCGCGTCAACGGGCAGGAAGTCAGCCCGCGCCAGTCGCTGTCCTACCTTGTGGCCAACACCGAGCCCGGCAAGCGCATCCCGATCGACATCATTCGCAACGGCAAGCCGATGACCCTCCAGGTCACCGTCGCCACCCGCCCGAGCGAGGAAGAACTGGCCCAGCAGGTCTTCGACCCCGACAATGCCGGCGGTGACAACCCCTTCAAGAAGGGCGCCAACCCCAAGGCCCCAGCCACCAGCGGCCTGACCGAAAAGGCCATCGGCCTCTCCGTGCAGCCGCTGACGCCGCCGATCGCCCGCGCCGTGGGCGTTGCAGAAAACACCAAGGGCGTGGTGATCGGCTTCGTCGACCCCAACTCGGACGCGGGCGCCAAGGGCCTGTCGCGCGGGGACGTGGTGACCTCGGCAGGCTATCAGCCGGTCAACACCGTGGCCGAGCTGGAAGCCGCCATCCGCGCGGCACAGGCCTCGAACCGCCCGGCGCTGCTGCTGCAGGTGATCCACCGCGGCCAGCCCGCGCAGTACGTGCCGATCCGCCTGCGCTGATTGATTTCCTGGCATTGCAGAAGAGCCCTCGCCGGTTGGCGGGGGCTTTTTTGTTTGTGCGATTCTTGAAGGCAGAAGGGAAAAGGAAGATGCGAGGGGGGAGTCTTTGTTGGTCGCATGTCTCAAGAGACATGCTCCGGGCCCTCGCGCTCCCATGACGTCTTCCGACGCATGGGCAGTGGCGCCCGGTCGTGGTGCGTGAACTCTCCACCGCGCAAGGAAAAGGCGCCGCAGGCAGGAAGCCCCGGCGCCCTCTATCGTTTAAAGCCCGCGGCGCAGCGACCTTAGACCTATGGCCGAACCCGAAGCGCAACGCGGACATTAAAGGGAGCGCGAGGGTGTAACACCCTCGCACTTTCCCCCTTCAAACCCCTTTAATAAATCCCGAACCCAGGCTGAGCCGTCGGCTTCTTCTTGGGAGCCGCCGGCACCGGCTGTGGCTGCTGCACAAGCGGCGCCTCGGGCACGGGCTGCTGCTGGTCCGCATCCCCGGCGCCCGGCTGAGGCGACTGCTGCGGCGGCAGGGGCTGCCCGTTGGGGCCGACCAGATTGCCCTGATCGTCGGGCGAGAAATAGGCGTTGGGATCACCCATACCGGCCTGATCGTCGGGCTCGAGCTGCCATTCGGGCAGTTTCAGCTGGGTGTCGAAGGGCTCGGCGGGGCGACCGGCGACGGCGGTGCGCATATACTGCGCCCATGCCCGCGCCGGGGCGGTGCCGCCCTGCAGGCCGGGGACAGGGTGAGCATCGTCGCGGCCCATCCACACGCCGGTGGTGATCCCGCTGGAGAAGCCCATGAACCAGCCGTCCTTGTTCGAGGAGGTGGTGCCGGTCTTGCCCGCGACCGGGCGCCCGATCTGGGCCGCGCGGCCGGTGCCGATGTTGACGGCGGTCTGCATCAGGTCGGTCATCCCGGCGGCGACGAAGGGCGCGACCAGCGTCTGGCCCTGCGGCTGGGGATGCTGATAGAGCACCCGCCCGCTGGAGGTCACGACCTTGACGATGCCATAGGGCGTCACCGAGGAGCCATGCGCCTGTATTTCGGAGAAGGCGCGGGCCATCTCGATCAGGCGGACCTCGTTGGTGCCCAGCACCATCGAGGGGTTGGTGGCGATGGAGGTGGTGATGCCGAAGCGGCGCGCCATGGCCGCCACCTGATCGAAGCCCACCTTCTGGCCGAGCTGGGCAGCGACGGTGTTCTTGGAATAGGCGAAGGCGGTGCGGATATCGATCTGGCCGGCGTAGCGACCGGCGTCGTTATGCGGCGTCCAGCCGTCGATGGTGACGGGCTCGTCGTTGATCGGATCGTCCGGCTTCACGCCGGATTCCAGCGCGGCGAGGTACACGAACAGCTTCCACGCCGAACCGGGCTGGCGCATGGCCTGCGTGGCGCGGTTGTAGTTGCTGGTGACGTAATCGGTGCCGCCGACCATCGCCAGCACGCTGCCGTCGCGGTCCAGCGACACCAGCGCGCCCTGCGCGCCCTTGGGAGCGTTGGCGGCGACGGCGGCGGTGGCGGCGGACTGCATTTTCGGGTCGAGCGTGGTCCAGACTTCCACCGGCTCGGTGTTGTCGGTGCCGATCAGCGTGTCGAGCTGGGGCAGCGCCCAGTCGGTGAAGTAACGCACCGAGTTCTGCGCGGGCTCGGCGGCCATCTTCACCTTGTCGAGATGCACGGCGGCATGCTCGGACGGGGTGATCGATCCGGCATCCTCCATCACATCGAGCACCACGCTGGCGCGGTCGACGGCGGCCTGAGCGTCAGCGGTGGGCGAGTAATGGCTGGGGGCCTTCACAAGGCCCGCGATGATCGCGGCCTCGGGCAGGCTGAGCTGGGTGCCGGGGTGGTTGAAGAACTTGCGGCTGGCCGCATCCACGCCGTAAGCGCCGCCGCCGAAATAGACCTTGTTGAGGTAGAGTTCGAGGATCTGGTCCTTGGAGAACTTCCACTCCAGCGCCATGGCGATGAAGATCTCCTTGATCTTCCGGCTGAAGGTGCGGTCATTGTTGAGGAAGATGTTGCGCGCCAGCTGCTGCGTGATGGTCGAGGCGCCCTGACGGCGGTGGCCGCTCTTCACGTTGACGGCGGCCGAACGCATCATGCCGATGGGATCGATGCCGATATGGTCGCGGAAGCGGCGGTCCTCGGTGGAGACGATGGCGTCCTTCATCACCGAGGGAATACGGTCATAGTCCAGCCACTGGCCATAGGAGGGGCCGATGACGACCAGTTGCGATCCGTCGCGCGCGCGCACCAGAATCGTCTGGCCGTTCTGGCTGGATTTCAGCGCCTCGAGGCTGGGCAGGCTCTGGGCTTCGAAATAGACGATGCCAAAGACAAGCGAACATGCCAGCGCGCCCAGAGCGGCCAGCCACACCAAGATTTTCACCCAGATACTCCGTTTGGAACGCCCTGCTTTCGGGGAGCCTCCGCGAGGGGGGCCGTCACCTGAACCTTGTCCTGCCTGGCGCCGGATATCGCGTCTTGCCATTGCGTGAAATTACATCCCATCGGCGGACAGGCAGGGCGCGAGTCCGCAGCTTTCGCGCCCTACTAGGCTATCAAAGGGGCAAGGTTAACCCCTGCCCCCGCTAAATCTGCCAAAAACCGCCTGAACCTAGGCTTAGAGCCCGTTTGGAAAATGCGCAAAAGCGCATTTTCAGCGCGGTACCAGCCCTCTCCCCCGCCCGGCCACCCATCGGTCGTATCCTGTGGGTGGCCGGGCGGGGGAGTGGGCTGGTGCCGCAAATTCGGCTTCGCCGAATTTCCAAACAGTCTCTTAGCCCTTAACTTCGGGCTCAAAATCCAGCGCGGCGCTGTTGATGCAATAGCGCAGGCCCGTGGGTCCGGGGCCATCGGGGAAGACATGGCCCAGATGGCCGTCGCAGCGGGCGCAGCGCACTTCGGTGCGGACCATGCCGTGGCTGACATCGCGATATTCGGTGATCGCTTCCTCGGCCTGAGGCGCCGAATAGGCCGGCCAGCCGCAGCCCGAATTGAACTTGTCCTCCGAGGTGAAGAGCGGCGCCCCGCAGCCCGCGCAGACATACTCGCCCTCGGCAAAGAGGTGATCGTACTCGCCGGTGAAGGCGCGTTCCGTGCCCGCCTCGCGCAGCACATGGTACTGCATGGGGGTCAGCCGCTCACGCCACTGCGCATCGGTCAGCGTCTGGGGATCGGCGGGAAGATCGGACATCGCGGGGGAACTCCTTGGGAAGCCAGGCCCCCATATGGAAACGCCCCCGCCCGCCCGCAAGGGTGGAGCAGGGGCGCATCGGTCCTTACAGCTTGGCGAAGAGCGCGGTCATGCGGGTCCAGGCGCGCTCGGCCTCTTCTTTGTTGTAGCTGGGGGCGTCCAGCGTGGTCCAGCCGTGGTCGGCGTGGAAAACCTCCACCTCCGCCGGGCGGCCTGCGGCGGCGCAGGCCTTCTTCAGCGCATCCTTGTCACCGGGCGCGCGTGCATCGTCGTTCTGGGCGATGGCGAACAGGAAGCTGGCCTTCGTCTTGGGGATCAAAGCGATCACGCCATCGGGCTTGTCGTCCACCAGCCCGCCGCCATGCAGCGAGGCGCAGGCCTTCACGCGACCCGGCGCCACCGCCGCCGCGCGCACCGTATAGCTGCCCGTCATGCAGTGCCCCGCCGCGCCCAGCCCGCGCGTCTTGCTGACCGAGGGCTGCTTGTCGAGGAAGGCCACGAATGCGGCGGCATCCTTGGTGATCAGCGCCGGATTAAGCGCCGCGATGGCGGGCTTCAGCTTTTCCGCGCCAGCCGGGGTGCGCCACTCGGCCATCGTCGCCAGCAGAGGGGCTTTCGCCGTGCGGTAGTAGTGATTGACCACCAGCACGCTGTAGCCCTCACCCGCCAGCCGCTTGGCCCACAGCTTATAAGCGTCGCGCAGGCCCGCAATATCCGGCCAGACGATGATGCCGGGATGCGTGCCCGTAGCCGGGTGATAGAGGAAGCCATCGCACTGCCCATCGCCCGTGGGGATGCTGACCGCCTTCTCGACCACGCCCGCCGCCGCATAGGCCGGGCTCGCCGCGATGGTGGCAAGGCCCGCACCCGCCGCCAGACCCGCAAAATCGCGGCGCGAGACGCCCATGGCCTTCAGGGCCGCGTCTTCCTCCACAACGGTGAAATCATCGCACATGATTTGGACCTCCTGCTCATGCACCCCCTCTGTGCGCGGCGGAATGAAGCATATTGTGAAGGGTTCGGCTATTCAGGAATTTCAAGGGAGGGAAAGGAAGGTGCGAGGGGGTTACCCCCTCGCGCTCCCATGACGTCTTCCGACGAACTGGCAGTGGCACCGCTTCGTCGTGCCTCGGCTCTCCACCTGCGCAACGAAAAGGCGCCGCAGGCAGGAAGCCCCGGCGCCTTCTATCGTTTTCAAGCCTGCGGCGCTGCAAGCTGGGCGCAAGGCCGAACCCAAAGCACTGTCGCAGACATTAAAGGGAGCGCGAGGGCGACGGCCCTCGCACTTACCTCTTCAAACCTTCTTACCGCCCCTTGAGAGCCGCCTCACACTCACCCATCAACTGGGTGATAATGTCCAGGACAGGCTCTTCCTTGGTGACCATGCCCACCGACTGGCCCGCCATCAAAGAGCCGCTCTCCACATCGCCATCGATCACGGCGCGGCGCAGGGCACCGGCCCAGAAGCGCTCAATCATGAGCTGGGCTTCGTGCATGTCCACCTCGCCCGCGTCCAGCTTGGCGGCGACTTCGCGCTGCTTGGCGGTGAACTCCTCGGTGCCCTTGTTCTTCAGGGCGCGCACGGGGATCACCGGCAGGCGGGCATCGACCTGCACCGAAGGCATGGCGTCACGCGCATGACCACGGAAGAAGGCCTTCTTGAAATCGGGGTGAGCGATGCTCTCGGTGGCCGCGGCAAAGCGCGTGCCGAGCTGCACGCCCGAGGCGCCCATTTCCAGATAGGAGGCAATCGCCTCGCCGCGACCGATGCCGCCCGCCACGAACACGATGTTGTCGGCGGCCAGCTCGGGCAGGATTTCCTGAGCGAGGACGCTGGTCGAAACCGGGCCGATATGGCCGCCAGCCTCATGGCCCTCGATCACCAGAGCGTCGGCGCCGCTGCGCAGCAGCTTCTTGCCCAGCGCCAGCGTGGGGGCAAAGCAGATCACCTTGGCGCCGATCTCCTTGATGGCCTCAAGGCTGCCCTTGGGGGGCAGGCCGCCGGCCAGCACCACATGGGTCACCTTGTGCTTCGCGCAGACCTCGATCAGCTCGAAGAGCTTGGGGTGCATGGTGATGAGGTTCACACCGAAGGGCTTGCCCGTCAGTGCGGCGGTGGCGGCGATCTCCGCATCGAGCAGCTCGGGAGTCATGGCGCCGCAAGCGATCACGCCGAAGCCGCCAGCATTGCTGATGGCCGCAACGAGGTTGCGCTCCGAAACCCAGCTCATCGCCCCGCACAGAATGGCATGCTCGCTGCCCAGGAATGCGGCGCCCCGTGCCATCAGCGCCTTGGTCTTGTCCGTCACCAGTTTCTCATACCTTAAGGATTCTTGGGGGCCGCCTATAAAGCGGACGTAAGAAAACGGCAATCCGCCGTATATCGCCTGTGCTATACCCCGGTATGGCTCGGCAATATGGTCACAAATCCGTATTATCCAAGAGTTCGATCAGTGTGACATGCTTTACCGTTTTTGCGACACGCACATGCCGCGCTAGCAAGGCACGCATTCGGTCAGAAAGTTTTGAGGAGGCCCACCCATGTCCGATTCCGATACCCCCACCGGAAAATGCCCCGTTGCCCATGGCAGCGCCGCCCCCGGCACCACGCCGCTGACCACCGCCTTCGGCGCGCCGGTGGTGGACAACCAGAACGTCCAGACCGCCGGCCCGCGCGGCCCGCTGCTGCTGCAGGACGTGTGGCTGCTGGAGAAGCTGGCCCACTTCGACCGCGAAGTGATCCCCGAGCGCCGCATGCACGCCAAGGGCTCGGGCGCCTACGGCACCTTCACCGTCACGCACGACATCACCCCCTACACCCGCGCCAAGATCTTCTCGGCGAGGTCGGCAAGCAGACCGAGATGTTCGCGCGCTTCTCCACCGTGGCCGGCGAGCGCGGCGCGGCCGATGCCGAGCGCGACATCCGCGGCTTCGCGCTGAAGTTCTACACCGAGGAAGGCAACTGGGACCTGGTCGGCAACAACACCCCGGTGTTCTTCCTGCGCGACCCGCTGCAAGTTCCCCGACCTCAACCACGCGGTGAAGCGCGACCCGCGCACCAACCTGCGCAGCGCCACCAACAACTGGGATTTCTGGACCCTGCTGCCCGAGGCCCTGCATCAGGTGACCATCGTGATGAGCGACCGCGGCATCCCGGCGCCGCGTACCGCCACATGCATGGCTTCGGCAGCCACACCTACAGCTTCATCAATGCCGACAACGAGCGCTTCTGGGTCAAGTTCCACTTCAAGACCCAGCAGGGCATCGAGAACCTGACCAACGCCGAGGCCGCCGAAACGGTAGCGGGCGACCGCGAGAGCCACCAGCGCGACCTGTATGACGCCATCGAGCGCGGCGACTTCCCCCGCTGGAAGATGTTCGTGCAGATCATGCCCGAGAAGGAAGCGGCCACCTACCGCTTCCACCCCTTCGACCTGACCAAGGTCTGGCCCAAGGCGCAGTACCCGCTGATCGAGGTGGGCGAGTTCGAGCTGAACCGCAACCCCGACAACTACTTCGCCGAGGTCGAGCAGGCCGCCTTCGCGCCCAGCAACCTGGTGCCCGGCATCGGCTTCTCGCCGGACAAGATGCTGCAGGCGCGCCTGTTCGCCTACGCCGATGCGCAGCGCTACCGCCTGGGCGTGAACCACCACCAGATCCCGGTGAACGCCGCGCGCTGCCCGGTGCATTCGAACCACCGCGACGGTTATATGCGCGTCGATGGCAATTACGGCAGCACCATCCATTATCAGCCCAACAGCTTCCACCAGTGGGAATCGCAGAGCGACTATCGCGAGCCCCCCATGAAGATCGACGGCAACGCCGACTTCTGGGACTTTCGCGAGGATGACAGCGACTACTTCAGCCAGCCGCGCGCCCTGTTCCAGTTGATGACCCCCGCGCAGCAGCAGGTGCTCTTCGAGAACACCGCACGCGGCATGGGCGACGCGCCGGACTTCATCAAGGCGCGCCATATCGCCAACTGCCTGCGCTGCGACCCCGCCTATGGCGCGGGCGTGGCCAAGGCCCTGGGCCTGCCGGTGCCGAGTGAAGTGCCGACTGATCCTGAACTGGCGGACTGATCCACATAGCCCTGAGGGTCGCACAAGAGCCCGCCTCCGGATGGACCACCGGGGGCGGGTTTTTGGTTTTTGAGTTCAGGGAGGAAGGGAAGGTGCGAGGGTGTTACACCCTCGCGCTCCCATGAATGTCTACCGTGCGCCTCGGGTTCGGCGTTGCGCTGAATTGGCTGTGCCGCCTATGTTAGAATTGCCTGCGGCGCGGCAAAGACAGCGTTTTAAATGAAATCTGTCCCGCTGGAGAAAGCTGATGGAATGGTTGATCGCACTGGCCATCGCTTTGCCTTTGTGGCTTGCCCTGCCTTTCATCATTGCTCGTAGCAAACGCAAGCAGCGGGGCAAAAAGCATGGAGGCGGCTTTGGCTCTGCGCTGGACTCCAGCTTTGCCGTTTTTGATCCGGCAAAAGCCAGAGCCGTTCAGATGATCCAGGTCCGCCAGGAGATCGGCGATGCCGATGAAGGCAACCAGGGAGAACTTTTCGATCACGATAATGAGGGCAGCAAACCCTGATCCAGCCCTTTCGCCTCCCGCGAAGCGGCTTATAACATCAGCATCGCGCCCAACACCCAACGCTGAACCCGCAGCGCAAAGGCAGAAAAAAGGGATTGCAAAGGGCGATGGCCCTTTGCCCGCCGGAGGCATAATCCCCAAACCGAAACCTTAAGCCGGCCGCCCCGGATAACGACATCCCTTCGTCATCCCCACGCCCTTCAGGAACCCGCGCCGCGCCATGCCCGCCGCGATGGCCGCCTGCAGCTTGCGCTCTTCCGAGCTGGCGCCGGAGACCTCGCGGATAATCCCGCGGAAGGGGATGAACGAGCCCACCACCGTCTGCGCCACATGGCCCGCGCCAACATTGCGCTTCTTCGCCTTGCTGACGTCCACATCGTCGCCCAGCACGGCGTTGAGCTGCGACACCGCATTGGTGATCGCAGGGCAGCCCTTCATCCCGGCCATGCTGTAGGGATTCTGCTGGGCGCGCAGCAAAACCGCCGGAATCTCGCCCTTTTTCACATTGAGGTCGGTCAGCGGGGTTTCGGCCACCTGCTGGGCGTTGGGATCATCCTTGGTGACGGGCTTGGGCGCCTTGTCCGTCTTCTGGACAACGGGTTCGCTGGTGGTTTGCCGGGCGTTCGCGATCAGGCTCCCCCCCGTGACAGACACCAGCGCGCCCAGCGCCATGGCCGCCATGCGCAAGGACCGGGGATTGGAGGATTGCAGCTTCACCATCTGGAGCACCTTTCAAGCTGATATGAAAGCACTATGCCCGAGGGAGCGCCAAGTTCCACACCGCTCTCGCAGGGCACCCGGACGCAAAAACCCCTCGGCAAGCGAACTTGTGCCTGCCGAGGGGTTTTTAACAACGCCGAAACGTCAGAGCGCTTTAGCCGTCCAGACCGTAGGCGGTGTGCAGCAGACGCACGGCCAGCTCGACCTCGTCGGCGTCGATCACCACCGAGACCTTGATCTCGCTGGTGGAAATCGCCTGAATGTTGATCCCGCGATCGGCCAGCGACTTGAACATGGTGGCGGCCACGCCCGCGTGGCTGCGCATGCCCACGCCCACCACCGAGACCTTGGCCACCTTGGGGTCGGTCGTCAGCTTCTGATAGCCGATGACCTCGCGGTTGGCTTCCAGCACGGCCTGCGTGCGGTCCAGATCGGCCTGGGGCACGGTGAAGGTGACGTCGGTGTCGGTGTCCTCGCGGCCGACATTCTGGATGATCATGTCGACGTTGATGTTGGCCTCGGCCAGCGGCGTGAAGATGGTCGCCACGGCGCCCGGACGGTCCGGCACGGCGGTCAGGATGACCTTGGCTTCGTTCTTGTCGGCGGCGATGCCGGTGATCAGCTGGCGTTCCATGTCCAAACCTTCCAGTTCCTCGTCGGAAACAATCATGGTGCCCGGCAGCGTGTCTGCGGCGGGCGCGTTTTCATCGATAAAGGACGAGAGCACCTGCACCCGCACATTTTCTTTCATGGCGAGCGCGACGCAGCGCGTCTGCAAAACCTTGGAGCCGACGCTGGCCAGTTCCAGCATCTCCTCATAGGTGACGTTCTTGAGCTTGCGGGCCTTGGCCACAATGCGCGGATCGGTGGTGTAGACGCCGTCGACATCGGTGTAGATGTCGCAGCGGTCGGCCTTGATGCCAGCGGCCACGGCCACGGCGGAGGTGTCCGAACCGCCACGGCCCAGCGTGGTGATGCGCCCGCCTTCGGTCACGCCCTGGAAACCGGGGATGACAGCGATCTCGCCCGAAGCCATGCTGGCCAGCAGCGCTTCGGACTCGATGGTCTGGATGCGGGCCTTGGCATGGGCGTCGTCGGTCAGGATCGGCATCTGCCAGCCGAGCCACGAACGCGCCTTGCAGCCCATGGCCTGCAGCGTCATGGCCAGAAGGCCGCTGGTCACCTGCTCACCGCTGGCGACGACGACGTCGTATTCGGCCGGGTCGTAAAGCGCATGGGCCTCGCGGCTGAAGTTGACGAGACGGTCGGTCTCGCCCGCCATGGCCGAGACGACCACCGCCACCTCATGCCCGGCTTCCTGCTGGCGTTTGACGATGCCCGCCACGCGCCGAATACGCTCGGTCCCGGCCATGGAGGTGCCACCGAATTTCATCACGATGCGGGCCACAAACAGGCTCCCTATCAACTGGCTGGCGTAACTTGCCTTGAAGAAACATGCCGCCCCTGCTTGCCGGGAGCGGACGCGGCGCTTTAGAAAGGGATCATGAGCAACGCAACAGGCAACATTGATACAATTCGCAAGGCCGAGGCTGACCATTTCGGAAAGCTGGCGGCGGAATGGTGGAATCCAAAGGGTTCCTCGGCGATGCTTCACCGGCTCAATCCGGTGCGGCTGGGTTTTATCCGCGATTCCATCGATTCGCACTGGAAGGGTGATTCGCGCAGCGTGAAGCCCCTGGCAGGCAAGACGGCGCTCGATGTCGGCTGCGGCGCGGGCCTGCTGTGCGAGCCGCTGGCCCGCCTCGGCGCGGCGATGACCGGCGTGGATGCGGCGGCGGAAAACATCGCGGCGGCGCGCGAGCATGCGGCGGGCAGCGGCCTGCCGATCACCTATCACCATGGCGAATTGTCCTCGCTGGGGCTGCGCGGTTTCGATCTGGTCACCAGCATGGAGGTGATCGAGCATGTCGCCGACAAAGCCGCCTTTATCGCCGCTCTGGCCGAGACGCTGGCCGATGACGGGCTGATGATCCTCTCCACCCCCAACCGCACGGCGGCCTCGCGCCTGCTGCTGATCGAAGCGGCGGAGCGCATCGGCATGGTGCCGCGCGGCACGCATCACTGGGACGATTTCATCACTCCGCCCGAACTGGCGATCCTGCTGCAGGATGCCGGTTTTCAGGTGGGCCAGCCGATGGGCATCGCGTTCTCGCCGCTCAAAGGCCTGCATCTCTCGGATGATATGAGCCTGAACTATATCCTCACCGCGAAGCGCGGCTGATGCGGGCGGGCCTGCTGGCGGCACTGCTGGCGCTGGTCCCGGCTCCGGCGTCTTTGCTGGCGCCGTCTCCGGCGCTGGCGCAGGTCGGACCGGGCCCCGTCGCAGGCTGCGATACGCTGGAGAGCCCGGCGGGCAAGGCATGGGCTCAGGCGCAGGGCTGGCGCTATGCCGATCCGGCGCGGGCGGCGGCGGTGTTCCACGATCTGGCCGACAGCCCCTTGCCCTCGCCATGGCCCGATGGCCTGCCGCCCGAGGTGATGCTGCTGTCGGTGGGCACACGCTTCCAGATGGCCGTCGCCAAAGGTCAGGTGCTGCCCGATGGCTCACTGCGGCCCGGCGGCTGGGGCACCTTCCAGCGGGTCGATACGATGCGGCAGGCCCGCGATTCCCTCGCCATCCGCAGCGATTTCAAGGCCACGCTGGACTATGTGCTGACCTTCGAGGTCATCAAGCCCCTGCCCGCGCTGATCGGCACCACCGGCCCTCAGGTGGAGCCGGGCGACTGCCATCTGCTGCCCGGCGGCTCGCCCCAATTGCAGATGCTGGTGCTGCCCGCCGAGCGGATGCGTTACCTCAAGCTGATCGAGCAGCGGGCGCTGCAATAGGTTTGCAAACCGACGACAGCCGGATTTGCGGCATCAGCCCGCTTCCCCGGACCAGCCAACCATCGTGGTATGCTGTGGGCGGCTGGGCCGGGGGAGCGGGCTGGTGCCGCGCTGACAATGCGCCCTGGCGCATTGTCCAATCAGAAAATCCCGGCCCACTCGGGCTCCTTGAAGCCCACCGCGACGACCTTGCCGTCCTTCTCCACGATGGGGCGCTTGATGGCGCTGGGGTTGGCGGCCATGATCGCCACGGCCTTGGCCTCGTCCAGATCGGCCTTCTGATCCTCGGGCAGCTTCTTGAAGGTGGTGCCGGCGCGGTTCAGCACCTTTTCCCAGCCCACCGCCTGAGCCCAGCGCGCGATCTGCGCTTCATCGGCCCCGGCTTTCTTGTAATCGTGGAAGGCATAATCCACGCCCTTGGCCGTCAGCCAGGTACGGGCCTTTTTCACCGTGTCGCAATTGGGAATGCCATAGAGAATGATCGACACGGGGCTGCTCCTTTGCCTGCAATTGCGGCAAGCCCCTAGCGCAGACCAGCATCCGCGGCAAATCGTCAAAGCTGTCAGGAAAATGGCGCATCCAGCAGGATTCGAACCTGCGACCCCTGCCTTCGGAGGGCAGTACTCTATCCAGCTGAGCTATGGATGCTTGCGCTGGCCATGCGGTTAGCAGCGCTTGCCCGTGATTGCCAGTGCTTTTCATCAGCCTGTGGGCAAATCACGACCCACCTTAGGGAAAGCGCCGCACCCGCGCATCGTCGGCCGCATACATCGTGAACTCGGCGTAATAGTCGTCGCGTCCGCGCGCCTGCGCCTCAAGATGCTCCGGATGACGCGCCCAGGCCTTGGCCGCCTGCGTGCTCTCCCAGACCGAGATCGTCACCGTCTCGCCATCGGGGGCGGCAAAGCTCTTGTAATCGACGAAGCCCGGCTGAGCCTGCGCCAGTTCGCCCATGCGCGCGGCATCCTCGGCATAGGCTTCGGCATCATACCCATCGCGCTTACGGCTGCGGAAGACATTCATATACATGGCCGCCACCCTATCGCCCGCGCAGCTTTATTCCAAGCCCGCGACGGTGGACTTTTGCGAACAACGGCGCCAAAGGCAAACCCCATGAGCTGGAACACCTTTGGCCGCATCTTCCGATTCACCACCTGGGGCGAGAGCCACGGGCCTGCCCTTGGCGCCGTGGTCGATGGCTGCCCTCCGGGTCTGGCGATCGACGAGAGCATGATCCAGCCCTTCCTCGACGCCCGCCGCCCCGGCCAGAGCAAGTTCACCACCCAGCGGCAGGAGCCCGATCAGGTGCGCATCCTCTCGGGCGTGTTCGAGGGCAAGACCACCGGCACCCCGATCAGCCTGATGATCGAGAACACCGATCAGCGCTCCAAGGATTATTCCGAGGTCGCCAAATCCTATCGCCCCGGCCACGCCGATTACACCTATGACGCCAAATATGGCTTCCGCGACTATCGCGGCGGCGGGCGCTCATCGGCGCGCGAGACGGCGGCGCGCGTGGCCGCCGGCGGCGTGGCGCGTCTGGCGATCCCAGAGGTGACGATCCTGGCCTATGTCTCGGAAATCGGCGGCGATGCCATCGATCCGGCCAATTTCGACGCCGACCAGATCCGCGCCAACCCGTTCTTCTGCCCTGACGCAGCCGCCGCGCAGCGCTGGGAAAAGATCGTGGATGACGCGCGCAAGGCCGGTTCCTCGGTGGGCGCGGTGGTGGAATGCACGGCCACCGGCGTGCCTGCCGGTTGGGGCGCGCCGATCTATGCCAAGCTGGATTCCGACCTCGCCGCCGCGATGATGACCATCAACGCCACCAAGGGCGTGGAAATCGGCGACGGTTTCGCCGCCGCCCGCCTGACCGGTGAGCAGAACGCCGACCCCATGTACCCCGGCAATGAAGGCCCGCGTTTCTCCGCCAACCATGCGGGCGGGATCGCGGGCGGCATCTCCACCGGCCAGCCGGTGGTGGTGCGCGTCGCTTTCAAGCCGACCAGCAGCATTCTGACCCCGATGCCCACCATCACCCGCGAGGGCGAGGCCACAGAACTCTTCACCAAGGGCCGTCACGACCCCTGCGTCGGCATTCGCGGTGTACCTGTTGTCGAGGCGATGATGGCTCTGGTGCTGGCCGATCACAAGTTGCTGCATCGCGGGCAGACAGGGCGGTAAGAAAAGAAAGATGCGAGGGGGTTACCCCCTCGCGCTCCCGGAACGTCTTCCGGCGAGACGGTAGTGGCACCGAAGCGAAACGCCTCATCTCTCCACCTGCGCCGTAGGCAGGTATGCCCTGAACGGCACGCTGTGCTGGCGATTTGAAAGCCTGCGGCGCCATGAATCCGTGCCGAACCGATAGGTTACGCGCAACGTGGACATTAAAGGGAGCGCGAGGGCGATGGCCCTCGCATTCTCCTTCCTGTCATACTACCATCACATAATCGCCTCGTCCGATTAGAACCACTGATCGGCAATCCTGTTCTGATTAATCGGGAATGCCCACTTCGCATCTGCGGTGTGAGCCCCTATCTCGCCTTCAAGCAGTTCAACACCAAACGACCAAGGAGTTACCCCATGTCGCTTATCGGCTATTCGATTCAGCCCTTCACCGCCACGGCCTACAAGGAAGGCGCTTTCGTTGACGTCACCGATGCCGACATCAAGGGCAAGTGGTCTGTCTTCTTCTTCTACCCCGCCGACTTCACCTTCGTGTGCCCCACCGAGCTGGAAGACCTCCAGAACGAGTATGCCACGCTGAAGGGCATGGGCGTGGAAGTGTATGGCGTGTCGACCGACACCCACTTCAGCCACAAGGCCTGGGCCGACACCTCGCCCGCCATCGGCACCATCCAGTACTATCTGGTCGGCGACCAGAACCATGACCTGACCAAGCAGTTCGGCAACCTGCGCGAAGGCGTTGGCCTGGCCGACCGCGGCACCTTCGTCACCGACCCCGAGGGCGTGGTGCAGCTGGTCGAAGTGACCCCCGAGGGCGTGGGCCGCAACGCCGCCGAGCTGGTGCGCAAGATCAAGGCCGCCAAGTACTGGCAGGAGCACCCCGGCCAGGTGTGCCCCGCCAAGTGGGAAGAAGGTTCGGAAACGCTGGCTCCGTCGATCGATCTGGTCGGCAAGATCTAAGTTTTCGAAGTTAAAAAGGGTCAGTGCGAGGGGATTATCCCCTCGCGCTCCCGATACGTCTCCCGATGCGAAGGCAGATTGTGCGGCGCCGCTGCGCCCGATCTCACCGCCGGAGGCACGACACATATTGCACATCAGGGCGTTCGGAACGCGACGACGCCCCATTCATTCCCCTCTCGCCGGAAGACGTTCCGGGGGTGCAGGGGGTGTAACACCCCCTGCTTTTAACACTTTACCCCCTTATTCATTCCGAAGGACCAGACTATGCTCGACGCCGCCCTGACCGCCCAGCTCAAGCAATACCTCGCCATGCTGCGCGAGCCGATCGAGCTTGTCGCCACGGTGGGCGACGATGCCAAGTCGGCCCAGACCCGCGAGTTGCTCAACGAAATCGCTGCTCTGTCGGACAAGGTCACGGCCAGCTTCGATGGCGAGGATGCCCGCGTGCCCTCCTTCAGCATCACCCGCGCCTCGGCCCGCCATGCCACGGTGCGCTTCGCCGGTATCCCCATGGGCCACGAATTCACCTCGCTGGTGCTGGCCCTGCTGCAGGTCGGCGGCCACCCCTCCAAGCTCGACGCGGACGTGATCGAGCAGGTCAAGGGCATCGAGGGCACCTTCGAGTTCGAAACCTACTTCTCGCTGTCCTGCCAGAACTGCCCGGACGTGGTCCAGGCGCTGAACCTGATGGCCGTGCTCAACCCGAACATCCGTCACGTCGCCATCGACGGCGCGCTGTTCCAGGATGAGGTCGAGGCGCGCCAGATCATGTCGGTGCCGAGCATCTACCTGAACGGCGAAGTGTTCGGCCAGGGCCGCATGGGCGTGGAAGAAATCCTCGCCAAGATCGACACCGGCGCCGCCGCCCGCGACGCCGAGAAGCTGACCGCCCGCAAGGACGCCTTCGACGTGCTGGTGGTCGGCGGTGGCCCGGCCGGCGCCGCGGCGGCGATCTACGCCGCGCGCAAGGGCATCCGCACCGGCGTCGCCGCCGAGCGCTTCGGCGGCCAGGTGCTGGACACCATGGCCATCGAGAACTTCATCTCGGTGCAGGAGACCGAAGGCCCGAAGCTGGCCAGGGCGCTGGAAGAGCACGTCAAGGACTACGACGTCGACATCATGAACCTGCAGCGCGCCGACAAGCTGGTTCCGGCGAAGAACGCCGGCGAGTTGCACGAGGTGCAGCTGGAGAGCGGCGGCACCCTCAAGGCCAAGACCCTGATCCTCGCCACCGGCGCCCGCTGGCGCGAAATGAACGTGCCCGGCGAGCAGGAATACAAGGCCAAGGGCGTGGCCTACTGCCCGCACTGCGACGGCCCGCTGTTCAAGGGCAAGCGCGTGGCGGTGATCGGCGGCGGCAACTCCGGCGTCGAGGCGGCCATCGACCTGGCCGGCATCGTCGCCCATGTGACCCTGCTGGAGTTCGACAGCAAGCTGCGCGCCGATGCCGTGCTGCAACGCAAGCTCTACAGCCTGCCGAACGTCGAGGTGATCACCAGCGCCCTGACCAGCGAAGTGAAGGGCGACGGCCAGAAGGTCACCGGCCTGGTCTACAAGGACCGCAACTCCGAGGAGTTCAAGTCGATCGAGCTGGAAGGCATCTTCGTGCAGATCGGCCTGCTGCCCAACACCGAGTGGCTCAAGGGCACCGTCGAGCTGTCGCCGCGTGGCGAGATCATCGTCGACGCCCGTGGCGAGACCTCGCTGCCCGGCGTCTTCGCCGCCGGCGACGTGACCACGGTGCCGTACAAGCAGATCGTGATCGCGGTGGGCGAAGGCGCCAAGGCTTCGCTGTCGGCCTTCGACCACCTGATCCGGACCTCCGCGCCGGAGAAGGTGACCGAAAACGCCTGATCCCCTCCGGATCAACGCTTTAACAAGGTCCGAAACCGGGGGTGGCAACGCCCCCGGTTTTCGTTTGTCCGGCCTCTGCCTGCGCCCTTCGGTGTTGCGCAGGGGCCACTATCGCTATGGCACATCCACAAAAAGAGCGAATCACTCGCAACAATCACTTGCAGTTGCGAGGCGCTCGCATTAGCGGGTGCGGCGATCGGTTTCCCCCGCCGAACGACAGACTCACAATGGTCGCTGCCCCTCCTGCCATCCCGCGATGGCGGGAACGGAGGCTGCCGTTTCCCTCCCTTCGGGCGCAGGTCGCGCGCCCTTTAAGGATTTGCCGCATGTTTCCCCGTCCTCTGAACCGCCGCCTTCTGACCTGTGCCACGCTGGCGCTCGCCACGGCTCTGGCCGCTCCCGCCTTTGCGGCGGATGCTGCAGCCGCCGCTGCCGACGCCAACGCCGATGACAACACCATCACGGTGACCGGTACTCTGGGTGACAAGGCGGTCTCGGCGGGCAGCAAGAGCAGCCTGCCGATCGCGGAAACCCCGCAGTCGATCAGCGTGATCAGCCGCGAGGACATCGACCGTCTGGGCGTGGCCAACCTCAATCAGGCGCTGCGCTATGTGGCGGGCATCACGCCCGAAACGCGCGGCGCGGGCGCCGAGCAGTACGACCAGTTCAAGCTGCGCGGTTTCGATGCCCCAGTCTATCTCGATGGGCTGAAGCAGTTTTCCAGCAGCAGCGGCTATGCCATGCCTCAGGTTGACATGTCGCGCCTTGAGAGCATCGAGGTGGTCAAGGGCCCGGCCTCGGCGCTCTATGGTCAGTCGAGCCCCGGCGGTCTGGTCGCCATGACCAGCAAGCTGCCGCTCGACAAACAGTTCTATGGTTCGGCGGCAGCGACCTATGGCACTTACAACCTGTACCGCGTCGATGCCGATGTGGGCGGCAAGCTGAGCGACGCCATCGGCGTGCGCCTCTCAGGCAGCGTCAATGGCGCCGACACCCAGCAATATTACGGCAGCCGTGCGCGTCAGGTGATCAACGGCGCGGTCACCGCCAAGATCGACGACAGAACCTCGCTGACGGTGCTGGCGGCCTATTCGCATGATCCCAAGAACGGCAATTACAGCGGCCAGCCTGCTTCGGGCACGCTGTTCTACAATGTGAACGGCAAGGTTTCCACGCGCTATGCCGATGGCGAGCCCGGCGGCTTCTACCGCCGCGAGCAGGTGGCCACCACCTATATCCTCAACCATGATTTCGGCAGCGGCTGGAAGTTCCGCTCCTCGGGTCGTTACCAGCAGGTGACGACGAGTCTGGGCTCGATCTATGAAACCGGCATGCAGACCGGCCTGACGAACCTCAGCCAGCAGACCACCTCCACGCGCGGCAGCTATGCCACGCATGAGACGCTGAACAACTGGACCTTCGACAATCAGCTGACCGGGCGCATCAAGACCGGCCCGATCACCCATGACATCCTGCTGGGCGTCGATCGCCAGACCGCCCATTCCTATGAGCTGGCCGCTTTCGGCTCGGCCAATGACATCAGCATCTTCAACCCGGTCTATGGCACCCAGCCCGTGCCGCAGAGCGCGGAGCAGATCGGATCGGCCTTTGAAACCCGGATCAGCTTCGGCCAGACCGGCCTCTATGGGCAGGACACGATCAGCTATGGCGGGTTGCGCGTGGTGCTGAGCGGCCGTCAGGACTGGGCCGCAAGCTGGACCCCCGGCACTGTCCAGAAGGACAGCAAGTTCACGGGCCGCGCCGGTGTGCTCTACAAGACCAGCTTCGGTCTGGCGCCCTATGCCAGCTATTCGACCTCTTTCGAGCCGCAGGCCACGGTGCTGAACGCCGCCACCGGCGTGCTGGCCAAGCCCTCGATGGGCAAGCAGGTGGAAGCGGGTGTGAAGTTCCAGCCCAATGGCTCGCCGATCCTGATCACCGCCGCATGGTTCCACATCGAGCAGACCAATCTGGTCACGACCAATCCGGCCACCCAGATTTCCACGCAGAGCGGCAAGGTGCGTTCGGAAGGCTTTGAAATCGAGGCCAGCGCCCCGCTGCCCGGCGGCTTCAACCTGCATGGCGCCTACAGCCATCAGCGCGTCCGCACCGTCTCGGATCAGGATCCGCAGAATGTCGGCACCGGCCTGATCGGTGCGGGCGACGGCAATCTGTCCGTCAACCTCGACTGGACGGCCAAGAGCGGCGCGCTCAAGAGCCTGAACCTGGGCGCGGGTGTGCGCCATGTCAGCCGGACCTATGGCGGCCTGTTCGACACCACGCTGACCGGCAACAACATCCGTCAGTATTATGTGCCGGCCTACACCGTCTTCGATGCGATGCTGCATTACGACCTGTCGAACCTCGACACGCGGATGAAGGGCATGACGCTGAGCGTCAATGTCACCAATCTGTTCGACAAGAAGTATCTGACCAGCTGCTATCTCTATCCGCAGTCCACCGCATGGTGCTGGTATGGCCAGCGCCGTACCGCTCAGGGTACGCTGGCGTGGAAGTTCTGAGTCCAACGGAGTAGCCGACCGGTATGAGCCCCCTCACCCGTCCGTTCTGGGTGTTGATCCATCGCTGGGCAGGGCTGACTCTGGCCCTGTTTCTGGCGATGGCCGGGCTGACCGGCACCTTCCTGGCCTGGGAAGATGATCTGGAGGCGCTGACCGCGCCGCACTGGCTGCGCGCTTCGCCTCCGGTCGCGGGCGCGCCGATGCTGGATGCCGCCGCGCTGGCCGTGGCGGCACAGGCGCGCCATCCGGAGATGAGCGTCAGCTATCTGCCGCTGAGCGTCGAGCCGGGCAAGACGCTGCGCCTGCGGGTGTTCTGGAAAGAGCCCGCGAAGGCGCCAAACTGGGACGAGCTTTTCATCGATCCCTACACCGGGGCTGAACTGGGCCATCGCCGCTGGGGCGATATCTCGCAGGGCATCGGCAACCTGCTGCCGATGATCTACCGCCTGCATGAGAACCTGCTGGTCGAGGGCAAGGGCACGCTGATCATGGGGATCGCGGCGCTGGTCTGGGCCATCGACTGCCTTGTCGGTTTCTACCTGACCCTGCCGATCCGGCAAAAGGGGCCGGTGGCGGTCGGCAAAAAGGCCAAGGGCTGGTGGCAACGCTGGCAGCCATCATGGCTGGTGAGGCGCACAGGCTCCTCCTACAAGCTCAATTTCGATCTGCATCGCGCGGGGGGCCTGTGGGTCTGGCCCGCGCTGCTGGTTTTCGCGCTCTCCAGCGTGTCGTTCAACCTGCCGATGATCTATGGCCCGGTGACGAAGGCGCTGGGCGCAACCGATGATACCGCCCTCTACGCGCCGCTACCCCAGCCGCGCCCGCTGCCAAAGCTCGATGTGGTGAAGGCCCATGCCGTGGGCGAGGCGCTGGCCCGGCAGGAGGCCGCTAAAGCGCATGACAGCTTCGATGCCGCTCGCCTGCAGTGGCTTTACTACATGCCCGCCACCGGGGCCTATATGTATGGCTTCACCACCAGCGGCGATGTGCCCGATGCGGGCGGCGCCTCGCGCCTGATCTTCGATGGCGATACGGGCGCTCTGAAAAACGTGGCGCTGGCAAGCAAGGTGCCCGCCGCCAACCGCTTTACCGACTGGATCGTCTCGCTGCATATGGCCAGCGTGTGGGGTGTGGCGTGGAAGATCGTCACCAGCCTGATCGGCATCATGGTGACGATGCTGAGCATCACCGGCGTGGTGATCTGGATGAAGAAGCGCTCGGCCCGCGCCTTTCACCGCCATCGCGGAGACAAGCCTGCCGTGGTCACCCGGCCAGTCCGCAAGGCAGCCTGACCGGGCGTATTTTGGCGGGGGTGCCATGATGCTATCGCATCAGCACCCCGGAGACGCTCAAACGCCGCGCGGACTTAACCGCGCACCAGACCCAGCGCGTCATAGGTCGCCGCCAAAGTCGGCGCAGCAGCGGCACGAGCCTTTTCGGCACCCTTGCGCAGGATGGCGTCCAAAGCGTCGCGGTCCTGCTTCAGCTCCACGAAACGCGCGTTGATCGGCGCCAGCTTCTCTACCAGCAGCTCACCCAGCGCGGGCTTGAAAGCGCCGAAGCCCTTGCCGCCGAAGTCCGCCAGCACCTGCTCAACCGTGGTCCCCGCCATGGCGGCATAGATGCCCACCAGATTGCGCGCCTCGGGCCGGGCTTCCAGACCGTCCTTCTCGCTGGGCAGCGGCTCAGGATCGGTCTTGGCCTTCTTCACCTTGTTCATGATGGTGTCGGCATCATCGACAAGGTTGATGCGGCTCATGTCGGAGGGATCGGACTTCGACATCTTGGACGAGCCATCGCGCAGGCTCATGATGCGCGCGGCGGCGGGCGGGATGATCGGCTCGGGCAGGGTGAAGAGCGGCTTGTCCTCGGGGCAGAAGTCGTTGTTGAACTTCTGGGCGATGTCGCGCGCCAGCTCCAGATGCTGCTTCTGGTCCTCGCCCACGGGCACATGGGTCGCCTGATAGAGCAGCACGTCGGCGGCCTGCAGCACCGGATAGGTGAAGAGCGCCACCGAGACCGAATCCCGGTTCTTGCCCGCCTTGTCCTTGAACTGGGTCATGCGGCTCAGCCAGCCCATGCGTGCCGTGCCGTTGAGCAGCCATTGCAACTGGGGATGTTCGGGCACCTGGGTCTGGTTGAACAGCGTCGAGCGCTCGGGATCGATCCCGCAGGCGACCAGCGCCGCCACCATCTCGCGCGTGCCCGCCGACAGCGTGGCAGGGTCATGCGGCATGGAAATGGCGTGAAGATCGGCCAGGAAGAAGAAGCATTCGCCACCGGTCGTCACGGTATCGTTCTGCATCGCCACCCAATTGCGGATCGCCCCCAGATAATTGCCGAGGTGGAGATTGCCCGTGGGCTGAATGCCGGAAACGATACGCATGTCGGTTACTCTTGCTTGTTTAAATTACGCGCGACGCCGTTTCAGCAGCGCCAGATCGGCTTTGGTAAAGGCCCCCAGCACGACAGTGGCCACGCCATAGACGCAAACCCCCGCCCCCACCAGAGCAGCCATCGCCCCGCAGCGCACATACCAGGCGCCATGGGTGTAGGGCATCAGCCGGTCCTCGCCCGCCAGCAGCAGACCGCCCATCGCCAGCGCGGCCAGCGCCAGACGCCACCAGCGGCGCTTGAGCCTTGCATCCATCACGAAATGCCCGCGCTTCACCAGCGTGGTGTAGAGCATCACGACGTTCAGCGTGGAGGACAGAGCCGTCGCCAGCGGCGGCCCCATATGATGCAGCGGCAGGATCAGCGCGAGGTTCAGCACCAGATTGGCGCCGATAGAAATCATCGCGAAACGCACCGGCGTCTTGGTGTCATGGCGAGCATAGAAGCCGGGCGTCAGCACCTTGACCAGAATATAGCTGGGCAGCCCCACCGAAAAACAGGCCAGCGCCTGAGCGGTAAAATGCGTGTCGGCAGCGTTGTAGCGACCATAGCCGAACAGGGCAGCGGCAATCGGCTCACCGCAGAACACCAGCCCCATGGTGGCGGGCAAAGTCAGCAACAGCGCCAGTTCGAGGCCGCGATTCTGCGTGTCCATCGCGCCCGCCTCATCGCCCGCGCCCAGCAGGCGGCTGATGGTGGGCAGCAGCACCGTGCCCAGCGCAATGCCGATCAGCCCGAGCGGCAGTTGGTTCAACCGGTCCGCCATATAGATGTAGGTGACACTGCCATGGTCGAGCAGGCTGGCGGCCAGCGCGGTGGAAACCACCAGATTGATCTGCGCCGCACCCGCTCCAGCGGCGGCAGGCCAGATCAGCGTCATCAGCTTGCGCACCTCTGGGGTCAGGCGCGGCCAGCGCGGGCGCAGCGAGACGCCATTGCGCCACGCCGCATGCGCCACCCAGGCCAGCTGCAGCGCACCCGAAACCGTGACCGCCAGCGCCTGATTGCGCGCCGTCACCAGCGGATTGTGCGAGCCAAAGGCCAGCAGCGCGACGATCAGCGTCAGATTGAGCAGGATCGGCGCGGCGGCATTGACCCAGAATTTCTGCAGCGAATTGAGAATCCCCCCCAACAGGCTGACCAGCGAGATCAGCATCAGATAGGGGATCGTCAGGCGCGAAAGCGTCACCGCGAAATCGAACTGATCGCTGGTCACGCCATGGAACTTGCCCGACAGCGCCCATGTCACCGGCCAGGCGAAGACCTCCAGCAGCACCGTCATCACCACCAGCGTGGGCAGCAGCACGCTGAAGGCCGCCTCGGCAAAGTCGAGGCCCGAGGACAAGCCGCGTCCCTCGGGATCGCTCACCTTCTGGTTGAACATCGGCACAAAGGCGCTGGCAAAGGCGCCCTCCGCGAACAAGGCGCGGAACATGTTGGGCAGGCGGAAAGCCACCAGAAAGGCGTCGGAGGCAAACCCCGCCCCCACGATCCGCGCAAACAGCGAATCGCGCAGCAGACCCAGCACGCGACTGGCCAGCGTCAGGCCGCCGATCGTGCCCGTCGCCTTCAGCAGATTCATCTCAGCCGCCCTTCAAAACCCGGATACAACACGGGCCGGAGCGCAAACCCCGGCCCGTTTGAACTTACGCGTGGCCGGCGGGCTCGGCCGTGGCGATGTCGGGGCCTTCGCCCTGACCTTCGGCCTGCGCCTGCATCTGCTGGAAATAGAGCGCGCCGAAATCGATCGGCTCCAGCAGCATCGGGCCGAAACCGGCGTCACGCACGGCATCGGCCAGCACGCGGCGGGCGAAGGGGAACAGCAGGCGCGGCGCCTCGGCGAAGATGAAGGCGTGCATCTGGCCCTCGTCCAGCCCTTGCATCGCGATCAGACCGGCGAAGGTCAGGTCGACGATATAGGCGGTGCCGGCTTCATGCTTGGCGGCCAGGGTGATCTTCAGCTCGGCCTCATGCACGGTGGGCTGGATGGCGCGCGCGGCGATGTTGAACTGGATGTCCATCTGCGGCTGATCGGTCCACTGGAACGAGTCGGGCGCATTGGGGCTCTCGACCGAGAGATCCTTCACATATTGCGAAAGAATGCCTGCCGAGGGCTGGACGTCCTCTTCGAACTTCAGGCTGGAGGTGACGTTACCTTCCTCGGACATGGGACTGCTTTCTGTCTAGGCGCCGCCGCCCTGGCTATGGGGCTGGCGCATCAGGTGGATCTTGCTGATCCAAGCGCCTAGCATCTGCCCCGCGAGCGCACAACAGCCATGGGAGCGCGCACAACACCCCCGCGCCCGACCGATTCGCCCCCTATGCTCGCACGCCTGCCACGGCATGGCGAAAAAAAGCCCTTAAAGGCCTTGTGCATGCGTTGTTCATTTGTGTTCGCTACCTATCTGTAGCATGATCGCGGTTCGTTAAGGCGGGTGGTCTATACCTCCCGCATCTGCCGAACCTCTGTCGGCACGATACCAAACGCACTCTGGCGTGAAACTGGACAAAGCTTGTGACTGTCGAAATCGTCATTCTGGCCATGATTGCTGCCTTCCTGGGCCTGCGACTCTACGCCGTACTGGGGCGCCGTGCCGAACAGGGCGACGAACAACCCCGGCACGAACCCGCCTCGCGCGATGCGCTGGGTCGCTTCGACGCGCAGAATCCGACGGGGGGCCCGACAGGCCAGGCCAACCTCTCCTCGCAGCCACGCGGGCAGGATCGCGGTAGCGACCGCACCGCCGATCGCGGTGCCTCGCGTGAGCCTCTGGCTGGCGGCCGCAACGCCCGCGAGCCGCTCTCGGTGCTGCCCACCGTGGAGCGCGGCCTGCGCGAGATCATCGCGGTCGACCGCCGTTTCGACCCCCATGCCTTCCTTGAGGGCGCACGCGGCGCCTATGGCATCGTGCTGGGCGCCTTCTGGCGCGGCGACAAGGATGAGCTGGCCAAGCTGTGCGATGCCGATGTCGCCACCGGCTTCGCCGCCGCCATCGACGAGCGCAACGCTGCGGGCGAAGTGGTCGACAACCGCCTGGTCCGCCTGAACGAGGTGGTGATCACCGGCGCGACCTATACCGCTCCCTATGCCCGCATCACGGTGCGCTTCGTGGCCGACATCGCCGCGATCACCCGCGATGCCGAAGGCCATATGGTGGCCGGTTCGCTGCATGACGCGGTCGAGGCGCGCGACGCCTGGACCTTCCGCCGCGACATCAACTCCGCCGATCCCGACTGGCTGCTCGACGAGACCGATGAAGGTTAAGGTCGGGAGCTGAATCCATGATCGCAGGGCTGGGTAAGAACAGGGCCGCAACGGCCCTGTTCACATTGATGCTGCTGGCCGGTTGCGGCCGGGTAATTCCTGAAGCGCGCGGGCCGGTCTCCAGCCGCCCCGCCCCCAGCCGCCCGCTGCCGGTTCAGCCGACCCAGCCTGCCGCCCCGCCGCCGCCCGCCAATGCGCTGGTGGCAGGGGTGCATGCCGGGCCCTCCATCGCCAGCTTCGGGCTGACGCCCGCCAGCGCAGGCCCCGTGCTCGCCGCCTTCCGCGCGAGCTGCCCGCGCCTGACCAGCCGCAACGACCCCAGCGGCCTCACCGTCAAGACCGACTGGCAGAGCGCCTGCTCGGCGGCCAGTGATTGGCCCACGGCTGATGCGCCCAACTTCTTCAACACCTATTTCCGCGCCGTGACCGTGGGTTCGGGCGCCAGCTTCGTCACCGGCTATTACGAGCCCGAGATCGCGGGCAGCCGCCAGCACATTCCGGGCTATGACGCGCCGGTCTATGGCATGCCCGCAGATCTGGTCCATGCCCGCCCCGGCGACGGCCCGGTCAAGCCCAATGGCCAGACGCCCTTTGGCCGCTATGACGAGACCGGCCATTTCGTCCCCTATTACGAGCGCGCCCAGATCGAGAACGGCCAGCTTGCCGGGCAGAATCTGGAACTGGCCTGGGTCGCCGATCCGGTCGAGCTGTTCTTCCTGCAGGTGCAGGGCTCGGGACGGCTGCGCCAGCCCGATGGCTCGGTGATCCGCATCGGCTATGCCGGGGACAATGGGCAGAATTACACCAACATCGGCGGGCTGATGCGCCAGCAGGGGCTGATCGGCACCGGGCCGGGCCAGTATCCCGGCTCGATGCAGGGCATCGTCCAGTATATCCACGAGCATCCCGAGGATGGCCGCGCGCTGATGCGCCAGAACAAGAGCTGGGTCTTCTTCCGCGAACTCAATGGCGACGGCCCGGTGGGCGCCATGGGCCTGCCGGTCCATGCCCATGTCAGCGTCGCCGCCGATCCGCTCTTCACGCCGCTGGGCGCGCCGGTGTTCCTCTCGATGGACCCGTCGCTGGCGGGCGCCACGCAGGCCAACGGGCTGTGGATCGCTCAGGACACCGGCGGCGCGATCAAGGGCGCCAACCGCTTCGACAGCTTCTGGGGCGCCGGGGCCGAGGCGCGCCGCATCGCGGGCGGGATGATCGGCCATGGGCAGGCCAATGTGCTGCTGCCCCGCGCCTCGCTCGCCCGATTGGGTCTGCGATGAAAGCTCCGGGCCGGGCGCGCCCCCGGCCTGCTTTCGCCCGCGGCCGCAGGTTGACCGAGGAGGAGGAGGTGCTCTGGGCCCGTCTGGCACAGACCATCACGCCTCTGGAGCCGCAACGCCGCGCCGCGCCTGTCGCCCAGTCCAAACCCGCCGATACGGCCGAGGCCCCGCCTCCGCCGCCCAAGCGGATCAAAGGCCGCGTGCCGCCGCCCTTGCCGCCGCCGCCTTGCGCCGCGCCCGCACCGCGCCCGCTCGACCGCCACGGGCTGGATGCGGGGTGGGACAAGCGGCTCGCCAAGGGGCTGGTGGCGCCCGATTTCAGCCTCGACCTGCACGGTTTCACGCTGGATGAGGCCCATGCGCGGCTCGATCACGGCCTCACGCTGGCGCGTCAGCAACAGGCGCGGCTGGTGCTCCTGATCACCGGAAGGCCGCGCCCGGCAGGCTCCGCGCGCGGGGCGATCCGCGCCCATGTCGCCGACTGGCTGGCGCAGGGCGCGCATGGCCATGCCATCGCGGCATTGCGCGTCGCCCATGTGCGGCATGGCGGCGCGGGCGCGCTCTATATCGTGTTGAAAAGGCAGCGCTGACACCATTTACGACAAAATGTTGTCCCCCTGCATTCAACCCCTGTTCAGTCGGCTCCCGGTAAGGCACAAGGCGCTAACAAATACGTCCGGACCGCTGGGGAGGATAGGCCCTGGGCGTGATCTGCGGAGGACAACACAATGAACGACGTTGCGCGTAAACCCTTCTCGCGCCTGGCGCAGGCGGCGATGGCCGGCCTGCTGGTGCTGGGCCTTTCGGCCTGCGCCGAAAACTTCGACAGCAAGGTCACCCGTTTCTCGACGCAACTGCCCGCACCCCAGGGGCAGAGCTTTGCCATCGTGTCGGACAATCCGGCGCTGGCCGGCGGGATCGAGTTCAGCCAGTATGCCTCGCTCGTGGCACAGAACCTGTCGAAATATGGCTACACGCCCGCGCCCAATCCTGAAGCGGCCAGCCTGATCGTCCATTTCAACTATGGCATCGACAAGGGCCGTCAGGTCCTGCGCTCGACCGGCTTTGCCGATCCCTATTGGGGTCCGTGGCGCGGTTATCGCGGTCGCTTCGGCTATGGCGGCTGGGGCGGCGGTTACGGCGGCTTCGGTCGCGGCGCCTGGGGCTGGGGCTGGAATGATCCCTTCTTCGACAATGGCATCGACGTCTCGACCGTCTACACCAGCGACATCACGCTGCGCATCGACGACAAGGCGACCTCGCGCCGCCTGTTCGAGGGTCGCGCCCAGGCTGCCTCCACCTCGGATCACCTGAGCTATCTGGTGCCCAATCTGGTTGAGGCGATGTTCACCGGCTTCCCCGGCAATTCGGGTGAATCGCTGCGCATCACCATCGCGCCGGAAAAGAAGGTCACGGTCAAGCCGGACAAGTAAGTCATCATCACCGGCGCGGGTCGCTCCACCCGCGCCGGTTTTTCATGGATGGAAAGCGATGATCCTTGCCCCGTTGCTCCTGCTGGCCGCAACGCCCACTCAGGCTTTCAACGATCCTGCGGCGCCCTGCCGCTCCGCCTCCACCACCTATGACATGGTGCATTGCTACGCCGATGCGCTGGGGCGTGAGGATAAGGCCCTGAACGCCGTCTATGCCCGCATTGTTCGGGTGCTGAACGGCCCCGAGCGGACCGGCCTCGTCAATGCCGAGCGCGCATGGGTCAGCTTTCGCGATTCACAATGTTCGGCGGAATTCGCGCTTTATGGCGGGGGCACCGGTGGCCCGCCTGCCGAGCTGGTCTGCCGCTGGAAGCTGACGCGCGAACGCAGTGCATCGCTGCGTCAGTCCTATGGCTGGGTGCTGAAACAGCGCGAGCGGTAAACCGCCCGCGCTGCTTTCGCGGCCTTAGTTGCCCAGAGCCACCACGCCGCCGGTGCTGCCGAAGCCGCCCTCGCCGCGATCGGTGGCGTCCAGCTCTTCGACTTCGAGCCAGCCGCCCTGCACCACCGGGGCCAGCACCAGCTGGGCCACACGGTCGCCGCGCAGGATCTCGAAGGGCTTGTCGCCGTGGTTGATCAGGATGATCTTCACCTCGCCCCGGTAATCGGAGTCAATCGTGCCCGGCGCGTTGGGCGCGGAAATGCCGTGCTTCAGCGCCAGACCCGAACGCGGACGCACCTGAATCTCGAAGCCCGCGGGGATTGCCATCGACAGGCCCGTGGCCACCGCATGGCGCGCACCGGGTGCCAGCACCACATCCTCGGCAGAGACGACATCCATGCCCGCCGCGCCGCTGGTGGCATAGGCGGGCAGAGGCAGACCCTCGCCATGGGGCAGGCGCTTGACGCGCAGGGGGATGGTGTCAGTCGAATGCACGGGCAATCCTTTCGATCAATGCTTGCGCGATCACCGCCTTGGGGGCCTGCCCGATGGCCTCTATGCCGCTGGCGGTGACGATCTGCACCGCATTGCGCGTGCCCCCCATCACATCGCCCGAGACATCATTGGCCACGATCCAGTCCGCCCCCTTGCGCAGGCGCTTGGCCTGAGCGTTGGCGATCACATCATGGGTTTCCGCCGCAAAGCCCACCACCAGAGCGGGCCTGCGCGGCGAGGCACAGAGCCCCGCCAGAATATCGGGGTTCTCGACCAGCTTAAGCGCCGGAGGCTGGCCCGAACCATCCTTCTTGATCTTGCGCGCGGGGTCGCCCGCGTTTTCGGCGCGCCAGTCGGCCACGGCGGCGACCATCACCGCCACATCGGCGGGCAGAGCCTTCTCGACCGCAGCTTCCATCTGCAGGGCGCTTTCCACATTCACCCGCGTCACGCCGTAAGGTGTCGGCAGATCGACCGGCCCGGCCACCAGCGTGACCTTGGCCCCCGCCTGAGCCGCCGCCTCGGCGATGGCAAAGCCCTGCAGGCCGCTGGAGCGGTTGGCGATGTAGCGCACCGGGTCGATGGGTTCATGGGTGGGACCAGCCGTCACGAGCACGTGGCGGCCTGTCAGCAGGCCGGGGCCGCGCAGGGCATGCTGGATGGCTTCCAGCACCGCAGGGGGCTCAGGCAGGCGGCCCGGGCCATATTCGCCGCAGGCCATGGCGCCATCGTCCGGATCGACCACCGTGATATCGCGCGAGCGCAAGGTGGCGACATTGGCCTGAGTCGCCGCGTTCAGCCACATCCGCACATTCATCGCGGGCACGGCCAGCACCGGCTTGTCGGTGGCCAGGATCAGCGTGGTCGCCAGATCGTCGGCAATGCCCGCCGCCATCTTGGCCAGCATATTGGCCGTCGCCGGGCAGACCACCACCAGATCCGCCTGACGCGAGAGCTGGATATGGCCCATTTCCACCTCGTTCTTCAGATCCCACAGCGTGGTGTGAACGGGGTTTTCACTCAGCGCCGCCAGGGTCATCGCGGTGACGAAATGACTGCCGCCCTCGGTCAGCACACAGGTCACCTCGCCGCCCGCCTTGCGGATCAGCCGGACCAGCTCGCAGGATTTGTAAGCCGCGATGCCGCCGCCGACGATCAAGAGGATGCGTTTGCCTTGCATTGGCGCGTGATAGCGGGGGGAGGGTTGAAGGGGAAGAAGAGAAGATGCGAGGGCCATCGCCCTCGCGCCCCCTTTAATGTCTACGGCGCGCATCGGGTTCGGCCTTGCGCCCAGTTTGCCGCGCCGCAGGCAGGGATTTGATGCCTGCGGCGCCTTAGGTTGCGCAGGTGGATAGTCCGGGCGCAACGACCGGGCGCCCCTGCCCTTGCGTCGGAAGACGTCATGGGAGCGCGAGGGGGTAACCCCCTCGCATCTTCTTTTAAATGCCTTCCCGCCCCGTCCAAACCGCCTTCCACACCCCTGCCAGAGCCATCGGCACAAAAGCCAGCCCGACAAACATGGCGGGCGCGATCATCGCCCCCCAGTAGAAATTATCATCCCGCCCGGCGATCATGAACAGCAGCCCATAACCGAGGAACAGCAGCGTCGCTGTGGCTCCCGCCTCGCTGCGCCATCCGGCCCAGCCCAGAATCATGGCGATGATCGCGGGCCCGGCGATCCAGTGCGGCAGGAAGCGCAGGTTGGAGGAGAGCGCCACATTCGACAGCCAGCCCCCCAGCCCGCGCATGGCAAACCAGCTTGGCCCGGTGGGGTCGGTGGGCAGCGTGTGCAGGGCAACCAGATGCAGATGCACCGCCATGGCGAGCGCGAACAGCGCCACCAGCAGCGCCCATGCCCCGGCCTCTCGCCGATGGCCGCGCCACAGGGCCATGGCGCCCATCAGCAGCACATAGGGCAAGGTATGCTCGCGGATGGCCAGCGCCAGCGCGGCGGCCAGCCATGCGCCAAGCCAGCGGCCCCGCGAAGGCCGGTGCAGGCCGAGAGACAGGGCGATCAGCATCCCGGCCCAGAGTTCGTGAAGCACGAAATAATAGCGATTCAGCCCCAGCGAGGCGCCAAGGAAGATCAGCGCGGTGCCGAAAAGGCGCTGGCTTTCGCTGCAGGCCTCATCGCCCAGACGGCGCCACCAGGCCCAGATCACGGCCAGCATCAGCACCACAGCGGCACCCATGGCGATGGGGGCGGGTTTGGCCTCGTCCACGCCCATGGCGGCGTCGAGATAGGCCAGCGTGGGCAGGCGGACGGCGAGGCCGGGGCGCAGGGGGTAATCGGCCTTGCGATGCTCCTGCGCGATGAAGTCGTAATAGTTCTCGCCGTGGCGGATGCGGGTGACGGCGTGGTCGTAGAGGGTCAGGTCATCATCGCGGGGTCGCTCGGCCTGTTTGCCGGCGTTTCCGGTCAGCGAGATTTGCGCGGGCTTGGCCACTTCGCCCCGGCCCACGGTGAGGGGCACGAAGGCGCTGGCCGCCAGCATCATCGCCAGCGCAATCAGCGCCGCCAGCGCGCGCAGGCGCGGCCAGGCGGCAAAGCGGTCCCCCATGGCAAAGGGCGCGGCAGGGCGCGTGGGCAGCCCTGCCTCAGCCTGTGTCAGATATGCGCCATCACGCCCCAAGTCGCCAGACCTCCCGCCAAAGCAGCGGCTACATATCCGGCGAAATGGATAAAATTGCGTTTACCATTGCTCCACATCAGCGAAATCTCGGGCAGTGGCGGCGGTTCGGGGGCGGCGCCCTTGGTGGGCACCATCGATTCGAGCCGCGCCAGCACATCGGGCAGGCGCTGGATGGCCTTCACCGCGCCCTGCACGCGATCGGCGATGGCGCCCTCGGGGCCAAGCTCGTCGCGCATCCAGGCCGAAACGAAGGGGCCCGAGACGTCCCACATGTTGATGTCGGGGTCGAGGCTGGTGGCCAGCCCCTCCACCATCACCATGGTCTTCTGCAACAGCAGCAGATGCGGCTGGGTGACCATATCGAAATCGCGGGTGATGGCGAAAAGCCCGTCGAGCATCTGCCCGACCGAGAGATCCTTCACCGGGCGACCACGCATCGGCTCGCCCACGGCGCGCAGGGCGGTCGCGAACTCATCCACCGAGTGGTAGGAGGGCACATATTGCGCCTCGAAATGGATTTCGGCGACGCGGCGGTAATTGCCGGTGGTCAGGCCATGCAGAATCTCGCCCAGCCAGATGCGGGCCTGACGGTTGATGCGGCCCATGATGCCGAAATCGATGGCGGCGATGGTGCCGTCCGCCTCGATGAACAGATTGCCCTGATGCATGTCAGCATGGAAATAGCCGGCGTGGATCGCCTGCGTGAGGAAGGCCAGCACCAGACGCCGCGCCAGCGACTTCAGATCATGGCCCGCCGCGCGCAGGGCAGGCAGATCGCTGACCTTGTCGCCGTCGATCCATTCCATCGTCAGCACGCGGCCGCAGGTGCGCTCCCAGTCGATGGTGGGGACGCGGTAATGCTCCACGCCCGACATGACATCGGCCAGCTCGCTCGACGAAGCGGCCTCGCGGCGCAGGTCGAGTTCGCGCGCGGTCCAGCGGCGGAAATTGGCGATGATCAGGCGCGGGCGCAGGCGCCCCGCCTCGCCGCCCAGAGCCTCCAGATGAGCGGCGGCCCACTCGTAGGTCTCGATATCGCGGGCGAATTTGCGGGCGATGCCGGGGCGCAGCACCTTGACCGCCACCTGACTGCCATCATGCAGCCACGCGCGATGCACCTGCGCGATGGAGGCAGCGCCGACCGGCTCCTCCTCAACGCGGGCGTAGAGGTCCTCCAGCGGGCGGGCGAAGGCGCCCTCGATCTCGGCGCGGATGGCCGGGAAGGGCACGGGCGGCAGGCTGTCCTGCAAAGCCAGCAGGTTGTGCGCGGCCTCGTCGCCCACCAGATCGGGGCGGGTGGCCAAAGTCTGGCCCAGCTTGATCGCCGCCGGGCCGATGGCGCGGAAGGCGCCGGCGTAATCGGGCACCTCCGGCACGCGCGCCCCAAAGCGCGCAATGCGGCACAGGCGCTTGACCGGGCCGGGAGTGGCGGGTGCGTCCTCGATGATCTTGAGCGCGCCGTGGCGGGCCAGAATGCGGCCCCAGCTGAGCAGGCGCCCGATATGCGTGATCGAAGAGGTCAAGTTCAGGCCTTCCAGCCCGAATGGATCGCCACCAGACCACCCAGAATCGGCTCGACCTTGGTCTGGGTGAAGCCCGCATCGCGGATCATCTTCTCGAACTCGGGCATGGGCGGGAAGCGGCGGATCGATTCGATCAGATAGCGATAGCTCTCGGCATCGCCCGCGATCATCTGCCCGATCTGCGGCACCAGCTTGTGCGAATAGGCGTCATACACCTCCTTGAAGCCCGGCCATTCGGTGGTCGAGAATTCAAGGCAGAAGAAGCGGCCGCCGTAGCGCAGCACGCGATGCGCCTCGGCCAGCGCCTTGTCGATCCGCGTGACGTTGCGGATACCGAAAGCGATCGTGTAGGCGTCGAAATGGCGGTTGGGGAAGCTCAGTTCCTCGGCGTTCTGGCGGCTCCAGACGAGGCCGTCGATGCCCCGCTCCACCGCGCGCTCCAGCCCGACATCGAGCATGTCCTGATTGATGTCGGACACCGTAATGCTGGCGCCGCGCGCCGCCATGCGGAAGGCAATGTCGCCCGTGCCGCCCGCCATATCGAGGATCTGCTCATGGGGCTGCGGCTTTACCGCGCGCACGAAACGATCCTTCCAAACCCGGTGCAGACCCGCCGACATCGCATCGTTCATGATGTCGTACTTCTTCGCCACGCTCGAGAAGACCTGGCCCACGCGGGCCACCTTCTCGTCAATGGGCACCTCCTCATAGCCGAAGGAAGCGGTCTGGGGCTGGTCTTGCGTGCTGTCGGTCATGGCGTGCGCTTTAGGGAATTTGATGGGTTAGGCAAAGGGGCGGATGAGGCATGATGGACGAAAGATAAAAGGAAGATGCGAGGGGGTTACCCCCTCGCGCTCCCGGAACGTCTTCCGACGCAAGGTTAGTGGCGCCGCGTCGTTATGCTCAAACTCTCCACCTGCACCACATAAGGCGCCGCAGGCAGGAAAGTTCGGCGATCGGCTCCGTTTTCCTGCCTGCGGCGCGGCAAACTGGGCGCAAGGCCGAACCCGTGGCGCGCCGTAGACATTAAAGGGAGCGCGAGGGCGATGGCCCTCGCATCTTCTCTTTCCTTCTCATCCCCCTTACATCACCTGAATGCCAGAACTTCCAGAAGTCGAAACCACGATCCGCGGCCTGACGGGTTACCTTCACAACCGCCGGATCGAGCGCATCGAGGTCCGCCGCGAGGGCCTGCGCCGCCCCTTCCCGCCCGAACTGGTGCAGACGCTGACCGGGGCGCGGATCATCGATCTCACAAGGCGCGCGAAATATGGCGTGCTGCATACGGACCGCGATGTGGCGATGGTGTTTCATCTGGGCATGTCGGGCCGCTGGCGGATCGAGCCCGATGCGCTGGAAAAGCACGACCATCTGGTGCTGCACACGCAGGCCGAAGGCCCCCTGCCCGCCGCCATGCTGGCGCTCAACGATGCGCGGCGGTTTGGCTCGGTGGATCTGGTGGCCAGCACGGCGCTGGATCTGTGGCCTGCCTTTGCCGCCCTGGGGCCTGAGCCTTTGGGCGATGGGCTCAGCGTTGCCCATCTGGCGGCAGCCTTCAAGGGGCGTATCGGGCCGGTGAAGCTGCTGCTGCTCGATCAGGGGATCGTGGCGGGGCTGGGCAACATCTACGTCTGCGAGGCGCTGCATCGCGCGCATATCAGCCCGCTGCGCAGCGGGGGCTCGATCAAGAAGGCGGAGCTGACAAGGCTGGTGCCCGCGATCCGCGATGTGCTGAGCGAATCCATTCTGGCAGGCGGCTCGACGATCCGCGACTATGCCCAGCCCAATGGCGAGCTGGGCTATTTCGCGGCCAACTGGCGCGTCTATGGGCGGGAGGGTCAGGCCTGCCTCGCGCCGGGCTGCAAGGGCACGATTGCGCGGGTTACGCAGGGTGGACGCTCCACCTTCTGGTGCCCGGTGTGCCAGCGTTAAGCCCATTGTTATGGCGCTCAGTGCTTGACGATTCGCAACACCCTCGCTAAGGGCGCTGCCTTCAAGGTGACCTGTGCCTGTGGCGCGGGTCTGCCTGTATCAGGTTTCAGCAGCATTTTCGGCCGCTTTCGGCCAGTTTGAGGATAGACATGGCCAATACGCCGCAAGCCCGCAAGCGTCTCCGTCGCAACGAGAAGCGCGCAGAGATCAATGGTGCCCGCGTGTCGCGCATCCGCACCTTCGTGAAGAAGGTCGAGAGCGCCATCGCCGGTGGTGACAAGACCGCCGCCGCCGAAGCCCTGCACGCCGCCCAGCCCGAGCTGGCCCGTGGTGTTGCCCGCGGCGTGATGCACAAGAACACCGCCAGCCGCAAGCTGTCGCGCCTGACCAAGGCTGTCGCGGCGCTGTAATCAATCGGCTGCCGGTTGCTCTCGAGTCGCTAAAACGATTCGCCGATGGTGACCGAAAAAGCAGCGATTGTTTAAGTATTGTGACGAGGATTAACCGGTGGGGTTTCCCCCGCCGGTTTTTTCGTGCCCGCGCAAACCAATTGTCAGCGAACTGCAACGAATCGTGGAAATGCGCCGATTCGTGAAAACCTCATGAAATTCATCTGCATTTTCTTGTTAATAATCAGGTGATTATTCGTCTCGACGGTTTTCTCCCGCTGCATCACTGTCAAGGTGGTTTATTTCAAAATTTTTGCAGGGAGCCCCCTTGCTCTGCCCCCAGAGTCGTCCATAGAAACCCTTCTGCCCCGGACACATCCTGCTCGGGGCTTCATGGAAAAATGACTCACCGGATGTCCGTGCCGTGGGTGGTTCGGGCCAGCGAAGAAGCTGTGCCTGAATGCGTCGTGGGCATCACAGGTGAGGGAAGCGGATCGCGCAGGCATGCTTTTTCCCCCGTCCCTTATGGACGGGGCAGGCAGGCCCGCGACCGTGTGTGATGTGTGGTTTAATGTGTCGTGGCCGCGTCAACCAGCGCTTCGGGCGCTGATGTGCGGCGTGGTTGGTAGCTGGTCAGGTTTGTAGCAGGCATTTTTACAGGCAATGACGGATCGGGAGTATCAACGCGTGACAGGAACGGTGTGGGGTGGACGACGCGCCGAAACGGCCGGCAAGAGCAAGGCCGCCCCGGACAGCGCGCAGGATCAGGAGGCGATCGATCTCGCCGCCGACTGGGCCGATATCAGCCAGGGCCTGCGCAAGGATCTGGGACAGCAGCTCTTCAACCAGTGGATCCGTCCGATCCAGCTGGGCGGCTTCTGCAAGGAAACCGGCACGCTCGACCTGTATCTGCCCACCGAATTTTCCGCCAACTGGGTGGCCGACCGCTATTCGGACCGCCTGACGCTGGCCTGGAAGATCACGCGTGACGTGCGCCATGTGCGCATCTCGGTGCATCCGGGCCGCCGCGCCATGCCCGAGCTGCGCCTGACCCGCGACACCGCCGCACGCCCCGCCAATGACACGCCCGCCCCCCGCGCCTCCAGCCTGTCGGTGGGCGAGGTGGCCAGCGTGGTCACCGATACGCTGGGCATGGCCTCGATCGGCCTCGACCCCTCGCTGACCTTCGCGACCTATGTCACCGGCACCTCCAACGTGCTGGCCGCCAATGCCGCCCAGCGCATGGCCGCGCTGGAACAGCCCCAGTTCTCGCCCCTGTACCTCAAGGCCGCGACGGGTCAGGGCAAGACCCATCTGATGCACGCCATCGGCCACGCCTTCCTGGCCAACCATCCGCGCGCCCGCATCTTCTACTGCAGCGCCGAGCGCTTCATGGTCGAGTTCGTGCAGGCTCTCCGCTCGAACCAGACCATCGAGTTCAAGGCCCGCCTGCGCGGCTTCGACCTGCTGCTGGTGGACGATATCCAGTTCATCATCGGCAAGGCCTCGGCGCAGGAGGAATTGCTCTACACGATCGACTCGCTGCTGGGCGAAGGCAAGCGTCTGGTGTTCGCCGCCGACCGCGCGCCCCAGGCGCTGGACGGCGTGGAGCAGCGCCTGCTCTCGCGCCTGTCGATGGGTCTGGTGGCCGATATCCAGCCCGCCGACATCGAGCTGCGCCGCTCGATCCTCGAGCACCGTCTGGCGCGTTTTGCCTCGCCCACGGCGGTTCCTGCCGATGTGATCGAGTTCCTGGCCCGCACCATCAACCGCAATGTGCGCGAGCTGGTCGGCGGCCTCAACAAGCTGATCGCCTATGCCCAGCTGACCGGCCAGCCCGTGTCTCTGGCGCTGGCCGAGGACCAGTTGACGGACATCCTGTCGGCCAACCGCAAGCGCATCACCATCGACGAGATCCAGCGCACCGTCTGCCAGTTCTACCGCGTGGACCGCACCGAGATGTCGTCGAAGCGCCGCGCGCGCGCCGTGGTGCGGCCGCGTCAGGTGGCAATGTATCTGTCGAAGGTGCTGACGCCGCGTTCCTATCCCGAGATCGGGCGCAAGTTCGGCGGGCGTGACCACTCGACGGTGATCCACGCCGTGCGCCTGATCGAGGATCTGCGCACGCGGGACGCCGATATGGATGGGGATGTGCGGTCGCTGTTGAGGCAGCTGGAAAGCTGAAGAAGAATAAGTGCGAGGGGGTTACCCCCTCGCGCTCCCATAACGTCTTCCGACGCAGCGGCAGTGGCTCCCTATCGTGACGCCCAACCTCTCCACCAGCACAAGATAAGGCGCCGCAGGCAGTGATGCCCCGGCGCCTTTTCGCGTTTAAAGGCCTGCGGCGCGGCAAACTTTGCGCAAGGCCGAACCCGTGGCGCAACGTAGACATTCATGGGAGCGCGAGGGTGTAACACCCTCGCATCTTTCTTTTTCTGCCCCTAAAAACTCCCCTCACCCCGCCTTCCCAACTGCTCACCGCAGCGACTGCACAAAAACCCTGTGTGCAGCTGCACAACTGCACAAGCCGTGACTTGTCGGGTTAAGGGCATTCCCCCTAAGGCACGATCAGACCTGTGGCCCCTTGGGCGCGCACCGTTTGCAGAGGACAGCATGAGCGATACTCCATACGTATTCAAATTCGGCAATGGCGCCATTTCGGCTGACCCGCGCTCGCGCGACAAGACCGTGGTGGGTGGCAAGGGCGCCAATCTGGCGGAGATGGCCAGCATCGGCCTGCCGGTGCCTGCGGGTCTGACGATCAGCACCGAATTTTGCGCGGTCTACAACAGCAACGGCAAGCAGTTCGACGACTCGCTGCGCGCGGGCGTCGCCGATGGCGTGAAACACATCGAAGCCGCCACGGGGCGCATCTTCGGCGACACCGCCAATCCGCTGCTGGTCTCGGTCCGCTCGGGCGCGCGTGTGTCGATGCCGGGCATGATGGACACGGTGCTCAATCTGGGCCTCAACGACCAGACGGTGCAGGGGCTGGCCGATGGCTCGGGCAATCTGCGTTTCGCGTGGGATTCGTATCGCCGCTTCATCCAGATGTACTCGGACGTCGTGCTGGGTCTGGAGCACCATCTCTTCGAGGAAGCGCTGGAGCAGGCCAAGGAAGACCATGGCTTCCACGAAGACACCCAGCTTGAGGCCGATCACTGGCAGGCCCTCGTCACGATCTACAAGCAGATCGTGGCCGATGAGCTGGGTCGTCCCTTCCCTCAGGATGTGCATGAGCAGCTGTGGGGCGCGATCGGCGCCGTCTTCGACAGCTGGGAGAGCGAGCGCGCCAAGGTCTACCGCCGGTTGAACGACATTCCCGGTGGCTGGGGCACCGCCGTCAATGTGCAGGCGATGGTCTTCGGCAATATGGGCGACACCAGCGCCACCGGCGTCGCATTCACGCGTGACCCGGCCACCGGCGAAAAGGCCTATTACGGCGAATGGCTGGTCAACGCGCAGGGCGAGGATGTGGTGGCGGGCATCCGCACGCCCCAGTACCTCACCAGGCAGGCGCGCGAGCGTGCCGGTGCCAAGGCGCCGAGCATGGAAGAGGCCATGCCCCAGGCCTATGGCGAGCTGGCCCATGTCTTCGAGGTGCTGGAAAAGCACTATAAGGACATGCAGGACATCGAGTTCACCGTCGAGCGCAACCAGCTCTTCATGCTCCAGACCCGCAGCGGCAAGCGCACCGCCAAGGCCGCGCTGAAGATCGCGGTGGAGATGGTGCAGGAAGGCCTGATCGACGAAAAGGAAGCCATCCTGCGCGTCGATCCCATGGCGCTGGACCAGCTTCTCCACCCCGCGCTCGACCCCAAGGCCGTGCGTGACAATCTGGGCAAGGGCCTGCCCGCCTCGCCGGGCGCGGCCAATGGCATCATCGCTCTGGACGCCGACACCGCCCAGCAGTGGGCCGAGCGCGGCGAGAACGTCATCCTCGTCCGCGTCGAAACCAGCCCCGAGGATATCGCGGGCATGCATGCCGCGCGCGGCGTGCTAACGGCCCGCGGCGGCATGACCAGCCACGCCGCCGTGGTGGCGCGCGGCATGGGCCGCCCCTGCGTCTCGGGCATGGGCACGCTCTCGATCGACAATGCCAGCCGCACGCTGCGCTTCGGCGCGCGCATGCTGAAGGAAGGCGATGTCATCACCATCGACGGCAGCACCGGCGACGTCTTCGCGGGCGCCGTCCCCACCATCGAGCCCGAGCTGGGCGACGATTTCGCCACCCTCATGGGCTGGGCCGACAGGCACCGCCGCATGAAGGTGCGCACCAACGCCGAAACGCCCGAGGACTGCCGCATGGCCCGCGTCTTCGGCGCCGAGGGCATCGGCCTGTGCCGCACCGAGCACATGTTCTTCGACGCCGAGCGCATCCCCTACGTCCGCCAGATGATCCTCGCCGAGGATGAGGCCGGTCGCCGCTCGGCACTGGCGCATCTGCTCCCCGCCCAGCGCGAGGACTTCCGCGCCATCTTCAAGATCATGGCCGGCCTGCCCGCCACGATCCGCCTGCTCGATCCGCCGCTTCACGAATTCCTGCCGCATGGCGACAATGAATTCGCCGAACTGTCCGAAGCCATCGGCATCGGCGTGGAAACGCTGAAGCGCCGCGCGGGCGAACTCCATGAGTTCAACCCCATGCTGGGCCATCGCGGCTGCCGCCTCGCCATCACCTTCCCCGAGATCTACGAGATGCAGGCCCGCGCCATCTTCGAGGCCGCCACGGACGTGGCGCTGGAAAGCGGCGAGGCCATCGTGCCCGAGGTGATGATCCCGCTCGTCGCCACCAAGCGCGAGGTCGAGATCCTGAAAGCGCTGATCGACCGCACCGCCGCCACGGTCTTCGAGGAAAAGGGCAAGACGCTCGACTATCTCGTCGGCACCATGATCGAGCTGCCCCGCGCCGCGCTGATGGCCGGTGAGATCGCGGAAGAGGCCCGCTTCTTCTCCTTCGGCACCAACGACCTGACGCAGACCACGCTGGGCATCAGCCGTGACGACGCCGCGCGCTTCCTGGGCGCCTATGTCGATCAGGGCATCTACCCGCGTGACCCCTTCGTCAGCCTCGACATCGAGGGCGTCGGCCAGTTGGTTTCGCTGGCCGCCGAGCGTGGCCGCAAGACCCGCCCCGACATCAAGCTGGGCATCTGCGGCGAGCATGGCGGCGATCCGGCCTCCATCGCCTTCTGCGAGGCGACCGGGCTGGATTACGTCTCGGCCTCGCCGTTCCGTGTGCCGATTGCGCGGTTGGCGGCGGCTCAGGCTGCGATCAAGGGGTAAAAAAGGGAAGGTGCGAGGGGGTTACCCCCTCGCGCTCCCATGACGTCTTCCGACACGAAGGTTGGTGGCATCCAACGGTTGCGCAACCTTTCCACGGGCACGAAAAGGCGCCGCAGGCAGGAATGCCTCGGCGCCTTTTTCTCGTTTAAAGCCTGCGGCGCGGCAAGCTAAGCGCAAGGCCGAACCCGGTGCGCGACGTAGACATTAAAGGGAGCGCGAGGGCGATGGCCCTCGCATTTCCTCTTCTAAAACCCCTTTACCAACCCCCACCCAACGCCAGAAACAGCGACACCTGATCGTGAGCCAGCCCCTCACGCGCGCTGAGCTCCGAAGCCTTCGCGCCCAGAGCCCCCTGACGCCCGCCGATATCCGCCAGCAGCGGCGAACGCCCCGCCGCCCGCAGACGCCGCGCCTCATCGGCGGCCTTGTCCGCCGCCTCGCGCGCGGCCACGATGGCCACGGTGCGGTCGCGGTCCTGCGCATAGGCGTTGAGCGCCGTCTCGGTCTCACGCAGGGCGCCCAGCACCACGCCATCGAACCTCGCCAGAGCGGCATCGGCATCGGCGCCTGCCGCGCGCACCTTCGCGCGCGACGCCGCATTGGGGATGTTCCAGCGGATCAGGCCGCCCGCGCTCCACATGTTGGCGGCGGCCTGCCCCAGATCCTTCAGGAAGCCCAGCGAGCCGCCCGAGAGGCCGATCCCCACGCTGGGGTACAATTCCGCCGTCGCCACACCGATGCGCGCTGTGGCGCCTGCCAGATGGCGCTCGGCCATGCGGACGTCGGGGCGGCGGCGCAGCAGGGCAGCGCCATCACCGACGGGCAGCGGGTTCTTGAGCTGCGGGATGGCGTTGCAGCTTTCAGCTTCGCGCGGATATTCGGTGGGCGTGCGGCCCATCAGATAGGCCAGCCGATAGAGCGCAGCCTGCGCGCGCGCCTTCTGCACGGGTACAAGGGCGCGCAATTGCTCATAGCGGCCTTCCGCAGCGGTCACCTCCACCGTGGAGGTGCGCCCGGCGGCCTGCAGGCGCCTGGCGACATCCAGCGCGTGGCCTTGCAGCTCAAGCGCCTGTTCGGCCAGCTCGCGGTCCTCATTGGCGCCGCAGATGGTGATGTAGGCGCGGGCCACATCCGCGGCCAGAGTCACCTTCACCGCGCCAATCGTTGCCTCGGTGGCCTCTTCATCGGCGCGGGCGGCTTCGATGCTGTGCTTGATGCGCCCGAACAGGTCGATCTGATAGGACATGGAGGCCGAGGCCGTGCCCAGCGTCGCCACCGGGATGGGCTCTTCCAGCAGATAGGATTCGCCCGAGAGGCGCGCGCGCTGCACGCCGAAGCTGGCGGCGAAATCGGGTTCGCGCTGGCCCTCGGCGGCGGCGGAGACGGCGCGGGCGCGGGTCAGGCTGGCCTGGGCCACACGCAGGTCGATGTTGGCGGCGAGCGCCTGTTCCTCCAGCGTATCGAGCACCGGATCGTCATAGAGGTGCCACCAGCGGGCGGGCAGATCGTCGCGCGAGACAGCGCCGGTCTGCTGCAGGGCATCGCCCTCGCGGAAGGCGCCCTGAGTCGCCGGATTCTCGATCACCGGCTTCTGCGCGACATGGGGCGGCACGCCGCAGCCCGCCAGCGCCAGAAGAGCAACCCCGGAAAACAGACGCCTCACTGGTGCTGCTCCGGCTGCTGCCCTTGCTGCTGCTTCTTGCTGCCCTGATCCAGCGTCACCGTGGCGGTGCGGCCCGAGATCAGCGCGACATCGGCGGGCGGATTGTCCAGCGCGATACGCACCGGCACGCGCTGCGCCAGACGCACCCAACTGAAGTTGGGGTTGATCGCGGGCAGGCCATTGGGGCTGGCCGAGCGATCATGATCCTCGATGGCCGAGGCGATGGAGGTGACATGGCCGGTCAGCGTCCGGCTCTCGCCCATCAGGCGCACCGTGGCGCGCTGGCCGATATGGACCTGAGGCAGCTTGGTTTCCTCGAAATAGCCCTCGATGCGCAGCGAGCCGGTGTCCACCAACGCCAGCACCGGCTTGCCCGGCGCCACATAGTTGCCGGGACGCAGCGAGAGGTCCGACAGGCGGCCATCCAGCGGCGCCACCACACGGGTCCGCTCCAGATTCAGCGCCGCCACATCGCGGGCGTTCTTCGCTTCGGCCACCGCCGTCTGCGCCTCGGCCAGAGCGGCGCGGGCTTCGGCCAGCTTGGCCTCGCCCTCGGCCACCTTGGTCTGGCTCTGCTCGGTGGTCTCGGTGGCGACCAGTTCGCCCAGTCCCTTGTTGCGGGTGGCCTCGCGACGGGCTTCACCGACGCTGGCGGTGGCGCTCTGGATCGCGGCCTGGGCGCGGATCACGGCGGCGCCCGCCTTCTGCTGCGCCACCTCGGCCTGATGCAGCGCCAGTTCGAAGCGCGCGCGATCGATCTCGAAGAGCACATCGCCGCGATGCACAAGCTGGTCGTTGCCGACATAGACCTTGGTCACCAGCCCCTGCACGTCGGGCGCCACCTGCACCACTTCGGCGCGGACGCGGCCGTCGCGGGTCCAGGGGTCGACCTGATAATGCGTCCACAGGGCACGCGCGCCGATCACCGCCACGATCACCGCCGCTCCGGTGGTGGCGACGCGGATCGCCTGGCGCAGATTGCGGGAAAGGGGGGCGTTCATGGCAGCAGTCCTTGCGGTACGGGGAGGGGGTAGAGGGTGATGAGGCACCAGATCGTGACGAAGAGCGCCGTGTCGAACAGCACCGGATGCCAGACCCAGCGATAGAAGCGCAAAGCCACCAGCAGGCGGTGCACCAGCAGCGCGATGATGAAGGCCAGAAAGGCGGTGACGGGCACCGTGGCGACCAGCACGCCGCCAAAGGAATATTCGGGGATCATGCGGTCACCTCCGGGCTGGGGCCTTCGAGCGCAAAGGCCGGGGCGGCGGGAAACAGGTTGCGGCGCATCGCCACCAGAGCGGCACGGCCCTGCGCGCGGTTGGCGACGATCAGGGCATGGGGCAATGCGCCCGTCCCGATCAACTCGCCCGCCGTTTCCGGCAAGGGCATCGGGCCATCCAGCGTAAGCCGCAGCGCCTTGTCGATCTGGCCGAGCAGTTCGGGCGGCGGCGCATCGCCGGGCTGGCTGGTGGCGAAGTGGTCGCGCGCGGTGCGCAGCAGGCGGGTCAGCGCGACGCGGGGGGCACGCGGCGCGTTGACCCGCAGATGCTGGATCGTCACCAGATTGAGCGCCACGCGCACCTCGCCAAGGCCCGCCACCGAAAGGTCGCTGTCATCGGTCAGGCGCTGGGTGATCAGCGCGAGCTGATCGGTGGCGCGCACCAGAGTGCGGTTGGGATCAGGCGGCGTGCGCGCGCCGGCCAGCACCGCCAGATCGGCATGCAGGCGCTTCACCAGCACGGCGATGGCGCTTTCCGAGCTGACCTTGCGGAAGGTGGCCGTCACGCCCACCGCCACGGCCACGGCCACCACCTGCCCGCCATTGGTGTTGATGAAGCGGGCCAGATCGGCGGTATAGGTCTCGGTGATGGCGATGCCGCTGCCAAAGCCGACCATGAAGGCCGTGGCCGTCCCGCCATAACGCGGATGCATCATGAAGACGCCCGCCACCAGACAGATCGGCAGCAGCACCAGACAGAGCATCTCGAAGGTTTCGATGTGTGGCAGGATGCCGAAGAGCACGACGCCCGCCACCGGCACGCTGGCGATGATCGAGCCGCCGAAGTTGATGATCGCGGGCACCGGATTGTCCAGCGCGGCAAACAGGCAGCAGAACACCGCCGTCATCGCCGCCGCCCCCGCGCCATCGACCCAGCCGGTCCAGATCCAGAAGGTGCAGATCAGCATCAGCGCGAACATCGCGGCCAGCCCGGCCAGCACCGCCGAGCCCGGATCGGTGTGCAGCTTCAGGGGAATACGCTCTGCCACCAGTTCGTCGGGCACGCGCACATCGGGGTTGTCGAGCCTGGCCAGCAGTTGGCGGCACTCGGCGATCACCGTGGCGCTTTGCGTCAGCCGCACCAGAAAGCTTTCGCGCAGCAGGCCACGCCAGTCACGCTCCGGCGGGGCCATGTGCAGATAATCGGGGACCTCCGGCGGCGCACCGGCTTCCAGCCAGCGGTCGGTGCTGGCCAAGGCTTCCTCCAGCACCGCGTCATCGCCCAGCGCCGCGCGGCGGTCCACACTGCCCGAAAGCAGCGGCAGCAGCAGCAGCATGCGATACAGCAGCGCCTGCACCACCCGCGTCGCCTCGCGCCAATGCGAGGTGTCATAGGGCACATGCGTCGCCAGCGCGATGCAGTCCAGCGCATCGACGGCCAGCCTGCGGCGGTCGGCAATCTCGTCGGGGTTGCCGGCGACGGCGTCGCGCATCCATTGCTCGGCATCGTCAAGCCAGCCATGCAGGCGCGGCCCCAGCCGGTCGCCCACCGACAGCGGCCAGAAGATGCTGTGCGCCACGGTGATGCAGACGATGCCCAGCGTGATTTCGGTAACTCGCGCCGCCGCCGTGTCGAAGATCGCCTCGGGCCGGTCGACGCTGGAAAAGCCGATGATCGCGGCGGTGTAGCCCGCCAGCATCATCACATAGGCGCGCGGGGAGCGGTCCAGCAGCGAGACGGCCAGGCAAAAGCCCACCCAGCTCGCCAGCCCAAGACTGAGCAGCGCGGGCCAGTTCACCAGCGCGGGCACCATGGCCACGGCCACGGCGGCACCGATGGTCGTGCCCATCACGCGGTAGATCGATTTGGAACGCGTCGCGCCCGACAGGGGGTTGCTGGTGATGTAGACGGTGGTCATCGCCCAGAAGGGCATGGGCAGGCCGATCGCCAAGGCAATGCCCAGCGCGGCAAAGGCCGCCGCGGCGGTCTTGAGGGAATAGAGTGTGGCCGGGCCCCAGCGCATCAACGCGCCTCCGCGTCACGCGGGACGCAGGCGCGCGCAGGCGGCACGGCAAAGCCCGGCGCGCAAACACCTTTTGCGGCCACGCTGCCATGGCCGCTGTTCCATTTCCTTGGGGTCAAGATCATCCAGTCTCTCATACCCCCCCATTCACCCCGTTACGCAGGGGTGCCCCGACAATCAATCCGACCAACCGCCAATAAACCCTTACCCTTTGGTCCTGTCTTTGTCCTTGGCCGGATCCTCAGAACTGATGGCGCAGCCCGAAATTGATGGTGGTGGTATCCCCCGACACCAGCCCCACCGTGCGCGCCACCGTCATCTCCGCCCGCACCAGCCGTGTCACCGCCAGCGAGCCATGCATCGCAATCTCCGCCCAGGGGTCGCGCAGCCGCAGGAAGCCCGCGCCCGGCCCCGGCAGCCCCGGCCCCGATCCCGCCGGACCGCCGACGCCACCCACCCCGCCCGCTCCGGCAAAGGAGGTGGCGTTGCTCGACCACAGGGCGGCCACCGACAGGCCCAGATAGCTGCGCCGCGCCTTGCCCATCATGCGGTCGATGCGCAGGCGGGCGGTGCCGGTCCAGGTCGGCTCGCCGGTGGCGTAATCCTGTCCGACGAGCGCCGGCGCACCGGGGATCTGGGGGATGGAGCCGGCCGGATGCAGCCAGCGTCCCCAGGCATAGACCACCGCCGCCGTGGGGGTGATGAAGATGCGGTTGTTGACCGGGATCATCCGCCCCAGGCTGATGCCCGCGCCGTAATAGGGGCTGCCCTTGGTCGCGGCATTGCTGGGGCGCACCAGCGTGGTCTGGCCCGAGCCATCGTCGACGCGCACCGCGCCGAAATCCTGCCAGCCATAGCTGACATAGCCATCGAGCAGCCAGTTGTTGAGATTGACCCCGCCCGCCAGCGTGCCGACATTGAAGGTCGAGGCCGCCGACACCGCATCGGAGAGCAGCGGCGTGTGGTAGCGCATGCCGCCCACCTGCACATAGCCATGGCCGATCTGGCGGCGCAGCTCGACCGCGCCATAGGCGCCGGTCGCGCCGCCATCGCGCGGCGAAAGCCCGCCCGAGACGCTGAGCGACCAGAGCGGAGGCGCCGGCAGGATCTCGCGACGATCGCCCGCTTCGGGGGGGATCGCCACGCCGGGCACCTGAAAGCAGTGGTCCATGCCGTCAGCCGGGCAAGGCACGGTGGCCGGTTCGGGCGGGGCGCTTTCGGGCACGGAGCCATCGGAGGCACGGCTGCCCACCGGGGCGACGGCCTGCGCCTGCGCCCAGGCGGGCACCGCCATGGCCAGCAGGCCGATGCAAAGGGATGCGATCTCGCTCTGTCTCATTCCCGGACTCGTCATACCCCTGACGTCGATAACCCCCTGCCGCCGCTGGATGGCCTGAGAGGCCTTCCGGGACATGCCGTGTTCTTCCTTAGAGCATAATGCGTGATTTGAGAATCACGCATTATGCTCCGGTTTTTGTTGTCCAAGCTGTTTGTGCACCAGCCCCGGCAGGCACAGGGCCTGTCCCCCCGCCCGCGCCACGAAGAGCAGGCAGAAGGACAGCCACAGGCCGCTGTTGCCCCATGGCGCGGCGCACCACAAAGCGGCGTTGAACAGCGCGAAGGATGCCGCCATCGTGCCAAACATCGCCCGCGCCCAGCCCGCGCCCACAAAGATGCCGTCCATCACGAAGGAGCTAACCCCCAGCAGCGGCAGGGCAGCGGCCCATGGCGCGAAACGCATGGCCTCGGCGCGCACGGCCGGGTTGAGGGTGAAGCTGGCTGCGATGGCGGGACCGGCCACGGCATAGATCAGGCTGACGGCCAGCCCCATCGCCAGCCCCCAGCGCAGATTGGCCCGCACAGCGGCGCGAAAGGCCGAAGCATCGCCCTGCCCCAGCGCCTCGCCGCAGAGCACCTGGGCGGCGGTCTCGAAACCATCGAGGATCAGGGCGGAGAGCATGAACATCTGGAACAGGATGCCATTGGCGGCCAGAGTCACCGCCCCGGCCTTCGCGCCCATGCGGGTGAACTCCAGCATCACGCCGGTCAGCAGCAATGTGCGCAGAAACAGGTCTCGGTTGAGCGCCAGCAGGCGGTGGAAGGCCTTGGTGTCGGCCAGCAGCGCGCTGCTGCCGCGCAGCCCTGCCCAAGCCCCCTGCCTCAGCGCCAGACCCAGAAGAAAGGCGAATTTCAGCCATTCCGACAGCAGCGAGGCGCTGGCCACGCCGGTCACCCCCCAGTGGAACACCAGCACCAGCAGCAGATCGAGCGCAATATGCGCGATGTTAGCGCCGACCTCGGCGGCCAGCACGCCGCGCACCTGCCGCTGCCCGACCAGCCAGCCGGTCAGCGCGCCATTGAGCAAAGCAGCGGGCACCGCGCCATAGCGCCGCGCCACATAGGCCCCCGCCAGCACCGCCAGATCGCCCCGCGCGCCCAGCCAGCCCAGCGCCGGCGCCGCGATCCACGGATAAAGCGCCACCAGCAGCAGCGCGATGCCACCCGCCAGCAGCGCGGCGCGGGCCAGCGTGGCGGATTGTTCGGCGGCATCCCCGCGCCCGCCCGCCTGAGCGCTGAGCGCGGTGGTGCCGGTGCGCAGAAAGTTGAACACCACCAGCAGCGAGGTCATGAAACGCGCGCCCAGCTCCACCCCGCCCTGAGCAGCGGCATCGCCCAACCGCCCGATCACCCACATATCGGCCAGCCCGAACAGCGCCGTGGCGATGTTGGTGAGCATGGCCGGCAGCGCCAGCGCCCAGATCACGCGCGCGGCCAGAGCGCGCTGCGGGTTTGCGATGTGGAGTGTCATCGATGCCATGTCCCTTGCGCCCGCGCCTCGCCCAAACCTGTAGCAGCCGAAGCCTGCCTGTCGCGCCATTTCATCGGCGCCGAAACAGCTTAAGACCTTGCACGGTCACATTTCGGCATAGAAAGCAGGCTAGCCCGCCCCGGCCCCGCTTTGTTGTTCAGGACTTTTGCCATGACCCGGATGCCTTTCCTCGACCGCCGCGCACTGATGGCGATGATGGCGAAAACGGGGATCGGGGCCGGAGCCCTGGCCGCATGGCCCGCGCTGGCCGCACCATGGCCGCGCAACATCGTGGCCGATCCGCGCTTTGCCGACTATCCTTTCGCGTTGGGCGTGGCCTCGGGCGATCCGGCGCCTGACGGTTTCGTGATCTGGACCCGCCTGTGCCCCCGCCCCGCCGAGCAGCATTACGGCATGCCCCGTGCACCCATGGTCGTGAGCTGGGAGGTCGCCGCGGAGGAAAGCTTCGCGGTCGTGCTGGCCAAAGGCGAGGCGCTGGCCTCTCCCGAACTGGGCCACAGCGTCCATGTCGAGGTGGACGGCCTGTCGCCGGATCGCGTGTGGTTCTACCGCTTCCGCATCGCCGGGCAGGTCAGCCCGGTGGGCCGCAGCCGCACGCTGCCCTTGCCCGGCGCGCGCGTCGAACGGCTGCGCTTCGCCGTGGCGGGCTGCCAGCATTACGAGCATGGCCATTTCACCGCCTGGAAGCATATCGCGCGGGAGCCGGTGGATTTCATCTTCCACTATGGCGACTACATCTATGAAACCAACGAGAAAGGCGCGCAGACCCTGACCATTCAGGGCCATGACTTCCCCCGCGCCCGCAAGCACAACAATGACGAGCCCTACTCGCTCGACGACTATCGCCAGCGCTACGCCCAGTACAAGACCGACCCCGATCTGCAGGCCGCGCATCACGCCGCGCCCTTCTGGGTCAGCTTCGACGACCATGAGGTCGACAATGACTGGGCCGACCGCTGGGACCAGGACGGCACCCCGCCCGAGGTCTTCCTTTATCGCCGCGCCGCCGCCTTTCAGGCCTATTACGAGCATATGCCGCTGCGCCGCGCCTCCATGCCCGACGGCAGCCGGATGCGGATGCACCGCAACGCCCGCTATGGCGATCTGGTCAATGCCTTCGTGCTGGACACGCGCCAGTATCGCTCGGACCAGATTGGCGAGGCCGAGAAACTGCCCGGCGGCGAGAAGCTGGCCCCGATGACGCCCGCCGCCTATGATCCGGCGCGCACCATGATGGGTGACGCTCAGGAGAAATGGCTGTTCGACGGGCTGGCGGACTCCACCGCGCGCTGGAACCTGATCGCGCATCAGGTGATGCTGATGCATCTGGTGGGGCGTGGAAACGGGGGCGCCAAAGGCTACAATATGGATCGCTGGTCGGGCTATATGCACAGCCGCCGTCGCCTGCTCAGCCATATCGACAAGGCTTGCCCCGGCAATGTCGTCACCGTCAGCGGCGACGCGCACCGCCATTACGCGGGCGATGTGATTCAGGACGAGGGCGCGCCCGGCAGCAAGCCCGCCAAGATCATCACCAGCGAGTTTCTCGGCACCTCGGTCAGTTCGGGCGACGATGGCATGGGGGAGCTGAACACGCCTCAGCAACTGGCCGACAATCCGGCGCTGAAGGCCACGATCGACCGGCGCGGCTATGTGCTGTGCGATGTGGGGCGCGACGTGTGGCAGGCCGAGCTGAAGGTGATCGACAAAGTGTCCTCACCGGGGGGCAAGCTCTCCACCTATGCCAGCTTTGCGGTGGAGCGCGGCGATCCGGGGGTGAAGAAGGCCTGATCCGGAAAGCGGCTCAGGCCGCAGCCGGGCCGCCCGTTGCCATACCCGTATCCTCGGGCAGCGCCTCGACCAGCGCCAGCGCCGCCGCATCGGCCAAAGTGCGGTTGTCCAGCACCGAGACCAGTTGCGCGCGCGCCTCGATCATGATGCGGCGCAGGGCGCAGGCGGCCTCATCGGTGCAATCGACGCAGCGGCGGTAGAACTTCTGGCTGGCGCAATGGATCAGCGCCAGCGGCCCGTCGGTGACGCGCATCACCTCGCTGAAGGTGATGGCCTCGGCCGGGCGCGCCAGCACATAGCCGCCCGCCTTGCCGCGCGTGCTGTGGACGATGCCCGCCAGCTTCAGATCGAGCAGGATCGCTTCGAGGAATTTGCGCGGAATGTTGGCCCCGGCGGCGATTTCCGCGCTGGGATAGGGTTTGCTCCCATCCTTGCCGGCCAGATAGATAAGCGCTTTCAATGCATAGCGCGATTGCTGCGATAGCATGAAAGCCCGCCTCCGTTCCTGCTGCGCCAATAGGCGGTTTCGCGCGGCAAGGCAAGTGATGCTATGGCCACCCCAAGCTCAGCTTTCCGAAGGTTCCTCGGCCTCGCCGCGCAGGATTTCGGTGATGCGCTCCCCCAGATCGCCCATGTCCTGCCGCAGCCGGTGAAGCAGGTTCGACAGGCCGAACAGCCGCCCGATGTCGTCGAAATCGACCGGCCGCGCCGCCTCGCCGCGCCGCATCTCGGCAAAGGCGGCGTCGAAAGCGTCAAGCGCCTGCTGCGCCTCGGGCCAGTCGCCCAGCGCGCCCTCGCGCAGGGCGCGGGCACAGGCCTGCACGAACAGCGCCTCCTGCCGGAGCACATGCGCGCCCTGCGGCCCCATGCAGCGCAGGGCATCCTCCGGGAAGGGCGCGTCGAGCACCCGCCCGATCTGCGCGATATCGTTGCGCACCCGCCAGAGCGTGCGCGGCAAAGCCTCGGGGAAAGCGCCGCGCGCCAGCCGCAGGGATCGTTCCTGCTTCACCTCGGCCAGCAAGGTTTCCGCGCCCACCAGCGCCTGACGCAGCGCGATGGTCGCCTCGGTCGAGGAGAACCCCTCGCCGCTCTCTAGCGCCCCGGCCTGCCCTTCCAGCACCGGCACCATCGCCTCGGCGACACCCGCCAGCCGCCCCAGCAGCACATGGCCGGGCCGACGCGGCAGCACCAGCAGGCTGACCAGCACGCCGATCACCCCGCCCAGCGTGATTTCAGCGATGCGGTTGAGGACAAAGACCTCCACCGGCACCATCATCGGCCTGGTGAGGATCACGATCGAGGCGGTCAGCGCGGCGATCCTCAGCCGCGGGTGCAGGGCCGCGGCAAAGCTGCCCACCCCCGTCGTACAGACCAGCGCGATGCCGATGGCCAGCGGCTCATGCGGCGTGATCAGCGCCGCCACCGCGCCCAGCAGCGCGCCTGCCACCGTGGCGACCAGCCGGTCCACCGCCGCACCGGCGGTCGCCCCGGTCGAGGCCTGCATCACCACCAGCACGGTGAAGACCGACCAATAGCCCTGCTGCAGCGCCAGCACATGCGACAGGCCATAGGCCACCGCGCAGGCCACCATCACCCGCAGGGCCTGCACCCAGGCGGTGCGCAGACGCGTCCGGTTGAGGAAGGCGGACTTGGTATCGGAAGACGGTGCCATGGCCGGTGTCTGGAGCTTCATGCGAAAAAGTGGGAACCGGTTTTTCGCATCAACGATGCGACAACCAAAGCTTAGAGCATCGCGCGAAAAAGTGGGAACCGGTTTTTGCAACAGCGATGCGACAAAACAGTCGTCAGCGCGAAACGGCCCTTGGGCAGATGGCGGGGATTTTCGAACCGGATCGGCGCGCGCCTGTCAGGCAAACCATCCGCCACAGGAAAAGTGATGAGGTGCAAACCTTTGCCCCAAACCTTCCACTTGCCCTGAGCCCCCGCTTGCCGCCAGAAGGCGCCGTCCCGCTCCAAGCCGAAAGCCCCGCAATGACCTCTCCGATCACCGGCGCCCCGGACCTTGCCATCCGCCTGCGCCGCGCCGCCTTCAACCATGCGCTGGCGCAAGGCGATCTGCATGCCATCGGCACGCTGCTGGCCCATGACGCCATGCTGGTGACCGGCACCGACAGCGCGGTGATCGCCGGACGCAAGGCCCAGCTTCTGGCCTGGAAGCGCGAATTCGCCGCGCAGCAGCGCACCATCTATCAGCGCCGCCCCGAGCGGATCGTGGCCTCCACCGTCGAGCCTATCGCGATGGAGCATGGCGTCTGGACCGGCACCACGGGGCAGCAGGTGACGCGCGGCGACTACACCGCCAAATGGCGCGAGGTGGCGGGCGAATGGGTGATCGAGGCCGAAATCTATCTGACGCTGGGCTGAAAGCTTGCACTGGCCATGGAGAACGCTCCGGCCATATCTTTCACCGCCACGCAATCTAGGTAAAGCCCCGCGAACAAATCCATTTTATACTATAGTTTTTTTATATGGCATTTGTCCAAATGCCTGAAATCCGGCGTTGAATTACGCCAATAAGCGTATTTGAAACTCCAATCATTTCCCCGACGCTTCCTGGGTTAAGCACCGCTTTCCGGGAGGAGCGACGCGTCACCTGCCCAAGCAGGGGCGTGCGCGACAGCGATGATGAAAAGCCAAATCAGGGACCGCTGCCATGTGGACGCGGCAGGCATCGTACAGGGGACAAAACATGAGATTTCCTTCCATCGCGCGCGCCAGCGGCGCCGGCACGCTGACGCTGGCCATTCTGATGGCCGCCGGCACCGCCAGCGCGGCCACCGCGCCCGCCGCCGCTGAGCCGAAGACCGAGGCCAAGCCCCCCGAAAACGATGATGGCAATGTGGTGGTCGTCACCGGTCGCCGCCTGTCAGAAGCCTCGCAGAGCATCGGTGAGGATCAGGTGACCAACACCGTCGCCATCACCCGTCAGGCGCTGCTCTCCGCCCCGGCGGGCGTCTCGGGCCTCAAGATGCTGGAACAGCTTCCCGGCTTCAACGTGCAGACCGATGGTTCGCTGGGGCTCTATGAATTTGGCAACAGTGTGCAGGTGCGCGCCTACAACCTCGACCAGATCGGCTTTGTGGTCGACGGCATCCCCACCGGGCGCAGCGATCCCTTCGGCGGCAGCCCGGTGTTCCGTTACGTGGACAATGAAAACCTCGGCTCGGTGGTCGCCTCGGCGGGGGCGGGCGATGTTTCGGTGCCCAGCTATTCCTCGCTGGGACCGGTGGTGCGCTACAACTCCATCGCGCCCCAGAAGAAGGCGGGCCTCTTCGTGTCCGAGGCGCTGGGCCAGTTCAACCTGCGCCGCAACTTCATCCGCGCCTCGACCGGGCAGCTTGGCCCGATCAGCGCCTATGTCAGCCGCACCAAGCTGGACAGTGATCTGTGGCGCGGCGCGGGCGGCGTGCACCGCACCCATTGGGAAGCACAGCTCCATGCCGATCTGGGCGGGGATAGCTGGGCACGGCTGAAGTTCGTTTCCAACGATTTCCACGACAATGACTCGCCCACGCTGACCCGCGCGCAATACACCTCCACCACGCCCGATCTGGGCGGCAAGACCGGGCGCTATCGCGGCTATATCGACACACCGCCCAACACCACGCCGGGCTTTGCCCCCAGCGTGGCGGGCGTGCCCTATTCGAACACCAACTACACCTACACCGCCCCGCTGGCGATCAATGTGCGCAACGACCGGCTCTATGGCGGCACGGTGCACCTTGGCATCGCGCAGGGCGTCTATCTGGAATCGACCGGCTATTGGGAGCACAAGGCCGGTTACGGTGTCTCGCCCGACTCCTATGCAAACAGCCTGTCGATCTACACCGGCGAGAAGGCCGCGGGCCTGAATGTGGTGGCCCCCAAGGGCACGCAATATGGCAAGTCCGGCGTGGGCGGCAACCGCTATGGCATCACCAGCACGCTGCACTGGGATGCGGGCATCAACCATATCGAGGCGGGCATCTGGGGCGAGGTGGAGCATTACCACCGCACCCAGGCGCGCTACAACACCACCGACGGTTCGCCCGCCAGCGATCCCGACCTGAGTCAGGCGGTGTTCCTGCGCCGCGACTATCGCGCCGACCGCAACACCACCCAGATTTTCCTGAAGGATCAGGTCACGCTGGGCAAGCTGGAGCTGACGGCGGGCTTCAAGGGCCTCAACATCGATTACGTCCAGCGCGGCTATCGCGACTATGCCGATTACTACCGCGTGGTGAACGGCGTGGGCGTTGCGGGCTATGGGCCCAAGTCCAATCAGGTGAATTACAACGATCTGTTCCTGCCGCTGGTGGGCGCAGTCTACAAGCTGGACCCGCGCACCCAGCTCTTCGCCTCCTATGCCGAGAACATGGCCGAGCCCAAGGGGATCGACGATATCTTCTCGGTCACGCTGGCCAGCAGCAATGGCGTGGTCCCCGCCCCGGCGCCGGAACGCTCGCAGAATGTCGAGTTCGGCATCCGCACAAGGCAGAAGGAATTGTACGCCTCGCTGGCGACATACTACACCAAATACAAGAACCGCATCCAGTCGATCACCACCTTCCTGGCAGGGTCGTCCGGCGCGACGGAAATCTACTACACCAATGTCGGCCGGGTGGAGGCTTACGGCGCGGAGCTGTCGGGCACTTATAAGCCCGGCTTCCTGCATGGTCTGGCCTATTTCAACCTGTCGGCCACCTACAACCATGCCCGCGCGCTGGACAATGTGATGAACGGCACGGCGATCCTCTATGCCACGCAGGGCAAGGTGCTGCCCGACAGCGCGACATGGCTGGTCAATGGCGGCGTGACCGTGGAACCGGCAAGCTGGCTGGTGGCCAATTTCAGCGGCAAATACACCTCGGGCCGCTGGTCGACGCTGGACAACACGCCGGGCTCGAACGTGCCCGCCTACACCGTGTGGAACGCCTATGTTGATATCGGCGACGGCTGGCATCTGGGGCCGCTCAAGACCGTGAAGGCGCGCTTCAACATCGACAATGTGTTCAACAAGGATACGCTGGCTTTCGTGTCCACCACGGCCACGGGCGACGGGGCGTTCCGTCCGCTGTCGCCGCGGACCTGGCAGTTCAGCATCTCGGCCGAGTACTGAGTCTCACGAGGCGCTCACCCCTTGGTGGGCGCCTCACCCTCGACATAGGCATGGCCGCTGATCTCGGCCCCGGCATCGGGGGCGAAGCGCAGGTTCCAGATCGTGGCCGTCAGCGAAATGGTGCAGACCGCCCAGAAGGCCACCGAGAAATCCTCATGCGCGGGCCGCAGATGGCCATCGATCAGCATCGCCCCATGCAGCGCCATCGCCCCGGCGCAAATGCCCAGCGACAGCATCAACTGCTGGAAAGTGGCATAGAAGGCCGTCGCCCGGCTCATCGCCTCTTTCTCGATCCCCGCATAGGCGATGGTGTTGTAGGCGGTGAACTGGAACGACATCGACATGCCGCAGATGCTCAGCACGCCGAACATCTGCCAGTCGGTCCATGCCGGCGAAAACAGCCCGCAGACAGCATAGCCCATGGTGGCGAAGATGCCGTTCCACACCAGCGCCATGCGGAAGCCGAAACGGCGCAGCAGACGCGGCGCCATGCTCTTCATCGCCAGCGATCCGCAGGCAGTCGCGACAGTGATGGTACCACTGCGCGCGGCGGAAAAGCCGAAAGCGAGCTGCATCATCAGCGGCAGCAGGAAAGGCTGGGCGCCCTGCGTGACCCGCGTGATCGACCCGGCGATCACCGAGAGACGGAAGGTCTGGTCCTTCAGCAGTGTCAGGTCGAGGATCGCGCCGGGGTTGCCCTGCGCATGGCGCAGATAGGCAAGGCCCGTGGTGGTCCCCAGCCCCAGCAGCAGCACCGCCAGCCAGCCCTGCCCCGAGCGGCTGACAAATTCGCAGCCGAACAGCAGGCAGCCCAGCGCGATGCCGCTCAGCACGAAGCCCAGCCAGTCGAAGGGCTCATTCACATCGTCGCGGATATCGGGGATGTAGCGGCCCACCAGCCACACCGCCAGCACGGCCATGGGCAGGTTGATGTAGAAGATCCAGCGCCAGTCGAGCCAGGTCACGATCAGGCCCCCCAGCGGCGGGCCGAGAATAGGCCCGATCATCGCCGGGGCCATCAGCCAGCTCATGGCATCGACCATATCGGCCTTGTCCACCGAGCGCAGCAGCACCAGCCGCCCGACCGGGATCATCATCGCCCCGCCCAGCCCCTGCACGAAGCGCGCCGCCACCATGGCCTCCAGCGTCGGGGCCAGACCGCAGCCCACGCTGCCGAACATGAAGAGCATGATCGCGGTGCGGAACACGCTGCGCGCGCCAAAACGGTCGGCCAGACGGCCCGAGGCGGGGATGAAGATCGCCAGCGCCAGCAGATAGGCGGTGAGCGCCACGCTCATGTCGGGCGCGCGGACATGGAAGTCGCGCGCCATGGTCGGCAAAGCGGTGGACAGCACCGTCGCGTCGAGAAATTCCATGAACAGCGCGCTGGCGATGATGATCGCCATGGTGCGATAGCCCACGGTGCGCGCCGGAGCGCCGCTCGCATCGCCAGCGGAGGCGCCCCCGATTTCCTCGGCAGAGGGTGGCGCGCCCACGGCAGCCGCCGCGCCGCCCGCCAGCCCGCCTCCCGATGCGGAGACAAGGTCCGGGGGGCGGGGCAGATCGGTGCTCACGGGCAACTCCTGAAAGGGGGCGGGAATGCCCGGTCAGTCATCCGGACAAGGCCGGGCAGGCGGCACGGGCTCCCTCCCTCACCCTGACCGGGTGGGAAGGTCCCCGTGCCGCGCTGACACGATGTTGATACTCCTAGGCCTTCTGCCAGCCGCCGCCAAGGGCCCGCACCAGCGCCACGCCCGCCTGCAGGCGCGCGGTCTCGACCTGAAGCGCCTTGCGACGGGCGGTCAGTTCGGTGGTCTGGGCGGTGACGACATCGAGGTAGCTCGACGCGCCCTTGTTGTAGCGGTTCATTGAGAGCTGGGCGGCCTGCTCGGCATTGGTGACGGCGCGATGCTCGGCGGCGTCCTCATCGCCCAGATGGTGCAGGTCGGACAGGCTGTCCTCCACCTGCTGGAAGGCGGTCAGCACCGTCTGGCGATAGGTGGCGGTGGATTCATCCCACTTGGCCCGCGCCGTGGCGATGCCCGCCTTGATCCGCCCGCCGGTGAACAGCGGCAGGCTGATCGAGGGGCCCAGCGCCCAGAACAGATTCGGCGCCGACCCCAAACCCGACAGCACCGTCGAATTGGTGCCGCCCCCGCCCATCAGGCTGATCTGCGGGAAGGCCGCCGCGCGGGCCTGACCGATGCCCTCATTGGCCGCGAACATGCGACGCTCGGCAGCGGCAATGTCGGGGCGGCGCTGCAGCAGGGTGGAGGGCAGGCCAACGTCGGCGCTCAGCGCGCTGAGCGGGGTGATGTTGGCGGCCAGCGTCAGCTCCGATGCGGTGGAGCCGACCAGCGTGGCGATGGCATGCTCGACCTTGGCGCGGGCGGCCTGCACATCGGCAAGCTGGGCCTGAGCATCCGCAAGCTGGGCGCCCGACTGGCCGGTCTCGATGCCGGTGGCGATGCCGCCCTTGAAGCGGTGCTGGGTGACGTCATCGGCCTGCTGATAAGCGGCCACGGTGTGAGTCAGCAGATCGGCCTCGCGGTCCAGCCCACGCAGGGTGATGTAATAGGCGGCCAGATCAGCCTGAAGGCTCAGGCGGACGGCGGCGACATCATCCTCGCTGGCCAGCGCATTGGCCCGGCCCGCCGCGACCTGCGCGCGCACCCGGCCCCACAGATCCAGCTCATAGCTGGCCGTGCCGCCCAGCGTGTTGTTGCCATAGATGTTTTCCTGACCGGTGGTGTTGCGCAGCGGACGGTCCTGCGACTGGCGATTGTAGGTCAGGTTGCTGTTGGCATTGAGCTGCGGAAACAGGTCCGCACGGGCCCCGCGCAGCGCAGCGGACGCCTGATCGCGCCGGGCGAGAGCGGCGGCCAGCGTCGGGCTGTCCTTTTCGATGCGGCCTTCCAGCTCGTTGAGCACGGGATCGCCGAAACCTTCCCACCAGTGACCGGCCTGCGCCGTGGTGGAGGGCGTCGCCATGCTCCATGGCCCGCCCTCGCGGAAGGCGGGGGGATTGGGGGCGACGGGCGGGTGATAGGCAGGCACCTGCGAACAGGCGCCCAGCGACGTGGCCGCCAGCAGGGCCAGCCCGGTCAGCAGGCGCTTAGCCATGGCTGCCCCCGATCTCCACCTTCTGGCCATCGGCGATGGAATCGGCCGGATCGTTGATGATCTTCATGTCGGGCGACAGGCCCGAGGTGATCTGCACCGTGGCGCCCATGTCGCGGCCCACCGTCACCGGGATCAGGCGGACATGACCGTCAGGCGTCACCGTACCCACGCGGGTTCCGCCGCCACGCAGCACCAGCGCGCTGGAGGGCACGGTCACCAGACCCACCGGCACCGGCAGGTTGAAGCTGACCTGAGCGTAACCGCCGGTCTTGAGCAGATGCTGCGGATTGTCGATTTCAAGCTGCACCTGAAGCGCGCCGCTCTGCTGGCTGATGGCATTGGCCTGCGCCAGCACGGTGGCATGCATCACCTGCCCCGGCGCTTCGGGCACGGTCAGGCCGGCGGTGAGGCCCGCATGGATCTGCGCCGAATATTGCTGAGGCACATTCACATAGATGCGCATGCGGTGTTCGTCGGCCACGGCGAACATCGGCTGCGGGTTGGTGGTGCCGGGGCCCACCAGATCGCCGATGTCCGACTGACGCAGCGTGACCACGCCCGCGAAAGGCGCCCGCACCGTGGCATAGGACTTCATCGCCAGCAGGCGGCCCAGATTGGCCTGAGCCTCGGCCACGGTGGCCGTGGCGGTGGCGGCACCCGCGTTCTTTTCGTCGGCCTCCTGATGCGAGACCGAGTTGGAGGTCAGCAGATCGTTCCAGCGCGCGGCGGTCGACTTGGCCAGCGAGGCCTGCGCCTTGGTGCGCTGCAGGGTGGCGCGGGCCTGAATGATCTGCTGGTCGAGTTCGGGCGTGTCGATATAGCCGAGCGGTGTGCCCGAACCGACCATCGCGCCGATATCCTTGTCCCACGACCGCACATAGCCGGAGACGCGGGGGAAGATGCGCGCCGAGGTCCAAGCCTGCATCGTGCCGGGCAGCACGAGCTGGGTGGAGCTGCCCGCCTTGCCCGGCGCGACCAGATGGACCGTGGGCACCGATTGCGCATCGGCGAAGCTCTGGGCACTGACATCGGCGTGATTGCGGCTGACCAGCCCCCAGGCCACCACCAGCACGGCCACGCCGCCTGCGATCAGCCCGATCTTGGCCAGACCCCGAGGCGGGGCCACATGGCCGGAGAGCAGGGCATCGGATTCATTGTGTTCAGACATGTGCGGGCTCCGCGGCTTCATGGGCGGCAAGGGAGGTGGAGGTGTCGGCAGGCTGCGAGGAACCGGCCTTCATGTGACGATGCACGATGGCTGAACACCACGGGGACGAAGAACAGCGTGGCGAGGGTGGCGAAGACCAGGCCGCCGATCACGGCGCGGCCCAGCGGCGCGTTCTGCTCGCCGCCGTCGCCCAGGCCGAGCGCCATCGGCGCCATGCCGATGATCATCGCCAGCGCCGTCATCAGCACCGGGCGGAAGCGCGTGAAGCCGGCCTCCAGCGCGGCCGTCCAGCGCGTCGCCGGTGCTCGGCCAGGCGTTCGCGCGCGAAGCTGACCACCAGGATCGAGTTGGCGGTGGCCACGCCCATGCACAGGATCGCGCCGGTCAGCGCCGGCACCGACAATGGGGTGCCCGTGGCGAACAGCATCCAGACGATGCCGGCCAGCGCGGCCGGCAGCGCCGAGACGATCACCGCCGGGATCGGCCCAGGACTGGAAGTTCACCACGATCAGCAGGTAGATCAGCACGATCGCACCCGCCAGGCCCAGGAGCAGGCCGGCGAAGGCGCGCGTTCATGGTCTGCACCTGGCCGCGCAGCGCCACGGTCGAGCCCTTGGGCAGGTCCTTCTGCGGTGGCCTTCAGGATCTGGTCGATGTCGGCGGCCACGGCGCCCAGGTCGCGGCCCTGCGTGGTGGCGTAGATGTCGATCGCGGGGCGGATCGAATAGTGGGTGATCAGCGCCGAGGTCAGGCCGCGATGGATGTTGCTGACGTTGTTCAGCGTCTGGAAGGTGCCGACACCGGTGACGGACACATTGTGCAGCGCCGAGATCGAGTCATTGGCATATTGCGGCGTCTGCACCACGATCGGGTAGGACACGCCGTTCTTGGGGTTGAGCCAGAAGGTCGGGGCCACCTGGGAGCTACCCGCAAGGTTCACCGACCAGCGAGTTGGTCACGTCCTGCTCGGTGATGCCGAGCTGGTTGGCCTGGGTGCGGTCGACCTCGACCTTGAACTCGGGATAGTTGCTGGGCTGCTGGAGGCGCGCGTCGGCGATGCCGCCGATATGCTTCATGCGCGCGGCGACCTCATTGGCATAGGTTTCGTTGGCCACATTGTCCTTGCCCGAAACCACCACGTCGATCGGGGCGGGGGCGCCGAAGTTCAGGATCTGGCTGACGATGTCGGCCGGCAGGAAGGCGAAGCTGGTGCCGGGGAAGGCGCGCGGCAGCACCTCGCGCAGCTTGCGCACGTAGCCGGCGGTGGGCGCGTGGTCCTCCTTCAGCGAGATCAGGATGTCGCCGTCCTGCGAGCCGATCGGCCGCCGTTGTTCGAATAGGTCAGGTTGATGCCCGACACGGTCATGCCGATGTTGTCGACCACCGAGGCGGTCTGCTCTGCGGGCACGGTGTGGCGGATGCGCTGCTCGATATGGTCGAACAGGGCGGCGGTCTCCTCCACGCGCGTGCCGACCGGCGCGCGGACGTGCATGCGAGATCTGGCCCGAATCCACCGTGGGGAAGAAGTTGCGGCCCAGGAACGGCACCAGCGCGAAGCTGACCAGAACCACGCTCATGAAGCCGATCACGAAGGGCTTGCGGCGCGCCAGCGCCAGGGTCAGCAGGATGCCGATATAGACCCGGCGAACGCTCTCGAAACGCTTTTCAAAGCCATGCTGGAAGCGGCGGAACGGGTTGCGCGTCTCGGGCTCACCGGCGGTGGCGTCATGGGCGGCCATGTGCTCGGTGGTGTGCGGCCCGGCATGGGCGCGCAGCAGCCAGTTGCCCATGGTCGGCACCAGCGTGCGGCTGAGCACGAAGCTGGCGATCATCGCGAAGATCACCGCCTTGGCCATCGGCACGAACAGGAAGCGCGCCACGCCGTCGAGGAAGAACATCGGCACGAACACGATGCAGATGCACAGCAGCGAGACGAAGGCCGGCAGCACGATCTGCCGGGCGCCGTCCATGATCGCGTCCTGCACCTGTCCTTGCCGTGCTCGAGGTGCCAGTTGATGTTCTCGATGGTCACCGTGGCGTCGTCGACCAGGATGCCGACCGCCAGCGCCAGGCCGCCCAGCGTCATGATGTTGAGGGTCTCGCCCGTCGGCGAGCAGGCCGCAGACGGCCGCCAGAATGGCCAGCGGGATCGAGGCGGCGATGATCAGGGTCGAGCGCCAGGAGCCCAGGAACAGCAGGATCATCAGCGAGGTGAGCGCCGCGGCGATCACGCCCTCGCGCGCCACGCCCGAGATCGCGGCGCCCTTCACGAAGAGCGACTGGTCGGACAGCAGGTCGATGTTCACGCCATCGGGCAGCGAGGGCTTGAGCTGCGTCAGCATCGCCTTGGTGCCGTCGACGATGTCGAGGGTGGAGGCCGAGCCGTTCTTCAGCATGGTCATCAGCACCGAGCGCTGGCCGTCCACGCGCACTTTGTTCTGCTGCGGGGGCGAGCCGTCGCGCACGTGGGCCACGTCGCGCATCGTCACGGTCGCGCCATCCACCGTCTTGATCGGCAGGTCGTTCAGCGCGTCGATGGCTTCGGGCGCATTGTTCAGATTGACGTTGTACTCATAGGTACCGATGCGCGCCGTGCCGGCCGGGATGATCTGGTTCTGCGAGGCCAGCGCCGCGCCCACATCGGCGGGCGAGAGATGGCGGGCCTGCAGCGCCTGCGGGTCGAGGTCGATCTGGATCTGACGCACACGGCCACCATAGGGCGACGGCAAGGCCGCACCCTGCACCGTCGCCAGCGAGGAGCGGATGGTGTTCTGGCCAAGATCGAACAGCTGCTGCTCCGACAGAACGCCCGAAGACAGCGCGATCTGCAGGATCGGCACGGTCGAGGCGTTGTAGTTCAGGATCAGCGGCGGGGTGGTGCCCGCCGGCATCTGCTTCAGCACCGTCTGCGAGGTCGAGGTGACCTGCGCGGTGGCGGTGCGGATGTCGACGCCCGGCTGGAAGAAGATCTTCACCACGCCGATGCCGTTGTACGAGGAGCTTTCCATATGCTCGATGTCATTGACCGTGGCGGTCAACTGACGCTCGTAATTGTAGATGATACGGCCCGACATGTCCTTGGGGGACAGGCCATTGTAGGTCCACACGGCGGCGATCACCGGCACCTTGATGTCGGGGAAGATGTCGGTCGGGGTCTTGATCCAGGCGATGGATCCGAACAGCACGATCAGGATGGCCATCACCACGAAGGTCAGCGGCCTGAGCAATGCGATCTTGACGAGTTGCAGCATGAAAGGCGCTCTCTCGTTGAAACAGCAAGGGCGACGCGCCGGGCCCGGAGATTGGGGGGGACAGACCCGACGCGCCTAGGGGATGCTGGTGCTCTGCGCCCTTGTGCAGGTGCGAACAACTTAATTAAATTTAAGCTGGGGTGCCGCTGGTGGGCGGTGGTTCGAAGGGGTGGGAAAGCAAGGAATTAAGGGAAAAGCAGGGGGGCGTTACGCCCCCTGCACCCCCATTACGTCTCCCGACGCTGGCGGTGTGTTGGGGGAGAGGTTGCGCCCCGGCGCAAGCGGGAGTGCCGCAGGCAGGAAATGTTGCGCATTGTCGCGGGAAGCCTGCCTGCGGCGCTCTGGATTGTGCAGGTGGAGCGTTCGCGCGCCTCATTTCGGCGCCACTGCCTTCTCGTCGGAAGACGTTATGGGAGCGCGAGGGCCCGGAGCATTTCTCTTGAGAAATGCGACCAACTAAGACTCCATCCTCGCTTTTCTCCTTTTATCCTTTAACGCAACCGCCGCGCCACAATCCGCGCCACCAGCCCCGGCCCCGCATCATCGAGCGAAAACTCGAAACCGTGAAGCTGGACGATCGCCACAACCAGACTCAACCCCAACCCGGAGCCGGGCGCCATCGCCGCTCCTGCCCCCCGCTCGAACCGGCGCTGCACGCGCTCGCGCTCGCCTTCGGGGATACCGGCACCCGAGTCGCGCACTTCGATCGCCACCGCATCGGGCAAGGCCCGCAGCGCCATGGTGACAGTGGAGTTCTCCGGCGCGAATTTGATGGCATTCTCGACCAGATTGCTGATCGCCTCGAACAGCAGCCTTTCATCGGCGCGGATCACCAGACCGCCGGTGGCGGCCACCGACAATGTGATCCCCCGCTCCTCGGCCAGCGGATCGTAAAGCTCGGCCACACCGGACAGCACATCGAGCGGATCGAGGCTGGTGAAAGCGGCGTGGCGGCGCGAGGCCTCGATCTCGGAAATGCGCAGCAGGGCGCGGAAGCGGGCCAGAGTCATGTCCAGCTCCCCCATGGCGCCATAGATCGAGCCGCGCAGTTCGGCGTCATCGGCGATGGTGGCATGCTGGGCCAGCCGGTCGAGCCGGGCGCGCAGATGCGTAAGCGGCGTGCGCATATCATGGGCGATGGCGTCGGTGGCGCCTTTCACCTGCCCCATCAGCCGCTCGATCTCCTCGACCATGCCGTTGATGATGGTGCCGATCACATCGATCTCGTCGCGGCGCGAGGTTTCGGGCAGGCGGTGGCGCAAATCGCCCTGGGCGATGGCCGCGGCCATCACCTGCATGTCGCGCACCCGCCGCATCGGCCCGATGCTGAGCGAGACACCCACCACCAGCGCGGCCAGAATCGTGGCCAGACCGGACAGGCCCATGATGAGCAAAACCCGCTCATGCAGGTCGCGCAACGGGGAGATGTCGCGCGCCACCACCACCACATCGCCCGAAGGCAGACGCGCGGCCAGCAGGCGCAGCGGCAGGCCGGGAGGACCGCCATCGCCGCGTTCGAAAGGCTTGCCCAGCGGAAAGGGCGCGGCGACCTGCACATTGCCGACCACCCGTTGCCCATGGGCATCATACAGCGCTATGAATTCCAGACCGCTGGCCCAGGCATCGATGGCGCGGCGGGTCATCACCGCCTCGCGCCCGCGCGGGGTGTGCAGGATGCCGTCCATGCGGGTGGTGAGGAACTGGTCGGTGCGCCAGAACAGCTGCTGGGCGGTCAGCACATAGGTCAGGCCGAGCAGGCCGATCACCGCCACCACAAAGACCGCGCAAAGCCCCGCCGTCAGACGGAAGGCCGTGGTGTGGCGCAGATCGGCCAGGCGCAGGCCGAGCAGGGTTTCGGTCAGGGGCGGCATGCGGTTTTTCGGCAAGGCCTATTCGACCTCAAGGCGATAACCCTCGCCCTTGATGGTCTGGATCGGCGAAGGAAAACCGGGCCGCTCCAGCTTCTTGCGCAGTTTGGCGATATGCACATTGATGAGATTGTCGCTCGCCTCGAAAAACCGGCCCCAAACCTGCTCGAAAATCACCTGACGCGCAACCGGGCGACCGGCATGGCGGGCCAGGAATTCCAGCAGGCGGAACTCGGTCTGGAGCAGCGAGACCGGCTCGCCGCCGACCCAGACCTGGCGCTTGACCAGATCGATCTCGACCTGCCCGGCGCGCAGGAAACCATCCTCGGGATATTCGCGGTTGCGGCGCAGCAAAACCTCGACCCGCATGGTCAGTTCGCTGACGGCAAAGGGCTTGGCGAGATAATCGTCACCGCCCGCGCGCAGGCCCGCGACGCGCTCATCGACATCGCCCAAAGCGGAGAGCATCAACACCGGCGTCTGCAGGCGACGCGCGCGCAAACGGGCGACCAGCCCCAGACCATCGAGGCCGGGCAGCATGCGATCGAGTGTGATGGCGTCGAAACGTTCGGCTTCCAGCCGGGCCAGCGCCACGCGGCCATCGTCCACGCAAGACACGTCATGCCCCTGCCCCGTCAGGGCAGAGGCGATAATCTCCGCAGTTTCAGCATCGTCCTCGACGACCAAGATGCGGGCCATGCCGCTCTCCTAAAATTCTGGGTGCAGGCCCCTTGCCGGAGGTGGCCGTCCCGTCTCACACGCATCGGGGGGGTGAATGCGTGGGCGGAACGGCCGTTCCGGCTATCCTCTCCGCCTGCCGCTTTCGCGCATCGGCGCGCGGCGCTCAAGTGAATAGAATTTCACCTGAGACGAATGGTGAGCGGACACGCGCCACCAGCGGCTGCCCCGGCCTTCACGGTCGCCGTGCGATCATCCTGATTTAATGCTTGATGATGAAGGGAATTTTTACCGTTCCGCGCACCTGAACAGCCTCGCCATTGCGCATGATCGGGGCCCAGCGCCATTTGCGCACAGCCTCCAGCGCGGCCTTGTCCAGGCGGGCGAAACCGCTGCTGCTCGCCACGGAAATCTCCGCGACGCGGCCATCGGTGCCCAGCAACAGGCTGAGCGCCACCGTGCCCTCTTCCTTGGCCCGGCGCGATTCCATCGGATAGGAGGGCGGGGTGAAGGAGAGCATCTTGGCCGACAGATCGCCGCCCTCGGCCGGAGCCGCAGGCTTGGCCGGCGCGGCGGGCGGAGCCGGGGGCGCGGGCGGCGCCTGCACCGCCACCGGCGCGGGAGCGGGCGGCGCGGGCGAGAGCGCCACCGGCGTCGGCACGGGCTGCTGCTCCACCACGGGCTGAGGCGCCGGAACAGGGGTGGTGGGCAGTTCGACCTTCTCGACCTCGGGCTTGGGCTGCTGCTTGGGCGGCGCGGGCGGATCGAGCTTCAGGTCCAGCGCCATGACGCGATGGTGGCGGTGATGGTGCTCATGCACATTCATCCACACCAGCGTCGAGAACAGCAGGCCGACCGCAGCGAGGGCCACCACGGCGGCCGAAGCCTGACGCTTCGCCCCGCCCTGCCCATAGGTGGAGGCGTAGGCATAGACCGGGGGGGCATAGACCGGCTCGGGCGCCGCCGCCGGGACCAGTCGCGGCCCCGCCAGCGCGCTGTTCCGCTTGGGAAGCGCGAAATCCTCCGGCGCGAAACGCGCGAGTGCGGAATTGTCTGTCAGCATGACTGCCCCTGACGTGATGACGTGCCCGAACGGATGATGCGGACGCGCTGCGTGCCACCCGGACTCGTGCCCAAACCGGGTTATTGAGAGTCAGTATCAAGATCAATCGCGCGCGTAAAGGCCAAAACCGCGCTGGGGCGGCATGCGAAAAGCCGGTCCCTGTTTTTTCGCAGGCTGCTCTAATCCGCCAGCATCCGTGCCAGCGCGGGGCTGATCGCCTCGCACCAGCTTTCGCCGTCCCGCGTGATCCAGCGCACCGCCAGATCGCGGCCTGTTGCCAGCGCCATGCCCGCCTCGACATCCAGCACGCTGAAAGCGCTGGCCCAGCCATCGGCGATCATCGCGCTGTCATGCAGCACGCTGCAGGCGACCACGCCCGAGCGCGCGGGGCGGCCCAATCGGGGATCGAGATTGTGAGGCCCGCGCACATAGCTGCCCGAGGTCGCCACGGCCAAACCGTGCAGCGCCACCCGCAGCCCCGGTAACCCGGCGCCCGGCGGCGCCTCCAGATCGACCCACCATGGCTGGCCATCGGGCCGCAGCCCGCGCCCGACCAGTTCGCCCCCCACCTCAACCAGCAGATGCACCACGCCCAGCCGCGCCAGATCGCCCGCCAGCGCATCCGCCGCATAGCCCTTGGCAATGCCGGACAGATCGAGCGACAGCCCGCCCGGCTGACGCAACCGTCCTGTCGCGGGCTCAAAGGCCAGCAGGCGCCAGTCGGAGGGGGTTTGCGCTTGTGCGATCTGCTTGTCGTCGGGCGCCTGCGCCACGGGTCCGGGCGGTCCAAAACCCCAGAGATCGACCAGCCGGCCCACGGCGGGGCTGAAAGCGCCATCACTGGCCTCGGCGATCGTCAGGGCAGCCTGCATCACCCGCGCGAAATCATGCGGCAGCGCCTGCCAGAGTCCCGCCCGCGCCCGGTTGAAGCGGCACAGGTCGCTGGCGGGCTCCCAATGGCTCATCTGCGCCACCAGCGCCTCAAGCCGCGCCGCGATGACGCCCCCGATATGCTCTGCGGTCAGGCCATCGGGCAGCACGGCATGCAGATGCCATGTCGTGCCCATCGTGGGCCCCGACAGGCGGGTGACCGGCAGGCCGGCAACGCAGGAGCGCACCGCCTGCGGATCGATGCGATCCGGCAGGGCAATGCGGGGAAAGACCTCCTGCGTGGCAGCCAGACCTGCCGGTCGGTCCATCAAGGCGCCATCACCTCGACCGTGCCGGTGTAGCTCAGGCGGCGCTCGGTGGCGCGGGGCGTGGCGGGGTGGTTGTCGGTGGTGCTGGTGGTGAACCAGAACAGGCCGGGCTGAGGCCACTTGATCGTCGCCACGCCATCCTTGTCGGTCACGGCTTCAAAACCGCCCTCGGCATCGCGATAGCGCTTGCCGCCGGGGATCACCGTCAGCTTGAGGCCCACGGCGGGCTTGCCGTCGAGCAGGAAGCGGAATTTGGCGGGCTGGTCCTGCACCAGATCGTCAGGATGAGTGATCGGCGCAAATTCCAGACCCTTGCCGGTGGGCTTGAAGAAGGTCTCGGTCGGCTTGCCGCGCGTGACGAACACCTCGTTGCGGCTGACGGCCTCGGTCAGCTTGAGGTCGGTGGCGTCGGCGGGAATGGCCGAGAGTTCGACCGTCTCGATGTTGGGGCGCCCGCCCTCACCACCGGGGCCGCCGGGACCACGCCCTTCACCTGCCGGACGCGGCGCACCGCCTGGCATTGCGCCGGGGGGCGGACCGCCACGGCCACGACCGACACGCTTCTCGACGCCATTGACCTTGAAGCTGCCCATCACATTGGTGCTCTCGGTGCCGATGCGCCAGGTGCCTTCCTGCGTGAGATGCACGTCGAAGGTCGAGCGGTAACGCGCCGTCACCCCATGCTCGACCGTGCCTGCCGAGCCATCGGGCGCGGTGACCTTGATCTGGGCAAGCTGCATCGGGAAATGGTCGGCGAAGAACAGATCGTTGGAAATGGCCGCATCGAAGCTGGCCCAGGGATCCTCACCCGAGAAATTGGTGGCGGCGGGCACGATCCAGGCGCGATGCGCCGAAGCAGCGGTGGGCAGAGCCAATGTGGCGGCGGTCGCCAGCAGGGCCAAATTCAGGAAGCGCATGCGTGTATCCCCCTTTTGAAATGAGTGTCGGATGATGGGCAGGATCAAGGCAGCGTGACGCTGACCGCGCCCAGCTCGCCATGGCCCTCGGCCTTGCCGCCCTGCTTGGGCAGGGTCACCGGCACGCTGACCAGTTCACGCCCGCCCGTCTCACGCGCGGCCTCGACCTTGAGCGTATAGGCGCCGGGCTTCAAATCGCCGGGCAACGGAATCGCGTAATGGCCCGGCGCGCGGGTCGCGCCGCTGATCGCGGCGGGCGGCGTCGTCGCATTGCGGCCCGCCACGCGCCACCAGCCGCGCAGATCGCTCAGCCATTTGGTGCCCGGCTCGCCGCGGTGCTTGGCATCGTACCAGACGGCCACGGTGCGCGGTTCGCCGCCACCGGTCGGCTCCAGCCAGATGGCCACGTAAGGACGATGGTATTCGGCCACCGTGAGATGCGGAATGTCGATGTTGACCGTCCCGGCCATGGCCGAGGCCGGAAGGCCGGCCAGCACCGTGCCAGCAAGAGAAAGCGAGCGATGACGCATGTGAAACCCCTTCACGGAACCAGAAAATGGATGAGCAGGATCGGAATCAGCAGCCCCAGCCCGACGATCGGCCAGGTGGCGGGGCGATTTTTGCTATGGAGTTGCAACAGCAACAAGCCCGTCAGTGTAAAAATCACGCAGGCGATGGCGAACAGATCGATGAACCATCCCCAGCCACCCCCGGCGTTGCGGCCCTTGTGCAGGTCGTTCGCCAGCGAGATCCAGCCGCGATCGGTCATTTCCGAGGCGATGGCGCCATTGCTGGGGTCCACCGTCACCCAGCCGTCGCCACCGGGACGCGGCATGTTGACGGTGATCGTGTCGCTGGCCCATTCCGCCGGGCGACCTGCCACATCGACGCCGGTCTGCTGTTTGACCTGAGCGGCCACATCGGCAGGCAGCGGCGCATCGGCCTTGGCGGGGGCGGAGAGTTCCTTCAGCATGGCCACGGGCAGCTTTCCGCTGCGGGCCACCACCTTGGGCTCGGCATGGATGGCGCCCGCATGGTTGAGCGTGATGCCGGTGATGGCGAAAAACAGCATGCCGATCAGCGACAGCGCCGCGCTGATCCAGTGCCAGCTATGCAACTGTTTCAGCCAGAACTGCTTGGCCTTCCGGCGTTTCGCCTGATGTTCCTTCTCGGCAGGGCTGAGCGCCTGCCGGTGTGTCGCGACCCTTTTCATCCCCGCCCCTGTTGCGTTCCCCATTACTGGCCCCATTGCCGGGCTAGCGCGCGCAAGGGTTCCTCCTCGCGCGCGGCCAGCCACTCGGCCATCTGATCCCGGAACCGTGCATGCCCCCCGGCATGGGCGGTCTCCAGCCATGTCAGCGCTTCCTCCATTTGCCCGGCTTCGATCAGCATACGGGCATGGTTGAAAGCACCGCGAAAATCGCCGCCCTCCGCCGCGCGGGCGAAGTGATAAGCCGCCAGCAAGTCGTTCTGCGGCGTCGCCCAGCCATCCTCATGAAAGATGCCCACCATATTGGTCGATTTGGCATGGCCCTGCGCCGAGGCCTGACGGAACAGCTCGAAAGCCTGCGCCTTGTCCTCCGCCACGCCGCGCCCAAGGCTGAGCATGGTGGCCAGATTGTAGAGCCCCCAGTCCAGCCCCTGATCGGCTGCCGCGCGGAACCACGCCACCGCCTGCGCCGGGTCTTCGGCCACGCCCAGGCCCTGGTCGAAGCAACGGCCGACCATGTTCATCGCCATGGACAGCCCGGCCTGCGCCGCCTGATGGAACCAGTGCAGCGCGGCGCGCGGGTCTGCCGCCACGCCGCGCCCGTCGAGCAGAAACTGGCCATAATAAAGCTGCGCCAGCGCCATGCCGCCACGCGCGGCCTGCTCCAGCGCCTGAGCCGCGCCTTCGGGCGGGCCGGTGAGCAGCGCGCGCCATTCCTCGGTACTCCAGTTGGGGAGCGCCCCGGCTTCGGGCTGGCTATCCGCGGGCGTGACAGTCACGCGATCAGGGCTTCACGCCAAGCGTGGCGAGCAGGTTGGCCGAAACGGAGAAGATGGTGGTCGGCACAAGATTCCCTGTCGCAATGGACACTCACTGGACCGGCGCTATTGCAAATGAGTTGCAGATGGTCAACGGCGCTGTTTGTCGCATTTCGTAACGTCGCGGATGCACAACACCGCCCCCGAACCGAAGTTCGAGGGCGGTGCGGAATGGCCGGGATGAAGAAAACCGGGCCCTAGCTGCGCTTGACGAAATCATCCGCCGCGCCGCGCGGCAGGCGCAGCATGTCCACCACGCCCATCAACGTCACCAGCGCCACCAGCAGAAAGGCGAAGCGATACTCCGCCCCCGGCGCCTGCCAGCCCAGATGCTGCGCCAGCCCATGGCCGACCCGCACACCCAGCGCGCCCAGGGTGATACCGGCCGCCATGGTGAGCTGGCTCAGCGTGTTGGACAGGCCATTGGCATGGCTCATCTGCGGGCGCGGCACATCGGCGAAGGTCATGCTGTTGATCGAGGTGAACTGCATCGAACGCGCGCAGCCCCCCGCCGCCAGCAGCGCCACCGCGACAGGCACCGCCGTATGCGGCTGGAGCAGCGAGCAGGCGCCGATCAGCAAGGCGCTCAACACGCCATTGACGATCAGCACATTGCGCATGCCGAAGCGGCGCAGGATCGGCGTCGTCACCGTCTTGATACCCAGATTGCCCGCGAAGACCGCCAGCACCAGCAGACCGGAATGAAAGGCGTCATAGCCAAAGCCGATCTGGAACATCAGCGGCAGCAGGAAAGGCACCGCGCCGATCGACATGCGCATCAGCGCCCCGCCCCGCTGCGAGGCGCGGAAGGTCTGGATCGACCACGGCTCCAGACCCAGCATCGGCGAGGCCGCGCGGCGGAAATGGCCCAGCGTCGCCACGCCAAGCCCCAGCCCCAGCACGATCAGCCCCGCGCCCGCGATATCGGGCTGCACCGTCATCCGGTCGAAGCCCAGCAGCAGCGCGAAGGTCGCCGCGCCGCACAGCGCGAAGCCGGGCCAGTCGAAAGGGCGAGCTTCCTCGCCCTTATCGTCTGGCACCAGCGCAAGGCAGGCGACCAGCGCCAGCACCCCGATCGGCAGATTGAGCCAGAAAATCCACTGCCAGCCCAAATGGGTCGTGATCAGCCCGCCCAGCGGCGGCCCCAGCACCGGCGCGATCAGCGCGGGCCAGACCAGCGAGGCCATCGCCTCCATCAGCTTGTCGCGCGGGGTGTGATGCATCACCACCAGCCGCCCGACCGGCACCATCATCGCTCCGGCCACACCCTGAAGGATGCGCAGGGCGACAAAGCTGTGAACCCCCTGAGCGCTGCCGCACAGCAGCGAGGCCAGGGTAAACAGCACGATCGCCGCCGCCAGAATCGCCCGCGCCCCGAAGCGGTCCGCCACCCAGCCACTGGCCGGGATGAAGACGCCGACCGCCAGCATATAGGCGCTGACCCCCAGCTCCAGCGCCATGGGCGCCTCGCCAAAGCTGCGTGCAATCGAAGGGAGCGCGGTGACGATGATCGACCCGTCGAGGATCTCCATGAACATCGCGCCGGTGACCAGCAGCATCACCCAGCGCAGCCGCGTGGGCGTCATGGCCTGATGGAGGCCCCCGCCACCTGTTGCCTCAACCGAAGTTTTCATGCGCGCCCGGCTCACCCTTCAACCAGTAACCGGCCGCCCGCATCCATGCGGCGGGGTGGCCACGCTCCTCCAGCACATGCGCGCGCAGGGCCTTGGCCACGCCCGCTTCGGCCGCGATCCACACATAGCCCTCACCCTGCGGCCATGCCAAGCCGCGCAAGGCGGTCAGCAGGCGGGTTTCATCATCGCCCTCACCGGGGTCGCGGGTCAGCCATTGCGCGGTCCAGGCGGTCTGCGTGTCGATGGCCTGAGCCTCGGCCTGACTGTCGACCAACACGATGCTGGTGACCGGCACGCCCGCGCGCAAGCCTTCCAGACGGCGCCCGATCGAGGGCAAACCCGTTTCGTCGGCGATCAGCAGATACCAGTCGAAATCGTCAGGCACGACCTGAGAACCGCGCGGCCCGCCAATGTCGAGCTGCGTGCCGACCTGCGCCGTCTTCGCCCAATTGGCCGCCGGGCCATGGTCGTGCAGGGCGAAGTCGATGGTCAGGCTCTGCGTGGAATTGTCGAAGGCGCGGGGGGTGAAGTCGCGCATCAGCTTTTCGCCATTCTCCGCGTCGAAGAACAGCTTGATATGGTCATCCACACCCGCGCTGTTGAAATCGGACAGGTCCGGCGCGGTGAAGACAAAACGGCGCATCCTTGGCGACAGGTCGGTGATGCTTGTGACGGTGATCGTGCGGCGGCGCACTTCATGGCGCAGGCGCTCGATCTGATGGCGAGGGGGCTGGGTGGACATGGAACGAACTCCAGTGACTGAGCGGGCATCGGCACCCGCATATGTGTTGATCTCGATGGGCTCAGGCGGAGATGGGCGCGTTGCGAGTGAAAATCAAGATATATCTTGTAGCAGTTTTTAGAAAAGTAAGATGCGAGGGCCATCGCCCTCGCGCTCCCTTTAATGGCTGCGTTGCGTGCCAGGTTCAGCCTTGCGCCCAGTTTGCCGCGCCGCAGGCTTTCGAAACGAGAGCGAGGCTCCACCGTTCCATGTTCTCACTGCCTGCGGCGCCGTGCGTCACACAGGTGGAGAGGCAGGGCGCACCATTTCGGCGCCACCACCCTATCGTCGGAAGACGTCATGGGAGCGCGAGGGGGTAACCCCCTCGCACTTATTCTTTTTAAAACTTACCCAAGTGCCCCATTGAAAGCGATCTCCGCCACCGGCAGCCGGGGGCTGGGCGCCTCACGCGCGGCCAGCGCCTCGGGCAGGGTCGAGGGGTCCCCGCGACGACCGATGGCCACGGCGACCTCGACCTTATAGCGCTCCCCGGCCCCGGTGATCTCTCCGGCGCGGGCGGCATCGAAGCCGGCCATGGCGTGAGTCGCGAGCCCAAGACGAGTCGCCTGCAGCGCAAGGTAACCCCATGCCGCGCCCGCATCGAAGCTGTTCGTGCCAGCGGGCTTGTACTCGGTGGAGCCGGGCGCAGCGATCAGCGTGTCGGAGAGGATGAACACCAGCGCGGCGGCGTTGGAGGCCCAGGTGGCGTTGAAGGGCAGCAGGGCCGAGACGTAATCGTCCCAATGCGCGTCGCCCTTCACCGCCCAGCCAAAGCGCCAGGGCTGATAGTTGTAGGCCGAAGGGGCCCAGCGCGCGGCCTCGAACAGGGGCTTCAGGTCGGCCTCGGTCAGGGTCGAGCCGTCGAAGGCGCGGGGTGACCAGCGGGCCAGGAAATATTCGTCGATGGGATGGTCGGCAATACGGGGAGCGGTCATCGATAGCCTTTCTCGTGAAGGATTACGGTGGTGTCTGCGCAGGGAAGCTAGCCCATCGCCGAGGCAAGCGCGACGGGGCCGCCAAAAAAGAATTGCTTTCAGACCCACTATCTCTACTGATTTGATGGAGTATATGGGATCGTCATAGATCAGCCGCCTTCACAACAGGGTTTACCATAAGATGCCGGTCAATCTGCCCACCAATCTGCTCCGCAGTTTCGTCGCCATCGTCGATGCCGGTTCGATGCTCAGCGCATCGCACAAGGTCTTTGTGACGCAATCGGCGCTCAGCCTGCAGATCAAGCGGCTGGAGGAACTGCTGCGGCAGAACCTGTTCCTGCGCGAGGGGCGACGCCTGTCGCTGACCCCGGCGGGCGAGCTGATGCTGGATTACGCCCGCAAGGTGCTGGTGCTGCATGACGAGGCGGTGGCGACGATCAGCGCGGGCCATTTCGCCAGCCCGACGCGCATCGGCGTGGCGCAGGATTTCGCCGAGACGCTGCTGACCGGGCTGCTCTCGCAATTTGCCGACCATCATCCGGGCACGCAGATCTATTCGCGCGTGGCCGACACGCAGGATCTGCTGGTGCAGTTGGAGCGCGGCCAGATCGACATCGTGCTGGGCTTTGCCCAGGCCGCCGACGAGCGCGCAATCGCGCATACGGCCATGGCCTGGTACGGCAATGCCGATCTGCTGGAGCAGCCGGTGCTGCCGCTGGCGGTGCTGGAGGCGCCCTGCCGCTTTCGCGATGCGGCGCTGCGCGCGCTGGAGAAGGCGGGCATTCCCTATCGCATCGCGGTGGAAACGCCGCATCTCACCGCCCTGCGTACAGCGGTGGAGGCCGGGCTGGGCATCACCTGCCGCACGCAATTGTTCCTGACCGAGCCGCCGTTGCAGGCCGGGCCGATGCAGAAGCGGGTGCTGCCCGCCCTGCCCCGCCTGTCCTGCATTCTGCAGACCGCGCCGCGGCTGGATATCGCCACCGGGCAACTGGCGCGGCTGGCGCATCAGGCGATGGTGGCGTTGTAATCAGCGCTCCGCTTGCAGGCGTGCCACCAGCGCCTGCGCGGCCTCGCTGACCTCATCCCAGGTCTGGGCGAAATCCTCGGGGCCGCCGTAATAGGGGTCGGCCACCGACTGCCCCTCCTGCCCCGGCACCAGATCGAGCAGCAGGCCCAGATGCGCCGTCGCTCCGGCGGGACGCAATTTTTGCAGATCGTCCAGATTGTTACGATCAAGCGCGAAGATATGGCTGAAGCGGGTGAAATCCTCGCGGCTGACCTGACGCGCGCGATAGGCGCTGATGTCGATCCCCTGCTCCAGCGCCTGAGCGCAGGCGCGCGGGTCGGGCGCATGGCCCTTGTGCCAGCCGCCGGTTCCCGCTGAATCCACCATGACATTGAGCCCCGCCTCTTGCGCCGCCTGCCGAAAGGCAGCCTCGGCCAGCGGAGAGCGACAGATGTTGCCAAGACAGACGAACAGGATCGATGGTTGCTGCATACCCTCGGGCATAGGCGAGCCCATGCCGCCTGTCATGCCCCGGATCCGAGAGAAAGGCCGGCTCCGAGCCAGGCGGGGCTCCGCGTCCATGCGCCAGCCACGAAGTCCCGCCCTTTGCCGATTCGCCCTGCCGCCTGCATCGGCCGAGCAGGGTCCTTAGTATCTCAATTTCGCAAGTAGACAATCACCCCGCGACCAAAAGACCGCCCTATTCGACGGATGGAGTAAGCCGCCGTAAACCCACGAAATCCGCCACACAGACGCGGATTTGACACATGACTTTCAGCTCATCGCACAAGAGGCTAGGGTTGAATTGATGACCCAGCCTGCCCCGCTCCAGCCCTCACCCGAATCGGCCCAGCCCGGCCCCAGCCCGGTGATGGAGCGCCATCCCGACATCGCCCGGCTGATCCGCCTGTTCTATGGCCGGGCGCGCGAGGATGCGCTGATCGGCCCGGTGTTCGAGCAGGCGGTGCACGACTGGGAGGCCCATCTGCGCGCCCTCACCGCTTTCTGGGCAGCGCAGTTGCGCGGGCGCGGCACCTATCGCGGGCAGCCTGTCGCCGCCCATATCGCGCTGGCGCAGCGAATCGCCCCCGGCATGTTCGAGCGCTGGCTCACCCTCTGGCGCCAGACCGCGCGGGAGGTGATGACCGAGGACGACGCCGCCCTGCTGATCGAAAAAGCCGAACGCATCGCCGGCGTGCTCTCCAGCGCGGTTGCGGACAGGCGGGCAGAGAGCCCGACATGAACGGGCTGCTCTACGCCTTTATCGCCTGCTTTCTGGCGGGCTGCGGCGCGCGCGATCAGGTGCTGGTCGCCGCCCTGACCGACCGCCTCGGGCCGCGCCTCTCGCTGCTGGCCATCGCCTGCTTCACCGGAGGGCTGACCTGCGCTCTGGCGGCCTGGGCGGCGGACGATCTGGCAGGCGTGATGAACCACCGCAGCCGGCTTTTGTTGGCCAGCTTCGCGCTGGCGGCGGCGGGCGTTGAATCGCTGCTGGTCTCGCCGGGGCGCCGGGCCAAGGAGCCCACGCGCTCGCTCTTTGCCGCGCTGCTGGTGCTGGCGATCAGCCAGATCGTCGATGCCTCGCGCTTTATCGTGCTGGCCATCGCGCTGCTCCATGTGCCGCTGTCCGCCGCGCTGGGGGGCATGCTGGGTGGCGGGGCAGCGATTGCCATCGGCTGGTTCGGCGCCGGTCCCTTGCTGGCGGCCAGCACCACGCTGAAACTGGCGCGGCGCCTTGCCGGAGCGATCCTGCTGCTGGCGGGGATCGTGCTGGCATGGACGACATTGGGCGAGCTTTGAGTCTGTTTGAAAATCCGGCGGAAGAGCCGGATTTTGCGGCACCAGCCCTCTCCCCCGCCCGGCCACCCATAGAATACTGCCGTTGGGTGGCCGGGCGGGGGAGAGGGCTGGTGCCGCGCTGACCATGCGCAAAGCGCATGGTCCAAACCGACTCTCTGATCGGAAATACCGATCAGTCTCGCCACGCTTGCAACCTTAACCAAGCCCGCGCAATAAACTACACAGCTTCAAGCACATGCCATTCCCCCCGCAGGAGAGCACCATGACGAACAATGCCACCGCCGCCCTGGTCGACAGCCTGAACGGCCTGCTGGCCGACCTCTTCACGCTCTATGTGAAGACGAAGAATTTCCATTGGCATGTGCGTGGCCCCCACTTCCGCGACCTGCACCTGCTGTTCGACGCGCAGGCCGCCGAAATCTTCGCCCTGACCGACATCATCGGCGAGCGCGTGCGCAAGAACGGCGCCCCCACGCTGACCGGCATTGGCGCCATCGCCGACAAGGCCAGCCTGAAGGACGAGCCCCGCGCCGATCTCGCCCCCGAGGAGATGGTCGCCCAGCTTCGTGACGACAACGCCAAGCTGGTCGAGGTGATCCGCGCCGTGAAGGCCGCCGCCACCGCCGCGGGCGACAACGCCACCGAAGGCGCCGCCGACGACTGGACCGACCAGGCCCAGCAGCGCCACTGGTTCCTGGCCGAAACGCTGGCCTGATCCGCAAGATGTCCGGCGGGTGCCGTTGCGTACCCGCCGGATTTTGCGCGATCTTAACCCCTGCCGCCTAAACCCCGGCGCCATGACCAAGCTGCTTCCCGCCGCCGCCCCCCTCGCCTTGGCCGCGCTGGCCATGCTGGCCACCAGCCCCGCCACCGCCCAGCAGAACTACATCCAGGGCGCCAAGCCCTATCTGCTGGTCGAAACCGGCGAACGCTTCGACCGGCTGCAAAGCGCCATCTTCGCCATCGGCAAGGGCAAGGGCACCATCCGCATCGATCCGGGCCGCTGGGACGATTGCGGCGTGCAGGTCGAGGGCGACGTCACCTTCGAGGCCGCCATCCCCGGCAAGACCCGCTGGGCCGGGCCCCGAGTCTGCGAGGGCAAGGCCGCGCTGGTGCTGCGCGGGCGCTCCTCCCGCGTGACCGGCTTCATCTTCGAGAACTTCCACAGCGGCGACGGCAATGCCTCGGGCATCCGCCTCGAACACGGCAACCTCACCGCCGAGCAGAACTGGTTCCGCAACAGCGACGAGGGCATCCTCACCTCCGACCAGCCCGGTGGCACGATCTCCATCGACCGCTCGACCTTCACGCACCTTGGCCGCTGCGGCGGCTATGCCTCCTGCGCACACTCGATCTACATCGGCGGATACAATCAGGTCATCGTCACCCACTCTCGCTTCGAGGCGGGCGACGGCGGGCATTATCTCAAAGTGCGCGCCGCCCGTGTGACGATCACCGGCAACAGCTTCGACGACACCGCCGGGCGCGCGACCAACTATATGATCGACCTGCCCGAGGGCGCGACCGGGCGTATCGCTGGCAACTGGTTCGTGCAGGGCTCGCATAAGGAAAACGGCGGCGTGCTGATCGCTGTCGCCGCCGAGCATCGCGCGCAATCGTCCGCCGGGCTGACCATTGAAGCCAATACGGCGAAGCTGTCGCCCGGTTCGCCCGCCGGGCCCGCCTTCGTGGCGAACTGGTCGCGGGATCAGGTGATCGTTGGAGGGAATCAGTTGGGGCCGGGGATTGTGAAATACGTCCAGAGGTGAAGGGGTTTAAGAAGGGAAGATGCGAGGGCCATCGCCCTCGCGCTCCCTTTAATGTCTGCGTGGCGCCACAGGTTCGGCGTTGAGCACAGCTTGCCGCGCCGCAGGCCTTCAATCCATGATTCGACTGCCTGCGGCGCTTTAGGTCGCACAGGTGGAAAGGCAGGGCGCAACAATTCGGCGCCACTGCCCTTGCGTCGGAAGACGTCATGGGAGCGCGAGGGGGTAACCCCCTCGCATCTTCTCTACCTTGACCCTACTTCAACAAATGCCCCGACCGATCCCGCTTGGTCGCGAGATACCGCTCATTATGCGGATTCGCGGGCAGTTCGTGAGGCACGCGCTCGATCACCGGCACGCCCACTCCCGTCAGCGCTTCCACCTTGGCGGGATTGTTCGTCATCAGGCGGATGCCCTTCACCCCCAGCAGCGCCAGCATGCGCGCCGCCACCGGGAAGTCCCGCGCCTCGTTGGGCAGGCCCAGGCGGTTGTTCGCATCCACAGTATCGAAGCCCTGATCCTGCAGGCGATAGGCGCGCAGCTTGTTGATCAGGCCGATACCGCGCCCCTCCTGCCGCATATAGAGCAGCACGCCCCAACCGCCCTTGCCGGCCTCATCCGCCATGGCCGCCAACGCGGCGTCAAGCTGCGGCCCGCAATCGCATTTCAGACTGCCGAGGACATCGCCGGTCAGGCATTCGGAATGGAGACGCACCAGCGGCGCGCGGTCGCCGCTCTGCTTGCCGATCACCAGCGCGACATGCTCGCGCAGATCGTTGATGCTGCGGAAGGCGACGATCTCGGCCTGGTCGCAGGCCGAGACGGGCAGGCGCGCCCGGCTGGCGATGGCGAGATGATCGGTGTTCTTCCAGTCGGCCAGATCCTCGGCCTCGACGCTCTGGGCCTCGCCCGCGCCCGTGGGGTCGATCAGGAAGGCGGGGAGGATGCCCGCGATGCGTGCCAGTTCATTGGCGGCGCGGGCGACGGCCACATCGGGGATCGGCTCGGCGCGGAAGGGGCCCTTGAGCGGAAAGTCGAGATCCAACGACGGGTCGGCAATGGCGCGGGCGGTGGCCAGATCGAAAGGCTCGGCGGCGCGGATCACCACGGGGGCCTCGGGCTCGGCGGCGTCGCGCTGGTTGGCGAGGCGCAGCGAAACCGCCCGTGCCGCACTGATCAGCATGCGCTCGGCGCGCAGGTCGGGGCCGAAGCCGGTCTCGGCGGGGATCAGCACCCACGCGCCGATGCGAATCGCCCAGCCGTGGCGCAGCGCATCGACGGCCAGCGCCACGCGCCGCGCCGGGCTGCTCACAGATCGAACTCGGTGATGAGCGGCACGTGATCCGAGCATTTCTCCCAGTCGCGCGCGTCCTCGATGATGCGGTGGCCGGTCGCCTTGGCCGCGACCGAGGGCGAGGCCCACATATGGTCGAGGCGGCGGCCGCGATCGTTCTCGCGCCAGTCCTTGGCACGGTAGGACCACCAAGAGTAATAGCGCGCCGGGGCAGGCACCAGCTGGCGGCCCAGATCGACCCAGTCATGCGCCGCCTGGAAGCGGGCCAGCGTCTCAACCTCGATGGGGGTGTGGCTGACGACTTTCAGCAGCGCCTTGTGGCTCCACACATCCGATTCGAGCGGGGCGATGTTGAAATCGCCGACGATCAGCGTGGGCTCGGCCACGGCGCCCGCCCAGCCGATCATGCGTTCGAGGAAGTCCAGCTTCTGGCCGAATTTGGGGTTGATCGTGCGGTCGGGCTCGTCGCCGCCGGCCGGGATATAGACGTTCTCGATCACCAGACCGGAATCCTTCAGGCGCACGCCGACGTGGCGCGCCTCGCCGTTCGCCTGCCAGTCGTGGCGGTCCACCTCCTCGAAGGGGATGCGGCTGACGGTGGCGACGCCGTGATAGCCCTTCTGCCCATGCACCGCGTGATAGGGATAGCCCGCCGCGGTGAAGGCGTCATAGGGGAAGAGCTCGGCTATCGTCTTGATTTCCTGAAGGCACAGCACATCGGGTGCTTCATCCTTCAGAAAGCGTTCGACCAGCGGCATGCGGAGCCGCACCGAATTGATGTTCCAGGTGGCAACGGTGATCATGCGCGCCATGTAAGGGCATGGCGCCCGCCTGACCAGAGCGACTGGCGCATCACGCTCATGAAAAAACAAAAGTAGCGGGCAACGAAAAACCCTCGTCCCGGGGGCATGGGGACGAGGGTTCGTGTCTGCGTTCGTCACGCATATCAGGCGGTCTGTCTTGGGGCAGCGGGCAACAGGGGGGAAACCCGCCTTGTCATTCCGTCCTGACAAGAGTTGTTCTAGGGTAGTTTGCCTGTCTGCCAAGTGAACGAAGCTGGCAGGATTGTCGCAGATTGTCATAAAGCTGCGGCAAACCGCGACCGGTTTGACATGAAAAAACCCCGCCCTGGCGATGGCCGGAGCGGGGTTTTGTATGAAATCAAGGGATTAACTTTATTTGTGAGGCCGCGCCCTTGTATCAGTGTAGCGGAAGTAATCTTCGGGCGGATTCACATTGTACTGCTGGCCCGAGAGCGCGATTCGCGTCTGGCGATTCTGCGCGTCACGCGTGGTCCATGATTCGAGCTCCATCCCGCCCGGCGCACTGCCCTTGCGGCGAAACACCAGCGTCATGGTGCCAAATTCGGGGTGAGCCTTGTCCTTGGCCTCGATGGCGATGGCGCCGGGATCATTGGTCGGCACCTGCCGCGCGAATCGGGCGACATCCTTGTTGGGATCGAGCAGCGCGCCCAGCGGGCTGTTGTTGATCGGCCAGCGCTGGGTCTGGTTGACCTCCTTGTCGATCATGAACAGGGCGTGCCCGTCGGACAGGATCGTCATCGGATAGCCGGGCTGATACTGGAAGCGGATCTTGCCGGGGCGCTTGAGGTAGAGCGTGCCGCGCACGCTGCCGCCGTTCGAATCGCTCTGCACGAAATCGGCCTTGAGCGCGGCGATCGCGCGCAGCGCCGCCACGGCCTCCGCCACCTGGGCATTGCCGGGCTGCGGGGCGTCTGCCGCCATGGCGGGAACGCCAGCCGCAGTCACCATGGCTACAGGAGCCACGACACCACGCAAAAAGGCCGCCAACCCCATGGGCAGCAGCCTCTTCGCGAATGCCCCTCCAAACGGGTTGGTCGGGGCGCTCAGGTTCGAAACCTGTCTTTCATTCATCCGGGTCATGTCCTGCGCTGTGTCAGCGCAGGCTTGAACCCGCGCTGAATTACTTGATCTTGGCTTCCTTGAACTCGACATGCTTGCGCACGACGGGGTCATACTTCTTGAACACGAACTTCTCGGTCGTGTTCCGGGGGTTCTTCTTCGTCACATAGAAGAAGCCGGTGTCGGCGGTCGAGACCAGACGGATCTTGACGGTTGCGGGCTTTGCCATGGCGCTTTCCTAAATTCCCTGCCTGACTGCCCCACCGCCACGGCCTTGCCGCCATGCCAATGTACAGTCTGTAAAAATCAGCAAAAGCGGCAGGCACAGGCCCACCGCCCTTCAAGGCTGTGCCCCTTGGCTTAGCCGCGTGACAGAGTCAAGCGCGAAGAGCCAAAGCGCTGCAATCGGACATTCAGTCTGCCCCCTCAGTCCGGGAGGCCGCGCGAACGCCCCCAGCCGCGCACCGGGCCATCGCCGATCCGGCCGACGACATGGGCGCCGATCACCAGCGCCAGAGCGCCCAGCGCCGCCGCGCCAAGGGAAAGCAGGCTAAGGCCCGTGAGCAGGCCCTCACTGTCCAGCGCGCCCGCCAGAACGGCGCCCAAAGCGCCCAGCGCCGCGTGAAGCAGCACACCACCAGTACGGAATACGAGACCAGCCAGAGCGCCCAACACGGCGCCTGCCAGCAGCATGACAAGAAGGGTCATCGCAGCACCTCCAACAGCCCCCTGTCATTCAACAGGATAGGCCAATCGGAGTTCCGCGCCAAGAGGCCTCTGACGCGCCGGAATCGCATCCCGGCGCGAATCGGGGCCTTTACGAAAGCCTGCGCGAATCAGGCGTGACTGAGCCAGAAGATGGCAACCGCGCCCAGAATGATGCGATAGATCGCAAAAGGCAGGAAGCCCGAGCGGCTGACATAGCCCACAAAGGGCTTCAGCACCGCCAGCGCCACCACGAAGGACACCACCGAGCCGATGGCGATCTGGGTGAAGCCCACTTCAGCCACGCCGCTGGAAAGCTCATGACGGTGGTCGAAGAGCTGCTTGGCGGTGGCACCGAACATGGTGGGAATCGCCAGGAAGAAGCTGAACTCGGCCGCCGTGCGGCGCTCGACGCCCATCGACAGCGCGCCCATGATCGTCGCGCCCGAACGGCTGACGCCCGGCACCATCGCAAGACACTGCATGAAGCCCACCGCCAGCGACTTGGTCCAGGGCAGATCGGCCAGCCCCATCGGCTTGCCCTGCCTGACCAGCTTCTCGATCACGATGATCGCGAGGCCACCGACCAGCAGCGCCCAGGCGATGACGATCGGCGTTTCCAGCAGCGCATCGATCTTCTTTTTCAGCAGCACGCCCAGAATCGCCGAGGGGATAAAGGCGACCAGAATGTTGCGGACAAAGCGGATGGCCCCCGCCTCACCGCGCAGCAGGCCCTGCACCACCGCCCAGATCGTGCGCCAATAAACCACCACAACCGCCAGAATCGCGGGCAACTGGATGACGATGTTGAACACCTCCCAGGGGCGTTCGTCGTAGCCGAAGAATTTGGTGGCCAGCACCAGGTGCCCGGTCGAGGAGACCGGCAGGAATTCGGTCAATCCCTCGACAATGCCGAGCAGGATGGCGGTGGTCGTCAACGACATGGAGCAGCTTTCCTATGGGGGAGAGGAAGACAGGGAGCAAATGGGCCTGCGCCCCGAATCACCGTTACAGTTCAACGGAAAGCGCGTTCTCGTCAAATTGCAAAGCTGCAAGGCGAGCATAGAGTCCGCCCGCCCGCGCCAGCTCGTCATGGCGGCCCACCTCGACGATGCGGCCGCCCTCCATCACCACGATGCGGTCGGCCGCGCGCACGGTGGAGAGGCGATGCGCGATCACCAGCGTGGTTCGGCTGGCCATCAGCCGATCGAGCGCATCCTGCACCAGCCGCTCGCTCTCGGCATCCAGCGCGCTGGTGGCCTCGTCGAGCAGCAGGATCGGCGCCTCGCGCAGCAGGGCGCGGGCGATGGCGATGCGCTGGCGCTGGCCGCCCGACAGGCGCGCGCCGCCCTCGCCCAGGAAGGTGTCGAGGCCTTCGGGCAGATCGCGCAGGAAGCTCTCGGCATTGGCGGCGGCGGCGGCATCCCAGATCTGGGCATCGCTGGCGTGCCAATTGCCATAGCGCAGATTGTCACGCGCGCTGGCGGCGAAGAGTGTGCCCTCCTGAGGCACCAAAGCGATGCGGCGGCGGATGTCGGCAGGGTCGGCGCGGTCAGCGGCACGCCATCCAGCTTGATCGCACCGGTCGCCGGGTCATAGAAGCGCTCGGCGAGTTGGAAGATGGTGGACTTGCCCGCGCCCGAGGGGCCGACGATGGCCACCGTCTCGCCCGGCTCCACCTTCAGGGTGAAATCGTTGAGCGCGGTGTATTCGGGCCGCGTGGGGTAACGGAAAGTCACGCCCTCGAAGCTGATCGCGCCCCGCGCCGGTTCGGGCAGCACGATGGGCCGCGCCGGCGCCGCAATCGCGGGCTTTTCCTGCAACAGTTCGGAGAGACGGCTGGCGGCACCCGCCGCGCGCACCAGATCGCCGTAAACCTCGGACAGGGCACCAAAGGCCCCCGCCACCACGCCGCCGGTCAGCACGAAGGCGGCGATGGTGCCGCCGGTGATCTCATGGCGGGCCACGCCCACGGCGCCGCGCCACATCAGCAGGTTGAGCGCGCCCATCACCAGGAAGATCACCACGCTGGTCATGGTGGCGCGGATCGCAATGCGGCGCTTGGCGGTCTCGAAGGTGCGCTCCACCGTGGCGGAGAAACGGTCGGATTCGAGCTTTTCCTGATTGAAGGCCTGAACGATGCGCGTCGCCCCCAGCACTTCGGAAACCAGCCCGCCGATCTCGGCCACCCGGTCCTGACTGGAGCGCGAGGCGCCGCGCAGCCGCCGTCCGAACAGGGTGATGGGCGCCACCACGCAGACGATGCCCAGCACCAGCCACAGCGTCAGCCGGGGCGCCAGCAGGAACAGGAACAGAATGCCCCCCGTGCCGGTGATCAGATTGCGCAGCGCCATCGATGCGGTGGAGCCCACCGCCTGCTCGATCAGCGTGGTGTCGGAGGTGAGGCGGCTGGAAATCTCGCGCGGGGAGTTTTCCTCGAAGAAGCTGGGAGGCAGGCGCAGCAGGTTCCGCTGCACGGCGATGCGGATATCGGCGACCACCCGCTCGGCCAGCCAGCTCACATTGTAGAAACGCAGCGCCGTGGCCAGCGCCAGCACCAGCACCACGCCCATCAGCCCCTCGAACCAGATGGCGATGTCCTCGGGCTGCTTGCCCGGCGCGAAGGCCCGGTCGATGATCAGGCGGAACATCATCGGCACGCCAAGCGTTGCCGCCGAAGAGGTGACGAGCGCGAAAAGCGCCATGCTCACCCGCCCCGGATAGGCCGCGGCCGCCCGCCAGATCATGCGTAAAGCGCCCAGTTTGCGGGCGTCACGCGCGCTCTGCGAGGCCGGAACGTCGGGTTCGACCCCGGAAACGGCATCACTGGCGCTAAGCGCGGTGTCGGCGGCTGGAGCGGGCGCGTCGATGGTCATGGCCCGAGCCCCTAAAACATTTCCGGGGCCGATGGAATGGCGCGCGATCAAACAGGGCCAAGGAATGCGCCGTTAATTTTACGCGCGATCGCGTAAAATCGTTCGGCGCGACACCTTTGTGCATTGCAACATGGCGCAATCGGTCCCACATCTCATGTCAAGCGGCAGCAAGACCGCCCGCCGGATCGCCCTGGCCGGCATGCAGGAAAGTGCCAATGCTTTATAATATTTATGAAATGCAGCGCAGCTTGCTGTCGGGCGCCAGTGCCTGGGCCTCGGTGATGGCCGAAACTGTCACGAATCCCTCCATCGGCCCCTCGCTTCTGGGCATGGGCCCGGTGATCGCCAGCGCGCTGGACGTCTTCGCCCATGCCGCCATGCCGCGCGGCAAGCCCACCTTCGACATCGAGACGATCACCGTCGACGGCAAGGAGCATCCGGTCGTCGAAGCCATCGTGCAGCACCGCCCCTTCGGCAATCTGCTGCGCTTCACCCATGACGGCCTGCCGGAGGACGCCCCGCGCCTGCTGATCGTCGCGCCGATGAGCGGGCACTATGCCACGCTGCTGCGCGGCACGGTGGCGCGCATGATGGAACGCTCGGTGGTCTACATCACCGACTGGGCCGATGCGAAGATGGTGCCCGGTGAGGCCGGCAGCTTCGACCTCGACGATTACATCGACTATCTGATCGGTTATCTCGAACATATCGGCCCCGGCGCGCATATGCTGGCGGTCTGCCAGCCCAGCGTGCCCGCGCTGGCCGCCACGGCGGTGATGGGCGCCAACAAGCATCCCGCCCGCCCCCGCACGCTGACCCTGATGGGCGGCCCGATCGACACGCGCGAGGCGCCCACCAGCGTCAATGACGTCGCCACCGACCGTCCCCTCGCCTGGTTCCAGAACGCGGTGATCGCCACCGTGCCGCTGCATTACCCCGGCGCGGGCCGCAAGGTTTACCCCGGCTTCCTGCAGCTCGCGGGCTTCATCTCGATGAACCTGCAGACCCATCTGATGAGCCACTGGCAGATGTTCCGCCACCTGGTCGATGGCGACGGCGAAGGCGCCAACAGCTCCAAGGCCTTCTATGAGGAATACCGCAGCGTCTGCGACATGACGGCGGAATTCTACCTCCAGACCATCGAGCATGTGTTCCAGAAGCATTCGCTGCCCAAGGGCGAGTTCGTCCATCGCGGCGAGCGCATCGATCTGGGCGCGATCACCGACACCGCCCTGCTGGCCGTGGAAGGCGAGCGCGACGATATCTCGGGCATCGGCCAGACGCGTGCCTCGCTCAAGCTGACGCCGGGCCTTGCCGAGAGCCAGAAGCGCTATCTGCTGGTGGAGAAGGTCGGCCATTACGGCATCTTCAACGGCTCGAAATGGCGCACCATCATCGCCCCGGTGGTGGAAGGCTGGATGAAGACCCATGGCGGCGAACCCGCCAGCGCATCAGCGCCGGCTTCGGCCACCGCTCCGCGCAGCCGGATCAAGGCGGTCAAGTAAAAGGGATCACCGGGCGGGGCGCGAGGAAAACCGCGCTTCGCCCGTTCCCTTACTGCCCGTCCGAACCGCCGCCCCCGCGCCGGGTGAAGTCGAAGCGGATGCTCACCCACTCACCCACCTGCGGCTTGCCGTTCACGCGCGGCGGCCATACCAGGAACTGCCACGCCGCCTGACGCAGACCTCGCGCCAGACCAGAGCCGCGCGGGCTTTCCTCCAGCTCCTGACAGTCCTCGACATGGTAATGGTCGATGGTGCGGCAGGCGATCACCGCATAGGCGCCAAAGGGCCGCTCGCCCTTCAGATAGGGGCCCATCTCGGCATCGGTCGGCTCGCGATACCAGCGCGCCGGATAGAGATGCACCCCGCCCGGACCATTGCCCGCGCCCTGACCCCCGCCCGAACCGCCACCACCGCCATTGCCCCCGCCGCCATTGCTGGCCACCTTGGGCATCTTGCCGATGTCGGAGGAGGCCATCTCCTCGTGGCTCATATGGATGAAGCCGGGCGTCACCGGCGCAGGTGGAGGCGGCGGGACATTCTCCTCGGGCTTCTGCAAGGGCGCTGGCGGGCGCTGCGCCACAGGCGTGTTATGCGCGACCTCGGTCTTCTGCGGCGCCTGCGGAGTCTTCTTCTGCTCCTGATCCTGCGACAGGCTCAGCGAAACCAGATGCCCCTGGCCCGGCCCCGAACCCGGCCCCACCACGCCCAGCTCCAGCAGAACCAGCGCAAACAGCAGCAAAATCGCCAGCGATAGCAGCGCCGACACGGTGCGATCACGCAAGCGGCGTTGTCCGGCAAAAGAGACGGGCAGGCTAATCGGTCGAACCTTTCATGGCCGCCTGATGTGGAGCAAGGGCGGCGCGGGAATCGGGGCGCATGGGGCATAGAGCCTGCTTCCCCCAGTGGAAAGCGTAAGATGTACGGTTGATTTACCGAACAAGGTTGAGCGGGCGGGATTCAAGGGGGAAGGAATCAATGCGAGGGTGTTACACCCTCGCGCTCCCTTTAATGTCTGCGTGGCGCATCGGGTTCGGCCTTGCGCCCGGTTTGCCGCGCCGCAGGCAGGAATTGAGGAATTGAATGCTTGCGGCGCCTTAGTTGGCGCAGGTGGAGAGGTGGGGCGCAGCATTTCGGCTCCCCTGTCCTATCGTCGGAAGACGTCATGGGAGCGCGAGGGGGTAACCCCCTCGCATCTTCTTATTCCTCTACCTCCAAAAGCGCAGCCACCCCCTGCCCCCCGCCGACACACATCGTCACCACGGCGTGACGCACCCCGCGCCGCCGCCCCTCGATCAGCGCATGCATCACCAGCCGCGCCCCGGTCATGCCATAGGGGTGCCCCAGAGCCAGCGCCCCGCCATTCACATTGAGCCGCTCTTCGGGGATGCCGAGCGCATCGCGGCAGAGGATCGCCTGCACGGCGAAGGCCTCGTTCAGCTCCCACAGACCGATGTCGTCCATGGTCAACCCGTGGCGCTCCAGCAGGCGGGGAACGGCAGCGATGGGGCCCAGCACCATGTCTTCGGGCGCTGTGCCCACTGACACCATGCCCTTGAAACGCCCCAGCGGCACCAATCCGTGCGCGCGGGCGGCGGTGGCGCTCATCATCACCACGGCGGCGGCGCCATCGGAAAGCGGGCTGGAATTGCCCGCCGTCAGCGCATCGGTGCCGGCCGCCGGGCTGAGCCGGGCCAGAGCGCCGAGCGACGTGCCGGGGCGGACGCCCTCGTCGCGCTCGATCAGGCGACCATCGGGCAGGCGGACGGGCACGATCTCGGCATCGAAGGCGCCGGCCTCCCGAGCGGCGGCGGCCTTGCGGTGCGAGGCGAGCGCATAGGCGTCCATTGCCGCGCGGGTGACATCGTGGCGGGCGGCGACGGTCTGGGCGGTGTCGATCATCATCATGCCCGCGCCGGGGTGCGTGGCCAGCAGGGCGGGATCGGGGTCGTAGCGGAAGGCGCCGGTCTGGATCTGGCTGATCGAGTCCTGTCCGCCCGCCACCAGCACCTGCGCGTCTCCGGCGCGGATGGTGCGCGCGGCGATGGCGATGGCGGCGAGGCCCGAGGCGCATTGGCGGTCGATGCTCATGCCCGGCACGCTGTGAGGCAGACCCGCGCGCAGGGCGGCAAGGCGCCCAAGGTTGGGGCACTGCCCGCCCTGAAGCATGGCCGCGCCCCAGATCACATCCTCGATTGCCTCGCCGGGGACGCCCGCGCGCTCGACGGCGGCGGCGATGGCATGGGCGCCCAGCGTGACGGGGTGGATCGCGGCCAGACCGCCGCGAAATGCACGGCCAATCGGCGTGCGCGCGACCGCGACGATGACGGCATCTTCGTTAAGGGCAGACATGGTGGCCGCGCTGTGGGCCTGCCTGCCGCGCTTGGCAAGAGGCTGGAACCTAGCCCGCGCGCAGCGAAGCCGCCTGCATCCGCATGCCCGGCGCCCCGGCAGGCGCAGGATGGCGCCGGTCATTCACCTGCCTCACCAGCGCGATCTGCAGGCCGATCAGCATATAGACGAAGGGCTGGAAGGCGATGCCCACAAAGGCCGCGCCCAGCAGATAGGTGATATGCCCCTGCTGCAGGGCGACGGCCATGCCGTAATCCTTGCGGTCGCCCGGATCGGTGGATTTCCTCAGCCGCCGCTGCACGCCCTCAAGCTGCAGGATGCCGCTGATCTGCAGGGTCAGCCACAGGATCAGGCCGGGCCAGCCCTGTTCGCCCAGCATCTCGAAATAGGAGGAGTGGAAGGCGCGGCCCTGATCCTTGGTCTGGGTCGATTGCACGGTGGTCACCCCGCCGCCGCCCGCCGAGGTGTCCTGCGTGTTGATCACCAGCTTGTTGGCGCGATAGACCTCGAAACCGCCGCCGAAGGGATGATCGGCGGCATAGCCCAGAGTCCAGGCCCAGACGGCCAGACGGGTGGCCGCCGATTCGTCGGCCTTGTTGTTCTCGATGGTGTTCATGCGCGCGGTGAAGCTGTGCGGCAGGAAGGGAATGGCGATCACCGCCGCCACCGCCATCAGCCCGATGTAGAGCATGCGGTTCTTGGCCGAGCGCAGCATCAGGATCGCCAGCAGGCCCGCGCACATCAGCCCGGTACGCGCCTCGGTGCCGACGGGGATCAGCAGGGCCGCGAAGGAGAGCCCCAGCGCGAAAAGCCGCGTGCGCCATTCGGGCGGAAAGACCGTGCTTTCCTTCGCCAGCCACAGCGCCAGTGGGATCAGCGAGACCGCCACGCAGGAGAGGATCGAGCCTTCATACAGCCCGGTGTTGTCGTTGATGAACAGCTTCAGCTCGCCATAGCCGCCGCCGCCGCCCAGCGTTTTCAGCCCGCCATCGATGATGATTGCTCCGGCGGAAAGCACCATCACCAGCGCGGCGGCCTCCAGCCTCAGGCGGGTGGTCAGCGTCAGCGGCAGGAAGATGGCGAAGACCAGCGCCTTCCACACCCAGTCCCACTTGCCCGCCGCCGCATCGGGGAAATCGGCGGTCTGGGTGCTGATGCCGCAATAGATCAGCAGCATCAGCATCAGGACCTGACGGAAGGAGAAGCGGACGTTCTGCTTGTCATCGAACATCGCCCAGCCCACCAGGGCCAGCACAAAGGCCACCAGCGAGATGGGAATGGCGGCAAGCTGCGCGAAGGGCATCTTCTGCGGCGCCAGAATATCGACCCACAGATAGAACAGTACCCAGATGAAGGGCCGCCGCAGCCCCATGGCGATGAGGTACAGCGCGAAAAGCGCCAGCAGCAGGTTAAACATGCCGGTTCCCCCGGCCCAGCCCCGGCAGGCGCATCACCCCGACCCGGTTGCGCTCGCCCTCTGCCCGAGGCGGGGCACCCGGCAGCGACGACGGGGTACCCGGCAACGATGGCGTGGCGGAAGGCGATTCGGCCTCCGCCTTGCGCTGCGGTTCGCGGTCCAGATCGGCGCGCGAGAGCAGGCGGATGATGGCGATCACCAGCAGCAGATGCGTGATGCCGATGGCCAGATCATCGATCAAAGGCTGAGATCCTGCTGCGCACTTGCCCGTGCCATCGGGCGACACTCCCAGCGCCATGGCGCCACTTTGCTCCGGATGCCTAGCAGATGAGCGGTTGACGGAGCGTTAAGCCTTCGCATTTTAGAGATCGCAACCATGACCCGCGTGCTCCACATCCTCGACCACTCGCTGCCGATGCACAGCGGCTACACCTTTCGCACGCGCGCGATCCTGACCGCGCAAAAGGCGCTGGGGCTGGAGGTGCGCGGCATCACCGGCCTGCGTCATACACTGGACGGGCCCGATACCGAAGAGGCCGAGGGGCTGACCTTCCACCGCACACGCGGCGAGGCCAAGGGCCCGGCAGGCCTGCGCGAATGGCGTGAAGTCGGCCTGCTGGCCGATGCCATCGTCGAACTGGCGCGGGCATGGCGGCCCGATGTGCTGCATGCCCATTCCCCGGCGCTCTGCGGGCTGGCCGGGCTGCGCGCCGCCAAAAGGCTGGGTATTCCACTGGTTTACGAGATTCGCGCCTTCTGGGAAGACGCCGCCGTGGGCAATGGCACCGGGCGCGAGGGCAATCTGCGCTACAACCTCACCCGCAAGCTGGAGGATTATGTCGTCGGCCGCGCCGATGCCGTTGTGACGATCTGCGAGGGGCTGAAGCAGGATCTGGTTGCACGCGGCAATGCGCCGGAACGCATCACGATCATGCCCAATGGCGTCGATCTGACGCTGTTCGGCGATCCGCCCGCGCGCGACGAGAATTTCGCCCGCGATCTGGGGCTGGGCAGCGGGCCAGTCATCGGCTTTATCGGCAGTTTCTACGATTATGAGGGGCTCGACGATCTGATCGATGCCATGCCGGTGCTGATCGGGCATCACCCCGACGCCCGCCTGCTGATGGTGGGCGGCGGCCCCCGCGCGGAAGCCCTGCGCGCTCAGGCCGAGGCCAGCCCGGCGGCGCCGGCGATTCGCTTTGTCGGCCGCGTGCCACATCAGGAGGTGGAGCGTTATTACGCGCTCTGCGACATCATGGCCTATCCGCGCAAAAAAAGCCGACTCACCGATCTGGTCACGCCCCTGAAACCGCTGGAGGCCATGGCGCAGGGCAAGCTGGTCGCGGCCAGCGATGTGGGCGGCCATCGCGAGCTAATCGCGGATGGCGAAACCGGTACGCTTTTCCCGCCCGACGACCCGAAAGCCTGCGGCGAGGCACTGGCCGGGCTGCTTTCGGACCGCTCCAACTGGGACCATCGTCGTGTCGCCGGGCGCAATCATGTTGCGCAGCGCCACGATTGGCACCACAATGTTTCTCGTTATCTCGGTGTTTACCAACTCTTGATAGATCCGGGCAACAATAGCACCCATGCAAGTGGCCCTCAGGGGCTGCAGACGGCATGATGGCTCAATGATGGCATAGCGCGATGGACGGGACACAGGCTTTGGCAGATCAGGCTTTTCTTGGTGGCAGAAAACCCCAGCCCCTGACCGGACACCCGGCCTTCACCCCCTTTGTCGTCGCGTGGTTCGCCGCACTTTTCGGCCTGTCGTCGCTGGCGATTCGCGGCTCGCTGCTGGAAAGCTGGGTGATGGCCGCCCGCCTCGACCTGATCGTGCCCGCCGCCGCCCCGCCCTTGGGGATGACCGCAAGGCTGCTGGTGGCGCTGGGCTTTGCCGTTCTGGGCAGCGGCATCGGCTGGCTGGCCGCGCGCATCCTGCGCCCGGCACGCCATGACGGCGACGGCGGCTTCCAGTTGCGTTCGCGCGACCGCCATCCCGACCATCCCGCCCGCCCGCCGATCAGCGCTCATGCCGAGCTGGGCGACGAGGGGCTGGGCCGCGCCGATGCGCCGCGCTCCTACGAAGAGCCGCAGCGCGAGCCTTATCCGATCGAGACCTTCCGCTCGGCCTATGCCGAGGTTCCGGCGCTGGCCGAGCCCATTCAGCCGCAGGCCTTTGCCGTCGAACTGCCGCCCGCCACGCCCTTCACCGACGAGCCTTTCCTCGAGGATATGCCCTCGGCGGCGCCGGCTTTCGCAGAAGCACCCGCCATCGCGGCGCCAGCCATCGAGATGCCCGCCTTCGCTCCGGCGATGGCCACCGGTCACACCGCCGCCGTGCCCGATTTCGTGTCGCCGCTGGCGCTGCCCGCCGTTCCGGCGCTGGCCGAGCCCGCGCCCTATGCACCCGGCGCCATCGCCTATCCGCCGCCGCCGCCCGCCGGTCCGATCAGCGAGGCTCCCTTCTCGCCCTATCCTGCTCCGGCCTGGGACGAAGCCCATGGGCTGAGCGAGGCGCAGGAGCATGAGGCCCTGTCCGACATTCCCGTCATCACCCCCTTCCCGCTGATGGCCGTGCCCACCGTGCATGCGCCGCATGAGGCCGAGGATGATGCCGCGCAGGAAGCGTGGCAGAGCCTGCCCCCGCTGGTCAGCGACAGCGATCTGGAGCAGCAGGCCCAAGCCGCGCGCGACCAACAAGCCGCCCGCGACCAGCAGACCGCGCGCGAACAGGCCAACAAGCGCCATGATGCCGAACGGCTGCACACGCATCTCGCCTCGGTCACGCCGATCCGCCCGCCGCTGCATCTGGCGACCCCGGACGACCTGCCCGCCCGCGCGCCCGAGCCCGCCGAGCTGGAAGCAGCCGTCGAGGATGAACCTGCCACAATGATCGGCGCCACGCCGGTGCATCCGCGCGCCCATGCCGAGGAACGCATCGGCCAGGCCGCGCTCGACGATCTGAGCCATGTCGAGTTGATCGAGCGCCTGGCCCTGGCCATGCGCAAGCATGAGGGTCAGGCCGAGGCTCACGACGAATCGCCGGTTCCGCTGCCGCTGCGCAATGCGGCCGCTCAAGGGCGGGCGCTGGCGGCTCAGGCCGATGATATGGCAGGCACGCAGGCCAGCCTGCGCTCGGCGCTGGCCGCGCTGCGCGAAGTTAAATAATTACGCGCACAGCACCGATTACGCCACTTTCTGCACAAGCCTTACAGGCACGAATTGCTATTCCTTACAACTCTGGCCGGAAATGTGCCCCGGATGGGGCCTTTCCCGGTTGCCAAATGCCCCTGCAATCGGCATGGGGCAAATTGCGCATTTCGGGCCGTAACGGGCGGCCGCGATTCGCGCTCCAAACAGAGTTAGGCTAGGATATCGCCGTGGGAATCGGCGGTGTCCCATGTTGCAGGAAAGATAATCGATGGGTTTTCCAGAGCCCCAGGGCCTCTACGATCCGAAGAACGAGCACGACGCGTGCGGTGTTGGTTTTGTTGCGCATATTAAAGGCGCCAAAAGCCACGAGATCATTACCCAGGCCCTGGAGATTCTGAAAAACATTGACCATCGCGGCGCCGTCGGTGCCGACCCGCTGCTGGGCGACGGCGCGGGCATCCTGATCCAGCTTCCCGACGCGCTGCTGCGCGACTGGGCGACCGGCGCTGGCCTCACCCTGCCCAAGCCCGGCGACTATGCCGTGGCCATGTGCTTCCTCCCTCAGGATGAGGCGAGCCAGAAGTTCATCGTTGAAACCTTCGAGAAGTTCATCGCCAAGGAAGGTCAGCATCTGATCGGCTGGCGCGATGTGCCGGTCACGATGGACGGTCTGGGCAAGGCCGTGCTCGATTCGATGCCGGTGATCCGCCAGTGCATCGTGGGCCGCGGCGAGAACTGCGCCGATCAGGACGCCTTCGAGCGCAAGATCCTGGCGATCCGCAAGCAGACCCAGAACCCGCTGGCGGCGCTGGCCGAAAAGCACGGTCTGCCCGGCCTGACCGAGCTGTACATGCCCAGCTTCTCGACCCGTACCATCGTGTACAAGGGTCTGCTGCTGGCCACGCAGGTCGGTTCCTTCTACAACGACCTGGTCAACCCGCTCTGCGTTTCGGCGCTGGGTCTGGTGCACCAGCGTTTCTCGACCAACACCTTCCCCAGCTGGAAGCTGGCGCATCCCTTCCGCTTCATTGCGCATAACGGCGAAATCAACACCGTGCGCGGCAATGTGAACTGGATGAACGCCCGCCGCCGCATCATGGAATCCGAGCTGCTGGGCCCGGATCTCGACAAGATGTGGCCGATCATCCCGCACAACCAGTCGGACACGGCCTGCCTCGACAATGCGCTCGAGCTGCTGCTGGCCGGTGGCTATAGCTTGGTGCATGCGATGATGATGCTGATCCCGGAAGCCTGGGCCGGCAATCCGCTGATGGATGCGCAGCGCCGCGCCTTCTACGAATATCACGCCGCGCTGATGGAACCCTGGGACGGCCCCGCCGCCGTGGCCTTCACCGATGGCCGCCAGATCGGCGCCACGCTGGACCGCAACGGTCTGCGCCCCGCGCGCTTCATCGTCACCAAGGACGATGTGGTGGTGATGGCCTCGGAAAGCGGCGTGCTGCCGATCCCCGAGGAGAGCATCCTGCGCAAGTGGCGCCTCCAGCCCGGCCGCATGCTGCTGATCGACTTCGAGGAAGGCCGCATCATCGAGGATGAGGAGATCAAGGCCCGCCTCACCAGCGAGGAGCCCTATCAGGAGTGGCTCGATCAGGCGCAGTACAAGCTGAAGGATCTGGAAGTCGTCGAGCCTGAACTGGCCGCGCTGCCGACGGAATCCACCAGCCTGCTCGATCGCCAGCAGGCCTTCGGCTACACGCAGGAAGACGTCTCGCGCTTCCTCGAGCCGATGGCTGTGGTTGCTGACGATCCGATCGGCTCGATGGGCACCGACACGCCGATCGCGGTGCTGTCGCGCAAGTCGCGCCTGCTGTTCGATTATTTCAAGCAGAACTTCGCTCAGGTCACCAACCCGCCGATCGACCCGATCCGCGAGGAGCTGGTGATGAGCCTTGTATCGATGATCGGTCCGCGCCCCAACCTGCTGGGCCGCGAGGCGGGCACGCACAAGCGTCTGGAAATCGATCAGCCGATCCTGACCAACGACGACATCGCCAAGATCCGCAGCGTGGAAGCCGCCCTCGACGGCGCCTTCCGCACCGCCACGATCGACACCACCTGGGACGCCAAGGCTGGCGCTGCCGGTCTGGAGCAGGCGATCAAGGAAATGTGCTGGGCCGCCACCGAGGCGGTGCTGGCCGACAAGAACATCCTGATCCTGTCGGACCGCGCCCAGAACACCGACCGCATCGCCATGCCCTCGCTGCTGGCGACGGCGGCGATCCATCACCACCTCGTCCGTCAGGGTCTGCGCATGCAGGTTGGTCTGGTGGTCGAGACGGGTGAGGCCCGCGAAGTGCATCACTTCTGCGCTCTGGCCGGTTTCGGCGCCGAGGCGATCAACCCCTATGTGGCCTTCGAGACCCTCGAGGATATCCGCATCCGCAAGGAGCTGCCGCTGACCACCTATGAGGTTCAGAAGAACTTCATCAAGGCGATCGGCAAGGGCATTCTGAAGGTGATGTCCAAGATGGGCATCAGCACCTATCAGTCCTACTGCGGCGCGCAGATCTTCGACGCCATCGGCCTGTCGAGCGCCTTCATCGCCAAGTACTTCACCGGCACCGCCACCACCATCGAGGGCGTGGGCCTGCTCGAAGTGGCCGAGGAAACCGTGCGCCGCCACGCCGTGGCCTATGGCGACAACCCGATCTACAAGCATATGCTCGATGTGGGCGGCATGTATCAGTATCGCCTGCGCGGCGAGGACCATGCCTGGACGCCGGAGAATGTCGCCAGCCTGCAGCATGCGGTGCGCGGCAACACGCCTGAAAAGTATCGCGAATTTGCGGATTCGATCAACGATCAGGCGCAGCGCAACCTCACCATCCGTGGGCTGATCGATCTGAAGCCCGGCGACAAGGCTGTGCCTCTCGATGAGGTCGAGCCCGCCAGCGAGATCGTGAAGCGCTTTGCCACCGGCGCGATGAGCTATGGCTCGATCAGTTGGGAATCGCACACCACGCTGGCCATCGCCATGAACCGCATCGGCGCCAAGTCGAACACCGGTGAAGGCGGCGAGGACCCCGCGCGCTTCAAGCCGCTGCCCAATGGCGACACGATGCGTTCGGCGATCAAGCAGGTGGCCTCGGGCCGCTTTGGCGTGACGACCGACTATCTGGTCAATGCCGATGACATCCAGATCAAGATGGCTCAGGGCGCCAAGCCCGGTGAGGGCGGCCAGCTTCCGGGCCAGAAGATCGACAAGACCATCGGCAAGACCCGCCACTCGACGCCGGGCGTGACGCTGATCTCGCCGCCGCCGCATCACGACATCTATTCGATCGAGGACATCGCTCAGCTGATCCACGATCTCAAGAACGTGAACCAGCGCGCCCGTGTTTCGGTCAAGCTGGTGTCGGAAGTGGGCGTGGGCACCGTGGCCGCGGGCGTCTCCAAGGCGCGCGCCGACCATGTGACGATCTCGGGTTACGAGGGCGGCACGGGTGCTTCGCCGCTCACCTCGCTGACGCATGCCGGTTCGCCGTGGGAGATCGGTCTGGCCGAAACCCAGCAGACGCTGCTGCTCAACAATCTGCGTTCGCGCATCTGCGTGCAGGTCGATGGTGGCCTGCGCACCGGTCGCGACGTGGCGGTGGGTGCGCTGCTGGGCGCTGACGAGTTCGGTTTCGCGACGGCTCCGCTGATCGCGGCAGGCTGCATCATGATGCGCAAGTGCCATCTCAACACCTGCCCGGTGGGCGTTGCCACGCAGGACCCCGTCCTGCGCGCCCGCTTCACCGGCCAGCCCGAGCATGTGATCAACTACTTCTTCTTCGTCGCCGAAGAGCTGCGCGCGATCATGGCCGAAATGGGCTTCCGCACCGTCGCCGAGATGGTGGGCCGCGTCGATCGCCTCGATATGAAGAAGGCGATCAACCACTGGAAGGCGCAGGGCATCGATCTGGGCAAGCTGCTCCATCAGGTGCCGCTGGGTGACAGCCCCTCGCTGGGCTGGACCGGCACGCAGGACCACGGTCTTGAGGCGGCGCTGGACAATGAGCTGATCTCGGCCAGCGCCGATGCGCTGATCGAGGGCAAGCCGGTGCGGCTGGAGCGCAATGTCATCAACGTCAACCGCACGGTCGGCGCGATGCTCTCGGGCGAGGTGGCCAAGCGTTACGGCCATGCCGGTCTGCCGGACAACACCATCCACGTCAGCCTGAAGGGCGTGGCCGGGCAGAGCTTCGCGGCCTTCCTGGCGCATGGCATCACGCTCGATCTGGTGGGCGATGCCAATGACTATGTCGGCAAGGGCCTCTCGGGCGGCCGCGTGATCGTGCGCCAGCCGGCGCATGTGAAGCGCGATCCCACCCAGAACATCATCGTGGGCAACACGGTGATGTATGGCGCGATCTCCGGCGAGGCCTTCTTCAACGGCGTGGCGGGCGAACGCTTTGCCGTGCGCAACTCGGGCGCCATCGCGGTGGTCGAGGGCACGGGTGACCATGGCTGCGAATACATGACCGGCGGCGTTGTGGTTGTGCTGGGCAAGACCGGGCGCAACTTCGCGGCAGGCATGTCGGGCGGTATCGCCTATGTCTATGACGAGGAGGGCAATTTCGCCGATCTCGCCAACAAGGCACAGGTCGATCTGCTGCCGGTCAAGCTTGGGCGTGACGAGGACGAAGGTGCCGGTCGCCCCGGTCAGCGCACCGTCAGCGTCAACGATCTGGGCATGGGCGACATGCTCTACCATGACGCGGATCGCCTGCGCATCCTGCTGGAACGTCATCACCTGCACACGGGCAGCCAGCGCGCTCGTGACCTGCTCGACGACTTCGACAATGCTGTCAGCAAGTTCGTCAAGGTCATGCCGCGCGATTACGCCGGTGCATTGAAGCAGATGGAAGCCGAGCGCCTCGCCGCCGCCTCCGTCGCCGCCGAATAAGGGTTAGAATACAATGGGCAAGGAAACCGGCTTTCTCGAGCTTGACCGTCAGGACCGCACCTATGCGGACCCGAAGGAGCGTATCAGCCACTATAAGGAATTCGTGATTCCGCATAACGAGGGCGCGCTGAAGGCGCAGGCCTCGCGTTGCATGAATTGCGGCATTCCCTATTGCCACAACGGCTGTCCGGTGAACAACATCATCCCGGACTGGAACCACCTGACCTATGAGGGCAATTGGCAGGGTGCGCTCGAAACGCTGCACTCGACCAACAATTTCCCCGAGTTCACCGGCCGCATCTGCCCCGCCCCGTGCGAGGCGGCCTGCACGCTGAACATCGTGGACCAGCCCGTCACCATCAAGTCGATCGAATGCGCGATCGTCGACAAGGGCTGGGATGAGGGCTGGATCACGCCCCAGGTGCCCGCCAAGAAGACCGGCAAGTCGGTCGCGGTGGTGGGCAGCGGCCCGGCGGGTCTGGCCGCCGCCCAGCAGTTGGCGCGTGCGGGCCATTCGGTGACGGTGTTCGAGAAGAACGACCGCGTCGGCGGGCTGCTGCGTTACGGCATCCCCGACTTCAAGATGGAAAAGCACCTCATCAACCGCCGCATGGTGCAGATGGAGGCCGAAGGCATCTCCTTCCGCACCAGCGTGGAAGTGGGCGTGACCATCTCGGTGGCCAGCTTGAAGGAAAACTTCGACGCCATCGTGCTGGCGGGCGGCGCGGAAGATCCGCGCCCGCTGACCATCCCCGGTTTCGAACTGCAGGGCGTGCGTTTCGCCATGGAGTTCCTGACCCAGCAGAACAAGCGCAACGCGGGCGACGATGAAATCCGCGCCGCGCCGCGCGGCTCGCTGGTGGCCACCGGCAAGCATGTGGTGGTGATCGGCGGCGGTGATACCGGCAGCGACTGCGTGGGCACCTCGAACCGTCAGGGTGCGCTCTCGGTCACCCAGCTCGAGATCATGCCCAAGCCGCCCGAGAAGGAAGACAAGGCGCTGAGCTGGCCGAACTGGCCGTTGAAGCTGCGCACGTCCTCCAGCCATGAGGAAGGCGTGGAGCGTGACTTCGCCGTGCTGACCAAGCGCTGCGTGGGTGAGAACGGCACGCTGACCGGTCTGGAATGCGTCCGCGTCGAGTGGGTCAATGGCCAGATGCAGGAAATCCCCGGCAGCGAGTTCACGCTCAAGGCCGATCTGATCTTCCTCGCCATGGGCTTTGTCGGCCCGCGCAAGGCGGGTCTGCTCGATCAGGCTGGCGTGAAGCTGGACCCGCGCGGCAATGTCTCGGCCAACACCTTCGACTATCGCACCAGCGACGAGAAGATCTTCGCTTGCGGCGATATGCGTCGTGGCCAGTCGCTGGTCGTCTGGGCTATCCGTGAGGGCCGTCAGGCCGCCCGCGCGGTGGATGAGGCGCTGATGGGCGTGAGCGAACTGCCGCGCTGATCAAGCCGGGGCATGGCCCGCTGCGGCGGGCTGTGCACCTTTGACATAGAAAAGCCCCCACCGCCTTGGCGCGGTGAGGGCTTTTTCTTTGGGCTGTTGGCGGGGCGGCGATGCCCCGCCCACGTCGTCAGTCCGAACCGAACAAATCGCGGGTGAAGACCTTGGCCTCCACATCCTTGATCGCCGGGGACATGCGGTTGGCGACGATCACATCGCTGCCCTGCTTGAAAGCTTCCAGATCGCGCAGCACTTCCGAACCATAGAACTCTGCATCGGCCAGCTCGGGCTCATAGATCACGACCTTGATGCCCTTGGCCTTGATCCGCTTCATGATCCCCTGGATCGAGGACTGGCGGAAATTGTCCGAGCCCGCCTTCATCACCAGACGGAAGATGCCGACCGTGCGGGGCTTACGCGCGATGATCTGGTCGGCCAGGAAATCCTTGCGGGTGCGGTTGGCGTCGACGATCGCGCGGATGAGGTTCTGCGGCACATCGGAATAGTTGGCCAGCAACTGCTTGGTGTCCTTGGGCAGGCAATAGCCGCCGTAACCGAAGCTGGGGTTGTTGTAATGGCTGCCGATGCGCGGATCGAGGCCCACGCCATCGATGATCTGGCGCGTGTCCATGCCGCCGGCGATGGCATAGCTGTCCAGCTCGTTGAAGAAAGCGACGCGCATGGCCAGATAGGTGTTGGCGAAAAGCTTGATCGCCTCGGCCTCATTGGGGTCGGTGTAGAGGATCTCGACATCCTTCTTCACCGCGCCTTCCAGCAGCAGCCCGGCAAAGGTCTCGGCCCGCTCCGAACGCTCGCCCACGATGATGCGCGAGGGGTGGAGGTTGTCGTAGAGCGCCTTGCCCTCGCGCAGGAATTCGGGGCTGAAGATGACGTTCGGCGTGCCCAGACGCTGGCGCACATCCTCGATAAAGCCCACGGGGATCGTCGATTTGACCACCACCGTCGCCGCGCTGCCCGCAGCGATCACCGTGCGGATCACCGATTCCACCGAGGAGGTGTCGAACTTGTTGGTGTCGACATCGTAATTGGTCGGCGTGGCGACGATCACGAAATCGGCCCCGGCCAGCGCCGCCTGCGCATCGAGCGTGGCGGTGAGGTTCAGCTCCCGCGTTGCCAGAAACTCTTCCAGCTCGGCATCGACGATGGGCGACTTGCGCGCGTTGAGCATCTCGACCCGCTCGGCCCAGACGTCGACGGCGGCCACCTCATGGTTCTGCGCCAGCAGCACCGCATTGGAAAGACCGACGTAACCGAGCCCGAAAACAGCAATTTTCATCCAGAGCTACTCTCTAAAATCGTGGCCAGAACATGAAGAATCAGGATGCGCGTAAGGCGCAAGGCATGTTTGACTGTCGCCTGCGGGAAGACGCCCCGGAGACCTATGTGTAAACAACTATTCCGCCTGCGCGTGGCCCCGTCAACGGATTTATGCTGCAATTGCACATCGCTTTAACGCCCGCAGGCCACGGCGTGCCCGAGCCGGCAAAGTCTAAGGGCGCAATGTTACGATTGGACATGGCGGCGCGGGATTTCAGGGGCCATTCCGCCCATGAAATCAATGCGCTTCGCTCACGTCTTTAATGCGCTTCGCTCACCTTCGAAACGGTCGCCAGCTTCTTGCCGCCCAGCAGACAGGCCAGAAAATAGGCGTCGCCAGCATAGCGCGGCAGCAACCGTCCCGGTTCGGAGAGCAGGCGGTGCAGCCATTCCATGCCGATCTGCCCCAGCCAGGCCGGAGCCCGGCTCTTGAGCCCCGCCGTGAAGTCCAGCGCGGCACCAACGCAGAAGATATGCGCGGGCGGCAGCTCGGGCAGATGGCGCGCCACCCAGCGTTCGGACTTGGGCGCCCCCACCCCCATAAAGAGATGGGTCGGGCGGTGTTCGCGGATCGTCGAAAGCAGGGACTGGCTGTAAACCCCATCCTTTTCAAAGCCGAAGGGCGGGCTGATCACCCCGATGTCCCCCGCCGCAAAGCCGCGATCGACCAGCTTGCGCACCAGCCTTTCGCCGGTGTTGGTCGAGCTGGCGACGAAAAAGGGGCGGTCCCGGCCGGGCACCAGCCGCTCCATCAGCACGGCGAACAGGTCCGCGCCGGTCACCAGCGGCAGTTGCTCGCCATAGCGGATGCGCGAGACCATCTGCATCGGGCGGCTGTCCATGGTGATGACCGAGGCCTTGCCATAGGCCTGGCGAAAGTCCCCGTCGGACTGCAGCACCCGCAAATGATTGAGATTGCAGGTCACGTATAGTTTCTGGCTGTTAACCGTCTTCAGCGCCGAATCAACGATCTCGTTCAGGTCGCGGCGATCGAAACGGATACCCATCGTGTCCTGGAGGCGATCAGCATCGGCTTTGTCTGCAAATTTGACGATCATAGAACTTCCAGCCTTTGCCAATTGGACGCATGTCATTTGAACCGACGCCACTTGGACGAATGTTGATTTACCCCTTCCCCGCACGATCTTACACTATCGTGAAAAATCGTTCATTTCCATGACCAATATCTTTCCGGATGTCTGCAAGCCCGGCTTGCATCCGACAGCAAGCTATGTAAAATTCCGGATAACATCGTCTCGCTTATCTTACATGACTTAACACCACACGTCTCGCAGCGCCACTCCATGCGTCGTCCCTGATGCCCGGTCCGGCGCGATCAACTTCGATCTTGATTGTGCAACTGCGAAGAGGTTTTATGGCGGTGCAACGTGCGGGGGCACAGGCCTCGGTTATCGCTCACATTATCACGCGCATGAAACGCTCATATTCACGTCGACACGGCAGGCAGCCTTCAGGAGGGCAGTAAGGTGACGCGCAAACAGGCCATCACAGCGGAGGGACAGGCGTGACGTCCCAACCGACCCCCAATGCGACCATTGCCGTCGATCTGGTTCTGGCGACCCGCCCCAAGGCCTCGACCGGGATCGAGCGCTATGCGCTCAACCTGTTCGAGGCGCTGGGCAGCATCGCGCCCGACACCATCGGCTTTGTCGATGATGCCTCCAGCCTGCCGCAAGCGCCCAATCTGATCCGGGTGAAGGGCGGCTTCAAGGGCTGGCTGAGCCTGCCCACCACCCCCGCCTTCCGCCAGCACAAGATCGGCACGCTGCTGTGCCCGGCCTTTCCGCCCAGCCCGCTGGTGGTGGCCTCGAAGCTGCCGGTGGCGCGCATCATCCATGACGATTTCCCCTGGACGCGCGGCCATGCGATGAATCTGCGCGGCCGCATGCTGTTCCGCCATTTCGAGGGGCTGGCCGCCCCGCGCTATGCCAGCATCTTCGCGCCGACCGATCTGATGGCGCAGAGCCTCACGCAGATCCTGCGCCGCGATGTCGGCACCATCGGCAATGCGCCGGGCATCGATCTGAGCAAGGCCCCGCCGCAGGCGACGCGCAAGCCGCAGGTGGTCGCGGTGGGCACCATCGAGCCGCGCAAGAATTACGAGGCGCTGGTCGCCGCCCAGCGCCATCTGCCTCAGGACTGGAGCGTCGCGGTGGTGGGCCGCAATGGCTGGGGCCCGATTGCCGAGGCCTGGGACGGCCATGTCGCCGCTGCTCAGGGGCGCCTGGCGTGGCACGGCCATGCCTCGGACGAGACGCTGCTGGGGCTCTACCGCGAATCTTCCTGCTTCGTCAGCATGTCGCTGGCCGAGGGCTTCAACATGCCGCTGGTCGAGGCGGGCAGCCTTGGCCTGCCCGTGGTCTGCAGCGACATCGAGATCCATCGCAGCGTGGCGCCGCCATGGGCCCGCTTCGTGCCGCTCTCCATCGCGCCGGAGGAACTGGCGCGCATTGTCACCGAAACGGCCCAGACCCCGCCCGATGCGGCGGCGGTCGAAACCTATCGCAACACCTTCAGCTGGGGCAGCATTGCCCGCAACATCAAGAACAGGATCGCCCCGTGAACCCACGTCTTATTCTTGTCTGGCATGAGGCCGGAAACCGGCTGTATCACGACCGCTTTCGCGAGCTGGCCAAGGTGTTCGACCTGACCGTGGTAGGGCCGGAGATTTTCGCCGGCGTCGATTACCGCCCAAGCGCCCGCGCCGATCTCGGCTTCGACCTGAAGCTGTTTCCCAGCCGGGCCAGCGGCCATTGGCTGTCCTATTTCAGCCCGGCGATGATGCGCTACATCCGCGCCAATCCGCCCGAAGTGCTCTATGTGCATGAGGAGCCGCATTCGGTGACGGCCTTCTGGGCCTCACTGCTCAAGCGCAAGAGCACGCTGGTGCTGGAGAGCAGCGCGATCAATCTGAAGGGCAATTTCGGCGGGGCCAATCTGCTCGAACGGCTGGTCTATGCCCGCGTCGACAAGATCTTCCCCAAGAACACCGAGGTGGCGGGCGTGCTGACGCAGCGCGGCGCGTCCAAGGCGAAGATTCTGGCGCCGCTGGGCAATGGCGTCTCGCTGCAATCCTTCAGCCCGACCCCCAAGGCCGAGGCGCGCGAGCAGCTTGCCGCCACCTTCCCCGAGGTGCGGCGCGCGGTCGATGGCCGCCTGCTGGTGGGCTTTGCCGGGCGCATCTGGCGCCCCAAGGGGCTGGAAACGCTGGCGCAGGCCGCGCGCGATGCCGATGTGGCGTTGATGCTCTGCGGCCCGGTCAGCGATGCCGATGTGGCTGAAGCCGTGCAGGAGTTCGGCGGCGTGCTGCTGCCCGCGCTCAACAAGGAGCAACTGCCGATCTTCTATTCGGCGCTCGACCTGTTCGTGCTGCCCAGCCAGATCACCCCCTTCTGGCGCGAGCAGTTCGGCCGCGTCTGCGCCGAGGCGGTGTTCTGCGGCACGCCGGCCATCGGGTCCAACGTAGGCGGCATACCCAGCGTGGTGGGCGATTCGGCGATCTTCGAGCCCGCCGATGTGACGCAACTGGCCGACAAGATCACCTCGCTGAAAACCGCCGAGGCCCGCGCCGATCTGCTGGCCGAGCAGACGCGGCATATCGAGGACAATTTCTCGTGGCGCTCGATCGCCGCGCGGATTTACCGCGAGGTCGCGGGCAATGGCAGCAAGTCGGGCTCGACCAGCCTGCCTTTCGTGCCGGTTGAAGCCACGCTGTAAAGGCGCGGCGCCAGCCCACTCCCCCGCCCGGTTACCCAACGGCAAGTATCCTCTGGGTGGCCGGGCGGGAGAGTGGGCTGGCGCCGCAAAATCCGGCTCTTTCGCCGGATTTTCAAACAGCTTCTCAGATATCCTTCGTCACGCCGACGAAGAAGCCCCGGCGCGCGCCCCATTGCGGCGCGCCCACGCCCACGCCTGCCCCGTCGCGGATCTGATAGGCATGGTCGCCCACATTGATGATGTCGAAGCGCAGCTCCACACCGGGCCGCTCGATGCGATAACTGGCTGACAGATTGACCTGCGCATAGGCAGGCAGATGCGCTCCATTGGGGATCACCGAACCATCCGCCGCAGACCCTTGCGTGCGCAGGCCCGAACCATAGATCAGGCTCGTGCCCAGCTTCAGCCCCTTCATGCCCCCCTGCTTGAAGGCATAGTTGACGCCCGCCGAGCCGGTGTAGGTCTGGTCGTGATCGAGATAGATGTAGTGATTGGCGATATAGGCCAGTTCCTGCGCGCTGAAGTTGAACTGGCTGGAGCTGATGCCCTTGCCCTGCGCCTTGGCCATGGCGATGTTGCCATAGATCGACCACGGACCATGATTGTAGCTGGCGTTGAACTCCACGCCCCGGATGCGGCCCTTGGCGTAGTTGAAGGGCGTCTGGATGATCGGCGCGCCGAATTGGCCCTCATCGATCAGATTGGTCGAGAGGCGGTAATAGGCATCGACGCCCAGACTGAAACCGCCCTTGATCTTCTGCTCGAAGCCAATGTCGAAATAATTCTGACGCTCGGCATAAGGCGTGGTGTCAAGCGTGTTGCCCGCCGCCGCGCTGGTGCCCGCCAGCTTGCCCAGATTCGCGCCGCCCACCAGCTCGAAGGGGGGCGGCGAGAAATAGCGGGCATAGCCCAGATGGATCGCGGTGCGCGCGGCAGGCTCCCACACCATGTTCACGCGCGGCGAGAACTGGCTCTCGGTGCGATAGGCGGCATAGCGGTCGAAGCGGCCACCATAGTTGAGCGTTACCCCCTCGCCCAGCTTCCACTCATCCTGCAGATAGGCGCTGGTGGTCCAGGCGTTGCTGGCGCTGTCGTCGAGGATATCGATGGGCTGGCCGGTCTGCGCGCCGCTGTCATCCAACGGGAAAGCGTAAGTGCCGGTGCGGCTGATGGCGTGATCATGCTGCACATAGAAGCCGAAGCGGATCGTATGGGCATGGCTGACCCGCCACACGCCATCCATCTGGCCCGAGAGCGCCAGATCGTTCTTATAGGCATTCTGCGCTGTGCCGTTGAACAGCAGTTCGCCGGTGACATCGGGGCGATAGATCAGCTCCGAATAGCGCGCCGAGACCGAGGTCTGCAGCGTCAGCGCGCCCGTGTGGCGCAGCCAGGCAAGCTGGCCGAAGCCGGTGCGCTCCAACTGCTGCTCGTTCAGATTGTCCGAGAGGTAATCGCTCTGCCCGCCCACGCTGTAACCCGGCCCGGTCTGCGCGGCGGAGAGCCCGCGCGGATTGGGGATCTGGAAATGCTGATTGGCAAAGCCGCCCAGAAAGCTGATGCGATTGTCCGGGTCGACGATATGGTCGACATAGGCAAAACCTTGCGCCTGATCGGTCTTGTCATGCAGCGGGGTGGAGCTGCCGTCGACGCTCTCGATCCCCAGATTGTTATGCTTGAAATCGCCCGAGACGAAGTAATTGGTGTCGCCCGATGAGCCCCCATAGTCGAAGCTGGGGTTGATCGAGCCATGGCTGCCGCCATAGAGCGAGACCTGCCCGCCCTTGGCGAACAGCCCGCTCTTGGTGGTGATGTCCATGATGCCCGCGGTGCGCAGGCCATATTGCGCGGGCAGCGCGCCAGTCAGCAGCGCGAAATGGTCGATCAGCCGGGGGCTCAGCGTCTGGCCGAAAACCGCGAGGCCCTCGGGCAGGATCGTGCCGTTGATGCGATATTGCAGATTGGCGTGATCGTCGCGCACATGGAACTGGCCGCCGCCATCCTGCGAGACGCCGGGGATCTGCAGCAGGATCTGGTTGAACTGCTGATTGGCGCCGCCCGGCAGCGCCTTGATCGCATCCTGACTGACGGCGTAGGAATCGGCGCCAAGGCTGGGCTGGATGCTGGCGCGTGCCTCGTCCAGACGGCGGGCGGTGACCACGATGGTGTGTTCGGGCTGGGCCTGCGTGGCAGGCGCCGACGGACCGGAGGATGGGCTCGGGGACTGGCTCTGGGCCAGCGCCACGCCGGGCGCCATAACGGGCAGGGCGGTCAGGGCAACACAGGAAAGCAACAGGGGGCGCAAGCAATCATCCTTCACGGCGGGGGCCGAACCATGCTCATGCCTTAAATGTCATGAGATAAAATCACCATCCGTCATTCCTCTGCCCCCAAAGGACTCGACGCATGGCGATCACGGCCATCGTGGATCCCCGCAATAGGATATAAAATCACCATAAAAAAGAGGGCGCCTGAAAAAGCGCCCTCCCGATGCGTATCGAGGTTGAAACGGGATCAGGCCGCGGTCTGCTCCTCCTCCTTCTTCTCCAGCATGGCCTCGCCCTTTTCCGAGAGCAGCATGCCAATCAGCGCCGCCATGGGATTGGCGCCCGCGCCCAGCGCGCCGCCCTCGCCACTGGTGGCGCCGGTCTGGATCTGGATCCGGGGCACGATATCCACGCCCGACTTCTCCAGCGCCTCGGCCAACCGTTCGACCACCTGACGGGTGAGCTGATAGCGCGCACCGCCCGAAGCCTCGGCCTGGCGGGCAATGGTTTCGGCGGTGGCCAGACCGGTCTTGGTGATGCGCTCTGCGTCGGCGGCGGCCAGGGCGATCATCTTGGCGGCCTCGCCCTCACCGATCATGCGCACACGGTCGGCCTCGGCGCGGGCCTGCATGCGGGTCTGCTCGGCGGCCTGAGTCGCCATGCGCAGGCTCGCCTTGCCCTCATTCTCGCGCACGATGATCGAGAGCTCAGACTGGGTGATCGAGGTCTGCTGATCAGCCCTCGCCTGCGCCTCGCGCAGCGCCTTTTCGCTTTCGGCGGCGATGCGCTGCTTTTCATAGGTGGTCACGCGTTCCTCGGCGACCTGACGTTCGCGAAGCTGCTGCAAGACCTTCTCGATCTGGTCGTTGCCTCCGGTGGCGCGCGGCGTGCCGATCAGCACCTCCTGCAGCTCCAGATTGTAGCCGAGGAATTTGGCGCGCATCTCCTCGCTGGCCTGAAGCTGGATGTCGCTGCGTTCCTGCAGCAGCTCGATCAGCGTCTTCTTCTGGGCGATGTTCTTGAAATAGGCCGAGACCATCGGGTCCAGCGTCTGCTCGACCAGCTTCTTGATGTCGCCGAAGCGCTGCACCACCAGCGGTGCCTTGCGATAGTCGATATGCACCACCACCGAGAGCGGCAGATTGGGCTCGAAGGCATCGCGGGTGATCAGCGAGACTTCCGACAGATTCTCGTCGAACTTGTGCTGCCCGGTGATGTCGCTCTGCCACTTGAGGATGAAGTTGGTGGTGGGCACGATCAGAATCTTGCCCGCATAGGTGTTGAAGGCATATTTGCCGGGCAGCAGCGGGTCGCTCCACACGCCGCGCGATCCGCGCGCCACCAGCTCGCCATGGCGGTAATCCTCGCCCGAGGTGTCGCCCGTATCGGCGCCGGTGTAGCTGATCACCACGCCGACATGGCCGACCTCGATGATGGTCTTGCCGACCAGCTCCACTGTGGCAAACAGGCGGTTGATGAAATAGCTGCCCTCCACCAGCACCTGCAACTGGCGACCGCGACGGCCACCGGCCACGATGAACTTCTCCGGGTCCTGGAAGGAGTTATGGAAGCTGGCCGACTGCTTCTGATCGGTGCCCACTTCGGGCGCGATGATGTGGTCGGCGGTCAGTGCCGGGCCGTCATGCACCGTCACGATGCCGATCTGATCGGAAGCGTCGCGGATCACCACCGCCTCGAAGCCGTTACGCCCGGCGATCAGATTCTGCATCTGGTCGAACAGCGGGCCGTCCTCGTAATTGAGCAGCAGGCCGTGAATGCGCTCCTTCGTGATGATCACGAATTGCGCGGTGTTGATGGCATAGGTGCCCTCACGCAGGATGGTGCGCTGCGGCCCCTTCTGCCCGCCATGCGTCAAGAAAGCGCGCACATCGAGGAAATCGGCGGTCGCGGCATTGCTGGCCAGCGTCTGGGTTGGGCCCAGCGGCGCGCCGTCTCGCGCGAAGATATAGCCGATCTGGCCCTGCGGAATGGTGACCAGCGACTGGCTGTGAATGCGGTACTGGAACGGGAAGAAGAAGTGGAAACCGCCGCGCAGCACATCGGGCTGATACCCCGCCTCGCCCTCCAGCGCGATCAGCCCCGCGCTGACCGAACCGGCCTGGCTCCACAGCTTTTCGACCACGGCAACACGGTTGTTGCCCACATAGCGCACCATGCGCGACACAAGAAAAAGCACAAACACAAACAAGCCTAGCCCGGCGGAAGCGCCGAGCGTGATGACGTTTTGCATGGGGGATGACATCCTGTGGTGTCTTTTTGAAAGCCGGTCAAGGTTGAGCGGCCCTCTCCATTTACGACTGTTCAAATAGCGATTCCAGTAAAATCGGAGTCTCTACTTTGGTCGTATTTCAGGTTATCTTATATCTTATCTTCACCGTAACGCGCCTCGACATAGGCAGCCATGACCAGCGCCTTGTCCTGAGCCTGCACAGCCCGGTCGCGCGCCTGCTGCTCCAGCGCGGCGGCGATGCGGGTGAGCGCGGTGACGGTGCGGGCCGAAGTGTCGTGGTCTGCGGAGGCCTCCAGCGCCGCCCGCCCTGCCTCAACCATGGCCGCCAGATCGCGCAGCAGGGCGCGCACTTCGGCAGAGGCCGGATCGGGGCGCAAATTGGCGATCCGGTCGAGCACCGCATCGCCCTCCGGCCCGAAAGCCGAGCGCCCGCGCGCCAGAGCCTGACGCAGATGTTGCGCAGCCTGCGTTTCGGCCTGATCCTCGGGATTTGCCGGTTGCGCAGTCCAGCGGTCGGTCAGCGCCGCCAGCAGAGTCGCGCTGAGGCTCGCTCCAGTGTAGACGCCCAGGAACCACAGGCTCATGTGCGGTACATGGGTCAGCCAGCCGTCCAGTCCGGCTGCGCGATGAGTCCAGCCATCAACCGCCAGTGCCAGCAGATAGGCCGGCACCACCATATGCACCGCTCCGCCGCCCACCAGCTTCCACAGCGGTATTTTTCGGCGTTGCGCGGTCATGGGGTGGGTTTTAGCACCGGGATTTCAAAGGGGAAAGAAAGACAATGCGAGGGGGTTACCCCCTCGCGCTCCCATAACGTCTTCCGACGAAAGGGTGGTGGCGCCGCATCCTTGCGCTCCGCCTCTCCACCTGCGCAAGGCTGAGCGCCGCAGGCAGGGAAGGCTATGGGCGGGGCATGCTGATGAAAGCCTGCGGCGCGGCGACCTCACGCAAGGCCGAACCCGATGCGCGACGCAGACATAAATGGGAGCGCGAGGGTGTAACACCCTCGCATTTCCCCTTCTTCCCCCTTCGAACCACCCCCTGTGACCTTATCGCAACGCAGCAAAGCCACACTGCGACACCCGCGCCACAACTCAACTCACCGTATTTTTCCCGAGCCGATGAACCGTTGTTCAAACACGATGACTGCCCGGCGCGGGGGCTGTCCCGCTCGGCGCAAACCGCTAACAACACTGCATCGCCGGGGTCGGTGGTTAATGAGGGATTTCGGCGTGCTGCGTAACTTCTTTGGTGCAATCAAGAACTTGCGCAACATTGCCATGGTTATCAGCGGTGCAGCAGCCCTGACTGCGGCCCTTCCCGCCCAAGCTCATACGCAGTGTGCCCCTTATGCCCGCGAGATTTCGGGCATTGAACTGCACGGCGATGCCAAGGACTGGTGGGCTCAGGCCAACGGCCTCTATGCTCGCGGCACGACCCCCCGCGAAGGTTCGGTTCTGGCTTTCCGCGCCACCCACTCGATGCGTTCTGGCCATGTCGCCACCGTCACCAAGATCGTCGATGCCCGCCACGTCGTGCTTGACCACGCCAACTGGTCGCGCCCCGGCATGATCGAGCATGCCGCTCTGGCCGAAGACGTCTCCGCCAATGGCGACTGGAGCGAAGTGCGCGTGTGGTACGCCCCGATCCACGCTCTGGGTCTGCGCGCCACCCCCGCTTTCGGCTTCATCTACAACAGCGCCCCCAAGGACGAGAGCGTCCGCCTCGCCATGCGCGACTGATTGGGGCGCGGCTGATCTTCGATCAACCGAGCTGATATCCCCGTCTGCTTTTGCTTCATCCATAATTGAGCACCGTCATGGCTTGATGCTGGCGGATGGCGGCCTATGGTCGTCTCACCCTTGATTACGGATCAATGATGATTTCGTTCCCCCAAATCAGCCGACTGGTTCTTGCCGCCGCCCTCGCATCGGCGACCTGCGCCGCTCATGCCGCCCAGCCCGCGCATGAGCCGGAGCACCCGCATGAGGTCGAAAGCTTCGCCCCGCCCGCCGAAATGGGCACGGTCGCGCTGACCTTCGACGATCTGCCCGGCCTCAGCCTCACGGCCGATCAGCCCTATGTCGATTACATCAACATGATGATCCTCCGCGGGCTGAAGAAGCATCACTTCCCGGCCATCGGCTTCGTCAACGAAAGCAAGCTGGACCGCCCGACGCGCGATCAGCAGGTTAACAATCTGAAGCGCTGGCTCAATGCGGGCATGGATCTGGGCAACCACACCTACAGCCATGAATCGCCCAACGATCTGGGTGCCGAGCGCTACACCGCCGACATCGCCAAGGGCGAGCCGGTGACCAAGGGCCTGCTGGCCCAGCACGGCAAGACCATGCGCTATTTCCGCCATCCCTATCTGGAGACCGGCTCGCCCGGCCCGGTGAAGGATGCCATCGACAGTTGGCTGGCGACGCATGGCTACATCATCGCTCCGGTCACCATCGATGCCGATGACTGGGAGTTCGCGCAGGTCTATGACGATGCCATCTATCGCCATGACGAGCCGCGCCGCCTGCAGGTGCAGCGCGAATATCTCGCCTATACCGAGCGGACGATCGGCTGGTACCAGCGCGCCGCCCATGCGGTGTTCGGGCGGCAGATCGCCTATGTGATGCTGCTGCATGATACGCGCCTCAACGCCGACAGTTTCGAGGCTCTGGCGCAGATCCTGCAGCGCCGCCGCCTGAAGCCCGTCACGCTGGAACAGGCGCTGAAAGATCCGGCCTATCGCACCCGCGATCCCTACACCGGCAAGGACGGTATCGACTGGGTCGAGCGCTGGTCCGACGAGTTGCACAAGACCATGCCCTGGTCGACATGGCAGGATCCGCCCAAGCGGATCGAGGACGAATATGAAAAGACCGAGCACGATCGGCACTGATGGCTGAACAGCCGGAGCGGCCTGCCTGATTGACAGGCAGCCAGTCCTCACGCAATCTTGTTTCATCGCCGAAGTATTTCCTTCCGGCATCGCAGCGCTGGCGCTCACCGCCTTTCTAGCTGGAGACATGATTTGCCCCATAGTTTCAGGCTCCTTGCCTCTGTCGCTTTGTTCACGCTTTCCGCGCCAGTGATGGCGCAATCCACGCCGCCCGCCGCGCCCGCCACCACCGGCTGGGGCGTGGACATCTCCGCGCGCGATCTCTCGGTGAAGCCGGGTGACGATTTCGACGCCTATGCCAATGGCACCTGGAAGAAGACCCACACCATCCCCGCCGACCGCCCCTCGACCGGCACCTTCTACGATCTGAGCGAGACGGTGCAGGCGCAGGTGCGCGACATCATCACCGCCGCCCCCAAAGACGGGCAGATCGGCGCGCTCTACAACAGCTTCATGGATGAGGCGCGGCTTGAACAGGTCGGCATCAAGCCGCTTCAGGCCGATCTGGCGCAGGTGCGCGCCCTGCCGGACAAAAGCGCCTTTGCCCGTTTCATGGGCCTCACCCAGGCCCGTTTCGGCATCACGCTGATCGGCTCCTATGTGGGGCCGGACACCGCCAATGCCGATCTCAACGTGCTCTATCTCGACCAGTCGGGGCTGGGCCTGCCCGATCGCGACTATTACCTGAACGACCAGTTCAAGCCCCAGCGCGAGGCCTATCGCGCCTATATCCAGCGCGTGCTGACCGCCATCGGGCAGCCCGATCCGGCGGGTGCCACCGCCACGATCATGGCGTTCGAGACCGAGATCGCCAAGATCCACTGGGATCAGGCCGCCGAGCGCGACGTGCCGCGCACCAACAACCCGATGTCGAGCGCGCAGCTCGCTGCCTATGCGCCGGGGCTGGACTGGAAGGCGTGGTTCGACGGCATCGGTGTCGGCCCGCAGCAGCGCATGATCGTCGGCCCCAACACCGCGATCAAGGCGCTGGCGAAGCTCTATGCCGAAACCCCGCTGGCCACGCTCAAGCTGTGGCAAGCCTTCCATGTTGCCGAGCAGGCCTCGCCCTATCTCAACAAGGCGATGGTCGACAGCCGCTTCGATTATGTGAAGACGCTGGCCGGGGTGAGCGAGAACCGCCCCCGCTGGAAGCGCGGCATCGATCTGGTCAACGGATCGCTGGGCGAGTTGGTGGGGCAAGCCTATGTCGCCCGCCACTTCACCCCCGATGCCAAGGCCAAGATGGAGGTGCTGGTCGCCAATCTGAAGACCGCCATGGCCCATCGCATCGAGACCAACAGCTGGATGAGCCCGCCCACCAAACAGGCGGCACTGACCAAGCTGTCCAAGATGGATGTGATGGTCGGCTATCCCGACTTCTGGCGCAACTATGGCGGGCTGACGGTCAAGGCCGACGATCTTTACGGCAATGTCCAGCGCGCCACCGCCTTTAACCAGGCCTATGCCATGGAGGATCTGGGCAAGCCGGTGAACCGCAAGAAATGGGGCATGACGCCTCAGACGGTGAACGCCTACAATGGCGGCGGCGAGAACAAGATCGTCTTCCCCGCGGGCATCCTGCAGCCGCCCTTCTTCGATCCCAAGGCCGACGATTCGGTCAATTACGGCAGCATCGGCGCGATCATCGGGCATGAGATCAGCCATGGCTTCGACGATCAGGGCCGCCGCATCGACGACACCGGCGCGGTGCGCGACTGGTGGACCGCCGAGGACGGCAAGCGCTTCGAGGCCGAGGCCAAGGTCTTCGGCGAGGAGTATGGCCGCTTCGAGGCCGCGCCCGGCGCCTTCATCAAGCCCGATGTGACGATGGGCGAGAACATCGCCGATTTCGCGGGGGTGCAGGTTGCGCTCGATGCCTATCACACCGCGCTGGGGGGCAAGGCAGCCCCGGTGCTCGACGGACTGACGGGCGACCAGCGCTTCTTCCTGGCCTATGCCCAGAACTGGCGCGCGCTGCAGCGTGAGGATGCGCTGCGCAATCAGGTCGCGGTCGATCCGCACAGCCCGTCGCGCTTCCGCATTCTGGGGCCGCTGCCCAATGTCGATGGCTGGTACAAGGCCTGGGACGTGAAGCCCGGCGACAAGATGTACATCGCGCCCGAGAAGCGCGCGAAGATCTGGTAAGAGTCTGTTTGAAAATCCGGCGAAAGAGCCGGATTTTGCGGCACCAGCCCGCTCCCCCGCCCGGCCACCCAGAGGATACCACCGTTGGGTAACCGGGCGGGAGAGTGGGCCGGTGCCGCTCTGACAATGTGCGAAGGCACATTGTCCAAACAAACACTTAAACCTTCAGCCCCGTCAGCCATTCGCGGATCATCGCCTGACCGGCCGCCACCGCGCCGGGACCATGCGCGCTGTGGGCCGCGCGCAGATCGGCTTCGGTGCCGCCAGCCTCGATCACACTTTCGGGCCATTGCTCGATCCAGGCGTCGAAACGCGGGTCGAGCCCCATTTCGGCATGGAACTGCAACGCCAGCAGATTGGGCCCCCGGCGAAAGGCCTGATGGTCATAGACATGGCTGGAGGCCAGCAGCTCCACCCCCTCGGGCAGGGTGAAGGTGTCGCCATGCCAGTGCAGCACCGGCACATCGGCCAGATGGCGCAGCGGGCTGGCCGGATCGAGCACCGTCACGGGGTGAAAGCCCACCTCCTTGCGCGGCCCGGCATAGACATCGGCGCCCAAAGCGGCGGCGATCATCTGCGCGCCGAAGCACACGCCCAGCGTGGGGCGATCCGCCGCCAGACGCCGCGCCAACTGCTTGAGCTGGCAGGCGATCCACGGATATTGCGCCTGTTCATAAACCCCCATCGGCCCGCCCATCATGATCAGCAGATCAGGCTCGCACAGGTCGAGCGTCGGGAAGGCTGGATCGGTGACATCGATGCGATCGACAAGGAAACCCGCACTTTCGATCGGCTCGCGATAGCCGGCCACGCCTTCATGCGGCACATGGCGGATGATGAGCGCCTTGCCGCTCATCGGGCAACATCCGGGTGACGGCGAAAGGACGGAATCGGGGCAAAACGGGCCATCCCTTCAGCATAGCCAGCTTTGGCGCGGCGGCTCAATGAGGAAAGCTCAATTGCCGCGCTAGACTTTGTTGCCCGCCGCAAAGCCCCGGTTTGGTCCCCTGCCAACCCCGAACCGCCGCATAGATTTTCTTGAGCACCCCGCAGCAAGCCTTGGGCGACAAAACTCAACTCAATCAGTAGAGAAACCATGTCCGATCCGTTGGCATCCTCCTCCTTTGAGTGCCGCCGGATCGGGCCGCGGCTTTTGATCCTCGTGTCAGCTTGCTCCGCGTCATCAACCGCTAAAGCGCATGAACCCAAGGAATTCCGGCTTTTCCGGCCAGATTCGGGGCTCGTGTCTCGTGTCTGTTACGCCGTTTGAAAGGAACCGGAATCATGCCCCGCCACGCCCTCACCCATGCCCGCCACGCCGGTCGCGCCAACCCCGTGCCGCCGCTGCCCCATCCCTCATGGCGCGGCGAGGATGCCGCAACGGCACGCCACAGCGCCCAGATCGAGCCCGATGAATTCTGGCAGAGGCTGGGATTGTGATCGCAACGCCCCCATATAGCCACGCATGCCCGCGCAGATGACTCCGCACCCCGCCTCCCCCCTCGTCCTCGCGACGGGCGACTCCCCTGTGGAGACCGGCCTGCTCAGCACCGAGGATTTCGACCTCGCCGCGCTGACCGGCGCGCTGCGCGATGCCCGCGCGGGCTGGCGGGAGCGCCTGCCCTGCAAGGGCCGCTCGGGCGAGCTGGATTATGGCGCGCATGGCTTCCCCTCGCGCCATGCGCTGGCCCATGTGGTTGAGACGCTGTCGGCGGCGCTGTTCCCGATGCGGCTGGGGCCCTCCGATCTGACGGTCGAGAATGAGGATGCCTTTGTCGCCGCCTCGCTGCGCACCGCGCTGCCACTGCTGGCGCGGCAGGTGGCGATGGAGCTGGCCTATGTCCGCGACGGCTGCAAACCCTCGACCGACCATCACGACCGCGCTCACCGTCTGGTGGCGCAGGTCGCGACGCGCCTGCCCGCGATCCGCCGCCTGCTCGACACCGACCTGGAGGCCGCCTTCGCCGGAGACCCCGCCGCGCGCAGCGTCGACGAGGTGCTGCTGTGCTATCCCTTCGTCACCGCGGTAATCCACCACCGGCTGGCGCATGAGCTTTATCTGGCGGGCAGCCCGCTGGTGGCGCGCATCATCGCCGAGATCGCCCATTCGCGCACCGGCATCGACATTCACCCCGGCGCCACCATCGGCGAGCGCTTCTTCATCGACCACGGCACCGGCGTGGTGATCGGCCAGACGGCGATCATCGGGCGCGGGGTGCGGCTCTATCAGGCGGTGACGCTGGGCGCGCGCAGCTTCGCGCAGGACGCCGACGGCCATCTGGTCAAGGACATCGCCCGCCATCCCATTCTGGAGGATGACGTCACCATCTATGCCGGCGCCACCATTCTGGGCCGCGTCACCATCGGCGCGGGATCGGTGATCGGCGGCAATGTGTGGCTGACCAGATCCGTGCCGCCCGGCAGCCGGGTGAGGCAGGTGACCCCCAGCGTCGATATCGAAATCGCCGACCCCTTCTCCTGAACCATGAACCCCCAAGCGTCGCAGAACAACGAGAGCCGAACGTGAACCAGACCACCGCCCCCCGCCCCGCGCCCAAACGGCGCGGTTTCGCCTTTCAGATCGTCGCGGCGATTGCCGTGGGTCTGGCGCTGGGCCTGCTGGCGCGGGCGACGGGCGCCCATCCGGGCGACAAGAGCCATCCTTTGGCCATGGCGCTCAGTCTGGTGGGGTCGAGCTTTATCACTTTGCTGCGCGCCACCGTGGCGCCGCTGGTGTTCGCCGCCATCGTCGCCAGCGTGGCGCGGCTGGGCGAGCTGAACAATGCAGCGCGTCTGGCGGCGCAGACCTTCCTGTGGTTCGCCATCACCGCGCTGATTGCCGTGTCCATCGGCATCATTCTGGGCCTGACCCTGCAACCCGGCCTGCACAGCGGCGCCATCGCTGCCGATGCCGCCCAGCCGCATACGGTGGGCAGTTGGCTGGACTTTATCAAAGGCCTGATCCCCGCCAACATTCTGGGTCTGGCCGCCAGCACCAAGCTGGACGGCACCAGCGCCAGCACCGCTGTCGATTTCAACATCCTGCAGGTGGTGGTGATCGCTCTGGCCATCGGCAGCGCGGCACTGCATTCGGGTGAGGCCGGGCAGCGCTTCCTCGGCTGGACCAGCGACCTGCTGGTGGTGCTGCGCAAGCTGCTGGGCTGGGTGATCCGTCTGGCGCCCATCGGTACCGCCGCGCTGATCGGCAATGCGGTGGTGCAATATGGCTGGGACACGCTCTCGCGCCTCGGCCTGTTTGCGGGGGCGCTGTATCTGGGTCTCGCGCTGGTGGTGGGTGTGGTTTACCCCGGCCTGCTGGCGCTGCATGGTCTGTCGCCACGCCGGTTTTATGCCAAGGCATGGCCCGCGATGCAGTTGGCTTTTGTCTCGCGTTCCTCCGCCGCTGCCCTGCCGCTGGCCGAAGTCGCCGCCGAGGAGCTGGGCGTGCCGCGCGCCTATGCCTCCTTCGCCGTGCCGATTGCCTCGACCACCAAGATGGACGGCTGTGCGGCGGTCTATCCCGCCGTGGCCGCGATCTTTATCGCGCAGTTCTACGGCATCACGCTGGCGCCCTTGCAGTATGGGCTGATCGTGGCCGTCTCGGTGCTGGGTTCGGCGGCCACCGCCGGCGTCACCGGCGCGGTGGTGATGCTGACGCTGACCCTCTCCACGCTGGGCCTGCCGCTGGAGGGCGTGGGGCTGCTGCTGGCCATCGACCCAATCCTCGATATGGGCCGCACGGCGGTGAATGTGACCGGGCAGATCCTGATCCCCACCATCGTCGCCCGCCGCGAGGGTCTGCTCGACGAGGGCCGCTACAACGGCCAGCAGCTTGAGGATGCGCTGATCGCCTGATCCGCCAAAGAGGCATAGACAGCGATGTCAGGGCGGCTAATGTCGCCCGCATGCTTCGCTCCCCCCTGCGCGCCGCTCTGGCACTCGCCCTGTCCTGCTCCCCTCTGGCGCTGCATGCCGGGGAGCCCACACCGTCTGAAGCGGCTGACCCGATGGTCGGCACCGGGGGCGAAGGCCACACCTTCCCCGGCGCCAGCGCGCCCTTCGGCATGGTGCAGCTCTCGCCCGACACCGACACAGGCTGCGAGATCCGCGCCTGTTACGGCCATGCGGCGGGCTATCGTTACGACGATCCGACGATTCAGGGCTTTTCGCATACCCATTTCTCGGGCGCGGGCCATTCGGATCTGGGCGATCTTCTGGTGATGCCCCAGGCGGGCGAGGCCAAGCTCGATCCGGGTGATCCCAAGGTTCCCGGCTCGGGCTATCGCAGCCGCTTCTCGCACAGCACCGAAGTCGCGCACCCCGGCTATTACGCGGTGACTCTCGCCGACAGCAACATCCGCGCCGAGATGACCACCGGCACCCGCGTGGGCGTGCATCGCTACACCTTCCAGCCCGGCGCGCATGCGCGGCTGGTGATCGATCTGCGCTCCTCGCTCTACAACTATCCCGGCAAGGTGCTGTGGTCGGGCCTGCATCTGCATCCCGATGGCACGCTGACCGGCTTTCGCGAAACGCGTGGCTGGGCGCCGGGCCGCAAGCTGTTCTTCGCCATGCGCTTTTCCGCGCCGCTGGTGGGCCATGAGCTGATCGACCGCGACGCCAATGTGCCCTATCGCGGCTTCAAGGGACCGGGCCGTACCGCCGCCGACCTCTCCGAAAAGCTGGGCAAGGCACTGGAGGCCAGCCTCGATTTCGGCTCGCTGCAGGGCCCGCTGGAGGTGAAGGTCGCGCTGTCGGGCGTCGATGAGGCCGGGGCCATCGCCAACCTTGAAAGCGAGCAGGGCAATTTCGACGCCATCCGCGCCCAGACCGACACAGCATGGGCCAAGGCACTGGGTGCCGTGCAGATCGAGGCGCCGGAGGTCATGCGCCGCAACCTCTACACCGCGCTCTATCACAGCCTGCTCGCGCCCAGCGTGTGGAGCGATGTCGATGGCCGCTACCGTGGCCCGGACGATCAGGTGCATCAGGCCAAGGGCTTCACCTTCCGCTCGACCTTCTCGCTGTGGGACACGTTCCGCGCCGAGCACCCGCTGCTCACCCTGATCCAGCCCGAGCAGACCAGCGCCGATGTGGTCAATTCTCTGGTCGAAAGCCAGAAATACAGCCCCGACGGCATCCTGCCCGTCTGGCAGTTCGCGGGCCGCGAGACTTGGTGCATGATCGGCTATCACGCCGTCCCCGTGATCGCCGATGCCTACCTCAAGGGCATCAAGGGCTTCGACGCCAATGCCGCGCTCGACGCCATGGTCGCCAGCGCCACCCATGCGCAATATGGCGGTCTGGGCGACTATATGAAGCTGGGCTACGTCCCCATCGACCGCGAGCCGGAAGCCGCCTCGAAAACCGCCGAATATGCCTTCGACGACTGGACCATCGCCCAGATGGCCCGCAAGATGGGCCGCGCCGACATCGCCGCCACCTTCGAAAAGCGCGCCGGCTATTGGCGCAACAGCTTCGATGTGAAGACCGGCTGGCTGCGCGCCCGCAAGGCCGATGGCTCCTTCCGCACGCCCTTCGACCCCACCGCCATCAACTACGGCTCGGACTACACAGAGGGCAACGCCTGGCAATATAGCTGGTTCGCCCCGCAGGATCAGGCCGGGCTGTTCAAGATCCTTGGCGGTGACGCGAAAACCATCACCAAGCTCGACGCCATGTTCGATTTCGATAATTCGAAAGTGGATTACAGCCACGCCGAGGACATCGCCGGCCTCATCGGCCAGTACATCCATGGCAACGAACCCAGCCACCATGTCGCCTATCTCTACGCCTATGCCGGGGCGCCTTGGCGCACGCAGGCCCGCCTCAAGCAGATCGTGGAAAGCCAGTACAAGCCCACGCCCGAGGGCCTCGCGGGCAATGACGATCTGGGCCAGATGTCGGCATGGCTGGTGTTCACGGGGCTGGGCTTTTATCCCGTCGCGCCCGGCTCGAACCAGTATGTGATCGGGCGGCCCTTCGTCAGCCGCGCGGCGATCACCCTGCCCGATGGCAAGCAGTTCACCGTGGTGACCGATGGCCTGTCAGACGCGCATCCCTACGTGGGCAAGGTGACGCTGAACGGCCAGCCGCTGACCCGCAGCTATATCACGGACGCAGAAGTGCGGGCCGGTGGGGAGTTGCGGTTCACCATGCAGGCCCAGCCGAACAAAGCTTGGGGCGCTTCGGTAGGGGCTCGGCCTTTTTCGAGTTCTACAGCCAAGCAGTAAGAAGGAAGGTGCGAGGGGGTTACCCCCTCGCGCTCCCAGAACGTCTTCCGACGCGAGGGCAGTGGCGCCGAAATGACGCGCCCAGCCTCTCCACCAGCGCGATCTAAGGCGCCGCAGGCTTTAAATCTGCCAACTGCGCAAGGAATATTGCCTGCGGCGCGGCAAGCTGGGCACAAGGCCGAACCCGAAGCACCGAGGCAGACATTAAAGGGAGCGCGAGGGCGATGGCCCTCGCATTTCCTCTTCCTTACTTCCCTGAAAACCGCCCGAAATAACTATCCTTGTTCCACGCGGGCCGCGCCGCCGCATCCGCCACATGCCGCACCACCGCCGTAACGTAATCGGCAAAGGCGGCGGCCACCGGGCGGATCACCGGCTGGTTCGCGTCGTCACGCGGCGAGTGGTACACCCCCGCGCGCCATGCCTTTTCCACTTCTGCCTCGGGTGTATCGCGCTTGAAGCCCAGCTTCATGAACAGCGAGGGCACACCCGCGCGGATAAAGCTGTACTGGTCGCTGCGGATGAAGACGTTCCGGTCGGGGAAGGGATCGGGCACGATGGGCAGGCCCATTTTGGCCGACACCGCCGCAGCATCCTTGCCCAGCGAGCTTTCCTCGTAACCGATGGGCGTCACGCTGGTGAGCGGGAAAATCGGCAGCGGCATGTCGAAATTGATGTCTGCCACCAGAGACGCCTTGGGCACACTGGGCCGCATCGCGAAATAGCGCGAGCCGAGCAGGCCGCCTTCCTCTGCCGTGGGGAAGAGGAACAGCACGCTGCGGCGCGGGCGCTTTCCGGCTTTCAGATCACGCGCAATGGTCAGGGCGCTGGCGACGCCCACGCCATTGTCCAGCGCGCCGTTGTAGATCGCGTCGCCCTTCACCGGCTCGCCCACACCCAGCCCGTCGAGATGAGCCGAGACCACCACATTCTGCTTGCCCAGCGCCGGATCGCTGCCGGGCAGGCGGGCGACAATGTTGGCGCTGTGCAGCACCGTCTGGGAGGCGGCGATATGGGTGGAGAGCCGCGTCGCCAGATCGAAATGCGGCAGGGCGGCGGATTTGTCCGCCAACGCCGCCACCTCGGCAAAGCTGTGACCCGATCCGGCGAGCAGGGCCTCGCCCTTTTCGGGGTTCACCATCGCCGCGAGGAAGGGCGCCGCCACATCGCGCAGGCCATCGTCCTTGAGCATCAGCGATGGCCGGGCCGAGAGGCCGATCTGGCGCGCCCACGGGATTTCGGTCTGCTTGGGGGTGGAAATCTGGATCAGGCCGACAGCGCCCAGCTTCGCCAGAATGGTGGTGCGCTCGCTGCGGGCATTGGCCTTGCGCGCGCCGGAGACATTCTCCGGCCCGCCCGGCACCACCACCACGATCTTGCCCTTCACGTCGATCCCGGCAAAATCGTCATGGCCCGCATCGGGCATGGAGAGGCCATAGCCCGCGAAAACCAGCGGCGCGGTCAGATCGACCGGCATGGCATGCGCGCCACGGAAATAGATATCGTTGGGCACCGACAGCGGCATGGCGAGCGGAACGCCGCCCGTGCCACTGAGCAATTGCGCGCGGCTGGCGGCGGCGTCAAAACGCTGCGCCACCAGATCGACGGGCTGGTAAAATCCATTGGTGCCCGCCGGTTCCAGCCCGATGGCCTGCAATTGCTTCACCAGCCATGCGGCGGCGCGGTCATAGCCGGGCGATCCGGCGCCGCGCCCCTGATAGCTGTCGTCCGCCAGCTCCTTCACCACCGCCCACAGCGCGGTAACCTTGGGCGCCTCGCCGGGAGCCGGAGCGGCAGCGGGCGTGGAGGTCTGGGCGCCTGCCGCGCCGGCCAGCATCAAGCCGGCGAGCGCGAAGGTGGAATACAGGTGACGGCGCATGGAATCCCTTTCGTCTCAGTCCCGCCCAGCATGCACAGGGCGCCCCCTGGGCCAATGGCTCAAATACCCCAGCCCTGCCCAATGGCAGAAGTCCCCTATGCCTGCCCGCTCCGGTTCAGAACCCGCGCGAACAGATCCAGCATCCAGCCCGTGGTCTGCACAAACAGCGCAGGATCGTAGCGATAGCCTTCATCGCGCAGGAAGGCATGGGCGCCATTGACCTCATGCCATTCGTAACGCGCGCCGACCTCTTCCAGCCGCGCGCGGATCGCCTCGCGCCCGGCGAAGGGGACATGCGGGTCCTGCCGCCCCCAGACGAACAGCGTTTCCGCCTTCAGTTCAGCCAGCCGGGCCATCGTATCGTCATTCCTGCCCTCGCCCAGCGTGCCCGAATGGACATCGGTGGGGTAGAAGCAGGCGCTGGCCTGAACGCGCGGGTCCAGCGCCGCGCGCAGGGCCAGATGCCCGCCAAGGCAGACACCCACGGTGGCCAGTCGTCCGGTGCAGGCGGGATGCTCCTGCAGGAAATCCAGCACGGCGCGCGCATCGGCATCATAACCCGCGACCGGCTTGGTGAATTTCAGATCATTGCCCCGATCCGTGCCGGGCTGGTCATAGGCCAGCACCGTGCCGGGGGCCTCATACTCGTGATAGACCTCGGGCACCGCCACCACATAGCCATGGCCCGCGATAAAGGCCGCCAAGCGGCGGATGGGGGCAGTGACCTGATAGATCTCGGAATAGAGCACCACGCCGGGGAAGCGGCCTTCTCCGGCAGGGCGGAAGACATGGGTGCGCATCACGCCATCGGGCATGGGCAGGTCGGTCGGGTCGTCGTTGAGAAGGATCATTGGGGTGTTGTGGCGGGGTGTTGGGGTTTGGGCAAGAAGGTCTGAAGAGAAGATGCGAGGGGGTTACCCCCTCGCGCTCCCATAACGTCTTCCGGCGATAGGGTGGTGGTACCCCCGATCCTTGTGCGGGAACTCTCCACCTGCGCCACCTCGGGCGCCGCAGGCAGGAAGCCCCGGCGCCAACCCATGGTTTGAATGCCTGCGGCGCGGCGAACTAAGCGCCTTGGCCGAACCCGATGCGCAACGCAGACATTAAAGGGAGCGCGAGGGCGATGGCCCTCGCATTTCTCTTTTCTTCGAAACCCTTAAACCAGCATCGACCCGGTTTCGATAAACCGCTGATGCCAGCTCAGGGCCTCGCCGGGCAGGGACGGGCTCTGCAATCCATAAGACCCCTTCAGCGCCCGCGCATAATAATCCTCCAGCATGGGCCGGAACGTCGGGTGAGCGCAATTGGCGATGATCACCTGCGCCCGCTGGCGGGGCGACAGCCCGCGCAGATCCGCCAGCCCCTGCTCGGTGACGATCACCTGCACGTCCTGCGTGATATGGTCCACATGGCTGGCCTGGGGCACGATGGCGCTGATCTTGCCGCCCTTCGCGGTGCTGGGCGTCATAAAGATCGAGACATAGGCGTTGCGGGCGAAGTCTCCGCTGCCGCCGATGCCGTTCTGGATGCGGCTGCCCATGACGTGGGTGGAGTTGACGTTGCCGTAGATGTCGGCCTCGATCAGGCCATTCATGGCGATGCAGCCCAGGCGGCGGATCAGCTCGGGGTGGTTGCTGATTTCCTGCGGGCGCAGGATCATCTTGTCGCGGTAGCGGGCCATGTCCGCGTTCACCCGCGCCGCCGCCTCGGGGCTGAGCGAGAAGGCCGTGGCGGAGGCCATGCGCAGCTTGCCGGTGTCGAGCAGGTCGATCATGCCGTCCTGAATGACTTCGGTGAAGCTGGTCATGTTGGTGAAGGGGCTGTCGACCAGCCCGGAGAGCACCGCATTGGCGATGTTGCCCACGCCCGACTGCAGGGGCAGCAGATTGACCGGCATGCGGCCCACCTTCACCTCATGGGCGAAGAACTCCATCAGATGGGCGGCGATGGCATTGGCCGAGGCATCGGGCGCGCTGAAGGGCAGGTTGCGGTCGGGCGCGTCGGTTTCGACGATGGCCACCACCTTGGCGGGGTCGACGGTGAAATAGTTCGAGCCGATGCGGTCGTCCGCGCGCAGCAGGGGGATGGGCACGCGCTGCGGGGGAAGCTGGGTGCCGTAATAGATGTCGTGGATACCCTCCAGCGCGGGGGACTGCCAGCGGTTGACCTCAAGGATGACCTTGTCGGCGCGGTCCAGCCAGGTCTTGTTGTTGCCGACTGATGAGGACGGGATCAGCGAGCCATCGGGGTTGATCCCCGCCACCTCGACCAGAGCGACATCCAGCTTGCCCAGAAAACCCTGCCACGCCATCGGCGCGACCTGCGACAGGTGCATGTCGAAGTAATCCATCTTCCCGCTGTTGATCTTCTCGCGGGCGATGGGGTCGGAGTTGTAGGGCAGGCGAAACTCGATGCCGTCCACCTTGGCCAGCGCCGCATCCAGCTCCGGGCCGGTCGAGGCGCCGGTCCAGACGCGGACGCGGAAATCGTCTCCGGCGGCGTGGGCAGCCTCGATACGCTCGGCCAGGGCGATGGGCACGGCCTTGGGATAGCCCGAGCCGGTGAAGCCGCTCATCCCCACCGTGTCGCCGGGGCGGATCATGGCGGCGGCTTCTGCGGCGCTGGTCACTTTGGCACGCAGGGCGGAATTGGCGATACGGGTCACGAAACGGCCTCCTCAAGCGATCATCTTATGGGGTTAGCCCTGCGCCTCGGAAGCCGCGAAAACAAGCATGCCCCGGCCTAAAGTCCTGCCCGTTTATACCATCGTATAGGAGCCAGCGCGCGGGCAGTTTTCCTGGGGGCCCCTATGGCTTTTCAGGACCGGTCTGCTTTATGAACCGATCCACCTGTTCGGCCGATCTTCGGAGGTTCGATGCGCTTTCCCTTCACCCCGCTGGCCGCAAGCTGCCTGATGCTGGCTGGTCCCCTCTGCGCTCAGGAAGGTGCCCCGTCATCCTCCATGCCGCCCGCCGCGCCGGCCTGCACCGCGCCTGTGGCGCCCACTGGCGCTCTGGCGCCATGGAGCAACCCCGCATCGCTGACAGCTGGGGCCGATGGCGCACACGCCGCGCTGCTGAAGGCCGGGCAGGCGGCGCAGATCGCCCTGCTGCCCACGCCTGCCGTGACCTATCCGCTGCAGCCGGAAAAGCCGGGCGGCTCGGTCAGCCATGGCGGGGTGATGGCGCTGGAGGTGGCTCAGGCGGGCACCTATCGCATCGCGCTGTCCTCCGGGGCATGGCTCGATGTGGTGGGGGCCGATGGGGCGCAGCGCTCGGTGGCGCATGGGCACGGGCCGGAGTGCAGCGGCATCCGCAAGATGGTCGATTTCGCGCTGAAGCCGGGGCATTACACCGTGCAGGTCTCGGCCAATGGGCAGGATACGATCCGCGTGCTGGTCGCCGCCCTGCCGTGAAGCGCATGAGGTTGCTGGCGCTGGCCCTGCTGGCGCTGGGCACGACAGCGCTGGCCGGGCAGCATGGCGACAAGGCCGCGCGGGTCGAGCTGGGGCGCCGCCTGTTCTATGACGCCGACCTCTCGCGCGACGGCACCATGGCCTGCGCCACCTGCCATGAGCAGTTCCATGCCTTTGCCGATGGCAACCGCACCCATCCCGGCGTCACCGACGAGCCGGGGCGGCGCAATGTGCCGGGGCTGGGCAATGTGGGGCGTTTTTCGCCGCTGACTTGGGCCGATCCGCGCCAGACGACTCTGGCCGATCAGGTCTCGGTGCCGGTGCTGGGGACGCATCCGGTGGAGATGGGCATGGCGGGGCAGCAGGGCGAGATCGTCCGGCGCCTTGCGGCCAATCCCTGCTATCGGGCGCTGTTTGCGCGGGCCTTTCCGTCCGGCGACGGATCGGTGACCTATCCCCGTGTGGCGGAAGCTCTGGCCAGCTTCGAGGCGACGCTGACCTCCCGCGGCAGCCCCTATGACCGGGGTATGCTGTCTGCCCAGGCGCGCGCCGGGCAGAAGATCATCCGCCGCGATTGTGCCGGATGCCATGCCGGGCGCGATTTCACCGATCTGCGCTTCCATGCGCTGGAAGCACCCCAACCGCGCGACCTCGGCCTGTTCGAGATTACCGGCAAGGCAGCGGACAAGGGCGCCTTTCGCACGCCCTCGCTGCGCAATCTGGCGGTGACCGCGCCCTATTTCCACGATGGCGCCAGCCCCACGCTGGCCACCGCCATCGCCCGCCATGGGCTGCACTATGCTGCAAGCGATCAGGCCGCGATCGAGGCTTTTCTCACCGCGCTGACCGATCGGGGCTTTCTGACCAACGCGGCACTATCGCTGCCCAGACCGGGGGCCTGCCCCGTTACGAACAGGCCTTGAAGGCGCCCGCCTTGGTCACGCAGATGTCCACCTCGGTCACCGTGCCATTGCGGCTGTTCACGCGGATGCCCGCGGGCACCATGCCGGGGTTGGCGGCCAGAAAGGCGCGGGTGATCGCCGGAATGTCATTCCTGCGCAGAATGGCATTGGCGCGATAGGCCGCCGGAATGGTGACGGCGGCAACATCCTTGCTCGAAAGCTGGAAATAGCCATCGGGCGCTAGCCCCGAGCAGGTGCCATGCTTGGGCCACTCATGGTTGATCAGCGAGGGATCGGCATAGATCGGGCCCCATTGCTGCCGCTGCTGGGCAGTCAGGCCCGGCCCGCCGCAGTTGCTGGGATAGTCGCCGCCCTCCATCTGCGGCCACAAGCCGTGCAGCACAAAGCCCTTGGGCGCGCGGCATTCATCGGCGTGGCCGGTGGTGGTGGCGCAAAAGCCCGGCTCCCACGACAGGGCGAGCACGTAATAGTCGAAAGCCCCCGGCGCGCGCGGGCCAAGATCGCGGGCCTCAGCACCGCTGGCGCCAAGGCTCGCCAGAGCGGCCGAGAGGATCAGGCTGATCAGGGCCGCACCCTGCTTCTTGTTACGCATCATCTCTGGCATCTCCGCTGGCCGGGCCCTGTGGGCACTGTCGCTCCTGCGACCATAGAGCCCGGCGATATGGAGATTTCAAGACAAAGACGAGCGATCACAGGATCTCGTTGAACTCCAGCACATTGCGGTCCGGGTCGCGGATAAAGCAGACATTGCGACGGCCATGGCCCAGCTCGATCGGGCCTTCGGTGATGGCGATGCCCTCACGCTTCAGCCAGCCGACCAGATCAGCCATGCTCGGCACGATAAAGGCGGCATGGGTGTAGCCGGGGCGCTTGATGGGGGCATCCATCAGCACATTGCCCTCCGGCGCGGCTTCGCCGTTGAAGATCAGATGGATGCGCAGCCCGGTGGGATGGACCAGACCGCTGGCCCTGCCCTTCTCGGAAAACTCCTCGGGATCGCGGACGAAGCCCAGCTTAGCGTAAAAGGCCTCGGCGCGGGCGAGATCGGTGACCCGGATGCCCACATGATCGAAGGTGAGTGTGTCGAAAACCATGATTGCGCCCTCCTTCAGGCTTCAAGACCGGCGGGCGTCCGCGCGAAAGGGATAAAGCCGGGCAGTTGCTCGATCTGGCGCAGCCAGGCCAGCACGCGGGGGTAACCGGACAGGTCCACATTCCCCTCGGGCGCGCGCTCGATGTAGCTGTAGAGTGCAACGTCGGCGATGGTGGGCTGTGTGGTTCCGGCGATCCAGCGGCGGTCGGCCAGCACGCGTTCGATGACAGCCAGCGTGGCATGGGCGCGCTCGATCACCTCTTCGGGGCGAAAGGGCGCGGCGAACACCGTCACCAGCCGCGCGGCGCAGGCGCCATAGGCGATCTTGCCCGCCGCCACCGCCAGCCAGCGCTGCACCTCGGCCTCTGCAACCGGATCGACCGGCAGCCAGTGCGAGGGCCCAACCTTGCGCGCGACATAGACCAGAATCGCCAGCGAATCGGCGATGATGATGCCGTTGTCATCCAGCACCGGCACCTCGCCAAAGGCGTTGAGCGCGAGAAATTCGGGCTGCTTGTGCGCGCCTGCCGCCAGATCCACCGGCACGATCTCATGATCGACCCCGGCGAGCGACAGGAACAGGGCCGCGCGATGCGCATGGCCCGAAAGCGGAAAATGGTAGAGCTTCATGGCGTGTCCTTGCTGTGTGCTTGATGCCTGCCCCCATATCGTTCACCGCAGCGTGAATGATAATCGCCGATGATCGCACTTCATTCTTGCGATTTACGATGATAATGATGCTCCCGATGGAGCATCTCAAAGCCTTGCGCACATTCATCGCCGTGGCCGAGCATGCCAGCTTCGCCCAGGCGGCGCGGCGGCTGCATATGTCGCCCACCACCGTCACCCGCACCATCGCCGCGCTGGAGGCCGATCTGGGCGCCCCCCTGCTGACCCGCACCACGCGCAGCGTCCGCCTGACCGAGGAGGGCGCGATCTTCCTCGAACGCTGCCGCGCGGGCCTCGCCGAGATCGACGGCGCCTTCGAGGCGGTGCGCGGCAAGGCCCTTGCCCCGCGCGGCACGCTGACAGTCACCGCGCCGGTGATGTTCGGGCGGCTGCATATCCTGCCCATCGTCACCGAACTGATCCAGCGCCACCCCGGCCTCAATGTGCGGCTGCTGCTGCTCGACCGGGTGGTGCGTCTGGTCGAGGAGGGCGTGGATGTGGCGGTGCGCATCGCCGACCTGCCCGACAGCGCGCTGCATATGCGCAAGGTGGGCGAGGTGCGGCGCGTGCTCAGCGCCAGCCCGGCCTATCTGCGCGAGAAGGGCGAGCCGCGGGACATGGCCGATCTGCGCCATCACCAGTCGATCGTCGTTGAGGATGAGACCGGCACGCATCGCCAGTGGGAAACCGAGCATGGCCGCACCGGACGGGCGGTGGCGCGGCTGTCGGTCAACAGCGTTCAGGCCGGAATCGAGGCGGCGATTCAGGGGCTGGGGATCGTGGGCAGCCTGTCCTATCAGATCACCGAGCATCTCAAGGCCGGACGGCTGCAACAGGTGCTGAGCGATCACGCGGGGCCCGCGCTGCCAGTCTCGCTGCTGTTCCAGAGCGGGCGCCGCAACAGCCCCAACATCCGCGCCTTCACCGAGCTGGCGCAGGAACGCCTGCGGGGCGCGAGCCTGTGACAAACGCGCGCCTCACAGCGCATCACAAGGACTAACACCCGCTCCCCGGCGAAAGGTTTATCAAAGGGTCATACCCAACACCCACCGAAGGGAGATAGCCCATGTCGAACAAGCCCCTTGGCATCGCCGACCTGCCCCGCCGCGATTTTCTGCGCTTTGCCGGAATCGCCGCTGCCGCCACCACCACGCTGACCGCCGGAGCCCTGCCTGCCCGCGCCGCCGCCGCCGTGCCCGCGATCAAGCAGATCGACGCAGGCGTGCTGAACATCGGCTATCTGGAATACGGCCCCGCCTCGGGCGTCCCCGTGCTGCTGTTCCATGGCTGGCCCTATGACATCCACGCCTTCACCGAGGTCGCCCCGCTGCTGGCCGCCAAGGGCCACCGCGTGATCGTGCCGCATCTGCGCGGCCATGGCACCACGCTGTTCCGCTCGGCGGACACGATGCGCAACGCCCAGCAGGCCGCCATTGCCGCCGACGGCATCGCGCTGATGGACGCTCTGGGCATCGCCAAGGCCGTGGTCGCGGGCTTCGACTGGGGGGCGCGCACCGCCGACATCATGGCCGTCCTCTGGCCGGAGCGCTGCAAGGCGCTGGTCTCGGTCAGCGGCTATCTGATCGGCAGTCAGGCGGGCAACGCCAAGCCCCTGCCGCCTGCCGCCGAGCTGCAATGGTGGTATCAGTTCTACTTCGCCACCGAGCGCGGCCAGCTTGGCTATGCCGCCAACACCAAGGCATTCAACAAGCAGATCTGGCATCAGGCCTCGCCCGATTGGCATTTCGACGATGCCACCTACGACCTTTCGGCGCAGTCCTTCGTCAACCCCGACCATGTCGCCATCGTGATCCACAACTACCGCTGGCGCCTCGGCCTCGCCCAGGGCGAGAGCCAGTATGACGCCATCGAGGCCAAGCTGGCCGCCGCCCCGCCGGTGACCATCCCCGCCATCACCATGGAAGGCGACCGCAACGGGGCCCCTCACCCCGCCCCCGAGGCCTATCGCGCCAAGTTCACCGGCGCCTATGAGCATCGCACCATCACCGGCGGTATCGGCCACAACCTCCCTCAAGAAGCGCCGCAAGCCTTCGCCCAGGCCGTGCTGGACGTCAGCCGGAGGGGCGCATGATGCGCGCGGGCGCTCTGCTGGCGCTGTCCGCGCTGATCCTCGGGGCCTCCACCGTTTCCGCCGCAGGGCGGGAGCGGGTGGAGGCCTCCCCCGTTTACGGCGTGACCCTGCCCAAGGATTACCGCCACTGGACGCTCATCAGCGTGGCGCAGGAAAACGGCAAGAACAACGATATCCGCGCCATTCTGGGCAATGATATCGCCGTGAAAGCCTACCGCAGCGGCAAGCGGCCCTTCCCCGATGGGGCGGTGATCGTGCGTCTGGCATGGCGCTATGAGTCATCGCCGCGCAACGATGCGGTCTTCCCCGCGCCCCAGTCCTTTGTGGCGGGCGCGCCGACCAATGTTCAGGTCAGCGTGAAGGACTCCAAACGCTTCGCCGCCAGCGGAGGCTGGGGCTATGGCCAGTTCGAGAAAGGCGTGGCCAATCAGGATGTGAAGCTGATGCAGTCCTGCTTCACATGCCACAACAAGCTGGAGAAGAGCGAGGATCTGGTCTTCACCGCCTGGGCTCCGTGATGCGTTTGTGAGTTATGGGTTTAGACCCGGCAGCGCTTTGGCGTTGCCGGGTTTTTTACGTTTTGGAAGGCAAAGAGAAGGTGCGAGGGTGTTACACCCTCGCGCTCCCATTAATGTCTGCGTGGCGCATCGGGTTCGGCCTTATGCTAAGGTCGCTGCGCCGCAGGCAGGGAATTCGATGCCTGCGGCGCCTGAGGTGGTGCAGGTGGAGAGTTCAGGCGCACCATTTCGGCGCCACTGCCCTAGCGTCGGAAGACGTCATGGGAGCGCGAGGGGATAATCCCCTCGCATCTTCCTTCTTCCCCCTTCCCTCAAAACAAACCCAAGCCCGACAACGACTAAGCGTTGCCGGGCTTGAGCGTGAGGCGCCGGAGGGGGCGGGGCGTGCCCCCAGGGGGAGGGACGACGCCGGCGCCGCACATTCTGTCTGGATTATTGCGCCTTGGCGGCCTTTTCGATCAGGCCTGCGACCTCCATCGCGTGGGAGACCATGACCACATGCGAGGCCCCCTTCACCACCACCGTCTGGCGGGACTGGGCTCGCTCGGCCATGAAGGCCATGGCGGCGGGGGGGATGTTGCGGTCGGCATCGCCATAGATGAACCATGAGGGCGTATGCTTCCACGCCGGGGCGGTCTCGGGTTCGCCCAGAGCGGCTTCGGCGATGGGGCGTTGGCCAGCGGCCATCAGGCGGGCCGAGGCGAGGGGCACGTCGGCAGCGAATTGGGCGGGGAAGCGGTCCTGCTGGATGTAGAGGTCGTTGCCTCCGCTGGAGAGCTTTACCGGGGGTGCCAGCGTCGGGCCCAGCGTGCTGCCGGGGAACTTGCCAGTGAGGCCGATGGCACTCTCGCCCGCTTCGGGAGCGAAGGCGGCGACATAGACCAGCGCCTTCACGTTTTCCGCGCCCTCGGCGGCCTCGCTGATGACCGATCCGCCATAGGAATGGCCGACCAGCACCACGGGGCCGGAAACGCTTTTCACCACATCGGCGACGACATCGGCATCGGCGCGCACGCCGCGCAGATTGTCGGGGGCGGCGATGACCTTGTAGCCGTCATGCTCCAGCACGGCGATCACGCCGTTCCAGCTTGAACTGTCGGCGAAGGCGCCATGCACCAGAACCACGGTGGGCTTCACCGTCTGCGCCTGCGCGACGGAGGCCATCATCCCGGCGGCGAGCATCAGCCCGCCGCCCATCATCATCTTCTTCATGACCGTTCTCCCCGAAATCAGGCCAGCGTGACGATGGCGTCGATGTTGCCTTTGATCGCCTTGGAATAGGGGCAGGTGCGGTGGGCGGCCTCGATGATCTGGCGGGCCAGATCCTCGGCAAGGCCGGGGACATGCACCGTCAGGCGCGCGGCCAGCGAGAAACCGTCATCGCCGTGGCGCAGCTCGACCTCGGCATCGATGGCGAGGGTTTCGGGCAGGGTCACGCCCTTGGCCTTGGCGGCCAGCCCCATCGCGCCCTCGAAGCAGGCCGACCAGCCCGCGGCGAAAAGCTGCTCCGGGTTGGTGCCCGCGCCGGGGCCGCCGGGGGTGGACAGCTTGATGTCGAGGCGGCCGTCGCTGCTCTTGGCATGGCCCTCGCGGGCGCCGGTGACATGGACATTGGCGGTGTAGAGCGTCTTGGTATCGGACATGGGTGTTCTCCTGAAGATGGGGGTCAGCGCAGGGGGCGGAAAGCGGCACGCACTTCCTGTGCGAAGAGCGCGGGTTGTTCCCAGGCGGCGAAATGGCCGCCGTCAGTGGCTTCGTTGAAGTAGTAGAGGTTCTTGTAGCAGCGCTCGGCCCAGCTCTTGGGGGCGCGGAAGATCTCGCCAGGGAAGACGCTGACCGCGACGGGCATGTCGATGATGCCGCGCGCGTTGAAGTTGTTGGTATGGTCTTCCCAATAAATCCGCGCCGCCGAGGCACCGGTCTTGGTCAGCCAGTAGAGCGAGATATCATCGAGGATCGCGTCGCGGCCCAGCACCTTCTCGGGCTGACCGTTGCTATAGGTCCATTGCGCGATCTTCTCATACATCCACGCCGCCATGCCGACCGGCGAGTCCACCAGCGAATAGCCGATGGTCTGGGGCCGCGTGTTCATCATCGCGGCATAGGCGGAGTTGTCGCGGTAGAAGGCGGCGAGCTGGTCGAAAGCCCCACGCTCCTTGGGCGACAGATCGGCCGGGGCCGCATCGCCAGCGGCCAAAATATGGGCGATCTCGGCGGGCACCACGGCGGGCATGTTGAGGTGGATGCCCAGCAGCCCCGGCACATGCTGCAGGGCCATGCGCTGCGAAATCACCGAGCCGCAGTCGCCGCCCTGGCTGACGAAGCGGTCATACCCCAGCCGCAGCATCAGCGTGGACCACGCCCGGCCGATATGGTCCGAGCCCCAGCCGACAACCTTGGGCTTCTCCGAAAAGCCGAAGCCGGGAATCGAGGGGATCACCACATGGAAGGCGTCCTCCGCCTTGCCGCCATGGGCGACAGGATCAGTCAGCGGGCCGATCACCTTCATGAACTCCAGCACGGAGCCCGGCCAGCCATGGGTCAGGATCAGCGGCATGGCCTTCTCATGGCGCGAGCGGACATGGATGAAGTGAATGTCCAGCCCGTCGATCTGGGTCATGAACATCGGCAGGGCGTTGAGCTGCGCCTCCACCTTGCGCCAGTCATAGCCGCCCGCCCAATAGGCCATCAGCGGCTGCAGGATCTCGCGGCGCACGCCCTGGCTGTCGTCGGGGGCGGGCTCGGGATCGGCCCAGCGGGTGTCGGCAATGCGGCGCTTCATCGCGGTGATATCGGCCTGAGGGATCGCCACCTTGAAGGGGCGAATCTCGGTGCTGCCGGTGGCCCCGCTGGCCACCCCCGGCATGGCGCTCATGGCGCTGGCCAGAGAGGCGCCGATGGCAAACTGGCGCCGCGATATGGTGATCTCATTCCCCACTGTTCGTCTCCTCGATTGGATGACGCCAGCATAGGCAAGCGGCGGAAAGACGCCCGTTAGGTGGGGTGAGATGGTGTTAGCTGCGCATCATGCGCCTCTTGCCAACTAACACCACCACGCGCCGCCTAACGGGCGGATCGCGGCGGGCGGCCCTAGAATGCAGGCAGCACAGCCGAACTGCCCGGCTGCCTTCCCGGAGACACATGATGGCCAAACCCCGCTCGCTCAGCTTTCTTGCCACCGCGCTCATCACCGGCGGCATCATCACCGCCGCCTGCTGCGTCGAGGCGCTGACCCCGGCGATGGCCAGCCCGGTGCCGATCGGCGCCACGTCGCGCCCGATCAATGTGCTGGAGCATGCCGGGCCCTGGCTGACGGACGTTCCCGGTGGCGTTCAGGCGTTGCGCGGCAAGGTGGTGGTGGTCAATTTCTGGACCTATAGCTGCATCAACTCGCTGCGCGCCCTGCCCTATCTCAAGGCCTGGAACGAGCGCTACAAGGACAAGGGTCTGGTGGTGGTGGGCGTCCACGCCCCCGAATTCCAGTTCGAGCATGATGCCGCCAAAGCCCGCCTCGCCTTCCGCCAGCTGGGCGTGACCTATCCCAATCTGCAGGACAACAGCTATTCCACCTGGCAGCAATTCGCCAATGAGGGCTGGCCCAGCCTCTATTTCATCGACGCGCAGGGCCATATGCAGGGCTATCGCATCGGCGAAGGCCATTATGAGGAAAGCGAACAGCTGATCCGCAAGCTGCTAACTCAGGCCGGGCAGGATGTGTCGCATATCCCCACGCCCCCCGTCAGCGGCAAGGGAATCGAGGCCGAGGCCGACTGGGCGCAATTGGGCTCGCCCGAGGCCTATCTTGGCTATGACAAGGCCGAAGGCTTCCGCTCGCCGGGCGGCGCCGCGCGCAACCGGGGCAGGATCTATGAACCGGCCCCCGATCTGGAGCGCGGCACCTGGGATCTGACCGGGAGCTGGACCATCGGCTCGGAGTTCATCACGCCTGCCAGCGCGGGCGCCCTGCTGCGCTATCGCTTCCACGCCCGCGACGCGCATCTGGTGCTGGGCGGGGCCGCCGACGGCCAGCCGGTGCGCTTCCGGGTGACCATCGACGGCAAGGCCCCCGGCGCCAGCCATGGCAGCGATGTCGATGCCAATGGCTGGGGCACGCTGCGTGAGGACCGGCTCTACCAGCTTGTCCGCCAGAGCGGGGCGATCAGCGATCGCACCGTCTCGATCAGCTTCGAGAAGCCGGGCATCCGCGCCTATGTCTTCACGTTTGGGTGAAGGCTATCGGCGGGTGAAGGCGCTCAACCGGCAAAGGCGGTGGAGCGCGACAGCGCCTGCCACTGGTCGATCTCCGCGCGCATGGCGTCCAGCTTGGCATCGACCAGCGTCAGCGCATCCTCGCCAAGGAACAGGCGCACCGGCGGCTTGTCGGCGCTCACCAGAGCCAGCAGCGCCTGCGCCGCCTTGGCCGGGTCGCCGGGCTGATGGCCGCTCTTGCCCTGCCGGGCGGTGCGGATGGGGTCCATCACCGCGTCATAATCGGCGATGCTGCGCGGGGTGCGATCCATCGAGCGCCCCGCCCAATCGGTGCGGAACTGGCCCGGCGCCAGCGCGGTGACATGGATGCCCAGCCCGGCCAGTTCCTTGCCCAGCGATTCCGAAATGCCCTCCAGCGCGAACTTGCTGCCGCAATAGAAGGCGATACCCGGCATGGTGATAAAACCGCCCATCGAGGTGACATTGACGATATGCCCCGCGCGGCGCGCCCGCATGCCCGGCAGCACGGCCTGAATCATCGCCACCGGGCCATAGACATTGGCGGCGAACTGGCGCTGCAGATCGTCGAGCGAGGATTCTTCCAGCACGCCCTCATGGCCGTAACCGGCATTGTTCACCAGCACATCGATGGCGCCGACCTGCTGCTCGGCCTGCGCGACGGCGTGGGGAATGGCGGCGAAGTCTGTCACATCGAGGACCAGCGGATGGGCGTTGGCGGGGTGGAGCGCGGCGAAGGCCTCGGCATCTTCCAAGCGGCGCACGGTGCCGATCACGCGGTGCCCGGCCTCCAGCGCGGCCTGAGCGAAGGCCCGGCCCAGTCCCGAACTGACGCCGGTGATCAGGAAGGTCTTGGAATGGGGTGTGGACATGATCTAACTCCTGAAGGACACATCAATTATATCATGATATAGTTATTGCCATGAGCCTGGACAAGACCAAACCTGCAACACGCGGCGAGCCTGTCCGCCAGCGCGTGCTCGATGCCGCCGAAACGCTGCTGCGGCAGGGCAAGGCGGACTTTTCCATGCGCGACCTTGCCGCGCAGGCGCAGGTCAGCTTTGCCACGCCTTTCAACCATTTCGGCAGCAAGGCGGCGATCATGCAGGCGCTTTCCGCGCGGCGGATCGACGAGATGGAGGCACGCTACCGCGCCGCCTCCCCCGCCGGAGACGCGCGTGACCGCGTGCTGGCCGCCACCGCCATCGCGGCGGAGGTGATGCGGGAGGAAAGCGCGGTCAACCGCGTGGTGATGGGCTGGCTGGGCACCCCTGCGACAGTGCCCGGCCCTCTGGCGCATTCGGCGGCGCTCTGGGCATTGGCGCTGGGGGATGGCGACGGGCTGACGGTGGCGGGGCAGGATCAGGCGCTTGCCGCCCTGGCCCGCCAGCTCGCTTTCGGCTTTCGCGGTGTGCTGTCGTTCTGGACTGCGGGGGAATTGCCCGAAGCAGAGCTGGCGACTCAGGCCTGCGCGGTGGCCGCCGCGCTGCTGCGCGGCGGCACCGTGTAATCGGGAGAACAAGCCGTGGCGGCCCCCGAGAGAGCCGCCACTTGCTATGGCATCACGCGGGGCAGGCCACCGCAGCCTTGTTTTCGACCAGACGGGCATCCTTCAGGTCGATGTCCAGATTGCCATCGGTGCGCAGGGTCAGCAGCGGGCTGACGCTATTGAAATCCGCGCCCTTGAAGCAGGGCAGCGGGATCTCGAAATGGTTGGCGCCGGGGTGAAGCATCGGGCCGATCGGCAGGGAAATCCCGCCCACCACCAGTTGCACCGGGGCGGAGGGCGCCTGCGCCACATCCAGCGTCAGGCTGACCATCATCGAGCCATTGGCCTCCCGCGAGAGATCGGAAGGGCTGGCCGCCGCGATGCTGATGCCGCCCTTGCCGCTCCACGTCAGATGGACGGCCTGCGGATCGCGCGGGCTGGGCCCGGCGGTGATGGCGCCCGCGCTCACCGGCTTTCCGGTGTAGGCGACAGAGGATGCGCCCTCCAGCCTCAGACCATAGCCGTTCCAGAAGGTGCCCTTGGTGAAATAGACGCCGCGATCGCCGTAATTCACCGTGGAGACCACCTCTGGCAGTCGCGGCGTCTGAACCGGCGCGGCATAGCTCAGGCCAAAGCCATAGGCGAATTGCGGATCATAGTTGGGCTGGCCAACATTGAGCGGCGTCTGGTCCGGGCGCTTGGGCCATGAGAAGCTGAGGCGCCCCCGGAAATCATGGCGCGGCTTGCCGTCCTTCCCGGCGATCAGCACATCGGCAAGGCCATCGCCCTCCGAGCCCGGCAGGAAGGCGGCGACAAAGGCATCGGCCTGATTGATCTGCGGGTTCACATAGAGCGGCCTGCCGCTCAGCAGCACCGCCACGGTGGGCACCCCGCGCGCCTTCAGGCTCTTGAGCAGCGCAAGGCTTTCGTTGTTGCCGTGATGCAGGGCAACATCGGTCTGGTCGCCCATATATTCGGCATAGGGCGTCTCGCCGAAGACCACGATGGCGACATCGGGCTTGGTGGTGAAAGACCCATCCGGGGAAAGCGTCGCGCTGCCGCCTGCCGCTTCCACGGCCTGACGGATACCGGTGTAAAGCGAGGTGGCGCCGGGGAATTCCGCGGGGCCATTGTCATTGCCCTGCCACGACAGCGTCCAGCCGCCCGCCTGCATGGCGATGTTGTCGGCGCCCTCACCCGCGACAAGGATATGCGCGCCGGGGCGGATCGGCAGCAGGGCACGGTTGTTTTTCAGCAGCACCAGCGATTCGCGCACCGCCTCGCGCGCGACGGCGCGGTGGTCGGGCGTGCCGATGGGTTTCAGCGTGTTGGGGCGCTGCGCCGGGCCCGCCTCATCCATGATGCCGGCGCGGAATTTGACGCGCAGCACGCGGCGCACGGCATCCTCCAGCCGGGTCATGGGGATCTCGCCCGACTGCACCTCGCGGATCATATTGCCATAGAGCGCCTTCCAGTCGGTCGGCACATTGAACACATCGACGCCCGCGTTGAAAGCAATCGAGCAATCCGACAGCGTGCAGCCCGGAATCTGCGAATGGGCGTTCCAGTCGCCGATGATCAGCCCGTCAAAGCCCATGCGCATTTTCAGCACATCGGTCAGCAGCGCCCTGTTCTCATGCATCTTGACCCCGTGCCAACTGCTGTAGGAGGCCATCACCGTCTGCGCGCCCGCGTCGATGGCCGAAACATAGCCGGCGGCATCGACCTTGCTCAGCTCCTGTTCGGAGACCAGCGAATTGCCCTGATCGCGGCCATTGTCGGTCGATCCGTCGCCCAGGAAATGCTTGGCGGTGGCCAGCACATGGTCCTTGTCGAGGAAGGTCGCGCCCTTGCCTTCCAGACCCTCGACAATGGCCCCGGCATATTGGGAAACGATCTTCGGGTCTTCCGAATAGCTTTCATAGGTGCGGCCCCAGCGGTCGTTGCGGGCCACGGCGATGGTGGGGGCAAAGGCCCAGTCCATGCCGGTGGAGCGCACCTCCGCCGCCGTCACCGCGCCGATGCGGCGGAGCAGATCGGGATCATGCGCGGCGCCAAGGCCGATGTTATGCGGGAACAGCGTCGCGCCCAGCACATTGTTATGGCCATGCACCGCGTCCGAAGCCCACATCAGCGGAATGCGCGCGGCGTGGTTGGCTTGGCGGTCGACCGAGGCCTGCCAGTAGGACTGGATCATATCCGTCCAGTCCTTCAGCGCGGCATGCTTGTTGCCCTGAGGGAAGGAGCCGCCGCCATTCTCGATGCTGCCGATATGATAGTCGCGCACCTCGTCGGGCGTGATCCAGCGGATTTCGGGCTGGAGCACCTGCCCCACCTTCTCCTCCAGCGTCATGCTGGCGATGATGGTGCCGATCTTCGCCTCCAGCGCCGGATCGAGACCGATGGGCGAACGCGCCTGAGGCCACAGATCGGGATGGACCGCCATGGCGGCAGGCCGGGGCGCCGGGACCTGTGCGTGAGCCGTGCCAGCGCAAAGGGCCAGCACCAGAGCAAGACGGGACGCAATGCGGGCGGGGCTGCTGGCCATGTTCAACTCACTCTCCGGATGGGCAGGGCCTGTCTGGCCCGTTCTTTCCGCCGCCTAACATGGGCCCCGGCCCCAAGCCAGAACGAATGGCAACGTTGCCATACGTATTTGATCCAGGTCATCGGCAATCTCCGGTGATTGCCTGAACCATCAATCACCGCTAGTCATGGCAACGTTACCACACAGGAGGATGCCGCGTGAAACTGTCGAGATCACTGGGAGAGGCCGAGGCGCGCATCGCCCTCGACGCCTGCCTGCAGGAGTTGCAGCGTCGCGGCGATGATGCCGTCGTCGCGGTGGCCGACAATCATGGCGAGCTGATCGCGCTCTGGCGCACCGATGGCTGCGGGCTGGCGCCGATCGCCATCGCCCAGAACAAGGCCTATACCGCCGCGCGCCTGGGCCGCCCCACCGGCGATGTCGGGCGTGACACCAAGGCGAGCGGCGATGACGTTCACTACCACGGCGACGCGCGCTATGTCGGCTGGGACGGCGGCGTGCCGGTGCTTCATAACGGTGCCTGCCTCGGCGCGGTCGCGGTCAGCGGCCTGTCGGGCGAGGACGATCTTGCCATTGCCGATATCGGCGTTTCCGCCATTCTGAACCGACTGGATTGACCCTATGAAACCCCCTTATACCGCTGCCGCCACCCGTTATGAGTCCATGCCTTACCGCCGCTGTGGCCGCTCTGGCCTGAAGCTGCCCGCGATCTCGCTGGGTCTGTGGCAGAATTTCGGCGGCGACGATGTGTTCGAAAATGGCCGCGCCATGCTGCGCCATGCCTTCGACAACGGCATCACCCATTTCGACCTCGCCAACAATTACGGCCCGCCCTACGGTTCCGCCGAGGAAAACTTCGGCCGGGTGATGGCCACCGACTTCGCCGCGCATCGCGACGAGCTGGTGATCTCCACCAAGGCGGGCTGGGATATGTGGCCGGGGCCCTATGGCGACATCGGCGGCTCGCGCAAATATCTCATCGCCTCCTGCGACCAGAGCCTGAAGCGCATGGGCCTCGACTATGTCGACATCTTCTATTCGCACCGCGTCGATGCCGACACGCCGCTGGAAGAGACCATGGGCGCGCTGGCCACGCTGCATCAGCAGGGCAAGGCGCTTTACGTGGGCATTTCCAGCTATTCGCCCGAATTGACGCGCAAGGCCGCCGCCATTCTGGCCGAGCACAAGGTGCCCCTGCTGATCCATCAGCCCAGCTATTCGATGCTCAACCGCTGGATCGAGGACGAATTGCTCGACACGCTGGGCGATCTGGGCACCGGCTGCATCGCCTTCTCGCCGTTGGCGCAGGGGATGCTGTCGACCAAATATCTGAACGGCGTGCCCCAGGATGCCCGCGCCGCCAAGAGTGGCTCGCTCAGCCAGTCGCTGATCACGCCCGACAACATCGAGCGGATCAAGGCGCTGAACGAGATCGCCAAGGGGCGCGGCCAGACCCTGGCGCAGATGGCCATCGCCTGGGTGCTGCGCGATCCGCGCGTCACCTCCGCGCTGGTGGGCGCCCGCACGGTCGAGCAGCTGTCCGACACGCTGCGCTCGCTCGACAGGCTGGAATTCAGCGCCGAGGAACTGGCGGCGATCGACGCCCACGCGCAGGAGGGCAACATCGACCTCTGGAAGATTTCCTCCACGCTCTGAGCCATGGGCCGGAGGGATCGCGCGATCCCTCCGGCTTGCCATTGCCTTGCGTTCGGCACATGAGGCGGCCCACAACTGAGGACCCTTGATTTGGCCAAACCCACGATCGTCCAGGTCGCCCGGCTTGCCGGCGTTTCGAACAGCACGGTCTCCCGCTGCCTGAACCAGCCGGAGAATGTGGACAAGAAAACGCTGGCCCGCGTGCGCAAGGTGATCGAGGAGATCGGCTATCGCCCCAATGTGCTGGCCCAGAACTTCCGGCGCGGGCAGAGCGACATCGTGCTGGTGGTGGTCCACAATGTGGGGGCCAGCATCTTTTCAGACATTCTCGACGGCATCCGCAGCGTGCTGGGCAGCCGCTTTTCGGTGATTCTGATGGAGTCCCGCGCCGAGGCGCAGGGCCATGCCAAATTCATCGACCTGCTGGTGGCCAAACAGGTGGTGGGGGTGATCCTGCTCTGCGCCTCGCCCACCTTCGACCGACGGCTGATCGGCGGCATCGATCATCAGCCGCGCCTGCCGGTGGTGATCGGGCTGGAGCCGGTGAGCGCCGACCTCGCCGATCTGCCCAGCGTGCATATCGACAACCATCGCGCCGCCTATGACGCCACCACCTATCTGATCGACATCGGCCATCGCGAGATCGGTTTTGTGTCCGGCGAGAAGGGCTCGCTGATCACCGCCGATCGCGAGCGCGGCTTTGCCGATGCCATGGCGCAGGCGGGCTGCGCCGACCCTTGCGCGCGCATCCTGCATGGCGATCTGAGCATTCAGGGCGGCATGGCCGCCGCGCACCGCCTGCTGACGCGCGCCGAACGGCCCAGCGCCCTGTTCTGCGCCAATGACGATATCGCGCTGGGGGTGATGAGCGTCGCGGCGCAACTGGGCATTGCCGTGCCGGAGGACCTCTCCGTCATGGGCTTTGACGATACGGTCTATGCCGCCACCGCCAATCCACCGCTCTCCACCGTGGCGCAACCCACGCGCGAGGTGGGGGAGCGCACGGCAAAGCAACTGCTGCATGCGCTCGATCATCCCGAGGATGGTGAGCATCTGACCCAGATTCTGCCTCACCGCCTGATCATCCGCAAAAGCACCGCGCGGCCCCGGCAGAGCTGAGGAGCAGGATTTGCCAGCGATGGGATGAGGAGGATGGAGGCCCGAGCCGGAATCGAACCGGCGTAAACGGATTTGCAGTCCGGTGCGTAACCACTCCGCCATCGGGCCAGATCGCGTGGAATAGCGTGGTTCGGGGCTCCTAGCGGGGGGGCCTTCTACAATGCAAGCCTATTCATGCGACAATTTTCCTACCCCGCCATCAGGCGAAGGTGCCGGGGTGACAGGCTGGCCCATGCGCCTTATCACCCTTTCCCCAAGGGCTTGCCGCAAGCCGATCCGATCCCCGCTGGAGATACCCCCATGAAGACCCGCGCCGCCGTCGCTTTTGCGCCCAAGACTCCGCTGGAGATCGTGGAAGTCGATCTGGAAGGCCCCAAGGCCGGTGAAGTGCTGGTCGAGATCATGGCCACGGGCATCTGCCACACCGATGCCTATACGCTGGACGGCCTCGACAGCGAGGGCATCTTCCCCTCGATCCTGGGCCACGAAGGCGCAGGCATCGTGCGCGAGGTCGGCCCCGGCGCGACCTATGTGAAGCCCGGCGATCATGTGATCCCGCTCTACACCCCCGAATGCCGTCAGTGCAAAAGCTGCCTCTCGGGCAAGACCAACCTGTGCACCGCGATCCGCGCCACGCAGGGCAAGGGGCTGATGCCCGATGGCACCACGCGTTTCAGCTACAAGGGCCAGCCGATCTTCCATTATATGGGCTGCTCGACCTTCAGCAATTTCACCGTCCTGCCCGAGATCGCCGTCGCCAAGATCCGCGAGGACGCGCCCTTCCAGTCCTCCTGCTACATCGGCTGCGGCGTGACCACGGGCGTTGGTGCGGTGGTCAACACCGCCAAGGTGCAGGTGGGCGACAATGTGGTGATCTTCGGTCTGGGCGGCATCGGCCTGAATGTCATTCAGGGCGCGCGTCTGGCCGGGGCGAACAAGATCATCGGCGTCGACATCAACCCCGACCGTGAAGAGTGGGGCCGCCGCTTCGGCATGACCGACTTCCTCAACACGAAAGGCATGAGCCGCGAGGATATCGTCGCGAAAATCGTGCTGATGACCGATGGCGGCGCCGATTACACCTTCGACGCCACCGGCAACACCGAGGTGATGCGCACCGCTCTTGAGGCCTGCCATCGCGGCTGGGGCACCAGCATCATCATCGGCGTGGCCGAGGCTGGCAAGACCATCGAGACCCGCCCCTTCCAGATGGTGACGGGCCGCAACTGGCGCGGCACGGCCTTCGGCGGGGCCAAGGGCCGCACCGATGTGCCCAAGATCGTCGACATGTACATGACCGGCAAGATCGAGATCGACCCCATGATCACCCATGTCATGGGGCTGGAAGAGATCAACGACGCCTTCACCCTGATGCATGAGGGTAAAAGCATCCGCTCCGTCGTCGTCTTCTAAGGCATGAACAGCCTGCCCAGCGCCTCGAACGAGGCCATGACCATCGCCCTGATCGAGCGTTACTACGCCGCCTTCAACGCCAGAGACAGGTCAGCCATGCTGGCCTGCCTGACGGAGGATGTGGCGCATGACATCAACCAGTGCGAGCGCCAACTGGGCAAGCACCCCTTCGAGACCTTCCTCGCCCATATGGACCGCTGCTATGCCGAGCAGCTGGCCGATCTAACCATCATGACCAATCAAGATGGCAGCCGCGCCGCGGCGGAGTTCACGGTCCACGGCAAATATCTGGTGACCGACGATGGCCTGCCGCCCGCCACGGGGCAGCGCTACATCCTGCCGGCGGGGGCCTTCTTCACCATGCGCAACGGGCTGATCAGCCGCATCAGCGTCTATTACAATCTGGCGGAATGGAACCGGCAGGTCCTCGGCCGGTGACACGAAAAAGGGCGGGCAAGCTGATGCTCACCCGCCCCTTTTATCGTGTCAAACCTTGATCAGGCGGTCTTTGTGCTCGGCGTGTTGACGCCCATGCTCTGCAGATAGCGCTTGATGTTGCGCGCGGCCTGACGGAGGCGCTGCTCATTCTCGACCATGGCGATGCGCACGAAGCCCTCGCCATCCTCGCCGTAACCCACGCCCGGCGCCACGGCGACATCGGCATGAGTCAACAACTGCTTGGAGAACTCCAGCGAACCCATATGTGCCAGCGCAGGCGGCAGCGGGGCCCATGCGAACATCGACGCACGCGGCGAAGGAATATCCCAGCCCGCACGGCCAAAGGCATCGACCATCACGTCACGGCGCTTTTGATACAGCAGGCGGTTGGCCTCGACGATGTCCTGCGGGCCGTTGAGCGCCGCGCAGGTCGCCGCCTGGATCGGGGTGAAGGCGCCGTAATCGAGATAGGACTTCACGCGGGTCAGCGCCGCGATCAGCCGCTGGTTGCCCACCGCGAAGCCCACACGCCAGCCGGCCATGGAGAAGGTCTTGGACATGGAGGTGAACTCCACCGCCACATCCTTCGCGCCCGGCACCTGCAGGATGCTGACCGTCGGCTTGCCGTCGTAATACAGCTCCGAATAGGCCAGGTCGGACAGGATCCAGACCTTGTTCTCCTTGGCCCAGGCCACCAGCCGCTCATAGAAGGCCAGATCGACGGTTTCCGCCGTGGGGTTGCTCGGATAGTTGACGATCAGGATCGAGGGGCGCGGCACGGTGAAGGCCATGGCGCGGTCCAGCGATTCCCAATAGCGCTCATCCGGCGTGGTCGGCACGCTGCGGATCGTGGCGCCCGCGATGATGAAGCCGAAGGTGTGGATCGGATAGGAAGGATTGGGCGCCAGCACCACATCGCCCGGCGAGGTGATCGCCGTGGCCATGCTGGCCAGACCTTCCTTCGAACCCATGGTCATCACGACCTCGGTCTCGGGATCGAGTTCGACGCCGAAGCGGCGGCCATAGTAATTGGCCTGAGCCTTGCGTACGCCGGGAATGCCCTTGGAGGCCGAATAGCCGTGGGCCGAGGGCTTCTGGGCCACTTCGCACAGCTTGTCGATCACATGGGCGGGCGGGGGCAGATCGGGGTTGCCCATGCCCAGGTCGATGATGTCCTTACCGGCTGCGCGTGCTGCGGCCCGCATGCCGTTGACTTCGGCGATGACATAGGGCGGCAGTCGCTTCATGCGGTAAAATTCTTCGGACATCGGACCTTTCCTGGAGGCGCTGGGATGAAAATTGTGGGGCGGCGCCTCACCGGCGCCCCAATGCGCTCCGCAAGATTGCGGAACGATGACTGACCCCATGCGCCAGAATCGCTGCGAAGGCGAGATAGCGAGGCAAAAAAATTGCCGAAGTGCAGGAAGCACTTCCATCCCCCGGCAACGCCGCTAGCATCACCACCAAGTCCTGCGGCAATCCTGTGAGGAAGCATCCCCAATGGTGACCAAAGCCCCGACTGATACGACGTCCGGCGATATCTTCTCCCAAATGATCGACACGATGGTCAAGCTGCCCACCCAGGCCGGGCAGCAATGGCTCGATTCGGTGATGCCCGGCCTGTCGCTGCCCTTTTCCACCCCGCAGGAGGCCAGCCATTGGGCCGAGATCATGGGCAAGCTGCAGACCATGTGGCTCGATTTCCAGAATGAGCAGGCCCGCAAGCTGACGGCTGAAAAACCCGCCATCCCCACCATGTCCGATCCGGCGAGCTGGATGGGGCTGATGGAGGGCTGGTTCAACCTCTCGCCGCTGGCCCGCCCCGCCGTGCAGCAGAAGCTGTGGACCGACAGCCTGAACCTGTGGGGCAAGATGGTCAGCCAGTATGGCCTTGGCACCAAGGACCAGCCGGTCGATCTGCCCCGGCAGGACAAGCGCTTTGCCGATCCGCGCTGGCGCGACAATCCCTTCTTCGCGCTGATCCATCAGGCCTATCTGATGGTGGCCGAGGAGATCACCGCCATGGCCGATACGGTCGAGGGCGTCGATCCGGTCAAGAAGGAGCAGTTGCGCTTTGCCACCCGCGCCCTGCTCGATGCGCTGAGCCCCGACCATTTCCCGCTGACCAACCCCATCGTCATGCAGCGCGCGCTGGAAACCAAGGGCGAGAGCCTGATCAAGGGCTTCTCGCATCTGCTCGACGACCTGCGGCGCGGGCAGCTGACGCATACCGACAATCAGGCCTTCACCGTGGGCGAGACCATCGCCGCCACGCCGGGCAAGGTGGTCTTCGAACATCCGATGTTCCAGTTGATCCAGTACAGCCCCAGCACCGAGAAGGTGGGGCAGATCCCGCTGGTGATCTTCCCGCCATGGATCAACCGCTTCTACATTCTGGACCTGTCCCCGCAGAAGAGCTTCGTCAAATGGGCGGTGGATCAGGGGATCACCACCTTTATGGTGAGCTGGAAATCGGCCGACGCCTCCATGGCCGAGGTGACCTGGGACCATTACATCGCCTGCCAGCTCGAGGCGATCGAGGTGATCCGCGAGCGGCTGAAGGTGCCCAGCGTCCACACCATCGGCTATTGCGTGGCGGGCACCACGCTGGCGGCCACGCTGGCGATTCTGGCCCGGCGCGGCATGGCGGACCGGGTGGCGAGCGCCACCTTCTTCACGGCGCAGGTCGATTTCGAGAAGGCGGGCGACCTGAAGAACTTCATCGACGACCAGCAGATCGCCACCATCGCGTCGCTGGGCAAGGAAGGGTTTATCGACGGGCGCTATCTTGCGGCCACCTTCAACCTGCTGCGCCCCAACGATCTGATCTGGAGCTACGTCGTCAACAACTATCTGATGGGGAACGATTACCGCCCCTTCGACCTGCTCTATTGGAACGGCGACACCACCAATCTGCCCGCCAAATGGCATCACGCCTATCTCTGCGACCTCTATCGCGACAACCGGCTGGTGCAGCCCGATTCGCTTGAGGCGCTGGGCACGCCGATCGATCTGGGCGACATCACCACCCCCTGCTACATTCAGGCGGGCCGCGAGGACCATATCGCTCCGCCCGAGAGCGTGTGGCGGATGAATTCTTTCCTGCCGCATGCCGACAAGCAGTTCGTGCTGGCCGGATCGGGGCATATTGCCGGGGTGGTCAATCCGCCCGCCGCCAAGAAATACCAGTACTGGACCCATGAGGGCCCCGCGCACACGCTCGATGATTTTATCGCCGGGGCAAAGGAGACTCAGGGCAGTTGGTGGCCGCACTGGCGCGCCTGGCTGGCGCAGCTCGACGCCGACACCGTGCCCGCCAAGGGCAAGCGCGCGCCGGGCGGGCGCGGCGACACGGTGATCGAGGATGCGCCGGGTCGCTATGTGAAGGAGCATTGAGGCTCTGAGGCATGAAACCGCAGGTGCGAATCTGCAGCATAGGTAGTTTTCGCATCTGCAAAATTTCTGTCACACTTTGTCACACAATGGGCCGGGCGCATCCCGCCCGGCGCTGCAGCAAAACCGACATCGCTGTCAGCCAGAAATCCTCATAAGCGGGAACTTTCCTCGAAAATCCGCGTTATAGACCCGTCATGTTTTTGAGTGGCGGATGGCGCGCGCCCATCCCTTGCTGCACTGCACAAAATTCAGCTTGACTCTGCACCCGTCATCGTCGATTGATCACAGCGCCGATTAGAAAGGCGTCAGAGTACACAAGACGCCGAAGCTGCATTCGTGGATTGTTTCCGGGAAGGTTCGCCATGGCTATCAAGGCAAGCTCTACATCCAGGGCCAAGGGTCCGCGCAAGCCGGGTATCACCCCCGCCGCGCCCAAGGCTATTCCTGCCAAAGCGGCAGACCCCAAGATCGTCGAATCCAAGCCTGCTGATCCCAAGCCTGTCGAGGCGAAGGTCACGCCCCAGCCTGAGGCCGCCAAGGCCCCGGTAAAGCCTGACACCGTGAAGCCGGACACACTGCTGGTCCCGCCGCCCGCCGCGCCTGCGGCGAGCGCCCCGCAGCCCGCTGCCAAGGTGGAAGCCCCCAAGCCGACACCCGCTGCCGCCGCTGACAAGCCCGTGACCAGCACCGCGACGCCCCCCAAGGCTGCTCCGGCCCCCGCGATCGCCAAGACCGAAAGCGCCCCCCAAAGCACCAAGGTCGAAGCCGCGAAGCCGGTGGTCGCCAAGGAAGCAGTCAAGGCCCCCGTCGCGCCCAAGGCGCCCGCAGCAGCTGCCCCTGTTAAGGCGGCGGCTCCGGTTAAGGCCCCTGCGCCCGCCAAGGCTGCTGCGCCTGCAACGCCGCCCAAGGCCGAAGCCAAGCCCGCGCCGGCAAAGCCTGCGCCCGCTCAGGCAACCCCGGCCGCCGCGCCTGCCGCCAAAACCCCTTCCCCCGCCCAACCTCAGCCCGCATCCAAGCCCAAGGAGCCTCTCATGACGACCCTGCCCAATTTCGACTTCAACGAAGTGTTCAAGACCGCTTTCTCCGACTTCCAGGAGAAGGCCAAGGCTGCTTACGAAAAGAGCACCGCCGCTTTCGGTGACTACAACGAGTTCGCCAAGGGCAACCTGGAAGCCGTCGTCGAATCGGGCAAGATCCTGACCGCCGGCCTGCAGGAACTGGGCACCGCCCTGGTCGCCGACAGCCGCGAAGCCTTCGAGACGCTGACCAGCGAAGCCAAGTCGCTGGCCGCCGCCAAGACCCCCACCGACTTCCTGCAGATCCACTCGGACCTGCTCAAGAAGCACTTCGACAAGGCCGTGTCCTTCTCCTCGAAGCAGAGCGAAACCGTGCTGAAGCTGGCTGGCGATGTCGCCGCGCCGCTCTCCAGCCGCGTCAGCCTGGCTGTCGAAAAGGTGAAGGCCGCCGCCTGATCCCGGTCACCGGCTCCTGATGCCGGTGCGTGAGGGCTGCTGATGCTCTCACGCACCGGATCCGGGCGGTGTGCCAGGGCAGGTGCGATCTGTGGCTTGGGATGGCCGGGGCAACCCGGCATGCGCTGAAACCCGCTGATTGGCTTCACACAACGCAAGGCCAATCGCGCAAGGCGCAAAGCCAGCAGGATGGCAGCCATGGAAAAGCGGGGCGCAGTTTGCGCTCCGCTTTTTTTATGCGCGCGCCTCGGGCGTGATGCTCCCATCGTGCTCCGGGCCTGGCGGCCGCGTCACTGGTGCGAAAAAACCGGCCCTCACTTTTTCGCGCGATCCTCTGGAGATGCCGGGGAGCCGACCTATATCGGCCCGGCCCGTTGAGCCGCCGTTCTGGCGAGCCGGTTCCAATCGGCCAGCACCTTGCCCTCCCCCCCCGGTTTGCGGTATTCTAGACGTTATGCCCTCCTCCCCCCCTCTGCCCAGCCCCCTGTCGGCGCGCCTGTCGTTCTGCGACACCCAGCCGCTTGAGGGCTCGCCTCTTTCCGCCCTTCACCAGCCCTCGGCCCTTCCCGCGCCGCGCGGCGCCGGGCGTGACACCGACACCGGCGGCCCCGGACAGGTGGGCCTGGCCACCCGCGCCAAGGCCAAGCCCAAAAAGCCCAGCCAGTTCAAGGTGCTGCTGCTCAACGACGATTACACGCCGATGGAATTCGTGGTGATGGTGCTCAAGCGCTTCTTCGCCATGGATCTGGAGCAGGCGACGCGGGTGATGCTGCATGTCCACCAGCGCGGCGTCGGCGTCTGCGGCATCTTCCCTTACGAAATCGCCGAGACCAAGGTGAATCAGGTGATGGATTTCGCGCGGGAGAACCAGCACCCCCTGCAATGCACGCTGGAAAAGGCATAATGGGGGAAAAGGCCTGAGATCGCCCGGACTTGCACCTTCGGCCACCCCTGTCCGGGCCACGGATCGGCGCGCAGCCCCTTGCGCGCGGCGACGCGCTCTCTTACTGCACAAGCCCGTCTGACCGTCTCCACAGCCGCCCGGCTCCGGGCCCAAGTTCCATGACTGGCCCCCATCTATGACTGGCGCACTGTGAAATTCTTCACCGCCCTCGACCGCTATATCTTCCGGCTGGTGCTGATGCCGATGCTGGCGGTGTTCGTCGTCGCGGCATCACTGCTGATGCTCGACAAGATGCTCAAGCTGTTCGATTTCGTCGGATCGCAGGGCGGGCCGGTGAATGTCGTCTTCAGCCTGCTGATCAACATGGTGCCCGAATATGCCAGCCTGGCGATCCCGCTGGGGCTGATGCTGGGCGTGCTGATGGCCTTCCGCCGTCTGGCCACCAGCAGCGAGCTGGATGTGATGCGCGCCGTGGGCCTGAGCTACACCCGGCTGCTGCGCGTGCCCTATCTGATGGCGCTGGTGCTGGCGGTCTGCAACCTGTTCATCGTCAGCTATGTGCAGCCCTATTCGCGCTATCTCTATGAGCAGCTCACCTTCGAACTGTCGACCGGGGCGCTGGGCGCCTCGATCCGCGTGGGCGAGTTCAACACGCTGCGCGACCGCATGTCACTGCGCATCGAACAGAGCCGCGACGAGGGCCGCGAGCTGATCGGCATCTTCCTGCGCGTCACCGAGCAGAAGGGTCAGGTGCTCTCGATCACCGCGCGGCAGGGGCGTTTTCTGGCGCTGCACTCCAACCCCAACACGGTGATCCTGCGGCTGACCGACGGGCAGATCGTGCAGAACCCGGTCGGCCAGCCCCCGCGCGTGCTGGCCTTCACCCGTCACGACCTGCCCATCGACCTGCCCAGCGTCGAGAAATTCCGCATGCGCGGCGGGGTGGAGCGCGAATATTTCCTGCCCGAGCTGCTCAAGCTGGGCTGGTCGAAGGACACCTCGGAAGAGACCCGCAATGTGGTGCGCGCCAGCCTGAACTATCGCCTCGCCGAAGTGGTGATGATCCTGCTGCTGCCGCTGCTGGCGGTGTCGCTGGCGGTGCCGCCCAAGCGGTCGTCCTCGGCGCTGGGCGTGTTCATCTCGATCGTGATGGTGGTGGCCTATCACAAGGTCAACGAATATGGCGAGCAGGTCTCCAGCCTGGGCAAGCTTGATCCGTGGCTGGCGCTGTGGGTGCCTTTTGGCATCTTCGCCGCGATCATCATCTGGATGTATTACACGCTGGCCTATGTGCCCGGCGGCCAGCCCATCGGCGCGCTGGAGCGCTTCTTCTCGAATGCGCTGAAACGCATCACCCGCCTGATCGGCAAGAAGAAGATGAAGGGTTTCATTCCCGAAACTCCGGGCAGCACCGACAGTGAGGACGAGAAGGAACAGACGGCGTGATCTCCCTCGACCTGTTTCCCTCGCGCACGCTGGCGCTCTATCTCTCACGCCTGTTCATCACGCGCATTCTCGGCACGCTGGTGATGCTGGTGGTGGTGCTGCAGCTTCTCGACCTGCTGGGCGAGAGCGGCCATATCCTTGCCCACAAGGGCAATGGCGAGGCGCAGCTCTGGACCTATGTCACGCTGCGCGCGCCGCAGTTGATGGCGCGCTTCCTGCCCTATTCGGTGCTGCTGGCGACGCTCTTCACCTTCTTCCCGCTGAACCAGAACAGCGAGATCATCGCCATGCGCGCGGCGGGCCTCTCGGCGCATCAGATCCTTGCGCCGATGCTGGCCACCGCCATGGTGGTCTCGGGCGTCAGCTTCGTCTTCAACGAGACGGTGGTCACCCGCGTCACCGGCCAGTTGAAGGCGTGGGAGGCCGTGGATTACGGCGTGGTGCAGGCGGGCAGCGGCACGCGCACCAACGTCTATGTCGCCGACAAGAGCAACATCCTCTACGCCGAGAGCATCGCCGACGACGCCAATGGCGTCCCCCATATGACCCATGTCACCTGGTATGAGCGCGACGCCACCGGCATCATCACCGCCAAGACCGACAGCCCCTCGGCCAGCTATGCCAAGCCCGGCTGGCGGCTGGCGCCCGGCACCCGTTTCGACGTCGCCTCCGCCAGCCAGAGCGCCACGCCGGTGCAGGTGATCGCCCCCAAGGTCACCCCGGCCCAGCTCGAAATCGCCAAGGTGGACGGCGACGGGCTGAACATCCTCCAGCTCACCCATGTGATCGGTGCCCTGCGCGCCAGCGGCCGCCCGACCAGCGAGCTGACCGGCAAATGGTGGCACCGCTTCTCCGGTCCGCTGGCGGCGATGCTGATGCCGCTGCTGGGCGCGGTGGCGGCCTTTGGCCTGGCACGCTCGGGCGCGCTGCTGATCCGCGCGGTGGTGGGCATGTCGCTGGGCTTTGCCTATTTCGTGCTGGACAATGCCGCGCTCGCCATCGGCAATTTCGGCGGCTATCCCCCGCTGATTGCGGCCTGGGCGCCTTTCTTCCTGTTCCTCTTCGTGGGCGAGACGGTTCTCATCAAGACCGAGGAGTGAGGGTGCGCGGCTCCTTGCCGTAATCCCGCCGCAATGATCCGCTTAAAGCACGCCCATGGTCCGGCGTGCCCTGCGTGATTCGCGCTGCCTCGCCAGTTTGACCCCAAACAAGGACAGGCCGACCGACGGCATGCAGAGGACTGCTTCCACAGCGGCTGGCTGCGCCCCGCCCGCATCCGGCCCGAGAAGCACAGGAAGATCACAGTGTCCCAGACCCAAACCACAGATGAGGCCAAGCTGCCCTTCTGGAAACGCTCGCACTATCTGGACCGCATGACGCTGCCCGATCTGGTGAGCGCCTATTTCCAGCACTACACCATCGTCGCCTATCTGGCTGTCGCGCTGGCCTCGCTGGTGGTCTTCGTGCTGTATCCCGCGCCTCTGCTGCGCGCGGGCGGCGCCGTGCTGGCCGCTGTGGTGATCTATCCGCTGGTCTGGCACCTGCTGCATCAATATGTGCTGCACGGCCAGTGGCCCTACAAGTTCAAGCTGCTGGCCTCGACGTGGAAGCGCATCCACTACGATCACCATCAGGACCCCAACCACCTTGAGGTGCTGTTCGGCGCGCTGCACACCACCCTGCCCACCATTTTCATCGCCACGGCCCCGGTCGGCGCGCTGATCGGCGGCAAGGACTTCTGGCTGGGCGGGGCGGCGATCGCCTTTGCCACCGGCATCATCACCACCTGCTACTACGAGTTCATGCACTGCATCCAGCATCTGGCCTTCAAGCCGAAATGGAAGTGGGTGCAGCACATGAAGCAGCGCCACAACGAGCACCACTATTTCGACGAGGACGGCAACTTCGGCATCACCAACTACACCTGGGACCGGGCTCTGGGCACCTATTACGTGAAGAAGGACCGCCCGAAGCGCAGCCCCACCGTGTTCAATCTGGGCTACACCGAGGAGGTGGCGGTGAAGTACCCCTGGGTGAAGGAACTGTCCGGCGGGATCGCCAGTGGGCATCCGCGTCGGCGCGGAATGGCTGAGAAGGGGGACAAGGTTTAAGGGGAAGATGCGAGGGTGTTACACCCTCGCGCTCCCGTTAATGTCTGCGTTGCGCTTCGGGTTCGGCCTTGCGCCCAGCTTGCAGCGCCACAGGCAGGAAACGAGTTTGATGCCTGCGGCGCCTTAGGTGGTGCAGGTGGATAGTCGGGGCACAAGGATCGTGCGCCACGGCCCTTTCGCCGGAAGACGTCATGGGAGCGCGAGGGGGTAACCCCCTCGCATTTTCCTTCTCTCCCTTGTTCATCTTGCCCCTTCCTTAACCCTCTTCACCCGTCTAAACCCCGCGCCAAACGCTTAGGGAGCATCACACAATGGCCGCCATTACCATCAGCCCGGTCACCACCAAGGCCGAGCGTGGCCAGTGGGTCGATTATGTCTACAAGGCGAATGCGGGCGATCCGAACTTCGTCCCCCAGCTTCGCGGCGAGGAGCTGGAGAAGATCACCGCCGGCGGCAATCCGTTTCACGAGCATGCCAAGTGCCAGTTCATGCTGGCCAAGCAGGGCGACAGGATCGTGGGCCGCATCGCCGCGCTGATCGACGAGCAGGCCCTGGGCCAGCCGGTCGAGCAGGGCATGGGGCCCGGCACCGGCAATTGGGGCGCTCTGGAGGCCGAGACTCAGGACATCGCGCATCAATTGATCGCGGCTGCGGAGGACTGGCTGCGCGCTCAGGGCATGCACCGCGTGATCGCCCCGATGAACCTCTCCGTGTGGGAGGAGCCGGGCCTGCTGGTGAAGGGGCATGACCATCCGCCCACGGTGATGATGGGCCATCAGAACGCCAAGTTCCAGCCGTGGATCGAGGCGGCGGGCTACATCAAGGCCAAGAACCTCCAGACCTATGAACTGGACATCACCAAGGAATTCCCGCCGCTGATCCAGCGCATCGTCGCCAGCGGTGAGAAGAACCCCAAGATCAATGTGCGCAATGTGGTGCTGAAGGATTTCGCGAAGGAAGCCGCGATCATCCTCGACATCCTGAACGATGCGTGGAGCGACAATTGGGGCTTCGTGCCGATCACCGATTCCGAGGTGGCCTACACCGGCAAGAAGCTCAAGCCGCTGATCAAGGCCGATCTGGTGCAGATCGCCGAATATGAGGGCGAGCCCGTTGCCTTCATGATGACCCTGCCCGACATGAACGAGGTTCTGGCCAAGATCGGACCCAAGCCCTCGCCACTGGGCTGGATCAAGCTGCTGCTGTGGATCTGGCGCCCGCGCGTGAAGACGATGCGCGTGCCGCTGATGGGCGTGCGCAAGCGCCTGCAGTCGAGCCGTCTGGCCAGCCAGCTCGCTTTCATGATGATCGAGTACATCCGCGCCAATTCGGTGGCTAACTATGGCGCCAGCCGGGGCGAGATCGGCTGGATCCTCGATGACAATCAGGGGATGAACTCGATCGCGCGCGAGATCCATTCCGTGGTGAACAAGGAATACCGCATCTACGAAAAGGCGCTGTAAGAGCCTGGCATCGGCCCGCTTCCCCGGCCCGGCCATCCATCGGTGATATGCTGTGGGTGGCCGGGCCGGGGGAGCGGGCCGGTGCCGCAAAATCCGGCTCTTTCGCCGGATTTTCAACAAAAAGGCCCCTGCCAGCTGGGACAGGGGCCTTTCCGGGATCGCATCACCAGCCGCTGTGGACGGGAGGGGGGTCTCGGCGGTGACAGGGATGAAACGTCGCTCCTTCGCGACGGTTCCCGCCTTTCTCATAATTATTCATGCTGCCTTTGCGGGCATCGCTGCTAAAGTCTCTCAAGATCCTTTCGTCCGGCGGGCGTTAAGAAAAACGCGCGCTATGACGTGACGAAAAGATATGCGGAGACCTACTTATGCCGCTTGGCACTCAACTTGCCCCTCAACTGCCCTATCTGCGCCGCTATGCGCGCGCCTTATGCGGCAATCAGGCGGCAGGCGACACGCTGGTGGTCACACTGCTTGAAGCGGCACTGGCCGATCCCGAACTGCGCGCCAGCCTGCAAGGGGGCCGAATCGCGCTCTACCGCACGCTGGGCCAGGTGTGGAACAAGGTGAACCAGGGCACCACCGCCACCCTGCCCGAAGGCACGGCGGAAAAGGCGGCGCAACTGCGCCTCTCGCGCATCACCCCGCTCAGCCGCCAGGCCCTGCTGCTGACCACGGTCGAGGATTTCACCGTCGAACAGGCCGCCGAGATCCTCGAAGTCTCGCAGGAGGAGGCCCAGCAACTGGTCGCCAGCGCCCTGTCGGATATCGCCCGCGATGCCGCCACGGATGTGCTCATCATCGAGGATGAGCCGCTGATCGCCATGCAGCTTGAGGATATCGTCAAGTCGCAGGGCCACCGCGTCTGCGCCACCGCCGCCACGCGCACGCAGGCGGTGGAGGCCATCGCCACCAACCGCCCCGGCCTGGTGCTGGCCGACATCCAGCTTGCCGACGGCAGCTCGGGGGTGGATGCGGTGGACGATATCCATGCGGTGATCGACGTGCCCGTGATCTTCATCACCGCCTACCCCGAGCGCCTGCTGACCGGCGACCGGCTGGAGCCGACATGGCTGGTAACCAAGCCCTTCCGCGAGGCGAGCGTGACCACCGCCATGGCCCAGGCTTTGTTTTTCCGTGAGCCGGAGCCTTTGAAGGTGGCGGAAGGGTAAAAGAGAAGATGCGAGGGCCATCGCCCTCGCGCTCCCTTTAATGTCTGCCTTGGCGCTACGGGTTCGGCCTTGCGCTCAGTTTGCCGCGCCGCAGGCTTTAAAACCGCTGCACACCTCATCGACTGTAAACTGACTGCCTGCGGCGCCCGAGGTGGCGCAGGTGGAGAGTTCCCGCGCAACGATGGGGCACCACTGCCCGTGAGCCGGAAGACGTCATGGGAGCGCGAGGGGGTAACCCCCTCGCATCTTCCTACTTCGCCTTCCCAGCAACCTGCTGCCGAGCCCGAATGCTGAACGCCACCGGCGCCCGCACCGGCACCATCAGGGTACAGCGCACCCCGGCCACCGCGAAATCGAGCTGCACCCCATGGCCCAGCTCATGCGCCACGATCTTCTCGATCAGATCGGTACCGAACCCCCGGCTGCGCAAAGCCGGCACGGGCGGCCCGTCGCTTTCCTGCCAGTGGACCTGCACCACGCCCTCGCCCGCCATCGACCATGAGACCTCGACCCGGCCCGTCGCCACGCTGAGCGCGCCATATTTCGAAGCATTGGTCGCCAGCTCATGCAGCGCCAGCCCCAGCGACAGCGCGTCATTGGGCGCCAGATCGACATCGGGCCCGCTCAGCAGCACCGCCGCATCGTCGCCGCGCGTGTAGGGCGCGACCTCGGCCAGCACCACGTCGCGCAGGGCGGTGGGGCCCCATTCGCTGTTGGTCAGCAGGTCATGCGTGGCCGAGAGGGCGCGGATACGGCCCTGCAGGCCTTCCACGAACTCATCCAGCCCGGTCGCCCGCCGCTTGGTCAGCGCGATCAGCGACAGCACATTGGCCAACGTGTTCTTGACGCGGTGATTCAGCTCGCGCGTCAGCGAGGCGCGGATCGAGGCCTGCTCACGCAACCACAGCAGCGCGGCGCGATCCTGCTCGGCGCGGCGGCTGACGATGCGCGCCACCAGCGCCAGCAGCAGGGCAATCGCCGTGCCCAGCACCAGCGCGCCCCAGGCGGTGCGGGTCAGCCCGACCTCGGGCGCATCAACCGCCACCAGCAGGCGCCGCCCGCCCAGCGTCAGCGCCTGCGTGGCCACCGCCTTCATGGCGGGTCCCTCGGTTCCGGCGCGGGCGATCAGGTGCTGCGGGGCGATCGCGCCATCGAAGAGGCGGATCTGCAGATCCTCGATCTTCTCCAGCACCACGATCGAATTGAGGAAGGCCCCGGCGTTGAAGGGCGCGCTGATAAAGCCGCGCGGCACGTCGGTCTGCCCCTGCCCATAGACCGGCATATAGAGCAGGAAGCCCTGCCATTCCCCCACCCGCGTCTCCATGATGAGCGAGAGCGGCCCACTGGCGGTCAATTGGCGTCGGGCGATGGTCTGGTCGATCACGGCGCGGCGGCGCGGCTCGGAATAGGCGTTGAAGCCCAGGGTCGGCCGGTTGCGCTCGTTCATGTCGGCGATGTAGCTGATCGGCACGACGATGCGGTCCGAAGGGGCGGGCGCGGGATGCACCGCAAAGTCCGGATTGCCCAGGGCCCGCATATGCGCCTCATAGGCGGGAAGCTGCGCGGGTTTCAGCAGAGGCAGCCAGCCAATCCCCAGCGCGCCGTGATAATCGGCATCGTCCAGAAGGCCGCCCGCCACGGATTCGAAATCCTCACGCGTGGGGGCCTTGTTGGTGCCCAGCAGCAGCGAGCCGGCGCGCAGATAGGAGACATAGGAATGGGCCCGCCGGTCCAGCGCGGTGGCCACCACGCTGGCGGCGGCGCGGGCCTGCCCTTCGCGACGTTGTTGCTCGACACGCTCGAGCGCCCAGACGCTCAGCACCGTCAACACCATGGTCAGGGCGAAGGTGGAGATGGGCACCAGGCGCGGAAAACGCTCATACCAACGTTGTTCCAGGTTACGATCGGAAACACTCAGATCCACGTCCAACCCCGCCGGCGCCTCCAGGAAAGCGTTTTGTGCTCAATCTTCGCGACAGTACCCACATCCGCCGGAAGAGCCGCTTTCACCTGCCAACCGGTGGTTGGCCGATTGGTTCCCGGCTTTGCAGGATGTTAGCCTTCGGTTTTATAATGAACAAGTGCTTGCCGTGGGGCTTACAATCTGCAACCCGTCAGGCAAGTGGCGCCCCGCCCCTCTTGTATTCAAGGCAAGAGCCCCCAGAGTAGGAGCCTATGTCCGACAAGGATACCCCGCCCTCCGGGTCGGCGCCCCCGCCCGCCCCTCAGGATGCCGTTTCATCGGTGCCGCCCGCCCCGCCAGAGATGGCGGCGGGCCTGAGCCATGCGCTGCGCGCCATGTATGAGCAGGTGGTCGACGAGCCGCTGCCCGACAGTTTCGCCGATCTGCTCTCCAGGCTGGATGACAGCGATGGCTGATCCCCAGTCGGCCAATCCCGAGCCGATGGATGCGACCGCCTTCAAGCGTGAACTCACCGCGACGATCCCGCATCTGCGCGCCTTCGCGCGTGGTCTGTGCGGGCGCAGCGATCTGGCCGACGATCTGGTGCAGGAGGCGCTGATGCGTGCCTGGGCCGCGCGTGACCGCTTCACGCCGGGCACCTCGATGCGCGCCTGGACCTTCACCATCCTGCGCAACATCTATCTCACCGAAATGCGCCGCAACCGCTTCCGCGGCGATTACGACGACACCACCGCCGAGCGCATCCTCGTCGCCCCCGCCGGGCAGGAGGCACCGCTGCATCTGGCCGACCTGCATCGCGCGCTGCTGACGCTGGCGCCCGAGCGGCGCGAGGCGCTGCTGCTGGTGGGCGCGGGCGGCTTTTCCTATGAGGAAGCCGCCGAGATCTGCGGCTGCGCGGTGGGCACGATCAAGAGCCGCGTGGGCCGCGCCCGCGCCGCTCTGGCCACGCTGATCGACAGCGGCCAGCCGGTGGGTGACAGCGACACCGCCAGCAGCGACGCCAGCGGCGCGATCCTGACCGAACTGGGGCTGATCGCCAGCCGCAAGCCGATCGAGCCGCGCGAAAGCAAGGATGAGGGCGAGGATTAAGCCTCCTCGCCCTCCCGCCTGCCGCGATCGATCAGTGCGGCCACCACCACATCCATCGCCACATTGCCGACGGTGCGGGTGATATCGGGCAGCATGTCCACCGCCACCAGCAGCGCCAGCGGGGCGATCGGCACCCCCATCGCCAACGCCACCGGCCCCACCGCCGAGACAAAGCTGATCGCGCCGGGCAGGGACGGCGAGCTGATCTCTGTGATTGCCGCCACAATGGCACCCGCGACCAGAATCGCGGGCGAAAGCGTCACCCCGGTCAGCTTGGCGACATAGATCGCCACCGCCAGATTCATCGCCGGGCCGGTCGCGCGGAACAGCGCCACGCAGAGCGGCAGGGCAAATTCCGCGCTGGCCCCGCTGACCCCCAGCTTGCGGCAGGCGGTCAGCATCGCGGGCAGGCTGGCGAGCGAGCTTTGTGTCGAGATCGCCACCGCCCCCACCGGCATCAGCGCCCGGCAATAGGCCCCCAGCGCCAGCCGCGCCCCCAGCAGCGCCAAAACCGGCGCCGCCGCCAGCACCGCCCAGCCCATGATGCTGACCGTGATGACATAATGCGCCAGCACACCGATGGCCGCGGCCCCGGTGCGCGCGCCAAGGTCCAGCGACAGAGCAAACACCCCGACCGGCGCCAGCCACAGCACCCAGCCGATCATCACCATCATCGCGCCCGCCAGCGCCTCGAACAGGGCGGTGAGTTGCCCGCGCGGCGCCGGGGCCAGACGAGAGATCGCCACGCCCAGCAGGCTGAAAAAGGCGACGCAGGGCAGCATGGCATCATTGGCCGCCGCCGCGAAAATGTTCGAGGGCAGCAGCGACAGCAGGAAATCGCCAAAGCCCGGCACCGGGGCATCCTTGCCCGGCGCCCCGGCCAGCACGCCTTGCGCGGCAGCCGGCACCGGCCATACGTCGAGCAGCAGCGGCATCGCCACGGCGGCGAAAAAGGCGCTGGCGAAATAAATGCCGAAGATCCAGCCCAGCACCCGGATCGCCTGCCGCCCGGCGCTGGCCGCCGCCATCATCTGCACGATGCCCACCACCAGCAGCGCCGAGACCAGCGGCAGGATCGTCATCTCCAGCCCCTTGAGCCACAGCCCGCCCAGCGGCGCCATCACCGCCCCCACCGGAGTCAGCACCGGCCAGCGCGTCACCGCCAGCCCGGCCAGCAGACCCACCGCCAGCGCGCCCAGCGTCAGCCCGGTGTTGACGTGAATATCGGGCAGGCCGCCTCCGGATTGCGATGCGCCTTCTGGTTCATTCGACACGATAAGGCCCCTTTTTGGCTTGCCCACGCGGCTTTCATCGACCACCACGCCGTGGCAAACCATACGCACATCAGGCTCCGATCCAAACAGGAACACCAATATGGCACGGCACTATTTCGGCACCGACGGCATTCGCGGACGCACCAATGCGGGCGTGATGACGGCGGATATCGCGATGAAGGTCGGACAGGCCGCCGGCACCCGCTTCCTGCGCGGCAGCCACCGCCACCGCGTGGTGATCGGCAAGGACACGCGCCTGTCGGGCTATATGCTGGAAAACGCCATGGTCGCGGGCTTCACCAGCGTGGGCATGGATGTGGTGCTGCTGGGCCCGATGCCCACCCCCGCCGTCGCGCTGCTCACCCGCGAATTGCGCGCCGATGTGGGCGTGATGATCTCGGCCAGCCACAACCCCTTCGAGGACAATGGCATCAAGCTGTTCGGCCCCGATGGCTTCAAGCTCTCCGACGCGGATGAGGAAGCCATCGAGGTGATGCTGGGCCAGAACCTTCCCTTGGCCGACAGCGACCTGATCGGCCGCGCCCGCCGCATCGAGGACGCCCGTGGCCGCTATATCCACGCCGTGAAGGCCTCGGTGCCGCAGGATGTGCGTCTCGATGGACTGAAGATCGTGGTCGATTGCGCGAATGGCGCGGCCTATCAGGTGGCCCCCTCCGCCGTGTGGGAATTGGGCGCGGAGGTCATCACCATCGGCGTTCAACCCAACGGCAAGAACATCAATCTGAAATGCGGCTCCACCCACCTCGATCTGGTGAAGGAAACCGTGGTGGCCTCGGGCGCGGACATCGGCATCGCGCTGGACGGCGACGCCGACCGCCTGATCGTGGTCGATGAAAAGGGCCAGACCGTCGATGGCGACCAGATCATGGCGCTGATCGGCACCCAGCTTGCCGCTCAGGATCTGCTGCGCGGCGGCGGCGTGGTGGCCACTGTGATGTCGAATCTTGGCCTTGAGCGTTTCCTGAATGGTCAGGGCCTGACGCTGGAGCGCACCAAGGTCGGCGACCGCCATGTGCTGGAACGCATGCGCAGCGGCGGCTTCAACGTCGGCGGCGAGCAGTCCGGCCATATGATCATGCTCGACCACGCCACCACCGGCGACGGCACGATTGCAGCCCTGCAAGTGCTGACCGCGCTGGTGAAATCGGGCAAGCGGGCGAGCGAATTGCTGCACCTCTTCGATCCCGTGCCGCAGTTGCTGAAGAACGTGCGCTTCTCGGGCGGGAAGCCGCTGGAGGCAGACAAGGTGCAGCTCGTGATCGCCGAAGCCGAGGCTCAGCTCGCGGGCAAGGGCCGTCTGGTGATCCGCGCGAGCGGCACCGAGCCCGTGATCCGCGTGATGGCCGAGGGTGATGACGCCGCCGAGGTCGAGCAGGTGGTGGATGCGATCTGCGATGCGGTTAAGGAAGCAGCGGCTTAAGGGGGGAAAAGGAAAATGCGAGGGGGTTACCCCCTCGCGCTCCCATAACGTCTTCCGACGCACGGACAGTGGCGCCGAATTGATGCGCCCCAACTCTCCACCTGCGCGACCTCAAGGCGCCGCAGGCCTTCATCCTTTCCTGCCTGCGGCGCGGCGACATTGCGCTAAGGCCGAACCCTTGGCACAAACGTAGACATTCATGGGAGCGCGAGGGTGTAACACCCTCGCATTTCCTCTTTCCAATCTTCAGGAACCCAATCATGCTCGAAATGCGCCCAGACTGCGAGACATGCGGCACCCTCCTGCCCGCCGAGGCGCCGGGTGCTTTCATCTGCTCTTTCGAATGCACCTTCTGCGCCGAATGCGCCGAGGATCTCGACGAGCAATGCCCCAACTGCGAGGGCGAACTCATGGACCGCCCCACGCGCGCCAAAAAGCACCACGCCAAGCACCCGCCCAGCACCGTGCGGCACTTCAAGGGATGAGCAGCCCCGCGCGTATCCTGACGATTGCCGGATCGGACTGCTCCGGCGGGGCGGGTCTTCAGGCGGACCTCAAGACCATCATCATGCTGGGCGGCTATGGCATGAGCGCCATCACCGCCATCACCGCGCAGAACACCACCGGCGTCTTCGCGGTGGAGGCGCTGTCGGCGCAGATGGTCGGCGCTCAGGTGGATGCCTGCGTCGATGATATCGGCGTGGATGCGGTGAAGATCGGCATGCTGGGCAGCGCCGCCATCGCCCACGCCGTCGCCGACCGGCTGGAAAAGCTGGGCGTACCGGTGGTGTTCGACCCCGTGATGATCGCCACCAGCGGCGGCGTGCTGGCCAATGACGCCACCCGCGCCGCGTTTGGCCGGCTGATGGCGCTCTCCACGCTGACCACGCCCAATGTGCCCGAACTGGCCGCGCTGGGCGGGGCCGAGGCGCTGGCGGCGCAGAGCATCGCCTTCCTCGCCAAGGGCGGCGATGCCGAAGGGCCCGTGGTGGAAGACCGTCTGTTCCTGCCCGGCGCCGCGCCCGTCGTTTGGCATGCGGAGCGGATCGAGACGCGCCAGACGCATGGCACCGGATGCTCTCTGGCCAGCGCGATTGCCACGGGCTTGGGTCAGGGGCTCGATCTGGTCGCTGCCGTGGAACGTGGGCGGGCCTTCGTGCGGCAGGCTCTGCTGGCCGCGCCGGGGCTCGGGGCCGGGCATGGGCCTTTGGGGCATGAGGCTGTTAAGGGGTTTTAGAAAAAGGATAATGCGAGGGCCCCAAGCGAGCGCTTGTCGCGAGCGACAAGCTGGGGCGCCCTCGCGCTCCCTTTACTGTCGGCGTTGCGCCTCAAGTTCGGCCTCAGTGCAACGTCGCCGCGCCGCAGGCTTCAAAACACAAAAGGCGCCGAGGCTTCCTGCCTGCGGCGCCTTTTCCTGTGCAGGTGGAGAGGTCAACCACAAGGATCGGGCGCCACCACCCTGGCGTCGGAAGACGTTCCGGGAGCGCGAGGGGGTAACCCCCTCGCATCTTCCTTCTTCAATCCTCAACCGGCTTCGACTCGATGCCATAGAACCGCGTGATATGCTCCCAAGCCTCCTCGGCGGTTTCGACCGGCGTGAACAGGCTCAGATCCTTGCGGTTGATGACGCCCTCTTCCACCAGCGCCTCGAAATTGACGACGCGGTTCCAGAAGCTGGCGCCGAACAGCAGGATGGGGAAGGGCTTCATCTTGCCAGTCTGGATCAGGGTCAGCAGTTCGAAGAACTCGTCGAAGGTGCCGAAGCCGCCGGGGAACACTGCCACGGCGCGCGCACGCAGCAGGAAGTGCATCTTGCGCAGCGCGAAATAGTGGAACTGGAAGGCCAGGCGCGGCGTGACATAGGGGTTGGGCGCCTGCTCATGCGGCAGCACGATGTTGAGGCCGATGGTTTCCGCACCCACTTCGGCGGCGCCACGGTTCGCCGCTTCCATGATCGAGGGCCCGCCGCCCGAGCAGATCACGAACTGGCGCATGCCCTTTTCCACAATGGCGGCCTGGCTGGCGATGCGGGCCAGCTTGCGGGCTTCCTCATAGTAATGCGAATTGGCGGCCAGCCTTTCGGCGGCGGTCTTTTCCTCGGGCGTGTTGGCGGCCTCGATGCGGGCCTGCGCCTGCTCGGGCGTGGGGATGCGGGCCGAGCCGTAGCACACCAGGGTCGAGCCGATCCCGGCCTCTTCCAGCAGCATTTCGGTCTTCAGCAGTTCGAGCTGGAAGCGGACGGGGCGCAGTTCCTCGCGCAGCAGGAATTCGGTGTCGCGGAAGGCCAGCTTGTAGGAGGGGCTCTGCGTCTGGGCGGTGTGGTGGCCATGGGCCTCGACGAAGCCGGCTTCCTGCTCGGCCTTGTAGAAGCGATCGTGGGTTACTTTTTCTTCTTCGGTCATCTGCTTGCCTTCGAACGTTCACACTCTTATCGGCCCAAAGCATGAAAAGCCGATGACCGGCCTGCCGGGAGCCTCCGCGGAGGGTGGAAACGGCGCAGGAGCGCTTTCGTTGCTCCATCCGCCAAAAAACGTACATGATTGTCCTGTTTGGCAGGCATTTCAAGAGGGAACGACCAGAACCCCGGCGCTATTTCAGCTTCAGCTTTTTCAGCGCGCGCCAGGCATAGGCCTTGGTGCGGTTCTGCGCGGGCCAGCGACCGGGCAGCGCGGGCGACAGGCCCCAGCCGCGCAGCACACCGTTGAAGGCGCGCGCCGCGCCTTCCTCATAGCTCCATTCCGAGCGCCAGGTGATCGAAAGCGAGACCGACGGCACCGGCCCGTTGCGCACGAAATGCGGCGCCATTACCGGCACCATCAGCCCTTGGCCGGGCACCAGAGCGAAGTCCTTGCCGCCCGCCAGCATCTCGTCGCGCCAGCTCAGCTCGCGCCCGCCGCCGGTGTGATAGGCCTCATGGATCTCGGCGGCGGCGTAGAAGGGATCGCCTGCCGGGAACTGCGTCATCACCTTGCTGCCGCGAATCTGCATCAGGATGTTGTGTTCGGGGTCGAAGTGATAGGGCGTCACCGCATTGGGAGACGACACGAACACAAAGGCCTGCGGCGTGTGGATCGCCCCGGTGCGCGGCTCGATGGCGGCGCGCAGTTCCTCCACCACCTCCAGCAGCAGGGCCTTGTAGGTCGGGTCCTGCTCGATGAAGGTCAGCGCCACCCAGCAGCCCGCCGTGTCGATCTGGCGGATGGCGTCAGCCGCGCTGATGTCGGGCACGGGCGGCTTGCCGGTGACGCCGATGGGCTGAGCGGCATAGGCATGCTCGATGTTCTTGGCGGGCAGGCGTTCGGCCAGTTGCGCCAGAGCCTCCAGCTCCATCAGCGGGTGGCCGCAGAGGTGATGGTCGATGATATGCGGCACTTCGGGATAGTGGCCGGCAAATGTCTCGACGGCATGGGGCGGCAGATGGCGCATGAAACCCGTTCCTGTGGCCTTGATCGTTCAAACGTTTCGACGATTCCCGATAGCGTTCAAGCCCCAAGGAAACCCTAACACCCCGGCCCATAAAGCGAAACGCGCGACCGGCTGCCCGATCGCGCGTTTCACATCTGCACCTGATGGGCGAAAATTCAGGCCTGCTTGCGGCCGAAGCGGCGGCGGGCGGCCACAGCGGCCACAGCGCCCCCGAACAGCAGGAACATCGGCGGGGCCGGAACCGGCGTACCCGGATCATGCGGATGATGGGGGTGATGCCAGCCGCCGCTCGTGGTGGTGGTTGTGCTGCCACCGGTGGTCGTGGTGGTGCTGCCGCCCGTCGTGGTCGTTGTGCTGCCGCCGGTGGTGGTGGTCGTGCTGCCACCCGTGGTCGTCGTCGTGGTGCTGGTGGCGCCCGAAGTCGTCGTGGTCGTGCTGCTGCCGCCCGTGGTGGTGGTCGTCGTCGTGGTCGAGGTCGAACCGCCGGTGGAGCCCGAGGTGCTGCTGGAGCTTGAGGTCGAGGTGCTGGTCGAGCCCGAGGTCGAGCCGGAACCGCTGGTCGAACCCGAACCGCTGGTGGAGCCGGAGCCGCTGGTGGAACCCGAACCGCTGGTCGAACCCGAACCGCTGGTGGAACCCGAACCGCTGGTCGAACCATTGCTGTTCACGATGACAACGCTGCCGCCGCCACCGCTGCTGCCACCGAAGAAACCGCCAAAGAAGCCGCCGCCCGAAGGGCCGCCGCTGGCCACCCGCACCCGGTCCTCACCGCCGCCGCCAGGGCCGATATCGGGCGCGACAGGCACGAAATTGGCAGGCGGCAGGCCCGGAGGCGGCACGGGCACCATCGCCACTTCAGGCGGAGTCGGCGTGCAGCAGGGCGCGCGATGGCGGGGGGGAACATGGACGACGCGGTGCACCGGCGGCTTGGCCACCTTGGCGTGCTTCACATACTGCGGCTTGCCCGCAGCCATCTTCTCCGCGACGTGAACGGCGCCACCGCTCACTAGCGCGCCGCCGGCGATCACCATGGCCAGTTTTGCGATGCCCACTCGAACCGACATAGTCCAATTCCCACTGTTACCGGGCCATGATTGCCCCGGCGCCCACCCCTGGGCCCCTTAGCGCAAAACCCTTGATGGGTGGTTTCACGCCGGGGAACCCGTTACGGGGCTCGCCTTAGCTTTCTACAAGCCCTAACCACCGCGCGCAGACAACCTGATTCCACGGCGGCGGGCTGTCCCGTTTCGGGATTTGCCACGTTCGGGCCCAAGAAGCGAGCCCCCTGTCCCGTCGCGGGACAAGGGATCAGGTGAAGTGTTGACGTTTGGGCGTGAGATTACAGAATTTTACCTAGCCGTCCTCATCCTCGAACAACCCGCCCTGCGGCGTGGCGCTGGGCGGGCTCATGCCCAGATGCTGCCAGGCCCGGTCGTTCAGGCAGCGCCCGCGCGCGGTGCGCGCCACCATGCCGAGCTGGATGAGATAGGGCTCGATCACCTCCTCGATGGTGTCGCGCGGTTCGGACAGGCCCGCCGCCATGGTCTCGACGCCCACCGGGCCGCCCTTGTAGATCTCGGCGATCATCTGGAGATAGCGGCGGTCCTGCAGGTCGAGGCCCAGGCTGTCGACCTCCAGCCTGGTCAGCGAATCGTCGGCAAGGGCGCGGGTGATGCTGGGGAGGCCCGCAACATGGGCGAAATCGCGCACCCTTCGCAGCAGGCGCCCGGCCACGCGCGGCGTGCCGCGCGCGCGGCGGGCGATTTCAGTGGCGCCATCCTTCTCGATGCCGATGTTCATCAGGCTGGCGGCGCGGGTGATGACGCGCTCCAGCTCGGGCACGGTGTAGAATTGCAGACGCACCGGGATGCCGAAACGGTCGCGCAAAGGCGTTTGCAGCAGGCCCATGCGGGTCGTCGCGCCGATCAGCGTGAAAGGCGGCAGGTCGATCCGCACCGAGCGCGCCGAAGGCCCCTCGCCGATCATCAGATCGAGCGCGCGGTCCTCCATGGCGGGATAGAGCACCTCCTCGACCGCCGGGTTGAGGCGATGGATCTCGTCGATGAAGAGGACATCGCCCTCCTCCAGATTGGTGAGCAGCGCGGCCAGATCGCCCGATTTGGCGATCACCGGCCCGGAGGTGGCGCGGAAATTGACGCCCAGCTCGCGCGCGATGATCTGCGCCAGCGTGGTCTTGCCGAGGCCGGGGGGGCCGAAGAACAGCGTGTGGTCCATCGCCTCGCCGCGCGATTTGGCGGATTCGATGAAGACACGAAGATTGTCCTTGGCCGCTGCCTGGCCGACGAATTCGAGCAGGGATTTGGGACGCAGCGCGGCGTCGGCGTCCTCGATCTGGCGATGGGCGGAAAGGAGGGGGTTGTCGGTCATTGGGCATCCACCAGCGGGCCGATGCCCATATCGTCAGTCCACCACTTCAGATCGCGACAGCGCGGATCGGCAGCAATGCCGGCATGCATGATTGCAGCAGCTTTCTGACGCGCAACCTTCGCCGCTTTCGGCTGGAACAGGCGCTTCAGCCCTCCCCTGGCATCCTTCACGAAACACAACCAACCATCGTCATATTCGGCATAGGCACTGCATCCCAGCAACAGGCCAAAGCCCCCGCCCGAGAGCATACAGGCCTGCCCCCAATCCTCCTCAACCGGCACCGCGGTTGCGAAACCGGCATCACGCATGGCGACCGTCAGCCGCTCCATCACCTCGCGCCCGACCTCACCCTCCGCGCGCGGATAATCCGCCCTGAACTCAAGGTGCGTGTATTGCATCACCCCGCCGCCTTCTTCAGCGCCACGCGGATCAGCGCGTTCAGCCCGGCATCCTCGCCCATCTCCTCGATGGCCGCCGCCACGGCCTGAGTCGCCACAGCAGGCTTGAAGCCCAGATTCTGCAAGGCCGAGACCGCATCGACCCCCACATTGCCCTCCGGCACAGCGCCGCCGCTCGATACCACAACGCCGCCCGGCGCGGAGAACATCATACCCCCCGCCTTGTCCTTCAGCTCATTGACAATGCGCGCCGCCAGCTTGGCGCCCACGCCATTGGCCCGCGCGATCATCGCCGCATCGCCATGGGCACAGGCCTTCTGCAGTTCCTCGACCGTCAGCGCCGACAGGATCGCCAGAGCCACCTTGCTGCCCACGCCCTGCACATGCGTCAGAAGGCGGAACCACGCCCGCTCGCCCGCAGAGGTGAAGCCGATCAGGCGCATGTCCGTCTCGCTCACCTGCATCTCGGTATGCGCGGTCACGCGGTCGCCCCGCACGCCAAAAGCCTGCAAGGTCCGCGCCGAGCAAAACACCATGTAACCCACGCCGTTGACGTCGATCACCGCCCAGTCAGGGCCGAAGTCGTCCAGAATGCCAGTCAGTTTCGCGATCATGGCTTATGGCTAGCGGAAGTGGAACGATTTGGGAACATTTTTAAGAAGGCAGAAGGGTAGAATGCGAGGGCCATCGCCCTCGCGCTCCCTTTAATGTCGGCGTTGCGTATAGGGTTCGGCCTTGCGCCCAGCTTGCCGCGCCGCAGGCTTTCGACCGATAGAAGGCGCAGGGACTTCCTGCCTGCGGCGCCTTTTATCGCGCTGGTAGAGAGTTTGGGCGCACCGATCAGGCGCCACTGCCCATGCGTCGGAAGACGTCATGGGAGCGCGAGGGGGTAACCCCCTCGCATCTTTCTTCCTCGAAGCCCCTTACCGATGACTACCCAGATGATGCGCATGGGTAATCGCCACAGCCAGAGCATCCGCCGCATCCTCGCCCTTCAGCTTCACGCCCGGCAGCAGCACGCCCAGCATCGCCTGCACCTGCCCCTTGGCCGCGCCTCCAGTGCCGACCAGCGCCTTTTTCACCACTTTCGACGGATATTCCGAAATCTGCAGCCCCGCGCGCGCCAGAGACACCAGCGCCACCCCGCGCGCCTGCCCCAGCTTCAGGGTGGACTGGGGGTTCACATTGACGAAGATCTCTTCCACCGCGCTGAAATCGGGGTGGTACTGGGCGACCACATCGGTGATCACCCGGTCCAGCTCAAGGAGGCGCTCGGCCATGGGGGCCTGAATATCGGTGCGCACTTGGCCATTGGCGACATGGCTGATGCGGCTGCCCGATTTGGCGATCACGCCCCAGCCGGTGACGGTAAGGCCGGGGTCAATTCCCAGAATAATCACAGTTTAAGCCCCCAGCGGGTGCCCCAATGCACCATGCCCAGATAAAGTCCGATCGTCAGCACGCATCCCAGCGCCAGCGCGGGCCAGAAACCCACGCCCTGCCGCAGCAGCGCCGGGATCAGCAGGAACATCGGCAGCGAGGGAATCACATACCAGAAGGTGGCCTGCGCATGGGCGGCCATGGCCTCGGCATCGGGGCGGGCGTGCCAGAGGAAGATCATCCCCAGCACGGAGACCAGCGGCAAAGACGCGACAAGCGCGCCCATGGTGGGAGCGCGCTTGCCGATTTCCGCGATGGTGGCGATGATCGCTCCGGCCAGCAGGGCCTTGGCGATCATCTGCACCACGGGAGAGGTCACCGGGTGTTAGCCCAGCTTTTCCATCACCTCGTCGGGGATGTCATAGTTGCCCCAGACGGTCTGCACGTCGTCATCGTCGTCCAGCACGTCGATCAGCTTGAGCAGCGTGGTGGCGGTGTCGGCGTCCACGGTGGTCTTCAGCGTCGGGCGCCAGGCCAGCTTCACGCCCTCGGCTTCACCGAGGACCTTTTCCAGCTCGCGCGCGACGGGGTGCAGCGAATCGACGGCCACCCAGATCTGGTGGCTGCCGGGGTTCTCGTCGCCGTCGCCCATATCGGATTCGACGTCTTCGGCGCCGGCCTCGATGGCGGCTTCGAGGACCTTGTCCTCATCGCCCACGGCGCCCGGGTATTCGATCAGGCCGAGGCGGTCGAAACCGTGCGACACAGCGCCGCTGGCGCCCAGATTACCGCCATTCTTGGCGAAGGCAGTGCGCACGTTGGTGGCGGTGCGGTTGCGGTTGTCGGTCAGCGCTTCCACGATGATCGCCACGCCGCCGGGGCCGTAACCCTCGTAGCGCACTTCCTCGTAGTTCTCGCCGTCGCCCTTGCTCGCCTTGTCGATGGCGCGCTGGATGTTGTCCTTGGGCATCGACTGGGCCTTGGCCGCGTTGACGGCGGCGCGCAGGCGGGGGTTCATGTCCGGATCGGGCATGCCCATCTTGGCCGCGACGGTGATTTCGCGCGACAATTTCGAAAACTGCGCCGAACGCTTCTTATCCTGAGCGCCCTTGCGGTGCATGATGTTCTTGAATTTGGAATGGCCTGCCATGGTGTCCGCTTTGTCTTGCTTGAGGCTGTGGTTGCAAGCCCCCTAGCGAAACCGCGCCATAAGGGCAATCGGAAGCCGTTTTTCGGCTTCTTGTCGGCCAATCTGCCACGCAGATTGCAACGCGGCACCGGTTCACGCCTCCGGCCGGCCACCCATCCATGGTATGTTGTGGGTGGCCGGGCCGGAGGAGTGGGCCGGTGCCGCACATCCGGCTGAAAGCCGGATGTCAGATCAGGAAATGCCCAGAGCGTTCAGGTAAACCTCCAGGATCGCTTCCTGTTCCTTGCGGTCATCGGGCTTCATCTTGCGGATGCGGACCACCTGGCGCATCGCCTTGGGGTCGTAACCGGTGGCCTTGCCCTCCAGATAGACGTCCTTGATGTCGTCCTGAATGCCCTTCTTTTCCTCTTCGAGGCGCTCGATGCGCTCGATCAGCAGGCGCAGGCGGTCGTCGGCTGCCATTTCGGCCATGGTACGTCTCCGTGAATCGGTGAATCAGTTGCGCCGTCCGATAGCCGCGCTCGCTCGGAACGAAAAGAGGCCATGAACGGGAATCCCCAAGGATCGGCCTTGCAGGCGCCTCACCCCGCCTCAATCGCCCCTCTCAATCCACCATGGCGTTGCGCTTCATGCTCTCCTCCATGCGGGCGAGCTGCTCGGCGGTGGCGGGGGTCTGATAGCGCTCTTTCCAGTCCGCCGCGCTCATCCCGTGGATCGCCTCGCGGGCCTGCGCCTTGTCCAGCGGCGCGCCCGCTTCCACGATCCAGTCGGCCAGACAGTTGCGGCAGAAACCGGCCAGTCCCATCAGATCGATGTTCTGCGCATCGTGGCGATGCCGCAAATGCCGCACGAGCCGACGAAAAGCGGCTGCAGCCTGCGCGTCACTCAGGGAATCCACTGGATCGACCGTGTTTTCATTCGCATTCATATTCATGGCAATGATCCTTGGGTTTTCGCCGCGTCTTTGTCATGGACAGCCGTCACAAGGCCGATCACAACCAGCCTTATAGCCCACGAAACGCCGGGAAGGAATTTTGAGCGTGTCTACGTCTCCCTCGCACAAGCTCGATCCACGCGGCCGCAAGGTCAAGATTCTCGCAACCCTGGGCCCGGCCAGCCGCGACATCGAGATGATCCGCAAGCTGATCCGCGCCGGTGCCGACGCCTTCCGCGTCAACATGAGCCATGGCGACCACCCCACTCACGCCCAGACCATCGCCAATGTGCGCGAGGCGGAGAAGGAATTCGGCCGCCCGATCTCGATCCTGTGCGATCTGCAGGGCCCCAAGCTGCGCGTCGGCACCTTCAAGGATGGCCGCGCCGTGATCCGCCACTCGGGCCACTTCACGCTGGACCGCAACCCCGAGCCGGGCGATGAAAACCGCGTCTGCCTGCCTCACCCGGAGCTGTTCGGCATCCTCAAGAAGGGTCAGCGCCTGCTGATCGACGACGGCAAGCTCAAGCTGCGCGTGATCCGCGCCGACGAGAACGAGATCCTGTGCTCGGCGGATGTCGGCGGCGTGATCTCGGACCGCAAGGGCGTGAACGTGCCCGACGCCGTGGTGCCGATCCCCGCACTGACCGAGAAGGACCGCCGCGATCTGGCCTTTGCCGTGCAGCAGCAGGTCGACTGGATCGGCCTCTCCTTCGTGCAGCGCGCCGAGGACGTCGCCGAGGCCCGCAAGCTGATGGGCGGCCATGGCGCTCTGGTCGCCAAGATCGAGAAGCCCGCCGCCGTCGAAAGCCTCGATGACATCATCAACCTGTCGGACGGCGTGATGGTCGCCCGCGGTGACCTTGGCGTCGAGCTGAACCCGGAAGAGGTGCCCCCGATCCAGAAGCTGATCGTGGAAACCACCCGCCGCAGCGGCAAGCCCGTCATCGTGGCGACGCAGATGCTCGAATCGATGATCGAGAGCCCCGCCCCCACCCGCGCCGAAGTCTCCGACGTGGCCAACGCCGTCTATGATGGCGCCGATGTGGTGATGCTCTCGGCCGAAACCGCCAGCGGTCAGTGGCCGGAAGAAGCGGTGACGATCATGCACCGCATCGCCTCGCAGGTGGAAAAGGACGTCACCTACCGCCGCCGCATCCATCTGGCCGAGATCGAGGCCGATGCCACCACCGCCGACGCTCTGGCCAAGGCCAGCGCCTCGATCGCGGAGACCGTGTCGATCGCCGGGATCATCGTCTTCACCGCCAGCGGCTCGACCGCGCGCCGCGTGGCCCGCGAACGCCCCGCCGCCCCGATGCTGGTGCTGACCCCCAGCCTGAAGACCGCGCGCAAGGCGGCCCTGCTGTGGGGCGCTCACGCTGTCCACACCAAGGACATCGGCAGCTTCGAGGAGATGATCGCCAAGGGCAAGCGCATGGCCCTGCGCCATGGCTTCGGCGAGGCCGGCGCCAAGCTGATCGCTCTGGCGGGCGTTCCCTTCGGCACGCCGGGCGCGACCAACCTGCTGCATGTGGTGACTCTGGCCGGCAACGAGCTGGAAAAGCACGAGGGCTGACAGGAATCGGGCGAGAGCGCGGGGTCGCGCTCTCGCCCCCTTCACGCAACAATACCCAAGGCAAACAGGCTTGTTCCGCAATCCTCTTGCATGATGACAATCGCGTGATACCCTCTCCCCAACCCGCCTTTCGGGGGGAGAGGATAAAATATGACCATCAGCATGCGCGCCCGGGGGGCCGCTCTTGCCGCCGTGACCCTGCTGTGCGCAGCCCCGCTCACAGCCGCTTTGCCCACAATCGTGCGGGCCGATAATCCCGTGCAGGCCGCCGTGGGCCTTGTCGCCCCCATCGTCAGCCGCACCCATACCACGCGCGCGACCTATGCCGTCTACTACTGGAACCGCCTGACGCCCCAACGCGGCGAGGCCTCCGAGGAATGGTCCGCCGAGTTCAACCGCGGCAACTGGCACCGCGTGGAAACCCCGCGCGACCGCATGATCGCGGATTGCTCGGCCATGCGCGGGATCGACCTGTCGCTGGAAACCGGGCAGATCGTCTCGGGCCCGGCCGTCGCCAAGGCCGCCTGCGGGATCAATGCCAACCGCCCCGTGCGTCAGTCCGAGTACCTCGGGCGGATCGACGGCCACCTCGGCGCCTTCGACCGCGTGCGCCTGACCGACGCCAGCGATATCCGCACCTATGATGTGTCAGGCGATGGCGTGATTCTGGGCGTGACCTACGCCAATGTCGATCAACCTGGGTCGGTGACGCTGACCATGACCTCGACCGGGCTGGACCGCGCTCTGCCCGATAGCGACATGTTCAGCCCGGAATCGCTGGGGCGCAGTGTGGTGCCGGATAAATTCAAAGCGGCGCCGAAGTAGGAAGAAAAGGTGAATGCGAGGGTGTTACACCCTCGCGCTCCCATTATTTGTCTGCGTTGCGCATCGGGTTCGGCCTTGGAGCAACGTTGCAGCGCCGCAGGCAGATAAATTCTTAAAGCCTGCGGCGCTTTAGGTCGCGCAGGTGGAGAGTTGGGGCGCTTCCCTTCGGCGCCAACGCCCTCTCGTCGGGAGACGTTCCGGGAGCGCGAGGGGGTAACCCCCTCGCACTTTCTCCTTATCCCTTCACCAACTTAACCGCCTCAGCCAAAGCCTGATGGCACCGCCCCAGATCCTCTTCGGAGATGCAATAGGGCGGCATCAGATAGGCGGTGTTCCCCAGAGGCCGGATCAACAGCCCAGCCTCACGGAAAAACGCCAGCAGGCGCGGCTGAAGCGAGGACAAATAGCCCGCCCCCTCCACCACATAGTCCAGCGCCAGAATCGTGCCACAGGTGCGGGCATTGGCGATGCCCTTCACCTGCGCCAGCATGGCGGCACCGGCGGCCTGGCGCTCGGCCAGCAGAGCGATCCGCTCGCGCACCGGTTCCTCGCGCCAGATCGCCAGATTGGCGCAGGCCGCCGCGCAGGCGATGGGGTTCGCGGTGTAGCTGGAGGAGTGGTAGAAGGTCTTCGCGCGGTCGGTGGAATAGTGCGACTGGTAGATCGCCTCGCTGGCCAGCGTGACGGCGAGCGGCATGGAACCACCGGTCAGCCCCTTGGCGAGGCAGAGGATATCGGGCGCAACCCCCGCCTGCTCGCAGGCGAGGAAAGTACCGGTACGGCCCCAGCCGGTCATCACCTCATCGGCGATCAGCAAGACGCCATGCGCGGCGCAGATGCGGGCCATCTCGGCCAGCACATGCGGCGGGTAGAACAGCATGCCGCCCGCGCCGAGAATCAGCGGCTCGACGATGAAGGCGGCGGCGTGGGCGCGGCATTCGCGCTCCAGCGCGTCATAAGTGGCCTGTTCGGCACCGGGGTGCGGATAGGGGATCACGCCCACGTCGAAGAGCAGCGGGGCATAGGCGGCGTTGTAGACGCCGCGCTCGCCCACACTCATCGCGCCGATGGTGTCGCCGTGGTAGGAGTGCTGCATCACCAGAATACGGTGACGACCTTCCCCGCGATGCGACCAGTGGCCCAGCGCCATCTTCAGCGCCACTTCCACGCAGGTGGAGCCTGAGTCGGAGAAAAACACATAGGGCAGCGCGCCCTCGCCCAGAGCCTTGCCAACCATCTCGACCAGCCCTTCGGCCACGGTCTGCGCGGGCTGGTGAGTCCATCCGGCGAAGATCAACTGATCCAGCTTGCCCGCCTGCTCTGCAATGGCGGCGGCGATGCGCGGATGGGCATGGCCATGCGTCGTCACCCACCAACTGGAGATGGCATCGACCACGCGCGTGCCATCCGCCGTGTACAGGCTGGCGCCCTCGGCATGGGTCACCAGCGGGATCGGCTCGTTGAGGCCGTGCTGGGTGAAGGGGTGCCAGATGGGGGAGCCCGTCATAGCGCCCAGTCCTTGAAGCCTTCGTCGAAGGCCTGCGCCAGCGTAGCCGCCGTCACCTCGGCCAGCAGCGGCAGGCGACCAAGACGGGGCACGCCCGACAGCGCCGGGATGACCGCCTCGTTTTCCTCATGCGGCTCGCCCACAAAGGCGATGCCGGTGATGGCCACCTTGCGGGCACGCAGGGCCTCGATGGTGAGCAGCGTGTGATTGATGGTGCCAAGGCCGGTGCGGGCCACCACCACCACCGGCAGCGCCCAGCGCGCGAAGAGATCGGCATAGAGCAGCCCCTCGCCCTCTGGCGGGGCGATCAGCGGCACCAGAGCACCGCCCGCGCCTTCCACCACCAGCGGGCCCTCGCCGTCGGGCAGGGCCAGCCTGGCGGGGTCAAGCTTCACCTCGTCGATCCGCGCCGCCAGATGGGGCGAGGCGGGGGTGACCAGACGATAGGCTTCGGGCAGGATCAGCGCGCCGGGGGCAAGCTGCGTCAGGGCCTCGCTGTCGGTCACCTCCTCGATGCCGGCCTGCACCGGCTTCCAGTAGCGGGCCTTCCCATATTTGCGCTGCAGGGCGCCGGTCAGGGCGGCAGAGAAGACGGTCTTGCCGATGCCGGTGTCGGTGCCGGTGACGATGTAAGCACTCATGCCAGAGCTTTCTTCAACGCATCGGCCAGCGCGGCAATCTGCTCGGGCGCGGCGTTGCGGGTGATGACGATGCGCAGCCGCGCGGTGCCCTCGGGCACGGTGGGGGGGCGGATGCCGCGCACATCGAAACCGGCGGCCTGCAACTGCCCCGCCACGGCCATGGCGCGGGCGTCGGTGCCAAGAATCAGCGGCATGATCGGCGTGCCATGGCTCTGAGCGCCCAGCGGGACCAGCAGACTTTCGGCCAGAGCGATGCGCGCGCGCAGATCCTCGCGCAGATCGTCCGCCCTTTCGCAAAGCTGAAGGCTGGCTCGCCCGATCGCGGCATTGAGCGGCGAGGGCGCGGTGGAAAAGATAAAGCCGCGCGCACGGTTGACGAGAAAGTCGCGCATCACGCGCGGGCCCGCCAGCAGTGCGCCTTCACAGCCCAGCGCCTTGCCGAGCGTGTGCAGCGTGATGATCCGCTCGCGCGAGGGCAGCGACGCTACCAGCCCGCGCCCGCCGGGGCCGAGGATGCCAGTGGCATGGGCTTCATCCACCACCATCAGCGCGTCATGGCGTTCGGCCACGGTCAGCAGGGCGGAGAGAGGCGCGATATCGCCATCCATCGAATAGAGCGATTCGACCACGATCCATGCCCGGCCTGTGCCACCCTGCGCGCGCCATGCCGCGATGGCCGCATCGAAGGCCTCGGCATCGCCATGAGGCACCAGCGTAAAGCCCGCACGGGTCAGGCGCAGGCCTTCGTGGCAACTGGCGTGGATCAGCGCATCGGCGAAAATCTGGTCGCCGCGCTGGGGCATGGTGGCCAGCAGCGCCGAATTGGCGGTGTAGCCGGTGGGCAGGAACAGCGCGGCTTCGGCGCCAAAGAAACGCGCGGCGTCCTCTTCCAGCGCCTCATGCTCCGGGTGGTTGCCGCGCAGCAGGCGCGATCCGGCCGACCCGACCGGCACGCCGCGATCCAGCGCCTCACGCGCGGCATCGGCCAGCAGACCGCTCTCCGCCAAGCCGAGATAATCGTTGGAGGCGAAATCCACCCCCGCACGCGGACTCAGCCTGCGCAGCCGGTCGCGCGCGGCCAGCGCCGCCAGATCCTGTTCCTGAGCCCCCAGCAGACCACCCACCCCCAAATTCCGTGGGGCGCCCGCCGGGCCGCTCACCCCCGAGCCCCGAACAGTGCCGAACCAACGCGAATATGGCTGGCGCCAAGCTGGATCGCGGTTTCGAAATCGCCGCTCATCCCCATGGAGAGCCCGCCTTCGGGCGTACCCGTCAGCCCATGGTCATCGGCCAGCTTGGCCAGCAGGGCGAAGAAGGGCGCGGCCTCGATATCGGCGGGCGGCACGCACATCAGACCGGCCAGCGGCAAGTCGAGCTGGCGGGCATGGGCCAGCAGAGCGCCCAGCTCGGCAATGGCAACGCCGCCCTTCTGCTCCTCGGCGCCGATGTTGACCTGAATGAAGCAGGGGATGCGGCGCCCGACCTTGTCCATCGCCCTGGCCAGAGCATCGGCCAGGCTGATGCGGTCCAGAGCGTGAATGGCGTCGAACAGGCTGACCGCCTCTTCCGCCTTGTTCGACTGCAACTGGCCGACCAGATGCAACTTAAGGTCAGGCGTGGCCTCACGCAGGGCAGGCCATTTGGCAGCGGCTTCCTGCACGCGATTCTCGCCAAAGACGCGCTGGCCGGCGGCGATCAGCGGCGTGATCGCCTCGGCGGCATGAGTCTTGGAAATGGCGATCAGCGTCACATCGGCGGCTTTGCGATGGGCGATGCGGGCGGCGGCGTCGATGCGGGCGCGGATGTCGTCGAGCGCGGGATGAGTCTGTGGCACGGTCATGGCCGCGTGCTATAGCGCCGCGATGCGTCAATGCCAGCCCCTTGCGCCTTTCGTCCTGCCCTGCATGTGGCTGGTGAGCGATGCGCGCAACGATGCCCTGCTGGAGCGCGCCATCGCCCGCCTGCCACGCGGCAGCGGGCTGATCTTCCGCCATTACCACCTTGATGAGGCGGCACGGCGCCAGCGGTTTGCCACGCTGGCCCGGCTGATCCGGGCGCGGGGCGGGCTGGCGGTGCTGGCCGGATCGATGGCGCAGGCGCGGCGCTGGGGGGCCGATGGCGCCTATGGCGCGGCGCGGCTGATCGCTCCGGGGGGGCGCGGGCTTCGGCTGGCCACCGCACATGGGCTGCGCGAGATCGGTCAGGCAGGACGAGCGCGGGCGGATGCCGTGCTGCTCTCCCCCGCCTTTGCCACGCGCAGCCATCCGGGCGCGGCAGTGCTGGGCACGCTGCGCTGGCGCCTGCTGGCCCGACAGGCGAGCGTGCCGGTGATCGCGCTGGGCGGCATGTCGGCCCGGCAGGCGCGGCGGCTGGGGGCTCTGCACTGGGCGGCCATCGACGGACTGACGGGCGCCGTGCGGACCGGGCGCGATTGACGCCCCAAAAATTATGTCGATTTGGTGTTGACGCCTGAAACCCATGCGATTAGAGGCCGCCTCCACCGAGACACACTGCCCTGTCGTCTAATGGTAAGTTCTTGAACGAACGTTATTTTTCAACATCTTAGTTTGAAAAAATGGTGCGACTTCGCAGCGTTTTCGCGTCGAAGTCGCACAGGGCAATTTTCTTACAATGCAAGCAGTGCGCGAAGCGAACGCGCCACGAATTTGGCCGTCATGCCGTATCCGCGCTGGGGCGTGGGATGGCGGTTGTCGATGTAGCGGCCCAGCGGGTTGCCGACCTCCCAACTGACAAACAGGCGGGCGAAGTCGATCAGCGGCAGATTGTTCGCCAGCGCCAGATCGCGGATCACCTGCACATATTGCCCCTGGGTCGGATAGCTGGCGAGGTTGCTCGGGAAAGGGATGCCCAGGATAACATCCGTGTTCGGCTGCAATCCTGTGATGATGGCCTGCATATTGGCGCGGAAGGTCGCCACGGGCACGCCAAGCGACCAGTCATTGATCCCCAGATTGACAAAGGCCGCGACCGGTTTGATCGCCTGCAGCGTCGCCAGCGGCGAGCGGCTGTTGGTGGTGGCCGCCCAATCTACGCTCGACGATCCGGCCTTGGCCATATTCGCCAACATCACCTTGGGCACGGTCGAATTGCGCAGGGTCATCCCCTGCACGCGCGGCGCGCCGGCAACCTTGGTGATGGTCACCGTCTCGGTTCCCAGCGCCTTGGTCAGGGTGGAGAGCGTGATATTGCTGGGGGTAAGCACCACATTATTCACCGAGCCCGAGCCGAACTGAACCCCCACCGTGCTGGCCGTACCGCCGCTCGACAGGATCAGGTCGAGCTTGTCATAGGGCTTGGTGTTCGTGAAAGTCAGCGCGCCCGTCGCGGCATCGAGCGAGACCGGATAACCGCCCACTGAGAAGTCACCACCAAAGCCAAGCCCCGCCCCCAGCGTTAAGCGCGGGTCATAGGCGGGAAGATCGGATACCGTGGAGGTGCTGATCTGGTTGCCGTACCAGCCATTCTCATCAATGGCCATGTAAGGCGATATCAGCGGCAGCACCTTCCATGGATAGGAGTTCGTCTTGAGGTCGCCCGCCCCGCGCGTGCCCGCCATGGTGCTGTCGCCGATGAAGGCAAACAAGGTCTGAGTGAGTGCAACGCCGTTTTCCGCATCGAGAAGCGCGTTTGTGAAACGCGCGACCAAGTTGGGGTCTAGGCGCTCTCCACCGAACTGATTTGCGCCAGCGATAAGGAATCTCAGCGCTGTCGCAGCGTTACCTTGGGCAATCGGATCAAATCCAGCTATCATCGCGCGCCTCCTCAGCTCAGACCAACGACGACAGAGCCATTGCCCTGCACAGCCTTGACCCAGCAATGCGCAGCATTGCCGCCCCACAGGCCTCCGCTGCCTTCCACTTCAACGCCGACATCGGCGGTCGGCTTGCTGGCAGATGCGGTGTAAAAGACCAGAATAGGCAGCGATCCCTTGTTCTGCACCCAGGACTGCACCCCAGCCATGGCCGGGTACTGCGCCGCCAGATCGACCCAGTCGCTGGCACTTACGGAAATCAGGGAACCATAGGTGTCCGACATGGGATCAATCCTTCTTGGCTGGCTGGCCGGTGTCGCTCACGGCAACGCCGGCATCGATCAGGGCTTGGGCATCCTGATGCACTTTGGCGAGGCGCCCGGCGGCGTTGGTGAGTTTGTCGAAGTCGAGCTTGGAGACGGCAACCATGTCGGCAGGTCCACCGGGTCCGTCATGGATCGAGGCAGCACGATCGGTTCCGGGCAGATCGGCGTGGCCGGGGCGACCGCCAGCGGCTTCGGATGCTCGAAGCACCCCGCCAGCAGGATGAGCAGCAGCATAGGCGTCGCGCGCCGCGCGCACCTTCTCGTAATAAGGCTGGGCGTCATGGTCGGATGCCTTTGCGATGGCGGCAGATCGCGCCGCCGGTTGATGATTCACAGCGGCCTGCGCGGCAGCGGCCTTGGGCTGGGCCGCCTTGATCTGCGCTTGTAGGTCGGCCAGCGCCTTTTCGGCGGCCAGCGCTCGCGGCTGCCAGCCTTGCAGGTCGATCAGCGTCCAGCGGATCGGCCCCAGCTCAGGACGAAGGATCAGGCCGCCGATACGGATAGTCTGCACAGCGGCCACCATGAGCACCGCAGTAAAGGCAAGCCGCCACAGATCGCTGAACAACCATTTAGCTGCCTTGGCGGGAACTGCCGCTGCCGGTGCGACCGCATCGAGCGCATCACCGATTAGGCTCATGCTTGCTCTCCTAATTGTAGATGATTCGATGGCTTCACCGCACCCGCCGTCTCGGCTAACAATTGCCCCCGGCAAGGGACAAATTTGCAATCATGGCAGATGCTTTCAATGCGCCTCAGCAGACGATCGATTGGGCACGCGAGTCCATAAGGCTGGGGGTAGAAGCCTGCGCTCCCTACTTGCAGAATGATGCGTTCGCCACAGTGGTCGAGGTGGATCGTGAGACCGGCGATGAGGTTCACAAGGTCATACTGGCCAATCCGCCGACCCTTGCCATCAAGGGGTATTTTTCCAATGCCGTGACTGATCTTCGGCATTCCTTCGATCAGTCGCTGTTCGCTGCCGCGCAGATTTGCGGATGCGTTAAGTTCGACCAGAACTTTCCCTGGGCTGATAGCATCGATGGATTGACGGGCATCATCAACAAGAGACAAATCAAGGAAAGCAGCAGGCTCCCACAACACATCGTGGATGAGATACTCCGGCACGAGCCATACGCGGCTCGACCAGGTGCGCCCGGCGGCAACAATTTTGTTAGGGATGTCGCCAAGATGGCGAACAACAAGCATAGCATCGGGCTCACCGCATCCGTCACGATCAGTCAGGCTGCCTTCAAAAATGTTGTCATTGAGGGCCCCGGCTCGTTCCTCAAGCCGTGGGACCCTGTGAAAAAAGAAATTGAGATCTCTCGCCTCCGGCCGGGAGGTTCGGTATCTTATGACAATCCCCGTTTCACCGCGCACGTATCCTTTGAGCATGCTGGCCTGATCGGCAGAATGTCCGCTGCCGGTGTAGCGTTGCAGTTCGCCGAGAAGGCGCAGGCTGTGCTTGATGGCCTCAAAGCTGCATCCCTCCGTACCGTTTGACCGAGCAGCCGCGGCCATCATGCCGCATCCTTCATGCAGATGGCCCGCTCACGCTCGCGCCTTGCGGTCAGCCCGGCGATAACGCGCCCACCGGCCCGGTTGAACGAGAGCAGCGCATCGCAGGCCTCGTGGATATGGCCGGTGTTGATCTTGCCCGGGATGCTGGATCGGCAATAGCCCGCCACGCCGACATTGTAGGCCAGCGAGACCATGGCGATCCGCACGTTATCACGGCGATACATGCCGACTTTCAGGCCCGGCGTGCAGTCCATCACGCCCTTGGCATGCAGCACCAGCGCATCTTCCAGGCGCGCCGTGCACTGCGCTGGCGTGAAGCGCATCCCCGGCTTGATGTCGCGTCCGGTCAGGCCATCGCAAATGGTCGGCACCTTCACCACATCAAGATAGGCCGTCAGATACTGCGGCCCGCTGATATGCTGGATCGTGGCCGTGCCGTCCTCGGCGACCGACACGGAAACTTTGCGCCCGCTTTCCTCTCTGGGTGTCAGGGTGAACAGGCCAATCGCAGATGCCACGCCAACCAGCGCGGCAAGGGTGCCCTTTTTCAGGTTCTGGCGGCCAGCATCATTGGGCTGGGTCTGCGAAGTCTCAGGCATCGGGTTTACTCCCTTGCTTCCACAGGCGCAGCACGGTCGGCAGCGCAAAAACGGCAAAGCCCACCAGCGCACCGGCCAACGGTCGCCAGAACTCGGGCACATAGGCGATCAGGCCAAACACCTGCTGGGGCGAGGCCATGGCCCAGCCCGCCACCACGCCCGCCCCAGCAGCAGCGCGCACGCTCCACCAGCGCCACCACTGGCGGGCATCATCGACAAAGCGGGATCGCCAGTTATTTCCCATTGCGGCGGTCCCTCGCTTCTTCGGTGAGAAAGGCGACATTGGCGTCAATCCGCTCGATCCGGGTCGAAAGCGTATCCACGCGCGGCTCCAGCAGCTGGAGCCGTTCGGTGTGGCGCTGCACATCGTTTGAGAGTTTTCCGGCCACATAGGCGCCGGTCACGGTCGAGCAGAGGATCGAGATGATCACGCCCAGCTCGGCAATCGTCAGCTGACGCCGCACATTGTTCTCCAGTTCTGGGGTGTCGGAAGGCTCGCTCATCGCATGTCCACCGAAAGCGAGCCGTTGCCCCACTGGACGCCATTGGTGCCGTTCACCTGCACCCGGCCCAGCTTCGCACCAATGTTGCTCGATATGTCGACCCAGCCTGTATCGAAGGTCTGAAAGCCCGCCGCCACCGCCGAAACGATCGAATGAACCTCGGGAAAATTCAGCATCCTGAGTTGCAATGTGCCGCCAGCAACCCCGGTGTTGATGCTGATTTCCCCACGCATACGGATCTGGTTGGCCGCGATCTCGACCGGGGCAATCTGATAGTCCGAGGACACATCCTGCCACGTGCCGTTGCTGGTCAGGCCCACTTCACTGAACCGGTCGAACACCTGCCATGCATGGATAGCCATGGCGATGGTGCCGGCGCCCGTGGTCAAGGGCCCCTTGGGGGTAACACCGCCGCCCGGGCTCAGCGTCTTGTCGCCGAGGCGCAGATATGAATTGGTCCGCACATCCAGCAGCGGGCAGTTGGCAAGCCCGGTGGAATAGGCATCGACGATCAGATTATCGATGAAGATCCGGGATGCGTTCACCCCGTCGCCCTGGCGCAGGAAGGTACCACCAGCCTCGACGCAGTGTAGGTTGCTGATCTTGAGCGACACGTCCTGACATTGCAGATCGAAGAAATCCTGCGTGGAAATCGGCAAGCCGAAAGCAGGCCCCTGCTGGCAGATCAGGTTCGCAATCTGCGCACGGATAATCGCCCCGCTATCGGCCACGACGCCGCGCTGGTTAAGGCTCAACTGAAGATTGTTGATCTGCGCATTGAACAGGCTGTGCGTGTTCTCAAGGCATGTTTCGCTGAACAGATAGATGCCCACGCCCGCAAAGACGATCTCAAAGCCATCGATCATGATGTTGTCGCAATAACCGCAATCCCACGCATGGGAATTGATCAGATCGGTAAAGCGAATGCCGTTCGACATATACCACAGCGGGCGGTAATGCAGATTGGCGGCATAGATCGTGTCATTGGCCTTTTCGATACGCAGGCCGTTGCGCAGGCCGCCAAACCACACATCGCGCAGGACCAGCTTCGTCCCACCTCCCGATGCCTCGGTGTATGAGATGATCATGTCCGAGGTGCAGTTGAGGAACAGCACGTTTTCAACAAGGCCATGCGACGCGGTGATCACCACATCCCACGGCCAGATGATCGGCGACCATGGTCCGGTGCCGGGTATGTACTGATCGCGCATAAAGTTGACGTTGAGCAGCGAAAAGCCGTGGCCCACAAACCGCAGCGTCGCATTAACCGGATCGGTGGATTTCAGCCACGTCCCGGTCTGGGCCCATTGTTCCAGTGTGGCGGTGTCACCCGGATAGGTGCAATGGCCGGTGCCGATAATCCGGATGCCGTTGCCGATGAACAGCCCCCTGGAGAGCCAATAGTAATTGCCGCCTGCCGGGATGACGAGATCACCGCCTCCAATGCTCGCAAGATAAGCCAAGGCCCTCAAGGCGGGCACATAGTTATCGGTCAGACCGCCATCGGCCTTTCCGCCGTAGTCCTGAATATAGACCCGCTCGCGGGCCTTCTCCAGCATGGTCCGCTTAACAGCCCCATCGCCGCCCTGCATGAATGCGACCAAGGATCCGCCCGCCACCGAGGAAGCCAGATCAGCGCGCAACCCCAGATCGGCGCCGGTGCCGTTTGCGGGTACGGGCTTCCCGGTCGCATCTCCGGCATAGAACATCCCAGCGAAGGATTCGCGGGGAAGCCGCGTAAACCCCTTATCCTCACGAAACTGCAAAAGATCACCGTCGATCAGACCAGTGAGGTCAAGCTGCGGTGCGGTGCTGCCAATCGGGACCTGCAAGACACGTGATGCCAGATCGTCTGCATCGCCGCGCAGCTCCTGCGCGATAAGCATCAGATAATCGAGGCCACCCTCCATCTGGGGCGTATCGACGGGCTGGTACTTGGGAAATCTGCGCGTCTGGATCAGTTCAGATCGCCGCACGATACGATAGATGGTGGCGGCGTCCTCGACAGACAGGGCCTTGATCCAGCCCGCGCCATTGGCACCATCCCCGCCCAGCGCATAATTGTCGTCGAGATCGAGTGTGGTGACGGTGCCATCTGATGTGGTCCGCGTGACCACCAGATCGGACGGGGTTAGCCAGATGACATCAGTCAGCGCCTCCTGCGCCATGGCCGAGCCAGGGCGATAGGCATGCCGCGTAACTGTAGACTCAATCGTCATGCCCCACGCCATCCGGCCATGGGGGTGCCATGGCACGCTGCGCAATGGGGATTTGCCTACGTCCGCTTGCCCGCCGACCTACCGCCTTTTCTCGAATTTGGCAACACCGCGCTCAATGCATCATCTGCGGCTCGGCAGGCTTGCCGATGGCATTGCCCCAATCCGGCGCGCGCATGGGCTGGCCATTGCCTGTCACACTGCCCGGCGGCGCCCAATATCCGCTGCCCTGTTCCTGCGCATAGCGCTGGGCATCCGCATAGGACCGGTTGTAACTTTCGTTGCTCCATTCGGCGATGAAGTCGCCCAGCAGCCGCTGATATGCCGCCCGCACATAGAACAGCGACAGGCCGGGCACTTCCGGCTCCACCGTCTTGACCAGATCGCGCGCGAAATGCGGCTGCGCCTTGGGATCATCCAGCGCATATTTCTTGAAGGCTTGCACAGCATTGCCGGCGACCAGCGTGTTGACGTTGTTCACCGTCTGCGCCGCCGGGCCCAGCAGCGTGCGATAGAATCCGCCGCCCACGCGATCCGTGCTGCTGCCCAGCAGATCGCCGAAGATGCCAAGGCCACCACCCTGCAAGGCCGCCGCCGCCCAGAACCGCGGCGCCCCGCGCGATGTCATCGACGCCATATCCTGCGGGTCCTGACCCTTGGCCAGCGCCTTGAGTTGCAATGACAGCGCGCCGCCCAGCGTCGTCAGAGCGGCCAGCGTCAGGCCATATTTCCAGCGCTCGCCGCCGGTCACCTCCATCATGCGGCCACCGTGCATCATCAGCACAGACAGGGGAAAACCCTTGAACAGCCCCGCCGTCCGCACGATCTCGCCTGCCCATGTGCCCTTGGGCGCCAGCGAGTTGAGCATGGCCCGGGTGCGCAGGTCCGGTTCGGGCACGGCATAGCCGACCTCCCCGGTAATCATCCGCATCACATCGTCGGCCAGCTTCTGGCCGCCTTCGCCCTTGGCTATATCCTCGGGGAAGAACCAGTTCGTTCCGCGTTCCTCGCGCGTGGGCGATGTGCGCAGCATATCCCAGCGCGCCCGGTCGATGTCATAGCGCTGCAAGGTCCGCTGCAAGGCAGGCTCAAGCTGCCCGAAATCCCGGCTGCGCATCTGGGTCAGGAATGACAGCGTTTCCATGCTGAACGCCATCTTGGCCGCCTCGGTATGGCGGGCAAGGCCCGAGGCCTTCAACACACTCTCGGCTACGCGGCGGCTGATCTCATGGCTGAATTCCTCGCCGGTATAGCGCCATTGGGCGGAAGAGGCATTCGTCCATTCATGCGAGACGAGGCCCAGGCGCGCGGCCAGCTCGCGATCCTCCATGCTGCCCGGCAACATCAGCTTCACATATTGGCCCAGCATCTTGGCGGCGGGTAGCCCGTCAAAGCCTGCCGTGGTGATCATCGTGCCGAAATCGCCCCCGCTCGACAGGACGGCCCCGCCCAGCTTGGCGGCGCTCTGCTGGGCCTTCAGGATCGAGAAGCCGATGGCGATGCTCTTGTTCTCCGGGCGGCTGAAACTCCCGGCATATTCGCCATAGAGCCGGTTGAGCTGCCCGCGCGCGCCGCCCGCCCGGTCAATGGCCTTCTGATCCATGCTGGTATGGGCAGCCTTTTCGAGCCAGTCACCCTGCCAGCGGATCGAGGCAGCAGGGTTCGGCCCCAGCCTCTCCATCGCCGCGATATCCCGGCTCATGCGCTCCACATGGCTGATCATCGTGTCAAAGGCTGTCGCCGATCCGCCGAAGCGGTCGGCATATGCGCGCCATGCATCGCCATTCGCGAAATGCAGGATGCGATGCTGCTGGCCCTTGCTGGCCAGAGAACCGGCATGGATGCTGCCCGCTTCCGTCTTGTTCCAGCCATCCGTGGCGATGGTCTCATACATGCCATCCAGCATGGTGGACAGGCGATCATCGCTCAGCGGCAGGCCGGTTTCGTAATCCAGCATCGATTCGCGCTTGAGCAGGCCGGGACTTTCTCCGTCACCCATCAGGAAACCCTTCCAGGCATCTACCCCGGCCTCTCGCAGGGCACGGCTGTCATGGGTCTGCGGCAAGGCCCAGCTGTCCAGCTTGGCAATGGCGCCCCCGGCAGCGTTGAAGCGGCTGCGCAACCATTCCGCGGTCTGTCGCCAACCATCGGCGATCTCACGCGCATTGGCATCGCCGGTATCGTTGCCGTGCAGTTCGTCGACCACATCGGACAGATCGGACCGGTTGCGCACCCGCCCCAGAAAATCGCGGCGATGGTTGCTCAACAGCCCGTCGATCATGGCATAGGCCTGCCCCCGGATCGCCTGCCGGTGCAGATCGAGGTCCTGGATTTCGCGATGGGCTGCGCCGGCGTTGAACGGCTTGCCCTCTGCCACCTCGGCCCGGCGCCTCCCCAGCCATGCACTTTGCGCCTGCGCCTGCATCAGCGCCGCGCGGATCTTCTGCTGGTGTGCAGCGTCCAGCGTCTTGATGGCCCGCTCGCTGGCCTCTGCCGCCGCTGCCATGGGCGGCATGCGATGTTTGAGCTGCTGGAAATGCAGGTCATACAGCCGCTCAGCCTCCTGCGCATTGCCCTTGCGGATGCGGCCCTCGGCCACCAGCCCCTCGATACAGACTGACAGGGACATGGCTTATTCCTCCGCTTTGGGTTTGGGCATCGGCACCATGCAGCTGCGCATCGTGTCCAGATCCTGTTGCGCCTGGTCGTACTCTTTCAGCAGATCTGCGAGCGTCTGCTCGGGCCCTTCATCATCCAGGCGGAAGGTGGGCTGATCGGCGGCATCGAACAGGCCAAGGCCCATCGTGCCATCCTGCGCCTGTCCAGTGCGGTTCTCGCCGCGCAAGGGTGCATCGGCCTTGAGCTGCGCTTCTTCCCGCGCGCGCTCGATACGGGCGGGATCAACCGCATCCTGCGCATCATGGATCAGGCTTTCGGTCTGGGCCTTGATCGCCTCGCCCTCGGGATCGAGGAAGCGGGTGCGCTCCGCCTCGGGCAGATCGCTTAGGTGTGGCCCCGGGTCTTCAGGCGCTGCATCAGGTCCGCCGCGTGCGCCGCCCTCGCGCGCAGATGTTCCGGAACCCTCGGGTCCGCCGCGTGCGCCTTCGCCCGCGCGATCCGCTCCGCCAGATGTAAGTTCGGTGTCGAAGGGGATGTCGTCAAAGCCATCATCTCCAATTGCGGCGCGGACATCAGCGGCGCGACTGTTGTCAAAATCGGCGATAGCCTGTTCGAAGGCGCCAGCCACGCTGCGGTCTGCCCCATGCTCATGCCACAAATCCGTGGCCCGGTCGATAATCCACGGGTCGATTTCCGACCTGATATCGTCAACGCCCAGCCAGTTTGCCGCGAAATCCTGCATCTCACGCTGCATATGGGGTGGCAACTGGTTGAACGGGTGCGGGCCATTGGGATCAAGGCGCGAATCCGGCACGGGCTCAGAACCCCATTGCGCATCGAGGCGCGCCGGATCGGGCGCCGGGGCCTCGGCCAGCGGATAGCGATCCTTGCCATCCAGCAGGCGCTGATCCAGAAATTCCAGCACCTCACGCACCGTGGGCCGCGCGCTGTCCCGCCCGGTCAGGTAACCGCCCTCCCATAGCTTTTCGCCCAGCCTGTCGATCGACATGCCCGAATGGCGCAGCAGCGGCCCATTGCGCCGCGTCATCCGCTGCCAGTCGCGCGATCCCGTGCGCCGCGCCGCCTCGGCGGATTTGATCTGTTGGCGGTTGAGGCCCACCTTTTCCTCAGGCGGCAGGCTGCGCAGGCCCAGCGCGTGCCCCTCATTGTCACGAATGCCGCCATTGCGCCCGATGAACTCCAGCACATCCTCCGGTCCGCTCATGGGCGCCGCGGCGCGCTGAAACTGGCCGGACTTGCGCTGGGTCAGTCCGCCTTCCGCGACCAGCGATGTCAGGCCCTGCCGGATCTGCGCTTCGCTCACGCCCAGATCCTTGGCCAGCTTGCCCACGGCATTCAGACTCTGCGACCGGTCGGCAATCACCTCGCGCAACTGGGGCAGAATCGCCAGCACCTCGGGCGCGGGCGCCTCGGGATCGAGAGCGCGCGGCTCAAGCGGCGCCGGCACCGATGCATCAGGAGCGGCAGGCGCCGCATCAGGACCGACCTCCGGTACATCAACCGGCACACCGCGCGCATCGGCGGCCAGCACATCGGCCACCGGTTGCGTCTGCCCCATCAGTGCAGCCCGGCGCTGGGCGATATCGAGCCGCCCGGCATCAAGGTCGCGCTGCATCTGGGCATGCAAAGCCGCATCCACATCGCCACCATCGGTAGCCAGATCCCGCAGTTGCAGGCCGTCTCCGCTGGCCCGCGCGACATGGCCGCTGCCGCCCATCTTGCGATCCGCCCAGGCAAGCACATCGCCCGCCGTCATCTTGGCAAGGAAGGGGTTGGCCTTAACGGCAGCATCGCCCATCACCTTCCCGGCAGGCGTATCCGGTGCCGCCTCCAACAGGCCGCGCCCGCCCGCTTCCCCGGCGAAATGCATCGCATAGAGCTTGCCCGGCGTGACGGGCTCCCCCATCTTGCGCAGGATCGAGACATAGCTCTGGGCGGCATCGCCCAGCAGCACATCCTGCAAGCGCCCATCGGTGCGCTTGGCCAGAATTTCACTGTCGCTCAGCCCGGCATCGCCAAAGCGCGCCTTGAAGCGCGTGAGCCAAGCGCCCTTGGTGAACTGAAATTTGCCGAGGGCGGAGGACAGCGGGCGCCCCGTAGCCGGATCGCGCGGCACCGCCCAATTGCTGTTACCGCTTTCCACTGCGCCCAGCCTGCTGGTGAAGATTTCCACCGGATCGCTTGGCACCGATCCACTGCTGATCGCGGTGGAACGCCCCAGCGCCGCCGCGCGCGTCACCGGGCTGCGCGTAGAAGGGTCCTGCGCAAGGATACGACTCACGGCATTGGACAGCGCCTCGCGATGGGTGGCCATGCCCGCACCATTGGCGACGAAGGGGCTGGCAGCATCGATCTGCCCCTCGCGCCGCAAAACGGCGGCGGACGCTGCCTCGCCCCCGCTGTCGGGTGAAAGGCCCGTGATCGCCTGTGCGGTATCGGCCAGCAGCCAGTCATCCACCGACGCGCTGCCGATCTTGGCACTTGCCGTGATGCGATCCTGCAAGCTGGTCGGCAGGCGATCCCAATGCGTGGCCACGGCATTGCCCAGCCCTGCCGCCACACCATCATAGGCCTTGCCCACCAACGGCCCGGCCTTTTCCGCGCCCACCTTGGCCCCGTGGGCGACAGCGCCGAAGCCAGCGCCGATCACCGGGGCCAGCGCCATATTCTGCGCCGCCTCTCCCAACGTGTAATCACGCCCTTGCGCCTTGCGCTCGCCCGCCACCATCGGTTGCTGCACAGCACTGATGACGCTGTTGATCACGGCATCGCGCGCCATGGTGCGCACAAGGCCGCCCGCCGCGCCGCCAAAGGGCAGTGTGCCGACATTGATCGGGTCCGTGAACCCTGCGCCCAGACTGCCGATCAGCCACGGCGTCCAGCCCGTGCGGCTGACGGTGAGCTGGTCGCTCTGCTGGCGCGCGCGCATCTTCGCCTGCCACTGCGTATCGAACTCGCCCTGTTGCTGCGGCACATTGCTGAACAGCTTCGGGTCGCGTGCCTTGGCCGCCTGCACATCCTTCCAGATGTCCTGCTCATTGACCTGACTGCCACTACGCGAGGGGTAGATATACTTCTCGACTGGATTGCCCATGTCGATCAGCCCTGAGGCAAGCGCCATATAGGCCGCCTGCCGCTCATCCTGCATATGCCCGGACTGATCATCGCGCCCGGTGCGGAAGGTAGCCGCAATACCCTGCAGGAATGTGGGCTCGGGCAACGGAGCGTCCGCCCCCTTCGAGGCTGGCAGGGGTCTATTCAAGGCCGGAATTGCAAATGGCATTTATCTCACCTCGGATAGGCAGAAACTGAGAGCACGTAAGGCTCGGTGCCCCCGCTACCTTTTCGCAACAAAGGCTTCCGGTTAGCCCCGATAAGTAGGTATTTTTCTGTACCATCTTCATCGGTGCCAAGATGCTGAGGACGAAAATGCGCGCGCACATCCTCGGGCTTTACCGCGCTACCGTTGGCATAGATCGCCCCGGCAAAGGTATTGCGGGCATAGCGCTGGTCGAAGTCACTGGCGGTCCAATGGGCAGGCAGTTCGATCTGATGCCCATGAATGGTAGCTATACCGCCGACCATCACGCCATCTGACCGCTTCCTTTGCCCGCTCAAAACCTGAATAGAATTACGAAACCCAGCCTCATCCCATTTGTTATTAGATCCAGCATTAAAATCTAAAGATAACTCACGGATTTGAGCATAATTGCTTCCAACATCATCAACCAAATCACCAAGTACCGAGCGAAAAATTTCATCCGCCCTTTTGTGAGGGTCATGAACATCGGGGCTCTTCGGAGGCAGAAAATCAGTCGGGCGCGCCTGTCGAATGCTGGCGCCCTGCACTGCGGTTAGACGTGATGCTTCGGGTAGCCCCGCGATGATCGCAGCCTGCTCATGCCCAGCAGCTCGCGCCACTCGAAAGCGTTCATCAACGGGCAGGCTGGCCAGCGTAGCCATGCCCTGCATCTGGCTAGCCACATCACCCTTGAGCAGGGGCGCCAGCTTCAACCCCGCATCCTTGGACCTCTTGTCGATTTCCTGCTCGCCACGCGTCAGCCATGCCGCATCGTCATCGGTCAGCTTGCCCATCGCCTGCTTCTGGCGGAGTTGCATCACCTGCCCATCTAGCACCGGCGTGGCCAGCCCCCGGATTTGCTGGGCCTGCATGCTGTCGCGGCCCAAATAGCCTGCCTCTTTCAGCTCGGATTCCGGAAGGCCTGCCGCCTTGGCCGCCGTGATCGCGTGGGCAATCGTCGTGTGGGGAACGCTGGTGCCATTGTCGATATCGACCTTGATCGACTTCAAGACATCGCGGGCATTCTTCTGGGCCGTTGCCGTCGCCAGCGCCGCCTCACGCTGGGCGATGTTCTCGCCCTGCCCCGCAAGGTTGAGATAACCTTCGGTCTGCTGTGGGGTCAGAATATCCTTGAACACGCCGTCGCCCAGCAGCTTGCGCATGCCCTGCCAGTTCCCGGCCTGACTCATGCCATCCAGCAGATTGCCGGTCAGCTGATTGGTACCGATCCTGACGAAATGCTGGCGCACGGCTTCATCGGAGAATGAGGACTTGGCATAGGTTTCAAGGTCGGCAATCGCCATGTGATAGCCATCACTCGTGGGGCTGGCGATCAGCCCGTTGCCGGTGCTGTTCAGCCAGTGCTGTCCCGCATCGCCCTGAAATTTGGTGAAGGCCGCTTCTTCCTGCGCATTCGCCCCAAGGGTCTGCCGCACGGTATAGTCATTGACCATATGCGCGAAGCGCTCGCGTACCTGATCATCCTTGATCGTATCGAGAAAGGTCCCGGTGCGATCATGGATCAGCTTCTGAGCCTGCGCGCCATAGCCGATCTTGCCTTCAGGCAGGCTCTTGTAGAGGTCATCCAGATCCTTGGACATGCTAATCTGCAAATCGGCATAGGCGCCCATGCCGACATTGTACTGGGCTGTCCGCTGCTTTTCCTGAATGACCTTTTGGGTGGAAAAATTGATCTCACCGACCTGTCTGCGGGTGCGATAATCCTCCTCCTGCGTCTGCTGGAGCGCCTGCCCCAGCTGCGTAAGGCCCTGCCCGAAGATACTGGCATCATCCGGTCCCACCGCATCGGTGCGCATGACGACACTGCTGCCATCGGCTACACGCTGATATCCGCCAGCCATCATTACTCTCCTAGCGGTTCGGGGCGAAATCGCCGTATTGGGTTAAAGCCGGGCCCCCGCCCGGGATGGCGCCCAGCACACTGCCGCCCAACAGGTCCGGCGCGTTGACGGCATTGCGATAGATGCTGGTCGCGCTGTCCAGCATGCGCTGGTTACGCGCCGTGCCCGTGGCCTTGATCGCGCCGGCAACACTGCCGAACAGCCCATTGATGATCGCCGCATGGGCCTGATCGCGCTTCGCTGCCGCCTCGGTTTCATAATTGGCGGCCTGCTCACTGGCCTTTGTCCGGATATTGGCGACATCGCGCGCTGCATCGAGCGAAGATGCGGTGATCAAATCAGCCGCCGAACCCGCATTAGGCACAAAGCCACTGCCCGCCATGGAGGCAATCTGCTCGCCCATGGCCGCCCGCGCCTTACGATTGACGGTGGAAACCTCCTGTTCGCCAGCCAGCAGCGACAGTCGCGCATTTTCATCGGCCACCGCCGCCTGCTGCCTCAGCGCATTGGACTGGCCTGCGGACTGCAAACCGTTGCCAATGCCCTGAATGGCCGCCGAGAACATGGGATTGCTCGAAAAACTCATGCGGTCGGCCTCCGATAGATATGCAGGTCGCCGCCGCCAGCCACCGCACCGCAAAGGGTTGCCTCGAGGGTGAAGCCGAAAGCCTTGATCCAGCGGATCGCCGCCTGATCCTCGGCATTGATCATGGCGTCCAGACGGGCATGGGGCAGGCCAGCGATATAGCGCCGGGCGATATCCACCACATGACCGAGGCTGCGCGCGCCGATCCCATCGGCCATCAGCGCCCACAAAGTGGCATAACCATCATGGTGGACCAGCGCGCCGCCGCAATACAGCACGCGACCATCGGGCGCGCGAATGGTGAAACACTCGCCCCGCGCCTCATGGGCAGCGGCCTGCGCGATGCGGTCAACCTGCGCCATTTCCCGCAACGCGGTGGCGCTTGGCGCCAGATCGTCCAGATCGCGGGCGACAAAGGGGGTGACGCGCATCATTTCTGCTGGACTTCCAACTTGGCACCCCAACCGATGATGGTGCTGGCAAAGGGCGCGCGACGCTCCACGCGCAGGCGGGGCGATTGCGTGAAATCGCCATTCGCCTCGATATAGCGAAACCCGTCCTCGGCAGCCCAGCCCATGTTCGACAGATCGCCATCGGCAAACTGGGTCAGATCCTGCATGGTTCCGGGGGTGCCAAAGGCAAGGCCGCGCGATTGCTCCAGTTCGACCCATGAACGGCTGATCCGCGCCATTTTCGACTGCGCAGGCCCGTTGTCACCGCCCGCCTCAATCGAGACATCTTCGACAAAGGCCGGATAGTTCAGCCCCATGATGATCGTGCTGGCCTCCTGCGGCAGGCTGATCCGGCCATCGCCATCGGCGTCAAATACCCAGTAATTGATGGCATCAGCCACCACTTCGACCCTGCGATTGGCCAGATGGGGCGCGACGAAGGTGGTTGTGGGCACATCGTCATAGATTGCCACCAGATCGCTCATGATCTGGTTGTCCCCGCTATCCCCGTCCTCGCGCCATTGCGCCATGCGGATCACATGCCATGCGCCGGCGAACTCCACCGCCGCCCAGATCTGATCCAGCTTTCCATCGGGATCGGTGATGTTGACGATGCTGCGCGCCAGAACACCATTGGCCAGCGGGCGGTTTGCCCAGCCCAGCACCTGCTCTTCATCCAGATAGGATGCGATGGCCATGGTGCCGTCATCGCGCACCGTCCAGATCATGTTCGACGGGTGCTGCTGCGCGGCAATCTCCACGAACTGCCGCTTTTTCGTACCCATCTGGCGGGCATAGCGCGTCAGATCGATCGGTGTCGGGGCGCTCCGGTTGGAATCGAGGTCGATCTCATAGATGCGGCGCTGGCTCCGGTCGATATGCACCGTCCGATCATCCAGCAGCAGGGGAGCTGCCGTGCCGCAATTGCCATTGTTGATGCGGCGCACCTTGGCGTTCTCTGGGCCGAAGGCGGCGGCGGCATTCTCGGGAATGACCATGAACACGCCGCTGGCGTTGTAGAGCATCAGATGCTCACCGGGGGCCATGGCCAGAATGGCATTGGGATCGTCGATCTGGCGCTGCACCGCCATATCGGCGGTAACCGTGTCATCCTCGCTCCAGGTGGCGAAGTTGAGCAGGTCAGCAGCCACCGAAAGATAGATGCGGCTGCCCTTGAACAGGCAGAGCCGCTCTTTCCAGATGCAGCCGCCCTCGGGCCAACCGCGCGTGTCGGAAAATGAACCGAAACGCCAGCGCCATGTGGCCTCGGCAGTCGAAAAGGGCATGGCCCGCAGCACGGTCCCGCTGATCTGCGTAGGGCTGGTGTAGCCGGTTATCTTCAGGATGCCGTAGTGATCATGGGTGTATGCCCATTGCACACCGGTATCCCCGCCATTGCCATCCCATTCGGTTCCGATGGTATGGTTCGGCTGCAAGCTGCCAGTTTTACCGTTCGAAACGGCAGTATAGACCCGCTCATTGGAGACACGGATATCGCCGGTGGCGATGGTAACGCCCGGCTCCCATTGCGGCGTATCGCCAAAATCCACCGCCTCAAGCTGAAACAGCGAGCCAACATCGGTCGCGGCAAACATCGCCGTGCTGGATGACAGCATGATATCTCCGGTCAGCGCGCTGGGCGTCACCGTCCGGGATTGATCGGAATTCCTGTCATCGAACGGGCCGTTCTCAAATTCCAGTGTTTCGAGATGAAAGGCTGTCGCGCCGTCGCGCACGAACTGGCGGGTCTGGTAGCCGCCGTGAAAGCAGTACATCACATCATAGGACTGGAAGTTGCGCAGCTTCTGGGTCGCGGGCCAATCCCATGGCGTCGCGACCTCGACCGGCACACCGCCCACCTCAAGCCGCACGTCATTGGTGTAGACGCGGAAAGCATTGGCGCTCGCCTCGATCACATGCCCCTGCGTCACATTGTATTCGAAACGCAGCAGGCGGCATGGGCCCTTGGCCTGCGCGACCCAGATCGAGCCGGGCATTGCCTCCGCCGGCCCCTCGACCAGCGGGGCAAAGCCGGTCATGGCAGACAGGCCTATCTTGTAGATACCCTGATCGCGCCGACCGGAGATGCGCTTCGACAGCTCACCCCCGTTGAAGCTGTTCTTGGCATAGGCCACCTGAGACATGGCTCAACGCCTCCCAGGGTTGAAGGGGCGATAGCGGGAGGCATTCCAGCTTGAGGTAGAGGCCACGCGGCGCACCTGTTCTGATCCCCGGCTCTGGCTGTCGCGGCGCTTGGCGCGTTTCCAGTGCAGTTCGGCCAGATCGCCCATATCCCGCCGCAAGCTGGTACTTTGTGCCAGCGGCTCAGCCAGCATTTCGGCCATGGAATACATGACCGCAGTGCAAAAATAGTCCGGCCAGCGCGCCACCTGTGTTGCTCGCTCCAGACTGATGTAGCGGACGCGCAGTGGGGCGACGGCATCGGTCAGAATCAGGCCGCCTTCCTCAATGCCGTCAAAGCATGCATCATCGGCAGGACCGGGGGGCAGCCAACGCGAGCAATCGGCGGGCAAGGCATAGGCGAATTGATAGCCAAAGGTCGGAGCCTCAGCCGAGGCATTGAGCTCGGCACGGGCAATCGCGAAGTTCCAGTTGTAATCGACGAAGGCCTGACGCACGATCATAGGCCAGAAGGCCCGAGCATGAAGCCCCAGCGGCATATCATCCTGAATGCTCTGAAGGCGCGAGGTGCTGCCCAGCAAGCCCGCAGCGGCATTGACGATCCCGGTCTGGCTGGACTTGTCGATCATCATCATGCCCTGCAAGAAAGGCGGCGCGCCGGGTTATCTGCAAATCCCCATTCCAGAAGTCCTGATGGACCCCGGCGCGCCGCAGGTTGTGAGGGGCGGGAGAGGTGCCCCTCAGGTCGAAATCAGCGCTTGGAACAGTGCATGCGGGTTTTCAGCGAACCGGCGGCGGGCATGTTGGCACTGGGGTAGAGGAAGATTTCCTCGTTCACCGTGGTGCAGCCCAAGCCCAGCGACAGCGGCACATAGATCGTCTTCTGGGTCGCGTTCGGCCCTGCCGTCGAAGCACCATATTTCGCGGGCGTATCAGCGGTGCCCACGGTGAAGTTGATGGCCGATAGGTTCTGATCGGTGTCCAGCGTGACGGTTTGCGCATGCACACCGGGCTGGATTTCCGCGATCTTGAGCGCCTGATTGGTGCCCCCATCCACGGTCAGGTCGAAAACGTTCTCGAAGCTGCGCACACCCGCATCATGCGAGCGGCCATCAGCCTTCTTGAGCGGGTCGGTCGAGGAAAACTGGCTACCGAATTTCGTCATGTCATGTCCCCATGGCTTGGGTGGGAAAGGGCAAAGCGGGCGGCTTGCGCCGCCCGCCAGTCATCACCGGGTCTGAATGATAAAGGCCTTGTCTTCGTCCGTGCGAACGCAGGCGCTGCGGGCCGAGCCCCAGAACTGGGTGGAGTGGCTCTTGTCGGCACGCTCATCGATGGAGCCCTTGAACTCGCGCCAGATGCCGCGATGGAAGCCGCTGGGCACGATCACCGGAAGGTTGCGGGTAATACCTCCATCGGTGAACCAGTTCTGCCAGCTGGTGGGCAGCGATTCCGCATCGGGGGTGAACGGCATGAAGCGGAAGCCCATCCAGGGCTTCAGCTCGCCATCGGCCAGGGGCGTACCCTCGCCGTAGCGCGTGTTCACATACTCCTCGATGCCGAGCAGCGCGGTCTCATCATCGGGGGTCACCATGATGATGGGCTTTTCGCGCTGGAAGTTCACATGCCGCGTCTTGATCAGCGCGCGCAGGGCGATCAGCTTGTTCTTGGTGATGCCCACGCCGCCATGGACGAGGATGTTGCTGCTCTTGAAGGGCACGGCGATGTCGCCATTCTCGCCCGTCCAGCCGTTGCCGAAAAAGCCTCGGCTCGCCATGTCGTCGTGATAGGTCGAGGCGGCAGAGGCGACTTCGTTCACCAGTGCGGAGCCCAGCTCCACCTCGGTAACCTCGGTATCATCCTCATCCAGAATGGGCGCGACATCGGCCAGCTTTCCGGGAGCGATGAAACGCGCAAGGCTGTCGACATCGGTGTTGTTGGTATCGGCGTTGCGCGTGGTGCGCTCGACCATCTTGACCCGGCCAAACCGGTTGGTGATGCGGGCCTTCTTATTGCCGGTGTAATTGTCGCTCGTGCCGGCCAGCGTGTAGATGACGCCGGGCTCCTGACGCAGGGTGGCCTCGACGTTGTTCGAAAACTTTACGTTGCGATGGGTTTCGGCGAAATTCTCGGCCATATGGGCCTCCAAAGTCAAAAACGAACCGATGGGTTTGATTTCGACCGGGGAGGCGGCGGCGAGCCGGGCCAGTCTGGCGGGTTATGCGCCGCGTGCGCCGGGCTGCTTTCGCCCTCTGCACCGGGGCCGCCAGAGGCGGGGAGGCCGGTCCCGCAGGACCATTTGGCGAAACAGGTGCCACCCCCAGAGGGATGACACCTGCCGTTCGCCGGGGGCATCACGGGATGCCCTTATTTCTCCATTTTGAATAAAAACGTCAAGTCACTTTTTAGGCCCCGCAGCGGCATCGTTCAGCGCATTCCAGCGCGTATGCTCGGGCGTTCCCTTGATCTTGGCCTGCTGCATCCATGCCTTGCCTGCCGGGCTTGTGTCACCGCTGAGGCGGTTGATTTCGCCTTGTGCAGATTCGGGCGTCATGCCGCCCATGCGCAGTGAGACATCGGTGCTGTCCACCTTGCCCAGCTCTCCGGTTTTCTCTGCCATGGAAAAAAGAAACCGCAGAGTCTTTTCGGCACCCAGCGAGGTTGTCAGGTTGGTGATCACATCGAAGTCGCCGCCGAAGTGCGCCTTCATCATGTTTTCGGTGGCCTCCATCCGCTGGTTATAGGCTACCCCGCCCATTTCCAGCTCCACCGCTTTCATGCCATCCTTGGCCTGCTGCTCGACCCGGCTCAGGCTGTCGCTGATGAACTGATTGTGGAATTCCGCATTCGCCTTCGCCCAGCGCGCGGGCATTCCAAGGCCATGGGCAAATTCGCGGTACTTGTCCGCCATGGCCGTATCGCTGCCCTCAAGCAGCGGAATATCGTAATCCGTGGCTTTCTCGGGGCGCAGGCGCTCGCCGAATTCGCGCCAGCCATTGTCGTCGGTTTCGGCGTTGGGGATCGCCACGCGCCCGCGCGCCCAGGTGCGCGTTTCCTTGAAGCCCTTGGCCAGATCATCGATGGTGGCATAGCGCGACAGCTCGGGGTCGGCGCGCATGCCTTCATCGGCTAGACCAGCCATCCATGCCGGGGCACTTGCGCCACCCTGCCCGCCACCATCGCCCCCCGCAGCAGCAGCAGCAGCAGCGCCGTTGTCCGAAGGCTCCTGCACCCCTAGGGCGCCCGTCACCAGATCACTCATGTCCGCGATTCTCCCTTACTTTGCGCGCCATGCGCTCCAAATGGTCATGATCCAGATGCATCGCCGTCATCAGGTGCAGCACGATGGAGCGCGCGCCTTCGTCGAACTGGATTTCCTCGGCGGTGCGACCACGCACGGCCCGCCCAATCCTGGCCTTGGCCGAGAGGTTTTTGAGAACCTCTTTCCCGTGCTCGGTCAGGTTGCCGTCCGCATCGAGGAAGCAGGTCCGATAGGCCTTGGTCAGGCTGCGATAGGCGCTCAACTTCTGGCGCGTGCGATCAGCGATCGATGGCTGTGCCATCCGGGCCGACAAGGCCGAGACTTCATCCGCAAGCGACATATCAGGCCCCCATCATGCCGGATGGCATAGGCTGGCCAGCGGCAGCGGCATCCTTGGCGGCACCGGCCAGCGCGGGCGCGGCGGCCAGCAGCTGATCCAGCTGGGCTTTCTGCGCCTGCTGCTGATCGAAGGCCGCGCGCTCCTCTTCGGTCGAGCGCATCGAGGCGGGGATGCCGGCGATCCGGCCAAGCTCGGTGATGACCTTCTCCGGCGGATATTCCCGGTTGAAGAACTCGACATATTGCGGGTTGAACTGGGCCAGCGAGCCGATCTGCCCCGCGACGGACAGGAAAGCGGCGCTCTTGCCTGCCTCCTGCAACTGGGTCAGCCCATTGTCATATTTCAGGCCCAGAGTACCCTGGGCATGCAGATAGGCCTTCACCTTGTCGGGCATGTCATCCATCATGCCGTGGCGCGCCATCAGCGTCATTTCGCGCGCCGTCATGGGTGAAAGCCATTCGGCCTCCTGCATGCTCAGCGGCGCCAGAAGGATGCCCTTTTCGCTCCGCTCCTCCTCGATGCGTGCCGCCGGGATGTGCGATTTGTATTCCCGGTCAAGCTGCAGCATATCGCGGAAGAAGATCTTGTCCTCAAGCTGGCGCGCCTCGGCATAGAGTTTTTCGGCATCATTCGCGTCGGATTGCGTCAGGAATTCCTTGACCAGCGGCTCCCCGCGATCATTGAGCCCGCCTTCCGTTACGCCCAGCGCCCGCAACTCCAGCACCGCATTGTCCAGCTCGTTATCGGCGGTCAGCAGCGGCGGCAGCAGGCGCAGCTCGGCGCCCAGCGAGCGATCCCAATCGATCTGCATGCATTTGCGGATCAGCGGCAGCGCCGTCATCGCCGGGCTGCGACCATAGGTGACATTGCCCGGGCGACGGAAGGATGACACCAGACGCGGCAGCGAATGATAGCCGCCGATGTCGAACACGGCATTGTCCGACACCGAGTAATAGCAGCCCAGCCACGGCTTGCCCGCCGCATCGATGCGGTTCGCGTCCATCTTCGTGTTGCGCTCGATCACATGCAGGAACTCAAATTCCTGCTGCTGGTTTTTGGCGTTGCCCTCCATGGCCTTGCGCACCAGCTCGGGCGCCTTGGCGCCCCACTTGATATGCGCCTGTTCCGCCGTCATGACGATGCGGCGATGGATGCGGATAATCCGGCCAGAAGCATCGCGCTCCACCCAGATATCGCCGATATACTCGCTTTCGTAGCGAAGGCCCGCCCAGCGGCCATAATCGTCATAGCGATCATCCACCCACAGGCTCTGCGGGCCGAAGGTGAACAGGCTCATGGCAGAGTCATGAATGTTCGCAACGAAACCGCTCTCAGGGTCGTTGCGCAGGCCAAACAGGCGGATTTCCACCTTTTCGAGCCATTGCAGGACTTCCACGTCCTTCATCAGCTCTTCATCGCCCAGCGCCAGCTTCTGCCAACGCTGCCCCCTGGGCATGACATAGGATTCGAACAGCGAAACACCGTCCTGCACCGCCTCGACCGTATAGGGATCATGGCTGCCCACGCTGCGCACCTGATTGCGCATCCATGGGCTTTGCTTCATCTGGCCGCCCTGAAAGCTCTCAAGCTCCGGGTAGCAAAGGGCCGCGATCTCCGTCCAATAGCGATCATGCGTTGAACGGTTCTTTTCCATGCGCGCCTGATTGAGGCGGATGTTGTTGGGATCGAACACGGCCCTTTGCCCCCGTCAGAGATTATGCGTTGAGCGAGAAGCGCAGATGCCCGGCGGGCAACTCCACTGCCCTGCCGCCGCCGACGCCGACCGGAATGACCAGACGGCACACGGCGCCGGCCAGCCCCTCATCCGTGGCATCGCCCACCAGCCATGCCGAACTGACATCGCTGGTCGGGCCGAAGCGCGGGAAGCTGATCGGGGCGTTCAACACCACGGTGCCGTCATCGCCCTTCACAAGGACGGACGCCGGGAATTGCAGCGCCGGGATCTGTTCCAGCAAATGATCGGTGGCGTCGGCGAACACCACGCGCGTCAGGCCATCCAGACTGCCGCCGACGATCAGCACCACAGTCTTTCCATCGACCGTGCCCACCGAAGCTGGCACGCCCATATCGGAGAGCTGCAATTGCAGTTCCTCGATCTGTTCGCGCAGAGCATCGGTATCGGCGGTCGCCGCAGTCAGGCTGGCATTGCTGGTCGTCAACGTGGCAACCTGCCCCTGCAAATCCTCAACCTGTGCGGACAGCGCCGTGTTGGCATCGGTCAGACCGGCGTTGAGGGCAGTGAGTTCGGCAACCTGCGCCTCGGCGGCGATCAGCGCGTCATTCTCATCACGGGCGGTGCCATCGCCGCCACGCGCTTGCTGCTCGGTCTTCAGAGAAGCCAGCAGGCCGGAGCGAGGTTTAGCGGCGGTAGCTTCCAGCGCGATGAGCTGGACGATGTCATCATCGCTCAGATTGGCGAATTGCGCCGTGATCGTGGGGAGGCTGCCTTTCAGCAGTTCGGTCAGATCCATGGGTCTTCTCCTATGCGCCGAGTTTCGTCTTGAGGCCGGTGGAGGCCTCGGCTCCCCCAGAGCCTGTGCGCATGTTCGCCGCGCTGCCGCGCCGGGCGGTTATTGCATCGGCCACCGCCGAATTCTGACGCACGGTGACAGGCTGGGCCTGCTGCACCGCGACCTGCTGAGATGGCTTGCTGACAAGAGCCGTGGTGATGGCGGTCGCGGCGGTGCCGATCAGCGCCGCACCCAGCGCAGGCAGGGCGAAGGTCATCAGCGGTTACTCCTTTGGGGTGGCGCGAAGGGGCTGCTGCCGAAATTCACCTTGGACCGGCCCGCGCGCTTCTCGCTGCGATCCTCGCGGACATCGCCGCGCACTACATCGGCCTCGGCGCCACGCCTGGTCAGACCCGCCACCAGATACTGGTTGCCGTCATGACAATGGCTGAAATCGTTCTTGACCGGCTCGTCTTTCCAGCGGCCCTGCCCGCTCGACATCTGGACACGCTGGATGACATAGCCGTTGTTGAAGCCGCGCCGCAGATAGCGACAGGCATCCCCCGCGATGACGTAACCCGGGCGCCCGGCAGGGCTGTGGGTCAGCAGGCGGCGGACGCCCTCGATGCGCTCTGGCAGGCGGTTGCCCTTGACCGGCGCGGCCTTCATCTTCCATTGCCGAGCCTTCGCACCGATGCGCTTGCAGAAGGCCTTCCAGCACAGCCGAGCCCAGCTATCGGCATATTCGTCGCCATAGAGCGCAGCGGGATCGCACCATGCGGTATCGAACTCGCAATTGGCGAAATGCTCCAGCCACACCTCGGCCATCATCTCCCCGAAGGTTTCGGGGCCCAGGCGCTCAAGCTCCTGATCGGCGCTGTCGGAAAACACCACAAGCTCGCGCAGCACGCGGACCTGCCCGGTATCTGGGCAGCGCTGGCCGAACAGCGCCGCAGGCGTGGAACCGCCATCGAAGCCGATGCCGACCGGTACGCCCTTAAGCGGCTTGATCCCCTCAGGAATGCAATGAAACCGGTCATTGTATTCGGGAAACACCGGCTGCCCATTACGAACAGCACCAAATTCATTATCGATGAACCGCCTGATATGGTTCTCTGAAAGACCAAGCATGGTCATTTCATAATAACCGTCGGGAAGGTTCTTGATGTTTTCAGGCGTTGGGTTCTGAGAACGCCCGCCGGGCTGGCGGTGGAACGACACGCCCACGCGCGGCCCGAGGCGTTCTTTCAGTTCCTTGAGCTGCTCATCGCTGATCGGCAGTTTGCCTTCAACGAAAACCTCATAGGTCCAGTTGTCCACGTCCGGGGCGTTGAAGTCGGCGATCACTGCGCGGTACTGGCACCCGCCGTTCGCTGCTGACGGGTAACGGCCCGTTCGCCCGATGCCGAAGCTCAACACGCCGCGGTCCAGCGTGTCGGTTTCGTTCAGCCATAGGCCTGTCAGCTCCAATCCCTTGAGAACTTCCTCTGCCTTCCGGTCGCCCATCGCGCGGAAGTAGACTTCGACCTGCCATGTCTCGGCGGGGCTGCCGTCGAGCTGCGCCACCTGAAACGTGATGGTGTGGCGCATGTCATTGCCGTTGAAATCGCCCAGCGTTTTGGGAAACCACGTGAACCAGCTATTGAGGACGTTGGTTTCCAACTGCGCATAGGTGTCACGCACCACACACCAGCGCACCCGCCTCACGCCATCAATCGGCGAGGGATTTTGATAAGCTGGGCTGGTGATGATTTTGCGGATGCAGCTCGTGGTTTTGGCCGAGCCATAGGGGCCCATGATCCCGCAGAGGATCGTCTGATCTGCAACGAATGCCTCTGCCACCGGGCCGACCGGCGCCATGAGCTGCACAAAGCCCGGCCCGGCGCTCATCCTTCATCCCCGGCTTCGTCGTCGAACTCGACCGGGCGATCATCCGCATCGATCAACTGGCCATCGACGAAGCGCATATTGACCAGCATGTCTGCCGTGATCGCGCCCGATGCCAGACTGCGCTGGATGATCTTCTCAGCCTCGCGCGTACCGCTGTCGAGCTGGTCGAAATTGCTGCCACGGATGCCCGAAAGACTGGGGAACATGATGACCGCATCGGCCTGATGCTTGACCACAGCCTCCACCGGCTTCTTGCTGTGGACATATTCCGCCGTGGCCTTGGCGGCGGCGAGCTGCACATTCAGCGCCTTGATCGCCAGATCGCCCGGCTTGCCCTGGCTACGGCGCGACACCGATTCCAGCGCCTCGCAGGCATCGGCCAAGCGGTTGATCGCCTCCATATCCGCGCCGGCGCCCTTGATCGCCCCCGCCGCCAGCTTCACCGCCATCGACAGTTCCTGGATATTCTCATCCAACTGGCGCTGGCGCTCTTGCGTGCCATCGGCGATCAGCAGGGCCTCAACCATCTGGTCGAGCGGGCGCGAATACATGCTGGCCATCGCCATCACGGGATCGCCATGCTGATGCACGATCAGCCGCGCCAGATCCTCGCTCCGCCGGTTCCGGCTTCCCTTCGGGCGCCCGGCGCCGCGCTGGGCCGCCTGCTGTCGCGCCATCTGGAAGATGTTGCCGGGCAGCTTGCCGTCGCGGTCGCGCCACATGTCCAACTGGTCAGCCGAGACATCAGCGCCGAATATCGCGCGGTTTTCACCCGCTTCCTCATGGAATGCGCGGTCAAGGCTGGGCCGGTCCGTTGACATCAGGCCACCGTCGATTCTACGAAGCGATTCTTGCCCTGATCGAGCGGGAAATGCCCGGCTACCGACAACTCGCCCTCATAGCGCTTTTGGCGCTGTCCTGCGGATTCTCCGCCTAAGATCAGCGCTTTGTGCAAGCCCCGCACCCCGGACCCCAGCGGCGAATTCCAAAACTTTGCGCCCGTGTTCCCCGGTCCGTCAGGGCAGCCAAGGCGGCAAGCCAAGGCCGGGGCCGAATTTTCCAGATTTCCGGCCGCACGGGCGCGACACGCGAAGGGGGTTCGCCCGCGAACCGAAAGGGGAAAGCCCCCCTCCGGCCCGGCGCCCCGGGCGGCGGGGCCGCTGGCTGAGGCGGATCGGATGGCGCCCGGCGTCGTCAGACTGGCAATCAGACGACGCACCCAGAAAAAGCGTGAGGAAACAGGCCACTTAGCCGTGCCGTGCGACATGGCCCATGCGACGGGCCCCATGACGCCAACGATAAACCCTTGAAAATCAATGGGCGTGGCGGCAGCCCCACATCGAGCCGCCACCACGCCAGCGCTGGGCAAATCCCTTGCCTTGATCGTGCCCAGGCATTCCGCGCCGCGCGCGAAATTCTCCAGACCCCGACGCACCCGCCGACGAAACACGGGTCGGATGGCATATCCGCCCCATTCTTTATTCAGCAGGGTGGCGAGGTCCGGTGTCATTGGACGCAGGTTTTTACAGATTGGATAAATCGAGGCAATCCCCAGCCTCACACCGTCCTGACTGTCCTAGAAATTATTATGAATAGGACAGGTAAGGCATTGAAATAACACGCGTCCTATTTGTCCTAGGTCGATATGTCGCGCATGAAACGCGCGCATAAGCGCACGGACCTGAAATCAGGCTAGGACGGCAGGACACTAGGATAAATGACGCAATATATTGATATATAGCGATAAAATCACAGTACAGCATCAGGACAAAGCACGGCACTTAGGACACCCCGAACCCTTCGCCCGCGCCCAGCCTTCGGGTCAATTTTGGCTGTAAAGAAACGGGTCCGGGTCAGGGTATAGAGAGGCAAGGGATGCGCTCTAAGAGACTGGAAAGGCGAATAGAAAGCCCGTCGCACCGCCTGCCTATCGGCAGGCTGACGGGCTTGAATAATTTTTTCTCATGCCTAGTTGACATGTCATTTATTTTTCCAGAATGTATAAATGTGGGTGCCGACGAGGCGCCGCAAACATTCCGGCAAAAGGAGGCCGAAACCATGACCGCAGATCAAGCCCGCACCCTTGGCTACACCCGCGAAGTTCTCGCCGAGGGCGGATGCCACAGCCTTGAACTCCTCATCCAAGAGGATGCTGATTTCGACGGTACATTTCGGGCCTATGACCTCAACGAAGGCGAGATGCTGACCATCAATGGTTGGAACTTCGAGTTTGAAGAGCTGGGCGAGGAGGCCTGATCCATGGCGCTCCGCACCATCCGCGATCTGGCCCTGACCATCGCCGCTCTCGTCTTCGCCGCCCAGACCATCGCCACCAGCTACGACACCGGCCTGCTCGGCGATCTGGTGTGGATGGCAGCACGGAAGGCCTGACCATGATCCTCACACAATCCCAGATCGACGCAGGCGCCGCCTATCTCCGTAGCTGCGCCAACCGCAATGGTGAGATTGACGGCGGCTATAGCTGGCGCCGCATTGCCGAGATCACGGGCGAAGATGTAGCCAAGCCCGGCGCTGGCCTCTCGCTCTTCGAAGCGTTGGAAGATGCTGGCCGCCTCAAGCATCTGCCCTGCATTCCCGGGACGTTTGGCCACTCCCGCTTCACGGTGAGCTGACCGCCCCCATCGCCGCCGGGTCCGGGCCTACCCCGATCCGGCGGCATGATGGGCGGCCAGCTGGCCGCATCACCCGGCAAAAGGAGGCCGACCGATGCGCTACTCACTCACCCGCGAATTCTACATCCCCAAGGGCGCCCGCAAGGTGCAGCACCTGCACACCACCGCCGTCGCCTACCTCTACGAGCGTGACGGCAAGCCCTATGCCGTCACCTTCTACGGCAAGTCGCAAAAGCCCACGTGGCACTACTCTTTCGGCAGCACCGCCAAGCGCGAACAGCGCATCGCGGGTTTCTTCGCCTCCTGCCTCGCCCATAAGCAGATGCAGCAGGCCCGCACCGCCGAACGCAAGAGCGCCGGGCGCGGACTCGCCGAGGGCGATGTCCTCAGCGCCATGTGGGGCTACGAACAGACCAACATCGATTACTATCAGGTCACCAAGCTGATCGGCGATACCATGGTAGAGGTCCGCAAGATCGCAACCGATCGTCTGGAAACCGAGTGGCAGCAGGGCAAGGTTGTGCCGATGCCGGGCCAGTTCGTGGGTGACGTGCTGCGCCGCAAGGCCCGCAACGGTGGCGTGCGCATCGATGATGTGCGCCACGCCTCCAAGATCGAGCCCATGGCGCTGATCGGCGGCAAGCCGGTCTACGCCGCCCAGCACTTCACCGCCTATCATTGACCGCCCCCTGTGGCGCCGGGTCCGGGTGCGGGCACGGCGTCCAGATGGGCGGCCATTGCGCCGCGTCCCGATCCGGAGGCAACCATGCTCCAGCAACTCGATATGTTCGCCATGATGGCGCCGCCGCCTGCCCCTGTCACTGATGCCGAACAGGCCCAGATCGCCCGCATCAAGGCCTCGCGCGCTGCATGGGAGGCAGAGCGCCAGCGCATCGATGCCGCTGTCACCGCCGGGCAGGCTGCCGGCACCGTGCTGGTTCTGGCATGGGGCGAGGCCGAGAATGGCCGCGGCCTCTGGCGCAAGCCGGGCTGGCATGTGCAGATCGTCACCCATGACGGCGCCGTTTATGCCAGCACCCGACTTGAGGCCGCCAATATGGGCCACAGCGGCCCGTTTTTCCGCGTGAAAGGCGCGCACGACATCGAGGCCGCCGCGCTCGCGCTCTGCCGCGATGCCCTGAAAACCTGCGCCGGTTATACCGATGGCGGTTGGCGCTCCGAACAACAGACAGCCCGTCAGCTCGCCCAGCTCGCGAAATGGATCATCGAGCAATTCCCCGCGCTGGCCGCCGATTGGGACGACATCCGCGCGACGACGCGTGAGGAAACCGCCCGCCGTGGCACCGCACTGCGCGCCGCCTTCCAGATCAAGGAAACCGTCCGCATCGCGCTGCAAGAGGCCAGCCTCTGGGCCTATGACAATCTGATCGTGGATACCGGCCTTGCCAGCGTCTTCGACTATCAGGCCCAGTTCCGCGCGTCATGGCACGTCACAGGCCATGGTCCGGATGCGCTGGCGCTGGTGATCTATGGTCAGCACGGCCTAGACCCCACCGAGGAACCTTCCTGCCTGCGCGCCCTCGATGCGATCCGCGCCGCCATGCCTGATCTGCCCGCGCGCTTCGCCCGGCCGGAAGAATATGACCTATGCCATTCTGACCGCGAAAAGGTCAGCTGGTGATGCTGGGTGCCGTCTGGCGCCCGCTGCGATAGCCCAGCAAGGCCGCCCCCATCATCAGGCCATAACCCGTCAGGCGCTCGCCCAGATCCCGCACAGGCGCCAGCAGCTCGGCGCCCAGATGCGGATATAATCCCAGATAGATCAGGGCCAATGCGCCGACAGACGTTCCCAACAGCAGCGGCATCAACCCGCCACCCCTGATGCGCCACCACCAGGCGAACAGCGCGACGTGGACAGCCGCAACCGCGAACACAGCCAGTTCCACGCCATAGTCCTGAAATGCGCGCTGGACGAACACCTCCCAGTCATTCTGCCAGACCGATCCCGGTGGACTGGCGCCCTCTCTGGAGACGAGCGGCCTATCAGACGCCGGAACCGGAAATGGCATGACAAAAATCCCCGCGAATCAATCGCGCGGAATGGTATGTCCAGCACAACTGCCGTCAATCCCGATCCATTGTCCCGAAACTGGAACGAATGAGAACAAAAAGAGAACTTCCCTACAAGCCCCTGACTAACCTATATCAATCTCAGGAGGCCGGTTGAACAATGCACGCATCCACACCCTACACCGTGACCATCGATCCCGAGATGATGGGCCTGCGCCGCCATGCCGCGCTGTCCGGCCTGCTCGATCTGCTCGACCAGCTGCCCGACGATGCCCATCTGCCCCCGCGCGGCATTGCCGCCATCCTCGCCCTGTCACTGGCGCCTGACGAGGAACCGGAGGGCGATTAATCGTCCTCCAGCCCCAGTGCTTTCAGGGGCACCAGCAACGCATTGTCGCTCGATCCTGAAAACCGCACCTTCTGCGTCCATTTCAGCGCATTGGGCACCTTGCCCAGCGATTGCAGCCACACGCCGCCTGCCCATTCGCTGCCGCGAAACACCTCATGCAGCGGTTTGTTGGTGGGATAGGCCACCGCCAGCCATGCATCTTCCCACTTCTCGGGCGCCGCATCGGTATAGCCGCGCTGCCCCTTGCCCTTGTCGACAAGGTTCAGCACCCGCAAACCATAGGTTTTCAGCTTTTCGCGCGCTTCCTGATCCACCACGATATCGGGCGGAGTGGTGATCGCGATCCCGTTGGGCACTTCCTTGAACGTCATCGCCCGCTCAATCCAGTAACCCACGGATTCCGCTGTCTTGCCATGCGCGCCCGGCAACAGATGGCTGGTCATATGCACCAGCACGCGATCCACGTCGCTGCGCGCCTCGGCCCGGCCCCGCGCCATGGCGGGCTCGATCAGGGTGACATTCTCCTTCACCCGCTCAGGCCCGGGCACGCTGTCATCCGGGATCAGCGCATCCACATCGAAATCATACAACACCAGATCGGCACAGGCGAGGAAGGTGCCATAGGTATCCTGCCAGCGCCCCTCGAACCCGCGCCGCGCGATCTCGCGCTTATAGGCCCGGAACGTCTTATCGAAGCGCTTCCAATGATCGATGACGCGGCGCCGCATCCGCTTGCCCAACTGCACCCAGCTCGCCATCTCCAGCTCAAGCGGCTCGGCATCGACCGGGATCGGCCGCATTTCCAGAATAGCGATGCGGTTGCGGTCCTCGCCCTTCATATTGGCATGCAGTACGCTCGACAGCAGAAAGCAGGACTGGGCGGTGAAGCCGACCGCCTTATGGTCGGTGCTGCCGCGATACATTTTCGCGCCCATGGACGCCTTTTTCATCAGATTGACGATGGCGTTGAGCCGCTCCGGGTTATCGTGCGCCTCGGCTTCGTCGATCATCACGGGCAGCGTATCGTCGCCCAGCACCTGCCGGATTGCCGCCTCGCTGCTGTCTTCCGTGGCAAGACACCATTCGTCATGAATGGCCCGGATCAGCTTTTGCAGATAACTCTTGCCCGATGCCGTCGGCGCCGCCAGCCAGATATGCGCGCGCCATTCCAAGGCCCCACAGATGAACATCTGCACAATATGGCCCAGCAGGATCATCCCGCTGGACTGTGGCTCTGTCCAATACCACCGGTTCTGCAGCATCAGCCGCAATTCCTGCGCCTCTTCCGCCGTGGTCGGGTTGTCGGCGGGCGCGGGCAGCTTCTGCATTGCGGGGAAAAAGGCCTGCCGCTCATTCGCCCCCACGAACTCGCCGGGCGGGGATATGATCGGGCGCGGCATGCGCTTGCCCTTGGCATCCAGCCCGTTCACGATCATCACGCGGTTGCCCATATGCAGGGCCAGACTGCCGTCATCGCCGGGAAGACGATGGGCACCACGCCCAAACACCCGCCCCTGCGGATTGAAAATCCCGCGCCGCACACAGTCCTCAACCAAGGCGGTCTGCGCGTCATCCTGATCGAACTTGTCGATAGGGTCACCCTCTTTCCATCCCTTGGGCCGCTGTTCGAAATTCTGTTTCAGCCATTCATTGCCAAACCACAGCTTCAACTCGCCCTTTCGGACTTCCGCCCCGGTTTCCACCACCTGATTAAGCCGGTCGAGAAACAGGATGTTCTTTCCGTTCACGCCCAGCGGCGTCACCGGGCACGGCTGCGGCAATTGCGGCGGATGCCCGTCCGCCTTGGGTGCTTCCTCGGCCTGCGCGAAATCCGGCGCCAGCATTGGTTGGCGCTCCCGCATCGCGGCCAGCTTTGCGGGGCTACTTTTGCGCGTCATTCCTGCCCCCGTCCATGCGGATACCCCGCCATTCGTCGTTAAGATCCTTGAACCCTTCTTCCGGCCAGATGCACATCACCCGCCGGTGCGATCCGTCCTGCCGCGCGCGCAGCTGCTGCGCGGACACCTGCTTTTCGAAGGATTCGGCAGCGGGTGACCCTTCGTCATCCCGCTGCGCCAATATGGTGAAATCGCCGCATTGCGGCGGCAAGGCCATCGCGCCCAGCAGCCCAAGCGTTCCCGCGAACACGATCCGCTCTTCCGGGTGGATCATGGCATAGGTCAAGGCATCCTCGGCGCCCTCGGCGCTGCTGATCCTCTCGCCAGCGGGCATGTCCACCAGCGTCTTGCGGGTGCGCCCCTTGATGATCGGGAAATGCACGCCCTGCGGCTGCTGGCCGAAGATCTTCTTGGCGATCTTCAACCGCTTCCCGTCAACCTCCAGATCGGGCAGCTTGCCCCAACTGCCATCGGCCTTGCGGTCGAGGTAGATGCAATGGGTCGCCACATGCTGATTGCCCAGCAACCCGGCAGTCAACAGGGCAGGCACGGGCCGTTTCAGATCGGCATGCCACACATCATGGCGAAACCGCATCGAACCAGGCACACGCCCGATCAGCGCAAAGTCGATGCCCCGCCCTTCCAGATAGCGCATGGCGGGCGTGCCGATGATCGGGCTGGCGTGGAACCACAGATTGCGCGCTTTCAGGCGGCTTTTCGCCACCTTGTCCGCATTCTCCACCTCCGCCCGCTGGGCCGCCGCCGCCGCGCGCCGCCGATGGGCGGCCAGCGCATGCGGGTCCATATCCTCATGCTTGAGCAGCTTGCGCGCCTGCGAAAACGTCTCACGCCAGCTCTGCCCGCCGATGGTCAGATAGAGCAGCTTGAGCATATCGCCATGGCCCAGCGGATCGCCCTTGGCGAAGGCATAATCCGCCCAAGTTCCATTGGCCTTCACCTTGAGGCTGTTGCCGCTCTCGCCCTTGATGCTGCCCGCATGCCACATGCCGCCGCTTTTCACAGCGCCGGGCAGGCATGCCCCCACCACGGCGGCGACATTCCGGTTCAGCTCGGCGGAAATCTCCCGGGCGTCCAGTTCATCGCCCTGCCTGTTGTCCATGGTCAGGCGGCTTCGTCGGAGGCGGGAATATCGAAATCGCCCGGCGCGCAGATCTCGCGCTGCAACAGCGATCGCATGATTTTCCCGCCCGCCGGGCGCGTGCCCGTCTCCACGCGGTACACCGACATGAAGGACAGACCCAGCCAACGCGCCGCATCATGGGCGGACAGAGGCGGTTTCTGGCTCTTTCGCCACGCACGCAGCTTGCGGCCCGCTTCGGTAACCATGTTGGTGCTTCCCTGTGCCATTGCCTCATTTATCCAAAATGTATACTTGATGGCAAGCCCACTCAGCGGAGATTTCTACAAGATGGTCGATAGAGCCCCCATAGGAAATGTCTTAAATTTCCCGACTATGCCGAAAAAGCTCTCCTTCCTGCCGCTCAACCGCCTGCGCGCCCTTCGCACTGCCGAAGGATCGTCGCTCGCGACAGTGGCAGCCAGTTGCAACACCACCGCCGCCCAGATCCAGAAACTGGAAACCGGCGAAAGAGAACTGGACTACGGCTGGATGCTCCGCCTGGGCAAACATTACGAGATGCCGCCCGCCGATCTCCTGCTGGAAGAAGATGGCGGCCTCACCCCGCTGGAGCGCCATTTCATCGATACCCTGCGCGAGGTCCCCGAGGCGGTGCGGGAGATGCTGGAAGGCTCTTTCGAGAATGCCCAGAAGCACCGCGTCAAGCCAGAAGTGATCAATCTGGAAGAGCGCAAAGCCTCCTGATCCCACCCCGATTTCAGATCGCAAGCCGCCCAGCGCAAGCCGGGCGGCTTTTTTCGTCACTATGGAAAAACGTCTTTTTCCGTTTTGTATAAAAATCTTCTTGCGGGCATTATACATATTGGATAATTAAAGCGGGCAACAGCAACTCAGGAGGTGGCCTTGCCCGCTAAAATCCTGACCATGCCCACAGCATCGGTGCCCATGATGGCCATCGATCTGGCCACGCGCCGGGGTAAATGGTCTCGCCGTTATCGCTTCGCCGACATGGTCCACGCGCTTGCGCTGGACTCGCTCTCTCAGCGCACCCAGATCGACACGCTGCGCAGGCTGGCCCGCATTGACGGCCTGCCCACGCCGCTGAACCCGCGCATCCGCGCCGGTCAGCGCATGCAGGGCGCCGACGCCATCTGCCTGCGCTCCGAATGGGATGCCGCGCAGGTGGAAGCATGGCTCCATCGCCCCGATGGCCCCGGCCTGCCCCCTGTTCCGCCGATGGCGCCCGCTCTGGCCCCCGTCATCGATCTTCATGCCGAAATGCGCCACCGCGCCGCTGTGGGAGGACGTTGATATGTCGATGCCTTTAACCAAGATGGTGGAAGAGCTTTTCGTCGAGGAGGGGCGCGCCGCCCTCGTGTCGATTGCCGAAAGCCTCCGCCGCATCGCCGATAGCTTGGAGCGCCCGGAAATCGGCCGCGCTGTCTTCGGCGATGACAATCTCTCGCTGGTCGCCCTTCCTGAGGGGGAAATGCAGGCGACCAACCAGCCCGAACCGAGCAGGCCCGACGCCCTTGGCCGCGAAATCTGCCGCGAACTGATCACCCGCTACGAAAGCGGCCAGTATTACGGCCTGATCGCGCGCGAAGAGGATCGCATGAGCTTGGATGTCGGCATCGTCATCAGCGCCGATCTGCTCTGCGGCATCTTCCCGAAATTCGGCGAGAAAGAGCTTATCGAGCTGCTGATCTCGGTTCCCGGCGTCAAGAGCCAGGGCAAGGTCAACGGTGTACGCCGCTTCTTCGTGCCGCTGGAAAGCGTCCATGCCTGAGGCCTCCGCCTTCTGCCAGGAGCATTGGCTCCACGGCGGCGCCCCCATGGTCTTGGCGGCTTTGGTCCTGCTGGGCGTCATTCTGGCCATCGGGAAATTGTTCAAGCGGCAGAAAAGTGACCTCGACCAGATCGAGGAAGACGCCGCCCAGATGGCCTATCTGCGCCGCTACACGGCGCTTCGGCACCGGAGCGACAACGATGCCTGACCCCAAGATCACAGACGCCCAGATCGATGCGATCTGCGCCCGCCTGCATCCCATGGGCACCGCGTTGGCCCTGCTGGCGCTCGCCCTCATCACGCTGGCCGTCACCTATCAGGTGTTTCTGGCCATCCTCTTCCACAGGACGCCAGCATGACCAACCAGCCTGCATCCTTTCCGTCCGATCTGGTCGAGGCCGTGGAAAATGCCATCATGCGCAGCCAAGGCCTTGATCCCACTGAGGTCTGCGGGCTGGAGATCGAGGACGGCGACAATTGCGATAGCTCGACGTGCTGTGCCGCGCATTTTGAGGACCACGATCCCGCTCATGCCCGCACGGTTTATCGCAAGATTGCCGTAGCTACCATTGCCGAAATGCGTGCCTATTCTGCGCGTGAGGGTACTGTCGAAGCTGATAAAAAGGTTCTCGATGACATCTGGATCATCTCTTTCCGCGCGTCTGTTCGCGGCGAGAAGTGCGACGATGAGATCATGCAAGTCATCGCCAATTATCGGCGCGCTTCGGCAGGGGGAAAGGTCGATGCCATTGCAGAGGCCGTGAAGCCATGGGCAGACTTCAACGGCGAACTTCCAGACTATGACCATCCACTGCGCTGCGTCTACGAAAGCGGCATCCAGTATGCGGTCAATCTTCTGGCAAAAGAGCTGGAAGTCACCGATTACACGCCCTGCGACGGCACAGAAGAGTTTGATGGCGATCTGGGCGGCACGATGATGAACATCGTTTGCGCCTCACTCCCGCAGTGGGCCGATGGTGAACGTATGTTCCCGTCTGATGTGCGTCTGGTTTGGACAAAGATCGGCCAATGCAAGGAACAGATCAAACGGTTGAGGGAGGCGATTAAGCCATTCTCCGACTGCATCGACCAAATTCCCGGCGATGAGTCGGATGAAGAATGGGCAAAGTTTCGCCTTCTGGTGAAGCACTACCGCGCTGCTCGTACTGCCTTTGCCCTCTCGGGGGGCGAGGAATGACCGCCCCGCTGTTCTACACCATCGCCACCCATCGCGCCGATGGCTTGCCCCAACTGCTGGAGGTAACCCGACAACGCGAGCACACGCTCCATGGCCGATGCGGTGACACAGTGATGAACGTTCGCCGGGGCGTATGCTCCGGGCGCTTTGAGACGCCTTCAGAGGCCCGACGCGCCCTCAAGGTTGCGCATCAGGTCTGCGAAAAGCACCGCAGCGCGATCCTGAAAGCTCGCCGGTCGCTGGAGGATGCCAACCTCGCCCGCAAGCGTGAGCTGCGCCAGCGCCTTGGAAAAATCACCGGTCTTCAGGCCGGTTGACAGCGGGAGACTTCCCATGGACCAGCATTCCACTTCGCCTGCCTCTTCGAGTGATCTTTCACCCGGATCGCCTCGTAAGCCCGTAGAGGCAGCCGAGGGTGCGTCCGCCGCTCTTCCACCCTCCCGAGCGGCGGACGCATTCCCTGAAAGCCTGCATCTTGGCGTTGATCTGGGCGGGCAGGATTACTTCCTGCTGCAAATCAGCAGCACCATCCCCTCACAGGCCATTATCGACGTGCTGGGCGAGCGTGTGAAGCAGATCGCGAAATTCGGCCACACACCGGCGCAGGACGCGGGCAAGAGCATTTCCTCCATGCACAACGTGGTCTGGCGCTACACCCATGGCCTGTCGGATACCGTCAGCGCCCACGGCGCGCGCAGCACGATGCGCGCCTATGCCGTCCGCGCCGCCGCCGCGCTGCTGGCCTTCATCGACCGCCTGGACGCCGAGGAGGCTGCCAATGGTTGATAAGGTCGAACACGTCCGCGCCGCCATCCGCGAGGGCGCCCACCATGGGCACACCTGCCACTGGCCCGGCTGCACGGCAAAGGTGCCGCCCGCCGCATGGGGCTGCCGCAAGCACTGGTATCGCCTGCCTATCGGCATCCGCAACCGCATCTGGGCCGCGTACCGCACCGGTCAGGAAACCAGCAAGACGCCCAGCAGGGCCTATGTCGAGGCCGCCCGCGCCGCGCAGGACTGGATCAAGGAAAACGGCCATGGCTGACAAAGCTTTCTCGCAGGAGAGTCCTGCGGGTCGCACCGCCCCGGTCGCCATCGAAAACGATGGGGCCGGGGCAACCCACCGGGGCCGTCTGCTCGCGCTGGCGGAGATGGTGCAGCATCCAAGCATCCAGGCGCTGTCGATCAAGCAGCCCTATCCGCATCACATCTTCCATGATGGCAAGGATGTCGAGAACCGCAACTGGCCGACGAATTATCGCGGTTGGTTCATGGTTCACGCGGGCGTGTCGCGGTCAGAAATCGTCAAGGGCGATCCCAACGAAGAGGCAATGCCGCGCGGCGGAATTGTCGGCATGGCGCGGATCACCGGTTGCGTTGCCGATTCCGACAGCTCGTGGTTCTTCGGGAAATTCGGCTTTGTCCTGCGCGATGCCTTCCCTCTCGATCTGATCCCTTGCCGTGGGCAACTCGGATTTTTTCGCCCTCCTCATCAGTCAATTGAGGCGCTGGCCGAGGCGCTCCGCCGCCGCGCCGAAGGGCTTTGCGAAAGGGCTCCGGCATGAGCAAGCATCTCTCAGGCTGGCGCGACAACGCCGCCTACGCCGCCGCCATTTGCCGCGCCGAGGGCTGGCAGGTGCGCCGCATCGCCACTGATGTCTGGAAGGTTAGTGATCGCAATGCGCGCTATCGCGATAGGCCGGGCATGCCGTTCAAGAAGCGCCATTTCTTCATGAACCGCGATCAACTTCTGGATTTCGCGGGCGTTCCAGTTCGGATGCCTCCGCTGGGCCGAAGCACACATGTGCGCGTGCCGATGAAGATCATGCGCGCGCGCTATCCCGTCGAAGACGCGGACATTCCCTTTTGAGCGGCGACCTGTTCGACCAGCTGGGCCGCGCGAAATCGCCGCCGCCCAACTGGAAGCCGACCAAATGCGCTGACTGCGGCGCACCCCACCCCTGTTTCAGTCTTAATGGCCGGGCTGGCCCATGGCGCTGCCCCACCTGCCATTACGCTATCGTCGGAAAGCCGTGATCCCATGAAGGTCGCAAAGTATCCCCGCCATCCGTTCAATGACACCCAGAGGAAGCGGTCTTTCGTCGGGATCAAGCACAAGCGCGAACAGGAGAAATTCCCGCTCTTCGCCGCCGAGATCGCCGCAGCACAGCGCGGCGTTGACACGATCATGCAGGAGCGGGCCGAGAACTGGACCCAGCGCCAGATCGAGAGCCGGGCCAAACGCGCCATGGAATGGATCAAGGCGCGCTGGATGCTCAAGCTGCTGCCCGATCATGAGCGCAAAGCCTTCGAGGCATACTACCAGCGCACCCGATACCCCATGGACCCCGGCTATGTGCGCACCGTGCTGCGCATGTTTCTCGATGGTCGCCTGCTCATGTTCGAAGGGCGCGTCGAATGTCAGGCGCATCTCGATTTTCTGGCGGATCGCGCTGAACGCATCCGCTTGATGAGCGATGATGAACTGCTGAGTCGGATGCAGAACCGCTATTGCAGCGGCGCTTATCTGGATGAGCTGCGCGCCGAACGGGCACGCCGACAGGCTGCCACCAGCGCTTTGATTGGCCATTCGGCATGACCGGCAACCGCTCCACCGCCGTCATGCAGCGCCGCGCCATCGCGCCCGATGCGCTGGACTATTTCCCCACCCCGCCATGGGCCACGCGCGCCCTGTGCGAGATCCTGTCGGGCTACATGCATGATAGCATGGGCATCGATCCCGGCGAGCGCCTCAACCGCTGCACCGCCTGGGAGCCATGCTGCGGCGAAATGTTCATGGCCAACCCCATGCGGGAATATTTCGCATCGGTCCGCGCCAGCGACGTGCACCGCTACACGCCTGATCACGATCTGGTCGACTTCATGGGGATGGATGCCCTCACGCTCCCGCGCGTGGACTGGATATTCATGAACCCACCCTTCATCCATGCGGAACAGTTCATCAGCCGGGCCCTGTCGCGTTCGATCCGCGGCGTGGCGGCCTTGGTCCGGGGTGCCTTCACCGAAAGCGAGAAGCGCTACGAAAGCCTGTTCGGCACCACCATGCTGCCCACATGGGAATTCCAGTTCGCGGAGCGCGTCCCCATGCTGCGCGGGCGCCTGATCCGCAAGGGCCAGCTCGACCCGTTCAGCCTCGATCCCAAGACGGGCGAGCCCCGGCCCTGTTCCAGCGCCACCACCTACAGCTGGCTGGTCTGGATGCCCGGTCAGCATGACTGGCGCAAACGCATCATCCCGCCCTGCCGCCTCCGGATGGAGCGCGAGGGCGATTACCCCCTCTACCTTGAGCAATGGCGCGAAGTCGGCCGCAACGAAATGGCCATCGCGATGAAGAAAGGAAGGCTGCTGTGAAAACTGCAATCGTCTATGGCCCGATAGGCTGTGGGAAGACCTCTCACGCCCACCTGATCGCCCAGCTGCTTGGCATTCCCGCCGATAATATCGTGGACGACTGGACATCCACGCCCGCTGGCCGCGCGATCCCGCGCCTCAAGCCCGGCTATCTGCACCTGAGCGCCGATGAATTTCAGGCCGAAGATGGCCCCCAGATTACCATCCGGTCATTCGACAGCTTCAACTTTCCGCGCTTCACCCCTAACCTTGATGCCGTCCGGCAGATGGGTCTCGGCATGATCGGCTCAGAGATCATCCTCGAACGGTTTCGCCAGATCGAGGAATACGATTACGACGCCGCCCACGATGACGACCATCGTCAGGGCGAAATCGCCGCCATGGCCGCCGCCTACAGCCAGCTGTCCACCGACCATGAGAATGAGGCGGTGCAGCAGCATGTGCAGGGCGAACTCTGGCCGTGGGATGAAACCATGCCCAGGCACCACAGCCGCCGCGATCTGCTGATCACCGCCGCCGCCCTGCTGGTGGCCGAGATCGAGCGCATCGACCGCGCCGCCACCCCTGCCGAGCAGGAGGGCTGACCGCGATGCTGCCCTACATCACCCCCACGGGCCAGATCCTGCCCGCGCCGCGCCCCATCGACACGCAGCGCCTGATCGCGGCCTTCCGCAACAAGCGCCCCGCCGCCGCCCGCCCGGCGCCCGGCCCGCTGCCCATCGCCGCCAGCAATGAGCCGTGCTGGTGCTGCGGCATCCCCGGCTTCAAGGGCTGCGATCACCAGCTCCCTTATGAGGCCCCCAAGCCCGCCGAATTTTCACGTTCCGCGCAACAGCGCTTTTATGGAGGAAACCCCCATGGCTGAAATGGCCGCCGACGACCGCCTGCGCCTTCTGATCGAGCGCATCGAGCGCCTTGAGGAAGAAAAGAAGGGCGTCAACGACGATATCAAGGACGTCTATCTTGAGGGCAAGGCCACCGGCTATGACCCCAAGGCGATGCGCCAGATCGTCCGCATCCGTAAGATGAAGCCGGACGACCGCAAGGAGCAGGAGGCGATCCTCGAAGTCTACCTCTGCGCGCTGGGCCTCGACTGATGCAGGGCGTGCACGATGAGGTCAAACGCCTCGACCCCTTGGCGCTCGCCAGTCTGACAACCGGCGTCGTCCTTTGCAACGAGGGCTTCGGTCCAGTTTCGGAAGCTGCAGAATGGGTGCTGGGCTATCCGGTCTACACCCATGAGTTCATCGTGACCGCCACCAAGGATGCCATCAAACAGGGCATTCTTGCCCAATTCCCGGCGATGCCGACCGTCTTGTCTACGGACTGGCAGACGCTCGCCGGGCAGGTGCGCGCCGACTTCGGAGACTGGGTTGAAGTCAGGCGCGGCACCGCATCCCGCGATCAATCCCCCATCGAAAGTTTGGCCGCGATCTTTCGCGAGAAAGCCAACCGGGAATGACCTGTTCCCGATGTGACGACACCGGCTTTCTGGGCGCTGCCTATGTCTGCCTAGACCCCTGTTCATGCCAATCCGCGCCGGGCGGCCTCCCGGCATCCACCACAGGAGATTCCATGTCTCGACCCCATATGGTTCCCTTCATCGGCACCAAAAGCCTGCTGGCGCGTAGCATGACGCGCGCCGAATATCTCACCTACCGGGGCTGGGAACTGCCCGCCGACGAGAACCCCGAGGATCTGGGGTATCTGGTCGAATACACCGATGGCGGGAAAGGCAACCATCCCGATCATGAGGGCTACATTTCTTGGTCGCCGCGCGATGTTTTTGAAAAGGCCTATCGCGCCACTGCTCTCAATATGACCTTCGGTCACGCTGTTGAGCTGCTGAAAGCGGGACACAAGGTCGCCCGCGCTGGCTGGAATGGCAAGGGCATGTGGCTGATGCTCATGTCGGGAGGCGAGACGACATTGCCCACTGACGAAACCTTTTCTGCTCTGCCCTTCATCGTCATGAAGACCGTGCAGGATACCGTTGTGCCTTGGCTTGCCAGCCAGACGGACGTTCTGGCCGAAGACTGGACTGTCATCGCCTGATCCGCCTTTGGGGGCGCTTGCCTCGCCCCCATTGCGCCTACCCATCCCCAGAGTCATACCTTTCGGCAAATGGAGGCCGACACTATGCCTGACCACATCCAGGCCAATCAGCCTGATCCCGCTATCCGCGCCTACATCAAACGCCTTGGCGGCCCGGAAGCCTTTGCCACCAAACATAACCTGTCCGTCCGCAACGCCCAGCGGATCTACAATGGCAAGCGCCCCTGCCCCAATCGCCTGCGCGATGAGATCATGGCCCAGATGACGCTCTACCGCATCGAGGGCATCGGCCCATCGCCCAAGATCCTGCCGCGCCCCATCATGGCACCGGGCACCGTCCGCCAGTCCGGCGAGATCACCGGCATGTGGATCGACGAGCTGGCCGATGAACCCATCCGCAGCTTTGAAGGGCCCACTCTCATCTGGCCGCAAGACGTGGCGAAGGAGGGCGACCATGACCAATAAACGTCAAATCCCCTTCCTGCACTGGGCCAAGCGCGCCAATGGCACCCGTGTCGCCCACTGGAAGCCCAGCCCGCGCCTGCGCAAAATGGGCTGGAAGAACCGCATGCTGGGCACGGGCGATCAGGAGGAAGAGGTTGTCCTCGCCGCCCTCGCCCTCAACAAACAGGTCGCCGATTGGGAAAACGCGCGCGGCTCGATGCCGGCGCCGAACAAGCCCCGCCGCCGCATCTTCGCCGACCTCATCACCGAATATCGCGACAGCAGCGAATGGCGCGACCTCGCCCACGCCACCCACAAGGAATACAACACCCGGCTCCGCTTTCTGGAAAGCTGGGCCATGGATGGCCGCCTCCCGCTTGACCAGCTCGACACGCAGATGGTCATCGATCTGAAAGAGGCCATGCTGTCCCGCCCGGTGCCCAAGGCCGAAGGCGAGGAAGACGATGACGACGAGGACGAGGAAGGCGGGCGCAAGCCGAACCCCAACCTGCATCGCACCGCCGCCACCCTGCGCGTGCTGCGCCTGCTTATGAACTGGGCCGTCGCCCGGAAATGGATCGAGATAAACCCCACAACCAACGTCCGTATTCCCACCCCGCCATCACGCACTGCGGCGCTTCTGCCCGATCAGGTCGAGGCGGCGGCGCTCGCGGCGGAAAAATCTGAAACGCCAGCGGTCGCGCTCGCCCTGCGCCTCAACCTCTGGATCATCCAGCGCCGGGCAGACGTGCTGGCCCTCAACCGCCTGTCATGGCGCGTGCTGGAGGATGTGGAGCCTACCGACCGCGCGATCCTCGCCAACCCCCGGGGCGAGGTGAAAGGCTTTCGCCTGCGTCAGCAGAAAACCGGCAAATGGGTCTGCTGCCCGGTACCGCCCGATATGCATGATGCCGTGGAAGCCGCTTTCGAGCGCTCTCAGTGGCTTGTGCCCGATGACAGCGACTTGACCCGCGCTTGCCCCGAATACCTCTTCACGCGCCGCGTGCGGCCAATTCTCGATAGCGTCGGCCTGCACAAGTACGAATTCCGCGACATGCGCCGCTCCGGGATGATGATGTACGCTCAGATGCGCGTCACCCTGCCCGGCATCACCGCCATCAGCGGCCATGCGGTGACGGGCAAAAAGACGATCCTCGATACCTACATGCCCGGCAACGAGCGCCTGGCCTGCGATGCCGTCGCCACTGCCCTGCGCACCATCGCCGCCCGCAAACAGAGGGAGCAAAGCAATGGCTGATTTCGAAGGCATAAAACCGCGCCAGCACAAGCGATCCTATATCCAGAGGCTGGAAGCTGACCCACGCCTGCACGCGATGTTCACAGGTTGGGTTGCGCAAGCCGTCAGGGAGGCAGAGGTCCTGCCCGGTGCTTACGGGCTCCCTTCGTGCTTTGCTGAAAAGGCAGCAGGGCTCGCGCTGGAACTGGCGCTGTCGCACATCCTCAATAATGATGGCGAATATCAGGCCCTGCTAGAGCAGCTTGAACGCACCACCAAAGCTCATCTCGATACCCTAAACCTCATCGCCATGCCGCTGGCCATACCTGTGGCGCAGACCATATCGGCCCTAAGCGATCCTGATACCTTTACCGCAGGGGTGAAGGCGGGGCTGGAAGCCGCTGAACAGAGGTGCCGATATGTGGCCAAGCACAACTCTGATCGGCAGGAAGAAGGGGAATACCGCGACGGCTTCGAGATCGCCTGCGAGGTCTGCTCACAAGCGATTGGGGGCATTGATCCCGCCAAGATCACCGCCCAAGCGCTTCCCGAGTCGCGGGGGTGATTCGCTTTTCAAGTCGCACATGCGACTTGAAATCCGTCGCACAGCTTTTTCATTTTTCCTGTTGACGCCCTGATTGTAGGCGTTTAGAGGCCCGCTCCACCGAGACACACTGCCCTGTCGTCTAATGGTAAGACTGCGGATTCTGATTCCGTCAATCGAGGTTCGAATCCTTGCAGGGCATCCATCTCACCCTCTCCCGACATTGAGATCACGCTCAACGGCCTGTCGGGACGAATGGCTTTTTCGCGCCCTTGGCCGGCATGGCGATGCTTCTATCCCGCACCCCCCACACGAGCGGCACATTCTGTCTGGCCGTCCGCCTCCCGGCGCTGCTGATCAGAAGCTTGCTGACATCAGAATCGCAACTGGCAACCGCCATGGCGGGGCGTAATCAGCCTCTCCGGCCATGGCCATGCCATTCTCGACGACAGCGATATGACGGATATGACGTTCGTTCAGAGCGTCAAACAGCTCGCCATATCGGGCCTGAGGATAGAAGGCGCGCTCAAGGTTCTCAACAGGGACTTTGTTCTCTCGGCAGGGGCGGGCCTTACGGGGCAAATGCCTCCTTGATATAGTGTCACACAATGCGAGGAGGGAACCTTCGCGCCAACGGCCCCGCCTGGCGTGGCCCCTGTTCTGATGTCCCTGCTTCCGATGGAGGATTGATCGATGCCCCTCACCGCCTTGCGTGCGCATCCCCTGCTGCTGGGGGGCCTGTCATACAGCCGCACGCTTCTGGCCATCGCCCTCGCCAGCCTCCCCGCTGCCGCTTTCGCCCAGAGCTATCAGCCGCGCGAGACTTTTGCGCCCTTCGACATGGGCCAGCCGGTGAACAACTATCGCTCGGGCAATGGCCTGCCGGGCGCGGCCTATTGGCAGAACCGCGCCGATTACGCGATCCACGCGAAACTTGACGAGCATGGCGAAACCGGCGCCCCCACCCTCTCGGCCAGCGAGGACATCGACTACACCAACAACAGCCCCGACACGCTCGATGTGCTATGGGTGCAGCTCGACCAGAACATCTATAAGAAGGACAGCCGGGGCACCTTCGCCGGAGGTCGCCCGCGCCCCACCTCGACCGACGGCTTCGTGCTGGATGGGGTGGAAGTCGAAACGAAAAGCGGCTTCGTCCCGGTCCACTCGCTGGTCAGCGATACGCGGCTGCGGGTCGATCTGCCCACCGCTCTGGCACCCAAGGGAGGCAAGGCGAAGCTGCGCATCCGCTATCACTTCGCCATCCCCGGCAAATGGGGCGGACGCATGTCATGGGGCCCGGCCAAGGACGGCCCGATCTATGACATGGCCCAGTGGTATCCGCGCATGGCCGTCTATGACGATCTGCGCGGATGGGACACGCTGCCCTATCTGGCGCAGGAGTTTTACCTCGAATACGGCAATTTCGACTATTGGGTGACGACGCCCAGCACCATGCTGGTGGCCGGCTCGGGCGAGCTGATGAACCCGCAGGAGGTGCTCACTGCCACCCAGCGCGCGCGGCTGGACAAAGCCCGCGTCAGCGATGCCACGGTGATGATCCGCAGCCCTCAGGAAATCACCGATCCCGCCAGCCGCCCCAAACCCGACGGCACGCTGACCTGGCACTTCCAGATGAAGGACACGCGCGATGTGGCCTTCAGCGCCTCCTCGGTCTTTGCCTGGGATGCGGCGCGGATCAACCTGCCGGGCGGCAAGACCTCGCTGGCCATGTCCTTCTATCCCGCAGAGAGTCAGGGCAATGACCGCTGGGGCCGCTCGACCGAATATGTGAAGGATACGGTGGAGCGCATGTCACAGCGCTGGTCGGCCTACCCATGGCCCGCCGCGATCAATGTGGCGGGGCCCTCCTCGGGCATCGAATATCCCGGCATCGTCTTCGACGGCATCGAGGACAAGGGCAAGACGCTGTTCTGGATCACCGCGCATGAGATCGGCCATAGCTGGTTCCCGATGATCGTCGGCTTCGACGAGCGCCGCGACGCCTGGATGGACGAGGGCTTCAACACCTTCATCGACATTTACGAGTCCGACGACTTCAACAAGGGCGAATACGCCCCCAAGCGCGACAGCGAGTTCGCGCCGGGCGGCGGCAATCCGGTCGATGAAATCCTGCCCATGCTCGCCGACCCTGCCGCGCCCCCGATCCTGAGCCGCGCCGACACGATCATCGAGAAGTACCGCCACCCGGTGACCTATTTCAAATCGGCGCTGGGGCTGAAATTGCTGCGTGAGGAAATCCTCGGCCCCGAACGTTTCGATCCCGCCTTCCGCCGCTTTATCGACGCCTGGCGTTTCAAGCATCCCAAGCCCGCCGACTTCTTCCGCGCCATGGAAAGCGAGGGCGGCGAGGATCTGAGCTGGTGGTGGCGGGGCTGGTATGCGAACAACTGGCAGCTCGATCTGGGGATCGACAAGATCGCCCCCGATGCCACCAAGGGTACCACGGCGATCACCGTCAGCAGCCATGACCGGCTGGTGATGCCGGTCACCCTGCGCGTGGCCTTCAGCGACGGCACGCAGCGCGACTATCGCCTGCCCGCCGAAAGCTGGATCCGCCAACCCGCCACCACCATCACCGTCGAACCGGGCAAGGTGGTAACCAGCGCCACGCTGGACCCCGAACACCGCATCCCCGACCGCGACCGCAGCAATGACAGCATGACGGTCGCAAAGTAACGCAGCGATGGCTCGGGCCCGCGAAGGCCCGAGCCATCACCTCCTCAGGCGAAGCTCATCGCCAGCCCGGCGATCACCGCGCCAAAGCCCACCATGCCCAGCGGCGCCATCGCATGGCCCAGCAAGGCCCAGTCCATCAGCGCCGTCACGCCCGGCACCAGATAGAGCGTGCTGGTCACATTGACGAGATTGCCCTGCGCAATCAGGCGATAGAGCGCAAAGGTCGCCCCTACCGAGATCGGCAACGCCAGCCACAGCGCGCAGAACAGAAAGGTCGGGCTCCATGACAGATGGAAAGGCTCGAACGGCGCGATCAGGGCGATCACCAGCAGGCCGGTGGCATATTGCAGCGGCAGCACATCCCACGGGGCCTGACTCTCGCGCTTTTGCCAGATCGCGCCGCCGGTGATGCCCAGCAGCGCCAGCAGCGCGAAGGTCAAACCGGCCAGCCCGAATTGCGCGCCCGCCATGCCGTCCCACACCACCATCGCCACCCCGGCCAGCGCGCAGAGCAGCCCGCCGCCGCGCAGCAGGGTGAAGCGATGCTCGGTGATGGCCAGGGTCAGCAGCGGCTGGATGCCCAGCAAGGTCGCCAGCAGGCCGGGCCGCAGCCCATGCTCCATGGCCAGCAGATAGCAGGAGGAGTAGATCCCCGCCATCGCCAGCCCGATGCCCATCACCCGCAGGCGGCTGCCCCGCTCGGGCAGGAAGCGCCCCCGCCGCAAGGCGAAAGCCGAAAGCACCGCCAGCGCGATGCCATAGCGCAGGATCAACAGGGCAAAGGGCGAGCCATGGCGCAGGCCCACTTCGGAAACGATGGCGCCGCTGCTCCACAGCAGCACGAAAAGGCTCGTGAGGACGAAGGCCCTCGCGGAAAAACGAAATGTCATGAATCACCTGAAAATGCAGTTATCCGGCGCGCGAGGGGCGCCGGGCCAAAGCGTCAGACGGGCTTAACCCGCGACGGCAGAAGTCGGAGGAGTCGCGGCCCGAACGACCACGACACGCTGCATGACAGGGGGAGGAGGCGAGATGCCCCGGCGCAGACCGCGAAACCCGGACGAACCGGACATCAGCAAGGAGGAAAGGGTCTGCATGGCGCCAAGGCTAGGGTAATCCGCGCAGTGAGGCAAGCTGTTCCCGGATTCAGGCTTTCGCCAGATCGTCGAGCACACGGCGCATCCGCTCGACAGCGGCGCGGTCGGTCGCGCTCCGGCGCGGCGGGGCAAAGCCCATCGCGACGGCGCGCGGATCGCCGCCATCGCGTATACCGCTGCAGGAGGCATGGACCGCCCTCACCCCGGTGGCCGCCACCAGCGCGCCGACATTCTCCGCGCGCAAGCCGCTGCCCGCCAGAATGGTCAGATCCGGCCCGGCGCGCCGCACCATCGCCAGGATTTCATCGTTCCCCTCGGGCGCCTTGAGCGCGCCGCCCGAGGTGAGGATCGTATCGATGCCCAAAGCCCGCGCGACCTCCACCGCCTCGCGCGGCGAAGGCAGCAGATCGACGGCACGATGCAGCGTCACCCCCATGCCCGATGCGGCAGCCATCAAGCCTTCCAGCACGGCCCGGTCCAGCGCCCCCGCGGCATCGATCGCGCCGATCACCACCCCGGCCAGACCGGCATCGCGCGCGGCTTTGATGTCATCACGCATCACGGCGACCTCCGCCGCGTCAAAGGTGAAATCTCCGGCGCGCGGGCGGATCATCGCACGCACCGGCAGGGATTGCCGCCCGGCCAGCGCCATCAGCCCGGCCGAGGGTGTCAGCCCGCCCTCGCCCAGCGAGGAGCACAGCTCGATTCTGTCCGCCCCGCCCGCAATGGCGGCCTCCAGCCCTTCCGCCGTATCGACGCAGACTTCGAGCAGGATTGCGGGCAGCAGGATATCGGGCACTCTCAACTCCACGCATCGCGGTTTCGGCAATCGGCCTTGCGCATGTGCAAAAAACCGCGCCTTCATTCAAGGCATTGCCGACTGAGCCGGCGCTCTCAGCGGGAAAGGCGCTCAACAATGTGGCGAACGACCACTATCTGTCAGGCGCGCGCAGTGCCACCGCCCAACAGTCACGCGCCGATCAGGAGATCCCCATGAAGCGTCGTTCCTTTCTTCGCTCGGCGGGTACGGGCGCCATCGCCGCCATGACCGTGGGCGCTCCGCTGGCTCAGGGCGCGCCTCTGGTGGAGCCGCTGGGCCGCATGCCGCGCATCGCCTTTGGCGGCATTGCCTCGGAATGCAGCACCTACAGCAACATCCGGCAGGTCATCACCGATGCCAACATCCTGCGCGGCGAGGCTCTGGCCGCCAATGAGCGCTTTGCCTTCCTCAAGCGCTATGAGATGCCCTTCCTGCCCACCCTCGTCGCCGTCTTCCCCTCCGGCGGACCACTGGCGCGGGCGACCTATGAGGCGATCAAGGCCGACTATCTCGACCGGCTGAAAGCGCTGCTGCCGCTCGACGGCGTCTATCTGCCAATGCATGGCGCGCTGGCGGTGGACGGCATGGAGGATGCCGAGGGCGACTGGTATGAGGCCACCCGCAAGCTGGTGGGCCCGGCCTGCATCCTCTCGGCCAGCTATGATCTGCACGGCAATTTCAGCAGGAAGATCGTCGACACGCTGGACGCCATGTCGGCCTATCGCACCGCCCCGCATGTGGACCGCGTGGAAACCATGATGCGCGCCACCGACATGCTGACCCACGCCCTTCGCACGGGTGAGCGGCCTTCCATCGTCTGGGCCAGCATCCCCATCGTCCTGCCCGGCGAGCAGACCAGCACCGAATGGGAGCCGGGCCGACGCCTGTGGTCGGACCTGTCGGAGTACAACCGGCTCTCGGGCATTCTCGATGTGACGACGCTGGTCGGCTATGTCTGGGCCGATGAGCCGCGCTCGGCCGCCTCGATCGTGGTGACGGGCACCAATCGCGCGATGCAGACGCTGATCGCCACCGAACTGGCCAGTCGCTATTGGGCGGCCCGGCGCGAGTTCCGCTTCGACTTCCCCACCGGCACCATCGCCCAGACCCTGGCGCAGGCCATGGCATCGCAGACCCATCCGGTGATCATTTCCGATTCCGGCGACAATCCGGGCGGCGGCGGCAATGCCGACCAGAGCTTCTTTCTGCAGGCCGTGCTCGATGCGGGGGCGAAGAATGTGTTGCTGGGCGGCATGACCGACAAGCCCGCCACCGATGCCTGCTATGCCGCGGGCGTGGGGGCGACGATCCCGCTGTCGGTCGGCGCCACGCTGGACCCCATCATGTGCAAACCGGTGAAGGTGGAGGCGACGGTCAAATATCTCGCCAAGGCCGCCGATCCCGCCGACCGCGAGGCGGTGATCAGCTTCCGGGGCGTGACCATGACCCTCGCCGCGCGCCGCCGCGCCTATCACGAGGCCGATGCCTTCCGTTCACTGGGGGAGGAGCCGCTGAAGTATGACATCGTGGTGCTGAAATGCGGCTATCTGGCGCCCACGATGAAGCCTCTGGCCAATCCACATCTGATGGCGCTGTCGCCCGGCGCGATCGATCAGGATATCCTGCATCTGGCCAACAAAAGGCGCGGTCCGCGTTTCCCCTGGCAGCCCGATCTGCCCTATGTGCCGCAGCCTTATTTTTCGCCCCGTTGACCGCCCACACGCCCCATCCGTTCAGGAAATGATTGGACGCCTGCCTTTTTCTTCTGACATACTTGCGGGGTGAGAGTCTGTTTGGAAATCCGGCGAAAGCCGAATTTGCGGCACCAGCCCTCTCCCCCACCCGGCCACCCATATCATCCTGCCGTTGGGTGGCCGGGTGGGGGAGAGGGCTGGTGCCGCGCTGAACATGCGCTTTAGCGCATGTTCCAAACGGGCTCCAAGTGTTCAGCAGAACCGAAGGACAAGCCCATGGCGCGCGGCAAGATCACCATGGTTCTGGGCGGCACGCTGGCGGCGGCGCTGGTGACGGGCGGCATCGTGCTGGCGACCCATCCGGCGACAGGCAACTCCTCGGACGCCAACACGCCGAGCCTGAGCAGCGTGACCGCAACCACCCCTGCTGCGCCCTTCGACATCGAAAGCTACACCTACAGCGATGCCTTTGTCGGCGGCATCAAGGTGGCGCAGATCCGCGCCATCGTGACGGGTGACGACCGCAACCGCTGGGCGGCCACGATCATCACCATCGGCCAGATGGCTCAGCAGTCGGGCGCGGAAGCCGTCAAGGTGACCCTGCTGCGCAACATCCCCAAAACCGTGCCTGACATCATGCGCGAGCTGGGGCACGCCTGGTATCAGCCGGTCCCCAACCGCACGGTGTGGAACGACAAGGAAAAATGGACGATCTTCGTCGCCCAGCCGCGCCATATCGCGGATGACCGGACCATCGCGGTCAATCAGGCCTATCACGAGGCGTATCGCAAGCTGATCCGTGCCCGCGTCGATACCAACAAGGCGGCGGACCAGGCGCATCAGACGATTGCCGAACGCTTTCACCTGCCCTCCGACTGGAAGCTGTGGGCGGGCAATGTGAATGAGAACACCGACCGGGTCAGCCCGGAGGCGATCTCCATCGACAAGACGCCGGTGACCGACCGGCTCAAGGAGTTGAAGGACTGCCTGTCGATGGGCATGGCCTATCAGCCAAAGCCCTGCACCTAGGGCCTTGGCACGCGCGATGGGCAGGATCTGACGCAGCGCTCCGGGCAGCTACGGCATAACAGCTTCGCGGGATCAGCCCGCAGCCGTCGATTCGCGCACCACCAGCTCCAGCGCGACCGGCCCCACCGCCTCTGCGGAGGGCTCGCCATGGATGATCTCGATCAGCCACTCGGTCGCCTGCCGCGCCATCATCTGCAGGGGCCGCCGGATCGTGGTCAGCGAGGGCGAGACCATCGCGGCAATATCACTGCCGTCGAAACCGGCGATGGCCACATCCTCGGGCACGCGCAACCCCAGCTTCGTCGCCGCCTTCAGCACGCCGATGGCCGAGACATCGTTGCAGGCAAAGATCGCGCTGGGGCGGTCCTCGCCCGACAGCAGCCTGTGGCCCGCCTCAAGCCCGCCAGCGAACGTATAGTCGCCCTGCACCACATGATGCGGGGCCAGATGGACGCCTTTTTCCTCCAGCGCGGCGATAAAGCCGCTGGCCCTTTCCTGCGAGGACTGGCGCTCCGGCGAGCCGGTCACCAGAGCGATGCGGCGGTGGCCCAGATCGTAGAAATGCTCGGCCATGGCCCGTGTGGCGATGTTTTCGCCCGACACCAGCATGCCCGAATAGCCCGCCACATAGCGCGCGCCCAGCCCGATGGCGGGGATGTGAAGCCCGGCCAGCATCTCGGGCAGCCTGGGCTCCTCCGAGGTGGGGGACAGCACGATGACACCATCGACGCGCGAGCGCTGAATAAATTCGCGCACATTGCGCACCAGATCGGGATCGTCGACCGAGGCGGAATGGACCACCAGCTCGAAGCCCTGCGCGGTGCAGGAGGTGACGATGCCATGCTGGATCGCGCCGATGGTGTGGGAATTGGCATCCCCCTGAATCACCCCGATCAGGTTCGAACGGCCCGAGCGAAGCCCGCGCGCCCGCGCGCTGGGGCTGAAATCCAGCTCCTCGATCGCCGCTTCCACCCGCAGCCGGGTCTCGCTGTTGACCAGCGGCGACTTGTTGACCACGCGCGAGGCGGTGCGCACCGACACGCCGGCCAGTTGCGCCACATCGACGATGGTGGCCACCGCCGGGCGCGGGGATGAGGCGCCATTGATCCGGTTGCCGGACTGATGATCTGTCATGCGTGTCGCGATCTCCGGACATGAGGCCTTGGACTGGCGGGAAGCGCTGTGGGGCGGACGGACAGGCGGAATATCAACAAACGCCGCAAGGTGCCAGCAACCTGCGGGAGGAGACGGAAAGCCACGCATCGACGGGGCGAACCGCCCTTTGCATCAAACGCTTTGCCGCTCTTTTCACTCCTTCTGCCAACGTAGGCAAAAAATTTTCCTGAACAGATTGACAGCCATTGCCAACGTAGGCAGTTATTCCTCAAGACCTTCATGGAGTCAATCTCCGCCCCAACAGGTGGAAAGGATCCGGCGTATACAATCACCCGCCGGCATGAACACAGTCACGCCATCGCAGAGTTGATGACCACATCCGGCCAAGACCGCCGATATCTGACCGATCTTCATCGCTAAAAATCAGACCAAGATCAAAAGAACAAAAATATCCCACGGAGGGGAACCATGGCTTCAAAACTTGATGACACCCGAGTTGCGTCCAACATCGGGATCATGGCGATTTCGATCATCGCCATGACCGTCGCAACCGCCACGCCGCTGCATGCGCAGGACACCGCCCCGGCCGCCCCCAAACCCGCGTCCGACAATGAGATCATCGTCACCGCGCAAAAGCGCGCGGAGAACATCCAGAAAGTCCCGCTCGCGGTTCAGGTGGTCAATGACCATGCGCTGCAGGTCAATGGCGTGCGCAATTTCGCCGATCTCTCGAAGGTCGCCCCCTCGCTGGTGGTGCGCCCGGCCGAGCAGCCGGTGAACTCCTCGATCTCGATCCGCGGCATCGGCACCTTCGCCTTCAGCATCAGCACCGAACCCAGCGTCGCGGTGCAGGTCGATGATGTGCCGGTGGCCTTTCAGGCCCGCGCCTTCACCAACCTCACCGACATCGACCGGCTCGAGGTGCTGCGCGGCCCCCAGAGCACGCTTTACGGCAAATCCGCCTCGGCAGGCCTGCTCAACATCGTGACCAAGGACCCCACGCCAACGCTGACCGGCCGCGTTGGCGCGCTGGCCACCTCGGATTCGGAGTTTCAGGGCAATGCCTCGCTGTCCGGGCCGCTGACCGACACGCTGGGCTTTCGCGCCTCGGTCAATTGGGACAAGTTTCTTGGCAATGTCACCAATGTCACCGATGGCCGCCGCCTGAGCGGACGTGAGGATTTCTCCGCGCGCGGCAAGCTGAAATGGACCCCCACCTCGGATCTGACGGTCCATCTCGGCCTCGATTATGTCGATGGGCACACCACGCTGGGCCAGCCCTTCATCACCATCTCGCCCGATGCGCGGCTGCGCGGCACGCCGGCACTCACCCCGGCGGTTTTTGCGCCGGGCATCACGGCCACGCTTGGCAACCGCCTGGTCGCCAATGATTTTGTCGGCGGCACGCGCTATCACGATTTCCAGCAATCGCTGCGCGCCAGCTATGATTTCGGCTTTGCCTCGCTGATGTCGATCACCTCGCATGACTTCTACAAGATGTATGACCGTCTGGACAATGACGGCACGGCCATCGCCGCCTTCAACAACCAGCAGACCGGCACCATCACCGCATCGCAATGGACCCAGGAGTTTCGCCTGATTTCCGCCAGCAACCAGCCGCTGCGCTATACGCTGGGGCTGTTCTATGCCGATGCCAATTTCACCCAGATCCGCGATCGCGGGCAGGTCTTCTCGCTCAGCCATTACACCGCCTCGGCGGGCTCGTTGCAGAAGGCGGCCTTCGGTCAGCTTGAGTATGATGTGTTCAAGAACCTGACCACCATCGGCGGCCTGCGCTATGGCATCGACGATGTCAGCTACACCTTCCTCGACCGGCAGAACGGCAATGCCTATTTCTCCGGCTCGGACGAGCGCGATTATGTCACCTACAAGGCCAGCCTGCGCTACACCTTCACCCCCGATGTGAATGTGTTTTTCACCCATGCCTCGGGCCGCAAGGGCGTCAGCTATGATCTGAGCACCGGTTTCAACGCCACCCGCGCCGCCGGCGGGCCGGTGAAGCCGGAAACCTCCAAGGACTTTGAACTCGGCCTGCGCAGCCAGATGTTCAACCGCCGCCTGACCTTCAACGCCACCTTGTTCACCGCCACCTACAAGAACTTCCAGGCGCAGGGCATCGAAACCCTGCCCGATGGCACATCGAACTTCCGCCTCGCCAATGTCGGCGCGATCCGCACACGCGGCGTCGAACTGGAAGCCAATGGCCGCGCGACCGATCACCTCTCGCTGGGCGGTTCGCTGGCCTATGTCGATGCGCGGATCACCTCTTTCCCGGTGGCGCAATGCTATCCGGGGCAGACGCTGGCGCTGGGCTGCGTGCCCGCCAATGCCGCGACCGGCGCGCCCGCCTTCCAGAATCTGGCAGGTGCCCGCCCGGCTCAGGCGCCGGTGTGGAAGGCCTCAGCCAACATCGATTACACCCATGCCCTCGGCAACGGCCCGCTGGAGGCCGCCGCCAACGCCGCCTTCTCCTACCAGAGCGCGATCAACTATTCGCTCAGTCAGGACCCGGCCACGGTGCAGGGCGGCTATGGCATTCTCAACCTCTCGCTGGGGGTGCGCTCGCAGGACCGCCGCTGGGAGGTGATGGGCTTCGTCAACAATGTCACCGACAAGCAATATGCCGCCAACCTCGGCAATGCCTATGGCACTTTCGGCAATCAGCTGGCGGTGACAGCCTTGCTGCCCCGCGATTTCCGCCGCTATTTCGGCGTGCGCTCATCTTTCCAATTCTGACCTGACAGGGGCCCAGTCGCATGAAGCGTCGTTTCGCAGCACTCTTTCTGGCCTCGGCCTGCCTGCCTTCCGCAGCGCTGGCCGCCCCCGGCCCCATCGACACGCAAAAGCAGATGTTGAGCGGGGACGGCCCCGACAATGCCGTCCCCTGGGATTTCACCATCGACGGCGGGGCACGCGCGGGGGAAAAGGCCACCATCCCCGTGCCCTCCAACTGGCAGCAGCAGGGCTTTGGCCATCCGCATTACGGCACCGACCGCGCCTGGCAGACGCATGATCGCGCCACCTATCACCGCAGCTTCACCGTGCCCGCCGACTGGCAGGGCAAGCGCATCCGCCTCACCTTCGATGCGGTGATGACCGACACCATCGTCAAGGTGAATGGCGTGCAGGCCGGGCCGCTGCATCAGGGCGGCTTCAACCGCTTCAGCTTCGACATCACCCCGCTGCTCAAGCTGGGCGCCAGCAATGATGTCGAGGTCGAGGTCGCGGAAAACTCGGCCAACAAGGACACCGAAATCGCCGAGCGCTATGGCGATTACTGGACCTTCGGCGGCATCTACCGCCCGGTCTGGCTGGAGGCGCTGCCCGCCGAGGCCATCGGCCATGTCAGCGTGGACGCGCGCGCCGATGGCACCATCGCCGCCGATATCACGCTGGCCGAACCCAGGACCGTCACCTCGGTTGTTGGCCAGATCGTCGACAAGGATGGCAACAAGGTGGGCACGCCCTTCTCCACCCCGATCCCGGCGGGCGGCACGGGGCTGGTGACGCTGCATGGCTCTGCGGCGAACCCGCGCCTGTGGTCGTCCGAAACGCCCAATCTCTATGTCCTCGATGTCACGCTCTTCAAGGGGAATGAGGCGGTGCATCATGTCCGCACCCGCTTCGGCTTCCGCACTTTCGAGGTGCGCGCGGGGGGGGGGCTTTACCTCAACGGGCAGAAGATCGTGCTCAAGGGCGTCAACCGCCACAGCTTCCGGCCCGACACCGGCCGCGCCTTGACCCATGCGAACTCCTATGAGGATGTGAAGCTGATCCGCGGCATGAACATGAATGCCGTGCGCATGTCGCATTACTCGCCCGAGGAGAGCTTCCTCAAAGCCTGCGACGAGCTGGGCCTCTATGTCCTCGATGAACTCAGCGGCTGGCAGCATTCCCACGACACGGAGGTCGGCCGCAAGCTGGTGCGCGAACTGGTCGAGCGCGACGTCAACCACCCCGCCATTCTCTTCTGGGACAATGGCAATGAGGGCGGCTTCAACCGCGAACTCGATCCCGAATATGCCCGCTATGACCCGCAACACCGCAAGGTGCTCCACCCGTGGGACCCGCATGACGGGGTGGATACCAAACATTACCCGAAATATCAGGATTTCGTGGCGCGGTTGAACGGCCCCAATCTGGTAATGCCCACCGAATTCCAGCACGGCCTCTATGACGGCGGCGCGGGCGCGGCGATGGAGGATGTGTGGCAGGCGATCAAGGCCTCGCCCCATGGCGCGGGCGGCTTCGTCTGGGTCTTCGCCGATGAGGGGCTGGCCCGCAAGGATCAGGGCGGGCGGATCGACAATGTCGGCACGCAGGCCCCCGACGGCATCCTCGACGCGCGCCATAACCCCGAGCCGAGCTATTTCACCATCCGCGACATCTATGCGCCGGTGCAGATCACGCCGCCCACGCTGGATGGTTCTTTCGACGGGCAGATCAAACTGGCCAATGCCTATGATTTCACGCCCCTGTCGGCGCTAACCTTCCGCTGGGAATGGCTGCGCTTCCCGCTGCCCAGCGAGGCCGGAACCCAGCCGCGCGTTCTGGCCTCGGGGCAGATCACCGGTCCCGATGTGGCCCCGCACAGCGAGGGACGGCTGGCACTGCCCCGCTCGGCCAGCATGGGGCAGGCCGATGCCCTGCGCCTCACCGCACGTCGCGGCGAAGAGGACGTGATGCGCTGGGTCTGGCCCATCGCCACGCCCCGCCCCGAAGCCTCAGCGCCGCAAGCCGGAACGCCGCAGATCGCCAAAGCCAATGGCGCGATCCGCCTGACCGCGGGCCGCTTCAGCGCCGATTTCGACGAAAAGACCGGACTGCTGCACAAGATCGCCAGCGGCAGCCGCACGGTGGCGATCGCGGGCGGCCCGCGCCTCGTCTATGCCCATCCCGCCAGCGCTCAGCCGGTCTGGTCCGAGGTGACGGCGGCGGGCGACAATGTCTTCAAACCCGCTGCGCCGGGGCTGGCCAACATCGCCCAGATCGACTTCGGCCTCGATGAAAAAAGCTTCCTCTCCGGTTTCACCCTGCAAATCTCGCGCGACGGCAAGGCATGGACCACCGTCGCCGCGACGCAGCGCACATGGCGCGATCCCACGCTCTATGCCTTCCCCGCGCAGCAGATCGCGGCGATCCGCCTGCTCGATGTGCAGGGGCTGCATGGCGCGCTCAACCCGCCCAAGGTGAGGATCGGCTATCAGGCCGACCGTTTCGAGCCCGCACCGACCCCGGCCAGCACCGTAACCAGCGGCACCGGAACCGATCCTGCCACAGGCAAGCCGGTCGTCTGGCTCGATGCGCCGGGCGCGGGTGGGCTGGAACGGGCACACTGGACTCTGGACGCCAGCGGCGCGCTGCGGCTCGACTATCGCTATCAGCTCAGCGGCGCCTATGTTTACTATGGCGTGGGCTTCGACACCGCGCCGGTCACCTCGGCGCGTGCCCTGCTGCGCGGGCCATGGCCGGTGTGGAAGAACCGCCTGCGCGGGCCGGAACTCGGGGTCCACGATATCGCCGACAGCAAGAAGGCCGGCGCGCTGTCGCCCGCCAATGCCGGCTATTTCGCCGATCCGCGCTGGGTGAAGCTCGATATGGGCGGCGCGCCGCTGCTGATCCGTCCCTCGGCGGGCACGCCCTTTCTGCAGCTCGGCGCGCGGCTTCAGGACCACCCCAACACCAGCCCGCCCTTCCCGGACACCACCTTCGGCTTCATGCAGGCGATCCCCGGCATGGGGAACAAGTTCCACGAGGCGGCGGACACCGGGCCGCAAGGCCAGCCCACCAGCACCACCGGCAGCCATGAGGGGAGCCTGACCTTCACCCTGCCCGCGCCGTAAGGCACGGTTTTTCCGGCTTGAACCGTGGCTGTACCGGGCATTCGCAACCCGTTCAGATCGTGGGGTCCAAAGGGGGCGTGGCTGATCGACAATCACCCCCCGTCAGCCCGATACAAGCAGGAGGATTTATGAAGCTCGCCCGCGCAACGCTCGCCGCCGCCGCCCTTTCCATTGGCGCCGTCACCGCCGGTCTGATGGGCGCCAATGTCGCCATGGCCCAGCCTGGCCAATGGGCTCCTGGCCAGTGGAACCCCGGCACCTTCTGGCGCGGCGCGCCCGACAACCCCTATGAGCGCATCCACTTCCTGCGCGAGCGCGTCAACCGTGGCCGGGCCGACGGCAGCCTCGACCGCCGCGAAGCCGTCCGCGTCAGCCGCGAGCTGGACGGGGTGGAGCAGTGGATCCGCCGCATGCACTGGGCCGACGCCGGTCGCCTGACGCCCGACCAGCGCGCGCAGGTTCAGGGCCGCCTCGACGGCATCAGCCGCCAGATTCACTGGATGCGCCGCAACGGTTTCTAAGCGGCCACGATCCCTCCCGCCGGTTTTCACGACCGGCGGGAGAGGACATCAAGAACCGTCGACCTGCCGCGCAACCATGTTATAGAACCGCCAGCTTGAGCGGGGGATATCATGGGTTCACGCGGCGCGATCATCATGGGCTTTTTCGGCGCGGTGTTCATCGCCATGACGCTGCATTGGCAATGGCATGTTTCCGGAATGCCGCTCGCCCTGCCCTTTGCCGTTTTTGTCATGATCGGCCTTGGCGCTCTTCGCGTGATGCGCCTGCCGGGTGAGGGCATCACCCCCTCGCCTCGCGCCGAAAAGGCCATCACCTGGGCCAGCGTTGGCGAGGGGATCGGCCTGTTCCTCGCCTCCAATCTGGTGATGAACCTGCATCATCCCGAATGGCTGATGCCCGCCGTGGCGCTGGTCGTCGGCCTGCATTTCCTGCCCATCGCATGGGCCGCGCCCTTTCCGCCCTTTTACGCGCTGGGTTCGGCGCTGATCGCGGCGGCTGTCGTCGGTGTGCTGCTGCCCGCGCCACTGGGCGGGGCGCTCTCCGGCTTCGCGGCGGCGCTTGCCTTGTGGACCGCCTCGCTCGTCGCGCTGCTGCGCGATGCGGGCGCGAAACGTGCCGCCCTGTCCTGAAATGACCGCTTTCGACTGGCACGGCGCCCCGATCCACCGCGATACGCCCATTGATGGCACCTATCGCAACACGCAGAATGTCCGGCGCTTCTTCCTCGCCGCCTGCGGTCCGGACTTCGCGTTCGACCGGAGTTTCATGGCCTGGCTGAAGGACGGCACGCCCAAGACCATGGGCGAGGCCGCCGACATATGGACCCGCCATCACGCCCCTGCCCTACGCCCTTAAATGCTTGCTCCTTCCGGGGCTTATGCCTAAGATTTTTACCCTATGGCGGCTCCACCCCTCAGCCTGCGCGGTGTGTATGATTCCCTGCGCGTGCCGACGCTGCGGGATCTGGTCTTTTCCACCAAGGCCTATCTGGCCACCGCCCTCGCGCTGATCGTCGGCTTCAGTCAGGATCTGGAAAATCCGTACTGGGCGGTGCTCACGATCTACATCGTGCTCAACCCGCCCGAGACCGGGGCGATCCGCTCCAAGGCGCTGTTCCGTTTTATCGGCACCATCGCGGGCGGCACGGTGATGATGGGCGTCACCGGCCTGTTTGGCGATCAGTTGGGCATTCTGGTCACCGTCACGCTCGGCATCATCGTGGGCGCCACCTTTCTGCGCCAGATCGACCGGACCCCGGCCAATTACCTGTGGTTCTCGGCGGGGGTGACCGCCGGTGTGGTGGGCCTCACCAATCTGATGGCGCCGACCAATGTCTTCGATTACGCCACCGCGCGCATGGGCGAGATCTCGCTGGGCATTCTGGCGATCACCGCGGTCGACAGCGCCTTCTGGCCGCGCCCGATGACTCCCGATTTCCTGAAAACCATGGCCGACTGGCGCGGGCAAACCCGCGACTGGCTGGTCGATGCCCTCAGCCTCACCGCCGCGCAATCCCCCGATGAAGATCGCCGCCGCGCCCTGCGCCAGGGCCTGCGTGAGCTGACCAAGGCCGTCGGCGTGATCGATGCCAAGGCGGTGCAACTGCCCTTCGACGTTGTCGCCATGGCGCCGCGCGGACGGCAGCTCAACCTGCTGCGGCGGCAGGTGGTGGAGCTGATCGCCGATCTGGCGGGAATCGAGATCTGGGCGCGGTCCCTGCGCCATGACCGCCGCCTGCACACCGATCTGGGCCGCTCGCTCGACCTTGTGACGGCCTGGGTGCAGGAAACACCCGCAGACCCTCACGACCATGCTGCGCACGGCAACCTGCTGATCCACGCGCTGGAAGAGACGCGCGATGCGCTCGACCCGGCGGGCGGCGAGATCCTCACCATGGAGCGCGGGCTGCTCTCGCGCCTTGCCGCCTTTGTGCGCGCGTGGTCGGTGCTGGGCATCGCGCTGCATGCCATCGAGACCGGCGCAAAGCTGCCCGCGCCGCTCGAACGGATGGCGCGGCAGGCCAAACCGGTGCGCAGCGCGGATTATCTGGGCGCGTTCCTCGATGTCGTGCCGATGATCCTCTCCACCGGCCTCACCACGCTGATCTGGTATTTTACCGCCTGGAGTTCGGGCGGCGGGGCGCTGCTGTTCTCCTTCATCGGCTGCGTCTTCCTGACCGGGCAGGACCGCATCCTCTCCTCCAGCGTCGGGCTGGTGACATGGGTGATGACCGCCTTTGCCGTCGTCTTCCTCTACCAATATGCCATCCTGCCGCGCGTCACCGATTTTCCCGTGCTGATCGCGGTGCTGGGCTGCGTGCTGCTGCCCTTCGGCCTGATGATGGCGATGAATCTGGCGGGCATGCTGATCTGCGTCTACATCTTCGCCTTCCTCGGGCTGCAAAGCGCCTATGCCGCCGATTTCAACCAGAGTTTGCAGACGCTCAACGCCTCGCTGGCCGGGCTGCTGATCGCCTGCGGCTGCCTTTATGTGTGCAGCTATGACCATGCCCGCTTTGCGGCGCGGCGGCTGGTGCTGGCGGTGCGCCGCGACATTCTCGACATCGCGCGCAGCCACCGCATGCCCGACCGCGAGCGGTTCCTGTTTCTGGTGATCGACCGGCTGGCGCTCTATTTCCCCGCCGCCGAGCAGATTTACGGCGCCGGGCAATTGCCGCGCCTGCGCATGATCGACGATTTCGGCATCGGCATCAACCTGCTGGCGCTGCGCCAATGCGAGGGTGAGGTGAGCCCCCATATGCACGCCATCCTGTGTGACCTGCGCGCCCAGACCGCGCTCAGCTATCGCGACAGGCTGGCCGGGCGGCAGGAGGACGGCAGGCTGCGCGCCATGGTCAACGACGCGCTGGCCGACCCCGCCCTGCTGGCCGAAACCGCGCATGGCCGCCTGCGTGAGGCGCTGATGGGCATGCATCTGGCGCTGGAAGACGAAGTCGCGCCCCCGCCCGGAGAGATCATCCCATGATGGCCCATGACTTCCTGATCGGCGGGGTGATCCTCTCGCCCATCGTGCCGCAATTGCTGATCGCGCTGCTGCTCACGGTGCTGCTGTCGATCCTGCTGATGCGGCTGGGCTTTTACCGGCTGGTATGGCATCGACCGCTGGTCGAACTGGCAATTTTCTGCATCCTTCTGGGGACACTTGTGGCCTTGACTCCCGACGGCTCGTCGCAACCCTTTGGCACCATTCCCAGGGAGGCCGCGCGATGACCCGCCTGCTGCCCGATCTGGGGCGTATCCTGCTCACCATCCTGCTGATCGCCGGGGCCATTCTGGCGCTGGTGCTGGTCTGGCGCCATTACGAGGACGATCCCTGGACCCGCGACGGCGCGCTTCAGGCCGATGTGGTGCAGGTCAGCGCGGATGTCGCCGGGCTGGTGACTCAAATCCATGTCCATGACAACCAGCCGGTGCGCGCCGGGGATCTGCTCTTCACGGTCGATCAGGAGCGTTATGCCGCGCAGCTTGCCCAGGCCGATGCGGCGGTGGCCAGCGCGCAGGCCGGCATCGCCAATGCGAGCGCCACCATCACCAATGCGCAAGCCACGCTGAGCAACGCATTGCGCGAAAAGAGCCGCTATGTCGCGCTGGGCAATCTGGTCAGCCAGGAGGAGCGCGACACCCGCATTACAACCGTCGACAAGGATCAGGCCGCGCTGGTTCAGGCCCGCGCGGGGCTGCAATCCGCGCAGGCCGGGCTGAAACAGGCCGAGGCCAACAGGCGGCTGGCGCAGGTCAACATGGATCACTCGGCTGTGCGGGCCAAGGTCAACGGCTACATCACCGGCTTCTCGATGCGGCCGGGCGATTATGTCGCGGCGGGCAGTCCGCAATTCGCGCTGCTCGACACCGACAGCTTCTATGTGCTGGGCTATTTCGAGGAAACCAAGCTGCGCCGCTTTGCGCTGGGCGACAAGGTGCGCATCGACCTGCTGGGCGACAACCGCCCGCTATGGGGCCATGTCGACAGTCTGGCGGCGGGCATCACCGACCGCCAGCAGAATGCTTCGGAGCTGCGGCTGCCCAACATCACCCCGACCTTCAGCTGGATCCGGCTGGCGCAGCGCGTACCGGTGCGCGTGGTGATCGATACCGTGCCCACCAACATCCGCCTGGTCGCCGGGCGCACCGCGACGGTGACAGTGCTGCCCACGCATGAGAAGGTCGCTCCACGCGCCGCGCCCAATTCCACGCTGGTGCCGGGCACCGCGCCGCTTAACCGGGCCGCGCAATGAAGGGGCGCCTTGCCGCTGTCGGCACCCTGCTGCTGGCGGGCTGCACCGTCGGGCCGAACTATCACGCGCCGCCCTTGCAGGTGGGGGGCACACCGCCCGCCGCCTTCCTCGGCGCGGGCGATGCCGCCTATGACCAGCAAGGCGCGCTGCCGCCGCGCTGGTGGCGGCTCTACGACGATCCGCTGCTCGACGGGCTGGAGGAGAAGGCGCTCACCCACAACACCGATCTGCGCGTCGCGCTGGCCAGCCTGCAACAGGCGCAGGCCGCCCTGCGCGGGGCGGAACTTGCGCGCACGCCGCAGACCAGCCTGACGCTCGACCCGACCTATGGGCAGGCCTCGGGCGACTCCAAGGGCTCGCCCGTCGCCCTGAAACCGGGCTTCGCCTATGCCGGGACCGAGAGCATCTCCTACGATCTCGACCTGTTCGGGCGGCTGAAACGCTCGATCGAGGTCGGGCAGGCCAATCTCGGGGCGGCGCAGGCGGCGCTCGATCTGGCGCGGGTCAATGTCGCGGCGGCGACGGCGCAGGCCTATGTCACGGTCTGCGCGGCGGGGTTGCAGATCGCGGTCACCCGGCGCTCGATCACCGTGACCGAACAGTCGCTGGCGGTCACCCAGCGCCGCTATGACGCCGGGATCGCCGGGATCAACGATGTGGTGCGCGCCCGCACCCTGCTGCGCCAGACCGCCGCCACCCTGCCCGCGCTGGAGGCCCAGCAGCGCGGCGGCCTCTTCACGCTGGCCACGCTGACCGGCGACGCGCCGGAAACGCTGCCCACGCAGGTTGCAAGCTGCGCCGCGCCGCCGCTGATCCGCCACCCCATCCCCATCGGAGATGGCGCTACCCTGCTGGCCCGCCGCCCCGATGTGCGCGAGGCGGAACGCAAGCTGGCCTCCGCCGTGGCGGGGATCGGCGTCAGCACGGCAGCGCTTTATCCTTCGGTCAGTCTGGGCGGGTCGCTGGGCACGGTGGCGACCAGCGTGCCCGATATCGTCAAGGATCGCGGCTTCCAGTGGAGCGTCGGGCCGCTGCTCTCATGGTCCATCCCCAATCTGGGGCGGGCGCGGGCTCAGGTTGCGCAGTCCAATGCCGCGGCGCGCGGCGCGCTGGCCCAGTTCGACGGCACGGTGCTGACCGCGCTGCGCGAGACCGAGGGCGCGCTCAACACTTTGGCCCGGCGGCTCGACACCGAAAGGCAACTCACCGCCGCGCGCGACGATGCCGCCACCGCCAATGCCAACACCGCGCGGCTCTATGCCGGGGGCATCGGCCAGTTCCTCGACACGCTGGACGCCGAGCGCACGCTGATCGGGGCGGAAAATTCGCTGGCCAATGCCACGGCGCAGGTCTCGCAGGATCAGATCGCGCTGTTTCTGGCACTGGGCGGCGGGTGGCAGGACGCGCCGCCGGTGAAGGACACCTCGTTGGAAACCGTCACCGAGCGAAAAACCCGATAATCAGCTTGTCGTGCTCACCGTCCAGGTCGCGCTGATGATCGCCTGATGCCGGGCGATATGGCTGGTGATGGCGTCCAGCTCGGCGGGATCGGCGGTGGTGGGCAGCAGGACCGCGGCCAGTTCCACCTGAGCATCGCCATCGGTCAGCGTCTCGATCTCGCGGATCGGGTAGTGGTGGATATCCAGCTCCTCGAACAGCAGGTCGCGCGCGTCGGTGACGTGATCGTCGGAGCAGATCACATGGATGCGGTACAGCGCCTCGGTCTCGCCCGCCGTGATCGGGCGGCGGTTCACGAAATCGACCAGCGGGCGCAGCAGCGTGTTGCCCGCCAGCACGAAGATCGTCACCAGCACCGCCTCGGCCGGCTTGCGCGCGCCGGCAAAGCTGCCCACCGCCGCCGATGCCCAGAGCGTGGCCGCCGTGTTGAGCCCGCGCACATGGGTGCCCTCCTTCATGATGACACCCGCGCCCAGAAAGCCGATGCCCGACACGACATAGGAAATGACGCGCACCCCGCCATCGGCCCCCGCCGTGCGCAGCCCAAGGTCGACAAAGGCCGCCGCGCCCACCGCCACCAGCACATTGGTGCGCAGCCCGGCCGTGCGCTGGCGCCATTGCCGCTCCAGCCCGATCAGCGTGCCCAGCAGGAAGGCCGTCAGCAGGCAGATGCAACTGGCCAGCAGCGAGAGCACATCGACATCGAAAAGTTCGGCCAGAGCCTGAGCGCCGGTGGTGATATGCATGGGTTGGCCAGGCTCCGTTGATCAATCGAGCCCGCTGTATCAGCCGTCCGCTTTCAGGAAAATGACAAAGGGCAGGCGCGGAAGGTCAGCTCCAGCGCAAAGCCCGGCCCCGGCATCACGCGGCATTCGGCGCGATGCACCTCGGCGATGGCGGCCACCAGCGACAGGCCAAGGCCCGTGCCCGGCAGCCCCTTGCTGGCCGCGCCGCGATAGAAACGGCGGAAGATCTTCTCGTAATCCTCCGGGTCCACGCCCGGCCCATCGTCGCTGATCCGCGCCAGCACCGTCTCGGCCCCGGCCTCCAGATCCACGGTGATGGTGGTGCCCTCGGGCGTGTGCACGATGGCATTCTCGACCAGATTGGTGAAGAGCTGGGCCAGCATCTCGGCATCGCCCTCCACACACAGGTCCGGCGCGATCCGCGCGATCAGGCGGTGCCCCTCATCCTCGGCCACCGGCGCATAGGTTTCGGCCATGCGCGACAATTGCTCGGACAGCGGCACGGGGCGGAAGCGGCTGCGCCCCACCCCGCCCTCGATCATGCCGATGCGCAGCAGCGCCTGAAAGGTGGAGAGAATATCCTCGACCTCGCCGATCGCCGCCTCGACCGCCTCATCGCCCTCTTCGGTCTTGCCGCTCAGCCGCTCCAGCCGCTGGTGCAGCCGCATCAGCGGCGTGCGCAGATCATGGGCGATGGCGGTCGAGACCTGCCGCAGCCCCTCCATCGCCGCATCCTTGTGATCGAGCATATGGTTGAGGTTGCGCGTCAGCGTATCGAACTCCGGCGCCAGGCCGATGGCGGGCAGGCGCTCGGCACTGTCCCCCGCCACGATCCGCTCGACCTGACGGTTCACCCCATCAAGCCGCCGCAGGAAGAGCCGCCCCGCGCCATAGCCGCCGATCAGCGCGAAAAGCGTGATCGCCGCCCCGCTCAGCATGGTGAAGCGCGCCAGCCGCGCCCGCAATTCGTCGAAATCGAAGAAGTCGGTGGCCACCACCAGCACCAGCCCGTCACCGATCCGCAGGCCGAACTGGCGCATCATCACCGGGCCGCTGTCGGCCTCGCTCATGCGGATGGTGGCTTCGCCGAGCTGGCCTTGTCCCGCGGGAATGTCGCCATAGAGGCGGCGGCCCTGCCCATCGCGCAGCAGGTAATGGAACTGATTCTCGCCCGCGCCCTCGCCGTGGCGGCGCAGTGCCTTGAGCAGACCGTCGCGCCCGGTCTGGGCATATTCCCCGGCCAGCACGCGCGCCTCGGCATGCAGCATCACCTCGGTCGCTTCGAGCCCATAGCCGCCCACCTGCCGCTCCACCACCCAGAGCAGCGCGATCGAGCCCAGCGCGAAGACCAGCGCCAGCACCAGCGCAAAGCGGAAGGCCCCGCTGCGCAGCGCTGCCAAAGGCGCGGAATTAACCGTCATGGAAGCGATAGCCGACGCGGCGCAGGGTCTGGATCGGGTCCGGCTCACCATTGGCGCACAGCTTGTTGCGCAAGCGGCTCATATGGCTTTCGACGATGTTGGTGCGGGTCTCGAAATGATAGGACCACACGCCTTCCAGCAGCATGGTGCGCGTCACGATCTGACCGGCATTCAGCATCAGATATTCCAGCAGCTTGAACTCCTGCACCTGCAGGCGAATAAGCTGCCCGCCACGGGTGACGCTGCGCTTCATGCGGTCGATCTCGATGTCGCCGATGGCCAGCACCGCCTGCACCTCGGCCTGCGGCGAGCGGCGGCCCAGCGCCTGCACCCGCGCCAGCAATTCGCGGGCGGAAAAGGGCTTGGCCAGATAATCGTCGCCGCCCGCTTCGAGACCCTCGACCCGGTCGTCCACCCCGGTCATCGCGGTGAGAAACAGAGCCGGGGTCAAAATGCCCTTGGCGCGCAGGGCTTTCAGCGCGGTCAGCCCGTCCATGCCTTCCACCATGCGGTCGAAGATCAGCACGCGATAGTCCTGCGAGGCGGCCAGCTCGATCGCCTCCTGCCCGGACCGGCAGGTGTCGACCTCATGCCCGGCCTCCTGCAGGTCGGCCACAAGGTTGCGCGACAGCGTCTCGTCATCTTCCAGCAGCAGTATGTTCATGGGTCACAGCACTCGGTGTTCCGGGGCGCCCGCGCAAGACAGGCAGGCATGAGGTCAGGATACTGTAAGCGGCATGGGAAAGCCAAGTTGGGAAGAATTTAGGATTCCGTCCTCTGCCTGTCATGGTTTTTTCAGTATTGGCGCGGGATGCAGCGATCCTTTCTTCCCCCCCTTGTTCTGGGCCTGATGCTGGCCGGCTGCGCGCATGACGCGCCGCTGCCGCTGCCCGCGCAGCCCTCGCTGGTCGCCTCACCCGATCGCCTTGCGCAGGCCCCTGCCACGCAGGGCCCGCTGGGGGTCGAGCAGGTGGTGGCGCTGGCACTGGCCAACAACCCTGACCTGAAAGCCGCCCGGCTGCGCGATGCCGTGGCGCGCGGCCAGACGAAGCAGGCGGGCATATTGCCCAATCCGCAACTGACGGGGGCCTTTCTGCCGCTGCTCTCGGGGGTGGGCACGGTTCCGGCGTGGAATGTGGGGCTGGCGCAGAATCTGCGCGCCATCATCACCTATCGCGCCCATCTGCGCGGCGCGCGCGATGCCCAGCAGCAGGTCGCCGCCGACATCGTCTGGCAGGAATGGCAGACCGCCGGCCTCGCCCGCCAGCTCGCCACCGACATCATCATGGGCGAGCAGAGCCGCCCCGCCACCGCCGAGACCGTCACCCTGCTGGCGGATCGCAACGCAAGGCTGGAACAGGCCATGACGCGGGGCAATGCCACGCTGGCCATGCTGGCGCCCGACCGCGCCGCGCTGCAGGCCGCCCGCGCCGCGCTGGAGGGGCTCGACCAGCGGCAACTGGCCTTGCGGCAACAGCTCAACGCCCTGCTCGGCCTGCGCCCCGACGCGGCGCTGCCGCTGGTGGCCCAGCCCGATCTGCCGCCCTTCGACCCCGCCGCCACGCGCGCGGGACTGGCCACGCTGCCCGACCGCCGCCCCGATCTGATCGCGCTGCGCTTCGGCTATGCCGCCGCCGAGGAAGGCGTGCGTGAGGCCATTCAGGCACAATTCCCCGATCTGGTGCTGGGCGGCGGCGTCGCCAGCGACAATTCCAAGGTCATCAACGGCGGCCCCAATGCCGCGCTGGGCCTGCCCGTCTTCGACCGCAATCAGGGCCAGATCGCCATCGCCCGCGCCACCCGCGCCCAGTTGCGCGCCGAGTATGACGCGCGCCTGTCCGCCGTCTCCGGCGAGGCCGAGGGGCTGCTGGCGCAATATGCCCAGATCGCCACCCAGCTCGACCGTGTGCGCCGCGAGATCCCCGCCGCGCGCGACGCCGCCCGCCGCGCCGAAACGGCACTTCATGCGGGCACCATCGACGAACGTGCCTTTGCCGATCTCGTCGCCAACCGCCTTGCCAAGGAACAGGAACTGATGAGCTTGCAGACCGCTGCGCTCGACCGCCAGATCGCCCTTCAGACGCTGACTGGCGAGGGCCTGCCCACCGTGAAGACCGGAGGCGCACAATGAACCGCCTGCCTTTCCTCGCGCTCCCTCTGCTGACCCTGACGGCTTGCGGCAGCGCGGACCAGCCCGCCGACACCCAGCCCAGCGTGGCAGTCACCACCACAAGCGTGACGCAGGGCGATCTGCCCGAAACCGTGACGGCCTATGGCACCGCCGCGCCTTCGCTCTCGGGGGTGCAGACGATCAGCTTCGCCCAGCCGGGACAGGTCACCGCGCTGCTGGTCACCCCCGGCCTTGCGGTGCATGCGGGGCAGAAGCTGCTGACCTTCGCCCCCGCCGCCAGTGCGCGCGCCAGCTATGCCCAGGCGCTCAATGCGCTGCATGCCGCGCAGGTGCAGGAAAACAGCACCCGCCAGCTGCTCAGCCAGCAGCTGGCCACCGCCGACCAGATGGCGCAGGCCAGCAAATCCGTCGCCGACGCCCGCGCCAGCCTGCAAGGCCTCTCCGCCGAGGGCGCAGGACAGGCCAGCACCACCGTCACCGCCCCCTTCGACGGGGTGATCGCCACACTGACCGTGGCGCAGGGCGACCGCACCCAGCCGAGCGCCCCGCTGCTGACCGTGGCCAAGGGCGGCGCGCTGATCGTCACCGCCGGGATCGACCCTGCGCAGCGCGCCCGCGTCAACCCCGGCCAGAGCGTGTCAGTGCAGCGCCTGACGGGCGGCGCGGCGGTCACCGGCCATGTGCTGCGTGTGGCAGGCGCGCTCGATCCCAAGACCCGGCTGGTGTCGGTCGACATCGCCTTCCCCGCTGGCGCTTTGATGCCCGGCGAGGCGGTCAAGGCGCAGATCGCCACGCGGCCCGTGCATGGCTGGGTGGTGCCGCATCAGGCGGTGGTCACCGCCGATGGGCCGCCCCATGTGTTTCAGGATGTCGGCGGCAAAGCGCATCAATTGCCTGTCACCGTGCTGCTCTCCACCGACAAAAGCGATGTGGTGAGCGGCGCACTCGATACCGCGCGCCCGGTGGTGGTCGATGGCGCCTATCAGGCGCATGACGGCGACCGCCTGCGTCGGGGGCAGTGATGCTGGAACATCTGCTTCGCACGCAATCGCGCGCCTTTGTGCTGATCGCCATGGCCGCGGCGCTGGCGGGCCTGGTGGCGGCCTTCGGCCTGCCCATCGGCCTGTTTCCGCAGGTCTCTTTCCCGCGCGTCGTAGTCGATCTCGACGCGGGCAGCCGCCCCGCCGACCAGACCGCGCTGACCGTCACCCGCCCGGTCGAGGAAGCGATCCGCGCCCTGCCCGGCGTGCAGGATGTGCGTTCGGAAACCAGCCGGGGCGCGGCGCAGATCTCCATCGATTTCGGCTGGGGCCGCGATATGGTGGCCAGCACCTTGCTGGTCGACACCGCCATCGGCCGCGTGCTGCCCAGCCTGCCCACCGGCACACAGTACAATGTGCGGCGGATGGACCCCACGGTCTTCCCAATCATCTCCTATGCGCTGGAATCGGATCGCGATCCCAAGGCGCTGCAGGATCTGGCCAAATATCAGATCACCCCGCTGCTTTCCTCGATCCCCGGTCTGGCCCGTGTCGGCGTGCAGGGCGGCGAGACCAGCGAGGTCGAGGTGCTGGCCGATCCGCATCGTCTGGCCGACCATGGCATGGCGCTGGGCGATCTGGCGCAGGCGATCAAGGCGGGCAATGTGCTCTCCGCCGTGGGACAGGTGCAGGATCGCGGGCGCCTCTCGCTGGTGATCGCCGACCGCAGCGCGGTCAGTTCAACGCAGATCGGCGACATCGTGGTCAAGTCCGACCCCGCCGGTGTGGTGCGCGTGCGCGATGTCGCCACGGTGCAGGATGGCAGCGTGCCGCAATGGCTGCGCATCGTCGAGGACGGCAAGCCCGCCGTGCTGTTCAACATCTATGAGCAACCCGATGGCAATGCCGTGCAGATCGCTCAGGAGGTGCAACGGCGCCTGAAGGCCTTCCCGCTGCCGCCCGGCGTCCGCCTCGTCAACTGGTACGACCAGAGCGAGCTGGTGACCCAGTCGGTGGCCAGCGTGCGCGATGCGGTGCTGATCGGGCTGGTGCTGGCGGCCATCGTGCTGCTCGCCTTCCTGCGCAGTTGGCGCGTCACGCTGGTGGCGGTGATCGTGGTGCCTGCGACGCTGGCGGCCACGGTGCTGGTGCTCTCCATTCTGGGCATGAGCTTCAACATCATGACTTTGGGCGGCATCGCGGCGGCGGTCGGCCTGCTGATCGACGATGTGATCGTGATGGTCGAGCATATCGCCCGCCGCGCCGGGGCGAAAGGCAAGGACGGCCAGCCACTGGGCGACGAAGCCGTGCTGCCCGCCGCGCGCGAATTTATGGCACCGCTGATGGGATCGAGTCTGGCGACGCTGATCGTCTTTCTGCCGCTCTCCTTCCTGACCGGCGTGACCGGGGCCTTTTCCAAGGCCCTGTCGGTGACGATGGCGGCGGCGCTGGCGATCAGTTGGGCGATGACCGCCTTCGTGGTGCCGATTCTGGTGCGCGCGCTGGTCGATTTCGGCAAATGGCACGATCCGGGCGCCGAGGCCGACGGGCGCATGGAGACGGTGCATCACGGCCTGCTCTCGCGCCTGTCACGCCGCCCGGTGCTGCTGCTGGCAATTGCCCTGCCGCTGCTGGTGGTCGGCTATATCGGCTATGCCCGCGTGCCCACCGGCTTTATGCCCAAGGTGGATGAGGGCGGCTTCGTGATGGATTACTACACGCCGCCGGGCACTTCGCTGAACGAGACCGGGCGGCAAGTCGGCCAGATCGATGCGTTGCTGCGCGCCAATCCGGATGTGCTGACCTTTTCGCGCCGTCTGGGCACGGGCATGGGCGGCGATCTGGGGCAAAGCTATCACGGCGACTATTTCGTCAAGCTGAAACCCAGCCACAGCAAGCCCACCGAGGAGATCGCCGCCGCCGTCGCCGCCGAAGTGGCGCAGAAGGTGCCGGGCGTCGATGTCGAGGTGGCGCAGCTGATGGAGGATCTGATCGGCGACCTTACCGCCGTGCCCCAGCCCATTGAGGTCAAGCTCTTCGCCGCCGATCCTTCGGTGCTGTATGGGCAGGCCAAGAAGGTCGCGGCGCTGATCGGCAAGATCGATGGCGTGATCGAGGTGAAGGATGGCGTCCGCCTGGCCGGTGACGCGCTGGATGTGAAGATCGATCCGGTGCGCGCGGGGCTGGAAAGCGTGACCGTCGCCGATGTGCAGAGCCAGATGAGCGATGCGCTGTCGGGCACCATCGCCACCTCGCTCGCCCAGCCGGGCAAGCCGGTCGATGTGCGCGTGCGCCTGCCCGAGGCGCTGACGCTGAGCCAGAACGATCTGGAAAGCCTGCCGATCCGCGCCACCGACGGCCATGTCTTCCCCTTGAGCCGCGTGGCCACCATCGATCCCGTGGCCGGACAGCCGCAGATCACCCGCGAGAATCTGGAGCCGATGGTCGCCGTCACCGGGCGCATTCAGGGGCGCGGCATGGGCGCGGCGGTGGGCGATGTGACCAAGGTGCTCGACCAGCCCGGCACGCTGGCGCAAGGCGTGCGTTACGAGCTGGGCGGGCTCTATCAGCAGCAGCAGATCGCCTTCAACGGGCTGATCCGCGTGTTCGGCGCGGCGCTGATCGCCGAGCTGATCCTGCTGGTAGTGCTCTATCGCGGGCTGGTGCTGCCGCTGATCATCATTGCCTGTTCGCTGCTCTCGACCACGGCGGTCTTCACCGGCCTGTGGCTGACGGGCGTGGATCTCAACATCACCGCGCTGATGGGGATGACGATGATCATCGGCATCGGCACCGAAATGGCGATCTTCTACGTCTCGGAATATGAGGAGCTGGCCGCGCATCTGCCCCGCGCCGAGGCGGTGTGGCAGGCGGCACGGAACCGCTTGCGCCCCATCACCATGACAACGCTGGCGGCGATCCTCACCCTGCTGCCGCTGGCCTTTGCCATCGGGCAAGGATCGGGCATCCAGCAGCCGCTGGCCATCGCGATCATCTCCGGGTTGCTGCTGCAATATCCGCTGGTGTTGCTGGTGATGCCGGTGCTGGTCAGCCTGACCCTGCGTGACAACACGGCTCCGCAAACCTTAACCGCCGGCGCCTGACCGGGTCGCGGGAGGGCATGGCCATTGATTCGGCCATGCCCTCCTTCGCGCTTTCAGGCAATCTTCTGACATTGTTGCTTTTATTATGTGGGCGCCCCAATCCCGGAGGCGCCCCATATTGCATGTCTGCAATCTTGCCCGGCACCCCAACATTATAAGTTGCCAATGTTGGTTGTTTACCAGCCGATCGCAAGAATCCGTCACAGATTCGTCATTCGGCGCGCCTAGTCCGCCCCTCAGATTTCACAGAATATCTGTTTCTCACAATACAGGGTCCACCATCATGTTCACCCGCTTCTCCGGGGCGACGGCATTTGCCGTCTGCTGTCTTGCATCCGCTGCTGCCGTTCATGCCGCGCCTGCGCCCAGCTATGGCGTGGTCGACAAGGTGGCCGGGCCCGATGGTGGCTGGGATTTCGCCAATGTCGATACGGCGCGCGGCGTGCTCTATGTCGCGCGCAGCAATGCGGTGATGGCGATGGACATTGCCAGCCACAAGGTTTCCACTCTGGCTGCGGCGCAGGGCAGCCATCAGGCCATGGCCATCGCGGACGGTAAGACCGTGGTTCAGACCGACGGCAAGACCGGCCTGACCCGCTTTATCGACGCCGCCACCGGCCATATCGATGCGCAGGTGCCCAGCGGCCAGAAGCCCGACGCCGCCTTCTACGACGCGCAGACCGGCAAGGTCGCGGTGATGAGCCCCGGCAATGACACGATCACCACCATCGACGCCAAAAGCCACAAGGTGGTGGGCACGATGAAGCTGGCGGGCGGTCTGGAATTTGCCGTCACCAACGGCAAGGGCGGCGCCTTCATCAACCTTGAGGATGCGGCCAAGATCGCCGAGGTCAATCTGGCCAAGGGCACGCTGCTGCGCAAGATCGACCTGCCCGGCTGCGAGGGCCCCACGGGTCTGGCACGTTTTGCCCATGGTACGCGGCTGATCTCGGCCTGCGCGAATGGCGTGGCGCTGGTGATCGACACCGCCACCGGCAAGACGCTGACCACCCTGCCCATCGGCAAGGATGCCGATGCCGTGCTGCTGGATGAGGAACGCGGCCTGGCCTTCGTGCCCTGCGGCGGCACCGGCACGCTGGTCGCGCTGTCGATTGCCGATGCCAACAACGTCACCGTGGCTCAGGTGATCCCCACGCAGGTCGGCGCCAAGACCGGCGCGGTCGATCCGCGCGACGGGCGCATCTATCTGCCCACCGCCACGCTGGCCACGCCCGAGCCCGGCGCCAAGCGCGGCAAGCCGGTGCCCGGCAGCTTCACCGTTCTGATCGTCGCCCCCAAGGCCTGAATCTGTTTGCAAATCCGGCGGAAGCCGGATTTGCCGCATTTGCCCAGAGGATTTTCCCATGAAGCGCTTTCTCTCCGTCGCGCTGCTCTGCGCGGCTTTGCCTGCTGTTGCCCAGGCCGAAGCTCCCAAGCATCTGCAATATCTCGATGCCGCCAGGTTCAACCCCGCGCAGATCCTGCCGCCTCCGGCCGCGCATGGTTCGCCCGCCGAGGCTTTCGAGCTGGAAACGCTGCACCGCCTGCTCGCCAAGGCCAGCCCCGAGCGGCTCAAGCAGGCCAAGGTGGACAGCGACAATGAAGATCCCTCGCTGTTCAACGGCGTGCTGGGCTTCGATCTGAAGACCAAGCCCGCCACCTGGGCGCTGCTCACGCTGGTCCAGTCCGAGGCGGATGCGGCCGCTGGCGACAGCAAGGCCTTTTTCCACCGCATGCGGCCCTACAGCACCGATCCCTCGATCCCCTTCTGCGAATACAAGCCCGATCCGGCCAAGCCCGAATACAAGTCCTATCCCTCGGGCCATTCCACGCTGGGCTATTCGGTGGGCTGGGTGCTGGCACAGCTGATGCCCGAAAAGTCGCAGGTCATTCTGGCCCGCGCGCATGACTATGCGGTGAGCCGCCTCTATTGCGGCGCACATTACGCCAGCGACACCGAGGCCAGCCATGTCATCGGCACGATGGTCGGCATCGACCTGCTCGCCGATCCGCGTCTGGCCGACAAGATCGCCGCCGCCCGCGCCGAACTCTCCAAGCCGTAATTCCTTCCTTCAGGGGGCTTTCATCATGATTTCTTTTCCTTCGCTTTTGAAGGGTGGCAGCGCTTTGGCCGCCGTTCTGGTCGCCACCTCGGCCTTTGCCGCCACCGAACCGGCCAATGCGCCGGCACCGTCGGCCGCCGATGGCGCCGCCGATCCGCAATCGACCAGCGCCAATCAGGCAGGGCAGGCCAATGACAAGCAGGCGCTGACCTCCTCCGACATCATCGTGCTGGGTTCGCACACGGCGCAGGCCGCGCCGATCTCCACCTCGCTGACCACCACCCAGCCGCAGTCGGCGATCAGCCGCGATTTCATCGACAATGCCAATGCCGCCTCGGACTTCAACGAGCTGATCGCCCTGACGCCCAGCGTCTCGATCACCGGCACCGGCAATGGCCTTGGCTTTGGCGAGACCAAGGCGGTGATCCGCGGCTTTCAGGATGGCGAATACAACGTCACCTATGACTCGATCCCCTTTGCCGACACCAACAACCCCACCCACCACTCGACCGCCTTCTTCCCCTCCAACACGATCGAGACCATCGTGGTCGATCGCGGGCCGGGCAATGCCAGTCAGCTGGGTCAGGCCACCTATGGCGGCAACCTCAACATGTATTCGCGCGGCGTCAGCGACAAGATGGGCGCGCAGGTCGAGGGCCTGCTGGGCAACTGGAACAGCGCCATCGGCCGTTTCGAGATCCAGAGCGGCAAGATCGACAAGCTGAACGGCGCCAAATTCGTGCTGGCCGGGCAGTTCCTGCGCTCCGACGGCGCGCTGACCAACTCGCCGGTCAACTCCAAGAACCTGTTCTTCAAGGGCGTGGTGCCCATCGGCGAGCACAACACGCTGACCGTGCTGAGCACCTACAACCGCAACTTCTACTATCAGTCCGACGTGCTGAAGGGTGCCACCTGCGGCGTGCCGACCAGCGGTCTGGTCTCGGGCTCGGCCACGTTGAAGGCCAGCAATTGCGCGGCAACCTCCAACATCGGCCAGTATGGGCTGAACTATGGCATGGGCAGCGACCCGACCAAGCAGGATTACTGGAAGTACAACCGCACCGACAAGACCACCGACTTCTCCTATCTGCGCCTGCAGAGCGAGCTGGGCAGCGGCTTCTCGATGGACAACCGTGCCTATATGTACGGCTACACCAACAACACGTTGTCGGGGAACACCACCCCGGTGGTGACCGGCTTCACCGGCGCGGGCACAACGGCCTCGCCCTATAAGGCAGTGACCGCCCCCAATGACGTGCCCGGCTACAACAAGCTGAACAAGTACCGCGTGCTGGGCTACATCGGCCAGGTCGATTACACCTTCAAATATGGCAAGGTGAAGGTCGGCGGCTGGTACGAGCATGCCAAGAGCTGGCGCCACACCTGGGATTTCGACTGGACCACCGGCCAGCCCAGCTATGACCAGAAGGCCAATCTGGGCACCGCCGCCACGGCGCAGTTCCCCTCGATCAGCATGGCCAATCTGAAGTATGAGCAGAATTCGAGCTGGGATCAGTTCCAGCTCTTCGGTGAGTTCGAGATCAGGCCCACCGACACGCTCTCGGTCACGCCCGGCGTGAAGTATGTGAACTTCACGCGCGGCGTGAACGCGCTGGTCAATGCCGACGCCAACCGCTCGCCCTCGAACAATTCGGCGACCTGGACCAAGACCCTGCCCTTCGCCACCATCAACTGGCAGCCGGTGCAGAATCTGTCGGTCTATGGCCAATATGCGCAGGGCATGTATGTGCCCGACCTGTCGAGCTTCTACACGCCGACCACCGGCACCGGCAGCTCGGTGCAGCAGAGCACCGCCCTGGCCTCGGTCAAGCCGCAGACCTCGACCAACTATCAGCTGGGTTCGGTCTGGCATGGCAAGAAGGTCTCGGTGGACGTCGATGTCTACAAGATCGACGTGAACAACAAGATCGCCACCGACAATTCGGTCGGCGCCATCTCGGGCGCGCTGGTGAACATCGGCAGTGTGCATTACAAGGGCGTCGAAGGCTCGCTGGCCTATATGCCCGTCGAGGGGCTGACGCTGTTCGGCAATGGCTCGTACAATTACGCCCATTCCGGCACCACCGGGGCGCAGATCGCCAAAGCGCCCTTCTCCACGGCGGCGGCGGGCGTGATCTACAAGCATCACGGCACGCGCGTGTCCTTCAGCCAGAAGTTCACCGGGCCGCAGTACGCCACCGAACTGTCCTCCAGCGTGACGACCACCGACGGCATCCGCATGTATCGCATCAGCCCCTACAGCACGGGCGAATTCGCGATCAGCCAAGAGGTTGGCCAGCACTTCCGCATCGGCGCCACCGTGTCGAATGTGTTCAACAGCCGGGCAATCACCGCCGTATCGAACGGCGGCACGACGGTCGTGAATGGCCAGACCTTCTACGCCGGGGCAGACCAGTTCAACTTCCTGCCGCCGCGTTCCTTCCTGATGGATGTGCGCGTCAAATATTGATCGCGCCACCCACGACCCGGTGCGGGCCCTCTTCCCGCACCGGGTCACCCCGGTTCATCACGAACCTAAAAACATCCCAACCTTCGCACCCATTGGTGGCGATGGGCTCCGGCGGGCCCTACGATGCTTTTGCCGGATGCTTTGCGCAAGATTTCCCAGGACAGCCATGAACGACCAATCCTCCCCCACGCTCCAGGCCCGAGACACGCTGGCAAAAGTGCCCGCCGTCACGCTGGGCTTCTGGGTCATCAAGATTCTGGCCACCACGCTGGGCGAAACCGGCGCCGACCTGTTCACCCAGCAGTATGACATGGGCTATGCCGCCGGCATCGCGCTGTTCTGCGTGCCGTTGCTGATCCTGGTCGCCGCGCAGATACGCGCCCGCGGTTTTCATCCGCTGCTCTATTGGGCGGCGATCCTCGCCTCGACCACGGCGGGCACGGCGCTGGCCGATTTCTTCGACCGCTCGCTGGGCATCGGCTACACCGGGGGCAGCGCGGTGCTGCTGGCCTGTGTCGCCGCCTCGCTGCTGAGCTGGCGTCTGGTGCTGGGCACCATCTCGGTGGAAAGCGTGTCCTCGCCCCGCGCCGAGGTGTTCTACTGGGTCACCATCACCTTCTCGCAAACGCTGGGCACCGCACTGGGCGACTGGTCGGCCGATGACGGCGGTCTGGGCTATCTGGGCGGCGCGGCGGTGTTTGGCGGCGCGCTGCTGGTGCTGGCGCTGCTGCATCGCTTCACCAGCCTGTCGCGCACCGGCCTGTTCTGGGCCGCCTTCATCCTGACCCGCCCGCTGGGCGCGACGGTGGGCGATTTCCTCGACAAGCCGCTGGCGCAAGGCGGGCTCAATCTGGGCCGCGATATGGCGACGCTGGTGCTGCTGGTCGCCATTGCCCTGGCGCTATGGCTGGTGCCGCAGCGCGCGGGCAAGCCGCATTGAGGTTGGCAACCTAAGCCACCAACCCCGTCACCGGCCTGCCTCCGCCCGCCTGTGGGAACAGCACCCGCGCCACATGGTCGGGGTCGAGCGACAGGGCCTCGCCCGCCACCCCCGCGATCAGCGCATCGAGGCCAATCGTAGGACGCAGATCGCGGTTCTGGTAAAGCTGGCTACCCGCCAGCCCCGGCCAGTCGGCGACCACCCGGCCACCGCGCACCCCGCCGCCCAGCACCCATGCCACCGAGCCCGTGCCGTGATCGGTGCCGCCCGTGCCATTGGCAGCGGCGGTGCGCCCGAACTCGGTCGCGACCACCACGGTGGTCTGCGCCCAGACCGGCCCCAGCCCGTCACGTAGCGAGGCCAACAGCGTGTCGAGCGCTCTCAACTGCCCCGCCAGCCGGTTGTTCTGGCCGCTATGCGTGTCCCAGCCGCTGGTCTCCAGCATGGCGATACGCGGGCCGGAGGGCTTGGTGAGGAAGCTGGCGGTCAGATGCCCCAGCGAGGCTGGGTCCTGCTTCGCCCCCGTGCCTTCGGCCAGATCGCGCGCGGCCAGCGCCGCCGACCATGCCGGGTGGAACTGGGCGTCACTGGCGTAAAGCTGGCCCACCCGCATCATCAGATCATCCGAAGGCTGAGGCAGCGCCGAGGGCGCATAGCTGGAGACCTCCACACCCCCACGCAAGGCCTGAGGCACGGTTGCGGCAATGGCGATCGCGCTGTCCCCATGCACCGGCGGCAGCATGCCGGTCAGCCGGTTGAGCCAGCCGTCGCGGGTCTGGTAGGGCTGGGTGCCGCCGGTCTCCAGCACATTCTGCCCGTCGAAATGCGAGCGGTCGCGATAGGGCGAGGCGGCGGCATGCACGAACAGCGCCTGCTTCGCCGCGAACATCCCCGCCGTCTGCTTGAGCGCGGGATGCAGCGCGAACATGCCGTCCAGCTTGGTCGCGCCGGCCGGGTCGATGGCCAGATCGCCGCGCAGCTTCGCATAGGCCGGGTCGCCATAGGGCACCACGATGTTGAGCCCATCGGCGGCACCACGCTGGATGATGAAGATAAAGCGCCGCTCGGTCTGGGCGGCGGCCAGCACCAGTTGCGGCGAGATCAGCATCGCCCCCGCCCCGGCACCCGCGCAGGCAATGAAATGACGACGGGCCAGTATCGGATTGATCATAGCCTATCTCCGCAGAAAATCGGGGGACACCAGCAACAACGCCAGAGCGCTGACCGGACTTTCCGCCATCGCCACCTGCCCGGCGGTGGCCGGATCGAGCGAAGCGGGGAGCAAACGCGGCGCCAGCGCCCGCGCATCGATCTGGGCGCCCAGCGGCGCGGCCAGCCTTTGGGCGAATTCCACGCGGCGCATCAGCGCATCGGGCGCGATCCAGCTCGCGCCGAGATCGTCCCACCCGGCGGGCGAGCCCGGCTTCCACACCGGCTGGCCAAGCTGGCGCTGCACGGCGGCCATCTGGATCGCCCCGGTCTCGCCGCGCCCCAGCCCGCGCAGCGCCGAGATCGTCCACTCCCAGGGCGTCTTGAACTTCAGCGGTTGGGGCGCCCAGGCTTCGGGGCTGTCGATCAGCGCCTTGTAGAGCGTCGGCAGATCGCCGCGACCGCTGGTGAAGGCCGCAGCCAGCCGCGCCACCATGGCGGGCGGGGGCGTGTCTCCGGCAAAATGGCGCGCCAGCTTGGTGGCGATATGCGTGGCCGTGGCGGGCGCATGGGTGAAATCACCCAGAGCGGCACGGGCCTGATGCTCGCCCACCTGATGATAGCTGCGGCCGAGGATCTGGCGCGAGCCCGGCTCATGCTGCCGGTCGCGGAAGAGGAAGGTGCCGGGCGTGTTGCTCTCCGCGCCCGAGACCGACCAGCCGGTCAGCGCGCGGGCAAATTCGGTGACATCGGCCTGCGTATAGCCGCTGCGCACGCCCAGCGTGTGCAGTTCCATGATTTCGCGGGCGAGGTTTTCGTTCAGGCCCCGCCGTTTGGCCGGATCGCCTCCCAAAGCACTGCGTTGCGCGGCGATGCTGTTCGGCCCGATCGACTGGTTCTGGTTGAGGTAGATCAGCATGGCCGGATGGTGCTCGACCGCCATCGCCATATCCTCGAAGCGGCCCAGCACATAAGGACGGATCGCATCGCGCTCGAAGGAGCCGGCATAGGCGGTGACCGGCTGATTATCGACCGAGACGCAGAAATGGTTCGACCAGAAATGGACCATGCGCTCGACGAAAGGCGCCTGGGTCTGCAGCGCGGCATCGCTGCGCGCCTGCACCGCCGCGCGATAGAGCGCCTGCACCTGCTGGCCATAATCCTGTCGCGCGGCGAGCAGGACGGGGTCTTTCACCCCGGCGCCATCAGTGGTGGCGCCAGAAGCGGCAGGAGGCGGCTGGTTCTTCCGCTCCATGCGGCGCTCGGCCTGATAGGCGGTGACCATCGCTCCGGCATCGGGCAGGGCCGCAAAACCGGCGGGACGCACCTCGAAGTGGTCGAACTGGTCCAGCAGCCAGCCGCGCGGATTGTCAGGCGCCGCGCCGGGGCTGGCGCCCAGCCCGAAGCGGTTGAGCGCGATCGCCTGAAGGGAGAGAGCATGGGAAACCGGCATGGATGCTGTCCTCTGTGGGTCTGCCCTTTTTGAACGCGGCGCGGCGGGGTTTCCGTCGCGCTCTTGTGCTATTGTGCGGGTTTCTTCAGCGCTCCCTTGCGCTGCAGGCTTTCGGCCAGCTTGATGCGGTCGGCCTGAGGCAAGGTGGCGATAAAGGGCACGGCGCGTTCCTCGACATGGGCGCGCAGGGCCACATCGCTGTCGCGCACCCTTTGCAGCGCGGCGAGCAGCGCGGGCTGATCGACGGCCGGAGCACCCAGCAATTGGGCCGCCTCATCGCGGCGGGCGCGGTTGTCCTGCACCATCGGCTGCACCTCCTTGCGGGCGGCGCGCAGGGTCTGGCGCAGGGCCTTGCGCTCATCCCTGGGCAGGTCGGCGCCCGCGATGCGCATGGCCCCCGCGCCGATCATCGGCGGTTTGACCTGCAGGCGGGTGAAGGCGGCAATGCCCCCCGCGACCAGAAAGATGTTGAGCAGGACCGAAACCAGACAGGCGATCCGCAAGGTGCGAGGACTCATCATCCTTCTCCCGGACTGAAATCGCCAAAGGCGGTCGCCTCGAAGCTGGACGAAGCCGAAGGCAAGGCTACGCCGCCCAGCGAGGCCAGGGCCAGACCCGCTCCGGCCCCCGCCAGCGCCGCGCCCAGTCCCAGTGCCGACCACCACAGCCGCACGCGCCGTCCCAGCGGAGCCTGCCACGATCCCGCCACCGCCTGACGCAGGCGCGGCGAGGGCGCGGGCACCGTCCAGAGATCGAGCTGTGCGTCGAGCGCCGAGGCCTCTGCCAGCACAGCCGAGGCCTCGGGCTCAAGCGCCATGCGTTGCGCGGCATCCCGCACATCGGCAGGCCAGCGGGTAAGGTCGCCGCCATAGGCTTCGGCCAGTTCGGCGAAGCGGGCCAGTGTCAGGGCTTCACTCATCGCGCCAACCTTCCTTTTGGGCAAAATGCTGCTTCAACGTGCGACGCCCGCGTGCCAGCAGGCTTTCCAGCGCCTCGACGCTGATGTCCAGCACCTGCGCCGCCGCAATGTTGGTAAGATCCTGATAATGCACCAGCAGGATCGCCTCGCGCTGGCGTTCGGGCAAGGTGGCAATCGCCTCGGCCACCGCTTTTCCGCGGGCCGAGGCTTCCAGCATGGCATCGGCGCGCGGCTGCGGGTCGGGCGGATCGGGCATATCCTCGCCCGTCACGGGAGCATGGCGTTTGCGGCGCAACCGGTCGCGGCACAGATTGAGCGTCACCGTATGCAGCCAGGTGTCGAAGCGCCCCTGCCCCGGCTGCCAGCGCGGCGCCTGACGCCAGGCACGGGTAAAGGCTTCCTGCGCAACATCCTCGGCCTCGGCCGGGTCGCGCAGCAGGCGCAGGCCCAGCGCCAGCACGCGCGGCAGCCGGGCGGTGACGAATTGGCGCACCGCCCCCTCGTCGCCCTGGCCCATCCGCTCGATCAGCGCGGTGTCCGGGTCCTGCGTGGTCAAGCCGGACTCGCGCATGCAGCAGAACAGGGCGCCACAGGATCAAGGCTGCTGCGCTGGGGCGGGCATATCACCGCCACCCTGAGAGCCCTGCCCTCCACGCTGCCCTCCATGCTGGCCACCCCGCTGCCCCACGCGCTCGTCGGGCGTGAGGACGCCATCGCCATTGCGGTCCATGCGCTGGAACCGCGCGGTGAGCGCGGCGCGGATCTCATCCTTGTCGAGATAGCCGTCATGGTTGGTGTCCATCCGGTCGAAGCGGCGCTCGGGATTGCCCTGCGCGCCTCCGCCCTGTCCCTTGCCTCCCGCACCGGCGGCCATCATTTCGGCCTTGCTGATGCGGCCGTCGCCATCGGTGTCGGCGGCCATGATACGCGCGGTCTGGCGCGAAAGGAACTGGTCGAGCGTAAGGGGTTTTCCGTGCGGAGCAGCGGGCATCTCATCGGCGCCCTGGGCCATGGCGGGCTGAACGAAGGCGGGCATGGCCAGCACCAGTCCGGCCAAGAGAAGGGGGGAGAAACGCATGATGATCTCCTTGATGGGTTCAGACATCCGCCATCCGGGGCAGATGCCGGTTGAACGCATCGCGAAGACTGTTCCGTCGCGGGCACCGCGAAATTTTTCGCAGGGCGTGCTTCGGCCCCTAGAGCGGGGTGGTGATATCCACCCCGAAGCGGCTGAAGGAACCACGCGTGGGCTGAGACATCTCGTCCTGTCGCTGGCCGGGATAGCGCGTCGTCTGCCAGCCCATGGTCATCTGCATGGGCCCCAGCGGGTGCTGCAGCCCCACCGAACTGCGCCAGCCGGTCAGCTTCGGCTCGTTGAAGAACCACAGATGCGTGCTGTCGTCGAAGCCGTCATGCAGCCGCAGTTGCAGCGCCCCCGCCCCGGCCACCAGCCGCCACTGGCCGTGCAGGCGCAGGCTGGCGCTGCCGCCGACATAGATCTCGCGGTCCACGCGCAGGCTGCGGTGATCGGCCTCATGCCCGATATAGTCGTTGGGATTGACCGCAAAGGCCGCGCCATACTGAAAGGTGACGCCATAGCGCAGCCGCCCGGCATTGCTGTCCAGATTGACGAAGGCGACGTCCAGCCGCCGATGCACCGGCGTGCCGCCCAGCGGCCCGGCCATGGCCATCACATCGTCCTGAGAGACCAGATCGGTGGTCAGCACCGGATGCGCCTGCGCCGCCCCCGACACAATCCCCCCGATGGCCAGAACAAGCGCCGCAAGCTGCCGATGACAGCGCGGCATGCGTTGTGACGCGCGCGCCGACGCGCCCGCACAGAATGTCCCCATGATGCTTACCCCCGTTTCCTCCTTTCAGCCTGCCCCCAGGCGCGAAAGGAGAGTGATCCCGCGAGCCATTCTGGGCGGGACAGTTGAAGCAATGCTTGCATGGAATGGTTGACGGCATGGCAGGAAGGATTCAGCATAATGACCCCAACGGCGGTCCCTTTTGCCGCCCCCTTCTCGGGCAAGATTACCCTGCTGGATGCTAATGCGATTGACTCGCATTAGATTGGCGCCTAGTCGGTCCGGATGGACGCCCGCGCGGCGTCGCCTCACTGGCGTGGGAGATGTTATGTACCAATTCCTCGACCGCAAGATCAGCGAGCTGGATGCCCCGGCCGCCTTCATCGCCGGCGCCATGCGCATGTGGGTCAACGCGGTGCAGTCCGGGCGCTGCCCCTGCGGCATGATCGCCGCCCATTTCGCCAAGGCCGGGCTGGAAACGGTGGCGGGCGATTTCGGCATGGCGATGTTCACGCTGAACGGCGACGGGCTGCAGCAGCTCCACCTCGCCCCGCCCGGCTGCCTGGCGATCCGTGATGATGAGGCGCGCCTGCTCGCCCTGTTCACCAGCGCCATCGATGGCGACCAGCCGATGCTGGCACAACTTGCCGCAACACTGGTGCATGACAACGCCATACCTCGTCTGATACAGGCCGTGTCCATCGTGGCCGCGCATATCGCCGCAAGCCACGTCTCGACTCGTTTCGACGTCTCTCCACGCGATTAATTCGGAATTCTGCCCGCATGACTGTCCAGACCCTCGAACCCCGCCTGCTTCCCGAACACAGTGGTTTTCACACCAGCACCGTGCGCTGGGTGCGCCACTGGAACGAGCACCTCTTCAGCTTCGCCATCGAGCGGCCCGCCTCCTTGCGCTTCCGTTCGGGCGAATTTGTCATGGTCGGGCTGGACAACGGGCCGCGCCCGCTGATGCGCGCCTATTCGATCGCCAGCCCGGACTATGCCGAGGAGCTGGAGTTCCTCTCGATCAAGGTGCCCGACGGCCCGCTGACCTCGCGGCTGCAGACCATTCGCGCGGGCGATCAGGTCTATCTCTCGCGCAAGCCCACCGGCACGCTGGTGTGCGATGCGCTGCTGCCGGGCAGCCGCCTGTTCCTCTTCTCCACCGGCACGGGGCTGGCGCCCTTCCTCAGCCTGGTGCGCGATCCGGAGGTCTATGACCGTTTCTCGCAGATCGTGCTGGTGCACTCCGTGCGCCGGGTCAGCGATCTGGCCTATCATGACGAGCTGATGGCGCAGCTTGCCGCCGATCCGCTGGTGGCCGATCAGGCGCTGCTGCAGTTCCATTATGTGCCCACCGTCACGCGCGAGCCCTTCCGCAACACCGGGCGCATTCAGGCGATGATCGACGATGGCAGCCTGTTCGCCCCGCCGCTGATGGGCGCGCCCAAGCTGGACCCGGAAACCGACCGCGTGATGCTCTGCGGCAGCACCGAGATGATCCGCGATTTCGCCCATATGCTGGACGGGGCCGGTTTCGAGGAAGGCTCCAACGCCAAGATGGGCCATTATGTGATCGAGCGCGCTTTCGTCGATTGACGAACCATCACGGCGTCGACTGATCGCACCGAACTGAACACCAGAGGACCGCAGATGAAGATCCTTGTGCCGGTCAAGCGCGTGCTTGACTACAATGTGAAGCCGCGCGTGAAAATCGACGGATCGGGCGTGGATCTGGCCAACGTCAAGATGAGCATGAACCCCTTCGACGAAATCGCCGTCGAGGAGGCCGTCCGCCTGAAGGAAAAGGGTGTGGCCAGTGAGGTGATCGCGGTCTCGGTTGGCCCGGCCAAGGCGCTCGACACGCTGCGCACCGCGCTGGCGATGGGCGCGGACCGGGCCATTCTAGTGCAGACCGATGCCGAGGTCGAGCCGCTGGCCGTCGCCAAGATCCTGAAGGGCGTCGCTCTGAAGGAAGGGCCCGCGCTGGTCATTCTGGGCAAGCAGGCCATCGATGATGACAGCAATCAGACCGGTCAGATGCTCGCCGCGCTGCTGGGCCGCCCGCAAGGCACCTTCGCCAGCAAGGTCGAGATCGATGGCGATCACGCCACCGTCACCCGCGAGGTCGATGGCGGTCTGGAGACGGTGAAGCTGGCCCTGCCCGCCATCGTCACCACCGATCTGCGCCTGAACGAACCGCGCTTTGCCAGCCTGCCCAACATCATGAAGGCGCGCTCCAAGCCGGTGGCGAACAGGACTCCCGAGGATTTCGGGGTGGATGTCGCGCCGCGCCTCACCGTTCTGGGCGTTACCGAACCTGCGCCGCGCACGGGCGGGGTCAAGGTGGCCGATGTCGATGCGCTGGTGGCCAAACTCAAGGAACTGGGAGCAGCATGATGGGACAGATCCTTGTCTGGGCCGAACATGACCATGCCGCGCTGAAAGAGGCCACGCTGCATGCCGTGACCGCCGCCGCGCAATTGGGCGAGGTGCATCTGCTGGTGGCTGGCGCGGGCGTCGATACTGTGGCGCAGGCTGCCGCTCAGGTGGCGGGCGTGGCCAGGGTGTTGGTGGCCGATGATGCCGCCTATGCCCATGGGCTGGCTGAAAATGTCGCGCCGCTGGTGGTGAGCCTGATGGAGACCCACGACGCCTTTGTCGCCACTGCGACCTCGGGCGCCAAGAACATCGCGCCGCGCGTGGCGGCCCTGCTCGATGTGGCGCAAATTTCCGAGATCCTGAGCGTAGAGGGTCCCAAGACCTTCACCCGCCCGATCTATGCCGGCAACGCCATCGCCACGGTGGAAAGCAGCGACGCCAGGCTGGTGATCACCGTGCGCGGCACCGCTTTCGCCAAGGCCGAAACGCAGGGCGGCAGCGCTTCCATCGAAACCGTCGCGGCGGCGGGCAATCCGGGCCTGTCCAGCTTTGTCGGCGCCGATCTGGCCGTGTCCGAGCGGCCCGAACTGACCAGCGCCCGCGTGGTGCTATCGGGCGGACGGGCACTGAAGGACGAAGCCACCTTCCAGTCCCTGCTCCTCCCACTGGCCGACAAGCTCGGCGCCGCCGTGGGCGCCAGCCGCGCGGCGGTGGATGCGGGCTATGCCCCCAATGACTGCCAGGTCGGGCAGACCGGCAAGATCGTCGCGCCCGATGTCTATATCGCTGTCGGCATTTCCGGGGCGATCCAGCATCTGGCGGGGATGAAGGATTCCAAGACCATCATCGCCATCAACAAGGACGAGGACGCGCCGATCTTCCAGATCGCCGATGTTGGCCTTGTCGCCGATCTGTTCGAGGCCGTGCCCGCGCTGACCGCGCAAGTCTAACCATCCGAGGCAGGGACCGGGTTACACCCCCGGTCCCTGCCGGACACCACGGGCAAGCCGGCCCGTCGCACGGGGCGAGAGGATTGCAATCCCCCGCCTCATCGCCTGTAAATCTGATCGCAACCACAAGGCCATCACCGGCCCCGCCCCGACAGATTTCAGGACACACTATGACCGACGCAGATCTCTACACCTATGCGGGCCTCGCCATCCGCACCCTGCTGACGGTGATGATCCTGACATGGCTGATCGAGATGGTGGCCTTCCGCCGCCTGCGCCCCCTGCTGCGCGCCAGCCTGACCGTCACGCTAGCCTGGCTGGCCTCGGCCGCAACGACGGGCCCGTGGCGCGACTGGGGCCAGCGCTATGACCCACACGCATTGATCCTCTATCTGCCCGCCGCCGCGATCGTCTGGGCCTTCTATCTGCGCAGCCTGATGAAGGCTTATGGCGACGGCCCGGATCACGCCGAATAATCCCCGCCCATAACAAAAGGGCGCCCCCTTGCGGGGACGCCCTCCTGATTGTCAGCGTGATCGGAAGGATCAGGCGGCCAGCTTGCGCAGCACATAGTGCAGGATGCCGCCGTTGTTGAAGTATTCCACTTCATTGGCGGTATCGATGCGGCACAGCGCGGTGAAGGTGAAGCTGGTGCCGTCGGGGCGCTTCACGGTCACCACCACGTCCTGACGCGGCTTGATGGAGGCCAGGCCCTCGATGGTGAAGCTGTCGTCGCCGGTCAGGCCCAGGCTCTGGCGGGTGTCGCCATCCTTGAACTGCAGCGGCAGCACGCCCATGCCGACCAGGTTCGAGCGGTGAATACGCTCGAAGCTCTCGACGATGACCACGCGCACGCCCAGCAGGTTGGTGCCCTTGGCGGCCCAGTCACGCGACGAGCCAGTGCCATATTCCTTGCCCGCGATCACGATCAGCGGCGTGCCATCGGCCTTGTGCTTCTGGGCGACGTCGTAGACCGCGCCGGTTTCCGTACCATAGCGCGAGAAGCCGCCCTCGATGCCGGGGACCATCTCGTTCTTGATGCGGATGTTGGCGAAGGTGCCGCGCATCATGACTTCATGGTGGCCACGGCGCGCGCCGTAGCTGTTGAAGTCGGCCTTGGCGACCTGATGGGCCTGCAACCATTCACCGGCGGGGCTGTCGGCCTTGATGTTGCCGGCGGGGCTGATGTGATCGGTGGTGATCGAATCGCCCAGGATCAGCAGCGGCTTGGCCTCGATGATGTCGGTCACGGGGGCCGGGGTCATCGTCATGCCCTCGAAATAGGGCGGGTTGGCGACATAGGTCGAACCGGCGCGCCAGCCATAGGTTTCCGAGCCGGTGACGTTGATCGCCTGCCAGTGCTTGTCGCCCTTGTAGACGTCGGCATAGCGGGCCTGGAACATGGCACGGTCCATGCAGCCGGTCATGACGGTGTAGACCTCGTCATTGGTCGGCCAGATGTCCTTGAGGTACACGTCCTTGCCCTCGGTCGACTGGCCGATCGGGGTGGTGGTGAAGTCCTCGATCACCGTGCCCTTCAGGGCATAGGCGACGACCAGCGGCGGGCTGGCCAGGAAGTTGGCGCGCACGTCGGGCGAGACGCGGCCCTCGAAGTTGCGGTTGCCCGAGATGACGGCGGCGGCAACCAGACCGTTCTCGTTGATCGCCTTGCTGATCGGCTCGGCCAGAGGGCCCGAGTTGCCGATGCAGGTGGTGCAACCGTAACCCACCAGGTTGAAGCCGATGTTGTCGAGGTGCGACTGAAGACCGGCACGCTCCAGATAGTCGGTGACGACCTGCGAACCGGGGGCCAGCGAGGTCTTGACCCAGGGCTTGGGCTTCAGGCCCAGCTCATCGGCCTTCTTGGCGACCAGACCGGCGGCGACCAGAACCGAGGGGTTGCTGGTGTTGGTGCAGCTGGTGATGGCTGCGATGGTGACGTCGCCGTCGCCGATGGTGAAGTCCTTGCCTTCGACCGCAACGCGGGTCTGGGCCTTCTTGTAGACGTTGGCCATGTCGGCGTTGAACACATCGTCCACGTCGGGCAGCGACACGCGGTCCTGCGGGCGCTTGGGACCGGCGAGCGAGGGCACGACAGTCGACAGGTCCAGTTCAAGCGTGCTCGAGAAGATCGGCTCGACAGCGGGGTCGATCCAGAAGCCCTGCTCCTTGGCATAGGCTTCGACCAGAGCGATCTGGTCTTCCTCACGACCGGTCAGGCGCATGTAGTCGAGCGTCTTGTCGTCGATGCCGAAGAAGCCGCAGGTCGCGCCATACTCGGGGGCCATGTTGGCCAGCGTGGCGCGGTCGGCCAGCGTCAGGCCGGCAAGGCCGGGACCGAAGTATTCGACGAAACGGCCCACCACGCCATGCTTGCGCAGCATGTTGGTGGCGGTCAGCACGAGGTCGGTGGCGGTGACGCCTTCCGACAGCGTGCCGGTGAACTTGAAGCCGACCACTTCGGGGATCAGCATCGAGACGGGCTGACCCAGCATCGCGGCCTCGGCCTCGATGCCGCCCACGCCCCAACCCAGCACGCCCAGGCCATTGACCATGGTGGTGTGGCTGTCGGTGCCGACGCAGGTGTCGGGATAGGCGATCGTCACGCCATCCTGATCCTTGCTGGTCCACACCGTCTGGGCGATGTTCTCAAGGTTGACCTGGTGGCAGATGCCGGTGCCGGGGGGCACGGCATAGAAATTGTTGAGCGACTTGGAGCCCCACTTCAGGAAGTCGTAACGCTCCATGTTGCGGTGATATTCGATCTCGACGTTCTCTTCGAAGGCCTTGGGGTGACCGAATTCGTCCACCATCACCGAGTGGTCGATGACGAGGTTGACGGGGACCAGCGGGTTGATCTTGCTGGTGTCGCCGCCCAGCTTGGCGATGGCGTCGCGCATCGCGGCCAGATCGACCACGCAGGGCACGCCGGTGAAGTCCTGAAGCAGCACGCGCGCCGGGCGGTACTGGATCTCATTGTCCGAGGCGCTGGGGTTCTTCTGCCAGTCGGACACCGCCTGGATGTCGGCGGTGGAGACGGTGAAGCCGCCATCCTCGAAGCGAAGCAGATTTTCCAGCAGCACCTTCATGCTGAAAGGCAGACGGCTGACATCGCCGATGTGGCTTGCGGCCTTCTTCAGCGAATAATATGCCACCTCGCGACCGGCAACATTCAGAGTGCTGCGGGTTTTCAGAGAGTCCTGTCCGACCTGAGTCATGCGGCGTCTTTCCCTCGGCTGTCACCAGACCGCAAAGGGGCGCCGCGCTTCGGGGATCAATCCCGTCCGCGCCATGCTGCTTTGCGGAAAAGGTGCATTGATGTTGGGAAGCCCCTGCGCGCTTGCAGCGGAGTCGTCAAGTGTGCCGAAGGTAGGGTGGCCGGTAAAATTTGCCGGTACGACTGCTTATTTTTGATACTGATTTTCAACAGCAATTCAAGCAGGAAAAAGCCGCCTTCACCCTGCCAATTCGCCCGGCAATCCTTCCTGATCGGCCTGCGCCCGCGGCCCGCCGCGCGCCGTGCCAACCCAGACGCCCGCCACGATCAGCGCCACACCGCCCAGAGTCCATGGGCTCAGCCCCTCATGGAACCACAGATATCCCATCAGCGCGGACCAGACGAAAGCACTGTATTCGACCGGCAAAAGCCGATGCGCCTCGGCCCGCGCCCAGCCCCAGCCCAGCAGCGCCAGCGACAAGGAGGCCAGCACCCCGGCGCCCACCACCAGCGCCGCCGCATAGCCATCGAAGGCTCCACGCCCCGGCATCATCCCCAGCCAGGGCGACAGCGGCAGCATGTACAAAGCGATGAACAGCCCTTGAAAAAAGGCGATCTCCCCCGGCCCGGCCCGCTGCGCCTGATGGCGCTGCAGCACCAGATTGCCCGCATAGAGCACCGCCGAGGTCAGGATCGCCCCCAGCCCCAGCCGCGACTCCAGCGAATCGGCCAGCCCCTCGTTCAGCCGCCCGGCCGCCACCACACCCACGCCGAGCAGCGCGATCAGCGAGGCGCCCAGCGCCCGCCGGGTGATCGGCTCGCCCAGAAACAGCGCCGAGAGATAGAGCGCGATCAGCGGCGCGATGAAGGACAGGCCCATGCCCACCGCCATCGGCGTGCGCACCAGCCCCCAGAAGAACAGGCTGGCCATGGCGCAGACCAGCGCGGCACGCACGGCATGCACCAGCAGCATCGCCCGCTCCGGCCAGACGATCCGCCGCCCCTTCAGGCGCTCGGCCGCCCACCATGCCGCCAGAGTCAGCATGGCGCCAAGCACATTGCGCCACAGCAGCGCGGTGAACACCCCCACCGCCATCGACGCGCCCTTCATCAGCGCATCCATGATGGCAAAGGTGGCAATGCCAGCGGCAGCGGCCAGCACAGGCGCAAGGTGGTGAGGGCGCGTCATGCGCCGGGCCCTATCGCGTGTCGGCACCCGCGTCACCCCCGGCCCAGGATCAAGGCCAAAGATAAAAGCCCAAGATGAACGATGCCCGAGCGGGCAATTCAGCAAGTTGCAAGGCACAATGCTTGATGCGGGGCGTTGAAAAGGGCAAAGCATCCGGCGCAGCTTCCCAGCATCTGGGCAACTATTGCCGTGCCGGATGGGATTGAAGACAGGGATACGATACGGACATGGCCAACCAACCGCACGACCGCCTGACGCCGGGCTCGATCAGCGCTGCCGTCGGCAGGCGCAAGCGGCTGGGCCTGTGGCTGGGCAGCGCGGCACTGCTGATGCCCGGCGCTGCGCTGGCCATTCCGCCGGGTGGCTACAGCGGGTTGCAGGCCTCACCCCCACCCTCACCCACGCCGACCCCCACGGCCACCCCCACCCCGAAGCCCAAGCCCCGGACTCCGCCGCCGACCTCGATCCTGCCGGCATCGATGCAGCCTGTCACCCGCGCCACCCCCACGCCTCAGGCCTCGCCCGCAAAGCCCGTGACGCCCAAGGCCACGCCCTCGACCGCGCCCTATATCGACGCCCAGCCCACCACCGCACCGGTCACCCCGCCGCCGGTGATCACACCGGGTGCGCCGGGCTCGCACACCGTCACCACCACCACCATCGTCCCCGCCGAACAGCCGGTGCGCGTCTGGACGCTGGCTGACGCCCAGGCCCTGCTGGCCGTGGTCAAGACCATCGACACCGAAGGCCTGTTCCCCGGCGACTACAAGCCCGAGGTGCTGGCCGCCGCCATCACCGCCGGCGCCGGCCCCGCGCTGGACGAAGCCGCCAGCCGCACCTTCGACTGGCTGGCCGAAGACCTGCGCGACGGCCGCACCCCGATGGACAGCCGCATCCAGTGGTTCGCCGTCGACACCGATGTCGATGCCCACCCCACCCATGAGCTGCTCGAAACCGCGCTGGCCACGCATGATGTGGCGGGCGTGCTGGCCGGGCTCGACCCGACCTATGCCGACTATGCCGCGCTGAAGGATGCGCTGGCAGCCACGCCCCGCGCCGACAAGGCCCGCCGCGACATGATCCGCATCAATATGGACCGCTGGCGCTGGCTGCCGCGCGACCTCGGGCAGGTCTATCTGCTGACCAACATCCCGGAATACATGCTGCGCTTCAACGTGGGCGGCAAGATCATCAAGAGCTATCGCACCGTCGTCGGCAAGCCGGGCCGCACCGCCACGCCTCAGCTCGCCGAAAAGGTGCAGGCCGTGGTGTTCAACCCCACCTGGACCGTGCCGCAGTCCATCGTGAAGGGCGAAAATCTGGGCGCCAAGCTGCTGGCCAACCCGGCCTCCGCCGCGCGCCAGGGCTACAAGGTGACCAAGGCCGAGAATGGCGTCGTCACCGTGGTGCAGCAGCCGGGCGACAAGAACTCGCTGGGCCGCATGAAGATCGACATGCCCAACCCGCATGCCATCTATCTGCACGACACCCCCGCCAAGGCGCTGTTCGAAACCCCCGTGCGCGCCTATTCTCACGGCTGCATCCGCACGCAGGACGCGCTGAAGCTGGGCATGACCATCGCCATGCTGCGCGGCGACATGACTCAGGATGAGGCCTCGGAACTCTACCACTCGCTGAAGTACAAGCGCGTGGTGATGAAGCAGGCCACGCCTGTCTATTTGACCTACACCACCATGGGCCTGAACGTGGACGGCCAGATGACCACCTTCAAGGACATCTACACCCGCGACGCGCCCGTGCTGGCGAGCTTCCGTGGACCGCGCGCGCTGCACACCACGCAGCGGGTGAGCACGCAGGAAGTGATCGTGGCGGATGATCCTTTGTAAGGGGGCTTGAAGGTTTAGGAAGATAGATGCGAGGGGGTTACCCCCTCGCGCTCCCATGACGTCTTCCGACGATAAGGCAGTGGTTCCGCATCGTGGTGCGCGAACTCTCCACCAGCGCAACAAAATGGCGCCGCAGGCAAGAATGCCCGGCGCCTTTCTCGTTTCAAAGCCTGCGGCGCGGCGACCCTAGCCCTTGGGCCGAACCCGATGCGCAACGTGGACAATAATGGGAGCGCGAGGGGATAATCCCCTCGCACTTATCCTTTTCAATCCCGCTACTTTTCTTAATCCTGCCGATTCACCAAATCAGGCTTCGGAAATCCGGTCAGCATAGAGCAGACGCCCCGCCGCAAGATGGGTCAGCGCCTTGTTGAACTGCTGCGGGTCCATGGCGAAGCAGCCTTCCGAGCGGCCCAGCTTGCCATATTTCGTCAGCATATCGGGCGCGGCATACCATGCCGGATGCATCACGATGGCGCGCTCCAGCGCATTGGAATTGTCGGCATCGAGCCCGCGCAGGCGGATCGAGGGTCCGTATTTACCATCATAGATCGAGGCGGTGAGATAGGCCCCGCGCGAGGTCGCCTCGGAGTTCACCGTGTTCGAGAAATGCTTGAGCCAGCCGTCGTGCTGCGGGTCGGAACCGCGGCCATGCGCCACCAGTTCGGAGCGCAGCGTGCCGTTTTCCACGTTCACGAAGTGCAGGCGCGGCAGGTTGGAGGGGCGGGCGAAATCGGCCACCGCCACCAGATCGCGCTTCCAGATCACGCCTGAAAGGCGGCTGATCTGCTGCTGCGCGATGGTGACCACCTGACGCTCATAGGGCGTCAGCGGGCTGGCCGTTGCCGGCATGCTGGCGCTGGGGGCCATGCTTTCGAAGCCCGGCCCGGCCTGCATCAGATGCGACGCTCCAGCCTGCCCAGCGCCGTGGGCGGTGGAGGTCTTGTGGGCATGGGCCAGCAAACGCATGGGCGTTGCCAGAGCCACACCAGTCCATAACCCGCCAATCAGCAGGTTTCTACGATTCAGCGATCCCGTCATGGTCGTCATCCATGCGGATGGTTTATCCAATTGGCTATGCCCTTTCGGCGGAAGCGCTCTGGCCTGCGGCGAGTTGAGACAAAGCGGAACCATTAACGCGCATAACGGTCCATTGTTCCTGAGGAATCGCCCCAAGCGAGCGATAAAATCCGATCGCAGGCTCATTCCAGTCCAGCACCGACCACTCGAGTCGCGCGCAATCGCGCTCCACCGCCAGCGCCGCGAGCCGCGTCAGCAACGCCTTGCCCAGCCCGGCCCCGCGCGCCGTCGGGCGCACATAGAGATCTTCCAGATAGATACCCGGCCGCCCCTCGAAGGTCGAAAAATTATGGAAAAACAGCGCAAAGCCTTGGGCATCGCCGTCAACCTCGCCGATCAGCACCTCGGCCATGGGGCGCGGGCCAAACAGGTAACCACGCAGCACATCCTCATCGAAACGCACCGCATCGGCCAGTTTCTCATACTCGGCCAACTCACGGATAAAGGCACAGATCAGCGGCAGATCGTCGGGACGGGCGGAACGGATGGCAATGCTCATGCCCCTGCCTTGGCAAAGCGCACCGCCGCCCACAAGCAGTCATTTGGGCATCAGCACCATCGTGTCGCCGTTCAGCTCCAGCCGCACTGCCTGGCGCAGCACCGACTGGCCCAGCAGATTCTCGCTCAGGCCCTGCGCCACCACGGCAGGCTGATGATCCATGCGGTGCCCCACCAGCTCCACACTGTCCAGCAGCACCTGCGCCCCCATCCCCGTGCCCGACGCGGTGCGCAGAATGGGGCGGTAATCGCCCGCATTCACATTCAGCCCCAGCTCCTGCGCGGTCTGCGGCGTCAGCGCCACCAGATCGGCGCCCGTATCAACCAGAAAGCGCGTGCTGCGCCCGTTGACCAGCAGATCGACATGGAACTGCCGCGAGGCATCGCGGGTCAGCACCTTGGGCTCGACCGGATGGCTGGCGCCGGGCGGTGTGCGGTTGATGCCCCAGGGGTTGTAAGGCTCCGCCGCCGCGACTTCGGCCGAGGCAGCCTCGGGCACCTCGGCCTGCGCTGCGGGAGGGCTGTGGCGCATCATGACCTGCGCCAGACCGAACAGGATCAGGACAAGGCCGATGGTGAGGCGAACAAGGCGGATCATGAGCCTTGTGGCTAAAGGCAAAGGGTTAGGGAATCATGGAAAGTTACAGGGAGAAGGGAGGAAAAAGCGAGGGGGTTACCCCCTCGCGCTCCCATAACGTCTTCCGGCGATAGGGTGGTGGCGCCGAAATGGAGCGCTCAAACTCTCCACCTGCGCAACAAAAAGGGCGCCGCAGGCAGGAATGCCTCGACGCCATCTGTTGTTTAAAGCCTGCGGCGCGGCAACCTTGGCGCCCAGGCCGAACCCGATGCGCGACGCCGACAAAAAACGGGAGCGCGAGGGGATAATCCCCTCGCACCTTCCCTTTAACCTTACTCGGCTGCTTCAGCTTCCTTGGCAGCCTCGGCGGCATCCATCTCGGCAGCCTTCGCCTCGACCAGCTCAACGATATGGTCCAGCATGGACTCGCTGTTGATCACATGGTCGGTCACGCCCGACAGATAGACCATATGCTTGCCGTTGCCGCCGCCGGTCAGGCCGATGTCGGTCTCGCGCGCCTCGCCCGGCCCGTTCACCACGCAGCCCAGCACCGAGAGCGAGATCGGCGTCTTGATATGCGACAGGCGCTGCTCCAGCGCGGCCACGGTGCGGATCACGTCAAAGCCCTGACGCGCGCAGGACGGGCACGACACCACGCGGACGCCGCGCGTGCGCAGGCCCAGCGATTTCAGGATCTCGTAACCGACGCGCACCTCTTCCTCGGGCTCGGCCGAGAGCGAAACGCGGATGGTGTCGCCGATACCGGCCCAGAGCAGATTACCCATGCCGATGGCGCTCTTCACGGTGCCGCCGATCAGGCCGCCGGCCTCGGTGATGCCCAGATGCAGCGGGCAGTCCACCGCATCGGCCAGCGCCATATAGGCCGAGACCGCCAGGAACACGTCGGAGGCCTTCACGGCCACCTTGTATTCGTGGAAGTCATGGTCCTGCAGCAGCTTGATATGGTCCAGCGCCGATTCGACCAGCGCCTCGGGGCAAGGCTCGCCGTATTTCTCCAGCAGGTCCTTCTCCAGCGACCCGGCGTTCACGCCAATGCGGATGGCGCAGCCATTGGCCTTCGCGGCGCGCACCACTTCGGCCACGCGGTCGCTGCCGCCGATGTTGCCGGGGTTGATGCGCAGGCATGCGGCGCCGGCGTCGGCGGCCTCAAGCGCGCGCTTGTAGTGGAAGTGGATGTCGGCGACCAGCGGCACACGGGCGGCGCGGGCGATCTGCTTGAAGGCCGCGGTGCTTTCCACATCGGGGCAGGAAACGCGGATGATGTCGGCGCCAGCCTCCTCGCAGCGGCGGATCTGGTCGATCGTCGCCTTGGCGTCGGAGGTGAGCGTGTTGGTCATGGTCTGCACCGAGATCGGAGCGTCACCGCCCACGGGCAGCTTGCCCACCATGATCTGACGGCTTTGACGGCGCGCGATATCACGCCAGGGACGCACTGAAGACATGAACGGTCCTTGTTGGAGGGCTGGAGGGTGCCCCTCGTTTGCCCGCCCTATAGCGCATCAGGGCGCCGCCGCAAATGTCGGCGATGGTGCAGGGCGGCGTTTCGCGATCAGATGTTGCCTCGACATCGCGCACCGGCCCTCTGCCCCGCCCGGACATCCAACGCCAGTACCCTATGGGTGGCCGGGCGGGGGAGAGGGCCGGTGCCGCTCTGCCAATATGCGTCAGCACATTGGCCTGTCATCCATGCTTGTCGGCCTTGCGGCGGCCCATGCGCATGCCGCCTTCCAGCCTTTCGCGAAGCTGGGCGTAATAGGCATCGAGAAAGGGGCCGACATCCGGGCCATGGGGCACATGCCAGCCGATCTTCTCGCAGATGGCCGTCGCCACCAGCACCATCTGGTCGACTTTGCGCAGGCGCAGCACCTCTTCCAGCCGCTGCAGCTCATACTCGCCATAGGCCGCCAGATCGGCATCGCGGAAGCGATAGGCCGCCTGAGGGGTTTCGGCGCTGTGCTCGGTCATGGCGCGGGCGAGCGGCTTGCGAGGGCGCTCGACCACCCAGGTCCCGGCAATAAGATCGCCCGCCCGCAGCCGGTCGCGGTTGAACAGCGGAAACAGCGCGAAGAGCAAAAACCAGCCGGTGGCCAGCCAGCCGGTGCTGTCGCCCTCGCCCATGCTGCTGGCCAGCATGGTCAGCGGCAGGAAGATTTCGATGTCGCGCAGCAGGTTGCGGGCGATCACCCGCTCGGGCGTCAGACGGGCGCCGTCGCGCGCGGCGATACGGATGCGCAGCAGGCGCTTGCCCGGCGTGGCGCCGCGCGGGCCCAGCTCGAAGGCCATGAACCAGGCGTTGCGGATCAGGAAGCCGACGATGATCCACAGCGCGAACAGCGCCTGCATCGCATGGTCCTGCGCCGAGGCGCCACGCAGATGCCGGTCGATGTCGCGCAGCCCTCCAGCGGTGTAGCCGATGGCCACGGCGGCCAGAATCAGCGAAGCGACCATGCAGAGCAGATCGATCAGCAGCGCCCCCACCCGACTGCCCCGCGAGGCGAGGGTGAAAGGCACCATCAGCCCCTCGGGCGTGATCAGGGTGCGACGGCGCGGGTCGTTGCGGCGCAGGTCAGCCATGGCGTTTGCGCCCATAGGCGAAGAAATAGAGCAGCCAGAACCCCAGCATCCCCCCGCCCACGCTCAGGCGGCGCATCGTGTCCTGAATCAACTGGCGGGCAAAGCCTTCCAGCAACCCGGCCACCACCAGCATCAGCACCACGCCCACCATCACCACGGCAGCGCGGCATCCGGCCTCGGCCGCCGCCGCCATCGCGCCGCGCTGCCCGGGAAAGGCCACCGCCCGCCCGATATGCAGCCCCGCCGCGCCCGCCAGCGTGATGGCGAACAATTCCGTGGTGCCATGGATCGAGAGCCAGCCGACCACCTCCAGCGTCAAGCCCTGCCCGTGGAACAGCCAGAGCATCGCGCCCAGCATGCCGGCATTCTGCACCAGCAGCATCAGCGTGGGCACGCCGAAGGCAAAGCCCAGCGCGAAGCACAGGATCGAGATCTGCGCATTATGCCCGAAGAGATAGGCGGCAAAGGCGCCCAGCCCGTTCTGGTCCTGCGTGCCGAACAGCGTGCCGCGCAGCACCTCGCGGCTGGCGCCGGGCACGCGCACGTCGCCCGCCCCGCCCATCAGCGCGCCATACCATTGCGGATCATGCGCCACCAGCAGCCAGCCCAGCACCGTGCCCACCACCAGCACGCCAAAGGCGATCCACAGATCCAGCCCCATCGAGCGCACCGCCCGGCTCCACCCGCCGGTGAAGAAGCTCTTCAGCCAGCCGCCAAAGCCCTGCCGCGCGCCATGGAGCTGGAACCACGCGCGCTGCGCCAGCGCCTCCAGCCATTGCACCGTGGCCATGTCGAGCGAGGTCTCACGCGCGATCGACAGGGACGAGACCAGCCCGCGATAGAGCACCGGCAGCTCCAGCAGATCCTCGTCGGAGAGGCGGCGGATACGCCCCTGCTCCAGCCGCAGCACGATGGCGTCGAGGCGTTTCCAGTCCTCCTCCCGCTCCTGCCGGAAGCGGTCGGAGCGCAGCGAGGCGGCACGGATGGCGCCCTCTTCCGCCGGAGCGCCACGGCCCAGCCGGGCTTTGACGGCATCGATCCAGTCGGTCATCCGATTCCCCCCGCCTGCCGGATCGAGAGATAGGCATCGATCAGGCTGAGCCCGAGCTTGTCATGCGGCGCCTCGATCACATCGACACCCAATTGCCGCAATTTCGCCGTCACCAGCGCGCGCTGGCGCAGCAATTGCCCGGCCCCCACGGCCAGAGCGATATCCTGAGTCGCCTCGGGCTCGGCACGGGCGAGGGTTTCCAGCTCCTCGTCCAGCATGGTGACGAAGATCACGCGATGGCGGGCCACCAGTCGCCCGATGCTCTCGACCATCAATTGCGCGCTGGTGGGGTCCGTGAAATCGGAGAAGACCACGATCAGCGAGCGGCGCTGCAACTGCTGCGCCAAGGTCGCCAGCGCCAGCGTGAAATTCGGCTCACGCGTTTCGTAATCGAGCAAGGCCGCCGCCGACTGCAACCGCCCAAACCCGCTGGCATCGGTGACAAAGGGCGTGGAAAGCAGCACCCGGCTGGCAAAACCGAAGAGCGAGACCAGATCGCCCCCTTTCAGCGCCACCCAGCCCGCCGCCAGCGCCACGGAAATCGCCCGGTCGAGCCGCGCCAGGCCCGCCACCGGCTCGCACATCGCCTGACCGCAATCCACCGCGAAGACGATGCGGTTGTTGCGCTCGGCCTCATACTCCTTGGCGTAGAGATGGGCGTGGCGGGCCGAGGCCTTCCAGTCGATCCGCCGCCGGTCCATGCCGGGGTGATAGTCGGACAACGCCTCGAACATCGTGCCATCGCCATGCATACGGCGGGCGACAAGGCCGATATCGGCATCGCGCAGAGTGGCCTGCACCCCGCGCGAACGCAGCAGCGCCAGATTGGGATTGACCCGCAAGGGCCTGTCGAGATCGCGCTTTGCCTGCCGCGCGCCCAGCCCCAAAGGTCCCTGCCAGCGCAGCCACACCGCATCGATCTGCCCTGGCCCGCGACGGTCGGGCGTGATGGTGGCATCGCCCTCGTGAGCCTCGCCCTTGCGTGCCAGCGGCAGCGCCACCACACCGCCCGGCGCCAGACGCGGGTCGAGCGCCACAGCGGCCTCGGCATGGCCAGCGCGGGAGGAAAGCCCGGCTCGGATGATCAGATGAGCCCTGGCGCCGACCTCCACCTCGACCGGGGCCGTCAGCGCCACCTCGCCCAGCCCGCCTGCCAGCGCAGCATCGACCAGCACCAGCGCCAGCAGCACCACGCCCAGTGACGGCCCGACGATCCAGCCATCGGGCACCATCACCGCAATGCCCAGCCCGATGCCGGCCAGCACCACCAGCGCCAGCACCGCGCGGGCGGTCGGCACCGGCGCCTGATCCGGCTTCAGGCGGGCCAGCAAGGCGGAAAGCCAGCGCATCAGGATCAGCGCGGCGCCTCGGTGCGGTCGATCAGCTCGTCGACCAGCGCTTCGGCGGTCTTGCCCTCGATCTCGGCGGCGGGGCTGAGCAGCAGGCGGTGGCGCAGCACGGCGGGGGCCAGCGCCTTCACATCGTCGGGCAGCACATAGTCGCGGCCCTCCAGCGCGGCGCGAGCGCGCGAGGCATGCGCCAGCAGCACGCCCGCACGGGGGGAGGCACCACAAGCCAGATCGGCGCTGTCGCGCGTGGCGCGCAGCAAGCGCACGATATAGGCCGCCACTGGCTCGGCCAGAGTCACCTGCGCCACGGCGCGCGTGGCGGCGGCCAAGGTGGCGGCGTCGGTGACGGGATGGACGCCCTGCGCGCGCGGATCGGGCGGGCCGCTCTGCTGGCCGAAGCGGGTGAGGATCGCCAGCTCCTCGGCCTCGCCGGGGTAATCGACGCGCAGCTTGAAGAGGAAGCGGTCGAGCTGCGCCTCGGGCAGCGGATAGACGCCCTGCTGCTCGATGGGATTTTGCGTGGCCACCACCATAAAGCTCTCGGGCAGCGGATGGGCCGCGCCGTCCAGAGTCACCCGGCGCTCCTGCATGGCTTCGAGCAGGGCGGCCTGGGTCTTGGGCGGGGTGCGGTTGATTTCGTCGGCCAGCAGCACCTCGCAGAAGATCGGCCCGCGCGTCAGGGTAAAAGTGCTGGTCTGGAAGTTGAACAGGTTCGAACCCAGAATATCGCCCGGCATCAGGTCCGGCGTGAACTGGATGCGCCCGAAATCGAGCCCCAGCGCGGTGGCAAAACTCTGCGCCAGAAAGGTTTTCGCGGTGCCGGGAGGGCCCTCCAGCAGCACATGCCCCCGCGCAAACAGCGCCACCAGCAGATGATCGACCACCGCGCGCTGGCCCACCACCGCCTTGCCGATCTGCTCACGCAGGGCCTGCGCCAGACGGGCCACGTCGGTCAAACTGAGGGCGGTGCTCAAGTCGCTCATGGGATCACAATCCTCTCGATGGCATGCAGGGTGCGGGCCAGAGCGAGAATCTCGCCCTCGCCCTGCGCGCGCGCCAGTTGCGCGGCGGCTGAGGTGAAGCTTTGTTCGGGCCCAAAATCGGGCGACACAAGCCCCGAGGCGCGGCGCGCGGCCAGCGCCCGGTCGATGGCGGCATCCACCGCCTCCGCCTTCATCTGGCGCGGCAGCGACAAGGCGCGGGCCAGCCTTGCGCGTGAGGCATCCGCATAGGGCGCCCCCAGCACATGGAAACGGCGGGCGCGGCGGATCAGCGCGGCGGCATTGCCCAGCAGGCTGGCCTTGCCCAGCGCGATGGCGCGCCCTTCCTGAAGCGTGGGGCCAAAGCGCAGCAGCCCGCGCCACATGGCCGCCAGCACCGCCAGACCCAGCACCAGCGTGGCGGCCAGATAGGGCGGCATAAAGGCCAGCGTCAGCAGATTGGGCTGGCGGCCCAGACCGTTGAAGGTGACATCGAAGGTGATCCGCCCCTGAGGCTCGCCGATGCGGCGAAAGAACTCCGCCGCCCAGATCGCATTGTCCGCATGCGACAGGCCGTAATTGTCGAGCAGATCGGGCTCGAAGACCAGAAACAGCAGATGCTCGGCCTCCGGCTCGCCCTCATCCTCGTCATCGGTGGTGAGGGGGATGGTTTCATCATAGCGCGCCGCCAGCACCTGGCCCTGCGCCCGCGCAAAGGGCCTCAGCCGCGCGCCGCCGCCGACTTCCACCACCATCGCATCGGGCAGCACCGGCGCGGGCACCGGCAGCGAGGTCGCCACCCGCCGCGCCCCGGTACCAAAGCCGCGCGTGTTGACGGTCACATCGTCGAGAAAGCCCTTCCATTGCGGCAGCTCCGTGCCGATCACCCGCACCCAGCCCCGGCGCAGGCCGGGCTGACGGGTGTCGACCGGCATGGTCTGCCATTTGGGGGCGATCACCACCACCGGGCCGACGCGGCGATGCTCATTGACGGCCTTGGTCAGCTTCTCGCCATCGGCATAGACCTCGGGGGTCAGCACCAGCACGCCGGGGCTGTGCCAGTCCGCCTCGCTGCGGCCCAAGGTGACGGCATAGCCCTCGCCCTGAAGCAGATGGCTGAGACCGGCAAAACCGTTGAGCCCGGTGCCCGCCGCATGGGCGCCGCCATTGTCGCTGCGCGTGGCGGCGACGCCTCCGCCCACCTGCCACAGCAGCGCGGCGAACATCGCAACTCCGGCCAGCACCAACACGACCACGGCGCGCGGCGAGAAAGCGCGCGGGTTCATACCCCGACACTTTCGGCAAAGGGCAGGCGGGCGAAGGCGGCATAGGCATCGCGCGCAGCCAGCCAGTCACCCTGCGCCAGCGGACGCAGCGCATAGCGGCTCGCCTCCACCCGCGAAGCGATGGTGCCAAAGGCGGTGCGGGCGGCATCGGGCAGCACGCTCATCCCGGCGATCTCGCGCGCGGTGCTGGCCGGATGGACCAGACCGGGCCGCGCACTGGCCAGTTGCTGAACGCTGCGGCGGAGCAGCAGATGGGTGGCGCCGTCGAAGTCCCCGGCGGCGGCCAGTCTCTCGGCATCGCGCAGCAGGGCGACGGCCTCTTCGCTGGCGGGAGTCCAGCCGGAGGCCTCATCATCCGCAACCTTCGGGCGGCGGCGCGCCTTGAGCAGCGGCGACAGCAGGGTCCAGAGCAGCCACGCCGCGCCCAGCACCAGCAAGGCGATCAGCAGCTTTTCCACCCAGGGCCATGCGCCGCCGAACAGCCGCGCCAGAGGCTTGAAGAGAGTCGCCAACTGCCTGCCCAGCTCACCCAGCCAGGCGGGCGGCGGGTCGGGCTGCCATGGCGGAGGCGGGGCAAATTGCAGATCATGGCCGGCGCGCAACTGCTGCCAGTGCTCCAGCGTGGCCTGATGGGCCCCGGACGCCTGTGCCGGATCGACTGCCGCCTCGCCCGCCAAAACCCTGCCCAGTCCCCTGCAAACCGACCACACAGCCGGGAGGCCGGGGCATCGCTGAAAACCTGTGTGCCGGTTTTTCTTGGCACGATCAAGTCGTTGCCCGATCAGACCAAGGACATCGCCTTATGCCAGGAGCGTTCAGCCGCGCTCACGCGCCTGAGCGTAAGTCCCCAGAATGCGCAGTTCCTTGCAGTGGAAGGCCAGTTCTTCCAGCGCATGGTCCACACCCACATCACCGGGCGCGCCGACAATATCGGCATAGAACATGGTGGCCGAGAAGCTGGCGCCCTTCTGATAGCTTTCCAGCTTGGTCATGTTGACGCCATTGGTCGCGAAGCCGCCCAGCGCCTTGTAGAGCGCGGCGGGGATGTTGCGCACCTCGAAGATCATGGTGGTCATCGCCACCTGACCCTTGAGGCTGACCGGATCGAGCGGGGCGCGGGCCAGCACCACAAAGCGCGTGGTGTTGTCGGGCGCGTCCTCGACATTGTTCTCGATGATGTCGAGGCCATAGAGTTCGGCGGCCAGCGGGGGGGCGATGGCCGCCGCCTCGGGATCGCCCATTTCCTTCACATAGGCCGCCGCGCCCGCCGTATCGGCGTAGCTCATCGGCGTGATGCCGCGCTCACGCAGATAATGGCGCGACTGGCCCAGCGCCTGCGGATGCGAATAGGCCGCCGTGAAGGGGCCCTTGGCGCCCGGCAGCGCCATCAGGCTGGGGTGGATGCCGATGAAATGCTCACCCACGATCGACAGGCCGCTTTCGGGCAGTAGAAAATGCATATCGGCCACGCGGCCATGCTGGCTGTTCTCGATGGGGATGATCGCGCGATCGGCACGGCCTTCCTTCACCGCATCGAGCGCATCCTCGAAGCTGAAACAGGGCAAGGGCGCGCACTCAGGGTCGAAATCCAGCGCCGCGCGGTGCGAATTGCAGCCCGGCGCGCCCTGAAAGGCCATGGCGCGGGAAGGCGAGGATTCGGCGACCTGGGTCAGCGTTTTGACCTGGATCAGAGCGGGCGTGGGATAAGAGTGCATAGCGGAACCGCGTTAGGGCCAACCGCGTCGTCCCGCAATGGCCCTTGCGCTAGGATTTTGTGCCCTATAACAACGGGGCATAAAAAATATTCTGCATGAACTTGGGCGAGGCAATCTGATGAGCGGTCGTTTCAATACCATTGCGGGTTGGGTTTTGGGTGCTGGTATCGTGGCCCTTGGGCTGACCAGCCTGTCCGGCCATTATTTCCGGGCGGACAAGGACCAGCGACCGGAGAAGCTGGGCTACCCCATTGCCGGCGTGGTCGCGGAAGGTGGCGCCGCCGCGGCGGTGCCGATCGAGACGCTGCTGGCCAAGGCCGATCCCAATGCGGGGCAGCAGGTTTTCCAGAAATGCGCGGCCTGCCATACGGTGACGCAAGGGGGGCCCAATGGCGTCGGCCCGAATCTCTATGGCGTGGTGGGCGACGAGATCGCCAAGGGGCGCGGCGGCTTTGCCTTCTCGTCCTCGCTGGGGGGCAAGGGTGGCAAGTGGGACTTCAAGTCGCTCGACACCTGGCTGACCAACCCGCGCGGCTTTGCCGATGGCACGAAGATGACCTTCGCGGGCCTCGATTCGCCGGAGGATCGCGCCAATGTGATCGTCTATCTCAACAAGCAGGGCTCGAATGTGCCGCTGCCCGCAGCACCTGCGGCCGGCGCGGCGCTTGCAGGCGATGCCAAGGCAGCAGACGCCAAGGGCGAGGCGAAGGCCGAAGGGGCGGCTTCGGGCGGGTAGGACCGCCCCTCGATTGCCGTGTAATACTTTTTGGTATAGCTTGGCCTGACTCTGCAACAGGGAACGGCCATGGCCCGCAACACATCCGTGACGATCGGCGAGCACTTCACCAGCTTTATCAGCGAGCAGGTGCAGGCGGGCCGTTATGGTTCGGCCAGCGATGTGGTGCGGGCCGGGCTGCGCCTGCTGGAAGAGCATGAGATCAGGGTGCGAGCCCTGCAGGAAGCCCTGATCGCCGGGGAACAGTCCGGCGAGCCGGAAGCCTTCGACTTCGATGCCTTCAAGGCAAGAAAGCGGGCCGGGCATCAGGATCAGTGAAAGCCCTGAGGTTCTCACCTGCCGCTCAGGCCGATCTTGAGACCATCTGGGATTACAGCGCCGCCCATTGGGGCGCCGATCAGGCTGATTGCTATATCGATGATATCCGCGATGCCTGCCTCAAGGTCGCATCGGGAGAAAGCACAGGCCGACCGGTCGATGTACGGCCCGATTATCTGAAAATCGCTGCCGGATCACATCGGATCTATGCCCGCGATCACGGGGACCATCTGGCCATCATCCGCATCCTGCACGCCCGACAGGATGTGGAGCGCAATCTCGGGAACGACTGATCCGCCCGCCCACTACCCAAACAAAAAGGGCGGAAGCCTTGCGGCTCCGCCCTTCTCGCGTAGATCGGCGAACCGACCGACAGGCTGTGAAGTCTTACTTGACTTCGACGGTGCCGCCGGCTTCCTCGATCTTCTTCTTGATGTCTTCGGCTTCAGCCTTCGACACGCCTTCCTTGATCGCCTTGGGGGCGCCCTCGACCAGAGCCTTGGCTTCGGTCAGGCCCAGGTTGGTGATGGCGCGCACTTCCTTGATGACCTGGATCTTCTTGCCACCGTCACCGGTGAGGATCACGTCGAACTCGGTCTTCTCTTCGACAGCGGCAGCAGCTTCGCCACCAGCAGCCGGAGCGGCAACGGCAACAGCGGCAGCAGCCGAAACGCCCCAAGCCTCTTCGAGGGCCTTGGCGAGGTCAGCGGCTTCCAGGACGGTCAGAGCCGACAGTTCTTCAACGAGCTTGGCGATATCAGCCATGATGATTACTCCATTCAATGTTGGGTGCGCCCCGCGCGGAATTGCTGCGGGGCACGAAACGCTTGAAACGTCTTACTCGGCCTGAACTCAGGCAGCCTTGTCCGCATAGGCGGCGAACACGCGGGCCAGCTTGGCTGCCGGGGCAGTCGAAAGCTGGGCCAGCTTGGTCGCGGGCGCCTGAACGAGGCCGATGAGCTTGGCGCGCAGTTCGTCGAGCGAGGGCATCGTGGCAAGCGCCTTGACCCCGTTGACGTCCAGCACCACGCCGCCGATCACGCCGCCGACGATCTCGATCTTGTCGGTCGTCTTGGCGAAATCGACCACCACCTTGGCGGCGGCGACCGGATCAATCGACCACGACAGCGCGGTCGGACCCGTCAGGAAATCACCAATGCCTGCGCACGGCGTTTCCAGAGCGGCGATCTTGGCAAGACGGTTCTTCGCAACCTTGTAGGTCGCGCCCGCATCGCGCATCTTCCCGCGCAGCACCGTGGACTGAGCCACGGTGAGGCCGAGGTTGCGGGTGACAACCACCACGCCGACCTCGTTGAAGACCGCGTTGAGAGCGGCAACCGAATCGGCTTTCTGCGAACGATCCATGCCATACTCCTTCACATGTGGCCGCATGAGGCATGCCCCTTGCGACCGGCTACGTTGTCCTTGAACGATGCGCATGCGCGCACCGGCCCAAGGGCGGTTGTTCCGTATGTCGACATGGGGAAGGAGTGCGCGTCCCTGAAAGAAGCACGCCGGGCACATGCCAACATTGTCGGCAGGGCCAAAAATCTCTTTTCCCCGTCTAGGCTGGACGATTAAGCAGGAGACCTGCGCCAACTGTCTCGGACGGATGAAACCAGGTTGCCCCGGAATCGTGGAGGCGCCGATAGAGGTTGCCGGACAGCGAGTCAAGCGGCCACCGGCCTTGCGGGCACCCTGCTCGGCTCGTCGCAACGCTAGTGCCCCCTCATTTTATTTTTAACGGTTGCACAGTTATAGCCGACAACGGTTCGCAGAGGTCGGGGGGCCTCACCAAAAACAGGATTAACCCGTTACCATGGGTGAAAACGCCAAGGCGGAGCCACCGCCAATGGAAAATATCCGTCCCTTGCAAGGCCCTATGCTGGGCAAGGTGCTCGATCGCGCCGAACAGGTGGTGATCCTGCTGCTGTGGGTGGTGCTGGTGGAGCGCGTGATTCGCTCGGGCAATGCCTATGCGCCGCTGCTGCTGCTGTCGGAAACGGCGGTGCTGGTCTTCGCGCTGATCCGCCGCCCGACGCAGGCCATCACCCGCAAGCTGAGCGACTGGCTGCTGGCCATCACCGCCACCGCCGCCCCGTTGCTGATCATGCCAAGCCATACGCCGGTGCCGCAAATCGCCTTCATCGGGGTGATTCTGGTGCTGGTGGGCAACATCGGTCAGGCCGCCGCCAAGCTGGCGCTGCGCCGCAGCTTCGGCATCGCTCCGGCCAATCGCGGAGTGAAGGTCTCCGGCCCCTATGCGCTGGTGCGCCATCCGATGTATGCTGGCTATCTGCTGGTGCATATCGGCAATCTGGTGCTGTTCCCCTCGTTGCTGAACCTTGTCATCTACGCCGTCGGCTGGACAGCGCAGATCCTGCGCCTGCAGGCCGAGGAGCAGTTGCTCTCGCAGGACGACGCCTATCGCCTCTATCGCGAGAAGGTGCGCTGGCGCCTGATCCCCGGCCTGTTCTGATCCACACACGGCAAAGCGCCGGACGGTCCTGAAACCATCCGGCGCCCTGGGTGACCTCCCCCTCACGGGGAGCTTCGGTTACTTGACGGGTTCGGCCTTCACGGCCCCGCCCCTGCCCGGCTGATCCGCCGCCGGCCTCACAGCCTGCTTCATGCTGGGCTTGTAGGTCCGCCAGTCGAAGCGTTCGGTGGCCTTGTCCTGCAGTTCCTTCTCGCGGGTCTGGAGGATCAGGCGGGCGCGGCGCATACGGGCACGCGGCGTGTGGAAGGGATTGGCCTCGTCAGGCTCGGCCTCCACCATGCGCTTGAGCAGTTCGGCACGCTCCTCGCCGGTGGGCAGCGGGCCTTCGCGCAGCATCACCGCTTCGGGCGAGTCAGCACGCTTGCGGCGACGGACCGGCGCAGGCGCGGTTTCCGCGAGCTTGGCCTCGGGCACCATCCCGGCCTCGGCCACGCGCTGGGCATCGGCCTGCGCGACGGCATCGACCGGCTCATTGGCGGCGGGCTCGAAGTAGCTCGGGTCGACATAGGTGCGACCGGTGGGGGTCACGACCGTCTCGGCCTCGGCTTCTTCCTCATCGCGACGGCGCGTCAGGGCGAAGCCGGCCAGACCCGCCAGAAGGACGGCACCGGCGGCACCGATCGGCCAATAACGCTCCATATCGGAGGCGGGCGACGGGGCCGGAGCAGCGGCAGGCGCCGCAGGCGTACCATCGGCGGTGTAGAGGCCCGCAGGGTCACGGCGCGTCAGCCCCGAGCCATTGCTCCCGGCATCGGCGGACTTGGCAGCCTCCTTGCTTACGGTCTGCGTGGTGGTGCGGCTGGTTTCCGTGGGTGCGGGACGGGCCGCAGGCTGAGCGGGGCGCGCCTCGGCATGAGCGCGCGGTGCGGCCTGCTTGGCCGGGGCGGCGGCGCTGTCGGCAGCGTCAGCCGCGCTCTGGGCCTGAGCCGGGGTGCCGCTGTCCGGCACCGCCTGCACGACAGGGTTCGACGTCATGGTCGGCGCCTGAGGCGCGGGAGCGGGCGCTGCAGCCGGAGCCGTATCGGTGGTGGGCGGCGGCGCGGGGACCGGAGTCGTGGCGGGCGCCGGGGGCGGCGCGGGCACCTCGCTGGGCGGGTTGGTCGCGGCCTGAGGCGCAGTCGCAGTGGGGGCAGCAGCGGGCGCCGTCGCGGCGTCAGGAGGCTGGGCTTGCGTCGCCTGAGCCGAAGCTGGCGAGGTGGAAAGGAGCAGGCTGGCCGCCGCAAGGGCGGTGAGCGAGCTGAGCGAGCGGTCAAGTGCGTGTGTCATGGTGAAGGAAGAGACAGATTGGCACTTTGTGGCCGACAGAGTCGACCAGTCGGGTGATTTCAGAGATGAGTCGACAAATATTTCACCATATTCATCAAAACCGTTCTTGACTTCTACTTGATCTGCAAAAGCGATGAATTGCCAATTCATAAGACATTCATCGAAGCACCCACTTTTGCGCCCAAAGTGCAACAGAGGCATGCCACACCGTGGCCCGCACGCCACGCCGCGAACGCCCCCACCAGCCTTGACAGGAAGCCGACTCCGGCCTACATGCCGCCGGTTCTTGCAGCTTCGAGCAAGATTGACCCAGCGCGGGGGTCGGTCACGGAAGGAAGCTCAGGGGTCGTGCCATCTGACGCAGCAGGCTACGGGCCGATTGCCCCTTGTATAAGGGTCATCAAGCCACCCGTGGCCCTTTTTGCGTGATGGCAACCCCATAAAGTCCGCGCAAACACACGGTTTTTCAAAAGGCGTGCCGCCCGCGTGGCCCGCCTTGGCAGAGCGAAAGAGGCAAGACCAGCAATGGCAACGAAGCCCCAGCAACCCTCGCGTGCGTCGTCCAAGCGCCGCATCCGCAAGATCTTCGGCGACATCCACGAAGTGGTGCAGATGCCGAACCTGATCGAGGTGCAGCGCGAGAGCTATGAACAGTTCCTGCGTTCCGACCCCAAGATCGGCTATGTCTCGGGCCTGGAAAAGACGCTGCGCAGCGTCTTCCCGATCCGCGACTTCGCCGGCACCAGCGAGCTGGACTTCGTCCACTATGAGCTGGAAGAGCCCAAGTACGACATCACCGAATGCCGTCAGCGCTCGATCACCTATGCCGCGCCCATGAAGGTCACGCTGCGCCTGATCGTCTTTGAAGTCGACGCCGAGACCGAAGCCCGGTCGGTGCTCGATATCAAGGAGCAGGACGTCTACATGGGCGAAATGCCGCTCATGACCGACAACGGCACCTTCATCATCAACGGCACCGAGCGCGTCATCGTCTCCCAGCTGCACCGTTCGCCGGGCGTGTTCTTCGACCACGACCGGGGCAAGACCCACAGCTCCGGCAAGCTGCTGTTCTCCGCCCGCATCATTCCTTACCGCGGCTCGTGGCTGGACTTCGAGTTCGACCCGAAGGACATCGTGTACGTCCGTATCGACCGCCGCCGCAAGCTGCCGGTCACCACGCTGCTGCATGCCCTGGGTCTGAACGACGAAGAGATCCTGCACTATTTCTATCAGCGCATCACCTGGAACCGTGCGGGTGGCGGCTGGAAGATCCCCTACACCGCCGAAGCCTGGCGCGGCACCAAGCCGACCTTCGATCTGGTCGACGCCAAGAGCGGCGAAGTGATCTTCGCGGCCGGCACCAAGATCAGCCCTCGCGCCGCCAACAAGGCGGAGAAGGACGGCCTGACCGACCTGCTGATCCCGACCGAGGAAATCTTCGGCCGCTACAGCGCCAATGACGTCATCAATGAATCGACCGGCCGCATCTACATCGAGGCCGGTGATGAAGTGACGCCGGAAAATCTGGCCGCGCTCGACGCCGCCGGCATCGACTATGTCGAACTGCTCGACATCGATCATGTCGCCACCGGTCCCTGGATCCGCAACACCCTCAAGGCCGACAAGGCCGAGGACCGCGACCACGCGCTGGTCGACATCTACCGCATGATGCGTCCCGGCGAGCCGCCGACGCGCGAAGCCGCCGAAGCCCTGTTCGACGGCCTGTTCTTCAACGCCGACCGCTACGACCTGTCGGCCGTGGGCCGCATGAAGTTCAACATGCGTCTGGGTCTGGATGTGGAAGACACGGTCACCACGCTGGAAACCAACGACATCCTGTCTGTCGTCAAGGAACTGGTGAACCTGAAGGACGGCAAGGGCGAAGTCGACGACATCGACCACCTGGGCAACCGTCGCGTGCGTTGCGTCGGCGAACTGGCCGAGAACCAGTTCCGCGTCGGCCTGGTGCGTGTCGAGCGCGCGGTCAAGGAACGCCTGTCCATGGCCGAAAGCGAAGGCCTGATGCCGCAGGACCTGATCAACGCCAAGCCGGTGGTCGGCCGCGGTGAAGGAGTTCTTCGGTTCCTGGCAGCTGTCGCAGTTCATGGACCAGAACAACCCGCTGTCGGAAATCACGCACAAGCGTCGTGTCTCCGCACTCGGCCCGGGCGGTCTGACCCGTGAGCGCGCCGGCTTCGAAGTTCGCGACGTACACCCGACCCACTACGGCCGCGTCTGCCCGATCGAAACGCCGGAAGGTCCGAACATCGGTCTGATCAACTCGCTGGCGACCTACGCGCGCACTCAACGAGTACGGCTTCCTCGAGACGCCCGTACCGCCGCGTGGTCGACGGCAAGGTCACCGACGACGTGGTCTACCTGTCGGCCATCGAAGAGCAGAAGCACACGTCTCGCCCAGGCCTCGGCCGAACCCAACCGGATGACGAAGGCTCAACTTCGTGGAAGAGCTGGTCTCGGCCCGTCAGAACGGCGAATTCGTGATGGCCCCGCGCGAGACGATCACGCTGATGGACGTTTCGCCGAAGCAGGTCGTTTCGGTCGCTGCCTCGCTGATTCCGTTCCTGGAGCACGACGACGCCAACCGCGCACTGATGGGCGCGAACATGCAGCGTCAGGCCGTGCCGACCCTGCGTGAAGGCCGACGCGCCGCTGGTCGGTACCGGCATGGAACGCGCAACGTGGCGCGTGACTCCGGCGCCGCCGTCGCCGCCGCGCGTGCGGGCGTGATCGACTAGGTCGATGCCAGCCCGTATCGTGGTCCGCGTCAACGACGATGAAGTCGAGACTGGCGAAGCCGGGCGTCGACATCTACAACCTGACCAAGTACACCCGTTCCAACCAGAACACCTGCATCAACCAGCGTCCGCTGGTGAAGGTGGGTGACGTCGTCGCGCGCGGCGACATCCTGGCCGACGGTCCGTCGACCGACCTGGGCGAACTGGCCCTGGGCCAGAACATGCGCGTCGCGTTCATGCCCTGGAACGGCTACAACTTCGAAGACTCCATCCTGCTCTCCGAGCGCGTGGTGCAGGAAGATCGTCTTCACCACGATCCACATCCAGGAACTGGAGGTGCGTGGCCCGCGACACCAAGCTGGGGCCAGAGGAAATCACCGCCGACATCCCGAACGTGGGCGAGGCCGCGCTGAACAAGCTGGACGAAGCCGGCATCGTCTACATCGGTGCCGAAGTGCACGCCGGCGACATCCTGGTCGGCAAGGTCACCCCGAAAGGCGAAACCCAGCTGACGCCGGAAGAGAAGCTGCTGCGCGCGATCTTCGGTGAGAAGGCGTCCGACGTGAAGGACACCTCGCTGCGCGTGCCGACCGGCACTGGCCGGCACCGTCATCGACGTGCAGGTCTTCACCCGCGACGGCGTCGAGAAGGACAAGCGTGCCCGCGCGATCCAGAACGAGGAAATCGAACGCCTCGCCAAGGACCGTGAGGACGAGCGTGCCGCATCGTGGAAACGCGCCACCTTCAACCGCCTGAAGGACATGCTGCTCGGCCAGACCGCTGCCGCAACGCCCAAGGGCCTGAAGAAGGGCGTGGAGATCACCGAGGAACTGCTCGGCGAGGTGGAGCGCCACGAGTGGTGGAAGTTCGCCGTGGCCGACGACGCGCGCCAGCAGCAGCTGGAAGCGACCAAGGCGCAGTACGACTTCACCATCAAGTCGATCGTCGAGAAGTTCGAGGACCGTAAGGAAAAGCTGCAGCACGGCGACGACCTGGCTCCGGGCGTGCTGAAGATGGTCAAGGTCTACCTGGCCGTGAAGCGCCGCCTCCAGCCGGGCGACAAGATGGCCGGCCGTCACGGTAACAAGGGTGTCGTCTCGCTGATCATGCCGGTCGGAAGACATGCCGCACGATGCCAACGGCACGCCGGTCGACATCGTACTGAACCCGCTGGGCGTACCGTCGCGTATGAACGTCGGTCAGATCCTCGAAACCCACCTGGGCTGGGCCGCCAAGGGCCTGGGCCGCAAGATCGGCGATGCTCTGGATGCCTGGCGCGAAGCCAATCCGAACCCCGAGGTCGGCCAGCCTCCTGAAGCTCTGCGCGAGCTGATGAAGGACATCTATGGCGAGAACTACGCCGAGCAGCTCGACGACCTCAGCGACGACGAACTGCTCGAACTGGCCAAGAACCTGCGCAAGGGCGTGCCGATGGCTACGCCGGTGTTCGACGGCGCGATGGAAGCCGATGTGACCGCCATGCTGCGCAAGGCGGGGCTGGATGAATCGGGTCAGATGACCCTGTTCGACGGCCGCACCGGCGAGCAGTTCGAGCGTCCGGTCACCGTCGGCTACATGTACGTGCTGAAGCTGAACCACCTGGTCGACGACAAGATGCACGCCCGTTCGACCGGCCCGTACACGCTGGTTACCCAGCAGCCGCTGGGTGGTAAGGCGCAGTTCGGTGGTCAGCGCTTCGGTGAGATGGAGGTGTGGGCGCTGGAAGCCTACGGCGCGGCCTACACCCTGCAGGAAATGCTGACCGTGAAGTCGGACGACGTGAACGGCCGTACCAAGGTGTACAAAAACATCGTGGACGGCGACCACCGGATGGAGGCCGGCATGCCCGAGTCCTTCAACGTGCTGATGAAAGAAATCCGCTCGCTCGGCATCAACATCGAACTGCCCGAACACCGATGAGGATGACGAAGACGGTCTCGCGCAGGCGGCGGAGTAAGAGGGCCGGGCGGTTCTGAACGGAACCGCCCTCCCTTCGCCCGGAATTTGACGTCCAGCGCCCCTGATGGGGCAAGGGAACGAAACTATGAACGACCTGACCAAATTCACCAACCAGATGGCCAAGCCCGAGACCTTCGATGCGATCAAGATCGGTCTGGCCTCGCCCGAGATGATCCGTTCGTGGTCGTTCGGCGAAGTTAAGAAGCCGGAAACCATCAACTACCGTACGTTCAAGCCGGAGCGTGACGGCCTGTTCTGCGCCAGGATCTTCGGCCCGGTCAAGGACTACGAGTGCCTGTGCGGCAAGTACAAGCGCCTGAAGCACCGCGGCGTGATCTGCGAGAAGTGCGGCGTTGAAGTGACCCTGACCAAGGTGCGCCGTGAGCGCATGGGCCACATCGAGCTGGCCTCGCCGGTCGCGCACATCTGGTTCCTGAAGTCGCTGCCGTCCCGTATCGGCCTGCTGCTGGACATGCCGCTGCGCGATCATCGAACGCGTGCTGTACTTCGAAAGCTACGTGGTGATCGAACCGGGCATGACCACCCTGGAAAAGGGCCAGCTGCTGACCGAAGACGAGCAATACTTCGACGCGCTGGAAGAGTTCGGTGACGAATTCGACGCCGACATGGGCGCCGAGGCCGTTCAAGCACATGCTGAAAAACAAGGCGCATCGACCTGGAGCAGGAGAAGGAAGACCTCCTTCAGGAACTGGCCAAAACCAACTCCGAAACCAAGCGCAAGAAGCTGACCAAGCGCCTGAAGCTGCTGGAAGCCTTCGTGGAGTCTGGCAACAAGCCAGAGTGGATGATCCTGACCGTGCTGCCGGTGCTGCCGCCGGATCTGCGTCCGCTGGTTCCGCTGGATGGCGGTCGTTTCGCGACCTCGGACCTGAACGATCTGTATCGCCGCGTGATCAACCGTAACAACCGTCTGAAGCGCCTGCTCGATCTGGCTGCGCCGGACATCATCGTGCGCAACGAAAAGCGCATGCTGCAGGAAGCGGTCGACGCCCTGCTGGACAACGGCCGTCGCGGTCGCGCCATCACCGGTGCCAACAAGCGTCCGCTGAAGTCGCTGGCCGACATGATCAAGGGCAAGCAGGGTCGCTTCCGTCAGAACCTGCTCGGCAAGCGCGTCGACTACTCCGGCCGTTCGGTCATCGTGACCGTAGGTCCGTACCTGCGTCTGCACCAGTGCGGTCTGCCCAAGAAGATGGCGCTGGAGCTGTTCAAGCCGTTCATCTACGGCAAGCTGGACGCCGCGTGGCCTGGCCACCACCATCAAAGCCGCCAAGAAAATGGTTGAGCGAGAAGGAGCGCCAGGAGGTCTGGGACATCCTGGACGAAGTGATCCGCGAACACCCGGTACTGCTGAACCGTGCGCCGACCCTGCACCGTCTGGGCATCCAGGCGTTCGAGCCGGTGCTGATCGAAGGCAAGGCGATCCAGCTGCACCCGCTGGTCTGCGCGGCCTACAACGCCGACTTCGACGGTGACCAGATGGCCGTTCACGTTCCGCTGACGCTGGAAGCCCAGCTGGAAGCGCGCGCGCTGATGATGTCCACCAACAACATCCTGTCGCCCGCGAACGGCGAGCCGATCATCGTTCCGTCGCAGGACGTGGTGCTGGGTCTGTACTACATGACCCGATGGACCGCATCGGCGAGCCCGGCGAGGGCCAGCTGCTGGCCGACATGGCCGAGGTGCATCAGGCGCTGGATTCGGGCGTTGTCACGCTGCACTCCAAGGTGGTGGCGCGCGTCCCGCAGACCGACGAGAACGGCAAGACGTATCTCAAGCGTTTCGAGACGACTCCGGGCCGCATGCTGATCGGCGAATGCCTGCCCAAGAGCCACAAGGTGCCCTTCGACGTCGTCAACCAGCCTCCTCACCAAGAAGGATGTGGGCGACGTGATCGACGAGGTCTATCGTCACACCGGCCAGAAGGACACGGTGCTGTTCGCCGACGCCATCATGTCGCTGGGCTTCCGCCACGCGTTCAAGGCCGGCATCTCCATCGGCATGGACGACATGGTCATCCCCGACGAGCAAGGCGACATGAATCTCGTCGACCAGACCAAGTCGCTGGTGGCCGATTACGAGCAGCAGTATCAGGACGGTCTGATCACCCAGCAGGAGAAGTACAACAAGGTGATCGACCTCTGGAGCCGTTGGCGGCGACCAGGTGGCTGCGGCCATGATGGACGAAATTAAAGCCACCCCGCTGGATGATGACGGCCGTCAGAAGTCGTTCAACTCGATCTACATGATGGCCGACTCGGGCGCGCGGGGTTCCGCCGGCCCAGATCCGTCAGCTGGCCGGTATGCGCGGCCTGATGGCCAAGCCGGACGGCTCGATCATCGAGACGCCGATCACCGCGAACTTCCGCGAAGGCCTGAACGTACTCCAGTACTTCATCTCGACCCACGGTGCTCGTAAGGGTCTGGCGGATACCGCGCTGAAGACCGCGAACTCGGGTTACCTGACCCGTCGTCTGGTCGACGTGGCGCAGGATCTGGTGGTGACCGAGAACGATTGCGGCACCGAGCGCGGCCGCTGGAAATGCGCGCGATCGTGCAGGGCGGTTCGACCATCGCCTCGCTGGCCGAGCGTATCCTGGGCCGTACCCTGGCCGAGGATATCGTGGCCAAGGACGGCAGCGTCATCGTCGCCAAGGGCACGCTGCTCGACGAGCCCGCCGTGGCCCGTATCGAGGCGGCCGGCACGCAGTCGGCCCGCATCCGCTCGCCGCTGACCTGCGAAACCCGGCAGGGCGTCTGCGCCACCTGCTACGGCCGCGACCTGGCCCGTGGCCACGCCGGTCAACATCGGTGAAGCGGTCGGCGTCATCGCCGCCCAGTCGATCGGTGAGCCGGGCACGCAGCTGACCATGCGTACGTTCCACATCGGTGGCGCCGCGCAGGTCAACGAGCAGTCGAACCTGGAAGCGCTGTGCGACGGCACCGTGATCTATCGCGACATCCCGACCATTCAGGACAAGCGCAACCGCCGCCTGTCGCTCGCCCGTAACGGCGAGGTCGTGGTGATCGACACCGATGGTCGCGAGCGCGCGCTGCACCGCGTGCCCTACGGCACCCATCTGATCTTCGAGAATGGTGCGGAGATCAAGCAGGGCGACCGTCTGGCCGAGTGGGATCCCTTCACCACCCCGATGATCACCGAAAAGTCGGGTATCGTGAAGTATCAGGACCTGATCGATGGCCGCACGCTGACCGAGCAGACCGACGAAGCCACCGGCATGAGCAGCCGCGTGGTGACCGAAAACCGCGCCACCAGCCGCAGCAAGAAGGAGGACCTGCGTCCTCGTCTGACGCTGCTGGATGACGCCAGCGGTGAAGCCGCGCGCTATCTGCTGGCGCCCGGCACCACCCTGTCGGTCGAGGACGGTCAGGTCGTCGAGGCCGGTGACGTGCTGGCCCGCGCCAGCCGCGAAGCCGCCGAAGACCCGCGACATCACCGGCGGTCTGCCGCGCGTGGCCGAGCTGTTCGAAGCGCGCTCCCCCAAGGACAATGCGATCATCGCAAAGATCTCGGGCCGCATCGAATTCGTCCGCGACTACAAGGCCAAGCGCAAGATCGCCATCGTCCCCGAGGAAGGCGAGACCGTCGAATACCTGATCCCCAAGAGCAAGGTGATCGACGTTCAGGAAGGCGACTGGGTCAAGAAGGGCGACAACCTCATCAGCGGTTCGCCCAACCCACATGACATTCTGGAAGTGCTCGGCGTGGAGGCTCTGGCTGAGTACCTCTGCTCCGAAATCCAGGACGTCTACCGTCTGCAGGGCGTGAAGATCAACGACAAGCACATCGAGGTGATCGTTCGCCAGATGCTGCAGAAGGTTGAGATCACCAACGGTGGCGACACCACCCTGCTGCCGGGCGAACAGGTCGATCTGGAAGAGATGCTCGAAACCAACGCCAAGCTGCTCGAAGGCCAGATCCCGGCCGAGGGCAAGCCGGTGCTGCTGGGCATCACCAAGGCCTCGCTGCCGACGCGTTCGTTCATCTCGGCCGCGTCGTTCCAGGAAACGACCCGCGTGCTGACGGAGGCCGCGATCATGGGCAAGCGCGACGGCCTGCGCGGCCTGAAGGAAAACGTGATCGTGGGCCGTCTGATCCCGGCCGGTACCGGCGCGGGCATGAACCGCATGCGCGTCACCGCCTCCTCGCGCGATGCCGCGCTGCGTGCCTCCTACCGCAAGCTGCAGGGGCACCTGATCGCCCCGGCCAGCGCCGCGGAAGAGCATGCCGCCGAGCTGGCCCAGGGGCCTGAGGCCGCCGGTCTGGTCGATCCGCTGGGCGCCGTCGAAGGCACCACCCACGGCACCGACGCCGATGCCGGTGATTACCTGATCAAGGGTGATGAGGCCGAATAAGCCTCATTCCCTCACGGGTTGGAGAGAGACCCCGCCAGAGCTTCGGTTCTGGCGGGGTTTTCTTTTGGGCAAGGATTTGAAGGGGTCGGTGCGAGGGGGTTACCCCCTCGCGCTCCCATGACTGTCTACCTTGCGCCCGGTCCTTGGCGTGGGTGCATGGGGTCAGGAGTGGTGGGTCACGATCTCGAAGCCCTCTTCCGGGGAGGGGGCCGAAAAGTGGCTGGTGAACAGGGCGAACTGCTCGTCCGTGACGGTGAACTCATGGTCCCCGCTCTCATTCCTCTGACGCAGCCGGGCTTTGCAAACCTCGTCCGGGACGTCGAGATGGTGGAGTTGATGCATGCAATCCGCCTTCTCGAACAGCGTCCGCATCCACGCCCGGCTGGCCGGTGTGTTGGCGGGAAAATCCAGCACGACCGAAACACCGCCCTGCAACAGGGTAACGAGATGATCCGTGATGGCCTCCCGCAGCCGTCCTGAGTTGCGCACATAGTCCGCAAGGGAGTTCTGTTCACCCGGATAGAGGCGGGCCAGCCAGCTATCCTCGCTCACGATGATCGTGTCGGGCCTTTGGCCCAGAGCTTTGGTCAGTGTCGATTTTCCGGCAGCGATCTTGCCGCATAGGAAATGCAGTGTGGCTTGAGTTGATGGCATGGCCAATGACCTTGAAAGACGCGGCTCGCGTCATGGGATTCACAAGCGGAAAGACCCGGCCCGACGTGTCAGGCCGGGCGGTTAATTCGTCCGCTGATTGCGATGTGAATCCAGAAGATCATGCCGGGATCATGCCAGCAGCCCCGGCAAGGGTCAATTGCCTGCCACAGATGGAGAGGTCAGGCACAACATTTCGGCACCACTGCCCTGTCGTCGGGAGACGTAAAGGGGGTGCAGGGGGCGATGGCCCCCTGCTTTCACTCTTCCCCGACTTCCTCTTCAACCCGCCCCTTGAACCCCTGAGCGATCACATACCACTCGGAGGAATCCTTGCGGCTGGCAGGCGGCTTGGCGTGCTTCACGGTGGTGAAATGCTTCTTCAACAGGGTCAGCAAGGTGGGATCGGTCCCCCCCGCCAGAACCTTGGCAACGAAAGCCCCACCCTTGGACAGTTGCTGGATCGCGAAGTCGGCGGCGGTTTCCACCAGCCCCATGGTGCGCAGATGGTCGGTCTGCTTATGGCCCACCGTGTTGGCGGCCATGTCGGAGATCACCAGATCGGGCGCCCCGCCAAGGGCCTCCATCAGCGCGCCGGGGGCCTCGTCGGCCATAAAGTCCATCTCGAACAGCACCGCGCCCTCGATAGGGTCGGTGGGCAACAGATCGATCCCGACCACGCCCGCCTGAGGCGAACGCTGGCGCACCACCTGAGTCCAGCCACCCGGCGCCACGCCAAGGTCGACCACCCGGCGCGAGCCCTTCACGAGGCCGAACTTGTCGTCCAGCTCCATCAGCTTGTAGGCCGCGCGGCTGCGATAGCCGTCGGCCTTGGCCTTTTTCACGTAAGGGTCGTTCAACTGGCGGGTCAGCCAGCGGGCGGAAGAGGCGGTGCGCTTCTTGGCAGTGCGCAGGCGCTCATTGGGGTCGCGGCCTGAACGGCTCATCGGCGTTTCTCCATATTGCCCGCCGAGTTACTAGCAGTGGGGGCAGGCATTGTATCGTCAGTGCCGATCAGGCTGCGCAGGATGCCCTCGCGGATGCCCCGGTCGGCAACGCCAAGGTGTTGAGCAGGCCACAGTTCGAGGATCGATTCAAGGATCGCGCAGCCCGCCACCACCAGATCGGCGCGCTCGCGCCCGATGCAGGGCAGTTCGCGGCGGCGCGCGAGAGCCATGGTGGACAGGCGCGTGGTGATGCCATGCATGCTTTTGGCGGGCACGATCACACCATCGACGGCGCTGCGGTCATATTGCGGCAGGTCGAGGTGGACGCTGGCCAGCGTGGTGACGGTGCCGCTGGTGCCCAGCAGGCGCAGCGGGCCGCCGGGCTCGCTTTGCGCGGCCATGGTGCGGAACGGCTCGATGCGCCGGGCGAAATCGGCGAAGCTGGCATCCACCCGCCCGCGCATTTCGGCATAGCGGTCGATGCGGGCCTGTTCGTCCTGTCCCTCGCCCACGCAGGTCTCGGTCAGCGAGACGACGCCCCAGGGCACGCTGACCCAGTCGCGGATCAGCGGGGGGGCATCGCTGCCGGGGATGGTTTCCACCAGCACCAGTTCGGTCGAGCCGCCGCCGATGTCGAAGACCAGCGCCGGGCCGGGGCCGGGTTCCAGCAGGATATGGCAGCCCAGCACCGCCAGACGCGCCTCTTCGCGCGCCGAGATGATGTCGAGGCGGATGCCGGTTTCGGCGCGCACCCGCTCGATAAAGGCCGGGCCGTTGCTGGCGCGGCGGCAAGCCTCGGTCGCCACCGAGCGGGCGAGATGGACATTGCGGCGCTTCAGCTTGTCGGCACAGACGCGCAGCGCGTTCAGGGCACGCTCCATCGCCTGATCCGAAAGGCGCCCGGTCTGCGCCAGCCCCTCGCCCAGACGCACCACGCGGCTGAAGGCGTCGACCACCACAAAGCCGTCACCCGCCGGGCGCGCGATCAGCAGGCGGCAGTTGTTGGTGCCCAGATCGATGGCGGCATAGGCCTGACGGGGCGCACCCGGCCGGGCCGCGGCGATGCGCGGCGGGGTCTGACGGGCAGGCGCAGGCCTGGCCCCATCACGGCTGTTGTCCGCACGTCTGCGTTGCCCACCCGGCGCGGGACCGGGATCAGGCTGGCTTGCGCCCGAAGGCGCCCTGTTCATCGCGCCCGAAGGCGCTCTGTTATCGGCCGGGCCGGGGGCGGAGCGGGGCGCTTGAGGCGCGGCCACGCCGTCCGGACGGCCACCGGCAATGGCCCGGTTCGCGCCGGAAGGGGTGGATGCGCCGCTGGTCTTGCGCGCGTGCCGCTTGCGTTTACCCCCGTGCTTGCGAACCTTGTTGCGTTTTGCCGGCGGATGCTGGTCCGCCATAATCATCAAACTCGAAAAAACTGTGGGCCGCATTCTATGCGGTAAGATTGTCATAATCGTAACGCTCGCGAGGCTTGGGGGCAAGCGGCGTTTGCGGTCGGTGCCCCGTGGCGCGCGTCACCCGTCCTTGACGAGGACTCCCCGCACGGCGCATAAGAGGGCAAAGGGGGAACGCTGCCGCATGTCGCGCCTGCGTCCGGACCCGTTCACGCAGCAAAGGCAAGCATCCGGCCATGGCAACCAGGCCCTATTCCCCCAGCGGCGGTTCTCGCGGCGGCCCCAACTGGCGCATGATCCTGCGCCGCAGCGTGAAGCGCAGCGCCGAACTGCTGGGCGCGGGGCTGCTGGTGGCGGTGATGATCTTCACGGTGCTGGCGCTGCTCTCCTATCACCAGACCGACCCTTCGGCCTCGACGGCGGCCGCCGGCCCGGTGCTCAACTGGATGGGCCGCCCCGGCGCCTGGGTGGCCGAGCGCGCGCTGTTCCTCTTCGGCCCGGCCTGTGTGCTGCTGCTGCCGCTGCTGCTGGTGTTCGCCCGCCAGCTCTGGCGCATTGCCGAGGCGGATGCCGCCGATGTCGAGGATGAGGATGCCGTTCCCGCCCATCACTGGGTGCGCCCGATTGCCGTGCTGGTGGTGGCCACCGGGCTGATCTGCTCGGCCCTGTCGCTGGCTTTTGCGGACAGCGCGACCAGCCTGCCCGCCTCTCCGGGCGGCGTGGCCGGTCTGCTGGGTGCCGCCGCCGTGCATGGTGTGGCGGATCTGATCCCGGCTGCCGGGCGCGGCGTGTTCACCTTCATCTGCGGGGCTGTGGCGCTGCTGGCGGGGGCTGCTCTGGCGACGCAGGTCTTTGCCATCGACTGGATCGACCTCATTACCATCCCCCTGCGCCGCCGCGCCGCCGCGCGTGCCGGGCTTGAGGAGGAAGACGAGGACGACGAGAGCCATGAGCCTGCCGCGCGCAAGGCCAAACCCGCCACCGTCGCCAGCAGCCCGGCCAAGGCGGCCCCGCTGCCCGATCTGCCCTTCACCCCCGATGGCCCCGCGCCCGTGATCGCCCAGCGCCGCGCGCCGGAAATCAGCGATCCGGCCCGCGCGGTGAAGCAGGCGGAGTTCTCCAGCCTGTCGCGCCAGACCGATCTGTTCGATTCGGTGACGCTGCCCGGCCTCGAACTGCTGGCCGATCCGCCCGCCGATGCCGCCCAGCCCATCGACAAGCTGGCGCTGGAGCGCAACGCCCGCCTGCTCGAAACCGTGCTGGACGATTTCAATGTGAAGGGCGAGATCACCGGTGTGCGCACCGGCCCGGTCGTCACCAGCTATGAGCTGGAGCCCGCCCCCGGCATCAAGGCCAGCCGCGTGATCGGTCTGGCCGACGACGTCGCCCGCAACATGAGCGCGATTTCCGCCCGCGTCTCGCCCATCCCCGGCCGCACCGTGATGGCCATCGAGCTGCCCAATGCGGTGCGCCAGATGGTCAGCTTCAAGGAGATGATCGCCAGCGAGACCTTCGTGGGCAACAAGGGCCAGCTTCCCATCATTCTGGGCAAGGATATCGCCGGCGAACCCATCGTGGCGGATCTGGCCACCATGCCTCACCTGCTGGTGGCGGGCACCACCGGTTCGGGTAAGTCGGTGGGGCTGAACTGCATTCTGCTCTCGCTGCTGTACCGCCTGACGCCTGCCCAGTGCCGCCTGATCCTCGTCGATCCCAAGGTGCTGGAACTGAAATCCTACGATGCCATTCCGCATCTGCTCAGCCCGGTGGTGACGGACCCGTCAAAGGCCGTGCGCGCCCTGAAATGGGCCGTGGAGGAGATGGAGCGCCGCTATCGCCAGATGAGCGAGATCAACGTGCGCAACATCGTCAACTTCAACGAGAAGGTGAAAAGCGCCGCCGCAAAGGGCAAGCCTTTGGGCCGCCGCATCTCCATCGGCTTCGATCCCGAGACCGGCGAGGAGCTGTTCGAGGACAAGCAGCTCGATTATCAGGTGCTGCCGCTGATCGTGGTGATCGTCGACGAGCTGGCCGACCTGATGGTCACCGTCGGCAAGGAGATCGAGGTGCTAATCCAGCGTCTGGCGCAGAAATCGCGCGCCGCCGGTATCCATTTGATCATGGCCACGCAGCGTCCCTCGGTGGACGTCATCACCGGCGTCATCAAGGCCAACCTGCCGACGCGTATTTCCTTTGCCGTGACCAGCCGCATCGACTCCCGCACCATCCTTGGCGAGCAGGGTGCCGAGCAGCTCCTCGGCAAGGGCGATATGCTGTTCAAGCCCTCTTCCGGACCGATGCTGCGCGTCCACGGGCCCTTCGTGGCCGACGATGAGGTGGAAAAGGTCGCCGATCACTGGCGTCTGCAGGGCGCGCCCGAGTATGTGGATTCGGTGACGGAAGAGCCCGAGGAAGGCTCCTTCGGCTTCGACGACCTCGACGCCACCGCCAGCGACAATCCCGAAGAGCGCAAATACCGCCAGGCCTGCCAGATCGTGTTCGAGAGCCAGAAGGCCTCGACAAGCTGGCTGCAGCGCCAGATGGGCGTGGGCTACAACACCGCCGCCAAGTGGATCGAGCGGATGGAGAACGATGGGTTCGTCGGGCCTGCCAATCACGTCGGGCGGCGCGAGATCTATCGGGATAAGGATGGGCAGCCCTTGTAAGGGGCTTTAAAAGGGTAAGGTGCGAGGGTGTTACACCCTCGCGCTCCCATTAATGTCTACCTTGCGCATCGGGTTCGGCCTTGCGCACAGATTGCGGCGCCGCAGGCCTTCAACGATATGTCAGCGCGCTGATTTCACCTGCCTGCGGCGCCATGCAGCGCAGGTGGAGAGGTGGGGCGCAAGGACCGGGCACCACTGCCCTGTCGTCGGAAGACGTTCTGGGAGCGCGAGGGGGTAACCCCCTCGCATCTTAATCTTCCTTCCACCCCTTGAAAGGCTCAGCCACCTCAGGCGGAATCCGGCACAGCCTTCCGCTGGCCATATCGATCATCGCCCATGTCGTGCGGGCGGAAACGATGGACTTCTCCTCGCCCACACGGCAGAAATCCACCCGGCGGTCGAACCGTGCCGCTTTCGGCGGATCGGGGATGAAGGTTCGCGCCACCACGCTTTCGCCCTCGCGGATGTTGCCGCGATAGTCGATCTCGTGGCGGGTCACGACCCAGATGTAGGTGGCCACGTCCTCGGGGCGGGCGTCGTTTTCCCAGTGGGCGGTGGCGATGGCTTCCATCCATTGCACCCAGACCGCATTGTTCACATGGCCGAGGACATCGATATGCTCGGGCCCTGCGGTGAAGGTCTGGGTGAAATGGTTGGCCATCAGAGGCAAGCTCCCGTTCCGAAGCCGCATGATAACAACGCCAGGGCGACGAGCGGAAGCGGTAAAAGGCAGAGCCCTCCCGCGATCAGCAGGCCCCAGTTACGGCGGCGCACGCCAATCAGCACCACGGCGACCAGCAGCCCCGCATCCAGAACCAGCATCGGGATCGTGAAGGGCGCCTCGATACCCATCGTCACGCCGGCTACGACGAAGAGCAACAGGCCTGTCCAGACGGCCGTCACCGACCAGTCGCCTTGACTCCAGTCGATGCCGGGCTGACGCATAAGCCTATCTTGCCCCCAACGCCGCCAGCGCCAGTCCCACGAAGGGCGCATAGGCCCAGAGCGCGGGCACAATCGCTAGCAAAGGCCACCAGCGGCGGGTCTTGCGCGCGGTCAGCACGCAGGCCACCACCGAGGCCAACACAAGCGGCCAGCAGACGATCAGCACCTTCAGGAAGGGATCGGCGTGGCCCAGCCAGCAGGCCAGCCACAGGGCCAGCGCCAGCAGGTTCACGACAACCGCCCCCCGGAAGATCAGGCGCTGCTGCATCTTACGCGGCCATGCCCAATTGCCAGAGGATGAAGGCGAATTCCTCCGCCGCCTCGGTCAGGCTCTGGAAGCGGCCCGATTTGCCGCCGTGGCCAGCGCCCATATTGGTTTTCAGCAGTAGTTCGTTGCTGTCGGTCTTCAGCTCACGCAGCTTGGCGACCCATTTGGCGGGCTCCCAATAGGTCACGCGCGGGTCGTTGAGGCCCGCCGTCACCAGCAGCGGCGGATAGGCCTGCGCCTTCACCTGATCATAGGGGCTGTAGCTGTGGATCAGCTCGAAGGCGGCCTTGTCCTCGATGGGGTTGCCCCATTCGGGCCATTCGCCGGGCGTCAGCGGCAGGGTTTCGTCCAGCATGGTGTTGAGCACATCGACGAAGGGCACATGGGCCACCACGGCGCCCCACAGTTCCGGCGCATCATTCATCACCGCGCCCATCAGCTCGCCGCCGGCCGAGCCGCCGCTGATGCTGATGCGGCCGGGGGTGGTGAAGCCGCGCTCGATCAGCCCGCGCGCCACATCGACGAAATCGTTGAAGGTGTTGGTGCGCTGCTCGCGCTTGCCTGCCTTGTACCAGCCGCGGCCAAGGTCGTCGCCGCCGCGGATATGCGCGATGGCATAGGCAAAGCCGCGATCCACCAGCGACAGGCGCGTGGTCGAGAAGCTAGGGCTCATCGCCATGCCATAGGCGCCATAGCCATAGAGGTGCAGCGGATCGCTGGCCTTGCGGTCTTTGCGGTAGACGATGCTGACGGGCACCAGCGTGCCGTCGCGCGCGGGGATCTCCAGCCGCTGGGTTTCATAGAGGCTGGCGTCATAGCCGCTGGGGATCTGCTGCACCTTGAGCACTTCCAGCGATTTGTCCGCCAAATGGTAGTCATAGACGGTGGCCGGGCTGACCATGCTCTCATAGGTCAGGCGCAGCTTGTCGACGGCCCATTCGGGGTTGTCGGCCAGACCGGCGTCATAGCTGGCCTCGGGGAAAGTGATGGGTTCGATGCGCGACGGATCGTCGTAATAGCGCAGCTCGATGGTATCGAGGCCGCGCACCCGGCTCTCCACCACGAAGAAATCGCGGTAGAGTTCAAAGCCGGTGACATAGAGATCGTCCGTGCCTTCCAGCAGCGTCGTCCATTCGCCGGGGTTGGCCAGCGGCGCGGTGGCGATGCGGAAGTTCTCATGCGTGTCATTGGCATGGATGTAGAGCGTGCCCTCACGCTCATCGACATCATACTCCACGCCATCCTGACGGGCCTTCACCAGCAGCGGCTTGGCCAAAGGATCATGGGCGGGGATCAGATAGGTCTCGCTGGTCTCGTGATCGCTGGTGCCGATCACCAGCCACTTTTCGTTCGCGGAGAGCGAGGAGCCGACGCGGAACCCCTCATCATCCTCGTGATAGAGTTCGACATCGCTCTCCAGCGGCTGGCCCAGCCAGTGCAGGCGGGCGTTGTCGGTGCGCCAGTTCTCATTGGCCAGCGAATAGACCAGCCCCTTGTCCTCCGCGACCCACACCAGCGAGGACAGCGTGCCCTCGATCACATCGGGCAGTTCCTCGCCGGTGGCGATCACCTTGATGCGGGCGGTGAAGCGCTCCGAGCCATTGTCGTCCACGCTCCAGGCCAGCATCGTGCCATCGTTCGAGACCGACAGCGCGCCAAGGCGGAAATAATCATGCCCCGCCGCCAGAGCGACCTCGTCGAGGATCAGCTCATCCTCGCCGCCCGCCACGGGCTTGCGCCACCATTTCTTGTATTCCGCGCCTTCCTCGAACTCGATCCAGTAGAGGTAATCGCCATCCTTCTGAGGCACCGAGCGGTCGGCTTCCTTGATGCGGGCGCGCATTTCCTTGAACAGATCGTCCACCAAAGTCTTGCGCGGGGCCATGCGCGCCTCGAACCAGGCGTTTTCGGCCTCCAGATGCGCCAGCACCTCCTTGTCGGTCACCTGAGGATAGCCGGGATCGCGCAGCCAGGCGTAATCGTCGGTGACGGTGATGCCGTGATGCGTGATGCTGGCCGGCTTCTTGGCGGCGACAGGGGCGGCGATGGGCGCAGCAAGCGCGCTCTGGCTGGAATTGCTCATCACTTGCATTTATGGTGCCCGGCAACGCGCCGCAAGCATGCTTGCGTGCAGAAAACCCATTCCCCGGCCCAAATAAGCCGGACTGTCCTCAAGGAGGGACGCCCCCATGCTGATGCACCCCCATGAAGCCCGCCTTTCGGCGCTGCGCGCGCAGCTTGCCCGCGAAGGCTATGACGGCTTCGTCATCCCCATCTGCGACGAGCATATGAGCGAATATGTCGGCGCCTATGCCCAGCGTCTGGAATGGCTGACCGGCTTTGGCGGCTCGGCGGGCAGCGCGGTGGTGCTGGGGGAGAAGGCGGCGATCTTCGTTGATGGCCGCTACACGCTGCAAGTGCGCGATCAGGTCGATGGGCGACTGTATGAGTATCACAATGTGCCCGCCACCAGCGCTTCGGCATGGCTGGCCCAGCAGGTAAAGCCGGGCGCGCGCATCGCCTATGATCCCTGGCTGCACACCCAGCCGTGGGTTGCCGCGACGCGCAAGGCGCTGGCCGCCAAGGGCGCGGAATTGGTGGCGGTAGAAAGCAACCCGCTCGACGCTGTGTGGAATGACCAGCCCGCCCCCTCGCCCGCTCCCGCTTTTGTTCAGCCGCTGGAGTTGGCGGGTGAAAGCAGCGAGGCCAAGCGCGGCAAGATCGCCGAATGGCTGGGCGAGCAGGGCCTTGATGCGGCAGTGGTCAGCGCGCTCGATTCGGTGGCTTGGCTGCTCAACATCCGCGGCAGCGATGTGGACCGCACGCCCGTCGCCCTGTCCTTCGTGATCGCCCATGCCGATGGCACGGCGGACTGGTTTATCGCGCCCGAAAAACTCACGCCCGAGGTCGCCGCCCATCTGGGCAATGCCGTGCGCCTGCAACCGCGCGACAGCTTCACCGATGCGCTGGCCGCCCTGAAGGGCAAAAAGGTCGCCGTGGACCCGGAACGCGCCGTCTCCGCCATTTTCGCCACGCTGAAGCAGACCGAGGCACTGGTCACCGAAAGCCGCGACCCCTGCGTGCTGCCCAAGGCGATCAAGAACCCGGTGGAGCAGGCCGGCCAGCGCGCGGCGCAAGCCCGCGACGGCGGCGCCGTAGCCCGCTTTATGCACTGGCTTTCGGTCGAGGGCCCCAAAGGCGAGGTCACCGAACTCTCCGCCGCCGAAGCCCTGCACCAGTTCCGCCGCGATTGCGGCGACCTGCGCGACCTCTCCTTCGACACGATCAGCGGCGCGGGGCCGAACGGCGCCATCGTCCACTACCGGGTGAGCGAGGAAACCAACCGCACACTGGAACCCTCCAGCGTCTATCTGGTCGATTCGGGCGGGCAATATCCCGATGGCACCACCGACATCACCCGCACCGTCTGGATCGGGCCCGGTGAGGCCGGCGCGGAAGAGAAGGACCGCTTCACCCGCGTGCTCAAGGGCCATATCGCTCTCGCCCGCGCCATCTTCCCGCGCGGCACGGCGGGCAGCCAGCTCGATACGCTGGCACGCCAGCATCTGTGGCAGGCGGGCGTCGATTACGCCCATGGCACCGGCCACGGCGTCGGCAGCTTCCTCGCGGTGCATGAGGGGCCGCAGCGCATCGCCAAATCGGCGGGCGGTCAGGCGGGCACGGGGCAGGAGCTGCTGCCCGGCATGTTCCTCTCCAACGAGCCGGGCTATTACAAGACCGGCGCCTATGGCATCCGCATCGAGAATCTCGTGCTGGTGGAACAGCGCGACATCCCCGGCGCCGAGGGCGACTATTTCGGCTTCGAAACACTGACTCACGTGCCGATCGGCCGCGAACTGGTCGAACCCGCTCTGCTCGATGGGCCGGAAACCGCTTGGTGGAACGCCTATCACGCAAGCGTGTGGGCGATTCTCTCGCCCCAGTTGGAAGGGGCCGCACTGGCTTGGCTGAAGGATCAGTGCGCGCCTTTGTAAGGCTTGCGGCGCGCACGATGTTCACTTATTGTTCCAACATTCAGTGAGTCGTGCAAAGGGGAGAGGATCATGATCGGTTACGTCACGGTGGGCACCAACGATCTGCACGGATCGGCGCCGTTCTATGATGCTCTGGCCAAGGAGCTGGGCGTTGGCCGCATGATGGAGGAAGAGACCTACATCGCATGGGGCATGCCCGGCGGCGGCGCAGGCATCGGCCTGACGAAACCCTTCGATGGCCAGCCTGCCACCGTGGGCAATGGCGTGATGGTGGCACTGGAAGCGAAAGACCGTGCACAGGTCGACCGCCTCCACGCCATCGCGCTGGAGCAGGGCGGCACCTGCGAAGGCCTGCCCGGCCCGCGCGGTGAAGGCGGCTTCTACGCCGCCTATTTTCGCGACCGTGACGGCAACAAGCTCAACGCCTTCACCTTTGGTTGAGCACATGACGGGGCAGGCCCTTCCGCTGGAAAGCCATCCGATCCACCTCGGGCCGGACGGCACCGCGCTGGTTCTGCCCCCGATGACCGGCCCGCAATGGTATGAGGATTACGAGGCCGCCCATGGCGCCGATGGCGCACAGGGACGGCTGGTAAGCCTGCACCACTTCACGCAGGACTGGGACGGCTGGGAAATGCACCCCCAGGGCGCGGAGGTGGTGATCTGCACTGCGGGCGAGGCGACGCTGATCCAGCGCGACGAAGCCGGGGTTGAGACGCGCATTGTGTTGCGGACGGGCGATCAGGCCATCAATCCAGCCGGGGTCTGGCATACCGCCGATATCGCGCATCAGGCGAGTTTGCTGTTTATCACGGTGGGATTCGGGACTCAGGGGATGAAGAGGGACAAGTAGATGATGCGAGGGTGTTACACCCTCGCGCTCCCTTTAATGTCTGCGTTGCGCACCGGGTTCGGCCTTGCGCCCAGATTGCGGCGCCGCAGGCTTTCAAGGACAGGGTAGCGCCCTGATTTCGCCTGCCTGCGGCGCCATGCCGTGCAGGTAGAGAGGTTGGGCACCAGGATCGTGCACCACCGCCCTATCGTCGGAAGACGTTATGGGAGCGCGAGGGCCCGGAGCATTCCTCTTGAGGAATGCGACCAACAAGGACTTCCCCCTCGCATCTTCCTTCCTCCCTCCTCCTTCCCGCCCAAAAAGCGACAATTGGCGACAAAAACCCCCATCTCCGGCATAAACCCGCGACAGACGCGATCTACACAGGTCATCGAAAGTCACGCGGTTCTGTCGGTTCTCATCCCCCCTCCAAATAGAGCTTATGGGCCGCGCGGCTTTCACCATATTCCTGCGCAATGGGGGCATTGAAGAAGGATCGCACTGATGACGTCATTCACCCTGCGCTCGCGGATGATCGCGCTGGCATTGGCGGGATCCATGCTGGCGACGGCTCCGGCCATGGCGGCCACCAAGGCGAAGGCCAAGCCCGCCGCCGCCAAGACCGCCCCCGACCAGCCCCCCGCGCTGACCCGTGACGAGGCGAAGGCTCACGCCGCGGAAATCTTCGACCATCTCGATTTCAACAAGGATGGCGTCTTCAACGAGGCCGATATGAAGGCCCGTTATGAGGACCGCCTCAGCCGCGAGTTCGACCGGCTCGACACCAATCACGATGGTTCGGTGACCAAGGCCGAGTTCATCGCCGCGCATGAACAGCCACGCCACCCCGGCGCCGGGCATCCCGGTCCCGATGGCGCTGCCCCCAAGGGCCCGGAAGGCGCTCCGCCCCCGCCGCCTCCGGGCGAGCACCCCGGTCCCGATGGCCATCGCGGACCTGACGGCCATGGCGGCGGTCACCCCGGCGAGGGCCCCGGCCATCACGGCTTCATGTCGCCGATCGTCTTCCAGCTTCTGCACGACGCCGATCCCCAGCACACCGGATCGGTGACGAAGGACGCCTTCATCGCCGCCGAACTCAAGCGCTTTGACGAGGCCGACGCCAATCACGACGGCAAGGTCACCTTCGAGGAGCTGCGCGCCAGCCACCACGGCCATGGCGAGCATCATCACCGCTGGGGCGGCCCGCGCCATGGCGGCCCCGATGGTGAAGGTCCGCGTGGCTGGGGCCCGCCCCCGCATGGTCCCGACCAAGGTCCCGATGGGGGTCCTGATGGCCATGACGCGCCGCCTCCCCCACCGCTGACCTGAATGCAAAACCTTGACAGGTGGGCCCGCGCAGGGTCCACCTTTCAGGCCTGATGAAGACAAAGCTGTGAACCAGAGCACCATGACCACTGGCATGACCCAGGACGCCGCCCCCCAACGCCTGCTGCTTGTCGATGACGAGCCGGGGCTGCGTGAACCCCTCGCCTCCTATCTGGAGCGGCAGGGTTTTACCGTCAGCCAGGCCGCCAGCGCCGCAGAAGCGCGGGCGATCATGCGCGAGGGCGTGCCCGATCTGGTCCTGCTCGACATCATGATGCCCGGCGAGGACGGCCTGTCGCTGTGCCGCCACCTGACCGAATCGCGGGCGATCCCCACCATCTTCCTCACCGCCAAATCCGAGGCGACCGACCGCATCGTCGGGCTGGAGATCGGCGCGGACGACTATGTCGTCAAACCCTTCGAACCGCGTGAGCTGGTCGCCCGCATCCGCAGCGTGCTGCGCCGCTCGGGGCGCGGGGCTGTGGACACCACGCAGAATGAGGATTTCCTCTTCGACGCCTGGCGCCTCGACCCGCTCAAGCGCCGGCTGATCGATCCCGAGGGCGCCATCGTGGCGATCTCCTCGGTGGAGTTCCGCCTGCTGATGGCCTTCCTCGAACATCCGCGCCAGGTGCTGGACCGCGACCGCCTGCTCGACATGGTGCAGGGCCGCGAGGCGCATCTCTTCGACCGCGCGGTGGACAATCAGGTCAGCCGCCTGCGCCGCAAGATCGAGGTCGACAGCCGCAACCCGCAGGTAATCCAGACGGTGTGGGGCGGCGGCTATATGCTGGCCGCCGATGTGCGCCGGGTGCCCTCCGGCCCCGCGTGACGACACTGGCATGACCGACAGCGAAACACCTGCCCCCCGCCCCGGCCTGATCGCCCGCATCTTCACCATGCTGTGGCCGCATTCGCTGCGCGCCCAGGTGATGGGCGCGCTGGCGCTGGCGCTGCTGCTGGCGCAGGGGATCGGCGCGGCGCTGCTCTATCGCGCTCAGGCCGAATATCGCGAGGAACAGGTCACCCATGCGCTGGCGATCAAGCTGGTGATGGCCTCTCACGACGATTTCGCGCCACCGCCTCCCCCGCCCGAGGCGCCCGATGACAAGTCCGGCAGCAAGGACGCGAGCAAGACCCCAGCCAAGCCCGGCACCCCGGACACGCCCGAAGAGGCCGGCGAGCACCGCTTCCGTCGCCACCATCATCACGGCCCCCCGCCCGAGGATGTGTCGCGCGGCCCCCGCACCGAAAACGTCGATCACTTCGCGCTGCAATCCTTCGACCGGCCCCTGCCCGAGATGGCCCGCCGCCTCTCCCCCATGCTGACCGAGCAGGACGTCAATCCTGCCGGTCTGCTGGTCTGCCAGCGGCCGCTGATGAAGGATCCCATGATGATGCAGCGCATCGAGCGCCGCGCCGCGCTGATGCGCCGTCATGTCAACCTGCCCCATCCCCCGCCGCTGGAGGCCAGCCGCCTGCTGATCGCCGCCGTGCCGCGCCCCGGTGGCGGCTGGCTAGTGGCGCGCACGGTCGTCTCGCCCGAGGACCCCTGGCTGCCCTTCACGCTGGTGGCGCAGACGCTGTTCATCTACCTCGTGCTGGTGGGCACCATGGCGCTGATCCTGCGCCGCATCATCCGGCCTCTCGCGGCGCTGACATCGCAGGTGGAGCAATTCGCCGAAACGCGCGTCGCCTCCAACCAGGTGGTCCCGCAGGGCCCGCATGACATCCGCCGCCTGATCGCGGCGCAAAACGCCATGGAAGACCGCATCATCGCCCTCATCAACGAGAAGGACGTGATGCTGGGCGCCATCGGCCATGACCTCAAAACGCCGCTGGCCGCGCTGCGCGTGCGCATCGAATGCGTGGAGGACGACACCGAGCGCCTGCGCATGGCCCAGACCATCGAGGAGATCGTGCGCTCGCTCGACGATATCCTCAGCCTTGCCCGTGTCGGCCGCCCCAGCGAGCCGCTGGAGACCAACGAACTCTCCGCCCTCGTCGCCTCGGTGGTCGAGGATTACGAGGATATGGGAGAGCCGGTCGAGCTGGACGACACGATGCGCATCGTCCTGCCCCTGCGCGCGATCTGGGTGCGGCGGGCGCTGCACAACCTTATCGGTAATGCGGTGCGCTATGGCTCGGTGGCCCATGTCTCGCTGAGGCGCGAGGACGACGCGGACGGCACAGGCTGGGCCGTGATCCGCATCGAGGACCAGGGGCCCGGCATCGCCGAAAGCCAGATCGAGCGGATGTTCGAACCCTTCACCCGCGGCGAACCCTCGCGCAACACCCATACCGGCGGGGCGGGGCTGGGGCTGACTCTGGCGCGGGCGATTGCGGATCAGCACGGGGGCACGCTGGCGCTGGCCAACCATATTGGGCCGGATGGGGGGATTTTGGGGCTGGTGGCCGAGTTGCGGCTGCCTTTGGCTGGGTAGAAGGTTTTAAGGGAAGATGCGAGGGGGTTACCCCCTCGCGCTCCCATGACGTCTTCCGACGAAGCGGCAGTGGCTCACGAACGTTGCGCCCGACCTCACCGCGCCGCAGGCAATCATTTTCCGCTTCGCGGGGGACGTTTGCGCACAGGTGGCGTTCACCACCGCCCATGCGTCGGAAGACGTCATGGGGGTGCAGGGGGCGTAACGCCCCCTGCTTTCATCCTTACTTCAAAGAAGAAATCTCCTTCGAAACCTCCTTCGCCCGAGCATTCTTCAACACCCCGCAAGAACGCACCCGCTCGATGCTGCGATCCAGTTCGAGCTGCCCACTCAGCCCGGCCATCTTGGGGCCGAAGTCGCGGGCCATGGCGTCGGCGCCTTCCACCGAGCACATGGAGCCCAGCACGATCGGCAGGCGCGCCGCCACGAAGATCCCCGCCGAGCCCTTCAGCAGTTCGTCGCTATGGTCGCGGGCCCAGTTGTAGCCAATGTCATGCGTGGTGCGGTTGTTGGTGACGTTGAGCACCAGCGACATGCGCTCGGTCTGGCGCAGGCGCTGGTCGCGGGCCTCGTTCAGGATCCAGTTGGCGATGGGGGCCTTGCCCGGCAGGCTCAGCGCGCCGAGCAGCGCGGGACGCAGGTTGGAATCCTGCGTGGCCAGCGCGCGCTCGAACAGGTTTTTCGCCGCGCTCACGCCGCCATCCCTTCCCTTGGCCTGTTCGCCCAGCCAGACGCCGAAGGCGAGGCGGTACCATGTCGGGTCGAGCGCCTTGGGGTTGCCGCCCAGCCAGTCGGTGGCGGCCTTGTTCAGCTTGCCGATCACGCCGGGGTCGACCACGGCGCTGGCCATCTGGCTGACGAGCTGGACGCGCGCCTGCGACTTTTCGGCATCTTCACCAGCATAGGCGTCGAGCGCGGGGTTGAAACCCTGACGCTCAAGCTGCGGGGCCAGAATGCGGCCGAGGAAGCGGCGATAGGCGTTGTTCGCCTTGTCGTCGAACATGTCCATCGCCTGAAGCTGGATCAGCCCCTGCGTGGCGGCATCGGCGGCAAAGCTGTCGGGGTTGGCGGACATGACGCGGGCCAGATCGGCAAGCTGGGTCGCGCTGGAGCGCCCGGCCAGGAAGCTGGCGCGCAGCGAATCGGCCAGTGCCAGCCCCTCGCCACCGGTCAGGCTGGCCGAGCCCGCGATCAGCGCGTCCCAATCGGCCTTGGGCAGTTCGAAGCGGTAATAGCCGGTGCCCCCGGCGTTGGGCATGAACACGCCGCTGCCGCCGACCTGCACCGTGCCGCTGACGGTATCGAGCAACTGGCACACACGCTCATCGCCGCGACGCATGCAGAGCGGCACGCCCCATGTCTGCGCGGGGGCCTGCGTGCCAAGGCGGGCATAGCGGCTCTGGGTTACGGTATAGCGCCCGTCGCCGCCCGAGAAGGTCAGCAGCGGCACGCCCTGCTGATCGGTGAAGCTCTGCAGCGCGGGCAGGATGCGCGGGTCGCCGCTGGCCTGCGCCATGGCGGCAAAGAACTGCGCGCTGGTGGCATTGCCATAGCGATGCGCCGCCATATAGCCGCGCACGCCATCGCGGAACTTGGTGTCGCCCATGAAGGCGGCGATCATCGCCACCACATGGGCGCCCTTGCCATAGGTGATGCTGTCGAAGGCCGCATCGATCTGGCTGTTGCGGGTGATCGCCTGATGGATCGGGCGCCCGGCCAGCAGGGCGTCGGTGTTCATCGCCGCAAAGCCTTCCTCCAGCGCGCCGGCGCCGATGTTGAGGTCGGGCCGCCACTCATTGCCGATGCGATAGCCCATCCAGTTGGCGAAGCTCTCGTTCAGCCAGATGTCGTCCCACCAGGCGGGGGTCACCAGATCGCCGAACCACTGGTGTGCCAGCTCATGCGCGACGACCATGCCGAATTCGCGCTTGTCCTCGGTGCTGTCCTTGTCGGTGACGATCAGCAGCTTGTCCTGATAGAGGTCCGCCCCGGCATTCTCCATCGCCCCGCCCATGATCGGCGCGGAGATCTGGTCGAGCTTGGGGTAGGGGAAGCTCTGGCCGAAATAGTTCTCCAGATGGGCGACGATCTGCTTGGAGTTTTCCAGCGCGAAGCCCAGCTTGTCGGCATTCTCTTTCGTCGAGACGACGCGCAGCGGCAACGGATGGTCACGCTGGGGCGTGGGGGGGCACCTCGCCTTTGGCGACCGCGAAGGGGCCGACCATCATCGCCAGCAGATAGGTGGGCAGCGGCGCGCTGGCGGCGAAATGGTGGACATCAAGCCCGCCTTCCTGCGTGACCGAGGTCTCGGGCGCATTGGTGACGGCGACCAGCCCCTTGGGCGTGCGCAGCGTGACGGTGAAGGGCTGCTTGTAGCCGGGCTGATCGAAGGCGGGATAGGCGGCGCGGCCATCGATGGATTCGAACTGGGTCCAGCTGTACCAGTCGGCGCCGACCTTCACGCGGAACATGCCGTCCGGGCCCTGATGGAAGGGGGCGTCGTAATCGAAGGCGAAGGTGGCCTTTCCGGCGGGCACCGGCTGAGGGAAGGTGAGCAGCACCACGCCGGTCGGGTCGACCTGCTTCCAGTCGGCGACATAGCTCTTGCCCGCGATGGTGACGGTGGCCTTGCTCACGGCCAGACCATTGCCGTGCATGTAGATGAAGCGGCTGGGGGCCTTGACGCTGGCGTCGATCTCGACATGGCCGCCGAAACGCTCCTGCGCGGGATCGACCTTCAGGTCCAGCCGATAGGCCGAGGGGATCACCGCATCGGGCAGGCGGCCGGTGGGCACGGGCGGGGCTTCGGCGGCGGAGGCCGGAGCGGCCGTCTGGGCCAGCGCGGGGGCGGCGGTCAGCAGCGTGCCGGCGCTCAGGGTCGTGGCCAGCAACAGGGATTTCAGAGGCATCTTGAAGGCGGGGGGCACCATGCAACACGTCTTTCCGGCGCTGGATTGCGCGCCTTTGGGAAACGGGAACGGAAAAAGCGCGAAGCGACGGAGCGATGCTTCGCAACCATGAAAGCGGCGAAACATAATTACCACTTTACGCAATGGCGAGTGAATAATCGCCCCATATCGCCTGCCACCATCGCGCTTTGGACAGGGCGCGCCTGAGAGCCCGCTCCCCCACCCGGCCACCCATATCATCCTTTCGTTGGGTGGCCGGGTGGGGGAGCGGGCTGGTGCCGCAAATCCGGCTTCGTCGGATTTCCAAACAGTCTCTGAGCCGCTAGAAGCCGCCCGCCATGCCTGCCAATCAGCCCTTCGACCGCAACGCGCCCTTTGTTCTGCTCGACGATGCCAAAAGTCAGGGCGCTGGCCCCGCGCGGCTTTACAGCAAGCCCTATGAGGTGGTGATCGCCCGCAACGCGGATGAGGTCACCCCCGCCCTCGCCCGGCTGGAGGCGCTGCGACAGGAGGGCGCGGCGCTGGCCGGTTACGCCGCCTATGAGGCCGGGCTGGCGCTGGAACCGCGCCTTGCCGCCCAGACGCAAAGGCGCAGCGGCGGTGAAGGGCCCTTGCTGTGGTTCGGCGCTTTCGTGGGCTGGCAGGAGATCGCCGCGCCGGATGTGCCCGCATGGCTGGCCGCTCAGGCCCGTGATGAGCGCAGCACCATCGGGCCGATGGCGCCCGGCATCTCGCCCGGCGCCTATGCGCGGGGCTTTGCGCGGCTGAAGCAGGCGATTGCCGATGGCGACATCTATCAGGCCAATTACACCTTTCCGCTCTATGGCCCATGGCAGGGCGACCCGCTGGCCCTCTATGCGTTGCTGCGCGGCAAGGGCGGCGGGGCCTATGGCGCGCTGATCTTCGATGGCGGCGGCTGGCTGCTGAGCCACTCGCCCGAGCTGTTCTTCACCTGCGACGATGGCTTGCTGACGGCCCGCCCGATGAAGGGCACCCGCCCCCGTGGCGCCACGCCCGAGGACGATGCGGCTCTGCGCGCGGATCTGGCCGGCAGCACCAAGGATCGCGCGGAAAATCTGATGATCCTCGATCTGATGCGCAACGATCTCTCGCGCATCGCCGTGCCGGGCAGCGTGAAAGTGCCCGAGCCCTTCGCCATCGAGAGCTATCCCAGCGTCCACCAGATGGTCTCGGCGATCGAGGCGCGGCTGCTGCCCGATCACAGTCCGATCGATGTGCTGCGCGCCCTCTTCCCCTGCGGATCGGTGACCGGCGCGCCGAAAATCCGCGCCATGGAACTGATCGAGGCGGTCGAGCCCTCACCCCGCGGTGTCTATTGCGGCGCCATCGGCCATATCGATCCGGCAGTTTCCGTGGCGCCGGGGGCGCGAAACAAGGAACGCACTGGCCGCGCCGCCTTCAATGTGGCAATCCGGACGCTCCGGCTGACGGGCGAGGATAGCGCTCCGTCGGCCACAGCCCGCCATGGTCGCGCGGTGCTGGGGGTGGGATCGGCGGTGGTGGCCGATTCCGCGCTCTGGAGCGAATGGCGGGAGTGTCTGGTGAAAGGGGGTTTCGTGCATCAGCCGGTCCATGCTGAAACGGGTCATGCAGCGCAGATCGATCTGATCGAGACCATGCGCTTTACCCCCGAGGAGGGCATGGCGCTGCTCGAATTCCATCTCGAACGGCTGAAGATCAGCGCCGCCGCGCTGGGCTTTTCCTTCGACCGCCATGCCGCACGCAACGCCATCCACGCTCTGGGCTTCGAGCTGGAAACCCCCTCGCGCATCCGCCTGACGCTCAGCCGCAGCGGCGCGACCACGGTGGAGGCGGCGCCCCTGCCCGCGCCGCTCGATGCGGACAATCCGGTGAGCTGCATCCTGCTGCCCCTGCCGGTCGATCCCTCCGACTGGCGGCTGGCGCACAAGACCTCGGACCGCTGGTTCTACAATGCCGGGCTGAAAGCGGCGCGCGCGAAAGGCGCCCAGGAGGCGATTTTTGTCCGTGAAGACAATCTTGTAACCGAAGGCTGCTTCACCAACCTGTTCGTCGAGCGCGATGGCGTTCTGCTGACCCCGCCCACCACACATGGCCTGCTGGGCGGCGTGCTGCGCCGCTCGCTGATCGAGGAGGGCAAGGCGCGCGAGGCCGATCTCACCCCCGATGACCTTGCGGAAGGCTTCCTGATCGGCAATGGGCTGCGCGGGCTGATGCGCGCCCGACTTCTGGATTCATGATGACCGATACGACGATTTCAAACGCCCTGGCCCGTATCCAGCCCTCGCAGACCAATGCGATGACCGACCGCGCCTTCGAATTGCGCGCCGCCGGGGCCGACATCATCTCGCTCTCGGTGGGCGAGCCCGACTTCCCCACCCCGCCCCATGTGATCGAGGCCGCCACCGCCGCTATGCTGGCCGGCGAAACGCGCTACACCGCCGTGGCAGGCACCGCGAAACTGCGCGAAGCAGCCGCGCTGCATTTCCAGCGCGATCTGGGGATCACCGTGGCGCCCGCTCAGGTGCTGGTCTCCACCGGCGGCAAGCAGTCGGTGTTTCTGTGCCTGACCGCCACGCTGAACCCCGGCGACGAGGTGGTGGTGCCCGCACCATGGTGGGTGTCCTACTCCGAAATCGTGCATTTCTCCGATGCCGAGGTGGTGAAGGTCGCCACCACCCCCGCCAGCCGCTTCCGCATGAGCGCGGAGCAACTTGAGGCGGCCATCACGCCGAAAACCCGCTGGCTGCTGCTCAACAGCCCCGGCAATCCCACCGGCGCCACCTACAGCGCGCAGGACCTGCTGGGCTTTGCCGAGGTGCTGCGCCGCCACCCCCGCGTGCTGGTGATGAGCGACGATATCTACGCCCCGCTGCGCTATGGGCAGGGCCCGCATGCCACGCTGGCGGCCCTCGCCCCCGATCTGGCCGAGCGTATCCTCACCATCTCGGGCGTGTCGAAGAGCCATGCCATGACCGGCTTTCGCATCGGCGTCTCCGCCGGTCCGCAATGGCTGATCAGCGCCATGACCCGCCTGCAAAGCCATATCACCGGCAATGCCTGCACCATCAGCCAGGCCGCCGCCGTCGCCGCCTTCACCGGCCCGCAGGACTTCCTGCTCGACTGGCGCGAACGCTTCCGCGCCCGCCGCGACGCCGTGGTCGCCGCGATCAACGCCATCCCCGGCCTCTCGACCCCCGTGCCCGACGGCGCCTTCTATTGCATGGTGGACGCCACGCCCCATATGGCGCGCTTCGGTGACGACAATGCGCTGGCCATGCATCTGCTCGAGCATGGCGTGGCCGTGGTCGCCGCATCGGCCTTCGGCGGGCAGGATGGCTTCCGCATCTCCTTCGCCGCCGACGACGCCGTCCTTCAAACCGCCATCGCGCGCATAGCCAAAGCACTGGAATCACAATGACCCTCCCCATCCTCTTCGAAGACGGCGAGGCGCTCGTGATCGACAAGCCCGCCGGCCTGCCACTCGACATGCCCCGCGCGGGCGGTGTCAGCCTTGAGAATCATCTCGATTCGCTGCGCTTCGGCTTTGCCCGCGCCCCCGCGCCCGTCCACCGGCTGGACCGCGACACCTCCGGCTGTCTGCTGCTGGCCCGCAACCCCAAGGCGCTCAAGCGCTTTTCCGCCGCCTTCGAGGAGCGCGTGGTGGAGAAGGTCTATCTCGGCATCGTCGCGGGCAAGATCGAGCAGGACAAGGGCGTGATCGAACTGGCCCTCTCCAAGATTTCCAGCGCGGCGGCGGGCTGGCGCATGATCCCGGCGAAAAAGGGCAAGCCCGCCCTCACCCGGTGGCGCAAGCTGGCCGAGAATGAGGCCGGTACGCTGGTCGAATTCCGCCCCGAAACCGGCCGCACCCACCAGATCCGCGTCCATGCCCTCCATGGCCTGGGCATCGCGCTGCTGGGCGACCCGATCTATGGCGAGCGCCTCTCCACCGGCGCCACGGCGCCCCGCACCATGCTCCACGCCTCCAGCCTGCAGGTGCCGCGCCCCGGCAAGGACCCCATCATGGCCCACGCCCCGCTGCCCGGCGACTTCCTCTCGCTGGGCTTCGCGGTGTGACCTCCAGCGAGGTCGAAGGCGCCATCAACCGCGCCTTCGCCGCCGTCAGCGAGAGCTTTATCACCGCCACCGGGCCAGGTGGGCAGAATGTCAACAAGGTGGCCACGGCGGTCCAGCTGCGCGTGAGCATCTATGCGCTGCGCCTGCCGCCGCTGGTCTTTGCGCGCATGAAGGAACTGGCCGGATCGCGCCTGACCGATGCGGGGGAGATCCTTTTGGTCGCGCGCCGGTTCCGCACGCAGGAATCCAATCGTTCCGATGCGCGGGAAAGGCTGGCAGAGCTGATCCGTGAAGCCTTCAAACTCCCCGAAAAGCGCGTGAAGAGCCGGTTAAACCGGGTCGGAAAAACGGCGCGGCTTGAGGGCAAGAAGATTCGTGGGGCGGTGAAGGCAGGCCGGGGGAAGGTTTCCTTCGATTGAAGGTTTGAAGGAGAAGATGCGAGGGCCATCGCCCTCGCGCTCCCTTTACTGTCTGCGTTGCGCATCGGGTTCGGCCTTGCGCTTAGTTTGCCGCGCCGCAGGCAGACGGATTAAAGCCTGCGGCGCCTTAGGTCGCGCTGGTGGAAAGCCCGGACGCAACAATTCGGCGCCACTGCCCCCTCGCCGGAAGACGTCACGGGAGCGCGAGGGGGTAACCCCCTCGCATTCTTACTCCCCTGAACTCGCTGCCTGAACCGGAACTGGCGCCCCGGCATCAGCCGAATCCGCCACCGGCCCCACGCCCGCTGGCAGGCCGCTCAGCGCTTCCTCGGCGGGGATTTCCACATTGTCGGCGGAGGCCGCGTCGGAGGCCTTGTCAGCGTGGCCACAAGCCGCGAGGGCGAGTGCCAGACCGGCTCCCAAAGCGGCGCGGATCACGGAGGTTTGGGAAAGGGTCATGCTGGTCCTCGGGTAACACTGTCTGGGTGTTACTCTAGAAGCGCGTTTTGCAAACCGCAAAGGGCGTTGCAATCATATAAAGATATCTTTATATGCCATCTCACACCAGAGGCCGAGAACCCACACCGCCATGCAGATCGACCCCATCCTCCGCGCGCTGGCCGACCCCACGCGGCTGCGCATCATGCGCCTGCTTACGGCGATGGAGCTGGCTGTGGGTGAACTGGCACAGGTGCTGGGGCAAAGCCAGCCGCGTGTGTCGCGCCATGTCAAAATCCTCTGCGATGCGGGGCTTGCCGAGCGGCGCAAGGAGGGCAGCTGGGTCTTTCTGAAAAGCGCCATTGCCGAGGATCGCGATCTTGCCGCGCCGACGCTGGGCGGGGCCACCACCCGCCTGCTGGCCGCTGCCGAGCATGACGATGCCGCTTTCGCCGCGCGCTGCGCCGAGGACCGGCGCCATCTGGCCGCGATCCGGGCCGGGCGCGAAAGCAGCGCGGCCGCCTATTTCGAGCGCAACGCCGTGCAGTGGGACGAGCTGCGCAGGCTGGTGTCCGACGATGCCCCGGTGGAGGCGGCGCTGGAGGGCGCCTTGCTCTCCAACGGCAATCTGGGCGCGATGCTGGATGTCGGCACGGGTACGGGGCGCATGGCCGAGCTGTTCAGCCCCCATGCCAGCCATGTCACCGCCTTCGACAAGAGCCCGGAGATGCTGCGGATTGCGCGGGCTCGCCTGCAGCATCTTCCGACTTCGGGCGTGACGCTGGTGCAGGGCGATTTCACCGATCTGCCCTTCAAGCCGGCGGCTTTCGACACGGTGCTGTTCCATCAGGTGCTGCATTTCGCTCAGGCGCCAGAGGTGGTGCTGGCTCAGGCAGCGCGCGTCACGCGGCCCGGCGGGCGCATCGCGGTGGTCGATCTGGCCGCGCATGAGCGCGAGGAGATGCGCTCCACCCACGCCCATGCGCGACTGGGCTTCACCGATGGCCAGATGGCCGATCTGTTCACGGGCGCGGGTTTCGAGCCTGCCGCCCCCCCTCGCGCTGCCCGGCGGGCAGTTGACCGTCAAGATCTGGACCGGGCAGCGGACTGACGCTCCCGCCGCTGCATAAGGCTTTGATATGATTGCCACCTATGATGCGCTGCGCGAGGCTCGCACCGCTTTGGATACGCCGCTGTTTGCCGGGCTGCCGGGCGATATCCGTGTCTCCTTCGAATTCTTCCCGCCCAAGACCGAAGCGATGGCCGCGCAATTGTGGGAGACCGTGACCACCCTGGCCCCGCTGGCGCCCGAGTTCGTCTCGGTGACCTATGGCGCGGGCGGCTCGACGCGTGACCGCACCCATGACACGGTGGCGCGCATCATCAGCGAGGCCAAACTGCCCGCCGCCGCTCACCTGACCTGCGTGGACGCCACCAAGGCTGAAATCCGCGAGGTGGCGGAGGCTTACTGGCAGGCGGGCGTGCGCCATATCGTGGCGCTGCGCGGCGATATGGGCCAGCCGGGCGTGCCCTTCACCCCGCATCCCGAAGGCTATGCCAATGCCGCCGAGCTGGTCGCAGGGCTGAAGCAGATCGCGCCGTTTGAAATCTCGGTTGCGGCCTATCCCGAAAGGCACCCTGACAGCGTTGATCTGGCCGCCGATCTCGACAATCTGAAGCGCAAGCTGGACGCCGGGGCCACCCGCGCCATCAGCCAGTTCTTCTTCGAGCCGGAAACCTTCTTCCGCTTCCGCGATGCGCTGGCCGCCGCGGGCATCGACGCGCCGGTGCTGCCGGGTATTCTGCCGGTCACCAATTTCGCGCAGGCCCACAAATTCGCCGCCGCCTGTGGCGCGGCCATCCCCGCCTGGATGGAAGGCCTGTTCGAGGGGCTCGACAAGCATCCCGGTTCGCGCCAGCTGGTTGCCGCCACGCTGGCCGCCGAATTCTGCCGCCGCCTCTATGCTGGCGGGGTGCGTGATTTCCATTTCTACACGCTCAACCGCGCCGAATTGTCCTATGCCATCAGCCATCTGCTGGGCCTGCGCCCAAAGGTTTCGGAGATCGCCGCATGACCATCACCCCCTCCGCAGCCCGCAAGGCCTTCCTTGAGCAGGCCGCCCAGCGCCTGCTGATCACCGACGGCGCCTTCGGCACGGAAATCCAGAACTTCAAGCTGAGCGAGGCCGATTACGCGGGCTCGCTGGGCCTGACTCACGACCAGAAGGGCAACAACGACATCCTCGCGCTGACCAAGCCCGAGGTGCCGGAATCGATCCACCGCGCCTATTTCGAGGCCGGGGCGGACATCGCCGAAACCAACACCTTCTCGGCCAACCGCATCTCGCAGGCCGATTACGGCGCCGAGCATCTGGTGCGCGAGATCAACGTCGCCAGCGCGCAGTTGGCGCGCCGCATGGCCGATGAATATCAGGCCAAGGATGGCCGCCCCCGCTTTGTGGCGGGCGCCATCGGGCCGACGAACAAGACGCTCTCGCTCTCGCCCGATGTGAACGATCCGGGGTACCGCGAGGTCGATTGGGACACGATGGTCGATGTCTACCTCGAGCAGGCCCGCGCGCTGGTCGAGGGCGGCGCCGACTTCATCCTGATCGAGACGGTGTTCGATACGCTCAACGCCAAGGCCGGGATCATGGCGGTCAAAAAGCTGGAACAGGAGGTGGGCCGCGAGGTGCCGATCATGCTTTCCATGACGCTGACCGACCTGTCGGGCCGCAATCTCTCGGGTCATACGGTGGAGGCCTTCTGGCACGCCGTGCGCCATGCCAAGCCGCTGACCATCGGGCTGAATTGTTCGTTTGGCGCCACGCAGCTTCGCCCCCATGTGAAGCTGCTGTCGGAAATATCCGACACGCTCATCATGATCTACCCCAACGCCGGTCTGCCCAACGAGCTGGGCGCCTATGACGAGATGCCCGAGACCACGGCGGGCCTCGTCAAGGAATGGGCCGATGCGGGGCAGGTCAATGTGCTGGGCGGCTGCTGCGGCTCCACGCCCGCGCATATCGGCGCGATGGCGCGGGCTGTCACCGGCCTGTCGCCGCGCCATGCGCCCACGCTTTCGCATGTCACCCGCCTGGCGGGCCTTGAACCCTTCACCATGGCCGAGTGACCTAAGATGACCACGCAATCTTCCAGCCGTTTCGTCAATGTCGGCGAGCGCACCAATGTCACCGGCTCGGCCGCGTTCAAAAAGCTGATCCTCGCCGGCGATTACACCAAGGCCATCGAGGTCGCCCGCAACCAGGTGGACGCCGGGGCGCAGGTCATCGACGTCAACATGGACGAGGGCCTGCTCGACGCTGTCGAGGCAATGACCACCTTCCTGAAACTCATCGCGGCGGAACCCGATATCGCCCGCGTGCCGGTGATGATCGACTCGTCCAAATGGGAGGTGATCGAGGCCGGTCTGAAATGCGTTTCGGGCAAGCCGATCGTCAACTCGATCAGCATGAAGGAGGGCGAGGACGCCTTCCTCCATCACGCCCGCCTCTGTATGGATTATGGCGCCGCCGTGGTCGTCATGGCCTTCGACGAAAAGGGTCAGGCCGACACCAAGGAGCGCAAGGTCGAGATCTGCTGCCGCGCCTATCAATTGCTGACCGGCATCGGCTTCCAGCCCGAAGACATCATCTTCGATCCCAACGTCTTCGCCGTCGCCACCGGCATCGAGGAACACGACAATTACGGCGTGGACTTCATCGAGGCGACCCGTGAGATCAAGGCCCGCTGCCCGCATGTGCATATCAGCGGCGGCCTTTCCAACCTGTCCTTCAGCTTCCGTGGCAATGAGCCGGTGCGCCGGGCGATGCACAGCGTGTTCCTCTATCACGCGATTCCCGCCGGCATGGACATGGCCATCGTCAACGCCGGCCAGCTCGACATCTATGACCAGATCGACCGCAAGCTGCGCGATGCCTGCGAGGATGTGATCCTCAACCGCCCGCAGGTGGGCGAGGAGACCAACACCGAAAAGCTGATCGCCATCGCCGAAGCCTTCAAGGGCACGGACAAGGCCGCCGAAAAGGCCGCCGAGGAATGGCGCTCCTACGATGTGGTAAAGCGCCTCGAACACGCTCTGGTGAAGGGCATCGACGCCTATATCGTCGATGACACCGAGGAAGCCCGCGCCGCCATTCAGGCACGCGGCGGCCGCCCCATCGAGGTGATCGAAGGCCCGCTGATGGGCGGCATGAACACCGTGGGCGACCTCTTCGGCTCGGGCCAGATGTTCCTGCCGCAGGTGGTGAAATCGGCCCGCGTGATGAAGAAGGCCGTCGCCCACCTCATCCCCTTTATCGAGGCGGAGAAGGAAGAAGGCGCCAAGGCCAAGGGCCGCATCATCATGGCCACCGTGAAGGGCGACGTCCACGATATCGGCAAGAACATTGTGGGCGTGGTCCTTCAGTGCAACGGCTATGAAGTGCTCGACATGGGCGTGATGGTGCCCTGGGCCACCATCCTCGACCTGGCGCAAAAGGAGCAGGTGGATATGATCGGCCTGTCGGGCCTGATCACGCCCAGCCTCGACGAAATGGTCACCGTGGCCGAGGAAATGCAGCGCGCAGGGATGACCATGCCGCTGCTGATCGGCGGCGCGACGACCTCGAAGGTCCACACCGCCCTGCGCATCGACCCGGCCTATGACGGCCCGGTGATCCACGTTCTGGACGCCAGCCGCGCCGTGGGCGTCGCCAGCCAGTTGCTCTCCGACACGCAGGCCGACGCCTTTATCGAGGCCACCGCCACCGAATATGAAGCCACCCGCCGCGCCCGCGAGGGCCGTGGCAAGTCGAAGTTGGTGTCGCTGGCCGACGCCCGCGCCAACGCTTTCGCGCCCGACTTCACCCAGAAGCCCGCAGCCCCGTTGCAGCCCGGCATCCACCGCTTCGACGACTGGGATCTGGCCGATCTGGCGCAGTACATCGACTGGACGCCCTTCTTCCGCGCCTGGGAACTGGCGGGCGTCTACCCCGCGATCCTCGACGATGCCGTGGTGGGCGAAAGCGCCCGCAACCTCTTCGCGGACGCCCAGGCCATGCTGAAGCAGATCATCGAGGAAAAATGGCTCACCGCCCGCGCCGTCGCCGGGTTCTGGCCCGCCGTGCGCGATGAGGACGATATCGTCCTGCAGGACGGCACCGTGCTGCCCATGCTGCGCCAGCAATTCGCCAAGAGCCGGGGCCGCGCCAACTTCTGCCTCGCTGACTTTATCGCCCCCGCAGGCGACTGGCTGGGCGGTTTCGCCGTGGGCATCCACGGCATCGAGCCGCATCTGGAACGCTTCAAGGCCAACCACGACGATTACAACGATATCCTGCTCAAAGCGCTGGCCGACCGCTTCGCCGAAGCCTTCGCCGAGCGTCTGCACCTCCACACCCGCACCACCCTGTGGGGCTATGCGCCGGACGAGCAGCTCACCAACGAGGCCCTGATCCGCGAGCACTATCGCGGCATCCGCCCCGCGCCCGGCTATCCCGCCTGCCCGGATCACTCGTTGAAGCCGATCCTGTTCGACCTGCTGGATGCCACAGAGAACGCCGGGATAACCCTGACGGAATCGCAGGCCATGTTGCCCACCTCGGCGGTGTCGGGCTTCTATTTCGCTCACCCGGAATCGCAGTATTTCGGCGTGGCGACGATCGGGACCGACCAGTTGGAGGATTACGCCGAGCGTCGGGGCGTCGATCTGGAAACGGCGACACGGTGGTTGCGGCCCAATCTGGATTAAGAACGAAAAAGAGAAATGCGAGGGCCATCGCCCTCGCGCTCCCTTTAATGTCTACGTTGCGCCACGGGTTCGGCCATAGAGCAACGTCGCCGCGCCGCAGGCATGAAAACCCGCAGCGCAGCCGATCCACGAACCATGCCTGCCTGCGGCGCCTAGCCTTGCTCAGGTGGATAGTCTGGGCGCCACGATGCGGAGCCACTACCCTCTCGTCGGAAGACGTTCCGGGAGCGCGAGGGGGTAACCCCCTCGCATCTTCTTTTTCCTTCCTGATTCTGCCATAACCACCCTTGTGACCACTTCAGAAACCCTCCCCGACGCCAGCGAAGCCCTCCACAAAACCTTCGGCTTCACCGGCTTCAGAGGCGTGCAGCAACAGGTGGTCGAGCGTATTCTGGGCGGCCATTCCACGCTGGCCATCATGCCCACGGGCGCGGGCAAATCGCTGACCTATCAACTGCCCGCCACCATGCTGCCCGGCACCTGCGTCGTGGTCTCCCCGCTGATCGCTCTGATGCATGACCAGCTCCGCTCCGCCCGCGCCAACGGCATCCGTGCCGCCAGCCTGACCAGTGCGGATATGGATCGCGGCACCACCATCGGCGCATTGCTCGATGGCGACCTCGACCTGCTCTACGTCGCCCCGGAACGCGCCAGCCAGCAGCATTTCCGCGATCTGCTCGAACAGGCGCATATCAGCCTCTTCGCCATCGACGAGGCGCATTGCGTCAGCCAGTGGGGCCATGATTTCCGCCCGGATTACCGCCTGCTGCGCCCGATGATGGACGCCTTCCCCGGCGTGCCGAGGCTGGCGCTGACCGCCACCGCCGACGAACACACCCGCCACGATATCCTCGACCAGCTTGGCATCCCCGGCGATGGCATGATCGTCGCCGGGTTTGACCGGCCCAACATCCGCTACACCATCGCCGCGCGCGACAATCCGCTGGCGCAGATCAAGCGCCTGATCGCCGACACGCCGGGCTCGGGCATCGTCTACGCCCAGACCCGCGCCGGGGTAGAGCGCATGGCCGAGGCGCTGGAGGCCACCGGGCGCGCCGTGCTGCCCTATCACGCCGGCCTGCCGCCCGAGACGCGTGCCGCCAATCAGGCCGCTTTCGTGGCCTCTGAAGATATGGTGATGGTCGCGACCATCGCCTTCGGCATGGGCATCGACAAGCCGGATGTGCGCTTTGTGGCGCATGCGGGCCTGCCCAAATCGATCGAGGCCTATTATCAGGAAACCGGCCGCGCGGGCCGCGATGGAGACCCTGCCCATGCCCTGATGCTGTGGGGCGCGGAGGATTTCGCCAAGGCCCGCCAGCGTCTGTCGGAGGTCGAGGAAGAGCGCCGCCCCGGCGAACTCGCCCGACTGAACTCGATGGCCGCGCTGGTGGAAACCGCCGCCTGCCGCCGCGCCCTGCTGCGCCGCCATTTCGGCGAGCAGCCCCCCGCCAGTTGCGGCAATTGCGACAACTGCCTGCAGGCGCCCGATGTGATCGACGCCACCGATCTGGCGCGCAAGCTGCTCTCGGCGATCTACCGCACCGGGCAGAGCTTTGGCCTCGGCCATATCGCCAACGTGCTGACCGGGGTGGAGGACGAAAAGGTCCGCGCCCGCAGGCATGACGAACTCACCGTCTTCAACATCGTCGATGCCGAGGAAGCGCAATTGCTGCGCCCCCTCGCCCGCGCCCTGCAGGCACGCGGCAGCCTCGACACCACCGAGCATGGCGGGCTGCGCCTTGCCGGAGACGCGCGCGACATCCTGCGCGGCGAGGCCGCCGTCCTCATCACCCGCCCGCCGCCGCGCGAGAAAGGCCGCCGCCGCGAGCGTTCCGGCAACAGCGCCAACCCCGTGGGTGATCCGCTGTTCGAGGCGCTGCGCGGCCTGCGTCGCGATCTGGCCAAGGAGGGCAATGTGCCGCCCTATGTCATCTTCCACGATGCGACGTTGCGCGAGATCGCTCTGGCCCGGCCTCAGTCGCTGGATGAGTTGGGGCAGGTCAATGGCGTCGGCGCGCGCAAGTTGGAAGCCTATGGAGAGGCTTTCCTCAGAGTGGTTCGAGAGAATTAAGAAGAGAAGATGCGAGGGGGTTACCCCCTCGCGCTCCCATGAATGTCTACGTGGCGCCACGGGTTCAGCCACAGAGCAACGTCGCCGCGCCGCAGGCATTATTCCCTGCGGGGCGGATAGGTCGGGCGCAACGCTGCCCAAAAACACCCACCTTTCGCCGGAAGACGTAACGGGGGTGCAGGGGGCGTAACGCCCCCTGCTTTTCACCTTATTCCTGCCACTCCATAGCATTGCACGCCATTCCCACACCCAACCACCAATGCTACCCATCGCATATGGCTCAAGTCACACTCACCCCCGCCGCCGATCCTGTCGCCATCGCCCAGTGGCTGGCCGATCACCTCTCCGCTGCGCTGGCCGCCACGGACCAGCCCATCGCCATCACGGTGCCGGGCGGGCGCACGCCGTTCCCGGTGCTCAGCGCGCTGGTGGAGCATGATCTGGCCTTCGACCGCATCAGCGTCTGGCCCAATGACGACCGCATGGTGCCAGAGGATCACCCCGCCTCGAACCTCGCCAAGATCCGCGCCGTGCTGGAGCCCACAGGCGCCACCATCGTCGGCCTTGAGGAAGGGCAGGTCCCGCCCCGCTTCGCGCTGGCCCTGCTCGGCATGGGCGGCGACGGCCATATCGCCAGCCTGTTCCCCAACACCAACCCGCAGGCCGATGCTCCCGCCAAGGTCATCCGCCTGACCCCCGATCCCCTGCCGCCCGAGGCGCCCTTCGACCGCCTGTCGCTGACCATCCCCTCGCTGGCGGCGTCGGACGCCATCGCCTTCCTCATCACCGGCGACGCCCATAAGCGCGAGATCTTCGAGCAGGCCGCCGCCGGTGGCAACGACCTGCCCGTCGCCCGCCTGCTGAAGGCGACCGACAAGCCGGTGACATGCTTCTGCTGATGGCGGAGAAGGTGCTGGGGTTCGCCCCGGCACCGCTCCACCGGCTGGCATTGAGGCTGGCCCACCAGATCCGGCGGCAATGGTGGCGGATCAGGAAACCCGAAATCTCCGGCTGCCGGGTGCTGGGGCTCGATCCGCAAGGGCGCGTGCTGCTGGTTCAGCACTCCTACGGCTCGGCCAACTGGATGCCGCCGGGCGGCGGCGTGAAGCCCGGCGAAGATCCTCTGGTCGCCGCCGCGCGCGAGTTTCGCGAGGAAATCGGCATCGCTCTGGAAGAGCCGCGTCTGGTGGCCACCACGCATGACGCGTTCCACGGGGCGGCGAATGTGTCCTACATCGTGGCGGGGCGCTGCTCGGGAACGCCGGCGCCGGACGGGCGGGAGATTGTCGACGCCGCGTTCTTTACGCCGGGGCTTTGGCCTTCCGCCATGTCGGAGGGGCTGAAGCAGAAGATGGGCGAGTGGCTGGAAGAAAAAAAAGTAACATGCGAGGGCCATCGCCCTCGCGCTCCCTTTACTGTCTGCGTGGGCGTCACGGGTTCGGCCTTGCGCCTAACTTGCAGCGCCGCAGGCTTTAAGTTTCATTGCCTGCGGCGCCATAGGTGGTGCAGGTGGAGAGGTCAGGCGCAAGGATCGGGCGCCACCGCCCTATCGTCGGGAGACGGAATGGGAGCGCGAGGGGGTAACCCCCTCGCATTGTCTTTCCTTAAAATCCTTCAAAACAGATCCAACTGCCCCCCGCCCTGATCCGCGACGACCGGCGCGGAAACCGCCTGCCGCCCTTCCAGCGCTGACAAAGTCACCCCCATCAACCGTACCGGCTGAGGCAGCGGCAACACATTATCCAGCAGTTCCCCCGCCAGCCGGGCCAGTTCCTCTCGCCCCTCCACAGCGCGCGACAAAGACCGCGCATGCGTCCGCAGCGTAAAATCCGACAAGCGCAGCTTCAGAGTCACCGTCCTCCCCTTGGCCCCGACCTTCTCGATATCGTCCCAGACCAGATCGACGATATGCGCCAGCACCTCGCGCAGGCGGCTGCCGGTGGAGATATCGCGCTCGAAGGTGCGCTCGGTGCCGATGGATTTGCGCGGGCGGTTGGGGCGCACCCGGCGCAGGTCGATGCCGCGCGCGGCGCGATAGAGATAATCCGCCTGAGCACCGAAATGCTGGCGCAGGAAGGCCAGATCCTTTTCGCGCAGGTCGGCGCCATTGACGATGCCCAGAGCCGCCATCTTCTCCGCGCCGCGCGGGCCCACGCCGTGGAAGCGCCGCACGGGCAGGCTGGCGACGAATTGCGCGCCCTCGCCGGGGCGGATCACGCAGAGGCCATCGGGCTTGTTCTGGTCGCTGGCCAGCTTGGCGATGAATTTGTTGTAGCTGACCCCGGCGCTGGCGGTGAGGTTGGTTTCGGCCTTGATGCGGGCGCGGATCAACTGCGCGATGCGCGTCGCGCTGCCGATGCCTTTCAGATCCTGCGTCACGTCGAGATAGGCCTCGTCCAGTGACAGGGGCTCGATCAGCGGCGTGTAATCGGCGAAGATCGCGCGGATCTGGCGCGAGACGGTGCGATAAACCTCGAAACGCGGCGGCTTGAAGATGAGATGCGGGCACAGGCGCACCGCCTTCACGCTGGGCATGGCCGAGCGCACGCCGAAGACCCGCGCCTCATAGCTGGCCGCGGCCACCACACCGCGCGCACGGCTGCCGCCGACGGCCACGGGCTGACCTTTTAACGAGGGATCGTCGCGCTGTTCGACGCTGGCGAAGAAGGCGTCCATATCGACATGGATGATCTTGCGGAGCCCATCGGCTTCCTCGCTGTCATCATCATCGTCTGGCTGGTGCGACTCCATGCCGCACATGGTAGCGCCCCGGAGCGGGACGCGCACCGGGGCTCTACAAATCTGTCACCGGAAGATGTTGGCAGGACATTCTGGCAGGGGGCCGGGGCGGGAGAGGCCTCCGGGCGCCCCCTGCGATATCGGAGCTCAGCGGCCCAGCCCGTCGATGGCGTTGTGGCCCTGAGCGATCGCGTCGCTGCGGCAGTTCTGATAGGCAATCGAGCGGTCGGCTTCGATCGAGGCAACACGCAGCGGTTCGCAGACGCGGGTGGCGGCGCGGGCCAGGCGGTGGTCCATTTCCTTGCGGCCCTGCTCATTGCTCAGATCGAGGCCGGCATAGGAGACGCGCAGGCTGGGCACGCCGTTTTCGTCCATTTCGACATGCTCGACGGGGGCACCGGCTTCGGCACTGTCGGCGAAGGTGGCGGCGTGGGCGACCATGGGGGTCATGCCGATGGCGAAGGTGGCGACAACGCCGAGGCTGGCGGCGAGAGCGGTGGTGAAACGGTTGAAATTGTTCATGATACTTCCCCTTGCTTGTTTCCGCCGAAGCCGTTCCGGCGGGATGCAAGGGGTACAGCATGAGCCGTGCCAGTTTTCCAAAAACGGCGGATTTCCGCCATTTCCTGCATTGCGTCGCAGCATGAGCCGAAACTGACCATGCAATTCACACCAAATTCATGATGTGAATTTCCCCAAATAATGGGAAAATTTTCAAAGCCTCTAAAACACTGGCATCTGCGCGCCCAAAGGCCCATGAGGCCCCCATGAACGCCTCCACACAGGCCGATTCCGTACAATCCGGCCCCAAAACGATGAATCCGCGCGAATTTGTGATGCTGATGGCCTTTATTCAGGCCCTTCAGGCATTGTCGGTCGATTCCATGCTGCCCGCGCTGGGCCATATCGCGTCCGACCTGCATGTCACCGACGCCAATCATCGCCAATTGGTCGTGGGCGTCTTCATGCTCTTCAGCGGGCTTGGCTGCCTCGTCCCCGGCACGCTGGCCGACCGCTTTGGCCGCCGCCCGGTGCTGCTGACCTGCATGGCGCTCTATGTGCTGCTCACCACCGCCTGCGCGCTGGCGGTCAGCTTCGAGATGCTGCTGGTGTCGCGCGCGGTGCTGGGGCTGGCCTGCGCGGGCTTCAACGTGCTGCCCGCCGCCATCATCCGCGACAGCTTCGAGGGCGACCGCATGGCCCGCACCCAGTCGTTGGTCTCCATGGTCTTCATGATCGTGCCGATGCTGGCCCCCAGCGTCGGTCAAGCCGTGCTGCTGGCCGCAAGCTGGCGCTGGATCTTCGGCGTGATGGGCCTGATGGGCGTGATCGTGTCGATCTGGGCCGCGCTGCGCCTGCCCGAGACTCTGCACCCGGAATACCGCCAGAGCGTCAACATCGGCCGCCTCACCCGCACGCTGGGCGAGGTGCTGACCTGCCGCGCCGCCATCGGCTATGTCATTGCCAATGCGCTGGTGACCGGCGCGCTGCTGGGCTACATCAACTCAGCACAACAGCTTGTGGCCGAGCATTTCGGCGCGGGCGCGCGCTTCCCGCTGATGTTCGCGGGCATGGCGATGTGCATGGCCGCCACCGCCTTCACCAATGCGCGCATCGTGATGCGGCTGGGCGCGCGGCGCGTCTCGCACGGGGCGCTGATGGTCTATATCTGCACCAGCCTGCTGCAGTGGCATATGGCCGGGCCCGACGAGACGATCTGGGAATTCCTGCCGCTGATGACGCTTAACATGTGCCTCACCGGCTTCCTGGGCGCCAATTTCTCCTCGATCGCGCTGCAACCCTTCGCGCGGACGGCGGGGGCAGCAGCCTCGATTCAGGTGTTCATCCGGATCGTGGGCGGGTCGGTGCTGGGGATCATCATCGGCAATGCCTTCGACGGCACGGCGCGCCCGCTGGCCATCGCTCTGGTCAGCGCCGGGGTGCTGACTCTGGGCCTGCTGCTGTTCAGCGAGAAGGGGCAGTTGTTCAAGCGGCGCAATCCGCCGGGTGGGCCTCGGCAGGTAGCTTAAGGGGTTTGGAAGAGAGATTCTTGAGGGCGTTACGCCCTCAAACTCCCGTTACGTCTTCCGACGAAGCCGCAGCGGCACCCGACCCAAGCGCCCAACCTCTCCGCCCCGCAGGGAATAACAGCCTCCGGCGGTGGGACGTTGGCGCAAACTGCTGGACCGGCACACCCTCTCGTCGGGAGACGTAACGGGGGTGCAGGGGCGATGGCCCCCTGCTTCTTCCCTTCAAACCCTTGCCACAGCCCCGGCCAGCACGCCCCGCCCATAAGGCACAGGCGCGACATCGGCCGGATGAGGCGCGATCCCCAACCACCGCGCTTTCGCCGCCTGAGCCCCTGCGCGCAGCAGCAGCCCCAACTTCTCCGGCTTGCTGGTCGTCACGCGCGCATCCCACGCCCGCGCCCGCTTTGTCGCGACCTTGCGCGCGATGGCGCCATAGATCCCCGCCGCCGCCAGCACCGACCACTGACTGCGCAGAGGCAACCGGGCCGCGCCAACACGGGCGCTGGCCTCGTAACGCCCGGCCATCGCGCAGAGACGCGCGACCATCGCCACCAGCGCCTCGCGGTGTTCGGCGGCCATCAGGGCTTCGGGGGCGATGCCCGCCTCCTCCAGCCATTGCGCGGGCAGATAGATGCGCCCGGCGGCGTGATCCTCGGCGATGTCGCGGGCGATGTTGCCGAGCTGGAAGGCGATCCCCAGATCGCTGGCGCGGTTGAGCGTATCGGCATCCTCGCGATCCACGCCCATCACCAGCGCCATCAGCACGCCCACCGCCCCTGCCACATGGTAGCAATAGGCCAGCATGTCGCGCTCGGTACGGGGGTGCCAGCCGTTGGTGTCGAGCGCGAAACCGGCGATCACATCGCCGGTGTGCACCGCGCCGATGCCGCATTCGGCGGCGACGACGCCAAGGCAGTCGAAGGCTTCGCGCCCCGCCTCGCGCCCGGCCAGCGCAAGGGCGGTCAGGCGGCGTATCTCGTTCAGGCGGCCATCGGCGCCGGTCTGGTCGCCCAGCGCCCCGCCATGATCCTGCGCATCGGCAAGATCATCGCAGGCGCGGCACCAGGCATAGAGCATCCAGACCCGCTCCCGCACCTCGCGCCCCATAAGCTGGCTGGCGGTGGCGAAGCTTTTGGAGCCTCGCCGGATGCTGCCGTAGGCAGCCTCCACCAGCGCTGAGCGGGGGGGCAAGGTGCGCGCTTGGCTCAAAGCGTATCGGGGTCCATCTGCACGATCGGCTTGATCGGCTCATGCGCTTCCATACGGTCGAGCAGCAGGTCGAGTTCCCGCTCGGCGATGATGATGCCCTGATGGGCAGGTCGGATAAAGCCTACCTCGATCATGTGGCGGTTGAAGGCCAGAAGCTGGTCATAGAAACCAAAGGCGTTGAGCACGCCCACCGGCTTGGCGTGATAGCCAAGCTGGGCCCAGCTTACCGCTTCCCACAGCTCGTCCATGGTGCCCACACCGCCCGGAAGGGTGATGAAACCGTCCGACAGGCGGGTGAAGGCCGCCTTGCGCTGGTGCATGTCTTCCACCACCATCAGCTCCGAACAGTCGTGGTTGGTGACTTCGGTCCGCTCCAGCGCCTTGGGGATCACGCCGATGACATGGCCGCCATTGTCCAGTGCGCCCTTGGCCACCGCGCCCATCAGGCCCAGCTTGCCGCCGCCATAGACCAGACCGATGCCGCGCTGCGCCAGCGTGGCGCCCACCGTGTAGGCCAGTTCGACATAACGCGGGTCCGACGGGGTGGCCGAACCGCAATAGACAGCAATGTTCTTCAAAGTCTCAAATCCTCGATCATCAGACCGGCAGTCGCTTTCGCGCTGCCGACAACACCCGGAATGCCCGCGCCGGGATGGGTTCCCGCCCCCACCAGATAGAGGTTGGGGATGACATCGTCACGATTGTGCCCGCGGAACCATGCGCTTTGAGTCAGAATCGGCTCAAGGCTGAAGGCACTGCCCATATAGGCGGACAGGTCGCTTTCGAAATCGGGCGGGGCATAATGGAATTTGACCGTGATACGGTCGTGAATATCGGGGATGAAGCGCAGGCCGATCTCGTCGAGGATGCGCTTTTCCAGCACCGGCCCGATGGTGTCCCAGTCGATCGGCAGCTTGCCGAGATGGGCAACCGGCACCAGCGCATAGAAGCTGCTGTGCCCCTCGGGCGCCAGCGAGGGATCGCTGATCGTGGGGTGGTGGAGATAGATCGAGAAGTCGCGCGGCAGCACGCCATGGTCGAAGATATCCTCCAGCAGGCCCTTGTAGCGCGGCCCGAAGAGGATCGAGTGATGCGGGATGCCGGGCCATTTGCCCTCCATGCCGAAATGCACCACGAAAAGGCTGGGCGACCAGCGCTTCTGGGCCAGCTTCTTGGCATATTGGTTGCCGCGCGGCGCCTCGCAGAGCAGGTCGCGATAGGTGTGCATCAGATCGGCATTGCTGGCGACGGCATCGAAGCGCTCACGCCAGCCGCTGGCGGTTTCCACCTCGGAGGCGCGGTTGCCCACGGTGTGGATGCAGGACACCTTGTCATTCAGCCGCAGCGTGCCGCCCAGCCGCTCGAACAGGGCCACCATGCCAGCGACGAGCTTGTTGGTGCCGCCCCTGGCCCACCACACGCCGCCATCCTTCTCCAGCTTGTGGATCAGCGCATAGATCGAGCTGGTGGTCATGGGATTGCCGCCCACCAGCAGCGTGTGGAAGGACAGCGCCTCGCGCAGCTTCTCGCTTTCCACATAGGAGCTGACGACATCATAGACGCTGCGCCAGGCCTGATGCTTGATCAGCGCGGGCGCGGCCTTCACCATGCTGGCGAAATCGAGGAAGGGCACATGGCCCAGCTTCACATAGCCTTCCTGATAGACATCCGCCGCATAGCCGAGGAAATCCTCATAGCCCCCCAGATCGGCGGGGGCGACGCGGGCGATCTCGCCGCGCAGGGCGCCTTCGTCATTGGAATAGTCGAAATGCACGCCATCGGGCCATTGCAGGCGATAGAAGGGCATCACCGGCATCAGCTCGACATCGTTTGCCATCCGGTTGCCCGAAAGCGTCCACAGCTCCTCAAGGCTGGCCGGATCGGTGATGACGGTCGGCCCGGCGTCGAAGGTATAGCCCTCCTTGTGCCAGACATAGGCGCGGCCGCCCGGCTTGTCGCGCGCCTCCACCACGGTGGTGGCGATCCCGGCTGATTGCAGGCGGATGGCAAGAGCCAGGCCGCCAAAGCCGGCGCCGATGACACAGGCGCGTTTCATGATGGCAAGACTCCCGAAGCGCCAGGACCGGCAGAAGGCGACATTGTTATGGACCCGATCGAAGGTTGTGGCGAATCATGCCCGACATTGCCGGGATGATCCAGCCCCGCGAGGGAATTGCCCCCGCCCATCAGCGTGGCCAGCGCCCGGCCCAGCGGCACCGGCGGGCGCCCGCTCACCAGCCGCAGCTTATCCGGCATGGTCAGCCGCCCGGCGTAGAAACGGGCGATCAGCCCCTCGTTCAGCCGGTAGAAGCGCTCGAAAACGCGATGCCAGCGCGCGGGCTCCCCGGCGCCGAACATCATGCGCGCCAGCAGGCGCAGGAAAGCGCCGTCGCGCCAATGCGCCCGCGCGCGGCTTTCGCAAAGGCCGTCCAGCGCCGAAAGTCCGGGCGCCCCGGCCACCGCCAGCGCCGCCTCCACCGCGCAGGGCAACGAATAGGAGGTCAGCGGATGAAACAGCCCGGCGCGCGTGCCGATGCGCCCCACGCCGGGGATGCGCGTGGCGGCCAGGAATGTCTCGATCTCGCCACCGGCCACCACGGGCAACACCCCCTGCTCCTCATGGATGATTCGCGCCTGCTTCAGGCCCAACCCCGCCACATAGTCCGCGATGCGCCCGGCCAGCACATCCCGATCCAGCCCGGCATGGGCCGAATAATAGGTGTCCTCGACAAAGAGCGTCTCCGCGGAAAAGGGCAGCACATAGATAAAGCGATAGCCGTCCCGCTGTTCCACGGTGGCGTCCATAATGATGGGCTTTTCAAACCCATGCGGCCCGGTGTGCCACACTTGCCCAACGAATTTCTGCCAGCCGCCCCTCAGCCCCGCAAAACCCGGAGCGCCCCGCGCATCGAGCACCGCGCCCGCCTCCAGCCGCCACCCGTCGGCCAGCGTGACATGGGTGGCGCTCACCTCCAGCGCCGGGCTGCCGCGCAGCACCGCGCCCTTGGGCAAGCGCTCCTCCAGCACCGCGTCCAGCCTTTCGCCATTCGTGCTGTTGTAGCCCATGGGCAACTGCCGCTCATGCCCGGCAAAGCGCACGCCATGGCCATCCCAGTGCTTCACCACCAGCGGATCGACCAGCCAGCGGGCGTCCTGCGCGATATCGCTGTCGAACCATGACCAGACATGGTTGCCGCCGCAGCGCTCGCCCGCCTCCACGACACAGACTCGCCATTCGGGGCGCTGTGCCGCAACAGCCAGCGCCGCCAGCCCCCCGGCCAGCCCGCCGCCCAGAATAACCAGATCCGTTTGCGCTGACATTCTCTCTGTCTATGGCTTTACATCGCCCCCGGCAACGGCAAGACATTGATCCGCGATACGGAATTTGGGGCAAGCGCCGCCATGAGCGGCCAGCCTATCGGGCCCATACCGGGCAATGCCCCTCACCGAAACGCAGCAAATCCTTAAAGTCTGGAGGCGTAAAACAAGCCCTGCGTCGTTGTGCGTAGATTGGGACAGCCATGCCAACCATCCTCTTTCACCGTCCCGGAGTCCTGCCCGCCGGACGCCTGCGCGCCATGCTGTCCGACGCCTTGCCGCTCTATCGCTGGATCTGCGGCGAGGATGACGACGGCACCTCCGGCCACACCATCCCTTTGCGCGGCCATCACCTGATCTGCGGGCGCGGCGATGGCGCCCCCCTGTTCGTCGAGCTGCGCTGGATCGATTCGCCGCTGACGGGCGACAACATCCCGCACCATGCCGAGCATGTCACCCTCTCCCCTCCCACTACCGACAACCGGGCCGAGGGCGATCTCGTGATTGCGCTGATCGCTCAGGCGCTGATGAGTCAGGACGGCGGCGGCATCTGGTGCCGCCTCTCCTCCGATGGCGGCTGGATGGCGGGCGTCAGCATGGAGGAGATCACCCGCCGCATCGCCGCCGGAGACACGCTGGAACGCGCCGGCTCCGAGCCTCATCGCCCCAGCCCGGTGGCGCCGCGCACCATCGCCCCGGCCTTTCACACCGAACGCCCCAGCCTCGACCGCCTGCCGACACTGGCCGTGCTGATCGCGCCCGGCGACTCCGGCAACGCCATGCCGCCCCCGCCCGACTGGGTCGAGCTTGAGGATGATCTGCACAGCCACGATCCCGCCGGCAACTGGCGCATCGACCCGCGCGACAGCCACAGCGCCCTGCTGACCGGCCGCCCCGGCCGCATCGGCATCGCCATGCGCGGCACGCCGCTGCCCGCCGACTGGCTGCAACTGGCGCTGGGCCGCAACCCCCGCCTCGCCGAGGACACCGAGACCGCCGCCGAACTGCGCGCCCACAGCGCCTGCCTGACGCTTTCCTGCGACCTCGACACCCATGCCGCCGGGCCCGACGACACCCGCCAGATCGCCATCGCCATGGGGCTGACCCTGCTGCTGCTGGCCCGCGACCTGCACGGCGCCGGGCGTCTGGCCGGGCTCGCCAATCCGGCGCATGCCATGCTCTTCGCGCCCGAGCAGTTGCCCGCCTTCGCCCAGACGCTGCAGGCCGGGGACGTCCCCGCGCCGCTGTTCATCGGCACCGCCTTCCATGCCACCATGCCCGGCGCGGTCTCGCTTTCCACCACCGGGCTGATGCCCTTCACCGGATTCGAGGTCGAGGCCTGGAACGCCCCCGGCGATGCCGACACCATCGGCGAGCGGCTGGCCTCTGTGCTGCGCCATCTGCTGAAGCAGGGGCCCGTGTTGCGCCACGGCGATACGCTGGGTGGAGGAGCGATCCGCACCCTGCATGGCACCAGTCGCGCCGAGCGACCCTATGCCGGGAACAAGCCTCTGCCCGCGCTGTGGCTGGAGTTCGGAGAGGCCCGGCCCTATCCTTCCCGCCCGGTGGCGGTGCCTGCGATGGCGGCGCCTTTGCGGCGGCCGGGGGGGTTTGGAAGGAAGGGGTTGTAGGGGGTTAAGGAAGAAAGATGCGAGGGGGTTACCCCCTCGCGCTCCCATGACGTCTTCCGACGAAGCGGCAGTGGCGCCCGATCGTTGCGCCCGGTCTATCCACCTGCTCCACCTAAAGCGCCGCAGGCTTCAGGATCTTCTGCCTGCGGCGCGGCAAGCTGGGCGCAAGGCCGAACCCTTGGCGCAACGCAGACATTAAAGGGAGCGCGAGGGCGATGGCCCTCGCATCTTCTCCTTATCCCCCTTCTGGACATTCCTTCCTCTCCCGCCTAACCTGCCAGCAGTTTCCCCGGGGAGCCCGCATGGGCTGAGAGGTGGGCTTTGCGCCCCACGACCCGCTGAACCTGACCCCGTTAATGCGGGCGTAGGGAGGGAGTACCCGGCGGCGGATCTGTGCGATCAGTCCGTGCTGCGGGCACCTTTTTCCTCACGCCACGCTCTTTGAGGAAGAGGCAAAGCGCATGGCCGATATCGATTCGAAGCTGGAGGCTCCCAAGGAGGGCCAGTTCAACGTTACAACGGGCCCCATCCGGGGCAGCCGCAAGATTCACGTTCCCGTACCGGGCACCGATGTGCATGTCGCGATGCGTGAGATCACGCTGGAGCCGGGCAGCGGCGAGGCGCCGGTGCGGGTTTATGACACCTCCGGGCCCTATACCGACCCCAAAGCGCAGATCGACATTCAGGCGGGCCTGCCCCTGCTGCGCCGCGACTGGATTCTGGCGCGCGGCGATGTGGAGGATTACGAAGCTCGCGCCATCAAGCCCGAGGACAACGGACAGCTTGGCCCGGATCGCAGCGGCGGTGTTCCCGCGTTTCCCAATCCGGTTCGTCGCCCACTGCGTGCCAAGGCAGGCGCCAATGTCAGCCAGATGCATTACGCCCGTCGCGGTATCGTCACGCCCGAGATGGAGTATGTGGCGGCGCGCGAGAACCTTGGTCGCGCTGCTCTGAAAGACAAACTGGTTCGTGACGGGCAGGATTGGGGCGCCTCCATCCCCGATTTCGTGACCGGCGAGTTCGTGCGCGAGGAAGTCGCCCGCGGCCGCGCGATCATCCCCGCCAACATCAACCACCCCGAACCCGAGCCGATGATCATCGGCCGCAACTTCCTGGTGAAGATCAACGCCAACATCGGCAACTCGGCGGTGGCCTCCCGATGTCGCCAGCGAGAAGTGGAGAAGCTGGTCTGGGCGATCCGCTGGGGGCGGCGACACGGTGATGGACCTGTCCACCGGCAAGCACATCCACGAAACCCGCGAGTGGATCCTGCGCAACAGCCCGGTGCCGATCGGCACCGTGCCGATCTACCAGGCGCTGGAGAAGGTCAACGGCGTGGCCGAGGACCTGACCTGGGAAATCTTCCGCGACACGCTGATCGAACAGGCCGAGCAGGGCGTCGACTACTTCACCATCCACGCCGGCGTGCTGCTGCGCTACGTGCCGCTGACCGCCAAGCGCGTCACCGGCATCGTGTCCCGCGGCGGCTCGATCATGGCCAAGTGGTGCCTGGCGCACCACCAGGAGAACTTCCTCTACACGCATTTCGAAGAGATCTGCGAAATCATGAAGGCCTACGACGTCAGCTTCTCGCTGGGCGACGGCCTGCGCCCCGGCTCGATCGCCGACGCCAACGACGAGGCCCAGTTCGGCGAGCTGGAAACGCTGGGCGAGCTGACCAAGATCGCCTGGAAGCACGACGTGCAGGTGATGATCGAAGGCCCCGGCCACGTGCCGATGCAGATGATCAAGGAAAACATGGACAAGCAGCTGGAAGGCTGCGACGAGGCGCCGTTCTACACCCTCGGCCCGCTGACCACCGACATCGCCCCGGGCTACGACCACATCACCTCCGGCATCGGCGCGGCGATGATCGGCTGGTTCGGCTCCGCCATGCTCTGCTACGTCACGCCCAAGGAGCACCTGGGCCTGCCGAACAAGGATGACGTGAAGGACGGCATCATCACCTACAAGATCGCCGCCCACGCCGCCGACCTGGCCAAGGGCCATCCGGGCGCGCAGATCCGCGACAACGCGCTGTCCAAGGCGCGCTTCGAGTTCCGCTGGGAGGACCAGTTCAACCTGGCCTGGACCCGGACACCGCGCGAGGCCTATCACGACGAGACCCTGCCGCCGAGGGTCGCCAAGGTCGCGCACTTCTGCTCGATGTGCGGGCCGAAGTTCTGCTCGATGAAGATCACCCAGGAAGTGCGCGACTACGCCGCCAAGCAGAATCAGGAGCCGGGGAGGTTTATTGCCGCCGAGGAGGCCGAGAAGGGCATGGAAGAGATGTCCGCCCGTTATCGGGAAGCCGGGGATCTTTATATTCCGGCTGTTGAGTAAGACGATTCAAGAGGAAAGTGCGAGGGGGTTACCCCCTCGCGCTCCCATAACGTCTCCCGGCGCAAGGGTGGTGGTACCCGATCGTTGCGCCTTGCCTTTCCGTTGATTTGAGCAGAGTGCGTGCCTAGCTTGGGCGTCATGGATATCGCTGTTCTAGAGCAATATTTGCATCACCAGATCCCCCTGTCCGCCGCGATGCAGGTGACGGTGGATGCCGCGGGGGCGGACTCGGTGGTGCTTTCCGCGCCACTGGAACCGAACATCAATCACAAGAGAACGGCCTTTGGCGGCAGCATCTCGACCCTGGGCATCCTTGCCGCATGGTCGCTGGTGCATCTGCGGCTGCTTGAAGAAGGGCTGCGTTGCGAAGTCGTCATCCAGTCCAACCAGATGGACTATGACCGGCCGATCACGGGCGCCTTTGCCGCTGCCTCTTCGCTGAGTGATCCGGCGGGTTGGCCGATGTTCCTGAAGACTTTGCGGCGCCGGAAAGTCGCGCGCATCGAGGTCCGCTCGGACCTGCTGTTCGAGGGCGCGGTGGTGGGGCGCCTGAGCGGACGCTTCGTGGCCTTCCTGCAGCAAGGCTGACGCAGCAGCAGTCAAAACCCATTAAGCCCAACGCAGACATTAAAGGGATTGCAAAGGGCGATGGCCCTTTGCCCGCCGGAGGCATAATTTCTGAACTCAAAGAAAAAGGCCGGATGGGATAACCCCATCCGGCCTTTTCAAACGCTCGGTTGGAAGCGCCTCGCCTTAGCGGGCAGCGACCAGCAGCTTGGCGTTCAGCGGCTGCACGTCGCGCAGCGAGAACGAGACCGGAGCGTTGTCGATGAAGCCCGACACGCCGCCCTTGGCAACGCGCAGTTCGAAGGGGACCGAACCCTTGTCGGCGGTGCCCTTCAGGATGCGGACGTCGCCCTTGGTTTCGACGGTGTAGGCATAGTCCACGCCGTCATACGAGAAGGTCTGCTTGGGGGCAGCTTCAGCCGAGGCAACGGCGGGCAGGGCGAAAAGAGCGGCAGCGGCAAAAACAGTCTTGAACATGGCAATTTCCCTTTAGATCGAAGGCCTGCTTCGAAGGTGAGATTGCCTTCAGCATCCTTATCTGTTGCATCGCAGCATAAGGAAACGCGTTCTTTGGCTCAATTGTGATTGCCGTGTTCACTGTTGCAGAAAATGCATGGTTCCCGCCAAGGCCTAGAAAACACCGCAAAATTTGCTCATCTCAGCGCTGAAAAAGACGTTTTGCATAGCTATGCTTGCAAAGCGCGCATAGCCATAAAATCCCATTTGGAATTTGTACGCAATCTTCGGAACCAAAATTGCGGCAGGCCCTCTAGAATCACGCCAGCAGATAAAACCATTTAGGCGTCAAGAATATAAAAATTACACCCGTTTGGATCAATTTCCACCCTCACTTCCCAAAACCAACCGATTCACCAGAACCAACCGGCCCCTGCCTCACGCAAGTTAACTTGCCCGCCTCGCGCCGCCGTGGCAGGCCCTTCACAATAAAAAATCTCACTGCAAAACCCGCAACATCGGGGTCAGACTGCGTTCAGCATATAAGGCCCATAAGAGCACGATAGAAACATCGACCCTGTAGAACCGTTTTGTCCCTACAGGCTTTGGAGAGTTGTCCCATGACCCCTTCATCACGCGCAAAGCTCAAGAGCATGCAGAAGATCGTGCTGACCGGCGGGGCGCTGGCGATGGCGGTGGGACCGCTGGCCGCCGGCTTTGCCTCTGCCCAGACCGACACCTACGGCTACCCCAACCAGTCGCAATATCCCTCGGGGCAGTACCCCAATGGGCAATATGGCGGCCAATATCCCAACAATGGCCAGTACCCGAACAATGGCCAATACCCCAGCAACGGCCAGTATCCCGGCAATGGGCAATATCCCAACGGCGGCGACAACGGCCAGTACCAGCAGGGCCAGTATCCGCAGGGTGGCGACTACCAGAACGCGCCGCCCGAGCCTGTTGCCCCCAATGGCTATGACGGCACCCGCCCGCCTCCGCCCCCTCCCGGCTATGCCGCGCCCGGCGATCTGGCCGCGCAGCAGATGGCGGACCAGCGCTATGCCCAGAACGCCGAGATGTGGGCGCGTGACAACTGCATCAAGTCGCGCGGCAATGTCGCCGGCGGTGCGGCGGTCGGCGGCATTCTGGGCGCCATCATCGGCGGCGCGCTGGGCGGACGGCATGATCGCGGCGCGGGCGTCTTCGCCGGCGCGGCGGTGGGTGCGATCGGCGGCGCGGCGGTGGCCAGTTCCACCGGCGGCGCCACCAGCCCCGGTTGCCCTCCCGGCTATGTGACGCGCGGCGGCGCCCCCGCATGGAGCTATCAGCCTGCCGGCTATTACTATGCCGCGCCGGACTGGTATCGCCCCTGGGTCTTTATCGACAACAGCTGGGTCTATCGCCCCTATCCCTATCATGAGTTCTATTACCACACCTGGTGGGGCCCCCGTTACGGCGGTCCGGGCTGGCGCGGCCGTCCGGGCTGGCACGGCGGCGGCTGGCATGGCGGCTGGCGCCGCTAAGCCGAAGGCAACCTGACATCGGGAGGGGGCGGCATACAGGTGCCGCCCCCTTTCCATGCCGCTTGTGCGAAGAAGCTGCTTGGCGCTTGCGCCGAATTCGTCCATCAGGCGCCAAGCTGACCTCCTGCCGGTGTTTCATGACGATCGACAAACCCTCGCGTGGCGCGTTCCTCCTGCTGCTGGCTGCGGTGCTTTACCTCACCCTGATCCCCACGCCGCCGCATGTCGCGCTCGACAATCTGCCCTATGGCGACAAGATCGAGCATTTTACCGCCTTTGGCGCGCTGGCTTTTGCCGCCCGATTGGGCTTTCCGCGCATGCCTTCGTGGCTGGTGCTGGAACGATTGTCGTTTCTGGGCGCTATGATTGAGGTGGTTCAGGGTTCCCCCGGCCTTCAGCGCGATTGCGACTGGACGGACTGGGCCGCCGATACGCTGGGCGTGATGGTGGCTCTGGTTGCGGTTCGCGTGCTTTACAGCGCGTTCCGCAGCCGGAAGCCGAGCCCCACGCTGCATTGAGAAGGCCGCATTTGGGCGGCGGAAAGGTTTGTTGATGTCGCTGCCCATCCTGTTTCCTTCCCGCTTCATCGCGGCAGCGCAGCATCACCAATCCAAGAGTCACCACGCCCTCGCCCCCCTCATCATCGAGGCCAACCATCTCGCAACTGCGGCATTATGACGCGATGCGATTGCCTTGGTGGGATATTTTGCTAGCAGAGGCCGCGTGACGACAACCTTTCCCCCCATGGAACGGGCGCGCCTCGCGGTCCTGACGCTGGCTCTGGCCTGTGCGGGCTGCATGAGCGGCCCGGTCTCGGGCCCGCCGCTGCGGCTGGTGTCCGAAACCGCCCCCTCCACGCCCGACGATGTCCTCCCCTGGTGGAAGGACGCGGGCGACCCGCTGCTGGCCCAGCTGATCGAGCAGGGTCTGGCGCATGATCCCGTGCTGATCTGCCAGGCCTTCGATCTGTCGAAGAGCGACGAGAAAGCCCATCCGCCCGGCCTGCGCCACCGCCTCTCGCGGCTGATCGCGCAGGGCGAGGACGAGACCGCGCATCGCGCCCGCGCCTATGGCTATGCCGATGCCCGCAACGCCTTGGCCGAGCGGATCGCGCTGGCCTATGTCGAGGCGCGGCGCTGGCAGGAACGGCTCGCGGTGCGGGTCAAGGCCACCGATCCGCTGCGCGACAATGGCGAGATCGCCCATTTCCGCAAGGAAGCCGGGCTGGTCCCGGCGATGGACGGCGATATGGCCGATGTGATGACCGGGCTGGATTCCGCCTCGGTGGAGGCCGCGCGCAACCGCCTGAACGACAGCGTCGCCGCGCTGGCCAAACTCGCCCACATGCTGCCCGAGGATCTGCGCAAGCAATTGGGCAACGAGGGTCATCTGCCCACCTTCACCGCCAAGCCCGCCAATGATCGCAGCCACCGCGCCGATCTACGCGCGCTGGAACTGAAGCTGACCGGCGAGCTGACCCGGCACAAGGTCGATCAAAACGCCATCGATGCCGTCGCCCATGCCCCCGAAGGCACGCCGCCCGAAGGCACACCGACCGCCCCTCTTGCCGCCGCCACGCCCAAACCCGCCGATCCGGTCAAGCCCGGCGGCAAGAAGCCCGTCGGCCCCACGGCTGACGCGCGCGCTCAGGATGCCGTTGGCGCCTGGCGCGCCGCGCAGATCCGTGCCGATGCCGAGATCAGCGAGGCCAGCGCCGCGCTGGGCACCATCACCTTGCGCCTCGCCCCGCTGGCGCGCGCCGAGGCGACCGCCACCCGCACGGTCACCGATGCGCGCCTCGCCTATCGCGGCGGAACGGAGACCTTCTCGATGCTCTATGTCGCCGAAGCCGCCGTGCTGGCCGCGCAGGAAGGGCAGATCGATGCCCGCGCCGCCGCCGCCGCCGCTGCCATCCGCCTGTGGTCCGCACAGGGTCTGGGCTGGCACGATGCCGATCTGGCCCCGGCGCCAACCGATGGTGTGACCGTCTGTGGCCAACCCTGAACTCGACGCCTTTCTGGGGGCCCGCCCCCATCGCGAGCTGTATCACTGGCTCAGTGTCGGCGTGATCGTCGTGGCGCTGGCGGTGGCCTTCGTGCTGCTGGGGCGCTTCGTCAACGGGCCCGATCTGGCCTATTACACCGCTCCGGTCGAGCGCGGCGACATCACGCCGGTGATCTCGGGCGAGGGCACGCTGCATGCCGTGGGTGAGGTGACCGTCACCGCCACCGGCGATGGCGCGGTGCAGAGCCTGCCCGGCCCGGCGCAGGGCCCGGTCAATGCCGGGCAGTTGCTGGTCACCATGGACAATGCCTCGCTGCTGGCCGAGCAGACCGCGGCTCAGGCGCAGCAGATGCAGGCGCAGGGCGATGTCGACCGCGCCAAGCTGTCGCTGAGCGAGGCCCAGATCAAGCTGGCCCGCTATGACAGCGTGTGGCGCAAGTCGCAGGGCCGCGTCCCCTCGCTCAACGAGATGGAAGGCGCCCGCGCCAATGTCGGCCGCGCCAGCATCGCGGCCTCCAGCGCGCAGGCCGCGCTGTCCGCCGCTCAGGCCAAGGTCAAGGCGTCTCAGGCCAAGCTGGCGGGCAGCGCGATCTCCGCGCCGGCCGCCGGTGTCGTGGTCGCCCGCCTGGTCGCGCCCGGACAAGGTGTGCAGGCCGGCGCGCCGCTCTTCACGCTGGCGCCCAGCATCGACAGGCTGATGGTTGCCGTATCGCTCGATGCGGCGCAGGCCCAGCGCCTCGCCATCCATGCCCATGCCCGCGTGCTGGCCCCGGCGCTCAGCGACGGGCCGCGCAATGCCACGCTCGACCGGCTCGATCCGGGTCCCGGCGACGGGCGGCAGTTTGCCGTCTTCACGCTGGATGCGCCCGGCGCGCCGCTCAAGCCCGGCATGCCGGTCACGGTGGACATCGACCTGCCCGCGCGGCAGGGTGTGCTGCTCGTGCCCAATGCGGCGCTGACCTTCGCGCCCGAGGGCAAGCGTCCGGGCGGCAGCGTCTATGTGCTGGCGCAGCATCAGCAGCCCCGGCAGGTGCCGGTGGCCGTTGGGGTCTCTGACGGCCAGCATACCGAAGTCATCGCCACCGGCCTGCAGCCGGGCGAACAGATCATCACCGGATGGCGTCATGCTCCGGACAAGAATCAAACGGGGGGGAATCCGAAGGCGGCCACCACACCGCCCACGAAACCTTGAGCCGCGCTGAGCCGCGTAACACGGATGATATCGATTATGACCAAGCCCCCGTTTTCGCCCCGGACTTCTCTTTCTCGGCGCGAGGCGACCGGCCTGATTTCCGCCTTTGTCGCGGCCCTGACCGCTCCGGGTGCCGCGCTGGCCGCGCCCGCCGGACGTTTCGGTCCCGCCACGCCTTTCTCCTGGGATCGCCTAGTCGCCCGCGCCCAGGCCAATGCCCGCAGGCCCTTTGTCGAGCGCCCCGCCTCGAAACTGGCGGTGCCCGATTTCGACACGCATGTGCGCTACACCTATGGTCAGGCCGAGGAACTGCCCGGCCATGTCCGCCTGTTTCCCACCCGCGTCGGCATTGCCCCGCAGGCCGTGGGGATCAGCATTGTCGAGAATGGACAGGCCCACACGCTCACCAATATGAAGGGCCTGTTCGGCGGCGGTCAGGATGGCGAGGCGGCGGGCTTTCGCGTGATGTGGGCCGATGGCCATGCCGACTGGCTGGCCTTTCTGGGCGGCTCCTATTTCCGCGCGGCGGGCAGTCATGACCAGTTCGGGCTTTCGGCGCGCGGCATCAGCATCAACACCGGCGCGCCGGGGCCGGAAGAGTTTCCCGAATTCACCGACTTCTGGTTCGAGGGCAAGGGCGAGGACGGCCTCATCGTCCATGCCCTGCTCGACGGGCCCTCGCTGACCGGCGCCTATCGCATCGAAACCAAGCGCACCCCCGATGCGGGCATTCAGGATGTGACCGCCACGCTGTTCCTGCGCCGCGATATCCAGCGGCTGGGTCTGGCCCCCATGACCAGCATGTACCTTTATGGCGAAGGCGACCGCCGCACCGACTGGCGCCCCGAGGTGCATGACAGCGATGGTCTGGCCATCGTGACGGGCACGGGCGAGCATATCTGGCACCCGCTCATCAACCCCGAGCAGGAACACCAGCCGCCGATCACCAATGCGATGCGGGCCGACCATGTGAAGGGTTTCGGTCTGCTGCAGCGCGATCAGACCTTCGATCATTATCAGGATGATATGAGCTATTACCACCGCCGCCCCTCGCTCTGGGTGGAGCCCAGGGGCGATTGGGGGCCGGGCGTGGTGGAGCTCTATTCCTTTGCCTCGATTTCCGAGACGGTGGACAATGTCTGCGCCTATTGGCTGAGCGACACCCCCGCCAAGGCCGGGCAGCGCCGCGACTTCGCCTATCGCCTGACCTGGAGCTCGCAGGAACCCGCGCATGGAAACAATGCGCTTTGTACCGCGTTTAGAGTTGGACCCGGTGGTGTGCCAGGGCAAGATGAGATCAAGGGTGTCACCCGCTATGTGTTCGATTTCGAAGGCGATATTCTGGCGGGCCTTACCCGTGACAGCCATGTCGAAGCCCAGACCGACATTCCCGCCAAGGCCGTGCTGCTGATGGCCGTGGGCCCGATCGGCGGCCAGAAGAACATCTGGCGCGTGACGATGGATGTGCGCCATGCCGATCTGCCTCACCCCGAATTTCGCCTGTTCCTCAAGCGCGGCGGCGCGGCCTTGAGCGAGACGGTGATCGCCACGGCCAAACTGCCATGAGCATCACCTTCCCCAACCTGCCCGCCGAAGCGCCGCTGGAGATGCCGATCCAGCGGCTTGACGGCGTCCCCCCCGCCGTGCGCGAGGTGGCCACCCGTCCGCAGGGGCTGGTGGTCAAGCGCCTGCTGCTGATCGCGCTGACCGCCGTGCTGGCGCTGGCCGCCTCCAGCGAGATCCGCGCCGCTTTCTCGCGCGACGGGCTGGACGTGTTCGATGTGCTGCTGCTCATCTTCTTCGTGCCGCTGTTCAGTTGGGTGGCCTTTGGCTTCGTGTCCTCCACCATCGGCTTTCTGCAGCTGATCACCGGGGCGCATCCCGGCTTTGCGCCTGTGCCCCGCCAATTGGCGCCGCTCACCAAGCGGACCGCCGTGCTGATGCCGGTCTACAATGAGAGCGTGGAGGATGTGTTTGGCCGCGTGCGCGCCATGGTCCATTCCATCGCGGCGGCAGGCGGCGCGGAAGCGATCGACTTCTTCGTGCTGAGCGATTCCAACGAATTGCATGGCAAGCGCGAGGAGGCCGCATGGGCCCATATGGTGCCCCAGTCGCCCATCGCGCTCTATTACCGCCGGCGTGAGAAGAACATCGCACGCAAGCCCGGCAACATCGCCGAATGGGTGCGCCGTTTCGGCGGGGCCTATGAATCGATGCTGGTGCTCGATGCCGACAGCCTGATGAGCGGCGAGACCATCGTCGGCCTCGCCTCGATCATGGAGGCGCGGCCTTCGCTCGGCCTGTTGCAGACTGTGCCCATGATCACCAATGCCCAGACCTTGTTCCAGCGCTGGATGCGCTTCGCCAGCGAGGCTTACGGGCCGATCGCCTCGGCAGGGCTGCTGTGGTGGTCGGGCTCGGAGGCCAATTTCTGGGGCCATAACGCCATTTTGCGCACCCGCGCCTTTGCCGAAAGCTGCGGCCTGCCCGAATTGCCCGGCAAGCCCCCCTTCGGCGGCCATATCCTCAGCCATGATATGGTCGAATCGGCCCTGCTGCGCCGTCGCGGCTGGGCGGTGCATATGGTGATGATCGCGGGCAGCTATGAGGAATTTCCGCCCACCATCGTCGATCACGCCATCCGTGACCGGCGCTGGATGCAGGGCAACCTGCAGCATCTGCGGCTGCTGGGGGCCTCTGGCCTGTCGATGGCCAGCCGGTTGCATCTGGTGATCGGCGCTTCGGCCTATCTCACCTCGCCGGGCTGGCTGCTGCTGCTGCTGACCACCATTTTGCAAGTCACCGCCTCGCGCGATCAGAGCCTGCCTCAGGCCGCGCCTCCGGGCGTGCTGTGGCTAACGGTGGTGCTGCTGTTCGGGCCGAAGGTGATGGGCCTGATCTGGATGCTGGCCGACAAGGAACGCCGCGCCAGCTTTGGCGGCGCGGGGCGCTCGATCAAATCGGTGCTGCTGGATATTCTGCTGGCGATGCTGCTGGCGCCGGTGTCGATGGTGATGCAGGTGAAAGCGCTGGTCAGTCTGGTGCTGGGCATTCCCAGCGGCTGGCACACCCAGAACCGCGAGGCGCAGCGCATCCCCCTGCGCACCATCCTGCCCGATCTGCGCGACCACATCCTGCTGGGCATGCTGTTTGCCGCCACGGCATGGATCGATCCGGTGACGGCGCTGTGGCTCTCGCCGCTGACCATCGGCTTGCTGACCGCGCCTTGGCTGATCAGCATCACCTCTTGCGAGAAGACCGGGGCCAATATGGCCGCGCGCGGCTATTTTCAGGCCCCGCCCGTCGATGTGGTCGCCACGCCCGAGGATGGCGACGACGACGACACCAAGCCGGGCAATGTGCCCCTCGCCCTGGCCTGACGCAAGGGGCGGAACACCGCCCCTTGCCTGCGAATTTTCCGTGTTGCGGCGCACCATCATCTGCCGCACACTCGGGTCATGATCAAGGCAGGGCTCCACCACCTCACCCGCTACAACTATGATCGCCCGATCCGGCTGGGACCACAGGTCATCCGGCTGAGACCGGCGCCGCACAGCCGAACGGCGGTGCCGAATTACTCGCTGAAGATCAGCCCCGAGAACCACTTCCTCAACTGGCAGCAGGACCCGCACGGCAACTGGCAGGCGCGCATCGTCTTCCCCGATCCGGTCGATCATTTCGGGGTGGAGGTGGATCTGCTGGCCGATCTGGCGGTGATCAACCCCTTCGACTTCTTCGTCGAGGAGTATGCCGAGACCTTCCCCTTCACCTATGCCGAGGAACTGGAAGGCGATCTGGCCGCCTATTTCGAGGTGGAGCCGCAGGGCAAGCTGTTCGATACGCTCTATCAGCGCTTCGCCGGGGTGAAGGATGAGCGCACCATCGATTTTCTGGTGGCGGTCAATCAGGCGGTGAATGCCGCCGTCAATTACGTCATCCGCATGGAACCGGGCGTGCAAAGCCCTGAGGAAACGCTGGAGGAAGCCAGCGGGTCCTGCCGGGATTCGGCATGGCTGCTGGTGCAATTGCTGCGCCGCCTTGGTTTTGCCGCGCGTTTCGTCTCGGGCTATTCGATCCAGCTTCTCCCCGATGTGGTCCCTGTGGAAGGCCCCAAGGGCGTCTCGCAGGATGTCTGCGACCTGCACGCCTGGGCCGAGGTCTATGTGCCCGGCGCGGGCTGGATCGGCATGGACGCCACCTCGGGCATGCTGGCGGGTGAGGGGCATATTCCGCTCGCCGCCACGCCGCATTACCGCTCCGCCGCGCCGGTCGTCGGCATGGCCGAGCCCGCCGAGGTCGATTTCCATTTCGAGATGAGCGTCCACCGCATTCAGGAAGCGGTGCGCATCACCAAGCCCTTCACCGATGCCCGCTGGGAGGCGCTGCTGGCGCTGGGCGACAAGGTGGACACCGACATTACCGCGCAGGACATGCGCCTGACCATGGGCGGCGAGCCGACCTTCATCGCCGACAGCGATTTCGACGCGCCCGAATGGAACGCCGATGCCGTGGGGCCCACCAAGGCGGGCTATGCCGACCGACTGATCCGCAAGCTGCGGGAGGCCTTTGCGCCCACCTCGCTGCTGCATCACGGCCAGGGCAAATGGTATCCGGGGGAGAGCCTGCCGCGCTGGGGCTATTCGCTCTATTGGCGGCGCGACGGCCAGCCGGTGTGGCGCGATGCCAGCCTGATCGCCGGGCAGCCCCTGCCGGGCGAGAAGGATGGGGAAGGCCAAGTCACCGTCGAGACCGCCAGCAATTTCCTCTCGGCCACGGCGCAGAAGCTGGGCGTCTCGCCCAATTACGCCATGCCGGTCTATGAGGATGCCGTCGAATGGATCGTGCGGGAGGCGCAACTGCCCGACAACACCGATCCCCTCTCGCCCGAGATCGATGATCCCGAGGCGCGCGCCCGCTTTATGCGCACCTTCCAGCGCGGGCTGACCAAGCCCATCGGCCATGCCCTGCCGATCCAGCGCTGGCAGTCGCAGAACACTGCGCCGCGCTGGATGAGCGAACACTGGCGCTTGCGGCGCGGGGTGCTTTACGCGGTGCCGGGCGATTCCTCGCTGGGCTATCGCCTGCCGCTGGGCTCGCTGCCCTTCGTGCCCGCCGCCAACTATCCCTACATCAACCCGCAGGACACCGCCGATGAACGCGAGCCCCTGCCCGATTTCCGCGCCAAGCTGGCGGAGCGTGTGGCGGAACGCGGGGCTCAGGCCTCGACCGCCTCGGCCACCCCGCCCCCGCCGCAGCACCGCAACGAACAGGCGATCAGCAACATCGAGGGCACGGTGCGCACCGCCATCACCGTCGAGCCGCACAATGGCCCGGATGGCCATTACGTCTCGGTCTTCCTGCCTCCGGTAGCCTATCTGGAAGACTATCTGGACCTGATCGCGGCCATCGAAGCCGTGGCCGAGGAAACCCGCACCCCGGTTCGGATCGAGGGCTATCCCCCGCCCGCCGATCCGCGTCTGGTGGTGCTGAAGATCACCCCCGATCCCGGCGTGGTGGAGGTCAACATCCACCCCGCGACAAGCTGGCGCGAGCAGGTGGAGATCACCGAAACGCTCTATCAGGCCGCGCGCGAAGTGGGGCTGACGGCGGACAAATTCATGGTCGATGGCCGCGCGGTGGGCACCGGCGGGGGCAACCATATCGTGCTGGGCGGGCCGTCCTTGCTCGATTCGCCCTTTATCCGCCGCCCCGATCTGCTGAAAAGCTTCGTCATCTACTGGCAGCGCCATCCGGCGCTGTCCTACCTGTTCTCCGGCCTGTTTATCGGCCCGACCAGCCAGGCCCCGCGCATCGATGAGGCACGCCATGATGGCCTCTATGAGCTGGAAATCGCCCTCTCGCAGATCCCCGGCCCCGATCAGCCCCAGCCGCTGGCATGGGTGACCGATCGCCTGCTGCGCAACAGTCTGGTCGATGTCACGGGCAACACCCACCGCACCGAAATCTGCATCGACAAATTCTTCAGCCCCGATGGCCCCACCGGACGCCTTGGCCTGATCGAATTCCGTGGCTTCGAAATGCCGCCCGAGCCGCGCATGTCGCTCGCCCAGCAATTGCTGATCCGCGCGCTGGCCGCCATGTTCTGGCGCCAGCCGGTGGAGGGCGCTCTGGTCCGCTGGGGCACCACGCTGCATGACAAATTCATGCTGCCCCATTTCGTTTGGGAGGATTTCCTCGACGTCCTCAACGATCTGCGCGCGGGCGGTTACGACTTCGATCCCAACTGGTTCGAGGCGCAGCGCCAGTTCCGTTTCCCCACCCATGGCTCGATCCACGCCGGCGGCGTGCATGTCGACATCACCCATGCGCTGGAGCCGTGGAACGTGCTGGGCGAAACCGGCGCCATCGGCGGCACGGTGCGCTTTGTGGACTCCTCCACCGAACGCCTTCAGGTCAAGGCCAGCGGGCTGGTGCCCGGCCGCCATATCATCACCTGCAACGGGCGCCGCGTGCCGCTGACCGCCACCGGCCAGCCGGGTGAGGCGGTGGGCGGCGTGCGCTACAAGGCGTGGTGGCCCGCCGATTGCCTCCATCCGCTGATGGCGCCGCATGCCCCGCTCACCTTCGATGTGCTCGATACGTGGAACGGGCGCTCGCTGGGCGGCTGCGTCTATCATGTCGCGCATCCGGGCGGGCGCAATTACGACACCGCCCCGATCAACGCCTATGAGGCCGAGGCGCGCCGCAAGGCCCGCTTCTGGGAGCATGGCCATACGCCCGGCCCGCTGCCGCTGCCGCCGCAGGAAGTGCCCGGCGAATTCCCCTTCTCGCTGGATCTGCGGCGCGGTCCGGTGGGCTCGGCGCCCGGACTCTAGCCCATGCCGCGCAGCCGTGCCCTGCCTGCCGCCCCGGATTGGCTGAGTTCCTATCAGCCCTCCGACACGGCCAGCGATCTCTATGCCTCTGCCTCGCCGCAGACGGCGGCCCATTGGCGCACCATGGCGCGCGGGCTCGCGGCGCTGGGCGAAGGCCATGGTAGCAGCGGGGGCGGCGTGCAGGAGCAGATCGCCCGCCAGATCCGCGATATGGGCCTGACCTTCCGCATCGCGGGCGACGAGGCCGAGCGCGACTGGCCGCTCACCCCCATGCCGCTGATCATCGGTGGCGAGGAATGGGCGGGGATCGAGGCCGGGGTGGTCCAGCGCGCCGATCTGCTCGAAAGGCTGATCGGCGATATTTATGGGCACGGCCAACTGGTGGCCAAGCGCCATCTGCCCGCCCCGATCCTGACCGGCAGCCCTTACTTTGCGCGCAAGATGCCGGGGATGGCGCCGCCCTCGGGCCATTGGCTGCATGTCTGCGCGATGGATCTGACGCGCGGTCCGGATGGGCAATGGTGCGTGCTCTCCGACCGGGTGCGGCTGGCCAGCGGGATCGGTTATGCTCTGGAGAACCGGCTGGCCTTTTCGCGCGCGACGGGATCGCTGCTGGGCGATATCCATGCGCGGCGGCAGGCGGGGTTCTTCTCCGCCCTGCGCGAGGGGCTGGCGCGCGACTGCCAGCGCGACCGTCCGCGCATCGCCCTGCTGACGCCGGGGCGGCTCAACCAGTCCTATTCCGAGCAGGCGCATCTGGCGCGCTATCTCGGCTTTCCGCTGGTCGAGGGGCGGGATCTGGTGGTCAATCAGGATCGCCTCTTCGTGCGCACCATCGCGGGCCCCAAGCGCGTCGATGCGCTGTGGCGCTGGATCGACACCAATGCGCTCGATCCGCTCAGCTTCGATGTGCGCTCCACGCTGGGGGTGCCCGATCTGATGGCAACGCTGCCCGGCGGCGCGGTGGTGGCCAACTGGCCCGGCGCCGAAGTGGTGGAAAGCCGCGCCATGGCCACCCAGATGGAGCGGCTCTGCCCGCTGCTGCTGGGGCAAAACGCTTTGCTCAAAAGCGTGCCGGGCTGGTGGTGCGGGCAGGATGGCGCGCTGGCCCATGCCGAAGCGCATTTTGACGATCTGCTGATCGCCCCGGCCTTCGGCAGCGCCGAGGGGCTGGGCTCGCAACCGGTGGTGGGCGCCTCGCTGAGCCCCGAGCGCCGCGCCGCGCTGCTGGCCGCGATGCGGCAGCGGCCGATGGATTATGTGGTGCAGACGCTGATGGCGCTGGGCCAGACACCGACACTGAGTGCGCCCACGCCGGTCGAGCAGCAACTGGTGCCGCGCCCCTTCTCGCTGCGCGTCTTTGCCGCGCGCGACGGGCAGGGCCGCTGGCAGGTGATGCCCGGCGGCTTCGCCCGCATCCTGCCCGGCGACGATGAGACCCCCGCGCTGATCGGCACCGGGGACCTCTCCGCCGATGTCTGCATTGCCGATGCGCAGAAGCAGTCCTCGGTGGGCCACACCATGCTGGATGCGCCCGGCGTGGTGCGCGGCGGGGCGATTCTGGCCAGCCAGTCGGCGGACAATCTGTTCTGGTTCGCCCGCTATGCCGAGCGGGCCGAGTTCACCCTGCGTCTGTTGCGCGCCCTGCTGGGCGGCTCGATCGAGGCCGATGCCAGCCCTGCCCATCAGGCGGGGGTCGGCGGCATGCTCATCAACCTGCTGCATGCCGGGGGCGCGGTGCGGGCTCAGGGCATGGGCGAGCCCACGCTGGATATCTGCGCCGACGCCCTGACCGAAGGCGAGCTGCCCGGCGGCATCCCCTCGCTGATCCGCCAGTTGCAGAACACCGGGCGGGCGCTGCGCCAGCGTTTCGCCCGCGATTTCTGGCTGATCGCCAGCCGCCCGATGCCCGCCCTGCGCGACCATCACCCCCAGACCATGCTGGAAGTGATCGAGGAGCTGATCGAGCGCCTGAGCGCCCTCTCCGGCCTGATCGCGGAAAACATGATGCGCGGGCCGGCCCATGCCTTTATCGACATGGGCCGCCGCATCGAGCGTGCCTTGTCGATCTGCCGGGTGACGCGCGGGCTGCAGGCCTCGGGTCAGGAAGGGCTCAATGTGCTGCTGGAGCTGTGCGACAGCCAGATCACCTATCGCTCACGCTATCTGAGCGGGGCCGCGCCCTTGCAGGTGCTCGATCTGGTGCTGCTCGATCCCGACAACCCTCGCTCGCTGGCCTTTCAGGTCGAGGCTTTGGTGCAGCGGATCTCCGGCCTGCCACCGCTCGACGATCGCAATCTGCCCGAACAGACCCTGCTCGATGCCCGCGCGATCCTTGCCCCGCTTCAGGCGCAGGCCATCGCCGATGTGGACAGCGGCACGCTGCATGCCATCGAGATCCAGTTGCTCAGCCTGTCGGACCGGATTTCGGAGCGCTATTTCCTGCCCAATGAGACGGTCGCGCCGCGCCAGCAGGGGGCGCTGCTGTCATGATCTATAACGTCACCCACACCACCACGCTGTTTTACAGCAATCTGGTGCGCCTTGCCCGCTTCAACCTGCGGCTGCGCCCCATCGACTGGCCGGGGCAGACGGTGAGCGATTACCGGCTGGACGTCAGCCCGGCCCCCGCCGACATCCGCCAGAAAAGCAGCCCCTGGCTCGCCAATGAGACCAGGCTGACCCTGCGCGACCCGATCACAAGGCTGTCGATCACCAGCCGTTTTCGCGCCCGCGTGCAGCCGCCTGCTTTCGACCGGGCACAGGCGCCCAGCCCCAGCATCGCTCAGGTGCGGGCTCTGGCCATGGGCTGGCCGGCTGTGGGGCCCGGCAGCCCGGCGTCCTACCTCTTCGCCTCGCCCATTGCCGCGATCTGGCCCGGCGAGATCGGCGCATGGGGCCGCCAGTGGCTGAGCGACGAGGCCCCCGTGATGCAGGCCGCCATCGCCCTGATGCAGGCGCTGCACGATGAGTTCGCCTTCGATGCCGCCTCCACCAGCCCCGACCAGCCGCCCATCGATGCGTTCCGGGCGCGGCGCGGGGTCTGTCAGGACTTCACCCATGTGATGATCTGCGCGCTGCGCGCCATCGGCCTGCCTGCAGCCTATGTCAGCGGCTATCTGCGCACCATTCCGCCGCCGGGCATGCCCCGGCTGGTGGGCGCCGATATGATGCATGCCTGGGTGGCCTTGTGGTGCGGCCCCGATCTGGGCTGGGTGGGGCTGGACCCGACCAATGCCACTCTGGTCACCACCGACCATATCGTGGTGGCGATGGGGCGCGATTACAGCGATGTCGCCCCGCTCGACGGCGTGTTCCATGGCGGCGCGGGCCAGACCATGACGGTCTCGGCCGATGTCGAGCCGGTGGAAGAGGAAGTGGCCTGAGGTGTTGTTTGTAGGACAATGCGCCAAGGCGCATTGTCAGGGCGGGCTGGCGGCGCGAAATCCGGCTTTTTCGCCGGATTTTCAAAAAACCTCTTACTGGCCTTCGGGCTTGCTGTCCGAAGAACCGCCGTCCTTCTTCTTGTCAGGCACGGAGAAGCTGCCGCTGACACGGCCCGGAGTCGGCCCCGTCACCGCACCGGGGCGGGCCGCGCCGCCCACGAAGTTGCTCAGCCCGGTGTTGAGGTCCACCACCAGCCGCGCGCCATGCGACACATCGGTGCCCCGGCGCAGCGTGACATTGCCCGACATGACGATCACCCGCCGATCGAAATCATAGGTGCCGACATCGCCCACCGCGCTCTCATTGTTGCGCGTGACGACCACCCCGCCGGTCGAGTTGATCAGCTTGATCTTGAGCGAGCCGTTGTTGGTGTAATCCACCAGCGTGCGCGCCGCGGTCATCTTCAGCTCGGCCTGGGTGATGACGACATGGCCCGAAAGCACCACATGATTGGCCTTGTCGTCCAGATCGATGCGGTCGGCCTCGTAATTGACCGGGGCATTGCTGTTATGGCCCGACAGGCCGCCCGCGCCATGCGCCGTGCCCACCGCCAGACAGGCGGCAGCGGCAAAGCCGAGCATCAGGGGGCGGGTGGGAATCGAGCTGGGCAGGGGCATGCGCATAGGGGGCGTCTAACCTAAGCGGCCCGGTCCGTGAAGCGGCACGGGGCGATATTTATGGAGCAAGGCCGCATCAGTGGCCTTGATTCGGGGGAGGCGCGCCAGCGGGTTTCAGATCCGCCTGCGCATTCTGCATCGTCTTGCCCGGCGTCATGCGCAGGCGCGCGCGCCCTTCCAGCCGCACCGTATGCTTGTCGAGATCGGCATACATATGGTCGCCGGAAAAATCGCCCGAGGGGATCAGCCCACTGGCGCTGCCCTTGCTCAGCACCGTCTGGTGGCGCACATCGATGACCACCTGATTGGCATGCATGTCATAGCCGCCGGCATGCTGGAAGCGCAGTTGCCCCGGCACGGTGAGCTGCTCACGCGCAATGTCGAAATTGCCCTGAGCGGCCTCCAGCCTGGCCGGGCCATCGTTGAGCGCGATGGTGCCGATCAACTGGTTCATCCGCACCAGCGGATCCTGCGCCGAATGCTGCACCGCATCCCGCGCGGACAGTTCGAAGGGGCGCCCTTCAGTGTCCTTGCCGCGATAGGCCGCACTCTGGATCAGCATGCGGTTTTCGGTGACCTGCACCTTGTTGCGGTCGAGCAGGAAGCTGACCGAATTATGCGGGAACAGCGGCCAGACGACCATCACCGCCACCACCACCCCCGCCGCACCCGGCAGGAAGCGCCCCAGCGTGCCCAGCAGCAGCTCGCGCTGGCAGCCGGGCAGCGCCATGGCCCGCCTCTTGTCGTGGATCTGGCGCTTGGAGAGGGTCACTTGCGTTCTCAGGCCGCTTCGTGGCTGAAGATATCGTGGTTTTCCCAGCCCGCCAGATCGAGCGCGGCGCGCGCGGGCAGGAAGTCGAAACAGGCCTGGGCGATGGCGGTGCGGTTCTCGCGCGCCAGACGCTCGACCAGAATGGCGTAGCAGCCGTGCAGGTAGCGCACATCGCTGGCGGCATAGTCGCGCTGCTGCTCGGACAGCTCGGCGCCGCCCCAGTCGCTCGACTGCTGCTGCTTGGAGATTTCCTTGCCCATCAGCTCGCGCACCAGATCCTTGAGGCCATGGCGGTCGGTGTAGGTGCGCACCAGCTTGCTGGCGATCTTGGTGCAGAAGGCGGGCGCGGCGATCACGCCGAGGTAATGCTGGATGGCGGCAATGTCGAAACGGGCGAAGTGGTAAAGCTTCAGGCGTTCCGGATCGGCCAGCACGGCCTTCAGATTGGGCGCGTCATAGGTGCTGTTGGGGCCGAACCGCACCAGATGCTCGTCACCGCTGCCATCGCTGATCTGCACCACGCAGAGGCGATCGCGACGGGTGATAAGGCCCATGGTCTCGGTGTCGACAGCGATGATGCCCGGCTTGAGAACGCCAGCGGGCAAGTCTTCTTCATGAAAATAAACAGCCATGGCGGCAATGTAGGCCACCGCCGCGCAAATGGAAAGGGGCGCGGAAGGCCCGCGCCCCTGTTCTGTTACATCGCTGCTGCGGTGCCGGCCCGTTCCCCCGCCCGAACACCCTACGGTGGTATCCTCTGGGTGGTCGGGCGGGGGAGTGGGCCGGTGCCGCAAAATCCGGCTCTTCCGCCGGATTTTCAAACAGACTTAAAACTGCACCCGGATCGTGCCGCCATAGGTGCGCGGATCGCCAAGCTGCGCGGCGATGAGGCCGGTGTTGCCGCTGGTGACGGTCAACTGCTGGATATAGTTGGTGCCCGTGGCGTTGCGCACCCAGCCCGAGATATCCAGCCCATGCGGCACGCGGAAACCGACGCGGAAATTGTGCAGCGAATAGCCATCCACCCAGGTGTAGATCGAGGCCGAGGGGTTGGACGAGAAGTTCGAACGGTACGAACCATCGTAACCGAAGTACACTTCGCCATCCTTGCCCAGCAGCTTGGCGGGCACATTGTACTCGCCACCCCAGCTGAAGGACCAGCGCGACACGCCCGGCAGGCGCTGCCCGGAAATATCGCAGGACGCCGGGCTGAGCCCGCCCGCCACGCCGGGGGCGCCAGCCACCTGGCCGGCCGCCACCGTGGTGCCGCCCGACAGCTCGGGCGGGCAAGGCGCGGCGGTGAACTTGGTGTATTTGGCATCGGTGAAGGCGCCATTGCCATAGACGTTGAAGCGCGCGCTGGGGCGATAGGAGGCATCCGCCTCGAAGCCTTGCGTGCGCACCTGCTCTGCATTGGCGAGATAGCCGCGCAGCACGCCCAGCGCGCCATTGGTCACCTGCGCCTGATAATTGTCGATGGTGGTGCGGAAGGCGGCCAGATTGACCGTCGCCTTGCGGTCGAGGAACTGGGTCTTGATGCCCGCTTCCAGATGATGGACCGATTCCGGCTTCACCGTGGCGGCGGCCAGCAGCGGATTGCCATTGGCATCGGCGGGCACGCCGTTCAGATTGATGCCGCCCGATTTGAAGCTCTTGGCATAGGTGGCATAGACGCGGATGTCCTGCGCCACGCGGTAGGTGGCGGTGATGTCATAGCTGAAGTTCCACGCGCTGAAACGCGGCGCGAACTGCTGGGGCGCCAGCACGCCAAGCTGGGCCGATTGCGTGGCCGTCGGCGTCGCCGAATAGAGCACCGGCTGGCCCGCGCCGTTGAAGACGGTGGCATTGTACCAGCCGTTCTTCTTGTCATAGTTCAGGCGCGCGCCGGGCTGGATGTCGAAGCGGTCGGTCACATGCCAGGTCGCCTGCCCATAGAGCGCAAGGCTGGTGTTGTTCAGGCGAATGTCGTTGTTCGAGGTCAGCCCGTTGAGGATCGCCGTCGAGCAGCCCGCCGCCGAGCCCGTGGGGCAAGCCGCCGCGATCTGCGCGCTGGACAGCAGATAGGTGCTCGCCGCGCTGCCCTGCTGCTGCGTGCCCTCGGTATGGATCGCCTGATTGAAGGCGAAGACGCCGATCTGCAGATCGTATTTGCGCTGCTGCAGGCTGTAGCGGACCTCCTGCGTGTACTGGTTCTGCTGGCTGGGGTTCTGGCTCAGCGTGGTGATCGGCAGGCCGGTGTAATCACGGTCGTTCGACGGGTTCCAGTCCCAGAAACGCCAGGCGGTGATGCTGGTCAGCGTGCCCGCGCCAAGCTGCGCCTTGACGCGCAGCGAAACGCCGCCGGTCTTGTTCTGGGCGAACAGGGGACTGTCGAGATCGGTCAGCCGGTCATAGGGGTTGGTCGAGGGCGGCGTGTAGTTCAGCGCCTTGGCCAGCGCCGGGAACTGGCGCGCGGCGGCCTTTTGCGTCGGCCCATAGCCATAATAGACGGTCGAGCAGCAGATCGGGTTCTGGCGGTTGAAATCGCCCGCCAGAGTCACATCCACGCGCGACGAGGGGCGCCACAGGAGCTGGGCGCGCAGGCCCAGATTGTCCTGCGAATCGATCCCCTGCTGGGTCTTGACGTTGTAGACCGTGCCGTTGCGGCTGGTTTCGGAAATGGCGATGCGCGCCGCCAGCGTCTCGGACAGCGGGCCGGAGATCGCCGCCTTGGCCTGCTTGAAGCCGTAATTGCCGATCGAGACCTCGCCGCGCCCTTCCAGCTCGAAGGTGGGCGCTCGGCTGGTGATGCTGATCGCGCCCGCCGTGGTGTTCTTGCCATAGAGCGTGCCCTGCGGCCCGCGCAGCACCTCGATCTGCTGCACGTCGAGGAAGTCGAAGGTGCTCGACGCGGCGCGGCTGTAGTAGACATCGTCGATGTAGATGCCCACGCCCTGCTCGATGCCGTCATTGGTGAGGCCGAAGGGGGCGCCAAGGCCGCGCACATTGGCCGCCGAATTGCGCGGGTTCGACGAATAGAACTGCAGCGTCGGCGTCAACTGCTGCAGGCGGCCCACGTTGAAGGCGCCGGTGTTGTCGATATGGTCGCCGCCCACCACCGAGATCGCCAGCGGGATCGCCTGGCTGCTCTCGCTGCGGTGGCGCGCGGTGACGAGAATCTCGGTGCCGTCGCTGGCGCCGGTGCCCGCCGAGGTGGTCTGGGGCGCATCGGCCTTTGGCGCGGGCGCCTCATCGGCAAAAGCGGGGCTCGCGATCAGCGCGGCCAGAACGCTGCCAGCCAGCAGGCTCGCTCGAAGATTCATCAATAGGCTCCCTGTTGCATCTGTGCGAATCGGGCGCCCTTCCGGCGTTCCCCCTCTTCAACCCTCGCAGTCTGTTTATTCTCAACCACAGAAGTAGAGTTAATCAGGAAATCTGTGGCGGGGCAAAGCTGGCCTATTCGCGCCGCTCATAACGCGGATTCGCCCCTGCGAATAACGCGGATTCGCCCCCGCGAATAACGCAGACGCAAAAAAGCGGCGGGGCCTTTCAGCCCCGCCGCCCTGTTTTTACGCCGAAATGAAGGGTTCAGATCACCACTTCACGCTGGCACGGACATAGAGATAACGCCCGTTGAGACCCCAGGGCGTATAGGCCGAGTAGGTCGCCGCGCCCGTGGTGTTGACCGTGGTCGGGTTGATGCGGGGATAGACGTCGAACAGATTGTTCGCGCCGATCGCCAGATTGAGCGCCGTATCGGTCGGCTGGTAACGCAGTTCCAGATCGGTGATCGCGCGCGGACCGGTCGGCGCGTCAAGCGAGGCGTCGGTCGAGCTGGGGTTCACCACATTGCCGTAATAGGTCACGCGGGCCGTGGCGCCGATCTTGCCCTTGCTCCAGTCCAGCGTGCCGCTGATCTTCTCGCCCGGCGTGCCGCGCGTGATGGTCTGGATGCGGTTGCGCAGCAGCAGCACGGGCGGATTGGCCAGCGTCGCCGTGTTGGTGGGGATCGAATCGACGTTGATCTTGTTGACGTTGCCCGCCACCGTCAGGTCGAAAATGCCGAAGCTTTGCGTGCGATGCTTGTAATGCGCGATGGCATCGATGCCCTGCGTGGTGGTGTGCACCCCATTGATGAAGAAGCGCGCGGAGCTGACGCCCGTACCCGCCAGAACAGCCGCAACGCCGGCATTGGTGACGCTCAGATTTTCCGACAGGGTGATCGCATCGCGCACCTTGATCAGATAGCCGTCGATCGTCACATCCAGCCCGCCGAAGCGGAACACGCCGCCCGCCGAGTAGTTCATCGACTTTTCAGGACGCAGCGGCAGGCCGCCCAGCGCCTTGCCGATCGCGCTGGTCGAGGAATAGGTGCCCGTGGGCAGCGGCGTGTTGATCGGATAGGTCACGCCACCGATCGTCACCGGACCGGTCGAGAGCACATAGGCGGTCGAGGTGAAATACTGCTGGCCCAGCGACGGCGCGCGGAAGCCGGTCGAGATCGTGCTGCGCAGCGCGAAATGCGGGTTGAAGTCATAGCGGCCCGACGCCTTCCAGGTGCCGGTGTCGCCAAAGTCCGAATAATGCTCATAGCGACCGGCGGCGCCCAGACGCAGCTTGTCGGTCACCTGCTGGTCGAGGTCGAGATAGGCCGAGACGTTCGAACGATGGGCATTGACCTGATCGGTGTCCTTGAAGCCCGAGAAGCCCTGCGCGCCCAGACCCACGGTGGTGTTCACCCCGCCCGAGTTATAGGAAGCGGGTTCGCCCTGACCGATCTTGTAGCCCTCGCGGCGCGCTTCGACGCCCCAGGCCACGTTCAGGCCATTGAGAACGTCGAACTTCTTGGCGACATCGACGCCGCCCACCCACTGGTCATAGGTCAGCGAGCCATCGTAAAAGCTGGTCTTGCTGCCCGCGCCATAGGTGTAGTTGACCGAATTGTTGGTCCAGAAATCGATCTTGTTGCGGCCATAGCTGACCTTGGCATCGACCGACCAGCCGGCCACCTCACCCTTCACGCCAAGGGCCGTGTTCAGGTCCTTGGAATGGGTGTTGATCAGCGGCAGGAAGCCATTGGGATAGATCGAGCTGATGCCCGAGAAGGTCACCGGATTGGCATAGGCGCTGAGCAGACGCGGCGATGCCGCCGAGGCGGTGTTGCGATACTGGTAACCGGCCCAGCCATAAACGCTCCATACATCGCTCAACTGCTTGCCGAAATTGGCGAAGCCGCTGCCCTGGAACACGTTCGGATCGCCGGTGCGCGCGGTGACGGGGTTGCCCGCGACGCGCGGGTCATTGTCGGCGCGGTTGGTGGCGCTGGTGTGCTGATAGTCGCCCGAGACGGTCAGGAAGCCGCCCTCGCCCAGCTTGATGCCCTGCCAGCCCGACACGTCGATGCTGGGCTCGCCGATCACCGAATGGCTGCCGTAGATGCCGGTGTAATTGGTGCCATAGAGGCCATAGCTGACATTGGCGCCGCCGCCATGGTCGGCCTGACGCAGCTTGAGGTTGACCACGCCCGCGATCGCGTCCGAACCATACTGGGCCGAGGCGCCGTCACGCAGCACTTCGAGGCCGTCGAGCGCGACGGTGGGGAAGGTGTTGAGGTCAACCGCCTGCGAACCGCGACCCACCGAGCCGTTCAGATTGACCAGCGCCGAGGTATGGGCGCGCACGCCATTGACCAGCACCAGCGTCTGGTCGGGCGACATGCCGCGCAGCGTGGCGGGGCGGATCGCGTCGGTGCCGTCGGTGTTGGACGGGCGCGGGAAGTCGATCGAGGGCGCAATGTTGGCGATGGCCGTGGCGAGCTGCGGCGTGGCCTGCTGCTGCAGGCTGGCGCCGCTGAACACGTCGACCGGGGCGGTCGAATCGAGCTTCGTGCGGCCCGCGACGCGCGTGCCGGTCACCACGATATCCTTGGCGGTGTCGGCGGCATCAGCAGTATCCTGCGCGAAAGCCAGAGCAGGGGCGCCCAGCGCCAGCGCCGCAAGGCTGATCGAGGTGAGATAGCGGGTGGATGTCATAGAATGTGTAACCTCATGATAGGGGCCGCCCTTTGGATCGGGGGCCGGCCTTCTGGTTCAGGCCTCCCTGGCCTGTGTTCGATTGCTTCTTTTATGCTCTGGTTTGCGACTGATTCCTGCTTGAATGCTCTAGAAGCTTTCGCTTTCCAAATCGTAACAGCGTTTACAATACGGAATTCGCGCAAGTGCCTCAGCCGGGACATGCTCCTAAAGGGCCGCCCCGATGATTGTCTAGTGATTTGGTAGATATTTTATCTGGGGTGGGGGCAAGGTGATCTTGCTCCGAGGTTCCAGGCAGGAAAATCCAAGGAAATGAAGTGCGAGGGGGTTACCCCCTCGCGCTCCCATAACGTCTTCCGACGCGCGGGCAGTGGCACCGAAAGGGTGCGCACAACCTCTCCACCTGCGCAACAGGGAGCGCCGCAGGCATTCGTCTCTCAGGCAAAAACTGTAGCATGAATGTTACAGCCTGCGTCTTTTTGAACACGAAGCAGAGGCTTCGTCAGAGGCGCAAGGTCGACATTCATGGGAGCGCGAGGGCCCGGAGCATGTCTCTTGAGACATGCGACCAACTCAATACTCCCCCCTCGCCTTTTCCTCTTCTTCCTTCACCGCCGATAGGCAGGCAAAGCCAGCTTCCACCGGATCGCCGCCCCGCGCAGGCCGACCCCCACCGCAAAGGCCAGACCGGCGGCCAGCATCCCGCTCGCCCCGGCCCAGATCAGCACCACATAGCCGCCCGCCGCGCAGGCCGCCGCCGTCACATAGATCTCCGGCCTGATCACGATGGACGGCACGCCCGCCAGCAGATCGCGGAAGATCCCGCCCATCGAGGCTGACACCACCCCCATGATCGCGGCGGGCAGAGGCGAAATCCCCCAGGCCAGCGCCTTGGCCGCGCCGAACACCGCATAGGCCGCCAGACCGAAGCCATCGAGCCAGTCCAGCGCCTGAATCGGCCACCAGCGATAGGGTGTGAACCAGACCGCAAGCGCCGTGAACAGGCAGATGCTGATCGGCAGAGAGGCATGCATCCAGAACACCGGCGCGCCGATCAGCAGGTCGCGCAAGGTGCCGCCGCCCACACCCGTGACAGCGGCGAAATACATCGCCGTCACCAGCGTTTGGCGCGCCTTGGCCGCCGTCAGCGCGCCCGAGGCGGCAAACACCGCCAGCCCGCCCATATCGAGATAGGGCAGCAGCGCCGAAGAGGCCTGCACCACCGAGACGATCCGCGCATCGTCCATGTTCCCCGCCCCCTTTATCCGGTCAGGCGGCCACGCCCCAGCTTTCCAGCAGGGCCTCATTGTCGGGCTCGCGGCCACGGAAGGCGATGAAATTGGTCAGCGCATCGCGGGTGCCGCCGCGCGAGAGCACCTGAAGGCGGAACTTCTCGCCCAGCGCATGGCGGTTCTCGGGGGATTCCTCAAAGGCGGCATAGGCGTCGGCGGACAGGCGCTCGGCCCAGAGGTAGGAGTAGTAACCCGCCGCATAGCCGCCCGCGAAAATATGCGTGAAGCTGTGCGGGAAGCGATGCCATTCCGGAAAATCGATCACCGAAACGCGGCTGCGCACCTCGCTGAGCACCGCCATCGGATCGGGGGCATTGTCGCCGCCCGCCGCGCAATGGATCGCCAGATCGAAGAGCGCGAACTCCACCTGACGCACCAGCCCCATCGCGCCGAGGAATTTGCGCGCGCCCAGCATGCGCTCGATCCATTGATCGCTCAGCGGTTCGCCGGTGGCGTCGTGGCTGCTGGCGGCCTTGAGCGTGGCCGGCTCCCAGGCGAAGTTTTCGAGGAACTGGCTGGGCAGTTCGATGGCATCCCACTCGACGCCCGCGATGCCGCCGATGCTGGCCAGATCGACCTCGCTCAGCAGGTGATGCAGGCAGTGGCCCATCTCGTGGAACAGCGTGACCATATCGTTGTGCTGCAGCGTGGCGGGCTTACCCCCCACCGGCGGCGCGAAATTGGTGACCAGATAGGCCACCGGCGTCACCAGAGCCCCACCCTCGCGGCGGCGCACCCGGCAGACATCCATCCACGCCCCGCCGCGCTTGCCTTCGCGGGCATAGAAATCGGCATAGAGCGCCGCAACCGGCGCCTCCACACCATCGCGGTGCAAGGTGAAGTGGCGCACATCGGGATGCCAGACCGGCGCGCCATCGGCGGCGCGGACCTCCACGCCGAACAGCTCATGCACAAGACCGAACAGCGCCTCCAGCACGCGGGGCAGCGGCAGATAGCGGCGAATCTCGGCGGTATCGAGGGCATGGCGCTGCTTGCGCACCGCCTCGCCCACCCATGAGACATCCCACGGCTGCATGTCCGGCAGGTTCAGATGGTCACGCGCGAAGGCGCCCAGATCCTCCAGCTCGGCTTTGGCGCGAGGGCGCGCCGCACCCGCCAGACCGGAGAGGAACTGCTCCACCTCATCGGCATCGCGCGCCATCTTGGTCGAGAGCGAGACCGACACCGGATCGGCAAAACCCAGCGCCAGCGCCGAACGCCCGCGCCGCTCAAGGATTTCGGCGATGCGCGGGCTGTTGTCGAACTGGCCCGCCGTGGGCCCCTGATCGGAGGCGCGGGTGTTCCAAGCGGTGTAGACCTCCTGACGCAGCGCGCGATCCTCGGCATGCGAGAGCACCGCCATCACGCTGGGGGCATGCAGCGTGACGCGCCAGCCCGCCTCCTGCCCGGCGGCGCGGGCGGCAGCTTCCATCCCGGCGCGGTCGGCCTCGGAAAGCCCGGCCAGACGCGCCTCATCATGGATTTCGAGATGCCACGCCTGAGTGGCATCCAGCACCGCGTTGGAAAATTCGGTCTCCAGCCGCCCTTGCTCGACGCGGTTGGCGGCGAAATCCTCACGCGCCTGCCCTTCCAGCGCCACGCCAGAGAGTTCGAATGCCTGCAAGGCCAGCTTCAAGGCGCGCTGCTCACCGCTGTCCAGCGCATCGGGATCGATGGCGGCCAGCGCCTCATACAGGGCGCGATCCTGCCCTACGGCGGTGTAATGGGCGTCGATCAGCGGCTGGCCCTCGGCATGGGCGGCGCGCAACTCGGGCGTGTTGACGACCATCAGCAGATGCTCGACCACGCCCCACACCCGGCCCAGCGCGATATCCGCATCAGCCTTGGCGGCCAGCAGGCCGGGATCGCCCGCCTTCGCCGCCAGATCGGCCATGGCCTGTTTGTGGCTCGCAATCGCCTGCTCGACAGCGGGGACGACATGCTCGGGGCGGATATCGCCGTAAGCGGGCAGGTCAGTCTGGGCGAGCAGGGGATTGGCAGCGGTCATTCGGTCATCTTTCCAAAGCGCGGGGCCTGTCATGCCCCGCGCCCAAGATGGGGGCCAATGCTGCACGCATCAACCCCGAATGACGGTGGTTTCAGGCCAGCGCAGCTTCCGGCGCGGTCGGTTCATAGCCCAGATCGCGGGCGACGGCCTCATAAGTCACCTTGCCGGCCCAGACGTTGAGGCCCGCCAGCAGATGCCTGTCGCGCTTCAGGGCCTCCTTCCAGCCGAGGTTGGCGATCGCCAGAGCATGCGGCAGCGTGGCATTGTTCAGCGCATAGGTGCTGGTGCGCGCCACGGCGCCAGGCATGTTGGCCACGGCATAATGCACGATGCCATCGACCACATAGGTCGGCTCGGCATGGGTGGTGGCGTGGCTGGTTTCAAAGCAGCCGCCCTGATCGATGGCGACATCCACCAGAACCGCGCCGGGCTGCATGGTGGAGAGCATGGCACGGCTCACCAGCTTGGGCGCGGCGGCGCCGGGCACCAGCACCGCGCCGATCACCAGATCGGCCTGAGCGACAGATGCCGCCAGATTGGCGCGGCTGGCATAGAGCGTCTTGGCGCTGGCGCCGAAATGCGTGGCCAGCTTCTCCAGCACCACCGTGCTGCGATCAAGGATGGTCACATCCGCGCCCATGCCGACCGCCATCTGCGCGGCGTTGAAGCCCACGACACCGCCGCCGATCACCACAACCTTGCCCGGCAGCACGCCCGGCACGCCGCCCAGCAGCACGCCGCGACCGCCATGCGCCTTCTCCAGCGCGGTGGCCCCGGCCTGAATCGACATGCGGCCCGCAACCTGACTCATCGGTTTCAGCAGCGGCAGACCGCCAAAATCATCCGTCACGGTTTCATAGGCGATGCACACCGCGCCCGACTTGACCAGATCCTTCGTCTGCTCGGGATCGGGGGCGAGGTGGAGATAGGTGTAGAGGATCTGCCCCTCGCGCAGCATGGCGCGCTCGACGGGCTGAGGCTCCTTCACCTTCACGATCATCTCGGCCTTCGCGAAGATGTCGGCGGCCGTGGCGACCAACTCGGCCCCCGCCTCGGCATAGGCCTCATCGCTGGCGCCGATGCCCAGACCCGCGCCGCTTTCCACCAGCACGCGATGGCCGTGCGCGGTCAGCTCATGCACGCTCTCGGGCGTGAGGCCGACGCGATATTCGTGGTTTTTGATTTCCTTGACGGTGCCGACGATCATGGTGCTCTCCCAAGCTGTCTGTTGAGCCCAGACTAAACGCCCCACCCCGGCATGTTTTCCGAAATTTTTCCCATTGCAGGGCAAATTTCGGGATTTTATCCTCCCCGGCCGCGTTAAGCAGGATTTTTCACCATGGATCGTATCGACCGCCGCCTGTTGGAAGTGCTGCAGGAGGACTCTCAGGCCTCCATCTCGGTGCTGGCCGAAAAGATCGGCCTCTCCCCCTCGGCCTGCCACCGCCGCATCAAGGCGCTGGAGGATTCAGGCATCATCCGCGGCTATGGCGCGCGGGTGGATGCGGCCAAGGTCGGCATCGGCCTCCATGTGCTGATCGACATCACGCTGGTCAGCCAGAGCCGCGAGGCCATGGAGCGTTTCGAACGCGCCGTGGGCGATTTTCCCGATATTCTGGAATGCCATCTGCTGTCAGGCACGGCGGATTACCGGTTGCGCACGGCGGCGCGCGATATGGCCGATTTTGACCGGCTGCATCGGGAGTGTCTGGCGCGTCTGCCCGGAGTGAGCGCGATGCATTCCAGCTTCGTGATCCGTACCGTGAAGGGATGGAACGGGTTTGTTTTGGGGGTTTGAAGAAGAGAAGATGCGAGGGCCATCGCCCTCGCGCTCCCTTTAATGTCTGCGTAGGCGCATCGGGTTCAGCCTTGCGCCCGGTTTGCCGCGCCGCAGGCATGAAACGACAGATCAGGCGCCATGTTTTCCTGCCTGCGGCGCCCCATGTTGCGCCGGTGGATAGTCCGGACACAAGGATCGGGCACCACTGCCCTCTCGTCGGAAGACGTTATGGGAGCGCGAGGGGGTAACCCCCTCGCATTTCCTTTTCCTGACTCCCTCCAAAACCGACCCAGATCCTCACCTGCTCCCCTCTAACTGACCTATGATCGCCACGGAGGTAAGGCGATCATGATCCGAACATTGGGACTCGCACTGGCCGGTTCTGCTTTGGTCGCCCCGGCGCCTGCAGCGGATATGCGGACGCTGGACCTCTCGCAGTTCTGCCCTTCCTTCATGGAGGATTTCCGCAAGTTCCGGATCGCCTCGCGCAGTCTGGAGCAAGCCGACTGGATCGCGCACACCCCATGGAACGGCGATTTCGGCGATGCGGCCTTCAGCGATCCCGGCCCGGACGGTCCATTTTCCGTGGACAGGGGCGTGCTGCATATCACCGCGCGCAAGGGCAAGGACGGGCGCTGGCGCTCCGGGCTGATCGCGGCGGCGGATGCGCAGGGGCGCGGGCATGGCGTGCGCTTTGGCTATTTCGAGGCGCGGATGCAACTGCCGCCGGGGCCGGGCACATGGCCGGCCTTCTGGCTGCAGACGCTGCATAACGTCGATGACGGCACGCCCTCGGTGGAGGTGGATGCCATCGAGTATTACGGCCACAATCCCAAGGCTTTTCAGACGGGCAAGCTGGTGTGGTACGGCCACAAGGCGGTGGGCGGCAACAAGGCGATTCCCGTGCCCGATGGCGCCTTGGTGCAGGGCTTTCACACCTATGGCATCAGCATCCTGCCCGAGGGGATCACCTATTATCTGGACCGGCGCGCGGTGTGGCAGCAACCTCTGCCGCCGGAGCTGAACCGGCCGATGTTTCCGCTGGTCAATCTGGCACTGGGGTCAGGCTATCCGATCGACCATACGCCCGACCCGTCGGTGCTGCTGGTCAGCTATGTGCATGTCTATGCGTGGCGCAAGGATGGTGCGTGTCAGAAAGACCGCAAGGACTGATCCACGGGCCTGTGGTCCAAAGACTGCACCACCATCGGCTCCTCCATGGCGGGCAGCGGCAGCGCAGGTTGAGAGGATGATGCCACAAACCCCGGCACCGCCCGCGCCTGATCCGCCGGGGAGGGAAAGGGGCCAAAGCGCCCTCGCCCGCCCGGCGCGCGCATGATGCGGATCTGCGGCGGTTCCTCCTGCTCCGGCATGGCCATGGGCGCGGCGGCGGTGATGGCGAGAATGACCGCGATCACCGCCCCGTAATCGGCGGTGGTGGCCGCCCCCATCGCCGGGATCATCGCGACCGCCAGCGCATAGCGTCCGCCCCGCCCCATGCTCGCCAGCGGCAGGCCCGGCCCTCCGGCGGGCAGCGCCGCCAGCATGCAGCGCAAGAAGAAGCCCCCCATCAGCGCGGCCCCCACCACGCCCGAGGCCGCCAGCACCGCCACCGCCCAGTTCGACGCGCGCGAGGCCCCGGCGCCGATGCCATAGCCCCAGGTCATCATCACGGCATGGAAGGTGTCGCGCGTCCAGCCGCTGCGCTCGATGTAGGAGGCGCTCTCGCCCTTCTTGAGCACCAGCCGGTCGATCACATCGTAAAGCCGCCCCAGAATATCGGGCGCCATGATGAGGTAGATCGCCACCGCCGCCAGCACCACCAGCGCGGCCAGCACCTCGACTTGGGCCTGCACGCGCTCGCCCCGGTCGGCGCTGGCCAGTGAGGAGGAGAGCATGAACCATAGCTGCGCCACCACCATCAGCCCTAGCCCCGCCACCGCGCCGCTGGAGGTGGAGAGATAGGTCATCAGTTCCAGCCCCAACCCCAGCACGATGTCCAGCATCGCCAGCAGCCCGCCGAATTCGCGCGCGGGGCGGATAAAGATCAGGCAGGCCGCCAGCGCCAGAGTCGCCGCGCCATAGGCCGAGGCCTCGCTGAACACGCCGACCACACGGCGCACGCCGATATCGTCAAAGGCCGCGTCGAGGATCAGCCCGTATTTGGCGGTCTTGAACACGGAAAGCGGCGCGCTGCCCAAAGTGGCATCCACCGCGCCCGTGACGATCAGCACCAGCGCGCCGACCTGCAGCCCCTCGGCCAGCAGGCGGCGGCCCTCGCGGCTCTGCACCATGATGCAGGTGGCTAGCGTGATGCCATAGCTGCCCAGCATATAGCAGACCTGGGTGATGTTGGTGGGGCCGAAATGCAGCCGTCCCTGGCGCAGCGTGTTCAGCTCCACGATGGGCACGCCGGCAAAGAGGCGTGGCGCGGTGCAGGTGACGACCAGCGTGATCAGGCTATAGGCCGTCAGCAGCCCCAGCCGGCGCCAGTTGAGCATGGCATCCACCACCTGCCCCGGCCCGGCGCCCCACTCCGGCCCCGCGCACAGCATGCGCCACACCAGCAGCGGTACGCAGGCGGTGGCGGGCAGCAGGTTGATGCCGCCGGGCAGCGTGTTCATGGCGCCAAAAGCGATGCTGCCGAAGAACAGATAGGTGATCCAGCGCAGCGAGCCGATCGCCGCGATGCCCCACAGCAGCCAGAAGATCGCCATGACCATGATGCGCGCCGTCCCTTTCCGCACGCAGCATAAGCCATGCGCCGCGCCGCGCGGCATGGCGATGCCACCGGAACGGAGCCAGAATCGGGCGGGGGGAGCATACCAGCCCGCAAAATCCGGCTCTTTCGCCGGATTTTCAAACAATCATCAGCGCAGGTAAGAGCGCAGGATCGCCACCAGCTCTTCTGCCGCCTGAGCGCGCGGATCGGCGGAGGGCAAGGCGGGATCGACCATATGTTCGCGGATATGGTCCTCGATCACCTCGACGATAAAGCCCTCCAGCGCCCCCCGGCAGGCCGTGGCCTGCTGCAGCACGCGGGCGCATTCCACATCGGCCTCCACCGCGCGTTCCAGCGCGTCGATCTGGCCGCGCAGGCGCTTCAGGCGGTTGAGCAGCTTCTGCTTTTCAGCGGCGACGTGGGTCATAAGAAATCTCTAAAAAAGAGGGGTTGATACTATACCCCCCTAGGGTATAGGGCGCACGCCGTCCAGACCGACTGTGCGCCCGCTTCCCCGCAGTTTTCCGGTGAAGCGGCTGTCGGAATTGTCACATTGCCATGCCAAGCGCCGCTGGGGGAGATTTCCATGGCCCGTTCGATCCTGCGTCCTCTTGTTTCGCTTGCCGTGCTGGGCGCCTTGCCCGTGCCTTTTGCCGCCGCCCAAACCGCCGATGCCCCCGCTTCGGATCAGTCCGCTGATGCCAAGCCCGATCAGACCTATGCCGTGCATGGTCAGGCGACGCTGGTGGTGCAGGGCGTGAAGGGCTTTGCCTCGCCCTACACCGGCGACAACAGCCTGCACCCGCATGACACCGAGGAGACGGTGGACGCCACGCTCTATCTGGGCGTGCGGCCTTGGAAGGGCGCGGAACTCTGGGTCAATCCCGAGATCGATCAGGGTTTCGGCCTGTCGAACACGCTGGGCGCGGGCGGCTTTCCCAGCGCCGAGGCCTATAAGGTCGGCAAGAACAACCCCTACTTCAAGCTGCAGCGCCTCTTCCTGCGCCAGACCATCGCGCTGGGCGGCAAGGCCGTCACGCTGGACGCCGCCGCCAACCAGTTGCGCACCACCACCACGGCGAACCGCATCGTCATCACGGCGGGCAAGATGGGCGTGGGCGATGTGTTCGACACCAACGCCTATGCCCATGATCCGCGCGGCGATTTCCTGAACTGGTCGCTGGTGGACACCGGCAGCTTCGATTACGCGGCCAACGCCTGGGGCTACACCTATGGCGCGGCGGTGGAGTGGTATCAGGGCGACTGGACGCTGCGCGGCGGGCTCTACACCCTCTCCAAGCAGCCCAACAGCGAGGAGCTGGGCACCAATCTGCGCCAGAACGAGATCGTCGCCGAAATCGAGCACCGCCACACGCTGTTCGGCCAGCCCGGCGCGGTGCGCGTGACCGGCTTCCGCAACCGGGGCATGTTCGCGCGCTATGACGATGCCGTGGCACTCGCCCGCACCACCGGCGGCGATGTCGATCTGGCCCCGGTGCGCCGCATGCAGAACCGCGCCGGCATCTCGATGAACGCCGAGCAGAGCCTGACCGCCAACCTCGGCGTCTTCCTGCGCGCGGGCACCACCAATGGCGCGATCGAGACCTATGATTTCACCGACATCGACCGCACCGTGGCCTTTGGCGGCGCGTTGAAGGGCAAGGGCTGGGGCCGGGCGCAGGACACTTTCGCGCTGGCCTTTGTGAACAATGCCATTTCGCAGAGCTTCCAGCGCTATCTGGCGGCGGGCGGCATCGGCGTGCTGGTGGGCGATGGCGCCCTGCCTCACCCCGGCGATGAGCGCATTCTGGAGGCCTATTACACCTATCGCCCGGTCAGTTGGGCCAGCGCGACGGTGGATTTCCAGCATATCGCCAACCCCGGCTACAACCGCGACCGTGGCCCGGCCAATGTGCTGGGTGCGCGGCTGCATATCGGTTTTTGAAGCCCGGACCTTGGTTCCCCTTCCCGTCCCATGGTCGGAGAGGGGGCCAATTTCGCTTTACATGGGCAGGCACAAGCGCGACCTAACCGCCTAAACCCGGCGACCCGCTCCAAACCCGCCGGGGGTGGAGACTGCGATGACCGATGCCGCCACGCCCACTCCGGGCCGCTCGCCGATTCCCCTCGCCATGGCCCTGTTCCGTGATGAGCCATGGCGGCGCAATGTCGTGCTGTGGGCCGGGGGGGCGCTCTGCGCGGGCGGGGTGATCGGCAAGATCCTCTCCGGATCGAGCGACTGGCTGTGGCTGCTGGTGGCGGGGCTGCCGATGCTGGCTTTGGCTTTGGCGGATCTCACACAGCGCTCGCACAGTCTGCGACGCAACTATCCCGGCGCGGCGCGGTTTCGCTGGCTGTTTGAATCGCTGCGCCCCTTCTCGCGCGCCTATCTGGTCGAGGGCGATCTCGATGGCCGCCCCTTCACCCATGAGGAGCGCGATCTGGTCTATGCCCGCGCCCATGGCACGGCGGACGCCCACCCCTTCGGCACCCAGCTCGACGTCTATTCCGATGAGTATGAATGGCTGGCGCACTCCATGGCCCCCAACCCCGATGCCGATCCCGATATGCGGGTGAAGGTGGGATCGGACCAATGCTCGCAGCCCTATTCCGCCTCGCGCCTGAATGTTTCGGCGATGAGCTTCGGCGCGCTGGGCGCCCATGCCATCGAGGCGCTGAATCTGGGCGCCAAGCTGGCGGGCTGCTATCACGATACGGGCGAGGGCTCGATGTCGCCCTATCACCTCAAGCATGGCGGCGATGTGTGCTGGCAGGTGGCCTCGGGTTATTTCGGCTGCCGCGACAAATCGGGCCATTTCGATCCGGTGATGTTCGCCGACCATGCGGCGCATCCCTCGGTCAAGATGATCGAGCTGAAACTCTCGCAAGGCGCCAAGCCCGGCCATGGCGGCGTGCTGCCCGCCGCCAAGGTGACGCCTGAAATCGCCGCCACCCGCGGCGTGCCGATGGGCGAGGATTGCGTCTCGCCCCCGCGCCACAGCGCCTTTTCCACCCCGCGCGAGCTGGTGGAATTCGCCGCGAAACTGCGCGAGTTGTCAGGCGGCAAGCCGGTGGGAATCAAGCTCTGCGTCGGCCTGCCGCACGAACTGTTCGCCATCGCCAAGGCCATGCTGGCGACCGGCATCACGCTGGACTTCATGGTGATCGACGGCGCCGAGGGCGGCACCGGCGCCGCCCCCAAGGAGCTCTCCGACAAGATGGGCATGCCTCTGCGCGAGGGCCTCGTGCTGGCGCGCAATGCGCTGGTCGGCGCCGGGTTGAAGGGACAGGTGAGGCTGGCGGCCAGCGGCAAGGTCACCTCCGGCGCCTCCATCGCGGTGAACGCCGCTCTGGGCGCCGACTGGTGCAACGCCGCGCGTGCCTTCATGTTCTCGATCGGCTGCATCCAGTCGCTCAAGTGCCATACCGGCAATTGCCCCACGGGCATCGCCACCCAGTCGGCGGCCCGCCAGCGCGGGTTGGTGGTGCCGGAAAAGGCCGAGCGTGTGGCGCGCTTCCATGGCACCACATTGCGGGCCCTGCATGAGATCATCGTGGCGAGCGGGCTCAACAGCCCATCCGATCTGCGGCCATCGCATCTGCGCCAGAGGATCAATGTCGCCGAGATGCGGCAGCTGGATGAAATCTACGCCTTTGCCCGGCCTGGAGAACTGGTCGCGGGCAGCGAAGATCCGCAACTGCGCCGCTGGTGGGAAGCTGCAAACGTCGACAGCTTTCAGCGGGCGGATGGGGATCGGTTGGCTTTGGTGTAAGGGGTTTAAAAGGAAGGTGCGAGGGGGTTACCCCCTCGCGCTCCCATGACGTCTTCCGACGAAAACGCAGTGGCACCCGATCGTTGCGCCTGAACTCTCCACCTGCGCGGCATAAGGCGCCGCAGGCAGTGTATCGATGATACAGCAACTGTGCTGGGCGTTTTAAAGCCTGCGGCGCTGCAACCTTGGCGCCTTGGCCGAACCCTATACGCAACGCAGACATTAAAGGGAGCGCGAGGGTGTAACACCCTCGCATTCTCTCTTCCTGCCTAAACCCGCTCAATAGGCCTTATCGTGCACCAGCACCCGGAAGGTGGCCATAATGATCCACATATCGCGCCACAGCGACCAGCCCGCCAGATACTCCAGATCGGCGTTCAGACGGCCGGACAGGTCCTCCTCACGATCCGTCGCTCCGCGCAGGCCGCGGATCTGCGCCAGCCCCGTCAGACCGGGCTTCAAGGCATGGCGCTGCCAGTAACGCGCATCCACTTCCCAGAACAGCTTGTCACCCGCCAGCGACCCCGTGGCGTGAGGGCGCGGGCCGACCAGGCTCATATCCCCGCGCAGCACGTTGAAGAGCTGCGGCAGCTCGTCGATCGAGGTCGAGCGGATGAACTTGCCGATGCGGGTGACGCGCTTGTCGTCCTTGGAGGCCGACTGACCGCCATCCTTGCCGACCTTGTTCTCCGTCATCGAGCGGAACTTCATGATCGGGAAGAAGCGGTTGCCGCGCCCCACACGCCGCTGGAAGAAGAAGATCGGGCCGCCATCCTCCAGCTTCACCGCCAGAGCGACAGCGAGCAGCAGCGGCGAGAGCGCCAGCACCGCCGCGCCCGCCACACAGACGTCAAGCAGGCGCTTGGTGATCCGGCTGCGCAGCCCCAGCGGGCCGACCGAGACCTGAAGCATGCCATGACCGGCCGCCAGACGCGCACCATTGGCACCCAGGCGCATCACGGTATCGTCGATCACCTCACCGGCGACATTGGCGCCTTTCAGGATGATGCTCCATTCCACGCGGCGCTCGGGCGGGGCGCTGACGATCACGCGATCGGCGTTACGCATCACCAGTCCGATGCGGTCCAGCGCGGCAGGATCGCTCAGCGAGGGCTCCAGATTGAAGCTGCGGGCCGAGACGTGATAGGCGCCGGGCAGGCTGATCGCCGGGCCGTCATCGTCGATCACCAGCTCGTTGATCACCGAGGAGCCGCAGCGCCAGCGGATCATGCGGCGCATCTGCAGGCGTTCCCAGCTCAGCGTCAGGGCGCTGGCCACCACGCCCAGCGTGAAGCCGACGCGCGAATATTCCTGCGAATTGCGCGCGTAGAAGGTGATGAACAGCACCACCGCCGCCGACACCAGCAGGGCCATCAGCGCCGAGGTGACGCTGCGTTCGGTGCTGCGCAGGGCCTTGATCGAATAGCCATCATTGTAGAGCGCAACGGTCAGGAAGACCGGAAGAACCAATTGGGCGAGAAGAAGAGATTCGCTGAACCCAATTCGCATGTTGTAGGCATAGCCCGTGGCCGCGAAGCCGACAAAGAGCGCGGCCATATCCGCGATCATCAGCAAGCCGTAGCATTGCAGGCGCCGCCGCTGCAGCGAGGGCATCAGAGGCATGCGCGCGGCGCGTGCGCGCGCCTTTGCGCGTTTGCGCAATGAACCTCCAAGACGTGCAACAGGCGCATTCATCGTTGTCGAAGCTCCAGACACAAGTCTCTCCGCTCGCACAAAAGTGGGCCGCAAAAAGAGGCAATGCTGGTCGGGATAGCAAAACTGCCCCCCGGCCGTTCTTAAGTGACAATACTGGTTTGGTTGCAATGCAGCAAGAAGGAAGCGCAACAAATGTAAAAACATGTCGCAGCTAGAAAGCGGCTCATCGCTTTCGGGCAGCAGCCCGGGTAATTTCAGCCAGTCCTTGCGCCAGCAAAAGGTCTGCTTGCTGACTGTTTGTTAATAATTGTCGATGGAGAATCAACAGTCTGTCGACCAGACGTTCCAGTGCGGGCCCTTGCCAGCGCGAGAGCTGGCGGGTCAGATCGTCGGCATCCTTCCAGAACACGCGGCGGGCGGATTTTTCCGCTTCGATGAAGGAACGCGCGTCTCCGCGCGGCCCCATACGCGCCGCAAGCCCCGCCAATTGCGAGGCGCGACGCTCGATCGCCAGCAAAACGCCCACCGCATTAAGGCCCACTTCGGCCATCCGCTTGAGTTCCGGACCCAGCCGCGCGACGTCGCCGCCCAGCACGGCGTTAACCACAGGGTTGAGCCCGTCATCCTCGGTGGCAGCGCCGATGGCGGCGAAGGCGGCCATGTCCGCATCGCGCGGCCTTTCGGGGCTGGCGTCGAGATAGAGTGCCAGTTTGGTCACTTCCGACTGGGCCAATCGCGTGTCGAGCCCGCTGGCAGCGGCGATTCGCTCGGCCAGATCGTTGGCCATCCGCAAACCCGCCGCGCTGGCCATGCCGCGAACCGATGCGGTGACGGAGCGCAGATCGGGCGGATAGAACATCGCCACCACGGCATCGTCGCGCTTCTCCAGAAGCTTCGCGCATTTGCCCTTGTCGGTGGCGCCGGGCGCCTGAACGATCACCGGCCACAGCCGCTCACCGCCCACCAGCACCTCAAGCGCATCATGCGCCTCATCGCCCGAGGCGCGGACCCAGAGATAGCGCCGGTCGCCGAACAGCGAGGTCGAGCGGGCCTCATCGCCCAGTTTTGCTGCATCGCGGCGTAATTCGGCGCCGGTGAACTCGACCCTTTCGCCGGGGTCGGGCAGCAGCGAGAGGATGCGGGTGGCGGCATCCTGCACGCTGGCCTCATCCGAACCGCAGAAGAAGAACACCGAACAGTCGCGTGCCGCTCTGGCGGCCTGAGCGGCAAAGTCCTTCTGGGTCAGCTTCATCGCGCGCTCAGCGCTGGCGTTCGGGGGCGGGGCTGTCCTTGTCGGGCGCGGCACCGCCGGCGGCGCCCACATCGCCCTTGCGCAGACGAATCGCCAATGTGGTGACAATTCGGTCCGCCACCACGCGAGTCAGGTTCTCCAACGCGCTCTGCTCGGCGGCGACGGTGGCATATTCGCTGGAGACCACATCGATGCCCGCGTCCGAACCGGCGGTGGCATCGAGCAGGATCTCGCCCGAAGAGGTATCGACCAACTGGTAACGCGCGCGCAGGGTGCGCCTTTCGCGGCCCACCGTATCGTTGGCGAGCAGGCCGAGACCCTCCAGCTTGTCATCCAGCCGCACATCGAGGCGGAAGCGCTTGGTGCCCTCACGGTTGCCGGTGGGATGCATGCGGTCGTTGAGCGCATTGCGCATCAGCCAGCCCTGCTGCCCGGCAATGGCGGGCACATCAACATCGTCCAGCCCCTGCGAGACCGCCGCATGGCTGCCGCCCTCATAGAGCGGGTGCAGCCCGCAGCCGCCCAGCAGCGGCGCGGCGATCAGGGCGAGAGCCAGAAAGCGCTTCATAAGGTTCAGGCCACCAGATTGACGAGACGGTCGGGCACCACGATCACCTTCTTAATCTCGGCGCCTTCCAGCGCACGCTGCACCTTTTCCGATGCCCGCGCCAGCCTTTCCAGCTCCTCCTTCGAGGTGCCCTTGGCCACGGTGACGGTGTCGCGCAGCTTGCCCTTGACCTGAATGGCCACGGTGACCTCATCATCGACCAGCAGCGCCGGATCGACTTCGGGCCATGCCGCATCGGCGATCAGGCCCTCACCGATCTTGGCCCAGGCCTCTTCGGCCAGATGCGGCATCATCGGGGCGATCAGCAGCAGCACGGCCTTGATGCCATTGTTGCGGCTGGCGCTGGGCGCTGCCTTTTCCACCACGCCGGTCAGTTCGTAGATGCGCGCCACGGCCTTGTTGAAGCCCAGCGATTCGATGTCCTGCGCGGCGGCATGGACGGTCTGGTGGATCTTGCGCTCCACCGCCTTGTCCTCGCCCGAGGCGCTGGCATCGAACTGGCCGAACAGACGCCACAGGCGCTGCACGAAGCGCGCGCAGCCCTCGATGCCGGCCTCGCTCCAGGGCAGATCGCGTTCGGGCGGGCTGTCGGAGAGCATGAACCAGCGGATCGCGTCAGCGCCGTAGGTCGCGACGATCTCATCGGGATCGACCACGTTCTTCTTCGACTTCGACATCTTGATGACGCGGCCGATCTCAACCGGAGCGCCATCCGCCTTCAGCGTGGCGCCATCGCCGCTGCGCTCCACCTCGCCGGGGCTGAACCACACGGGCTGGCCATTGGCGGGATCGACGCGGCTGTAGGTCTCATGCGTCACCATGCCCTGCGTGAACAGGCTGGCGAAGGGCTCCTTCACCTCGATCTTGCCGATGCGCGAGAGGGCGCGGGTCCAGAAACGGGCGTAGAGCAGATGCAGGATCGCATGCTCGATGCCGCCGATATACTGGCCGACGGGCAGCCAGCGGGCGATCTCGGCCGGATCGAAGGGCGCATCGCTGGGCTGGCTGGCAAAGCGCAGGAAGTACCAGCTCGAATCCACAAAGGTGTCCAGCGTGTCGGTCTCGCGCCGCGCGGGCTTGCCGCATTGCGGGCAGTCGACATGCTTCCAGGTGGCGTGGCGCGCCAGCGGATTGCCCGGCGTGGCGAAATCCACATCCTCCGGCAGCACCACCGGCAGCTGCTTCTTGGGCACGGGGACGACGCCGCAGATCTCGCAATGGATGAAGGGGATCGGCGTGCCCCAATAGCGCTGGCGCGAAACGCCCCAGTCGCGCAGGCGCCACACGGTCTTGCCCTCGCCCGAGCCATTGGCTTCGAGGCGCGCGATGATCGTCTTCTTCGCCTCGGCCACGGACAGGCCGTTGAGGAAGTCCGAGTTCACCAGAATGCCGTCACCGGCCTCGGCTTCCTTGCCGAAGGGCTTGTCGGCCTCATCGGCGCTGGCGGCGACGACGCGCAGGATCGGCAGATTGTACTTGGTCGCGAATTCGAAATCACGCTGGTCATGCCCCGGCACGGCCATCACGGCGCCGGTGCCGTATTCCATCAGCACGAAATTGGCGATGAAGACCGGCAGCTCGGCCCCGGTGAAGGGATGGCGCGCGGTGATGCCGGTGTCGAAGCCCAGCTTTTCGGCGGTTTCCAGCTCGGCGGCGGTGGTGCCGCCCTGCTTGCACAGCTCGATAAAGGCAGCGGCGTCCGCATTATGCTCGGCCACGCCCTGCGCCACCGGGTGATCGGCAGCCACGGCCACAAAGCTGGCGCCAAAGATCGTGTCGGGGCGGGTGGTGTAGACATCCAGCCCGGCGCCGTTCGAGAGGTGGAAGCTGAACTGCAGGCCCTGGCTCTTGCCGATCCAGTTCTCCTGCATCAGCTTCACCTTCTCGGGCCAATGCTCCAGCGAGCCCAGACCTTCGAGCAGTTCATCGGCGAAATCGGTGATCTTGAGGAACCACTGCGAGAGCTTGCGCTTCTCGACCATCGCGCCGCTGCGCCAGCCGCGCCCGTCGATCACCTGTTCGTTGGCCAGCACGGTCTGATCGATCGGGTCCCAGTTGACCGTTGATTCCTTGCGGTAGACCAGCCCTGCGGCATAGAGATCGAGGAACAGCGCCTGCTCCTGCCCGTAATAGTCGGGCTCGCAGGTCGCCAGCTCGCGGCTCCAGTCGAGCGCGAAGCCAAGGCGCTTCAGCTGCGCCTTCATGTTGGCGATGTTGTCGCGCGTCCAGCCGCCGGGGTGGACCCCCTTTTCCATGGCGGCATTCTCGGCGGGCATGCCGAATGCGTCCCAGCCCATGGGGTGCAGCACCTCGAAGCCCTGCATCCGCTTGTAGCGGGCCAGCACGTCGCCCATCGTGTAGTTGCGCACATGGCCGATATGGATGCGCCCCGAAGGATAGGGAAACATCTCAAGCACATAGCTGCGCGGCTTGGGCGAGCTGTCGTCGGCCTTGAAGGACTGGGCCTCGTCCCACACGCGCTGCCAATGGGTGTCAGCGGTGTTGGCTTCGAAACGCTCGCTCATGGTAACTGCTTCTTCCTTCATGCCGCCCACCGCCTTTCCGCCTCACGCGAAACAGCGACGGGCGGAAAGGAAGCGGTAACCGGCGAGATTACTGCTGAATGGTGCCGCGGCGCAGATCGCGCGCCTTGGTCAGGATCACGTCCTCAAGCTGCTGCACGGTGGCGGCCTTCACCGGCGCATCCACCCAGGTGCCGCCCTGGTTGACCTGACGGCTGGCGGCCACGCGCAGCGCGTCCGACCGCAGATCCTTGTCCAGAATGGTCACGGTGATCTTCATGCGCTCACCGGGGTTGCTGGGGTTCGAATACCAGTCGGTGACGATCACGCCGCCATTGCTGTCCGACTGGATCAGCGGCATGAAGCTGAGCACATCGAGGCTGGCACGCCACAGATAGGAATTGACGCCGATCGTCGTCACATTCGTGGGCGGCAGCGCCAGACGGCCCGGACGGGCACGATGATGCTTGATATGGAGCGGACCATGGCTGCATGCCGCCAGCGCCAGAACGCCCAGCGCCATCACTCCGGCGCGCAAGCCCATGCGCAATGCGCGAGAGGCCAACTTGTCTTCCAGCAATCCCGTCGTCATACCCAATCCTTGCAACCGGCCGTCAAACCCGCCCGTCATCCATGCCTGCACGCGCCGATACGCTTGCGGTTCGGCGCACACACGTTCTGGCCTCTATAGCTGCCCCCGCCCCGGCGGCAAGCCCCTCGGCGGCAAGAGGCCCGCAAGGCCTTCTCGCCCTTCGCGTGGTGAACATCGTCTGAATATCGCACATCGTTCTTCTCGGGTTCAGCTTGGCGATGGCATAGAGAACACCTATAGCGGCTTCATAACAGAAGGCCCTGGGGAACACCGGGGCGGATTCGTGCTTCAAGGTTTCACGCTTCAGACTTTTTAATCGGGAAGGTTCAGGCCCCTTCATGGCCACCGCATACTACAGACTGCATGCCGGCCAGACCTCACCGGAGGCACTCAAGTCTCCGGCGCTGGTGATGGTGATGGCCGTCTGCGTGCTGGCGCTGCCCAGCGCGGTGCTGGCCTATTCCAGCAAGCTGGAAGCCGCCCTGCCCGGCCTTGGCATCAGCCAGAATGCGCTGAAAGAGAGCGGCGGCGGCTTTGCCCCCGGCGAGACCGATCCGCATCTGACCCGCGCTCTGGCGGCGCGTTCCCGCGACCCGGCGCTGTTCCGTTACACGCCCGCGGGCCTGTACTCCCGCCCCGATCGCTCGGTGACGGTGGCGGTGCGCGTCGATGAGGCGACCGCCCATTCGATCGTGGTGCGCGGCCCCGCCATCCGCAGCACGGCCTTTGCCGCGCCCGCGCCGCCGGTGCTGCATCTGGCCACCACCGCCTACAACCTGGGTCTGGCGCATGGCTATCAGGGCTTCACCCCGGCCAGCGCCAATTTCACCCTGCCCAAGGACCTGCCCAAGGATATCGCCCGCGAATCGCGGCGCGGCGAGATGCCCGACCTGTCGGCCTATGCCCAGGCGGACAATTCGGCGGCCGCCACCGTCTCGCGTCTGGCCCCGCATGTGCAGCTTGACGACAATCAGCGCGCCGGGCGGGCGCCCCGCACGCTGGAAACGCTGGGCGAGCAGAGCGTGGATGTCGGCGGCAGCTATCGCGTCACCCGCAACTTCGACGTGACGGCGGGCGTGCGCTATTCGCAGGACCGCGACCGGATCAAGTCCATGTCGCCCGACGGCAAGTCCGACAGTCAGGCTGTTTACGTAGGGACGCAGTTCCGGTTCTGAAACACACCGGATCGGAACACGCCTTATTTTGCTGCAACTGCGAAGACCTGTATTTTGCACCGCAATGTCAAATAGTTGCAACATCTTTCTTTTCATTTCCCAATGCAAATCGGTTATTGATTCACCGCCCCACTGAATTAGGATCATGGCTGTGGCGGCGCTCTGCCGCCCGCCCGCCCATCCTCTTCTCTGGGCCGGTCCGTCGATCACGCTTCACGCATTGGAGAGATTATGACTCGAATCGCCATCGTCACCGGAGGCACGCGCGGCATCGGTGAGGCGATCAGCCTTGCGCTCAGGGATCTGGGCTACACGGTTGCAGCCAATTACGCGGGCAATGAAGCCAAGGCCAAGGCTTTCACCGACGCCACCGGGATCGCCACCTACAAATGGGATGTGGGCGACCATGAGGCCGTGCTGGCCGGCGTCAAGCAGGTCGAGGCCGATCTGGGCCCGGTCGATGTGGTGGTCAACAATGCGGGCATCACCCGCGACGGCACGCTCCACAAGATGACCTTCGACGACTGGAACGAGGTGATGCGCATCAACCTTGGCGGTTGCTTCAACATGGCCAAGGCCACCTTCCCCGGCATGCGTGAGCGTGGCTGGGGCCGTATCGTCAACATCGGCTCGATCAACGGTCAGGCCGGGCAGTACGGTCAGGTCAACTATGCCGCCGCCAAGTCGGGCATCCACGGCTTCACCAAGGCGCTGGCACAGGAAGGCGCCAAGTTCGGCGTCACCGTCAACGCCATCGCGCCGGGCTATATCGACACCGATATGGTGGCCGCCGTGCCTCAGCCGGTGCTCGACAAGATCATCGCCAAGATCCCCGTCGGGCGTCTGGGTCAGGCTTCGGAAATCGCGCGCGCTGTGGCGTTCCTCTGCGCCGAGGAGGCCGGGTTTGTGACCGGCTCGACGCTGTCGCTCAATGGCGGGCAGCATATGTATTGAGTGATTTGGAATGAAAAAAGGGCGTGCGAGGGGGTTACCCCCTCGCGCTCCCATAACGTCTCCCGACGAAGGGGCAGTGGCTTCCTGTGCTTGCGCAAACGTCCCGCGCAAGGCGCCATAAAAGCGCATAAAGCGCCTTCTCCCGGCGCCCATCCCTGATACAATTGGCCGCCATGAGCACGCCCTATCATCCGCCGGTCAAACGCTCGGTCGAGATTGCCGGGCACAAGACCTCGATCAGCCTCGAACCCCTGTTCTGGGACTGGCTGCGCAGCGAGGCCCATCGCGAAGGCCTCCCCCTCAACGCACTGGTCGCGCGCATCGATGCCCAGCGCATCGCCGCCCCCACCCCGCCGGGCCTGGCCGGAGCCATCCGCCTGTGGCTGGCCCAACGGGCGATTGGGAAGATGAACGAAAGCCCCATCGGCGGTTCCAGCGGCATTCAGCCCGTTGGCGACACTGAGCACTCAACCGAACACAGTTCGAACATATGAGTTCCAGAGGAGGAGAAACCCCATGAAATCATTGCTTCCCGCCCTTGCGGCCGCCGTGCTGATCCTGCCCGCCCTCGCCGCGGACGCCGACGCGCGCCCCGTTCCCCGTCGTCAGGTCTACAAGTCCTGCCGCCACTCGAGCGGCACCACCGGTCTGGTCGCAGGTGGCGTGGCAGGCGCCGTGGTGGGCGACAAGGTGATCGGTGGCGGTCTGGCCGGGCCTCTGGTCGGCGCCGCGGCTGGTGCTCTGGGTGGGCGCGCGATCGACCGCTCGATGACCGCCAAGAAGCGGTGCCGTTATTATCGGCGTTAAGAGGTTTAAAGGATAGATGCGAGGGGGTTACCCCCTCGCGCTCCCATGACGTCTTCCGACGCAAAGGCAGTGGTTCCGAAGCCGAGCGCCCAGGCTTTCCACCAGCGCAACAGAAAGGCGCCGCAGGCAGGAAGCCCCGGCGCCTTTTCTCGTTTTAAAGCCTGCGGCGCGGCAAACTGAGTTCAAGGCCGAACCCGTAGCTCCCACGCAGACATTAAAGGGAGCGCGAGGGCGATGGCCCTCGCACTTATCCTTACTTCTTAATCACTTCCGACCCGCTCGATATCCGCGCCGAGCAGAGCGAACTTCTCCTCAAGCCGCTCATAGCCGCGATCGAGGTGATAGATGCGCGACACCTGCGTCTCGCCCTCGGCGGCGAGGCCAGCGATGATCAGGCTCATCGAGGCGCGCAGATCGGTCGCCATCACCTGGGCCCCGGTCAGTTTGGGCACGCCCTGCACGATGGCGGTGCGGCCCTGGGTCGAGATATTGGCGCCCATGCGCGCCAGTTCGGGCACATGCATGTAGCGGTTTTCGAAGATCGTCTCGGTCAGCACGCTGGTGCCCTCGGCGCGGCACAGCATGGCCATCAACTGAGCCTGCATGTCGGTGGCGAAACCGGGATAGGGCGCGGTGGACAGCGTGACAGGACGCAGCGGACCATCGGCGGCGACCTTGATCCCACCGGCAACGCCTTCGACATGCACGCCCGCGTCGCGCAGCGCCTGAAGCGTGCTTTCCATCTCCTCGATGCGGGCGCCCTTCAACTCGACCTCACCGCCGGTGATCGCGGCGGCGCAAGCGTAGGAGCCAGCCTCGATGCGATCCGGCATCACCATATAGGTTGCACCATGCAGGCGATCCACACCGTGAATGGTGAGATCCGAACTGCCAATGCCCTCGATCTGCGCGCCCATGGCGACCAGCAGGTTGCAGAGGTCAACGATCTCGGGCTCACGCGCGGCATTGTGCAGGATGCAGGTACCGCGCGCCAGAACAGCGGCCATCAGCGCGTTTTCGGTCGCGCCCACGGACACCACCGGGAAGGTGTAGCGCCCACCGGGCAGACCGCCGTCGGGCGCGATCGCGCGGACGTAACCGGCGGTCAATTCGATCGTCGCGCCAAAGGCTTCCAGCGCCTTGAGGTGCAGGTCGATGGGGCGATTGCCGATGGCGCAGCCGCCGGGCAGCGAAACCGTCGCCTCGCCCGCGCGGGCCAACAAAGGCCCCAGCACCAGAATCGAGGCGCGCATCTTGCGCACCAGCTCATAGGGCGCGGTCGTGGCGGTCAGGCGCGTGGCGGCCAGAGTCATCACTCGCCCGAAATCCTCGGGGCGGCTGCCCGCGATGGTGGTCGAAACACCGAACTGGTTCAGCAGATGCTGGAACGAATCGATGTCCGCCAGACGCGGCAGATTGCGCAATGTCAGCGGCTCATCCGTCAACAGCGCGCAGGGCAGCAGGGTCAAAGCCGAATTCTTGGCGCCCGAAACAGGCACCACGCCCGACAGGCGTTTTTGCCCGTGAATGATGATCTTGTCCATTTTGGCCCTTTAGCCGGTTTGCCCCCGTACCGCAAATATCCCGCACATGCACAACAACCACCGCAAGCGATACACATGTCGCGCTGAACCGCTTGCGCTGCAGTGCGGCATAAGATTTAACACGTAATAGATTTCCACGTGGCAGCAGGGGTTTCATGACCATCTCATCATCGATCAAACCCGTTCGTAAAGCCGTTTTCCCCGTCGCGGGTCTGGGCACACGTTTTCTTCCAGCCACCAAAGCCATCCCCAAGGAGATGCTGCCGATCATCGATCGACCGCTGATCCAATACGCCGTCGATGAAGCGCGCGAAGCGGGTATCGAACAGCTCATCTTCGTGACGGGCCGCGGCAAGACCGCCATCGTCGAGCATTTCGATACCGCTTTCGAACTCGAAGCCACCATGACCGGGCGCGGCAAATCGCTCACCGCGCTGGAGCCTTCGCGCATTCAGCCGGGCAACCTCGTCACCGTGCGCCAGCAGGTGCCGCTGGGCCTGGGCCACGCCATCTGGTGCGCCCGCGCCATCATCGGCAACGATCCCTTCGCCATCTTCCTGCCCGACGAGCTGATGATCGGCACGCCCGGCTGCATGAAGCAGATGGTCGATGCCTACAACCAGGTCGGCGGCAACTTCGTCAGCGTGCTCGAAGTGCCGCGTGACGAGGTGTCCTCCTACGGCGTGATCGCCCCCGGCGCTCGGCCCGAGGGCTTCGACGGGACGCTGACCGAGGTGAAGGGCCTGGTCGAGAAGCCCAAGAAGGAGGAAGCGCCCTCCAACCTGATCGTGTCGGGCCGCTACATCCTTCAGCCCGAGGTGATCGACATCCTCACCACGCAGGAAAAGGGCGCGGGCGGCGAGATCCAGCTCACCGACGCCATGGCCAAGCTGATCGGCAACCAGCCCTTCCACGCCGTGACCTTCGGCGGCAAGCGTTACGACTGCGGCTCCAAGACCGGTTTCGTCGAGGCGACTCTGGCCCTGGCTCTGGAGCGCCCGGATATGGCCGATGAAGTCCGCGCGGTGGCCAAGCGGCTGCTGGGGCTTTGATCGCTCTTTGCCAATTGGCAGCGTGATACGGAAAGGGGGGCTTCGGCTCCCCTTTTTGGTTTTGGGCTGCGGTTAAAGGGGAAGGTTGAAGGAAAGTAAGATGCGAGGGGGTTACCCCCTCGCGCTCCCATGACGTCTTCCGGCGCGCGGGCAGTGGCGCCCGATCGTCGTGCCTCGGCTCTCCACCTGCGCGACCAAGGCGCCGCAGGCAGTCAATCGCTGAAAGCAATGCCGGGGTTGCGAAAGAAAATCCAGCCTGCGGCGCGGCAAACTGGGCGCAAGGCCGAACCCGATGCGCCAAGGCAGACATTAAAGGGAGCGCGAGGGCGATGGCCCTCGCATCTTCTTTCTAAACCCCTTGAACGAAATCCCAAAAAACAAAGAGCGACTGTTTCCAGCCGCTCTTTGCCCGCATCCTCTCCAAGATGCTGCTGCCTTCGGGGGCTCTTGCCCCTTCTCAGGCCGTTTTATTCGTTGCTGAACTTATTCGTCGTCGGCGTCGTTATGAGCCGCGCCATGATCCGCGATCTTCTCGGCGGAGGCCAGCGTGGTCATGTCGGCCACACCGCCCTGCATGAAGGGGATCGGGTTCACGGCCGAACCCTCGACGCGGACTTCGTAATGCAGGTGGGGGCCGGTCGAGCGGCCGGTGGTGCCCACGAAACCAATGATATCGCCCTTATGGACCGACTGCCCGGCGACCACATTCAGGCGCGACAGATGGCCATAACGGGTTTCCAGCGAACCACCGTGCTCCAGATCGATGCACAGGCCATAGCCGCCGAACCAGTCGGCGCGGCCCACAACGCCGTCAGCCGTGGCATGAACAGGGGTGCCGACGGGATTGGCCAGATCGACACCGGTGTGAGCGCGGCGACCGCCAAGGACGGGGTGCCAGCGCAGACCGAAGCTGCTGGTCATGCGCAGATTGTCGACGGGCATGCGCGAGGGGATCGAAACCTTGTGGTTCAGGCCAACCAGATTGTTGCTGCCGAAACCGGGGATCGTGGTGGAGGTGGCGACGGCGGGGCGGGCAAACTCGGTGGTCTGGCTGCTGCGGTCCATCTGGCGCCAGCTTGCGAAGAGCTGGCGGAATTCGGTGTCGCCCTTGTCGGCCTGAGCCGTAACGGGCTGCGCGGTGCGAAGGGGAGCGGCGATGTCGGCGTTGGCGCTGTTGGCCAAGGCGGGCGTCGCCAGCAGAGACGCGATGGAGGCGGCGGTAAGCACGCCAGCACGCATCGTCTTGAGAACCATTTTAGCGATCACCCGTCACACCTTGAACTGCTTTGGCACGCCGATCCCGTTTGGCGCGTCAAAAAGGACCCACACCGCGAGCCGCAAGCCCGCAGCGATGTTTCTTGGAGTTTGGTCGGAACCCCCCGCCAACTCGTGAGTATGGTTAGCGTCAGCGACTCCTAAACCGCAAGAGCCATATACATTTCGCGCGGTAAACCGGCTGCATGACGCGCTGAGTCGTTGAACGGTGGCTTAACGGAACCCCGAAAATAGCGCCCCACCAGCATCTGCCAGCATGATTCGAGCGACAAACCTTGTGCGTCGCACCATGCCTTGAGGTGAATCACCCCACAGCGCACATGTCGAATTTCATCCGCAAGAATACGTGTCAGGATGCGCGCACCGGTCTTGTCGCCGCTCTGCTCCACCCGCTCCAGCGTTGCCGGTGTGACATCCAGCCCTCGCGCCTCCAGCACCATCGGCACCACCGCAAGCCGCGCCGCAACATCGTGCCGCGTGGCATCCGCCGCCTCCCAAAGCCCATCATGCGCGGGCAGATCGCCATAGGTCGCCCCCATGCTGACGAGATGACGCTGGATGATGGCGAAATGCAGCGCTTCATCAGCGGCCACACTCAGAAAGTCGGAGGTGAACGCCTCGCCCATCTCCGCGCCGAAGCGGCCTGCCATATCCAGCGCCAGATCGATCGCCACGAACTCGATATGCGCAATCGCATGCCAAAGGGCGATGCGCCCCCTTTCCGACCCGCCCTTGCGACGCTTGGGCATACGGCCTGGAGGCAGGAGTTCGGGATGCTCAGGCCGGGCCGGGCGTTCCGGCATCGCGTTCGGGAATTGGAAAGCCAACCGCCCCAGCCGCCAGTCGCGCGCAACCTTGCGCGTCGCCATCAGCTTGGCGCGCGGGTCGGCGGTGGACAATGCGGCGTGGATGGCGTCGCCTAGGGTGGGTTGAGTCATGGCTGGGTCGGGTAGAGGGAAGACGTCAGAAAAGAAAGATGCGAGGGCCATCGCCCTCGCGCTCCCTTTAATGTCTGCGTTGCGCCTCGGGTTCGGCCTTGCGCCCAGCTTGCTGCGCCGCAGGCATAAACGACAAGAAAGGCGCCGGGGCTTCCTGCCTGCGGCGCCTTTCGTTGCGCTGTTGGAGAGTTTACGCGCCACGACCGGGCGCCGCTGCCTGATCGTCGGAAGACGTTATGGGAGCGCGAGGGGATAATCCCCTCGCATTCTCTTACTTCCCCTGAACCGCCTTCAAAACCTCTTCGGCGTGCCCCTTCACCTTCACCTTATTCCACACCCGCTCGATCTTGCCGGCAGCGTCGACCAGATAGGTCGTGCGCACCATGCCCATATAGGTCCGCCCGTAATTCACCTTCTCGGTCCAGATCCCCAGAGTGTCGGACAAACCGCCCTCTTCCGCATCGCTGGCCAGAGGCGCCGTCAGCCCGTGCTTTTCGGCGAACTTCAGGTGCTTCTTGGGCGGATCTTTCGACACGCCCAGCAGGGCCGCGCCCGCCGCCTCGAACTGCGACGACAGTTCCGAGAAATCCTTGTTCTCGGTGGTGCAGCCGGGGGTGTCGTCCTTGGGGTAGAAGAACACCACCAGCTTGCGCCCGGCAAAGTCCGCAGGGCGCACAACCGAGCCATCGGGGGCGGTCAGGGCGATATCGGGGAAGGCGTCGCCGGGGCCAAAACTGTCAGTCATCGGATGTGATCTCCAGAGTCTCGCCGAAAATCTGCGCCCAGGCAGCGGCGGTGTCGCGGCGTGCCTGAAGCAGGGCTTGGGTTACCGCCTGCCAATCGCTCAGGTCGCAGGCTCTGGCAAGCGCCATGCGGGCGACCTCACCGGGGACGGCGGCATCGGGCGCGATCAGGCGCGAGGCGACCAGCAGGCGCGCCATCACGCCATGGGCCTGCGCCATCTCCGGAGGCAGCAGCCCTTCCGCGATCAGCCCGGCCAGCGCCTCGCTCAGGCGCGGCGACAGCGCCTTGCCCTCGCGCAGTTGCAGCGTGTGGATCAGGAACTCGACATCGACGAGGCCACCGCGCATCAGCTTGATGTCCAGCGGGCCGCGCGGTGGTTTGTGTCCGGCCATCTTCTGGCGCATGTCCAGAATATCGGCGGTGAGCGTTGCGGAAGGCGCGCGAGTCAGCACGCCATGGATGATGCCGGAGAGCTTCGCGCACGCCTCATCCGACCCGAACAAAGGCCGGGCACGACACAGGGCCATATGCTCCCAGGTCCAGGCCTGTTCGCGCTGATAGAGTTCGAAGCTCTCGAAGCTGACCGCCAGCGGGCCTTGCGTACCTTGCGGGCGCAGGCGGGTGTCGACCTCATAGAGCGCGCCCTCGGCGGTGGGCACGGAGAGCGCCGCGCTGATCCGCTGGGCCAGCCGGTTGAAATAGAGCGTGGCGCCCAGCGGCCTGCGCCCGTCGCTTTCGGCGGCATAATCGCCGGTGAAAAGATAGACGATATCGAGATCGCTGGCGTGAGTCAGCGCCTCGCCCCCCAGCCGTCCGAGGCCGAGAATCACCAGTTCGGCGCCGGGGATGCGTCCGTGAGTCTGCTCGAATTCGGCGATGGTGGCGCGGGCCAGCAAATCGATCGCCGCCTGCGCCACATGCGAGAGCGACGCCGCGATGGCGAGCGGATCGTTCGCCCCCTCGATCAGTTGCACGCCAAGAGCAAAGCGGCGCTCACCCACCTTGCGGCGCACGCGGTCGAGGATGCGCTGGTAATCGTCGCCCGCCTCGCTGGAGGAGAAATCGGCGATCAGCGCCTCCACCCCGCCGGGCAGGTTGAGCGCGCTGGCATCGATCAGCGTGTCGAGCAGATCCGCGCGCCGCGCCAGCTCGTCGGCCAGCGGCGGGGCCAGCGCGAGGATACGCACCATCACCTGAAGTAGAGCAGGTCGCGCCTCCAGCAGGCGGAAGAGATTCACCGCGCTGGGCAGGCTGGTGATCAGCCGCTCCCAGCGGGCGAGCGCCTTGTCGGGATCGGGCGCCTTGGCCAATGCCGCCAGCAGGCTGGGCTGAATCGCATCGAGCGCCGCCAGCGCCGCTTCGGACCGCAGGGCGCGGATCGTGCCGCCGCGCCAACCGTCGATGCGCGCGGCCACGCCCGGCGGATCGGCGAAGCCCAATTGCGCCAGCTCCCCTTCCAGCGCCAGACCGCGCGGGGTCTCACCGGCAGCGCCAGCGCCGCCGACCGGGCTGCCTTCCGCGATCAGCGCATCATAGCGTGTGCCCACCATCTCGGTGATGGCGCGCAACTCCTCGATCAGCGCGGCGCCATCGGGCAGACCATCCAGCCGGGCGACGGCATCGATGGCGGCCATGTCACGCGGCAGGGCATGAGTCTGAAGGTCGCTGATCATCTGCAGGCGATGTTCGATGGTACGCAGGCGATCATAGGAGTCGCCCAACACCTGCGCATCGCCCGAATCGATGATCCCCGCCGCCGCCAGAGCATCCAGCGCCGCGCGCGTGCCCTTTTGCCGCAGCGCCGGATTGCGCCCGCCGTGAATCAACTGGTGGCCTTGGGCGAAGAACTCCACCTCGCGAATGCCGCCGCGCGCCCGCTTCAGGTCGAAACCGGGGCCCACGGTCGAGACCTTACCATGCTCGGCGCGGATGCGGCGCGTCAGGCGCCCGATCTCGGCGATGGCGCCGAAATCGAGGCTTTTGCGCCAGACGAAGGGGCGGATCTGGGCCAGAAACTGCTCGCCCAGCGCCACATCGCCAGCGGCGGCGCGCGCGCGGATAAAGGCGGCACGCTCCCAGGCCAGCGCGCTGCTCTCATAATGGCTGAGCGCGGCATCGATGGAGATCGCCAGCGGACTCACCTCGCTGGCCGGGCGCAGCCGCAGATCGACGCGAAACACATAGCCCTCGCCATCCATATGTGAGAGCAGACGCACCACCTGCCGCGCATAATTCTGCGCCGCCTCGCCGGGCTCCTCGCGCGGGCGGCGGGGCAGGGTGTCGGGATCGAACAGCAGGATCGGATCGATGTCGGAGGAATAGTTCAGTTCGCAGGCGCCATGCTTGCCCAGCGCCAGCGCCAGAAAACCGGCAGGCTGCGCATCGGGCACGCGGGTGGTGATGGCATGCGCCATCGCCGCATCGAGCGAGGCATCGGCCAGCGCGCTCAAGTCCCCCGTCACCTTCGCCAGCGGAAAGGCCCCGGCCAGATCACCGATTCCCAAAGCCAGCGCCGTGGCCAGCCGACGCCGACGCAGCGCCGCCGAAACATCCGGCGCGCCTTCCCCGGCCAGCGCCGCGGCGGCCAGAGCGCCCTCTCCATCGCCCGCGTCCAGCAGGGCGGTAATATCCGGCAAACGGTCCAGAGCGCGCGAAAGAAAAGGGCTGAACGCGCGGGCGCGCTCGATGGCGTTGCTCCAGTCAGGCGTCAAATCAGGCATCCATCCGTCCGTTGGTAACTTATGCCCCGGTTCATGCTCTGCCCCGCCGGAAGGTGCAAGGGTCTGGCAGAAGCCCTCACCAACCGCTATGGGCGCGCCCATGACCCAATGGCGCTTCCCCCCCGAATGGCACATGCAGGACTGGCTCTGGATCGGTTTCCCGCATGATGGCGACGAATGGCCCGGCTTCCTTGAGCAGGCCCAGGTGCAGATGGCGGCTTTCGCCAGCGCGGTGGCCGACAGCGGCCAGCAGGTCCGCCTGCTGGTCCGCAACGAAGCCAACGAGGCCCGCGCCCGCGCCCTGTGCAGCGAAAAGGTGACCATCGAGCGCCGCACCTATGGCGACGTCTGGCTGCGCGACACCGGCCCGCTGGTGATGACCAATTCCGCGGGCGGCCGCATCGCCAAGCGCTTCGGCTTCAACGGCTGGGGCGGCAAGTACTTGATGGACGGCGACCAGACCATCGGCGCCGAAATCGCCGCTGACGCGGGCCTTGAGATCGAAACCGCCGACTGGATTCTGGAAGGCGGCGCCATCGATGCCGACGGCACCGGGCTGGTGGTCACCACCGAGCAGTGCCTGCTCAACCCCAACCGCAACCCGCATCTCTCGCGTGAAGACCTCGAAATGCGGCTGCAGCGCGACCTTGGCTTCAACCGCGTGCTGTGGCTGGGCGAAGGCCTGATCAACGATCACACCGACGGCCATGTCGACAACCTCGCCCGCTTCGTGGCGCATAACGTCCTCGCCCTGCCCAAGGCCACCGGAGAGAACGACCCCAACGCCCATATCTACGCCGACGCCCGCGCCCGCGCGGAAGGCGCCGGTGTGGTGGTGAAATCGATCCCCTCGCCCGGCCTTGTCGAGCGCGATGGCCGCATCGAGCCCGCCAGCTATATGAACTTCGCCATCACCTCGCGCCTGATCGTCGTGCCCATCTACGGCACACCGCATGACGCCGATGGCGTGGCCGCCATCGCGGAGCTCTTCCCCGGTCGCGACACCGTGGGCATCATGGCCGACGCCATCCTGGCGGGCGGCGGTTCCTTCCACTGCTCCAGCCAGCAGATGCCGCGGATTTAACCATTTGTTATCAGGTTGAAGCCCATGGTCAGCCCATGAGCTTCAACCTCTCACGCCTCAACGCCGATGCCCTGATCGAGGGCCTGCGCGCTGCTGTCGTGCTGGGTTGCGCCGCCGCCCTGGCCTTCGCCGGGCTGGCCGCGCACGCCTGAAGCCGCACATTTAGACGGAGGGCCAGCGCGGAAGCTCCCAAATTTTCCGCGCTGGCCCGATTTTTCCCGGATTTAGAAAAGTAAGATGCGAGGGGGTTACCCCCTCGCGCTCCCATTTCGTCTTCCGACGCATGGGCAGTGGTGCCCGGTCGTGGTGCGTGAACTCTCCGTCAGAGCAACGAAAAGGCGCCGCAGGCAATCAGCCCCGGCGCCTTTCTTGTCGTTGATGCCTGCGGCGCGGCGACGTTAACTCTGTGGCCGAACCCTTGGCGCAACGCAGACATTCATGGGAGCGCGAGGGTGTAACACCCTCGCACCTACCCTTTCCCTCTTACTTCAAATCCGGCGCAGTCGCCTCACCCTTCAGCAGCTCGATGGCTTCCGAAAGAGTCATAACCTTCTGCGCCTGCTCGCCCAGCACGCGGACGGCGACGGTGCCTTCCTCGGCCTCGCGCTTGCCGACGACCAGCAGGTACGGCACCTTCTTCAGCGAGTGCTCGCGCACCTTGTAGTTGATCTTCTCGTTGCGGGTGTCGGCTTCCACGCGGATGCCGGCGGCCTTCAACTGCGCCACGGCGTCATGGGCATAGTCGTCGGCGTCCGAGACGATGGTCGCCACCACGGCCTGCACCGGGGCCAGCCACACGGGCAGCTTGCCCGCGAAATGCTCGATCAGGATGCCGATGAAGCGCTCGTAGGAGCCCAGAATCGCGCGGTGCAGCATCACGGGGCGATGCTTCTCGCCATCCTCGGCGATGTAGGCGGCGTCGAGGCGCTCGGGCAGCACGCGGTCCGACTGGATCGTGCCGCACTGCCAGGTGCGGCCGATGGCGTCGGTCAGGTGCCATTCCAGCTTGGGTGCGTAGAAGGCGCCCTCGCCGGGGAGTTCTTCCCAGCCGTATTCCTCGGTTGCCAGACCGGCCTCGACCACGGCGTTGCGCAGTTCGGTTTCGGCCAGATCCCACATTTCCTCGGTGCCGAAGCGCTTTTCGGGACGCAGGGCCAGCTTGATCTCGTATTTGAAGCCGAAGTCCTTGTAGACGCGATCCGCCAGTTGGCAGAAGGCCCGGACCTCTTCCACGATCTGGTCTTCGCGGCAGAAGATATGGCCGTCATCCTGCGTGAACTGGCGCACGCGCATGATGCCGTGCAGCGCGCCATGGGGCTCGTTGCGGTGGCAGCAGCCCATCTCGGCGAGGCGCAGCGGCAGTTCGCGGTAGCTCTTGATGCCCTGACGGAAGATCAGCACATGCGCCGGGCAGTTCATCGGCTTCAACGCCATCCACTCGGCGTCCTTCGAGACGATGGGACCATCGTCCTCGGTATTCGGCGCCTCGTCGGGGATGACGAACATGTTTTCGCGGTACTTGCCCCAGTGGCCGGACTGCTCCCACTGCTTGGCGTCCATCACCTGAGGCGTCTTCACCTCCTGATAGCCGGTGCTGTCGATGGCGCGGCGCATATAGGCTTCCAGCTCGCGCCAGATCATATAGCCCTTGGGATGCCAGAAGACGCTGCCGTGCGCCTCGGGCTGGAGGTGGAACAGGTCCATCTCGGCGCCCAGCTTGCGGTGGTCGCGCTTGGCGGCCTCTTCCAGACGCAGCAGATGCGCGTCCAACTGCTTCTTGTTCAGCAGCCGGTGCCATAGATGCGCGAAAGCATCGCGTTCTTCTGGTCGCCGCGCCAATAGGCGCCCGAGACGCGCGTCAGCTTGAAGGCCTGCGGGTCCAGCTTGCCGGTGCTGGGCAGGTGAGGCCCGCGGCACATATCCAGCCAGTCGTCACCCGACCAGTAGACGGTGAGATCCTCGTCACCCGGCAGTTCGGCGGCCCATTCGGCCTTGAAGGTCTCGCCCTGCTGCTTCCAGCGGCTAATGAGCGTTTCGCGCGTCCAGACTTCGCGGCGCAGCGGCTTGTTGGCGGCGATGATCTTGCGCATTTCCGCCTCGATGGCGGGCAGGTCGTCGTCCGTGAAGGGGCGGTCCTTCGGGGCGAAATCGTAATAGAAACCATCGTCCGTCGCCGGGCCGAAGGTGATCTGCGTGCCGGGGAACAGCGCCTGCACCGCCTCGGCCAGAATATGCGCGAAATCGTGGCGCGCCAGCTCCAGCGCGTCCTTCTCGTCCTTGTTGGTCACCAGTGCCAGCGATGCGTCCCCGGTGAAGGGTCGGGTGAGGTCCACCAGTTCGCCATCGATGCGCGCGGCAATCGCGGCTTTCGCCAGGCCGGGCCCAATCGCGGCGGCCACATCGGCAGGGGTGGAGCCCGGCGCCATCGAGCGCTGCGAGCCATCGGGAAGGGTGATCGTGATGCTGTCAGACATGGAACAGGCCCTTAGCCGGGAGCGGGGCGCGCCTCAACCTTGCAAATGGGGGCTTTCGCGCAAAGAGCATGTCGTTTTGGAAAGCAAACTTGACACATGGGTGGTGAATTATGTAAAGCAAGCTTGTCAAAACGTCGGGGAGACCAGACATGACCCGTTACAATTCCCCCGCCATCCGGCGTTACTCTCGTCGGCTGGGGGTATTTCTCACCCTCTACACCGTGCTGATTTTCGCGATGGGCTGGCTATTCCGCCATGCGCCGCCGCCCGCGCCATGGAATGTGCTGCCGGCAATCCTGCCCGCCTTGCCGGTGCTGGGTGTGGTCTGGACGGTGATGCGCCTGCTGGTGGAAGAGCCCGACGAGTTCTGGCGGATGATGTTCGTGCGCCAGGCACTGATCGCCACCGGCTTCTGCCTGACGGTGATGACCATCTGGGACTTCCTGCAAAATTACGACATTGTCGCCCCCGGCCAGCACGGTTTCGGCGCGGCCTTCTTCTGGCTCATGGGGCTGGGCGTGGGGGCGATCTGGAACGCCATCACCCTGTGGCGCAGTGAAAAGGCATGAACAATCGCCTGCGTGTGCTGCGTGCCGAAAAGAGCTGGAGCCAGCAGGATCTGGCGCAAAGGCTGGAAGTCTCGCGCCAGTCGGTGAACGCCATCGAGACCGGGCGCTACGATCCATCTTTGCCGCTGGCCTTCCGCATCGCCGATCTGTTCGGCCTGCCGATCGAGGCGATCTTCCTGCGCGATTAAGGCCTGATCTCCCTTTCCCCATCCGGCAGGCCGGGGCAAAAGGGAGGCATGAGCGACGTTCTTTTTCATCCCCTGCCCGCCGATGGCGAAAAGCCCGCCCGCCGTCTGGCTTATCGCCTGACACCGCCTGCAGACTCGCAAGGCAAGACACTCGTATTCCTGCCCGGCTATATGTCGGACATGGCCGGGTCCAAGGCCGCGATGCTCTTCGATGCCGCGCGCGAACAAGGCATTGGCTGCCTGTTGCTCGATTACTCCGGATGCGGCGCCTCGGATGGCGATTTCCCCGATGGCACGCTCACCCGCTGGCGCGAGGAGGTGCTGGCCCTGATCGCGGCGCTGATCCCCGGCCCCGTGGTGCTGGTCGGCTCCAGCATGGGCGGCTGGCTGATGTTGCTGGTGGCGCAGGCCCTGCCCGCCGCAAAGCTGGCCGGGATCATGGGCATCGCCGCCGCGCCCGATTTCACGCAATGGGGCTACACCAGCGCGCAGAAGGGCGAACTGATCGCCGGGCGCACCATTTTCGAACCCAATCCCTATGGCCCCGAGCCCACGCCGACTCACGCCCGCTTCTGGACCGATGGCGAGCATAACCGGCTTCTCGATGCCGAAATCCCCCTCGATGTGCCCGCGGTGCTGATCCATGGCCAGCGGGATGAAGATGTCCCCTGGGAAATTTCATTGCGCCTCTCTGCAACTTTGCGTTCTGACGCGGTTCAGCTATGCTTGGTCAAGGACGGCGACCACCGGCTCAGCCGGCCGGTGGATCTGGCCCTGATCCGGCGCATGGCTCTTGCGCTGGCCGGGGCCGACGCCTGATCCGGGAAGTCATTGATGTCGCTTGTTTTGCTTGCCTCTGCCCTGATGCTTCAGACCGGCCCGCTGGTGGGTGACGGCATCGCCCCCTCGCTGGGCCTGCCGATGATCGACCGGCCGACCGCGCCCAACCGGCGGCGCCCGGTCAGCGAAATCACGGCGCGCCCTGAACGCATCGACGACTCGAACAAGCTGACTCACTGCCGCGAAACCGCAGACCATGATCCCGATGCCGCCGCGCAAATGGCCACCGACTGGCTGAGCGGCGCCAAGGACACCCAGCGCGCCGAGGCCGAGCTGTGCCTGGGCTATGCCTATTCCGCGCAGGAAGCCTGGCCCATGGCCGAGCAGGCCTTTCTGGCCGGGCGCGATGCGGCGGGCGACAATGCGCTCAACCGCGCGCGCCTGGGCGCCATGGCCGCCAGCGCGGCGCAGGCGCAGGAGGGCGGCGCGGATCGCGCTCTGGCCGCGCTCGACAAGGCACGCGTCGATGCCAGGGCGGTGAACGATCCCGCGCTGATGACCTCCATCGCCGTCGACCGCGCCCGCGCGCTGGTCGCGCTCAAGCGCAATGACGAGGCCGCCGCTTCCCTCGCCGAAGCGCGCACGCAGGGGCCCGACAATGGCCCGGCCTGGCTGCTGTCGGCCACGCTGTCGCGCCGCATGGGTCATCTGGCCGATGCCCAGACCCAGATTCAGACCGCCGCCAGACTGACCCCGCTCGACCCCGAGGTCGGGCTGGAGGCCGGGGTGATTGCCATGCTTTCGGGTCATGAGGATGCCGCCCGCAAAAGCTGGGAGTCCACCGTGAAAGCCAGCCCGCAAAGCGAGGCCGGGCATCAGGCGTCCGCCTATCTGCAACAGATCGGCGGTACATCCGGGGCAAACGCCCCATCCCCTTCGCCCACCACGGGCGCCAATTCCACGTCAACCCAACCATCGCCCGGATGATTACGCAGTAACATCAGGCATAAATACCAAGGCCATCGCGCTAAGCGCAGGCCGTTACCTATCGGGAGAGAGACACGCATGTCCGACCAGCCGAGCCGAGCCCAAGCCCCCGCCCCCCTGCCTGACGCGCTGGTGGCGCGGCTGGCCCCCAGGCTGGAGGTCAGGCTGGACGAAGCCCAGCTTCCCGGCGACCCGGAAATGAGCGCCGAGGCGCTGGCCGCCGCCGCCCGTTTCCTGCTGACCTCCGCCGCAAGGCGTGAACGCGCGCAGAGCGCCATCAACATCGAAACCGTGGCGGGCGCGGCGGGTGAGCGCTTCATGCGCATCGCCGTGGTCAATGAGGACATGCCTTTTCTGGTCGATTCGATCGCGGGCACGGTGGGCGCGCATGGTCTGGTGATCGACCGGCTGATCCACCCCATCGTTCCGGTCGAGCGCAACGGCCATGGCGACATCACCGACCTGCCCGAGGGCGAGGCCCCCGGCGTGGCACGTGAATCGGTGGTCTATCTCGAAACGCCGCGTGCCGACGCGCGCACCCGCGCCGCGCTGGCCGCCGATCTGGCGGTGACTCTGGGCGATGTGCGCGCCGCCGTGGGCGACTGGGGCGCGATGCGCACCGCCATGGAGGACGATGCCGGGCGCCTCACCGCCATGGACCGCGCCGAGGGCGCCGCGCTGTTGCGCTGGTTCAAGGACGGCATGCTGACGCAGCTCGGCCATGTCACCCGCCTGCGCGACGGCAGCCAGCAGGGCGCGCTGGGCGTCTGCCGCAAGAGCACCTGGGAATTGCTGAACCGCGCCGGTTTCGACAGCGCCTTCGCCTGGTTCGACCAGTTCGCGGCCAAGGGCGGCGGCGGTCGCCTGCCGCTGATCGTCAAGTCGAACCGCATCGCCCATGTCCACCGCCGCGTGCCGCTCGACCTGTTCATCGTGCCGGTGATCGATGACGGCAAGGTCACCGCTTTGTCGGTCCACGCAGGCGTCTGGACCAGCGAGGCGCTCGCCAGCCCGCCACAAGCCGTGCCCCGCATGCGCGCGCAGCTTGCCGCCTTGATGGAGAAGTTCGGTTTCTCGCCGCGCGGCCACGCGGGCAAGGTGCTGGTCCATGCGCTGACCAGCCTGCCGCATGACCAGCTCATCGGCTTCGAGGATGCCGATCTGGAGCGCGTTTCCCTCACGCTGATGAGCATCATCGACCGCCCGCGCCCGCGCCTCTCGCTGGTGACGGGATCGCTGGGGCGGCATCTCTACGGCTTCGTCTGGCTGCCGCGCGAAACGCTCTCGAACCGCATGCGCGCGCGCATCTCCACCATGCTGGAGGAGGCTTCGGGCACCAAGGTGCTCGACTGGTCGCTGGAGGTCGAGGAAGGCAATCTGGCGCAATTGCGCTATGTGCTGGCCGCCGCCGAGGGCCATGCGATCGCCGTGCCCGATGAGGCCGCGCTCGATGCGCAATTGCAGGCCATGCTGCGCGGCTGGGGCGACGCAGTGGAGGCGGAACTGGCCAACACCGAGGAACCGGCCCGCGCCGCCGCCATCGCCACGCGCTATGCCGATGCCTTCCCGGAAAGCTATCGCGTGCTCTATGGCGCGTCCGAAGCCGCGATCGATATCGCCCATCTGCGCCGCATCGCCAGCGGCGGTGACGAGCATCCACGCGCGGTGCGCCTCTATCGCCTGCCCGCCAGCGACGAGCCGACCCGCCTGCGCCTGAAGATCTATGAGCGCAACGCCTCGCTGGTGCTCTCCGACGTGGTGCCCGCGCTGGAAAACTTCGGCTTCCGCGTGATCGACAACATCCCCACCACGCTGGGCAGCGATGAAAGGCTGGGGGTGATCCATGATTTCCTGCTGGCCCTGCCTGTCGGTCAGGATACCGCCCCGGTGCTGGCTCATGCCCCGATCATCGAGGATGCGCTGCTCGCCGTGCTGACCGGCGCGGGCGAGGAAGACGCCTTTAACCGGCTGATCGTCGGCGTGGGGCTCTCCGCGCGGGAGGCCAACTGGCTGCGTGCCTGGTATCGCTATTTGCGCCAGACCGGCCTGAACTACAGCATCGACACCGCCGTCGATGCGCTGATGAATGCCGGGCCAGTGACGCTGGGTCTGGTCGATCTGTTCCGCGCCCGCCATCAGCCCGACATTTCGGACCGCACGGGTCAGGAAGCCTCGGCCGAGGATGTCATCCGCGACGGTCTCGCCAAGGTGTCCGCGATCAATGAGGACCGCCTGCTGCGCGCCTTCCGCATGATCGTGCTGGCGATCCTGCGCACCAATGCCTACGCCCCCGCCGGGCGCGAGGCGCTGGCCTTCAAATTCGATTCCGCGCTGGTGCCGAACCTGCCCAAGCCGCTGCCATGGCGTGAAATCTTCGTCTATTCGCGCCGCGTGGAAGGCATCCATCTGCGCGCCGGCCCCGTCGCACGCGGGGGCCTGCGCTGGTCCGACCGCCGCGACGACTTCCGCACCGAAGTGCTGGGCCTGATGAAGGCGCAGCGCGTGAAGAACGCCGTCATCGTGCCGACCGGCGCCAAGGGCGGCTTCTATCCCAAGCAGTTGCCCGACCCCGCGCGCGACCGCGATGGCTGGGCCACCGAGGGCCGCGAAAGCTACAAGGTCTTCATCCGCACGCTTTTGTCGCTGACCGACAACATCGTCGAGGGGCAGGTCGTCCACCCCGAATGCGTGGTGATCCGCGACGGCGAAGACCCCTATTTCGTGGTCGCCGCGGACAAGGGCACCGCCACCTTCTCCGACACCGCCAATGGGCTGGCCGCCGAGAAGGACTTCTGGCTCGACGACGCTTTCGCCAGCGGCGGCTCGAAGGGCTATGACCACAAGGCGATGGGCATCACCGCGCGCGGCGCCTGGATGAGCGTGCAGCGCCACTTCCGCGAAATGGGCGTCGATGTGCAGACCGACCCCGTCCGCGTCGTCGGCGTGGGCGACATGAGCGGCGACGTCTTCGGCAACGGCATGCTGCTGTCGAAGAGCCTGCTGGTCACCGCCGCCTTCGACCACCGCCATATCTTCCTCGACCCCAACCCCGATGCGGCGAAATCGTGGGAGGAACGCAACCGCCTCTTCAACCTGCCGCGTTCGAGCTGGGACGATTACGACCGTTCGGTCATGTCGCCGGGCGGGGCCATCGTGCCGCGCAGCCAGAAGGAAATCCCGCTCTCGCCGGAAATCCGCGTCGCGCTGGGCATCGACGCCGAAGTGATCGACCCCGATTCGCTGATGACCGCCATCCTGAAGGCCCCCGCCGATCTGCTGTGGTTCGGCGGCATCGGCACCTATGTGAAGGCTTCGCACGAAGTCCATGCCGAGGTGGGCGACCCCTCCAACGACTCGATCCGGGTGAATGGCGCCGACGTCCGCGCCCGCGTCATCGGTGAGGGCGGCAACCTCGGCTGCACCCAGGCCGGGCGCATCGACTATGCGCTGCGTGGCGCCAATGGCTTCGGCGGGCGCGGCAACACCGACTTCATCGACAATTCGGCCGGCGTCGATTGCTCGGACAAGGAGGTCAACATCAAGATCGCGCTGGCCAGCGCCAAGCGCGCCGGGCGCCTCGACGAGGATGGCCGCGTCGTCCTGCTCTCGCAGATGACCGATGCCGTGGCCGCGCTGGTGCTGGAGGACAACCGCCTGCAGGCTCTGGGCCTCTCCATCGCGCAGAGCGGCGGGGCCGATGCCATGCCCGGCCATGTCCGCCTGATCGAGATGCTGGAGGACAATGGCCAGCTCGACCGCCGCACCGAAGGTCTGGCCGATGCCGACAGCTTCGCGCGCCGCGCCGCCGACATCGGCGCCGGGCTGACCCGCCCCGAACTGGCGGTGCTGCTCTCCAGCGCCAAGCTGGCGGTGCAGGAGGCGCTGGAAGCCTCCACCGTGGTCGATGACCCGGCGCTGGATGACGACCTGCTCCACGCCTTCCCCGAGGACATGCGCGAAACCTATCGCGAGGACATCCTCGGCCACCGCCTGCGCCGCGAGATCCTCGCCACGCGCCTGGCCAACCGCCTGATCAACCGCCTCGGCTTCGTCCATCCCTTCGAACTGGCCGAGGAAGAAGGCGTGGGCGCCGCCGAGGTGACCGCCGCCTTCCTCGCCGCCGAAAAGCTATTCGATCTGGAAGCCATCTGGCAGGCCATCGAGGACGCGCCCATCGCCGAAACGCCGCGCATCCTGCTGATGAGCCGCGCCGCCGATGTGGTGCGCAGCCATATGGCCGACCTGCTCCGCTCGGGCGCGACGACCATCGCGCCCTCGGTGATGGCGGCGGATCTGGCCGGGGGCGTCTCCGCCCTCTCCGCTCAGGTCGACGACCTCCTCGTCACCGAAACGCGCGAGCGCTCCACCCGCATGGCCACCGAACTGCTGGCAGCTGGCGCGGATGGCGAACAAGCCCTCTCCATCGTCCATCTCTTCGATATGGATGGCGTGGTCGGGCTGGCGGCACTGGCCCATGGCAATGGCGCCGATCCCGTGGCGCTGACCCGCGCCTTCACCCGTCTGGGCGAGGCGCTGGGTCTGGACTGGGCACAGGGCGTGGCCGCGCGCCTCTCCCCCGCCGATCCGTGGGAGCGCCTGCTGGTCGCAGGGCTTGCCCGCGACTTCCAGCAGATGCGCCTGCAATTCCTCGCCCGCGCGGAGCCCTCGGCTCCGGTCGCGACCGTCGAGAGCTGGCTGGAAGCGACCAGCGCCGGCGTGCTGGCGTTCCGCGGCATGATCAATCGCGCGCGCAAGGCGGCGGTGGTCAGCCCCGCGATGCTGGCGCAGATCGCCAGTCAGGCGCGGAATGTGTTGGCTCGGTAAGGTTTGAAGGAAGAAAGTGCGAGGGGGTTACCCCCTCGCGCTCCCATGACGTCTTCCGACGATAGGGTGAGGGCGCCGCGTCGTGGCGCTTTGGCTCTCCACCTGTGCGGCATAAGGCGCCGCAGGCATCACATTCCTGCCTGCGGCGCGGCAAACTGGGCGCAAGGCCGAACCCGCGGCGCTGAGGCAGACATTAAAGGGAGCGCGAGGGCGATGGCCCTCGCATTATCCTTCTTCCAATCTTCCCAATGCCCAAACAGCCGCATCCGCCACCGCCTCATCCGGGTCGGCGCACAGGCTGCGCACCTGCTCCACCAGCGCGTGATTCCCGGAATTGCCCGCAGCGTACAAACAGTTCCGCACAAACCGGTCCCGCCCGATCCGCTTGATGGGCGAGCCGGAGAACAGCTTGCGGAACCCCGCATCGTCCAGCGCCAGCAGTTCATCCAGCCGGGGTGCTACCAGTTCGGCGCGGGGCAGGAACGCGCGGTTGCGCTGGGCTTGCGCCGCGAACTTGTTCCACGGGCAGGCGGCGAGGCAATCATCGCAGCCATAGATGCGGTTGCCCAAGGCCTCGCGAAACTCCTCGGGGATCGGGCCTTTGTGCTCGATGGTCAGATAGGACACGCAGCGGCGCGCATCCAGCCGGTAGGGGGCGGGGAAGGCATCCGTGGGGCAGGCGGTCTGGCAGGCGTCGCAGGAGCCGCAGCGGTTGCGGCCCATGGTGTCGGGCTCCAGCTCCAGCGTGGTGTAGATCGCGCCGAGGAACAGCCAACTGCCATGCGTGCGCGAGACCATATTGGTGTGCTTGCCCTGCCAGCCGATGCCGGAGGCCTCGCCCAGCGGCTTTTCCATGACCGGGGCGGTGTCGACGAAGACCTTCACCCCGGCCTCGATGCCCTGTTTGGCGCAATGCTCGACGATCCAGCGGGCGAGGTGCTTCAGCGCCTTTTTGACGATGTCGTGATAGTCGGCGCCCTGGGCGTAGACGGAAATGCGGGCGCGTTCCTCGTCGCCCTCCAGCGCCAGCGGGTCGAAGGCGGGGGCATAGCTCATGCCCAGCGCGATCACGGTGCGGGCTTCGGGCCACAGGCCTTGCGGGGAACGCCGGTGGTGTTCGCGGCTTTCCATCCAGTCCATGCTGCCGTGCATGCCTTCTTCCAGCCACTGGCCGAGGCGGGCGGCGCGCACAGGGTCTTCGCCCGCGCTGGCAAAGCCGCAGGCGGCAAAGCCGAGCGCCTGCGCCTGAGCGGCAATTTGCTCTTTAAGGGCAGGATTTAGCGTGATCTTCATCAAACTCTGTGTTGTTGCTGCGGTATGAAATGGGGACCGGAATGACGGCTGATCTAGAAGATGCGGTTCGCAAGGGCAACGATGCCCGCCCGCTGGCCATCGAGGTGCGGGGGCTGGTGAAGCGCTTCAACGGTACGACGGCGGTCGATGGCGTGGATCTGCGCGTGCCCGAAGGCGCCATTTACGGCATTCTCGGCCCCAATGGCGCGGGCAAGACCACGACCTTGCGCATGATTCTGGGCATCATCGATCCCGACTCCGGTTTCCGCCGCGTGCTGGGCAGCGAGCGGCCGCATGATGTCTCCCACGCGATCGGCTATCTGCCCGAGGAGCGCGGGCTCTATCCCGCGATGAAGGCCTATGAGGCGATCGGCTTTCTGGGCGCCCTGCGCGGCGTGCCTTTGGCCAAGGGCCGCCAGCGCGGGCGCGAATTGCTGGAAGAGCATGGGCTGGGCCACCTCGCCGAGCGCCAGATCCGCCAGATGAGCAAGGGCCAAGCCCAGCAGGTGCAGGTGCTGGGCACGCTGGTGCATGAGCCGCGTCTGGTGATCTTCGACGAACCTTTCTCGGGCCTCGACGCCATCAATCAGGGGCGGCTGGAGCAGATGATTCGCGGGCTGGCGGCCAAGGGGACGACGGTGATCTTCTCCACCCATGTCATCGCCCATGCCGAGCGGCTCTGCGACGAGGTGGCGATCATCGCCGGGGGCCGCGTGCCCTTCGCCGGGCCCGTGGACGAGGCGCGCGACCGTATCCGCCCGCAGGTGCGCCTCGAAACCCGTGCGCGCGAGGGCGCATGGCGCGCCGCTTTGCCCGCAGACACACGGCAGGAGGGTCGCTTCTGGCTGTTCTCCCTGCCCGAAAGCGGGGTCGAGCCCCTGCTGCGCGCCCTGATCGAGGGCGATGCCGGCATTCTCTCGCTCTCCATCGAACGCGCCGGGTTGCACGATGCTTTCGTGGCCATCGCGGGTGCGGCGGCGGCCAAGGCGCTGGATGCCAGCGGCGAGGAGGTTCTGTGATGAGTGAAACGACCAAAGGCGGGCGCCTTTCGCTGCTCTCCGCCGCTCTGGTGGTGGCGCGGCGTGATTTTATGGCCGTGCTGTGGAGCCGCAGCTTTATCTTCTTCCTCGTCGGCCCGCTGTTTCCGCTGATCGTCGGCGCGCTGGCCGGTTCGGTGACGAATCATGTCGAGACCAGCGATGCCGGTAACCCCCGGTTGGGGGTTATCATGCAAGGCCCTGATCTGGATGCGGTGTTGACCGCCGGGGCCATTCTGGCGCCACGCATGAACGGCGACCTGCCCGACCTTGCCGTCGTCAAACGGCTGAAACCGGGCGAAAGCGCCCAGCCCGCCAGAGCGCTGGCTCAGGAGAATGCGGCAGGGCACGGTCTGGGCGCGATTCTCTCTGGCACCCTCGCCCACCCGGTGCTGACCGGCAACCGCGACCGGATTCAGGACTGGCAAGGCCCCGTCTCGCTGCTGACCGCCCGCGCCCGCGCGCAGGCGCCCGCCCCCCTGCCAGAGGTTGCCCTCTCGCCCACCGCCGCCCCCGCGACCCAGGCCGATATCGGCCATGGTCGCATGATGACCGCTCAGGCCGCGCAGACCCTGCTGTTCCTGCTGATGATGCTGCTGGCGGGCATGGTCCTCTCCAACCTCGTCGAGGAAAAGGGGAACAAGATCATCGAGGTGCTCGCCGCCGCCATCCCCATGGACGCGGTCTTCCTCGGCAAGCTGTTCGCCATGCTGGCCATCTCGCTGGTGGGCATCGCCGTGTGGGGCGCGGCGGGCGGCCTGCTGCATCTGGCCAGCGGGCAAGGGCTGCAGTTCCTCACCGCCCCCGCCGTGGGCTGGCCCTTGTTCGTGCTGCTGGGCATCGCCTATTTCGCGCTGGGCTACCTGCTGCTGGGCAGCGTCTTCCTCACCATCGGCTCCATGGCCAGCACCGTGCGCGAGGTGCAGACCCTCTCCATGCCCGTGACGATGGCGCAAATTCTGGTGTTCTTCTTCGCCTCCTACGGCATGGCGCGCGAGGGATCGCCGGTGGAATGGGCGTCCATCGTGTTTCCCTTCTCCTCCCCCTTCGCCATGCTGGGCCGCGCCGCGATCCACGGCGAGATCTGGCCGCATCTGGCGGCGCTGGGCTGGCAGGCGCTGTGCGTGCTGATCTTCGTGCGCGTGGGGGCGCATATCTTCCGCAGGCGCGTAATGCAGAGCGGGGCTCAGGGAGCGGTGAAGAAGAAGCGGGGGGTTTTGGAGATTTTGCGGAAGGGGTGAAAAGGAAGATGCGAGGGGGTTACCCCCTCGCGCTCCCATGACGTCTTCCGACGCAATCGCAGCGGCACCCGATCCGAGTGCCCGGCCTCTCCACCTGCGCAACGCAAAGCGCCGCAGGCAGTGCATGTTGAAAGCCTGCGGCGCGGCAAATTATGCGCAAGGCCGAACCCGTGGCGCAAGGTAGACAGTAAAGGGAGCGCGAGGGCGATGGCCCTCGCATTCTCTCTTTCTTCAAACCCTTTTCAAGCCAACCTTCCAGCCCGCTCCGCCAACCGGTCCACCGCCGCCTCGTGAATCCCCGGCGCGCAGGCGATCACCCCAAACGCGCGCGGGTCCCGCTTGTTGTAGGCCAGCGCCTGACCGAAAGCGTCGCTCACCACCGCCCCGGCCTCCCGCGCGATCAGGGCCGCAGCGCCGATGTCCCATTCGAAGCCCCAGCGCAGAGTCGCCACCAGATCGGCACGATCGTCGGCCACCATGGCGATGCGCAGGGCGATGGAATTGGGCTGCCCCACCAGAGTCAGATCCGCATCCTCGGGCGGCAACACCCGCGCCGGGACTCGCGCGCCGGGCAGAATGCTGCGGCGCGATGCGTGCAGGGCCGAGTCGTTCAGCGTGGCTCCCTGCCCGGCGCTGGCTTCCCAGAACTCGCCGCGTGCGGGGGCGGCCAGCATGCCGATCAGGGGGCGGCCGGCGCTGATCAACGCCACGGAAACCGCCCATCCGGGGCGTCCGTGGATATAATCGCGAGTCCCGTCGATCGGATCGACCAGCCAGATCAGGCTGCCTTTGCGCTCATCGGGCGAGTCGGCGGTCTCTTCGGAGAGCCATCCGGCGGCGGGCAGCAGGCGTGTCAGCTCCTCGCGCAGGAAGGCGTTGACGTCCAGATCGGCGGAGCAGACCGGGTTATTAGGGCCCTTTTCCCATATATCCAGTGCCTTGCCGCCACCGGTTTCGCCCGGCCAGCAGGCCAGGGCGATGGCCCCTGCTTCCTTCATAATGGCGCGCAGGCGGGACTGGTCGATCACGGTGTCAGGCCTGTTTTGATGAAAGTTTGCTATTAATAATCATTATCACACATCATCCTTTTCATCCCCACATTCCTATGCTTATGCGGCAACGCAATAAGGGCCGACAGGCTTGCAACAGCGGGTATAGACCGATGAACGTCCATGAGTATCAGGCAAAAGAACTCCTCGCAAAGTTTGGCGTGGCGATCCCCACCGGCCACGCGGCGCTGACCGTTGAGGAAGCCGTTGCCGGCGCCAAGCAGCTGCCCGGACCGCTCTATGTCGTGAAGGCCCAGATCCACGCCGGTGGCCGCGGCAAGGGCAAGTTCAAGGAACTGCCTGCCGACGCTAAGGGCGGTGTGCGCCTGGCCAAGTCGATCGAGGACGTCGAGTCCTTCGCCAAGGAAATGCTCGGCAACACGCTGGTCACCATCCAGACGGGCGAAGCCGGCAAGCAGGTGAACCGCCTGTATGTCACCGATGGCGTTGACATCGCTTACGAATATTACCTGTCGCTGGTCGTCGACCGCAAGACCAGCCGCGTGGCCTTCATCGTTTCGACCGAAGGCGGCATGGACATCGAGGACGTGGCCCACTCCACGCCCGAGAAGATCACCACCATCACCATCGATCCGGCCCAGGGCTTCCAGCCGCACCACGGCCGCGCCATCGCCTTCGCTCTGAAGCTGAAGGGCGAGCAGAACAAGCAGGCCCAGATCCTCGGCAAGCAGCTGTATGACGCCTTCGTGGCGCTCGACTGCGACATGCTGGAAATCAACCCGCTGGTGGAAGACAAGGCCGGCAAGCTGCTGGTGCTCGACACCAAGATGAGCTTCGACTCGAACGCCCTGTTCCGCCACCCCGACATCGTCGCCCTGCGCGACGAGACCGAGGAAGACCCCGCCGAGATCGAAGCCTGCAAGTACGACCTGGCCTACATCAAGCTGGACGGCAACATCGGCTGCATGGTCAACGGTGCCGGTCTGGCCATGGCCACCATGGACATCATCAAGCTGAACGGCGGCGAGCCGGCCAACTTCCTCGACGTGGGCGGCGGCGCCACCACCGAGAAGGTGACGGCAGCCTTCAAGATCATGCTGTCGGACCCCGCCGTGAAGGGCATCCTGGTCAACATCTTCGGCGGCATCATGAAGTGCGACATCATCGCCGATGGTATCGTGGCCGCCGCCAAGGAAGTGAACCTGTCGGTTCCCCTCGTTGTGCGCCTTGAGGGCACCAACGTCGAGAAGGGCAAGGACATCCTGAACAACTCGGGCCTGCCGATCGTGGCCGCCGCCGACCTGGGCGACGCCGCGCAGAAGATCGTCGCCGAGGTGGAGAAGGCTTCGGCCTGATCGCTTTTGCTCGGTTTGAATTGGAAGAGCCCTCGCCAGTTTGGCGGGGGCTTTTTCTTTTGGCCAAGGTTTTGAAGAAGAAAATGCGAGGGCCATCGCCCTCGCGCTCCCTTTACTGTCTGCGTTGCGCTTCGGGTTCGGCCTCGCGCCTAGTTCGCCGCGCCGCAGGCAGGAATGCGATGCCTGCGGCGCCCCAGGTAGCACAGGTGGAGAGCCGGGGCACACCGATGCGGGCCTCACTGCCCTCCCGTCGGGAGACGTTCTGGGAGCGCGAGGGGGTAACCCCCTCGCATCTTCTTTCCTTCCCCTTCCCCACCCACCTTAACCTAAACGTCAATCAAACCGCACCGTCACCCCTTGACCTCCGCGCCCCATCGCGCGATGTCGGGACGACAGCGCTTTAACCGATCGCTTAAAGCGCCGCGCAATGGAAAGGCAATGGCCCCATGAAGATCCTTGTGCCCGTGAAGCGGGTGATCGATTACAACGTCCGCCCGCGCATCAAGCAGGATGGCAGCGGCGTCGATCTCGGCAACGTGAAGATGTCCATGAACCCCTTCGACGAAATCGCCGTGGAAGAAGCGGTGCGCCTGAAGGAAAAGGGCGTCGCGACCGAGGTGATCGCCGTGTCGGTCGGGCCTGGCGCAGGCGCCAGGACACGCTGCGCACCGCGCTGGCGATGGGCGCGGACCGCGCCATCCTGGTGCAGACCGATGAAACGGTCGAGCCGCTGGCCGTCGCCAAGATCCTCAAGGCCCTGGTGGACAAGGAAGAGCCCGGCCTGATCATCCTGGGCAAGCAGGCCATCGACGACGACAGCAACCAGACCGGCCAGATGCTGGCCGCGCTCTGGGGCCGGCCGCAGGGCACCTTCGCCTCCAAGGTCGAGGTTGAGGGTGACGCCGTTGTGGTCACGCGCGAAGTCGACGGCGGCCTGGAGACGGTCGCGCTGACGCTGCCGGCGGTGGTGACCACCGACCTGCGCCTGAACGAGCCGCGCTACGCCAGCCTGCCCAACATCATGAAGGCGAAGAAGAAGCCGCTGGCGACCAAGAGCCCGGCCGATTACGGTGTGGACATCACGCCGCGCCTGAAGGTGGTGAAGGTTGCCGAGCCGGCCGGTCGCGCGGCGGGCGTGAAGGTCGAGAGCGTGGATGCGCTGGTGGCCAAGCTCAAAGAACTGGGAGTTGCCTGAGATGACGAAGGTTCTGGTCTGGGCCGAGCATGACAATGCCGCCCTCAAGGAAGCCACGCTGCATGCGGTGACGGCCGGCGCTCAACTGGGCGCCGTGACGCTGCTGGTGGCGGGCGCTGGCGTTTCCAGCGTGGTGGACGCCGCCAAGCAGGTCGCGGGTGTGGAGGCTGTGCTGGTGGCCGACGATGCCGCCTATGGCGCCGCTCTGGCCGAAAATGTCGCGCCGCTGATCGTGGGTCTGCTGGGCGATTTCGACGCTTTTGTCGCCCCTGCCACCTCGCACGGCAAGAACTTCGCGCCGCGCGTCGCCGCGCTGCTGGACGTCGACCAGATCTCCGACATCGTGGAAGTGGTCAGCCCCGACACCTTCAAGCGCCCGATCTACGCCGGCAACGCCATCGCCACGGTGCAGTGCAGCGGTCAAGCTGGTGATCACCGTGCGTACCACCGGCTTCGACCAAGGCCGAGGCCACGGGCGGCAGCGCCAGCGTCTCGCCTGCCGGCGGCACGGGCGATGCGGGGCTGTCCAGCTTCGTGAGCGCCGAAGTCGCCGCCAGCGAGCGCCCCGAACTGACCAGCGCGCGCGTCGTCGTCTCGGGTGGCCGGGCGCTCAAGGATGCGCAGACCTTCGCTGACACGAAGGTCCTGGATCCGCTGGCCGACAAGCTGGGCGCCGCCGTGGGCGCCTCCCGCGCGGCGGTCGACGCCGGCTACGTGCCCAACGACTAGCAGGTCGGCCAGACCGGCAAGATCGTCGCGCCGCAGCTGTACATCGCGGTGGGCATCTCCGGCGCGATCCAGCATCTGGCCGGCATGAAGGACTCGAAGGTGATCGTGGCGATCAACAAGGACCCGGAAGCGCCGATCTTCCAGGTCGCCGACTACGGCCTGGTCGCCGACCTGTTCACGGCGGTGCCGGAGCTGATCGGCAAGCTGTGAATTGTATGACGCGCGGGGGTGCTCTGGTGCTCCCGCGCGCATCATGCCGGACTGTCACGCGCAAAGCGGGCAAAAAAAAGCCCGGCCGGAGCCGGGCTTGGAAGTTTTGGGAGAGGATGCCTGAAAGGCCTGTACCGGATAGTTCACGACCAATAGTCTGACAAGTGCGATTCCCGTGGCATCGATTGCATTTTCTGCATCAATGGCCGATTTCAGCCGAAATCCCGCCTGAAAACGCGACGGACTGAAGAGTCGGCAGGCATGAACAACCGCCCATGGCGGGAACCGGCCCTTCCGATTGCAATCAGATCAACCTGTCGATCCCGTGCAGGATCAATCCGACCAGCCCGCCCACCAGCGTGCCGTTGATGCGGATAAACTGCAGATCGCGGCCCACCGCGCCTTCGATGCGGTTGGTGATGGTGCGCGTATCCCAGCGCTTCACCGTGTCCGACACCAGCGTGACGATGCTGGCGCCATAGCGCGTGGCGATCCCCGCCAAAAAGCGCCGCGCATGGCGGTTGACCACCCATTGCAGATGCGCGTCCTGCGTGAGCGACTGACCCAACTCGGCGAGACTCGCCCCGAAACCGCCCGACAGCGTGCCCTGCGGGTTCTCCGAGGCATGGAGCAGCGCCTGCCGCGCCCGCAGCCACAGCGCATCGAACCAGGCGGTCATGGCGGGGTTGTCGAGCACCTCCTGCTTCATGGTCGCCACCTTGGCCTGCATCGCGGGATCATGCAGCAGATCATCGGCGAGCTGGCCCAGCGCCTCTTCCATCCGGGCGCGCAGGGGATGGTCAGGGTTGACCACGCATTCGGCCAGCAGCTTGTAGAGGCCATCGAGAATCCCATTCGCCAGCGTCTCGTCCAGCCCGGTCCAGCGCAGGATGGTGTTGGCGCGGTCGTGGATCATCTTGCGCAGCAGCTCTTCATTGTCCTCCAGCGTCAGCCCGGCCCAGCGCAGCGCCGCCTCGATCAGCGGACGGTGCCGCCCATCCTGAATCGCCGCCGAGAGCAACTGACCCAGCAGCGGCGCCAGATCGAGCTTCTCCAACTGACCGCGCAACATGCCCTTGACCATCGTGCCAAGCTGCTCGCCCGCCAGCGAATGGAGGATATCGCTCAGCAGCCCCGCCGTGCCCTGACGCAGACGCGCCTGCCCGCCCCGGCTGGGGTCGATCAGGAAGGTGCCGACCAGCCCGGCGAAATTCACCGCCTTCAGCCGCCGCAGCACCACCTGGGGCTTGAGGAAATAGACGCGCAGGAAACCGGCCATGGCATCGGCCAGCCGGTCCTTGTTGGAGGGGATGATCGCCGTATGCGGAATCGGCAGGCCGAGCGGATGGCGGAACAGCGCCGTCACCGCGAACCAGTCGGCCAGAGCGCCCACCATCGCCGCCTCGGCAAAGGCGCGCGGCCATTCCCAGCCGGCGTATCCCTGCCCCATCAGATGGCGCGAGGCGAGGAACAGCGCGGCCATCACCACCAGCAGCCCACCTGCCACCTGTCGCATGCGCCGGCCGCCATCGGCGGCCGGGGATGGCAGTGTCAGGGATGCGGCAGCGGCGGGGAGGACTGATGCGATGACGGCTGCTCCTTGCCCGTGATATCCTTGAGGAAATCCTTGGCCGTCCCCCCGGTTCCATCACGGTGTGAAGGATCATAGGTGAGGAAACGGCGACGCAAGGCAGGGCCTAGCCGCTTTTCCAGCCCGTCGGCAAGGCTGAAGGCCGCAGGCACGATCAGCAGGGTCAGCAAGGTCGAAAGACACAGGCCACCGATCACCACCGTACCCATCGGCGCGCGCCACGCCCCGTCACCACCCAGCGAGATGGCCGAGGGCACCATGCCCGCCGTCATCGCCACGGTGGTCATCACGATGGGCTGGGCGCGCTTGTGCCCGGCCTCGACGATGGCATCAAACTTGGGCTTGCCGGTGGCCATTTCCTCGATGGCGAAATCGATCAGCAGGATCGAGTTCTTGGCCACGATGCCGAACAGCATCAGCATGCCGATGAACACCGACATGGAGATCGGCTGCCCGGCAATCGCCAGAGCAATCAGGCCTCCCAAGGGCGCCAGAAACAGCGAGCCCATATTGACCATCGGCGAGACGACGCGGTGATACAGCAGCACCAGCACCGAGAAGACCAGCATGATGCCCGCCGCCAGCGCATACTGGAAGTTGATCACCATCTCCTGCTGCCACTTGTCACCGCCATAGGGGGTGTTCGAGACGCCCTGCGGCAGATGCTGCATGATGGGCAGGGCCTTCACCTTGTCCATCGCCTGGCTCTTGATCACGCCGGGCGGCAAGTCAGCCGAGATGAAGACGCGCCGCGCCTGATTGTAGCGCTGGATCGTCGTCGGCCCCGAACCGAAGGTGATGTCGGCCACGCGGCTGAGCGGCACCGAATCACCGCTGGCAGTCGGCACCGGCATGTTGGTGATGTTGGAGAGCGAGGTGCGCGCGCTTTCAGGCATGCGCACGCGGATCGGCACCTGCCGGTCGGAGAGCGAGAATTTCGCCGCATTCTGGTCGATGTCGCCGATGGTGGCGATGCGGATCGCCTGGCTGAGCGAAGAGGTGTTCACCCCCAGGCTGGCCGCCAGATCGAGCCTTGGCGTGATCACCACCTCGGGCCGCCGCAGATCGCCGTTGATGCGCGGGGCGACCACTTCCTTCAGCCCCTTCATCTGCTCGACCAGTTCAGCCGCCGCCGCCTCCAGCTTCACCGGATCGGAGGAGGAGAGCATCACCTCGATCGGGCGCCCCGAAGAGGACCCCTGATTGCTCGATGAGCGGAAGGTCACCCGCGCATCGGCGATCTGCTGCAGCGGCGGGGTGAGGGCGCGCTCGAACTGGGCGGTGGTGATCTTGCGGTCCTTGCGCAGGGTGATGAACAGATCGGCACGCGCCTCCTGCACCTCCTCCAGCACCTGATCGACTTCGGGCCGCTGGCCGACGAAAGCCGCGACACGGTCCGCCATCGCCTCGGCCTGAGGGATGGTGGTGCCGGGCACCAGCTCGACGCGCAATTGGGTGAAATCGCTGTTTTCGTCGGGGAACATCTCGCTGGGCAGGATCATCACCCCGGCCACCGTCATCCCCAGCGCCACCACCGCAATGCCGATCATCCACACGCGATGGTCGAGCAGCCGTGCCTTGAAGCGCGTGCCCCAGCTCAGCCGCCCGCGCAGATCCATCATCCTCGCGCGCAAGGCCTGAGCCTTCTGCGTATCGAGCGACCACAGCAGAATCTTGAGATAGCGCGTCATCATCGCGCCGCCGCCATGGTCGCTGGTGCCATGGGGTTTCAGCACATAGGCGGCGATCATCGGCGTGATCATGCGCGCCACGGCCAGACTCATCAGCACCGAGATCACGACCGTCAGGCCGAAATTCTTGAAGAAGGCGCCCGCCACGCCGGGCATCATGCCCACCGGCAGGAACACCGCCACGATCGAGAAGGTGGTCGCCACCACGGCCAGACCGATCTCGTCGGCGGCATCGATGGAGGCCTGATAGGCCGTCTTGCCCATGCGCATATGGCGCACGATGTTCTCGATCTCGACGATGGCGTCGTCGACCAGCACGCCCGCCACCAGACCCAGCGCCAGCAGCGACATGTTGTTGAGCGTAAAGCCGAACCACGCCTTCATGCACCAGAAGGTGGGGATGGCGGAAAGCGGGATCGCCACGGCGGAGACCAGCGTCGCGCGCCAGTCGCGCAGGAAGAAGAAGACCACGATGACCGCCAGCACGGCGCCCTCGATCATCGAATCGATCGAGCTTTCATACTGCTTGCGGGTGTAGTCGACCGTCGTGAAGAGCAGCTTCACATGGACGCCGGGATTCTCGGCCTCGATCTTGCCGATCTCTTTCACGGCACTGTCATAGACCGACACGTCCGAGGCACCGCGCGCGCGGCTGATCGAGAAGAGCACCACCGGCTTGCCGCCGACCTTGGCGAGGCTGACGATCTCGCCGAAACTGTCCTTCACCGTGGCGATGTCGGAGAGCTTCACCATCCGCCCGCCACCCAGCGAGACCTGCGTCTGCGACAGGGCATAGGCATCCTGCGCATTGGCCAGAACGCGCATCGACTGGCGCGTGCCGCCGATTTCCGCGCGACCGCCCGCCGCATTGAGGTTCAGCACCCGCAGCGCCTGATTGACCTGAGGCGCGGTGACGCCAAAAGCCTGCATCCGCAGCGGATCGAGCGTGACGAGAATCTCGCGATCCACACCACCCTCGCGCTTTACGTCCGCCATGCCCTCGACGCCCAGCAGGCGCTTGGCCACCGAATCATCGATGAACCAGGAAAGCTGCTCCTGAGTCATGTCGTCGGCCGAAACCGAGAAATAGGCGATCGGCTCGCTGGAGGTGTTCACCTTGAAGATCTGCGGCTCCATGATCCCGTCGGGCAGATTGCCGCGGGTCTGGTCGACCATGTTCTTCACTTCGGAAACAGCGGCGTTGATGTCCTCGCCAAGCTGGAACTGCACCTGCGTGCTGCTCATGCCTTCCGACGCGGTGGAGCTGATCGAATCGACGCCGGGGATCGAGCGGACCGCCGCCTCGATCCTTTGGGTGATCTGGGTCTCGATCTCCTTGGGGGCGGCGCCCGGCTGGCTGATCTTGACGATCACGATGGGGAATTCGATGTCCGGCTGCTGCTGGATCTCCATCCGCGAGAAGGCAACGATGCCCATCAGCATCAGGCCGGTGAACAGCACGATCGGCACGATGGGGTTGCGGATGCACCAGGCCGAAAGGTTGCGGAAGTTCACTTGGAAACTCCCGGTTTCGCCAGTTGCGGCTGCACCGTCTCACCCGCGCTGAGGAAGGCCCCCGCGCGCAGCACCACCTTCTCGGTGCCCTGCAGGCCCGAGGCGATGGTGACGCCGCCCTCGGTGATCAGCCCGATGGTGACCGCGCGCCGCTGGGCCTTGTTGCCCGGTGCGATGACATAGACGAAGCTGCCATTGTTATCGGCCTGCAGCGCCGATTCCGGCAGCACCGGCGCATCGACCATGCCCGACTGGATGCCCGCGCTGGCAAAGCCGCCGGGGCGGATCGCCGGATCATAGGCAAGCTGGATGCGCGCCAGACCCTGCCGCGTCGCCGGATCGATCACCGGCGAGACCTGCCAGACATGGCCGGTGAACTTCTGGGTCGTGCCTGCCGGCACCACCTGCACACTCTGCCCCACGGCCAGATGCGCCAGATCGTTTTCGGAAAGGCGCGCGCGCATCTCCATCTCGCCATGCTCGGCAATGCGGAACAGCGTGCCGGTGCCGCCACCGACCACTTGCCCCGGCTCGACCATGCGGTCCAGCACCAGACCGTCGGAGGGCGCGACGATGCTCAGGCGGCGGATGCGGGCGCGCGTCTCGCCAAGGCTGGCCTGCGAGACGCGGACACGGGCATTGGCGGCATCGCGCGTGGCGGTGAGCTGATCGATGTTGGCCTTGGAGATGAAACCGCGATCCACCAGCTTCAACGCGCGGTCCAGATTGGACTGCGCCAGCCTTGCATCGGCCTCGGACACGCGGACCTGCGCCTGCTGGTTGGCATCCTGCTCGGCCTGAACCGAGCGGTCGATGATCGCCAGCAACTGGCCCTTCTTCACCCAGTCCCCGGCATTGACCATCACCTGCGCGACCTGACCACCCTCACCCACCGAGGCGACGGGCATGTCATGCTTGGCGGCCAGCACGCCGGTGGCGTTGATCGTGCCCGATACGCTGGTGCGGCCCGGAACGACCACGGTGACGACCGGCGCCTGAGCGCCCTTGTCGGCCACGGCAGGCGTGCGATGCATGGCAAACCACGCCCCGCCGAGCACCGCCACGGCGGCAACGCCCCCCAGCCAGACGCGCCAGTTGCGCGGGGCAGGTCGGGCCTGATCCCATTCAGCTTCGGAGGAAACACTGGAATATTCGTTCATCGATGCACCGCCCCCGGAAAGATGGACATGCCCAATCTTTCCCTCAATCTGGAGGGCGTATTACATGACTAATGCACTCTGGTAAAGCGGCTCCAGCATCGCGCGAAAAAGTGGAAACGGTTTTTCGCAAAGGCAATGCGGCATAGCAAACCGCCGCATGCGCAACACGCCCGCCCAAACGCATGAGGCGGGCGCAGGACCATCGCCCCGCACCCGCCTCATGCCTGCATTCCCTTCGAAAAGGGTATCAGTACTTCTGCTGACGCTCGTAGAGGTCGCGGTAATGCTGGATGCGCGTCACGCGCAGGCCCTGCATGCCCGAACGGTCCACCGCCCGCTGCCAGGAGGCAAACTCCTCCAGCGTCAGGCTGTAGCGGTCGCAGACCTCATCGATGGTCAGCAGGCCGCCATTGACGGCCGCAACCACCTCTGCCTTGCGGCGCACGACCCAACGCGTGGTCGACGGCGGCGGCAGCGACTCGATGGTCAGCGGCTCGCCAAGTGGCCCGATCACCATGGCCGGGCGGATCTTTTGGTTCTCGATCATTTCAACCCTCGATTGCCGGAAGGGAAGAGGCCGGCAACAGTTCCATCATTGCCAGATGTGTTTTTGCGATCGGCTGAAGAGGTAGGGTTAACGGTGTGTGACACTTTTCCTATCTCCCGGCCCAAGGCTGCGTTCCCTGTCAGCCGCTTAGCGTCCGCCTCGTCCCAGCCGGGCGGCTCCTCGGGTGGAACAGATGTAAATGCCGCCAGAACCCGCGCGCTGGGTTCATGAAAACTGCAGGCCGCGGGGCGAAGCATGAAAGCGCCCCCGCCCATGCCGGCCTCGCCCGCCAGCCCGCCATGGCGCTGAAAAGCGTGCGCCGCCGCCAGCCGCGCGGCCAGCGTCGGCCAGTCGAGGCGCGCAGGCGACCCGCCGGAAAAGAGGCGTCGCCCCAGTTCCGAATCGCCTGCCAGCCCCGCTGCAGCCCATGTCTGGGAATCGAATGTCATATCCATGACGCAGGCTTGTAACCTGCGTTGGTAAAGACGATGTCAAAGCGCGCTTTACACTTGTTTGAGAATGGTTAACGCGGAGCAACCTTCCTTGCTAGGCGGCAAGATTTGGCGGCTTTCCCCTGCCGCTTGGCTGCCGCTTGCGGCAGAAAACCGCCGCTTTTTGCGAAAAATGCTGCTTGGGTGTATGGGGCGGGCCATGAACGCCCCCACCAGCACCATCACGCTCGACCATGGCGAGATCTTTCAGCTTTCCCAGCCGTTTAACACGCGCCGCATCGTCGTGGCCATGTCAGGCGGAGTCGATTCATCGGTGGTGGCCGCTTTGGCCGCGCAAAGCGGCGCGGAGGTCATCGGCATTACCCTCCAGCTCTACGACCATGGCGAGGCGGTGAAGCGCAAGGGCGCCTGCTGCGCCGGAGACGACATCCGCGACGCCCGCGCGGTCGCGGATCGCCTCGGCATCGCGCATTACGTTTTCGACCACGAATCCTCCTTCCGTGAGTCGGTGGTCGAGGGTTTCGCCAATGACTATATGGAGGGGCGCACCCCCATCCCCTGCATCCGCTGCAACATGGGGCCCAAATTCACCGACCTCTTCGCCATGGCTCGCGACCTTGGCGCCGACTGCCTCGCCACCGGCCATTATGTGCGCCGCGTGATGGGTCCGGGCGGGTCCGAATTGCACCGCGCCCTCGATCCCGCGCGCGACCAGTCGTACTTCCTTTACGCCACCACGCAGGCGCAGCTCGATTATCTGCGCTTCCCCTTGGGCGGCCTGCCGAAAACGCAGGTGCGCGACCTTGCCGAGCAGTTCGGCCTGCGCGTCGCCGCCAAGCCGGATTCTCAGGACATCTGCTTCGTGCCCGATGGCGATTACGCCAGCGTCGTGCGCCGCATCCGCCCTGACGCGGACACGGGCGGGGCCATCGTCCATGCGGAAACCGGCGCGACTCTGGGCCAGCACAAGGGCGTGATCCACTACACGGTGGGCCAACGCCGGGGTCTGGAAATCGGCGGTCAGGCCGAGCCGCTCTATGTGGTGGGCATCGATGCTGCGCAATCGCAGGTGCTGGTCGGCCCGCGCGCGATGCTGGCGGTTGGCGCCGCGCGCATTACGGAGACCAATCGCATCGGGCCTTTGCCGGAGGGTGTTTCATTGACCGCCAAGGTGCGTTCCCTCGCCAAGCCGGTGCCGGTGGTGCTGGACGGGCCGCTGGGCGATGGCGCCGATACGGTGATCCGTTTCCTCTCGCCCGAATATGGCGTAGCGCCGGGGCAGGCGGCGGTGATCTATGCCGGGGACCGCGTTGTCGGGGGCGGCTGGATCGATGAGACGATGAAGAATTGAAGGATAAGATGCGAGGGCCATCGCCCTCGCGCTCCCTTTAATGTCTTCGTTGCGCCAAGGGTTCGGCCTCGCGCCCAGTTTGCCGCGCCGCAGGCTTTAAGTTTCATTGCCTGCGGCGCTTCAGGTCGCGCAGGTGGAGAGATCGGGCGCAAGGATCGGGCGCCACCGCCCTCTCGTCGGAAGACGTTCTGGGAGCGCGAGGGGGTAACCCCCTCGCATCTTCCTTACTTCCAAACCTAACTTCCCCATGACTCCAGCACACACCCCGCCCCCGGCTTCAGAGTCGCGGTCTGGCGCGAAATCAACAACACCCGCGCCGTCACGCTTTTCGCGGACTCATCGCTGGAGATGGTGACCATCCCCATCCCCGGCTCGAAATCGTCGGAGCACTGGCCCAGCGGGCGGCCCTCGATAAAGTGGCAGGCGCAGGCCACGCGCGCGCCCACCGAGGCCCCTGCCACCGCATCGCCGTGAATCGACGGCCAGAACCATGCCAGCACCGCCAGGCCCGCCACCGCCAGCAGTCCGATGATTCGGCCTGTCCAGCCGCGCCACAGCCGGGTGATATCCGGGCGCCATTGGCTCAGGCGGCGCAGGATCCGGGTGATCTGGGCCAGGAGGGTGATATGTCTGGGCTTTATGGTTGCCATTGGCTCTGGCCTTGCGCATGGGGTGGGGCCCATGGTGATGCGCCCTCGATCTTGGATGTCCCTTATCGCGCCGCTGGCGCTGCTGCCAGCCCTGATGGCGTGCCATTCACAGGGGCAGCCTCCCTTGCCGCCAGAAGCGCTTGCGGCGGTGAACGACCATCCCGGCGCCCCGCGTGAGGCTCTGGCCCGCGCCATCGACACCCTGTTTACCGAGCGCGATCTGGGCGAAACCCGCGCTCTGCTGGTGATGTACAAGGGCCGCATCGTGGCCGAGCGCTATGCCCCCGGCTATGGCCAGAACACGCCGCTGATCGGCTGGTCGATGTCGAAAAGCGTGACGGGCGTGCTGGTCGGCCTGCTGGTGGCCGATGGGCGGCTGAGGCTCGACGAATCGATTCCCGTGCCCGCGTGGCAGCGCCCCGGCGACCCGCGCGGCGAGATCACCCTGCGCCAGTTGCTCCAGATGCGCTCCGGCCTGCGCCACCGCGAAACGGGCGATCCGACGCGCGACACCGACACCGTGCGCATGCTCTTCACCGACGGGCGCGACGATATGGCCGCCTATGCCGAGGCCCAGCCGCTGGAGCATGAGCCCGGCAGCACCTGGGTCTATTCGACCGCGACGGCCGTGATCCTGTCCGACATCGCCACCCGCGCCCTGACCGACAGCCGCAACCCCGCCATCCGCCGCGAGACCATGGCCGACTACCTGCACACCCGCCTGTTCGAGCCTTTGGGCATGCACTCGGCGGTTGCGGAGTATGACGCGGCAGGCACGCTGGAGGGCGGCAGCATGATCCACGCCACCGCGCGCGACTGGGCCAAGTTCGGCGAGTTCCTGCGTCTGGGCGGCACCGTGCAAGGCGCCCGCATCGTCCCGAGCGACTGGGTGAGTTTCATGACCACCCCCTCGCCGCGCAATCCGGGTTACGGCGCGCAGATCTGGCTGAACCGCCCGCAGGTGGATGGGCATAGCGAATTGCTGCCCGGCCGTGCGCCCAAGAACCTCTTCGCGGCGATCGGGCATCTGGGGCAGTATATTCTGGTCTCGCCCGATCAGCAGTTGACCGTGGTGCGGCTGGGCAAATCGCTCGGCAAGGAGCGCCCGGCGTTGATGTCCCGGTTGGGGGATATCGTGGCGCTTTATGTGGGTTCTGAAGAATAAAGAGAAATGCGAGGGCCATCGCCCTCGCGCTCCCTTTAATTGTCGGCGTTGCGCATAGGGTTCGGCCTAGCGCCTGGCTTGCCGCGCCGCAGGCTTTAAGATTTGATGCCTGCGGCGCTTTAGGTAGCGCAGGTGGATAGTCTGAGCGCCACGATGCGGCACCATTGCCATCTCGTCGGAAGACGTTCCGGGAGCGCGAGGGGGTAACCCCCTCGCATCTTCTTCCTTCAAACCCCCTTCAAAATATCCTCGGCCATCACCCCGCTCTCACCCACATGCCCTTCCGGATCGGGATGAATCAGAATCTCCACATCGGGGAAATGGGTTTTCAGCTTGGCCTCGATCTCGTCCATCACCTTATGGGCGTGAGTCACCGTCATGTTCCCGTCGATCCAGACGTGGAACTGCACGAAATCCTGATTGCCGCTGGTGCGGGTGCGCAGATCGTGGACGCCGCGCAGCTCGGGATGCATCGCCAGCACCTCGATAAAGCGGGCCTTTTTGTCCTCGGGCCATTCGTGGTCCATCAGTTGCTCGATGGCTTCCTGACTGGCCTTCCACGCCCCCCAGCCGAGCCACAGCGCGATCCCCAGACCGAACAATGGGTCAGCGCGCGTGAAACCGGCATATTGATCCAGCGCCAGCGCGATGATCACCGCGACGTTGAGAATCAGGTCCGACTGATAGTGCAGATGGTCCGTGGCAATCGCGATGGAGCGCGTGCGCGAGAGCACATGGCGCTGCCAAGCCAGCAGGGCCAGCGTGCCGACGATGGCCACCGCAGAAACGATGATGCCCTCGCCCGCCTGCTCGCTGCGGCCACCCGCGATCAGTTGCTGCACCGAGTGAATCGCCAGAACCACCGCGGAAACGCCGATCAGCACCACCTGAAACAGGGCGGAGAGCGCCTCGGCCTTGCCATGGCCGAAGCGGTGATTGTCATCCGCTGGCTGCCCGGCCACCCAGACACCCGCCAGCGTCGCCACCGAGGCGACCAGATCGAGCGCCGTATCGGCCAGACTGCCCAGCATCGCCGCCGATCCGGTCGACCAGGCGCCATAGCCCTTGATCGCCACCAGCAGGCTGGCCATGCTGATCGAGGCCAGAGCGGCGCTACGGTTCAGCGCCGCGTGGTCATGGGTGCCGCTCATGGATAGAGCAGCGTGCTGGTCCAACCGCTTCCCTCGCGGGTGAAGCGGCGGCGTTCGTGCAGGCGGAAGGCGCGGTCCATCCAGAATTCGATCGCGGTGGGCACCAGGCAGAAGCCGGTCCAGTGCTTGGGGCGCGGGACGGGGCCGATCAGATGGCGCGCCGTCACCTTGGCGATATCGGCAAGGAAGGTCGCATAGGAAGGCAGCGGCGCCGACTGGTCGCTGGCCAGCGCGCCGAGCTGCGAATCGCGGCTGCGGCTGGCGAAATAGGCGTCGGCCATCGCGTCGGGAACCTGGGTGATGGTGCCCTCGATGCGGATCTGGCGGCGCAGGCTCTTCCAGTGGAACAGCAGCGCGGCGCGCGGATTGGCCAGCAGCTCGCCGCCCTTGCGGCTATGGGTGTTGGTGTAGAAGACGAAGCCGCCATCGGGGCCCAGCAGATCGGGGCCGTGATTCTTCAGCAGAACCATGCGCGCCGAGGGAAAGCCGTCGGGCGTCGAGGTGGCCAGGGCCACAGCTTCGGGGTCGGCCGGTTCGCGCTCGGCGGCCAGGGCGAACCACTGGTCGAACAGGGTGAAAGGGTTGTCCTGCGCGATCTCTTCACGCTGCTGGCTGGCGTCCACGCTGTTTCTTCCTGCTGCGGCGAAAGCCTTCGCCCTTGGCGCCTTCGCATAAACGGGCCGGGGCGGCATGAAAAGGCGCAAACGCTTGGCTTCGGTTCCTCTTCCTGAACGCGCTATCTTGCAGCTTGCGCTTCACGCTCCTAGCTAGGGGCCTATGGCAAAAGACCCTTACGCAACCCTGGGCGTGGCACGCAACGCAGGCGAGAAGGACATCAAGTCCGCCTATCGCAAGCTGGCCAAGGAGCTGCACCCGGACACCAACAAGGACAATCCGCAAGCTGCGGAGCGTTTCAGCGACGTCACCGCCGCCTATGATCTGCTGTCCGACAAGGACAAGCGCGCCCGGTTCGACCGGGGCGAGATCGATGGCGACGGCAATCCGGCCTATGGCGGCTTCGGCGGCGGGGGCGGTGCGGGCCATGGCGGTTTCCGCCCCGAGGATTTCGGCGGCTTCGGCGGTTTTGGCGCGGGCGCGGAAGGTGTCGATCTGGGCAGCATGTTCGACGGGCTGTTCGGCGGACGTGGCGGTTTCGGCGGCGGCTTTGGCGGCGGGGCGCAGCAGCGTCAGGCGCCGCGCGGCGGCAATATGGCCTATCGCCTGGCCGTCTCGCTGCCCGATGCCGCGCTGGGCACCAGCCAGCGGCTGACGCTCTCCGACGGCAAGCCCATCGATGTGAAGCTGCCCAAGGGCGTGGAAGAGGGCATGCAGATCCGCCTTGCGGGCAAGGGCCAGCAGGGTCCGGGCGGCGCGGGCGATGCCATCATCACCGTCACCATCCAGCCCCACCCATGGTTCAAGCGCGATGGCGACAATGTGCTGCTCGACCTGCCGGTCTCGCTGGCCGAGGCCGTCGCCGGCGCCAAGGTGAAGGTGCCCACGGTGGAGGGCCCGGTGGTGCTGACCGTGGCGCCCGGTTCCTCCTCGGGCCGTATGCTGCGGCTCAAGGGCCGGGGCTTTACCCGCAAGGACGGCACGCGCGGCGATCAGCTCGTGCGGCTGGACATCGCCTTGCCCGCAGCCGACAGCGCGGCCGCGCAGGATCTGGCCGCAAGGCTGGAGGGCTGGAGCGACCCGCAGGAACCGCGGGCCCGCTTCGGGCTTTAAAAGCTTTATGACCCCGCGCAACGACACCTCCGATACCGGCAGCGATGCTCGTAACGGGGGGCGGTCGTTGACGGGGCGCCTGCAATCGGTGGAGCGCCACGTCGGCGCGGGCGGCATGGAGGTGATCCGCCGCGTGGTGGCGGGCGTGTGGAACGACGGCTTCATCCATGCGGGCAACCTCGCCTATATGACGATGCTGACGCTGTTTCCCTTCTTCATCGTCATGTCCGCCGTCTTCTCGATGATCGGTGAGCAGCATGAACGCGCCGCCTCGGTCCATGCCTTCATGACCGCCCTGCCCCCTGTCGTCCGCCAGGCGCTGGAGCCGGTGGCCAGCGGCGTGATCGAGGCGCGCAAGGGCTGGCTGCTCTGGGCGGGCGGGCTGGTGGCACTGTGGACCGTCTCCAGCCTGATCGAAACCATCCGTGACATTCTGCGCCGCGCCTATGGCATGCAGGCGACCCAGCCCTTCTGGCATTATCGCCTGCTGGGTGGCGGGCTGGTGATGATGGCGGTGATCGCGCTGCTGCTCTCGCTCTATCTGCAGGTGGCGATGGATGCCAGCGCCTCGATCGTGACCGAGCGCCTGAACCCGATGGCGCAGCATGGGCTCAGGCTGGTCCAGATGCCGATCGCCCGGCTGCTGCCCGCCGTCATCCTGTTCGGGGCGATGTATCTGCTGTTCTACATGCTGGCGCCCGGCCATTATCGCCGCAGCATCTACCCCAAATGGCCCGGCGCCGCGCTGGTCACCCTGTGGTGGGGCGTGGTCAGCACGGTGCTGCCGGTGCTGCTGCGAGTGTTGCTTAAATACGACCTTACCTACGGCAGCCTCGCCGGTGTGATGATCTCGCTTTTCTTTTTCTGGCTCGTCGGCTTAGGGATCGTTACAGGAGCCGAGTTGAACGCGGCGCTGGCCTTGCCGGCAGAGCGCGACATGATCGGACAGTCAGACGACCGCGCCCGGCGCGGCCAATAGAATGCAGGGAATATACGAATGAGCGGATTGATGCAGGGCAAGCGTGGCCTGATCATGGGGCTGGCCAATGACAAGTCGCTGGCTTGGGGCATCGCCAAGAAGCTGCACGAACAGGGTGCCGAGCTGGCCTTCTCCTTCCAGGGCGAGGCCCTCGAAAAGCGTGTGCGCCCGCTGGCCGAGCAGCTCGGCAGCGACCTGCTGATCGATTGCGACGTGGCCGACATGGATGCTCTGGACACGGCCTTCGACAAGCTGAAAGAGCGCTGGGACACCATCGACTTCATCGTCCACGCCATCGGCTTTTCGGACAAGACCCAGCTGCGCGGTCGCTATTACGACACGACGCTGGATAACTTCCTGATGACGATGAACATTTCGGCCTATTCGCTGGTCGCCGTGACCAAGCGCGCGCGCGAAATGATGCCCAACGGCGGTTCGATCCTGACGCTGACCTATTACGGCGCCGAAAAGGTTGTGCCCCACTACAATGTGATGGGCGTGGCCAAGGCCGCCCTGGAAACCAGCGTGAAGTATCTGGCCAACGATTGCGGGCCGGAGAACATCCGCGTCAACGCCATCTCGGCAGGCCCGATCCAGACGCTGGCCGCGCGCGGCATCGGCGATTTCTCCTACATCATGAAGTGGAACGAGCTGAACTCGCCGCTGCGTCGCAATGTGACGATCGAGGATGTGGGCGGGGCTGGCCTCTACTTCCTGTCGGACCTGTCCTCGGGCGTGACCGGCGAAATCCACCATGTGGATGCCGGGTACAACATCATCGGCATGAAGCAGGAAGATGCTCCCGATATTGCCTTGAGCTAAGAAGTTTAAGGGGAAGGTGCGAGGGGGTTACCCCCTCGCGCTCCCATGAATGTCTGCGTGGCGCATCGGATTCGGCCACAGGGCTAAGGTCGCCGCGCCGCAGGCTTAAACGACAAGAAAGGCGCCGGGGCTTCCTGCCTGCGGCGCCTTTTCGTTGCGCTGGTGGAGAGGTCGCGCGCTACAATGCGGCACCACTGCCCTTGCGTCGGGAGACGTAACGGGGGTGCAGGGGGCGATGGCCCCCTGCCTTATCCCTTCAAACCCTTACTTGGCAGGCGCGGTGCCGGCAGCCCGAGCCGCCTCATCCGCCTCGGCCTTGGCGCGCTGGCGCTCGTCATAGGCCTTTTCTTCCTTTTCCACCGCCGACTGGGTGGCGGCGGCATCGGCATCGACATGCGATTCGCGCTCGGCGCGGGCGTCCTGGATCATCTTCGAGAAGGCGACATCGCTGCCCATCTTCTTCTCGAGATAGGCGTTATGCACGAACTGGTTGGCGCAGCCCGTCCAGCCGCCGCTGCCCACCGGCGAGCAACTGAGCGTACCGGTGGCGCCCACCATTTCGTAGCTCTTCACCCGCTCGGTCCAGGAGGTGTTGTTGGTGCTGCCGGGGTTGCGGAAGGGCTCGGGGATGCGATAGCGCTCGCCCTCTTCCTTGCGGGCGCAGACCACGATGTCCTGATCGTTGGTTTCGGGGCATTTGTCGTCGCCATAGACGATGACCATGTTGACCCGGCTGCCATCGGCCCCCTGCGCCATTGCGGGCGTGCCCAGCCCCAGAGCCCCGGCCAGAACGGTGCTGGCGGCGAGAAGAAGGCGGTTCATGGGCAGGCTCCTTGGCGTGTGGCAGGCAGTGGGGCCGGTATAGGCCGTGTCGCCCTTGAATGGTAGCTGAAGCTGAGCCGGTTTGTTCCCTCGGCCCGGCTGAAACGCCTTACCGGTCGTGGAAATAATCCGCCAGATAGCGCGGCGCCAGTGCCTCGGCCAGTTCATGGGCGCGCGGGTCATCCACATCCATCCACCAGGCGTCGTTCTCGTCCTCGCCGATGTCGAAGGTCGCTGCGCGGCCCCGGTTGGCCAGCACCTGCATGCCCTCCGACAGGCTGCCGCCCTTGCCCTGATCGATGGCCTCGCGGATGGCGGCGGCCAGTTCGGGCGTGGCAAGGAAGGCGCCGCAATCGACCACGTTCCAGATGGGAATGGTCTTGCCGATGGCCTGAATGAAGCCCCGCTCGTCGGTTTCAACCCAGGTGGCGTCGTCGGGATCGATCAGCGGGCTGTCGATACGCTGATCAACGGCCAGAGTCACACCGCGTGTCGGCCCGCCCTGTTTGGCCAGGCGCTGCAGGATCGAGGGGGCGAAGATATGGTCCGCCATCATCAGCAGGTAGTCGCCCGCGATATGCTCGGCACCGGCCATCACGGACCAGCCGTTGGGCTTCGACCAGTCACCGATTCGCACCGGCTCCACCGCGATGCCCACGCGGTCGGAGAGAGCGGGCAGCGCGCCCTCCAGGCGATCCGCCGCATGGCCCGTGACCACCACCACCTTGCCCGCGCCCGCCGCCTTGGCGTTGCGGATGCCCAGTTCGATCAAGGGGATGCCTGCGATCGGAGTCAGCGGCTTGCTGGGCGAAATGTCGGCAAGGCGACTGCCGTATCCGGCGGCAATGATCAGGGCGTCCATTCGGGGCTTTCGGGTGGTTTATAAGAACAGTGAAGATGCGAGGGCCATCGCCCTCGCGCTCCCTTTAGTGTCTGCATTGCGCCCTGACTAGGCCGGGGTGCTCGGGTTCGCCGCGCCGCAGGCAGAAAAGGTTTAAAGCCTACGGCGCCTTAGGTAACGCAGGTGGAGAGGCTGGGCACCACGATGCGCCCCCCCCTGCACTTGCGTCGGAAGACGTCATGGGAGCGCGAGGGGGTAACCCCCTCGCTTCTTCCTTCCTCTTCCAAACCCAAAAAACAAAACGCCGGCTGGGCAACCCCAACCGGCGTCATGTTGTTCAAAAGCGAACAGCTTACTCGGCAGCGATGGCCGGGTCAGCGATGTAGCTCTCGACCATCTGCGCGGCGACATCGTCGCTGAACTGCACCGGCGGGTGCTTGCAGAAGTAGGCCGAGGGGCCGGTCAGGGCGCCGCCCTCACCGCGCTCCAGCGCGACCTTGCAGCAGCGGATGGCGTCCATCACGCAGGCGGCCGAGTTGGGGCTGTCTTCAACCGAGAGACGCAGCTCCAGGTTCATGGGAACGTTGCCCCACTGCGCGCCTTCCAGACGGAGGAAGCACAGCTTGTTGTCCTTCTGCCAGGGAACATAGTCCGAGGGGCCGACGTGGATGTTCTCATCCTCAAGGCGCGTGGCCAGCATGGCCTGCACGGCTTCGGTCTTCGATTCCTTCTTGGAACCAAGGCGCTGGCGGTCGAGCATGTTCATGAAGTCGGTGTTGCCACCGGTGTTGAGCTGGTAGGTGCGCTCCACGGTCACGCCGCGGGCAGCGAACAGGCTGGAGAGCACGCGGTGCACGATGGTGGCACCGACCTGGGCCTTGATGTCGTCGCCGACGATGGGCAGGCGCTTGTCAGCGAAGCGCTTTTCCCACTCGGGGCGGCTGGCGATGAACACGGGCATGCAGTTCACCACGGCCACACCGGCCTCAAGCGCGCATTCCATGTAGAATTCGGTGGCGGTTTCCGAACCCACGGGCAGGAAGTTCACCAGAACCTCGGCGCCGCTGTCCTTGATGGCGGCGATGATGCCTTCCTTGGTGGCTTCGGGTTCGTCGGCCAGGATGAAGCCCTTGTCGCCCATGCCGGTCATGTGGTCGGCAACGCCGTCCAGGATCTTGCCCATGATGACCTTCGAGCCGCTGGCGGGCACGTCGGCATGGAACACGGCGGTGCAGTTGGGGCCCGCGAAGATGGCTTCGGAGATGTCCTTGCCGACCTTGCGCTTGTCGACATCGATGCCGAGCACGAAGTCCACGTCACCCGCGCCATAGCCGCCGATGCGGTCATGGATCAGACCTTCCGACGAGTTGTTGGCACGGTAATAGGCAACGCCCTGAACCAGCGAGCTGGCGCAATTGCCCACGCCGATCACGGCGACCTTAATCGGTTTCATCAATTCGATTCCTCCAGGCGAGACGCGGGGGGCGTCGTCCGCCTTTGCGCGCTTCTCGGTAAATCACAGGTCCAAAGCAAGAAGTTGGGCCGGGGTCAAGCAGGCAGATGAGCAACGCCCCGGCAAAACTGTCGCAGCAACGCCACAAAGCGGTGTTACGTCTAGCATTTTGGCTCTATGCTGCTTTCGTCGCTATAGCGCAGGTTTGCGATGAGTTGCAGGCCCCTTCGCGGCACATCAGGCGTTTTTACGCATTTTTTATACAGCAGCAAAGGGCATTCGCAAGCGCATGGCATCGGTTGGGGGCAAGGCAGCGACAGATGGCAAGACGCAGATGAATACGTCGCCAGACTCTGGGCCAGACAGGAAGCCGGGTCGCCCTCAGCGGCCGATGCGCCCGCGTGAGCTGCAGGATGGCCTTAACCATTACCTCTATCACCCGCTGGCGTGGCGTCTGGCGCTGCTGCTGGCCAAGACTCCGCTGACGCCCAACATCGTGTCCGTCATCGGGGCGATGAATGTGGTGGGCGCGGCCTTTGTCTATGGCTGGGGCTTTGCCCATGGCTGGGGCTGGAAGGGCGCGGCACTCGGCATGGCGCTGCATATGGCCTGGCATGTGTGGGACGGCGCCGATGGCGATCTGGCCCGCATCACCGGCCGGGCCAGCCCCATCGGCGAGATGGTGGACGGCATCTGCGATTATGCCAGCCATGTGGTGATGTATTTTGTGCTGGGCTGGATCGCTTATGAACAGATTTCTGCCTGGACCGGCTCGTCGCTGATCGGGCTGATCGCCTGGCCGCTGATGCTGGCGGCGGGCGTCTCCCATGTGATTCAAGCCAACCATGTCGAGGTACAGAAGCGTTCCTACCAATGGTGGGTCTATGCCAAGCCCTGGATTCGCCAGACGCGCGAAAAGGCCGATGCCAGCACCAAGGAGGGCGCCTCGGGCGCGCTGGTGTCGCTCTATATGTATGTCGGCGGCAAATTCGCCGGCAACACGCCGCAGATCGACGAGGCCGTCGATGCGGCGCAGGGCAATCCCGCCCGGCTGGAGTCGATTCGCACCGCCGCCCGCAAGGAGGCGCCTGCCCTGCTGGGTATCCTGAAAGTGCTGGGCCCCAACCCGCGTGCGGTGCTGCTGGGCTTTTCCATGTTGGCGGGCAGCCCGATCTGGTTTTTCCTGTGGCTGGTCATCGGCCTCAATCTGACGCTCAAGGCCTCGATCAGCATGCATAATGCCGCGGCTCTGCGGATTTTGAAGGCGATCGGTTAAAGGGAGGCGTGCATGGCAACGCTCTATGACGAAGCGCAGGATCTGTCCGAACGCCTGACCACCCTGCGCCGCGCCATCCATGCCGAGCCCGAACTGGGCCTGCAGACCCCCAAAACGCTGGCCAAGGTGAAGGCGGCGCTGGCCCATCTGCCGCTGGAATGGCGTGAGGGCCCCTCCACCACCGGCGCGACCGCCTTTCTGCGCGGCGGGGCAGGCCCGGCGGACCATCGCCGCGTGGTGCTGCTGCGCGGCGATATGGACGCGCTGCCGATGGGCGAGGAAACCGGCCTGCCCTTCGCCTCGACCATTGCCGGCACCATGCATGCCTGCGGGCATGACGCCCATACCGCCATGCTGACCGGCGCGGTGGAACTGCTGGCCGCCCGCGCGGAAAGCCTGCCCGGCGACGTGCTCTTCATGTTCCAGCCCGGCGAGGAAGGCCATCACGGCGCCCGCTTCATGATCGATGACGGGCTGCTGCAAACGCCCGATGGCCGCAAACCCGATGCCGCCTTCGCGCTGCATGTCATGCCCAATGCGCCGCACGGGCAGGTGCAGGGCCGCGCCGGGGCGCTGATGGCCAGCGCCGACCAGATCGACATCACCGTCACCGGCGCGGGCGGCCATGCCAGCATGCCGCATCACGCCGCCGACCCGATTCCCGTCGCCTGCGAGATCGTCTCCGCGATCCAGACCATGGTGACACGCCAGTTCAACGCGCATGATCCGGTGGTGGTCACCATCGCGAAGATCGAGGCAGGGACCACTCACAATGTCATCCCCGACAGCGCGCATATGAAGGGCACGATGCGCTCGCTCTCCCCCGCCAACCGCGCCGCGCTGCGCGAGGCGATCACGAAGCTGGCCCAGGGCATCGCCGCGGCGCATGGCCAGAAGGCAGAAGTCACGGTGCATCCCGGCTTTCCGGTGACGCTCTGCGATCCGCGCGCGGTCGATCTGGCACAAGCGGTGAGTGGCGCGCTGTTCGCCCCCGACAGCTTCCTTCGCCTGCCCGCGCCGATCATGGGCGCGGAAGACTTCTCCTATGTGCTGGAGCAAGCGCCGGGCGCCATGCTGTTTCTGGGCGCGGCGCACCGGGATGTCGATGCCACGCAGGCCAATGGCATCCATTCGCCGCGCATGGTGCTGGATGAAGAGGTGCTGCCGCGCGGCAGCGCGCTGCTGGCGGGGCTGGGTCAGGCCTTTCTGGAGCGCGGATTCTAGCCTCCAACCGGGCAAACCCTGATCCCATCGCAAGAAAACTTTGGGGATATTGCTTAGGAAACCTCCGCAAGCTTCCCTAACATGGCACGGACTATGGCGCTAACATGAAACCCGGTCACCATGGTCATGGCCACAGCCTGCTTTCCGGGCCTCCCGGCGCTGCACTCGAAAGGCGCCATGGCGCCGTGCCCGCAAGGCGTCGTCCGGCATGAGTGCCCCATCCGCCCCTGATCTCAAGTCCAGCTTCGATCAACGCCGCGCCCGCATCTTCCGCCCGGTGGTGATCGTCTCAGTGGTGGCGCTGGTGCTGCTGGCGGTCATCGCCATGCGGCTGGTGGCCAGCAACGACCGCGAGGCGCGCGAGCATGAGCAGGCCATGGTCGAGCGCGGCCTGGCCCTGCGCATGCATGAGCTGGAGCAGGGGGTCATCCCGCAGGTCGAATGGGATGAGGCGGTCGATCATCTGGGCAACCGGCTCGACCGCCCCTGGGCCGATGCCTATTTCACCGTCTTCATGCATTCGCAGGTGGGGGCCACGCGCGCCTTCGTGCTTCAGGGCGACGGGCGCCCCGCCTATGCCGCGCGCGACGGCAAGCCCACCCGTGCCTCGCCCGATGCGATCTTCGCCCCTTTCGCCCCCGCCGCCGCGAAAATGCTGCCGGGGCTGCGCCAGCGCGATGCGGCCGCGCATGAACCGCCCGTCTCGGGACAGGCGCTGGCCCATGCCGTCCACACCACCGCGCTGGCCCGCGCCGAGGGGCAGGTGTGGATCGTCAGCGCGCATCTGATTCAGCCCGATGGCGGCAAGGTCAAACCGCGCGAGGGGCCGCTGGCCATCGCCATGCTGGCCATTCCCCTCGATGCGCCGATGCTCAACCTGTTTGGCCAGCGTTACCATATCGAGGATATGGTGGTGACGCCGGACGCGCCGCGCAATGACACGATGGCGCGCGTGCAGCTCAAGGGGCTCGACGGGGCCGGACTGGGCTGGATGGTGTGGACCCCGCAGCGCCCCGGCACCGCCCTGCTGCGCGAGATCGCCGCGCCGCTCATCATGCTGCTGGCGGCCTTTGCCTGGGGTGCCTGGATCTTCATCCGCGAAGCCTCGCAGATCACCCGCGAGCTGATCGACAGCGAGGCGCTGGCCCGCCATGTCGCCTATCACGACACGCTGACCGGCCTGCCCAACCGCGCGCTGATGTTCGACCGGCTGACCAACATGCTGGCCATCGCCCGGCGCCATGCCTTCGATCCGGCCAATGATCTGGCGGTGCATTGCCTCGACCTCGACCGCTTCAAGGAGGTGAACGACACGCTGGGCCACCATGCGGGTGACGAGCTGATCCAGAAGGTGGGCATCATCCTGAAGCAGCTCTGCCGCGAATCCGATACGGTGGCACGGCTGGGCGGCGATGAGTTCGTCATCCTGCAGCCCGGCACCACGGCGGCGGGCGCCTCGCATCTGGCCGGGCGGATCCTGCGCGAGCTGGCCCAGCCGATCGACCTCACCTTCGGTCAGGTGGAGATCAGCGGCTCGATCGGCATCACCATGGTCTCCGACCCGCAGACCGCGCCTTCCGATGTGCTGCGTCAGGCCGATCTGGCGCTTTATGCCGCCAAGGAAGCCGGCCGCAACACCACCGCTTTCTTCGAGCCCGAGATGGATGCCGCCCTGCGCCTGCGCCGCGCGCTGGAGGGCGATCTGCGCCATGCCCTGGCCAGCGGCGAAATCCATATGGCCTATCAGCCGCAGATCGACCGCGACGACCGCGTGGTCAGCGTCGAGGCGCTGGTGCGCTGGCATCACCCCGAGAAAGGGCCGATCTCCCCCACCGTGTTGATCCCGCTGGCCGAGGAAAGCGGTCTGGTTCACGAGCTTGGTGAATATATCCTGCGCCGCGTCTTCGAGGAGACGCACGGTTGGCCGGGCCTGCGCGTGGCGGTGAATCTCTCGGCGCTGCAATTGCGCTCACCCGTGTTCATGGCGATGGTCACCCGGCTGGTGGCCGAATATGACATCGACCCGCGCCATTACGAGTTCGAGATCACCGAAACCGCCCTGCTGGGCGACGAAGGCGTCACCCGCAACAATCTGACCGTGCTGAGTCAGGAGGGCTTCACCATTGCGCTCGACGATTTCGGCACGGGCTATTCCAGCCTGACCAATCTGCACCGCTTCGCCATCGACAAGATCAAGATCGACCGCAGCTTCGTCCAGAACCTCGACAGCGGGGAAGAGGCCGAGGCGCTGATCGATGCCATCGTGCGGCTGGGCCGTGCTCTGGGGCTGGATATCGTGGCCGAAGGGGTGGAGACCGAAAGCCAGCGGCGGCGGCTGGCCATGTGCGGGTGCAACCACTTTCAGGGATATCTGGTCAGCCGGCCTGTGGGGGCTCAGGAGTTGGAGCGGATGATTCCGGGGAAATAAGGGGGGGCCCCCTCGCGCTCCCACAACCTCTTCCGACGAGAGGGGGGCACGCGATCCTCGCCCCCGGCCCATCTCAGGCTCCCGGTTTGCGATCCTCTCCGCCCTTGCCGATCGCCACGCCCGACACGAACAGAAACGCGCTGCCCAGCCAGTGGAACGCCTCGGTCGACATGGCGTCGCCCTTGCCGAAGATCAGCACCCCCACCAGCGTGACGAACAGCAGCAGCGACAGGACCATCGCGGCGGCATGGGTCTTGTCATTGGTGCCATATTTGAAGACGCCGAAGTTCAGATAGAGGACGCGATTGTCCGCCTCATTGCCGGTATAATCGTTGAGCCCCTTCCTCGTGGCATGATCCGGAACGCTGGACGTGTTCTCAGGCGGCGGGATTCTCAGCGTTTTTCTCCAGCTTTTTGGCGAAAACCTGTCGGATCAACTCGTTGGGGATGAAAGGCTTGTTCGCCGTCCCCTGCTTCTCGCTCACCACCGTCCATGGTTCGCCCGGCGCGTGAGTCGAGTTGGAGAGCTGAATGCCGTCATAGACCTTCAACGTGTCCCAGACGTTCTTGATGAAATCGCGCAGCGCGGCGGTGGCCACCCCCGTGGGCGCCCGCACATTTGCCGCCCCGTCATCCAGCGACAGTTCGGTGATGGGGGCCGTCACCCGGCCGCGCCCATAGCTTTTGGTCTGCAGATAAACGTCGCGGATCACCGGGCCCCAGGGCCATGCCTCGAAGTCGTTCTCGAACAGCGGGCCCTTGCCATAGGCCAGATGCCATGCATGCGCATAGAACAGCAGCTTTTGCAGCTTCATCTGGTCGATCGGCGGAAAGCTGGGTTCGGCCGCCGCCAGACTGAGGAATTCATTCGCCACGGAAGCGACCGTGGAGGCTGGCATCGGCAAGGCGGTGGCCATCATAGTCGTCCTGAATCAAAGCCCCACCTGCGCATCGGCACCAGAGGGGCACGGTTTGTTCATAACCTATTTGAGGCCAGCTGCGAAGCCTTTCAAGGCCATGCGGCATCGGGCAGCCCGGCACACGGCGGCTGCGATGATGCAGGGATGCCCTGCGTCGCCTGCCATATGATGATGAAGGAAAGGCTCTCAAGCCACCGCCGGTTTCGCTGAAACCGGGGGAGAAACTGTGGTGCTGCTGGGGAGGATTGAACTCCCGACCTCAGCCTTACCAAGGATGCGCTCTACCACTGAGCTACAGCAGCACACCACAGTCTTGCCGTTTGGAGCGAAAAGCGCCGCCGGGCAGGGGGGCGCTAATGACGGCCCGATCACCCCTTGTCAAGCGCCTGTTTTGCATTGTGTGAAAAACTATGCGAGGCAATTTGCCATCACGCCAGACGCTTCAGGATTTGATCAAACCTCATGCCCTCCGACCAGCCCGCCCCCCTCACCCGCGAGGAACGCCTTGCCGCCAAGCTGCGCGAAAATCTGCGCCGCCGCAAAACGCAGGCCCGCGCGCTGAACGCGGAGGACACCATACAGCGCAACGAAGAGAACGAAAAAGGCGCATAAGCTTTCCTTTCCAAATCCGGGCCAACCGGCTAGGGCCTCGGGCCTGTTATTGCCGGGCCGCCTCCCGCCACATTCGTCGGCGCACGGTCCGGCCTCTACGAGAGGGAGCCCATTACCGATGCCTCGCCTGATCCTCGTCCGCCACGGCCAGAGCCAGTGGAACCTTGAAAACCGCTTCACCGGCTGGTGGGATGTCGATCTGACCCCCAAGGGCGAGACCGAGGCGATGGCCGCCGGCGAGCTGCTCAAGGACAAGGGCGTGGTGCCCACCGTCGCTTTCACCTCGCTTCAGACGCGCGCGATCCGCACGCTGCATCTGGCGCTGGAAGCCTCGGGCCTGGCCTGGATTCCCGAAACCAAGGACTGGCGCCTGAATGAGCGTCACTATGGCGGCCTGACCGGCCTCAACAAGGCCGAGACTGCCGAGAAGCACGGCGAGGAGCAGGTGAAGATCTGGCGCCGCAGCTTCGATGTGCCGCCCCCGGTGCAGGAGAAGGGCAGCGAGTTCGATCTCTCGACCGATCCGCGCTACGCCGGCATCGCCATCCCCCAGACCGAGAGTCTGAAGGACACGATCGCCCGCGTGCTGCCTTATTACGAGGAAGCGATCGCACCCCAGCTCAAGACTGGCGAGACGGTGATCGTTGCCGCGCATGGCAATTCGCTGCGCGCGCTGGTGAAGCATCTGTCAAAGATTTCGGATGCGGACATTCTCGACCTTGAAATCCCCACCGGTCAGCCCATCATCTTTGAACTCGATGGCGATCTGAATGCCACGGAACGCTACTACCTGTCGGAGCGCTAAGCCATGACCCGTCCCGGAGCCATTGTTTCCATCGTTATGGGCAGCCAGTCTGACTGGCACACCATGAAGAAGGCCGCCGATACCCTCACCGCGCTGGATGTGCCGCATGATGTGCGCATCGTTTCGGCGCATCGCACGCCCGACCGTCTGGTGGAATTCGCCAAGGGCGCGGCGGATGAGGGTTTCAAGGTCATCATCGCGGGCGCCGGCGGCGCGGCGCATCTGCCGGGCATGGTCGCCTCGATGACGCATCTGCCCGTGCTGGGTGTTCCCGTGCAGAGCAAGATGCTCTCGGGGCAGGATTCGCTGCTCTCCATCGTGCAGATGCCTGCCGGTGTGCCGGTCGGCACGCTGGCCATCGGTGAAGCCGGTGCCGTGAACGCGGGTCTGCTGGCCGCCAAGATCCTGGCCACCAGCGACCCGGCCCTGACCGAGCGCGTGAAAGCCTATCGCGTGGCGCAGACCGAATCGGTGGCCGAGCGCCCCACCGACACCTGAAGGATAATTTCCAAAACCATGATTCCCCCCGGCGAGACGATCGGCATTCTGGGTGGCGGCCAATTGGGCCGCATGATGGCCATGGCGGCAGCGAACCTTGGTTACCGGGTGCATATCTATGCGCCCGAAGAGGATTCGGTGGCCGCCGAGGTCTGCGCGGCCTTTACGCAGGCGGCGTGGGACGATGCGAAGGCCATGCGCGCCTTCGCGGCGGATTGCGCTGTCGTCACCTATGAGTTCGAGAATGTGCCGGTGGGGCCTCTGGCGGCGATTGCGCCCACACCTTTGCTGGCCCCTCCCCGCGCTCTGGAAGTGGGGCAGGACCGGGTGAGCGAAAAGAGCATGGTCCGCGATCTGGGCGGCACCCCCGCCCCCTTCGCCACCGTGGACAGCCGCGCCGATCTGGAAGCCGCCATGGCCGAGATCGGCACCCCCGGCATCCTGAAAACCCGACGCGACGGTTATGACGGCAAGGGCCAGTGGCGCATCATGACGCCGCAGGACGCTGAAACCATCGATCTTCCTGATGTGCCGCTGGTCTATGAAGGCTTCGTGCGCTTCTTCGGCGAGTTCTCGGTGATTCTCGCGCGCGGTGCCGATGGCGATATCCGCTTCTGGGATTCGGCGCAGAATGTGCATGAGAGCGGCATCCTTGCCCTCTCCACCGTGCCCGCCGCGCCCGAATTGCTGGAACAAGTGCCCGCCGCTCGCACTCTGGCGCGCAAGATTGCCGAAGCGCTCGATTATGTCGGCGTGCTGGCGGTGGAGTTCTTCGCCACGGCGGAAGGCCCGATCTTCAACGAGATGGCCCCGCGCGTCCACAACTCCGGTCACTGGACCACCGAGGGCGCGATCACCAGCCAGTTCGAAAACCATATCCGCGCCATCTGCGGCCTGCCGCTGGGCGACACCGGCCTGGCCGCCAAGGGCGTCGAGATGCGCAACATCATCGGCGACGATGCGCAGGACTGGGCAGGCATCCTCTCCGATCCGGCCAACCATCTGCATCTTTACGGCAAGGCCTCGATCCGACCCGGCCGCAAGATGGGCCATGTCACCCGGCTGACGCTGTAAGGCCCACGCCCATGGCCGAGCTGTTCCTGATCTATGCCCGCGCGGCCAATGGCACCATCGGGGTGGACAACCGCCTGCCCTGGCACCTTCCGGCGGATCTGAAGCATTTCAAGGCGCTGACCCTTGGCAAGCCGATGATCATGGGCCGCAAGACCTTCGAGAGCTTCCCCAGCCCCCTGCCCGGTCGCCGCCATATCGTGCTGACCCGCGACACAGGCTGGGCCCGCGAGGGTGCCGAGGTGGCGCATAGCGTCGAACAGGCTCTAGCACTGGCGGGCGATGGCGAAGTGGCCGTGGTCGGCGGCGCGGAAATCTACGCCCTGTTTATGGACCGTGCCGCGCGCGTCGAACTCACCGAGGTCGATCTGACAGTCGAGGGCGACACCTTTATGCCGCCCCTCGGGGCCCAGTGGCATGAGGTTTCACGTGAAACCCACGCCCCGGAAAACAGCCGCCCCGGCTTCGCTTTCGTGACGCTGAAGCGTCACCTATAGGGCAGACTCCATGATTCGCCTGACCTCCGACCTGCCCGTCCCCGAAGCCTTGCGCGGCGCCATCGTCGCCCTGGGCAATTTCGACGGCTTCCATGCCGGTCATCAGGCCGTGGTGGGCGAGGCGATCCGCTGGGCCAAGGCCGAGGGCCGCCCGGCCATCGTCGCCACCTTCGACCCGCACCCCGTCGCCATCTTCGCCCCCGATGCCGCGCCCTTCCGCCTGACCACGCTGGACCAGCGGCAGGAGCTTTTCGCGCAGGCCGGGGCCGATGCCATGCTGGTGTTCAACTTCACCCGCGCCTTCGCCGCCACCTCGGCGCATGACTGGGTGCACGCCGTGCTGGGCCACACCATCGGCGCGGCGGGCGTCGTCACCGGCACCGATTTCACCTTCGGCAAGGGGCGCGAGGGCGATATCGCCACCCTCGCCACGCTGGGCGCGGAAATCGGCATGAAAGCCCGCGCCGTCGCTCCGGTGGAGGATACGCAAGGCGTCATCTCCTCCAGCCGCATCCGCGACGCCCTGCGCGACCGCGACCCCGCCACCGCCACCCGCCTGCTGACCCGCCCCTTCGCCATCCGCAGCACCGTGCAGCATGGCGACAAGCTGGGCCGCACCATCGGCTTTCCCACGGCGAATCTGGCGCTGGGCGACTATCTGCGCCCGGCTTATGGGATCTATGCCGTCACCGGGCACCTGCCCGATGGCCGCGTGCTGAAAGGCGCGGCGAACATCGGCGTGCGCCCGCATTTCGATCCGCCCAAGGAATTGCTCGAACCGCATTTCTTCGATTTCTCCGAAGACCTGTACGGGCAGGAGATCGAGGTGGCCTTCCACGCGTTCCTGCGCGGTGAGGCCAAGTTCGAGTCGATGGACGCGCTGATCGAGCAGATCGGGGCGGATTGCGATCTGGCCCGGAAGGTTCTGGAAGAAGTTTGAAGGGATAAGATGCGAGGGCCATCGCCCTCGCGCTCCCTTTAATGTCTGCGTGAGCGCTACGGGTTCGGCCTTGCGCATAGTTTGCGGCGCCGCAGGCAGATGATTTTCCAAAGCCTGCGGCGCTTTAGCTTGTGCAGGTGGAGAGTTTGGCCGCTACGGTCGGACACCACTGCCCTATCGCCGGAAGACATTATGGGAGCGCGAGGGGGTAACCCCCTCGCATCTTCTCTTTCTGCCTCCCAGACATTTGCAGGAATCCCTTACAATCGCTAAGGCACGCGCCATCATGACCGAAAAGCGCGACTTCCGACCGACCGTCTTCCTGCCGAAGACCGATTTCCCCATGAAGGCGGGCCTCCCCCAGAAGGAGCCCGGCATTCTGAAGGCTTGGCAGGATCAGGATATTTATCGCAAGTTGCGCGATGCCCGCTCGGGTCGCGAGAAGTTCATCCTGCATGATGGCCCTCCCTATGCGAATGGCAACATTCACGTCGGCCACGCGCTGAACCATATCCTCAAGGACATGGTGGTCCGCACCCAGAGCCTGCTGGGCAAGGATGCGCCCTATGTGCCCGGTTGGGACTGCCACGGCCTGCCCATCGAGTGGAAGGTCGAGGAAGAGTACCGCAAGAAGAAGCGCAACAAGGACGAGGTTCCCGCCAAGGAATTCCGCGCCGAGTGCCGCGCCTATGCCCGCCAGTGGGTCGATGCCCAGCGCGAGCAGTTGAAGCGCCTTGGCGTGAATGCCGACTGGGACAACCCGTACCTGACGATGGATTTCGCCGCGGAGGCGGGCATCGTGGCCGAGCTGCTGAAGTTCGCCGAGAGCGGCCAGCTCTATCGCGGTGCCAAGCCGGTGATGTGGTCGCCGGTGGAAAAGACCGCGCTGGCCGAGGCCGAGGTCGAGTATGAGGACATCACCTCGACCCAGATCGACGTGGCGTTTGAAATCACGGAATCGCCGATCGCCGAGCTGGTCGGCGCCTATGCGGTGATCTGGACGACGACGCCCTGGACGATCCCGGCCAATCAGGCTTTGGCCTATGGGCCGGAGGTGGATTACCACCTCTATCGCGCCGATGACGGCCGCCGTTTCCTCGTCGCTGTGGATCTGCTGGGCACCTTCCTCGAGCGCACGGGCCTCGCCCCGCACGCCGATGGGCTGACCACGGGCATGAATGTATCCGAGCACGCCTTGGCGACCTTCAAGGGCGCGGACCTCGCCGGCACCGTCGCCCGCCACCCGATGGCGGCGCAGTTCCCCGAGAGCCCCTTCTTCACCAAGCCCCGCCCCTTCCTCGCTGGCGATTTCGTCACCACGGATTCGGGCACAGGTCTGGTCCATATGGCGCCCGACCATGGCGAGGACGACTTCCTGCTCTGCAAGGCCCATGGCATCGAGCCCGTCTTCGCGGTCGAGGGCGATGGCAAGTATCGCGCCAACTGGGAATGGCTGGGCGGCGAAGGCTCGGTCATCAACCCCAAGTTCAACGCGCCCGACGGCCCGATCTGCACCGCCCTGCGCGAAGCGGGCGGCCTGCTGGCGGCCAGCGCCGACTACAAGCATTCCTATCCGCATTCGTGGCGCTCGAAGGCCAAGGTGATCTTCCGCTGCACCCCGCAGTGGTTCGTCCCCATGGACCGCCCCATCGACCGCCAGACCCCGCTCTGCGCCACTGAAGCCGGCATCCGCGCCGATCAGGGCGAAGGCGAGACCCTGCGCCAGATCGCCGTCAAGGCCATCGCCGACACGCGCTTCGTCCCCGAAAAGGGCCGCAACCGCATCAGCGCCATGGTCGAAGGCCGCCCTGACTGGGTGCTGAGCCGCCAGCGTGCCTGGGGCGTGCCGATCACGCTGTTCGTGGACCGCAAGACCGGCCAGTATCTCAGCGACCCGGCCGTCAACGCCCGCATCATCGAGGGCATCAAGGCCGAGGGCGTCGACGCTTGGGACGAGGAACGCGCACAGGCCTATCTGGGCGCCGACTACGATCTGGCCGATTACGAGCGCGTCACCGACATTCTCGACGTGTGGTTCGATTCGGGCAGCACCCATGCCTTTGTGCTGGAATCGGGTCGCTGGCCCGATCTGCTGCGCCCCGAAGGCTACAAGGGCCCGCATGCCGATCTGTATCTCGAAGGCAGCGACCAGCATCGCGGCTGGTTCCAGTCCTCGCTGCTGGAAGGCTGCGCCACGCGCGGCCATGCGCCTTACAAGGCCATCCTGACTCACGGCTTCACCATGGATGCCAAGGGTCACAAGATGTCCAAGTCGCTGGGCAACACCATCGACCCGCTCAAGGTGATGGAGACCTATGGCGCGGATATCGTGCGCCTCTGGGCCCTGTCGGTGGATTACACCGAGGATCACCGCATCGGTGACGAGATCCTCAAGGGCATCGCCGACCAGTATCGCAAGCTGCGCAACACCTTCCGCTATCTGCTGGGCGCGCTGGACGGCTTCACCGAGGCGGAACGTCTCGATGTCGCCGAGATGCCCGAGCTGGAGCGCTATGTGCTGGGCCTGCTGGCGCAGCTCGATGGTGTGCTCAAGCAGGCGGTCGAGGATTTCGACTTCAACGCCTATGTCCGCTCGCTGGTCGATTTCTGCAACGAGGACCTGTCGGCCTTCTTCTTCGATATCCGCAAGGATTCGCTGTACTGCGACGCTGCGGATGACGTGAAGCGCCGCGCCTATCGCACCGTGCTGGACGTGCTGTTCCACGCGCTGATCCGCTATGCCGCGCCGGTGCTGGTCTTCACCGCCGAAGAGGTCTGGCAGTCGCGCTTCGCCGGCGAGAGCGTGCATCTGCAGGAATGGCCCGCCATCCCCGCCGCCACGCTGGACGCCGAACGCTGGACCGCCCTGCGTGCCCTGCGCGCCGAGGCACTGGCCGCCATCGAGCCTCTGCGCCGTGACAAGACCCTCGGTTCCTCGCTGGAAGCCGAAGTCACCGTCCCCGCCGATGCGCCTGAAGCCGATCTGGCCGAACTGTTCATCAGCGCCGCCGTGCATCGCGGCGAGGCTCTGGCCGTCACCCGCACCGAGGCGCAAAAATGCGGCCGCTGCTGGCGCCACCTGCCCGACGTGACCGAGGACGGCGATCTCTGTTCACGCTGCGATCATGTCGTTTCTGCCATGGAAACGGCTGAATGAGCAGCTTCAAGCGCAACCGCCTGCTGGGCCTGGGCGTTGCCGCCCTGACCTTTGCCGCCGATCAGGCGGTGAAGTGGGCGGTCGTGCACCCCATCGGCCTGCCGGCGATCTATGATCGCAACATCAGCACCGCCACCTGGAACCCCGCCGTTCCCGACCTGCCGATCATCCCCTTCTTCGGCCTGAGCTGGCGGCAAAACTTCGGCGTCTCCCTCGGCCTCTTCACCGCCGGGTCGGACGGCGCGCGCTGGGCGCTTGTCGGCATGACCGCGCTGATCGCCGGTTTCGTCACCATCTGGTTGCTGCGCGAAAAGCGCTTTGCCGACACCGCCGCGCTGGGCATGATCCTGGGCGGCGCGCTGGGCAACATCCGCGACCGCGCTGCCCTTGGCTATGTCGTTGATTATGCGGATCTGCACTTCGGCGCCTTCCGCCCCTTCCTCATTTTCAACCTGGCGGATGCCGCGATCACCATCGGCGTCCTGATTATCCTTGCCCGATCCTTCCTTTCAGGCGAAAAGCGCGCCTCTCGGCCACAGGATCAGGCCAACACCGCGACGGAGAGCTGATACACATGCGCAAGTCCACCGCCATTCTGCTGGCGAGCGCCATCACCCTGACGCTGTCGGGCTGCACCGATCGTCTCTTCGCGCGCGTGCGCCCCGATGAATTCGCGGTGCAGCGCCAGGCCCCGCTCTACATTCCGCCCGATTTCGCGATGACCCCGCCGACACCCGGTGCCCCGCGCCCCGCCAGCCGCAGCAGCCAGCAGGACGCACTGGCCGCCATGTTCGGCGGCGAAGCCGGCAAGAGCCCGGTCGAAAACGCCACCCTGCGCAAGGCCGGCGAACCCGAGGCAGGCATCCGCTCCACCGCCGCCGACCCCAAGACCAACGCCGTCGATAAGGGCGACATCACCCGCGACATCATCGCGGCGCCCGAAGGCAACGGTCGCGAGGCGCAGACGACCACAGCCAAGTAAGGCTCCGGTTTTCGCGTTTACACAGCCGCCTGCGAGGAGACTCGCGGGCGGTTTTGTTTTTTCGGGGTTCAGGAAGAAGAGAAGATGCGAGGGCCATCGCCCTCGCGCTCCCTTTATTGTCTGCGTTGCGCTTCGGGTTCGGCCTTGCGCCCAGCTTGCCGCGCCGCAGGCTTTGACAGCACGGATCACTGCCTGCGGCGCTTGATGTAGCGCAGGTGGAGAGACTGGGCACGAGGATCGGGCGCCCCTGGCTCTCGTCGGAAGACGTTATGGGAGCGCGAGGGGGTAACCCCCTCGCATCTTCTCTTACTCTTCTTCCACGTCTGCCAGCACAATCCTGCTCACCAGCAGCTTGTCGATCTTCCGCCCATCCATATCGACGATTTCGAAACGCCACTCCGGCACCTCGAACACATCGCCCTCATCCGGAAACCGCTTCATCACCGACAGGGCAAAGCCCGCCGTCGTCGCGTAATCGCGGTGCTCGGGCAGGTCCAAACCGAGACGGCGGCTCAGGGCGTCCGCGGGCAGGGCGCCCGCGATCAGCATGCTGCCATCCTCGCGCTCGATAACCATGGGGCCTTCGCCGTCGTCCTGATGGCTCACGAAGGTGCCCACGATGGCCGAGAGCAGGTCGGCGGGGGTGACGATGCCTTCGACATGGCCGTATTCGTCATGCACCAGCGCCATGGAGATGCCCGATTGCTGCAGGATGCGCAGCGCGTCCATGGCGTCGAGCTGGTCGGGGATGATCTCGGCCTTGCGGATCAGGCGGCGCAGGTTCAGCACGCGCCCGGCCACCAGCACGGCGAGGATCTCGCGCACCTTGGCCACGCCCAGGATCTTGTCGGGCGATCCGTCGCCGATGGCCAGCATCGAGTGCGGGCTGGCGGCGATACGCTCACGCACGGCGGTCTCGCTGGCGTTGACGTCGATCCAGTCGATCTGGTTGCGGGGCGTCATCACCTCGCGCACGGGGCGACCGGCCAGGCGCATGATGCCGGTCATGATCTCGCGCTCTTCCTCCTCGATCACGCCGGAGCGGGTGGCCTCGGCGAACATCAGGTGAAGCTCTTCCTCGGTGACGGAAGGTTCGTCGGTGTGCTTGACGCCCAGCAGGCGCAGCAGCCCCTGCGAGCTGCGGTCCAGCACCCAGACCAGGGGCGCGGTCCAGCGCGCAAGGCGAACCATGACGGGCGCGGCGAGGCAGGCGATGGGCTCGGCCATGCGCAGCGCAAGTTGCTTGGGCACCAGTTCGCCCGCGATCAGGCTGACGAAGGTGGTGATGCCCATCACCAGCACCAGCCCGGTTTCATCGGCAAAGCGGTGGGGAATGCCCAGCGCCTCCAGCCGCTGAGCGACCGGCGTGCCGAGGCTGGCTTCGGAAAGCGCGCCCGTCACCAGCGCGATCAGCGTGATGCCGATCTGCGCGGTGGAGAGCAGCTTGCCGGGATCTTCGGCCAGTTCAAGGGCCGCGCGTGCGCCGCGCCGCCCGCGCTCCACCAGAAGTTTGAGCCGGGCCGGGCGGGCCGATACGATTGCCAGTTCCGACATCGAGAACAGGCCGTTCAAAACGACCAGCCCCGCGATCATCAACAGGTCTGTCCAGGGAAAGGGTGTCACAATAATCCCACCTTAACAGCTTTCCATTCCCGCGCGAAGGGGCATTCCCGGACCATTGGCCCAAACCTTCGGCACATGCGAAAAGATTGCAATAATTCACATGTTCGATGGTTCATAACTCTCCGGTCAAGCTGTCGTTCACCGAAAACGCATGATACGAGTTGCGACATTCAGGACGTCGCACAGGAGATCGCATCCATGCTCACCAAGTCACGCGCAGCAGTTGGCGCTCTGGCGGCCCTCTCGCTGATGACGGCGGGCTGCGTGACCGATCCCAACACCGGGCACAAGAAAGTGTCGCGCACCGCCATCGGCGCGGGTGCGGGCGTGCTGGGCGGCATTCTGATCGGCGGGCTGATCGGCGGCGGCACGGGCCGCATCATCGGCGCGGGGATCGGCGGCATCGTGGGCGGCTCGATCGGCTATGCCAAGGACAAGCAGATCCGCGACCTGCGTGAAAAGACCGCCGGCACCGGCGTCAACATCAGCCAGAGCGATGACGGGCGCGCCATCCTGGTCAACCTGCCCGATGGCGTCACCTTCGACAGCGACAGCTATGCCCTGCAGCCGCAGTTCCGCCCCACGCTGGACAAGATCGCGCAGAGCCTGAACGATTATCCCAACAGCCTGATCGACGTTTACGGCCACACCGACAGCAGCGGCACGCCGCAGCACAATCAGGTCCTGTCGGAGAACCGCGCCCGCACCGTGGCGGATTACATGTCGATCCGCGGCGTCAGCGCCAGCCGCGTGCGCGCTCAGGGCTTCGGCGCCACCATGCCCGTGGCCGACAATGCCACGCCGGAGGGCAAGGCCCGCAACCGTCGCGTGGAAATCAAGATCGTGCCGATCACGCAGGAGCAGGTGCAGGCCGCCCGCGCCCAGGGCGGCAGCTACTGAGAATCAGGCGGGGCCTGACCGGCTCAGGCCCCGCGCCGGACTTTTTTGTAACCCGCGTATCCTTTCACGCCTTCGCCACGTAATAGCTGGTGAAGGAGATGCGTGATGAAGGATTCAACGCTCCAACCATCGATGGTGCCCACACGGCGGCATATGCTGACCGGGCTGGTCTTCGGCGTTTCGGCCATGGCGGTGGGTTTTCGCCTCTGGCCGCAGGAGGCGCAGGCCGCCACCGCCGGCTACCCCATCCATTTCACCGACGCGGAATGGAAAAAGCGGCTGACCGCCCAGCAGTTCGCCGTGCTGCGCCAGCAATCAACGGAATATCCCTACACCTCGCCGCTGCTGAAAGAACACCGCAAGGGTACCTTCCTCTGCGCGGCGGACGGGAATGCGCTGTTCTCCTCGGACACCAAATTCGAAAGCGGCACCGGCTGGCCCAGCTTCTGGAAACCACTGCCCGGCGCCGTGGGCACCAGCACGGACCACGAACTGGGCTATGCCCGCACCGAGGTGCATTGCAGCAAATGCGGCGGGCATCTGGGCCATGTGTTCGACGATGGCCCCCGGCCTACGGGCTTGCGCTATTGCATGAATGGGGTGGCGATGACGTTCAAGGCGGCGTGAAGGGGTTTTAAGGAAGAAGGTGCGAGGGGGGAGTCTTTGATGGTCGCATGTCTCAAGAGACATGCTCCGGGCCCTCGCGCTCCCAGAATGTCTTCCGACGATAGGGTCGTGGCGCCGGATCCTCGCGCCCGAACTCTCCACCTGCGCCACCTTAGGCGCCGCAGGCTTTAAATCCTCGGCACTACGCCTTCCTATTCTGCCTGTGGCGCGGCAAGCTGAGCGCAAGGCCGAACCCGTGGCGCAATGCAGACATTAAAGGGAGCGCGAGGGTTATGACCCTCGCCCTTATCTTTTAACCTTGAACACCTGCAAGCTCCCGCCAGTCCCGGCCACCGGCTCCAGCCAACCGGGCACATGGCCAGCCATCAGCCTTGCGGCCAACCCCTGAGGCGCCGCATGGGCATAAATGGGGAACTCCGCCGCCAGCGGGCACACCGCGACATAATCGATCCTTTCCGCAGCGATCAGGGCGTGAGCCCTGTCCTCCGGCGCCGTGAAGATACGGATCACCGCATCCATGGCGCGCGCGCCGCGATGATGCGCGCTGGCCAGCACCGCCTGATGCGTGTTCAGCAGCAGTTCCGGTGCGGTGTCCAACCCCGCCAGAACGAGCCCCGGCGGCTGCCCGGCAAGGGCGCGCGCGCCACGGTCGAGATGGCAGGCCCAAATCGGATTGCCCTCCGGCACGGCTGGTTCGCCGGGCAGAGCCTGATCGCGCCGGGCAACCTTATCGGTCATCGGCGCGGCAGGGCTGGGGGCAAATTGCTGATAGAGGGTCAGGGGTGCGCTCGGCTGCACGGCGGCGACAATGGCCAGCAGCCAGCCCGCCTTGGCGAGGGGCGGGCTGACCCGTGCCCGTTCCAGCCAGCTCTGGACCAGCCATGCCAGCGGCACGGCGGTGAAAGCTCCGGAGACACCGGCGGCACGCGCCACCAGCAGCGCCACGGCCTGGGCGCCGATCAACACCAGCGCATAATCCCGCCAGATCAGCCGCTGCCGCCCATGATGCGCTTGCATGATCCGCCACAGGGCGAACAAGGCAAAGAGCGGAGGGAAAAGGATCTGCACGATTTTCGAGGGCAGTTGGTGCCAGATCGCCAGCCCTTCATCGACCTGATTGTACCACAGTTCGCGCACCAGCGGGCTCAGCATATCGAAGGAGCCGGCGCGGCATTGCGGCGCCATGCCGAGATAGAGCGCCCCCGCCAGAGCCCCCAGCACGCCCAGAGCGATCACCCGGCCCCACAGCGGCCAGCGCGCTCCGCAGGCCGCTCCAGCCACGCAGCCAAACGCGGCCACAGCCAGCACCGCCAACTGGACGGGCGACATCTGGTCGCAATGCTGCGCCAGATCGCCAAAGCCACGCAGCAGCGCAAAGAGCAGCAGCGAGGCCGAGGCCAGCGCCGCCATATAATGCGCCAGCCACAAGCGCCCCGGTTCGTTACGGAACCAGCGCAAGGCGCCCACCGCCGCGAAGATCGCGGCCAGCGGCAGCCCTTCCACGCTGATTTCCAGACTGGCGGCCATGGCCAGACCCGCCAACCATGCGCCCAAAGTCGCGCGGCGCGCCAGCAAGCCGCTCAGCGCCAGCACGGCGCAGGCGATCTGCCAGCCATGATGGTCGATGCGCATGGGCAGGACCTGAGTCACGAAAGGCGCGCTCATCATCAGCATCAGGCAGGTCATGGTGACAGAGCGCGCGCCCAGCCGCAGCCAGGCGATACGCGCCAGCAGCGTCATGATCACGCCCAGAGTCAGCAGCGGCACCAGAATCCGCGCCGCCATTTCGGCTCCGGCCATGCCCAGCAGGGGGCGCAGCGCCAGCATCACCCCGGCCAGCGGCAGATCGACCAGCCGCGACCAATGCATCGGCACGCCGCCATGCAGCGGATCGAGCCGGTGCTGGGTCAGGTCGAACCAGCCCTGTCCGCCCAGCCAGTCGCGCACTTGCTGCAGGCGCAGCGCGTCGTCGGGGTCGGGAAAGCGATGCTCGACGATGGAGCGGGCGCTGGTCAGCAGCAGCAGAAACACCACCAGCGCAAAGGCCGGGATCAGCCGCTTGAGAAAGCCTGAATCGCGATGCAAGGACATCACCCTCACTCCGCCAGACGCGGCGCGAAGACCAGACGGTTGCGCAGCACATAGGTCGCGATGAAGGAAGCCGCCACCGCCGCCAGCTTGGCCAGCCGCGCATCGAGGCCAACATGGGACCCCGCACTGACCACCAGCACCGTCACCGCCAGCCCCAGCAACGCCGAGGCGACGAACAGCGCCTGTTGCCTCAGCCGGTCGCGCCCGGCCTGTGCCAGATGCTGCGCGAAAACCGCACGGCTCGACAGGAGCCAATGCGCGCCGATGCCCAGCGCATAGGCCAGCGCGGCGGCAGGCGTGGCCGCCATACCCAGCCGCAACAGCAGCAGATAGCAGCCCATATCGACCGCCAGCGCGGCAAGGCTGGCGCCCAGATAGCGCGGGAAAGCGTGGCTCAGCAGGACCCGCATCGGTCTGCGGTCAGGCTGCACGCTTGCCGGGCGTGCCCGAAACGCGGGTCGGCACAGCGCGCAGCGATGCCAGCGCGGCAGCCTGATCGGGCGTGACGGGGCGGGTGTCAGGAAGGCGCTTTTCGGCGCCTTCGTCCCCGGCCTCGTGATATTCGGCGTCCTCATTGACGCACCAGATGTCATACACGCGCTGGCCCGCCTTGATGTTCTCCACGCTCAGCATGGCGGTCATCATGGCATGGTCCTGATTGTTGTAGCGGTGCATGCCGTTGCGCCCCACCAGATGCAGCGTGGGGAAGCGCGCCTCCAGATCCTCGCGCATCGCGGCGACATGGGCGGCATAGGTTTCGTCATAGACCGGATAGGCCTTTTCCTGACGCACCACCGCGCCGCCGATCACCTGATCGGGGTTCACCAGCCCGAGGATTTGCATTTCGCGCGTGGCTAGCGCGACGAGATCCTCGTCGGCCATCGACCACAGGCCGTCACCCTCAAAGCAGAAATACTCCAGCCCCACGCAGGCGACGGATTCATCGGGCACCATTTCGGGCGACCAGCTGCGGAAGTTCTGGATGCGGCCCACCTGCACCTTGGAATCGTGGATGTAGATCCAGTTGTCGGGGAACAGATCCTCGCTGCGGATTTTCAGGGCCACGGTCAGGAAGTCGCGGTATTTCAGCTCCATGGCATCAGGCAGGCTGACGGGCAGGGGGTGGATGCGCCCGGCCAGCTCGCGCATCGGCGCGCTGGAGATGATGTGCCGCGCGGCAATCACGCTCTCGCCGGAATCATGGCTGGCGGTGAGGTGCCACAGGCCATCGGCGTCCTGCGACAATTGCTTGAGTCCATGCCCCATCAGGATGCGGCCCAGACCCGTGGCAGCAATCTTGCGCGCGGCCTCTTCCCACATCATGCCGGGACCAAGGCGCGGATAGCGGAAGCTTTCCAGCAGCGTCTTGGTGGCCATGCCGTCATTGGGCTTTTTGTTCAGACCCAGCGAGCGCTTGAAGCCGTCCAGCACCGCCTTGCCAAGGCTGAGACCCTTGATGCGCTGGGCGGCCCAATCGGCGCTCATCGTGTCGCAGGGCATGCCCCAGACCTTCTCGGTGTAGGTCTTGAAGAAGATGGAATAGAGCTTCTGGCCGAACTGGTTGATCGTCCAGTCCTCGAAGCTGCGGACATCCTTGCGCGGGAAAGCTTTCGCCAGCGCGAAACTGGCCATGCACAGCGTGGAGCGCCACAGGCCCAGATTGCGCAACGCTTCAAAGGCGCGCAGCGGATAGGAGTAGAAGCGGCCCTCGTAATAGATGCGGCTCATGCGCGGGCGCTGGATAAAATCGTCGGGCAGGATCTCGTTCCACAGATCGACCACCTGCTGCGATTTCGAGAAAAAGCGGTGCCCGCCGATATCGAAGCGGTACCCCTCATGCTCCACCGTGCGGCTGATGCCGCCGACATAGCGCGGGTCTTTCTCGATGATGGAGACCATATAGCCGGCCTTGGTCAGCAGATAGCCCGCCGTCAGCCCTGCCGGGCCCGCGCCGATGATCGCCACATCCACTGTCTGCTGTCGATCGCCGCTCATAACCAACCTTATGCCATGCTGGTCCTGACCGGACCCCTGTGTCGGGCGTGAAGGAAAATGCCTAAGCAATGATGAAGAGGCGCCAAAAACAGGGCCCAAAACCCCGGTTTTCGGCAACATCACAAGGTAAACGCGGCGGTAACATCGATTCGCCACGGCCATGCGCGATCGACTCGACAGAATCCATGCCACCCACGTCGGACAATGCGGCTTTTCGCTGTCGCATCGTGCGAAAAACCGGTGCCCACTTTTTCGCACGATGCGCTACTGTGGCCGCGATGGAGAGAATGCCCCAAAACCGGTGGCCCGAGCAGGGCTCGCCCCAAGCATCGCGCGCGCAGGTCTGGCGGGTCTGCCTCGGCTGGCTGGCCGGGCTGATATTGTGCTTCCTGCTGGCCAGCCGGCTCAGCCCCCACGGCGGGCAGGGCATCGCGGGCGCCTATGTGCTGATGCAGGACCGCTGGCTGCTGGCGATGGCGGTCGGCGTGGCCCTGCTCTCCACGCTGACGGCCATGACAGCGCGCTCCCGCTTCAGGCCACGTGGCATGGGCTTCTCTCCCCGCGCGGTGATCGTGCTGACCCTGCTGGCGGTGGGTGTGGCCGTGGCCGGGCGGCACTGGCTGCTGCTCGATTACGACCTTTCCCGCGATGAGCAGATGGCGACATTCGACGCCTGGATCTATGCTCACGGCCATCTCGCCTGGCCGCTGCCGCCCGAGTGGCGCGCCGATTTTCCGATGCTCAACAACCTCTTCATGCTGCCGGTGGGCAAGCCCGTGGCGTGGATCTCGGCCTATCTGCCCGGCCACACCGGGCTGCGCGCGCTGGTCGGGCTGATCGCGCCGGGCTGGCTGGGTGGCCCGGCCTTCACCGGGCCGCTGATGCTGGGCGCCTCGCTCTGGCTGCTGTGGAGCATCGCCCGCACCATGCTGACCCGCGAGGGCGCCAGCGTGGCCGTGCTGATGCTGCCGCTCTCCGGCCAGAGCCTGTTCGCCAGCATGAGCGCCTTTGCCATGCCCGCGCATCTGGCGGTCAATCTGCTGTGGCTGCGGCTGTTTCTGGCGAACCGCCCCCGTGCCGATCTTGCCGCTCTGGCGGTGGGCTTCCTCGGCACCGGGCTGCACCAGCCGCTGTTCCACCCGATGTTCGTCGCGCCATGGCTGGCCCTGCTGCTGGTACGCGGGGCGTGGAAGCGGCTGGCGCTCTATGTGGTGGCCTATGGCGCCATCGGCCTGTTCTGGCTGGCCTGGCCACATGTAACTCACAGCCTGATCTGGGGGCCGGGCAGCTTCGAGAGCGATGTCGGCACCAGCTACCTCTCGCGCCTGCTCGACCTGCTCAGGCAGAACGAACACAACGTCCCGATGATGAGCGCCAATCTGTTGCGCTTCGCTTTGTGGAACCACCTCGCGCTGATTCCGCTGACGGTGCTGGGCGCGGGCCTTGCCCTGCGCGACGGGCGCGTGGCGGCACTGCTGGCCGGGCTGCTGCTGCCGGTGGTGGTGATGGGGATTATCCTGCCCTATCAGGGCTATGGCTTTGGCTATCGCTACATCCACGGGCTGCTGGGCAATGCCGCCCTGCTCGCCGGTTTCGGCTGGCAGCGGCTGACGCCATGGCACACCCGCCTGCGTCCCGCGCTGGCCGTGGCCAGCCTTGGCACGCTGGCGCTGATGGTGGCGCAGGGCGCGCTGACGCATCGCCTCTACGCGCCCTTCGCCCGCGAGAACGCCGCCATCAACGCCTCGGGCGCCGATTACACGATTCTGGGCGGCAATGACGGCGCCTTTGCGCTCGACCTCATTCTCAACCGGCCCGATCTCTCCAACCGGCCTCTGCGGCTGTCCATCTGGGAGATCGAGGATGCCGACGCCCTTGCCGCACGCCTGTGCCGGGGAGGGGGCAAGCGAATCGCTTTACCTCAGGATTCGTTCTTTGCTCGGGAAGACGCGCTGTTCGGGCGGGCGGCCAGCGGGGAAGCCAGTCAGCGGTTTGCTGAAACCGCTCAGGCCTTCACTTCGGCGGGGTGTGGGGTGGTGGTTTTGAAATAAGGTTCAAGGAGAAGATGCGAGGGCCATCACCCTCGCGCTCCCTTTAATGTCTGCGTTGCGCCACGGGTTCAGCCTTGCGCCAAGTTTGCCGCGCCGCAGGCTTTAAAACATGAACTGCCTGCGGCGCTTTAGGTCGCGCAGATGGAGAGGTGGCGCGCAACAATTCGGCGCCACCACCCTATCGCCGGAAGACGTCATGGGAGCGCGAGGGGATAATCCCCTCGCATCTTTACTTTATCCCTTAGGGATATTTCATCTTGATATGCGACGTCAGCCCATCGCGCGTCACATTCAGACGCACCGAGCTGAACGTCGGCAACCCCAGCAGCGTCGGCGGATTGTTTGAAAACCCATACCCCTCGGCAGGCATCTTGAAGCTGGTGAGGTCGAACTTCTGGTTCGCGTTCTCGTCGTGATAGAGCGCCAGCACCCAGACCCCGGTTTTCGGCAGATAGATGCATGTGTTGGTGGTGCCTGCCACGGCCTTGGTGCGCCCCACATAGAGCGAGCCGTGCTTCACCAGAAACTTGCTGGAATCATCGGCGTAGAGCGTGATGGCGATCTGGCCCTGGTCGTTGCGGACATTTTCCACCACCACATTGATCCAGTGCGGACTGACGGGGCCGGTGCATCCGGCGGGCGCGCCATCGGCCAGCGCCGGAGCGGCGGGCAGGGCAAGCGCGCAGGCCATGGCGGCGGCAAAGCGGCGAAGCGGCGAAAAAGGCATCTGGTCTGGCATCCAGTCGATCAGCAGTGCCGGCCCCGCCGAAAACGGCAGAGCCAACAGGGTGGAACGTTCCTGCCATCCCCCCCGGGCTGGTCCGGGGGGCAATACAGGATGGCACTGTGTGGTGCCAGCACTTCTTGGCAACAGTGTGGCAAAGTAGTTCCCCCTAGGGTTGCTCCGGTTCTGATCGAACCGAGCGACCCCAAGTTTCTTTTGTTTGCCGTGATTTCCGAGTCACCATCTGATTCCATCCGGCTTTAATTCACTTGGCGTGACCGCACGTTGAACATCATCGTCAGCCAACTGTGTGGAAAATGGCGGGGTCAGCGCTTGAGTGGGTGCGAATCGGGGGGTAAGCCAAGGTGATTTGGTTTCCGTCAAGAGCATTGCCCCTATCATGACCACGCCCCTGATTGCCCCTTCGATCCTCTCGGCCGACTTCGCGCGGCTGGGCGAGGAAATCCGCGCGATCGACGCCGCCGGGGCCGACTGGATTCATGTGGACGTGATGGACGGGCATTTCGTGCCCAACATCACCATCGGGCCGATGGTGGTGAAGGCGCTGCGCCCGCACACGCAAAAGCCTTTTGACGTGCATCTGATGATCTCGCCGGTGGACCTCTATCTGGAGGCCTATGCCGAGGCTGGGGCCGATCTGATCAGCTTCCATCCCGAGGCCGGGGCACATCCCCACCGCACGGTGCAGGCGATCAAGGCGCTGGGCTGCAAGGCGGGGCTGGTGCTCAATCCGGCGACGCCCGTGGACGTGCTGGACTATCTGATCGAGGATCTCGATCTGGTGCTGCTGATGAGTGTGAACCCCGGCTTCGGCGGGCAGAAGTTCATCTCCAGCCAGCTCCGCAAGATCGACGTGGTGCGCAAGAAGATCGAAGCCACCGGCAAGGCCATTCACCTTGAGGTGGATGGCGGTGTCGATGTGGAAACCGCTCGCCAGTGTGTATCCGCGGGGGCGGATGTGCTGGTGGCGGGAACGTCCAGTTTCCGGGGTGGGCCGGAACATTATGCCGCGAACATCGCGGCGCTGAAAAGGGCCGGGTAAACGATGTGGGAGGTCGAGGGAACGTCAGGTGCCAGTCCATCGGGTTCCCGCGAAGGGACAGCGCGTTCGCGCGCCATTCCCCTGACCTCCGCCCAACCCTCGCATGAGGAAACCGCGCTGCTGGCCGATGAGCGCCAGAGCGACGAACGGCAAAATGGCGCCCGCCCGCGTGATGCCCGGCTGATCGAGCCCAGCCGCGCGCTGGCACTGGCCGATTTCGGCCCGCCGAAAGTCGGCGCGGGTGAACGGCTGATCCGCATGGCCTATCGCATGGGCGTGTCGGGCGGCATGCTGGCCGCACCTTTCCGCAAGCCCGCGCGACCGCGCCTGCTGGCCGCCGTCGCCAATCCGCTGCCGGGCGATCGTACCTCCGGCATGGCGCTGCGTTCGGGCCATTTTCTGGTGCATGGGCTGAGGCTGCCGATCATGCAGGTCGATTTCGCGGGCGTGGCGCGTCTGGCCCCGCCCGTCGAGCAGGCGGTGCATGGCTTTGGCTGGCTGGCCGATCTGGAAGCGGCGGGTCAGGTCGACCGCGCCGGGCAGGTCGATCGCGATGGCCGCGATCAGGTCACTCCGGTGGCCGAGCGTATTCTGGGCGCCTGGATGCTGGCCAACCCCAAGGCGCCCTCGCGCCCCGGCAAGGGCCCGGCGTGGAGCGTGGACAATGCGGGCAACCGGCTGCTCAACTGGCTGGTGCATGCCCCGCTGATCCTCTCCGGCCCCGACCGGGCGCAGCGCGAACGCATCATGGAGGCCATCGAGGGCACCGCCCGCTGGCTCGACCGCAATGTGGGCCGGGGTGAGGATTTGCTGGCGCAGGTGATCGGCTGGACCGGCATCGTCGCCGCCGGGCTGCTGCTGCCCGATGGCCGCCCGCGCCGCCTCTATGGCGAATCCGGGCTGATCGCCGCTTTGGGCGAATTGCTGGGCGACGATGGCGGCGTGATGAGCCGCAGCCCACTCGGCCAGATGGAGGCGATGAGCGCGCTCGTCCGCCTGACCGCCTGCTATCGCGCCACCCGCCGCGAGCCGCCGCGTGCGCTCGAATCGATCCTGCAACTGATGGTGCCGCCGCTGCTGGCGCTGGCGCATGGCGATGGCTCGCTGGGAAGCTGGCAGGGCAGTTGGGCGGTTTCCGCCGATGCCGTGTCGCGGCTGGTGGCAGCGACCGGCGTGCGCACCCGCCCGCTGCGCGATGTGCGGCAGTGGGGCTATCAGCGCGTCAGCGCGGGCAAGAGCATGATGCAGTTCGACGCCGCACCCCCGCCGCTGGCCCGCCATGCGCGCACCGGCAGCGCCTCGACGCTGGCGTTTGAGCTGAGCCACGCCGGGCAGCGCATCATCGTCAATTGCGGCGGCGCGGCGGCGGCGGGCGGACTGATGCCGGTGCGCCTTGAGCAGGGCCTGCGCGCCACGGCGGCGCATTCCACGCTGGTGCTCGACGATGCGAACTCCACGGCGGTGCTGATCAATGGCGCGCTGGGCAACGGCGTCGGCGAGGTCGAGGTCGACCGCCGCACGCTGGAGGGCGAGGGCACCGCGGGAAGCTGGGGCGCCACCCGTCTGGAGGCCAGCCATGACGGCTATTCCACCCGCTATGGCCTGATTCACCGCCGCATCCTGATCCTGCGCGACGATGGCACCGAATTGCGCGGTGAGGATCTGCTCGTGCCGCAGGGGCGCAAGGGCAAGCGCGGGATGGTGGGCTATGCCATCCGTTTCCACCTCGGCCCCGGCATCGATGTCGGCCTGTCGCAGGACAAGCAGGGGGTGGGGTTGGCTCTGCCCGATGGGTCCTACTGGCAGTTCCGCGTCGGTTCCGGCGAGATCGGGATCGAGGAGTCGATCTGGTGCGACGGGCAGGGGCGCCCGGTGCCGGTGCAGCAGATCGTGATTCAGGGCATGGTGTCCCGTGGGGGCGGGAATTTTGCCTGGTTGTTGAAGAAGATGGGGTAGTTAAGTGAAGATAGATGCGAGGGGGTTACCCCCTCGCGCTCCCATAACGTCTTCCGGCGATAGGGCAGGGGCTCCCCATCGTGGCGCCCAGACTATCCACCTGCACCACCTCTGGCGCCGCAGGCTTTAATCCTCCAACGCTGACCTATCGTTCCTGCCTGCGGCGCAGCGACGCTGCTCTGTCGCCGAACCCGAAGCGCGGCGTAGACATTAATGGGAGCGCGAGGGTTATGACCCTCGCATTTAATCTTTCTCTTCCTGCCCCTTACCTTTCCGAACCCTTCAAAACCCCGCAGCACCCCTAGCCAAACCGGCCAAAATCCTTATGGGGGCGCGCAACAGCAGGGCGTTATCAACCCGCCCACCAGCCTCCGCAGGAAAGGCCGCATCATGACCGACATCGTTCCCATTCGCCGCGCATTGCTCTCCGTTTCGGATAAGACCGGTCTGGTCGATCTGGGCAAGTCTCTGGCGGCAAAGGGCGTTGAGCTGGTTTCGACCGGCGGCACGGCCAAGGCGCTGCGCGATGCCGGTCTGGCTGTGAAAGACATTTCCGAGCTGACCGGCTTCCCCGAGATGATGGATGGCCGCGTGAAGACGCTGCACCCCAAGGTCCATGGTGGCCTGCTGGCGGTGCGCGACAATGCCGAGCACGTCGCCAGCATGAACGAGCATGCCATCGGCGCGATCGATCTGGTGGTGGTGAACCTCTATCCCTTCGTGCAGACGGTCGCCAAGGGCGGCACGCGCGAGGAGATCATCGAGAACATCGACATCGGCGGCCCTTCGATGGTGCGCAGCGCGGCCAAGAACCATGAGTTCGTCGCCATTGTGACCGATCCGGCGGATTATGCCGCTGTGGCTTCGGGCGAAACCACGCTGGCCCAGCGCCGCAAGTTCGCCGCCAAGGCCTATGCGCTGACCGCCAGCTATGACGGCGCGATCAGCCAGTGGTTCGCCCATGCCGACCAGGGCGAGGCCTTCCCCGAGACGCTCGCCATCACCGCCGAGCGCGCCACCGAACTGCGCTATGGCGAGAATCCGCACCAGAAGGCGGCGCTCTATTTGCCCAAGGGCCCGGCGGCCAAGGGCATCGCCAATGCCGTGCAGGTGCAGGGCAAGGAGCTGAGCTACAACAACTACAACGACGCCGATGCCGCGCTGGAGCTGGTCGCCGAATTCCGCGATGCCGAGCCGACCGTCGTGATCGTCAAGCACGCCAACCCCTGCGGCGTCGCCACCGGCGCCACGCTGGTGGAGGCCTATGAGGCTGCTCTGAAGTGCGACTCGGTCAGCGCTTTCGGCGGCATCATCGCCGTGAACCGCCCGCTGGATGGCCCGACTGCCGAGGCGATCAGCGGCATCTTCACCGAAGTGGTCTGCGCGCCCGATGCCGATGACGCCGCCAAGGCCGTCTTCGCCAAGAAGAAGAACCTGCGCCTGCTGCTGACCGGCGAGCTGCCCGATCCCAAGCGCCCCGGCCTGACGGTGAAGCCCATCGCCGGTGGCCTGCTGGTGCAGAACCGCGACAATGGCAGCATCACGCGCGATGACCTCAAGGTCGTCACCCAGCGCCAGCCGACCGAGCAGGAGCTGGAAGACGCCCTCTTCGCCTGGACCGTGGCCAAGCATGTGAAGTCCAACGCCATCGTCTATGCCAAGGACGGCATCACCGCGGGCATCGGCGCTGGCCAGATGAACCGCCGCGATTCCAGCCGCATCGCCGCCGCCAAGGCCAAGGAAGCTGCCGAGACTCACGGTTTCGCCGATGTCCACACCAAGGGCAGCGCGGTCGCCTCGGACGCCTTCTTCCCCTTCGCCGACGGCCTGCTGGCCGCTGTCGAGGCGGGTGCCACCATGGTGATCCAGCCGGGCGGCTCGATGCGCGACGATGAGGTCATCAAGGCCGCCGATGAGGCCGGGCTGGCGATGGTCTTCACCGGCATGCGACACTTCCGCCACTAATCGTTACAAAGGTGAACCGCTCCGAAAGCCCCGGTTCATCGACTCCAGACTAAACAGGCGCTGCGATGAGCCGTTCGTCGCAGCGCCAAACCTTTTGGTCGCGCCCGCACGCGGGTGAGACCAAAGAGGGGCTGGAACTTTTCGACGGCAGTACCATTTAGGGCCTCCCCCCGAGGGCTTTCCCGAGCCCGCCATACAAGTCGATCCTCCCATGAGCCTTTTCAAATCAGACCTTTTCCGCTCCTTTGCTGTCGGCTTCACGCTGGGCGCTGTGGCGATCTGCCTGTTTCTGAGCATGCACAACGGTGCGAGCAACCCGGTGATTCCCACCGCGGTCGCCGCCCCCTCGCGCTAAGGCGCTCCGCATCATGCGCCCGGCCTTTGCCGCTGCGGTGCTGATGCTGGCGGCGGCCTGCTCGCCAGCCGATACGGCGCAGGCCGGAGGCCAGAACCGTGGCCAGTCCGCCGCGCCGATGGGCGAAACCATACTCCTCACCCCCGAAGCCCGCGTGCCCGCTCAGGAAGCGCCCGGCCTGAAGACAGCCATCTTCTCCGGCGGCTGCTTCTGGGGCATCGAGGCCGTTTTCTCGCATGTGAAAGGCGTGACCAGCGCCGTCTCGGGCTATCAGGGGGGGCAGCGCCTCCACCGCCAATTACGACCGCGTCAGCGAGGGTGACACCGGCCACGCCGAAAGCGTGCGCGTTACCTATGATCCGGCGGTGATCCGTTACGACCAGTTGCTGCGCATCTTCTTCGCGGTGGGCGCCAACCCCACGCAGTTGAACCGGCAGGGCCCCGACAGCGGCACGCAATATCGCAGCGCGCTGGTGCCCCAGAACCCCGAGCAGGAGAAAGTCGCCCGCGCCTATCTGGTGCAGCTTGATGCCGCGCATCTGTGGAAGGGCGCGGTGGTGACCCGGATTGAGCCGATGAAGGGCTTCTATCCCGCCGAGACCTATCATCAGGATTTCATGCTGAAAAATCCGGGGCATCCTTACATTCAGTATTGGGATGTGCCCAAGGTGGAAGGGCTGAAGAAGCTGTTTCCGCAGGTTTATAAGGCTGATTTTACAAGAAATTGAAGGGATTAAGCAGGGGGCGTTACGCCCCCTGCACCCCCGTTACGTCTCCCGACACAGGTGGAGCGCCAAACCAGATCGCAGCGCCAACGTCCCACCGCCGGAGGCAGTCATTTTTCCCTGCGGGGCGGACAGGGCGCGCCGGTGGGGGACCACTACCCTCTCGTCGGAAGACGTCATGGGAGCGCGAGGGCCGGAGCATTTCTCTTGAGAAATGCGACCAATTGACACGCCCCCCTCGCATCTTCCTTCTTTCCCCTAACCCAGCTACAAGCCCCCCATGTCCGCACACCACCACCATCACGAACTGACCGGCGACGGTCTTGTCCACGCCGCCCGCGCCGCTCTGGAGGTGGCTGGCGAGCAATGGACCGACATGCGCGGCGATGTGTATGATGCGCTGGCAACCGAGGGCAAACCGGCCTCCGCCTATGACATTGCCGAGGCGGTGTCGAAGCTGCGCGGCAAGCGCGTGGCGGCCAACAGCGTCTATCGCATTCTGGACCTGTTCGTGCGGACCAATCTGGCGCGGCGGGTGGAGAGCGCGAATGCCTATATCGCCAACCCGCATCCGGGATGCCGCCACGACTGCATTTTCCTGATCTGCGAGGTTTGCGGCAAGGCCGTGCACATCGACGACGACAAGCTGACCGGCGCTCTGGTCGAGGCGGCGAAGGCTGCCGGTTTTGCCGATGTGCGCCCGGTGGTCGAGCTGCGCGGCATGTGCTCCGACTGCACCGCCGGGGCCGAATAAATCTTCAGAACTGCGTCAGGCTGAGCAGATTGCCCTCGGGGTCGGGGAACCACGCGACCAGCGTGCTTCCGCCCGGCGCTGCCCACACGCCATCGGCATCCTGACCGAAGCCTTCATAGGTTTTGAACACCACGCCTTTGGCTTTCAGCGCGGCGATGGTCTCGCGGATGTCCGCAACGCTCCAGCCGAAGGCGGTGTGGGGCTCGGGCTTGTGGCTGGGCAGGTTGGTCAGGCGCAGCATCGCGCCCTGGCCCAGATCGAAGGCGATAGCAAAGCCGTCCTCGCTGACCAGCGGCAGGCCCAGCACATCGGCGTAGAAAGGTTTGAGCGCCTGAGGGTCGGCGCTGAAGACGAAACCGATGGGGCGGGCGCTGGGCAGCAAACTCATGGCAGGCTCCATGGCTGGAACCTTGCCAATCTCTCACCGCCCAGGGCTGCCGTCAACGCCAGCGTTCAGGTTTCGGTGCTTAGCGCACCCCGTGCATCAGGCGCTTGAGCAGCGGCGCCAGCGCCAGCAGCACCACGCCCACCGCCACCGAGGACCAGCCGATCTGACGATAGGTGGCGATATAGGTCTCAAGGCTGAGCTTGAGGTTGGTCACCTCGCCGCCCACAGTCTTCACCGTCGCCAATTGCGCCAGCAGGCCTGCGCCATACTCGCCCAGCGCCATGGAGAGGTACCATGTGCCCATCATCAGGCCCACGACGCGCGGGATGGCCAGCTTGGTGATCATCGAGAGCCCCACGGGCGAGAGGCACAGTTCGGCGATGGAATGGATCACATAGAGCCCCGCCAGCCAGATCAGCCCCACCTTGAAGCTGGGCCCGACGAATTGCGCGCCCAGCACCAGAAACAGGAAGCCCGCGCCCACACCGATCAGGCCCAGCGCGAATTTCACGGGAATCGAAGGCTCCCACCCCTTGCGGCCCATCAGGCCCCACAGCGCGCCCATCACCGGCGCCAGCAGGATGATGGCCACCGAGTTGAACTGCTGCGTCTGCGGTGCCGACATCCGCAAGGATCCCCAGATCGTCAGGTCGGTGTTGCGGTCGGCAAAGAGGGTGAGGGAGGAACCGGCCTGCTCGAACAGGCTCCAGAACACGGTGTTGAAGGTGATCAGCACCATGGCGGCGACCATCATCTGGAACTCGGTGCGGCTGCCCACGCGCCATGACCAGATCAGGATCGCGGGCAGGGCGATGGCAAAGGTGCCGCACAGGAACTTGCCCATCAACGGCAGGCCCAGCAGGTAACCGGCCAGCCCCGCGCCAGCGACAGGCTCGGGCGTGTCCATCAGATTGACGAACAGCAGGTAGAACAGCGGGATGGCCAGCACGGCCAGGGCATAGATCGTCCATGCGCGATCACCGCCCGCGCGCTGCGGGGTTTCCCCATAGCCCGCCAGACGACCGCCATCGAAACGCAGCATCGCCCAGGCCAGCAGCATCACCGCCCCTGCCGAGCCGAAACCGGCGGGCCAGCCATAGGCGTCGGCCAGCCAGGGCGCCACCGTCTGCCCGATCATCGAGCCCAGGTTGATGCCCATGTAGAAGATGGTGAAACCGGCATCGCGGCGGCGGTCGCCCTGCTCATAAAGCGCGCCGACCATGGTCGAGATGTTCGGCTTGAAGAAGCCGTTGCCCACCGCCACGGCGGACAGCGCCATCAGCATCAGCGCCACGCGCCAGCCTTCGCGCACGGCGCCTTCCTTCAGCGCGCCGGGGGCCAGGTGGCGGGCGATCTGGCCATCTGTGGCCAGAAGGTCGATGCTGCCGTCGTCATTGCCGCGAATCTGCTCGGGCTGGCCTTTGACGATGACCACGCGGCGTTCCTGCGCGCCGCTGGTGGGGCCATCGTGGAAATGTTCGATCACCACATCGTGGCGCGCACCGTCGAACTCGACCCATGGTTTGGCTGCCGTGCCGCCGAAGGCCAAAGCGAAATAGCCCGAGGCCATCACCAGCGCGCCGAATTTCACCGAGCGTTTCGAGCCCAGAAACTGGTCCGCCACCAGACCGCCCGCCAGCGGCGTCAGATAGACCAGCGCGGTATAGCCGCCATAGATCCCGGTCGAGGCGTGATCGCCCAGCACGAAATGCTTGGTCAGATAAAGGGTTAGCAGTGCCCGCATGCCGTAGAAGCCGAAACGCTCCCACATCTCGATCGAGAACAGGCGGGCAAGCTGTACGGGGTGCCCCATCCATTGGCGGGGGGCGGTGTTCGAAGCATCTCTCATCGCGGGGGGTTTAATGCATCGCGCGCGAAAGTGGGAACCGGATTTTCGCAAAAAGCGATGTCGTAACGAAACGTCAGATCGGGCTTGAAAAGCGCCCGATTGCATTACGACCAAAGGCCAAACCCCGCAGGAAAGCTTGCGTGAGAGGCTGTATTATGGCACTGATGCACCATGGTCGCATCACCCAAACCCGTCTATCTCAAGCTGCGCGACATGATCGCCGCAGCCATCATCGATGGCACCTATCCGGAAGGGACATTGCTCCCCTCGGTGCGGGCGCTGGCAGCGGAGCAGGGCGCCAATCCGCTCACCGTGGCCAAGGCCTACCAGCAGTTCCAGCTCGACGGTCTGGTCGAGGTGCAGCGCGGCGTCGGCATGCTGGTCGCCCCCGACGCAGCAACCCGCCTGCGCAAGACCGAGCGCGAACACTTCCTGACCGAGGAATGGCCCGCCATCCGCTCGCGCATCGACCGGCTCGGCCTGAACGCGCAACTGCTGCTGGCCGGCCAGGAGGGCTGACCGGTCAGACGAGCAGGGCGGCATGTAAAATCAGCCTTTGCCCCATATGCGGACAGGCGCTAGCCGCCGAGAACTCTTGACTGTTCCGCAACTTATGTCACTTATAAGCATTGCTCTGATGAAATGATGCCGTCGGCCGGAAGAGGGACTGGCGGACGCATCGGCAGCTTTCACGGGTTGGGGGATAGTCAATGATCCGATCGGAATTGCTTCAGGAACTGGCCAAGGCCAATCCAGACCTGCGCGCCGACGATGTCGAGCGCGTGGTCGACGTGTTCTTCGACGAAATCGCACAGCGCCTGGCCGAAGGCGGCCGGGTCGAACTGCGCGGCTTCGGCGCCTTTTCCTCGCGTGAGCGCGAACCGCGCAAGGGCCGCAACCCGCGCACCGGCGAAGCCGTCGATGTGCCCGGCAAGCGCGTGCCCTTCTTCAAGCCCGGCAAGGAAATGCGCGCACGCCTCAACGTCGAGGCCTGATTCGCGCAGATTTGCAGGGCTCTTGCCCCGTCAGGCACGATCTGCCACAGGCACCTGCGCGCGGACGTGGCGGAATGGTAGACGCCGGAGACTTAAAATCTCTTGAGCTTTGCTCGTGCGGGTTCGAGTCCCGCCGTCCGCACCATTTTTAATGGTTTTAAGGGATGAAAGCAGGGGGCCATCGCCCCCTGCACCCCCGTTACGTCTCCCGACACGGATGGAGCGCAAGGCCAGATCGCAGCGCAAACGTCCCACCGCCGGAGGCTTTGATGCCTGCGGCGCTGCGTGCCTCGCTCCATGGCCGAACCCATGGCGCGAGGTAGACATTCATGGGAGCGCGAGGGGGTAACCCCCTCGCTTTTTCCTTTTCTTACAATTCTTCCGGCCAATACAGCCGCATCGGATTGGTCACCAACAGCTTCTGCTGCAGCTCCGCCGTGGGCGCGATGCGGGGAATCATATCGACGATATGCCCGTCATCGGGAATGTTCGTTTCCATGTTGGGGTGCGGCCAGTCGGTGCCCCAGATCACACGGTCCTGATAGTCCGCGACCAGAGGCGCGATGGCGGCGGCGAAGTCGTTCCAGGGGTCGCCACTGGCATCCAGACGATCCGGGCAGGTGGGCTTGAACCAGATGTCCTCGCGGCTTTCGAGCAGACGGCGGAAGGCCTTCAGATCCTCACCATCGGGGCCCTGCGAGACATCGGGGCGCCCCATATGGTCCACCACCACGGGGACGGGGATGGCGGCGATGAAGGGGCGCAGCTCTTCGAGGATATCGGCCTCGAAATAGATCACCACATGCCAGCCTTCGGGCAGGCGGGCGGCCAGGTCGAGGAACTTGTCCTTGGGCGCGTTGTCTACCAGCCGCTTGAGGAAGTTGAAGCGCACGCCGCGCATGCCCTTGGCATGCAGATCAGCCAGTTCTTCCGCCGAAATATCGGGATCGACCACGGCCACGCCGCGCGCCTTGCCGCCGGAGAGTGCGATGCCGTTCAGAGTCGCGGCATTGTCGGTGCCGTGGCACGAGGCCTGCACGATCACATTGCGCGAGAAGCCGAGGTGGTCACGCAGGGCGAAGAGCATGTCCGGGCCGGCATCCTCGGGCAGATACTTGGCCTTGGGGCTGAAGGGGAACTCCGCCATCGGGCCAAAGACGTGGCAATGGGCGTCCACCGCGCCGGGGGGCGGGGTGAAGGCGGGCTTGGACGGGGCGCTGTGCCACGAGGTGATACGGTCGGTCATTGAAACTCTCCCTATCGGGGTTTATCCGAAAACGGTGCCATCCATCAGCTTGCGCGCAGTGCGCAGCAGGGCGGCGGTGGCGACCTGCCCCTTGTCATCCAGTTCCAGCACGCAGCTCATCTCGCCGGTGGGGTGCTCGACCGAGAGCGTCTTGCGATTGCCCTCAGGAATCTGCGCCACCTCGGCGGCGGGCGAGCCGGGGATGAGGCAGGCCGTAGCCACACTGACGGCACCCAGCACGCCGATCGTGGCATGCGCGCGATGCGGGATGAAACTACGCACGGTGACGGCGCCGCCATTCTTGGGAGGCGCCACCAGCATCATCTTGGGGACGGATTTTTCCTTCACATCGCCCAGATTCATGGTTTCGCCCACGGCCAGCCGGATCGCCTCGATCTTCGCCTTCAGCTCGGTGTTGGCATCGAGGCTCTCACGGTCCTCATAGCCGGTGATGCCGACGTCTTGCGCCTTCATCACCACGCAGGGCATGCCATTGTCGATCAGCGTCACCGGCACGCCATTGACCACATCCACCGCGTTCCCGCTGGGCAGCAGAGCCCCACAGGACGATCCCGCCGTATCGCGGAACTCCAGAGGAATGGGGGCATGCGAGCCCGGCACACCATCGATCTTGGCGTCGCCGTTGTAGGTCACAACCCCACCCGGCGTCTGCACCGTGGCGACAGCAACCTGCCCGGTGTTCTCCATAAAGATCGCCACACTTGTTTCGTCGCCCGTGGCCGGGATCAGACCGCGCTCGATGGCGAAGGGCCCGATCCCCGCCAGAATGTTGCCGCAGTTCTGCGCATCCGTCACAATCGCCTGATCGACAAACACCTGCAGGAACAGGTAATCGACATCGATCCCCTCCCGCGCGGACTTGCTGACGACCGCCACCTTGCTGGTCAGCGGATCGGCGCCGCCCATGCCATCGATCTGGCGCTCGTCCGGGCTGCCCATCACGCCCAGCAGGAAAGCATCGCGCTCGGCCGTGTCGGCGGGGAGGTCGCTCTTCAGGAAGAAACCGCCCTTCGACGTGCCGCCGCGCATCCACAGGCAGGGGGCGGAAAATCCGGTGGTCATGATGGGGTGTCCTCTCGTTTTCAGGCTCAAGAAGGAAGGTAAGATGCGAGGGTCATAACCCTCGCGCTCCCTTTAATGTCTACATCGCGCCACGGGTTCGGCCTTGGAGCGAGGCACGCAGCGCCGCAGGCATGAAAGCCTCCGGCAGTGGGACGTTTGCGCTGCGATCTGGCCTTGCGCTCCATCCGTGTCGGGAGACGTAATGGGGGTGCAGGGGGCGTAACGCCCCCTGCTTTCATCCCTCAGATATACTTCAGGCCTTCCTTCTCAAGACGCTCACGCATCTTGTACATATCGAGGCCCAGCACGCCCGAAGCCAGCTTCTCGCGCTTCTCGCCCTCATTGGCCTCGCGCGCCTGAGCGGCGGCCAGCACCTCGGCAGCCTTCTCGCGCGGCACCACGACAACGCCGTCATCGTCAGCCACGATCACATCGCCCGGCTGCACGGCGGCATTGGCGCAAACCACAGGCACGTTCACCGAGCCCAACGTGTTCTTCACCGTGCCCTGCGCCGAAACGGCCTTCGACCACACGGGGAAGTTCATCTCGGTCAGGTCGCGCACGTCGCGCACGCCGGCGTCGATGATCAGGCCACGGCAGCCGCGCGCCTGGGCGCTGGTCGCCAGCAGGTCGCCGAAATAGCCGTCCTCGCAAGGGCTCGTGGGGGCCAGCAGGAGGACATCGCCTTCCTTCAACTGCTCGATAGCGACATGGACCATCCAGTTGTCACCGGGGGCGGCGCTGATCGTCACGGCGCTGCCCGCGATGCGCGCACCGGCATAGATGGGGCGCATATAGGCAGCGAGCAGGCCCGTACGGCCCTGGGCTTCATGAACGGTGGCCACGCCGCATTTGGCAAGGCCGTCGATCACGGCTGGATCGGCACGGAGGATATTCTGGACGACGACACCCATGGGGGTTCTCCTCTGATCTGTTTGGGTCGCTGGATGCGCCCTTGGCCGCGATCAGGGAAAGCGGAAGTCTGGCGCAGCTATTAGATTTCGCTAAGATGGCGCGATGGAGATCTGGGATTTCAACCTGAGGCATCTGGCCGCTATCACGCGGATTTCGGAGCTTGGCACGATGATTGCGGCCGCCGAGGCGGTGAGTCTGACCCAACCGGCCATAACACAGGCCTTAGGACGGATGGAAGAACAGCTCGGCCTGCCGCTGTTCGAGCGGCGGCACAATGGCATGGTGGAGACCGAGGCGGCGCGTTTGCTGGTGCCGCGATTCCGCGCGGCGCTCGATCATATCGGCTCGCCGCATGTCACCATGTCGCGGTTGAGGGCAATGCTGGCGCTGGCCGATGCCGGGTCTTACGTGGGGGCGGCGCAGATTACCGGGCTGTCGCTGCCTTCGCTGCATCGCGCGGTGAACGATCTGTCGCTGTCGATGCGGCGGCAGTTGGTGGCGCGGCGCGGCAAGGCGATCATGCTGACCGAGGCGGGGCGGGCCATGGCCCGCTCGTTGCGACTCGGGCGGATCGAGCTGGAGACGGCGCTGGCGGAACTCGCCTCGCTGAAAGGCGACGAGCAGCGCAGTCTGGCCGTGGGGGCGATGCCTCTGTCGCGGGCGCGGGTGCTGCCTGCGGCGGTGACTCGCTTTGTGCGGCGCCATCCTCAGGTGCGGCTGCGCATTGTGGAGGGATCGCGCGCCGAGCTGGTCGAGCCCCTGCGCAACGGCGCCATCGATCTGATGATCGGCGCGCTGCGCCAGCCGCTGATGGAGCCCGATCTGGTGCAGACGCCGCTGTTTCTTGACCATCCGGTGGTGCTGGGGCGGCGCGATCACCCGCTGGCGGGGCAGGCGCCCACTTTGGAAGATTTGGCGCGATGGCCATGGATCATTGCCGCCAAGGGGGCGCCTCTGCGTGATGCCTGGGAGCAGATGTTCACCCGCGCCGGACTCGATCAACCGCAGGTGCTGGTGGAGGCAGGGTCGGTGATGACCATCCGCCAATTGCTGATCGAAAGCGATTGCCTGACGCTGCTGTCCCCAGATCAGGTCTCGGTGGAGTTGGAGGCGAGGTGGCTCACCACGCTCTGCGCCGCGCCGCCGGGGCTGGCGCGCACGATTGGCGTGACGACGCGTGCTTCATGGGTTCCCACGCAGGTTCAGGTCGATTTTATCGAGCAACTGCATCAGCTTACTTTGCCAAGTCCGGATCATAACTCACAGCAGGATTAGCACAATCTTATAGCTGGCGAGCAGTTCCGATTGGCTGTTTCCCGCGATCGGGGGCAGGTCCGGCGGCATGACGCTCAACCCTGCCACCTCGCTGCCCCTATCGCTCACCCTGATCGGCTTTGGCGAGGCGGGCGAGACCTTTGCCAGTGCCGCCGGATGGCGCGCGGGCAACGACCTCAATGCCGGGGCCTGCGATCTGAAGTCCGAGCGACTGGTTCTGGCGCAGACGCTGGGGCTGGGCACGGGCGATGCCGCCACTGTGCTGACTGGCGCCGATCTGGTGCTGTGCCTTGTCACCGCCGATGAGGCGCTGCCCGCTGCCGTGGCCGCCGCGCCGCTGCTGCCCAAGGGCGCGATCTGGTGCGATGGCAATTCGGTGGCCCCCGACACCAAGCGCGCCGCCGCCGAAGCCATCGAGAAGGCGGGCGGCATCTATGTCGATGTGGCGATTCTGGCGCCGGTGAATCCGGCCAGGCTCGATGTGCCGCTGCTGCTGAGCGGCGCGGCTGCCAAGGATGCCGCAAAGCTTTTGGCCCGCGCCGGTTTCCGCAACATCCGCGTGGTGGGTGACGAAGTGGGCCGCGCCAGCGCGATCAAGATGATCCGCTCGGTGATGGTCAAGGGCATGGAGGCGCTGACCGCCGAGATGATGATGGCCGCCCAGAAGGCGGGCGTGGTGGACGAGGTTCTCGCCTCGCTCGACGCCAGCGAAAATCCCAAGCCCTGGGCCGAAAAAGCCGCCTACAACATCGAGCGCATGGTGACTCACGGCGCCCGCCGCGCCGCCGAAATGGAAGAATCGGCCAAGACTTTGGAAGGCCTCGGCATCGAGCCGCTGATGACCACCGGCACGGTGGCCCGCCAGCGCGAGATGGCCGGGCGCAAGGATCGCTTGATCTAAATCCGGTTGAGCATCGCTCACCGAAACCGCACATATTTCGAAGGGAAGGATAGCAACGTGACTTTGGTGATCGACTGCCACGGGCATTACACCACGGCGCCCGAAGCCCATACCGCATGGCGCGACGCGCAAAAGGCCGCCTTCAAGGCCGGCGAGGCGGCCCCCGCCTATCCCAACATCAGCGACGACGAGATCCGCGAAACGATCGAGAAGAACCAGCTTCGCCTCATCAAGGAGCGCAAGGCCGATCACACGATTTTCTCCCCGCGTGCCTCCACCATGGCGCATCATGTCGGCGACCAGCAGGTTTCCGAAAGCTGGTCGATCCATTGCAACAATCTGATCGCCCGCGTGGTGGAGCTGTTCCCCGAAACCTTCACCGGCGTCTGCCAGCTTCCCCAGAACCCGCAGAGCGATCTGTCGGTCTCGATCAAGGAGCTGCGCCGCTGCGTTGAGGAGCTGGGCTTTATCGGCTGCAACCTCAACCCCGATCCGGGCGGCGGCCACTTCACCAGCCCGCCGCTGACGGATGAATACTGGTTCCCGATGTATGAGGCGATGAGCGAGCTGGACGTGCCCGCCATGATCCACGTTTCGGGTTCGTGCAATCCGGCGCAGCATGCCACCGGCGCCTTCTACATTGCCGCCGACACCATTGCCTTCATGCAGCTGCTGGAAGGCGATCTGTTCAGCCGCTTCCCCAATCTGCGCTTCATCATTCCGCATGGCGGCGGCGCTGTGCCCTATCACTGGGGCCGTTATCGCGGTCTGGCCGATATGCTCAAGAAGCCTGCGCTCGACGGGCATCTGATGAACAATGTGTTCTTCGACACCTGCGTCTATCATCAGCCGGGCATCAACCTGCTGAACGAGGTGATCGAGACCAAGAACATCCTGTTCGGCAGCGAGATGGTCGGCGCGGTGCGCGGCATCGATCCCACCACCGGCCAGTATTTCGACGACACCAAGCGTTATGTCGACGCCCTGCCCGTCACCGACGAGCAGCGCCATGCCATTTTCGAAGGCAATGCCCGCCGCGTCTTCCCGCGTCTGGATGCCAAGCTGAAGGCGATGGGTCATGTCTGATACCCCCGAAGATCTGGGCGAGCCCAAGGGCCCGGCCACGGGCGCCGTGGGCCCCGTCGGCAATCAGGGCGACATCGCGGAATATCTGGAGGAGCTGGAGGATATCCCCGGCACGCGCGTCTACACCGCCGCGCGGGCGCGCAAGGGCTATTGGCTCAACCAGTTCGCGATGAGCCTGATGAAGGAAGAAAACCGCACCCGCTGGCGCGCGGACGAAAAGGCCTATCTGAACGAATGGCAGCTTTCGGACGCGGTCAAGCAGGCGCTGCTCGACCGTGATTACAACCGCCTGCTCGATCTGGGCGGCAACATCTATTTCCTCGCCAAGGTCTTCTCGACCGACGGGCTCAGCTTCCTGCAGGCGGTCTCCACCATGACCGGCATGAGCGTGGTTGAGTACAAGGCGATGATGGATGCCGGTGGCCGCAGCCCCGAGGGCGTGCGGTCGATCAAGGGAGGTTATTGATATGGCGCGGATTACCGCCGGTGTCGGCTCCAGCCATATCCCCCTGCTGGGTGTGGCGGTCGATCAGGGCAAGACCAAGGACGACTATTTCACCCCGATCTTCGAGGGTTACGAGTGGACCAAGGAGTGGATCAAGGGCGAGAAGCCCGATGTGATCATTCTGGTCTACAACGACCATGCCTCGGCCTTCGATGCGAACATCATCCCCACCTTCGCCATCGGCACGGGCGAGCGCTACAAGCCCGCCGATGAGGGCTGGGGCCCGCGCGAGGTGCCCGATGTGATCGGCGAGCCCGATCTGGGCTGGCATATCGCCCAGAGCCTGATCCTCGACGAATTCGACATGACCATCATCAACGAGATGGATGTCGACCATGGCCTGACCGTGCCGCTGTCCATGATGTTCGGCCAGCCCGAGGCCTGGCCGGTGAAGGTCATTCCTTTGGCCGTCAATGTCGTCACCTATCCCGTCCCCACCGGCAACCGCTGCTGGATGCTGGGCGAGGCGATCAAGCGCGCCGTGGAAAGCTATCCGGAAGATCTCAACGTGCAGATCTGGGGCACGGGCGGCATGAGCCACCAGCTTCAGGGCCCGCGCGCCGGGCTGATCAACGCCGATTGGGACAATAATTTCATGGACGGGCTTGTCGGCACCTCCGACAAGAACCGCACCATCCCCCATATCGAATATCTGCGGGAAACCGGCAGCGAGGGGATCGAGATGGTGATGTGGCTCATCATGCGCGGCGCGCTGGGGGCCGAAACCCGTCTGCTTCATCGTCATTATCACGTGCCATGCAGCAACACCGCTGTCGGCCATATCGTTCTGGAGCCTGTTACATGAGCGCCTCCCCCTTGCGTATCGCCGTCGTCGGCGCCGGTGCTTTCGGTGAAAAGCACCTCGACGCCCTGAAGAACATTCCCCACGCCGAGGTGAAGGTGGTGGTCTCGGTTTCCGTCGAGGAAGCACGGAAGGTCGCCGACAAATTCGGCATCGCCGAGGTCAGCGATTCCTATGAGGAGGTGCTCAAGCGCGATGATATCGACGCGGTAATCCTCACCACGCCGACCCCGATGCATGCCGCGCAGGCGATTGCCGCGATGAAGGCGGGCAAGCATGTCGAGGTGGAAATCCCCGTGGCTGACTCGTGGGCCGATGCCCAGGAAGTGCTGCGCGTGCAGCAGGAAACCGGCAAGGTCTGCATGGTGGGCCACACCCGCCGCTTCAACCCCAGTCATCAGTGGGTGAAGCACAAGATCGACGCGGGCGAGTTCAACATCCTCGCCATGGACATCGAGACCTTCTTCTTCCGCCGCAAGAACATCAACGCCAAGGGCGAGCCGCGCAGCTGGACAGACCATCTGCTGTGGCACCACTCGGCTCACTCGATCGACATCTTCCAGTATATGACCGGCGCCAAGGTGGTGAAGGCCAACATCCTGCAGGGGCCCAAGCATCCCGAGCTGGGCATTGCTCTGGACCAGTCGATCCAGCTCAAGACCGACAAGGGCCAGATCCTGACCCTGGCGCTGTCGTTCAACAATGACGGTCCGCTGGGCACCTTCTTCCGCTACATCGGCGACACCGGCACCTATATCGCCCGTTACGACGATCTGGTGAACGGCAAGGAAGAACCCATCGACGTCTCGAACGTTGATGTCTCCATGAACGGTATCGAATTGCAGGATCGCGAATTTATCGCCGCGATCACCGAAGGGCGCGAGCCCAACTCGTCGGTCGCCAGCGTGCTTGACTGCTATCGCGTCATGGGTGAACTGGCCGCCAGTCTGGAAGAGCAGGACGGTTGGTCATGACACAAGCAGTGACGGTTGAACGGAACATCGGGGGGGTGTCGCTGCCCCCCATTGGCCTTGGCTGCATGTGCCTGTCATGGGCTTACGGCCTGCCTCCCTCGACGGCGGACGGCATTGCGCTGCTCCATCGCGCGGTGGATCTGGGATACCGTCACCTTGATACCGCCCGGCTCTATGGGCTTGGCCAGAACGAGATCCTTGTCGGGCAGGCCATCAAGGGCATGCGCGACAAGGTGTTTCTCGCCAGCAAGATGGGCATCATCGTCGATGGGGCCAGCCGCCGCATCGACTGCAAGCCCGCCACCATCCGCGCGGAGGTCGAGAAAAGCCTCTCCGCGCTGGAGGTCGACCATATCGACCTCTATTACATGCACCGCCGCGACTTCACCGTGCCCATCGAGGAGTCGGTGGGCGCGATGGCGGACCTCATCAAGGAGGGCAAGATCGGCGCGATCGGCCTCTCCGAAATGAGCGCGGAGACGCTGGAAAAGGCCGTCGCGACCCATCCCATCGCCGCGATGCAGACCGAATATTCGCCCTGGACGCGCAATGTCGAGATCGCCGTGTTGGAGGCCACCAGGCGCCTGGGCACCGCGCTGGTCGCCTTCTCGCCGGTGGCGCGCGGCGTGCTGGCCAATGGCGTGCGCGACCCGGATCTTTTCGCGGAAAAGGACATCCGCCGCGCCATGCCGCGCTTCTCGACCGAGAACTGGCATCGCAATCTGGCACTGGTCGATGCCTTCAACGTGCTGGCCGCCGAGGCGGGCGTCACCCCGGCGCAACTGTCGCTGGGCTGGGTGCTGTCGCGCGGGGAGCACATCCATGTCATCCCCGGCACGACGCATATCGCCCATCTGGAAGAAAACGTCACCCAGCCGCAATGGCGCCCCGATGCCGCGCTCTCGGCCAAGATCGACGCGCTGATCAACCAGCAGACCGTGGCGGGCGAGCGTTACGACGCCAGGACCCAGACCTCCATCGAAACCGAGGAATTCGCCTGAGCGGGCGAAACGCGGGGTAAACTCGCGCCATCCCCCTGTTCTTGCTCCCTTTCGCCTGTTAGGCAAACCGGGGGCAGGATGGTGGGCGGACAACCGACCCGGCCACGCCCCTTTGGGGAGCACGCCGGGTTTTGACCGAGACAGAGACATTCAGCCAGAGTGATCGGGCATCGCTTCAAACCGGGCCCGATGTCTCGATCATCATGCCCTGCCTGAACGAGATCGAATCCCTGCCTCATTGCCTCGCCAACGCCCGCGCGGCGGCGGAGGCGATTCAGGCAAAATACGGCCTCTCCAGCGAGATTCTGATCGCCGACAATGGCTCGAGCGACGGCAGTCAGGCCTATGCGCAATCACAGGGCGCGCGCGTGGTGCCGGTGCCCCGGCGCGGCTATGGCGCGGCGCTGATCGGCGGATGCGAGGGCGGCCATGGCCGCTATCTGCTGATGGCCGACGCCGATGGCAGCTACAATTTCCTCGACGGCGTGGCGATGATCGGGCGGCTGGTGGCCGGCGCGGACCTGTGCATGGGCAGCCGCTTTGCCGGGGGCATCGCCAAGGGCGCCATGCCCTGGAAGAACCGCTACATCGGCAATCCCATCCTGACCGGCGTGCTGAACCTGTTCTTCCGCGCCGGGATCGACGACGCGCATTGCGGCATCCGCGCCATTACCAAACAGGCCTTCCTCGCCTGCCGCCTGTCCTCCACGGGGATGGAGTTCGCCAGCGAGATGGTGATCAAATCCACCCTGCTGGGTCAGCGCATCGAGCAGGTGCCCGCCACCCTTGGCCCCGATCTGCGTGACCGCGCGCCTCATCTGCGCCCATGGCGCGATGGCTGGCGCCACTTGCGCTATCTGCTGATGCTCAGCCCGACATGGGTGTTCGGCGTGCCCGCGCTGCTGGCGATGCTGGTGGCGGCGCTGATCTTCGGCGTGGCCGCGCTGCATGATCTGGCCATCCTGCCCGGCGAGGGGCCCTTCGGCGTCAGTTGGACGGTGCTGGCCGGTTTCCTGCTGACGCTGGGCCATTTCTCCGGCCTGATGGCGGTGGCGACCCATTTCTACGGCGTGCGCACCGGCTATCGCCGCCTGCGCTCCGGTTTCGACCGCTGGAGCAGCATGCTAACGCTCGAACACTCGCTGATGGCCTCGCTGGCGCTGATCGCGCTCTCCGCCCTGTGGCTGGGCGAGATCGGCATCCGCTGGCAGGGCGGGGGCTTTCTGGCGCTGCCCTCGGTGCTGCCGCTGGTGCTGGCGCTGTCGCTGGGCTCGGTGGGGGTGCAGACCGCTCTGGGCGGCTTCCTGATTTCGATCCTCGCCGGGCATGACGCCAGCTTCGTGCCCCCCGCCACGCCGGAGACCCGCTGACATGCAGGAGAACGCCCGCCGCGTCGCCCCGCGTCTGTGGGATACCGACTGGCTGCAACTGCGCCCGCTGGCCCGCCTGCTGCGCGAAAAGGCCGCCGCCCATCTGCGCCCCGGCGGGGTGATGGTGGACCTTGGCTGCGGTGCCATGCCCTATGCGCAGATGATGCGCGACATCGGCTGGAATTACCAGGGTGCCGACATCGACACCGATGCCGTCGCCAAGGGCAAGCTGCCCATCGATGCGGATGGCCATGTGCCCTGGCCCGACCATGGCGCCGATGCGGTGCTCTCGGTGCAGGTGCTGGAGCATGTCGCCGACCTCGACGCCTATTGCGCCGAGATCCGCCGCCTGCTGGCGCCGGGCGGTCTGGTGCTGCTTTCCACCCATGGGAGCTGGTTCTATCACCCCCATCCCGAAGACCACCGTCGCTGGACCCGCACCGGGCTGAAGCTCGATCTGGAAACGCGCGGCATCATGGTCGAGGAGATGCACTCGATCTGCGGGCCGCTGGCGACCACCACCATGATCCGGCTGACGGCCTTCGCCTTCGTGATCAAGCGCATCCCGCTGGTGGGCAAGCCCATCGCCGGGCTGCTCTCCATCGTGATGAATCTGCGCGGGGTGATCGAGGATGCCGCCACGCCCCCGGTGATGCGTGACGACAACGCCTGCATCTATCTGGTGCGGGCGCGGGTCGCCGCGTAAATGGCCCCAAAGTTCTCTGTCGCGCGCACCGGCATCGCTTACGGCCTGGTGGCCGCCACCTGCCTTGGCCTGCACAATGGCATCATGATCGCCACCGATTGGGCTTTGCGCAAGCATGTCTCCGACCTGACGGTGCTGGTGACGGGCTTTGCGCTCTCGCTGCTGGTGGTCTCCATCGCGGGCTATCTGCTGCACAGCCGCTTCACCTTCCGTGAGCACACCAGCCTTTCCCGCTATCTGCGCTACACGCTGGCGATGAGCGCCAACACCCCCATCGCTTTCGCGGTGACATGGGTGTTGAAAGAGCCGCTGCATCTGCCGATGGCGCTGGCCGCGCCGATTGCCTCGGGCGGGATGATCCTGGTCAACTTCCTGATGAGCCGCTGGGCAATCCGCCACCCAGGCAAAAGTCCGGGGCGGGGCGCGCCATGACAAGCATCCTGACCATCAGCCATTTCTACGAAAGCCATCTCGGCGGCCTTGAACGCGTCGCCGGCCACCTCGCCAGAGCCCTGGAACGACAGGGCGCAAAGGTGACATGGGCCGCCAGCACGCAGGATGCCTCTCCCACCGACCTCGCCACCCTGCCGCTGCCCTGCGCGAACCCCACAGAGGCGCTGACCGGCCTGCCCATGCCTCTGCCCGGCCCGCGCGCCCTTGCCGCCCTGTGGCGCGCCGTGGGGCGGGCCGACGCGCTGGTGATCCACGATGCGCTCTATGTCACCAGCATCGCCGCCATGGTGATGGCCAGGCTGCGCCGCCGCCGCGTGGTGCTGGTCCAGCATATCGCCGCCATTCCCTTCGCCAGCGGAGCGATGCGCGCACTGATGAGGCTGGCGAATACGCTTGTGACCCAACCGATGCTCTCTGCCGCCGATGAGGTCGTCTTCATCAGCGCCACCGTGCGCGAGGATCTGCTGGGCACTCCACCCCGCCGCCCGGCCCACCTGCTGTTCAACGGCGTGGACGCTGCGATCTTCCGCCCCGATGGGCCCGCGGTCCGCCCGGTCCCCGATGCCGCGCGCGCATGCCTCTTCGTGGGCCGCTTTGTGGAGAAGAAGGGCCTGTCCATCCTGCACGCCCTGGCTCGCCTGCGCCCGGATCTCACCCTGCTGATGGCCGGAGACGGGCCCCTCCGCCCCGAAAGCTGGGGCCTGCCCAATGTCCATGTGCTGGGGCCGCAGAATGCTGCGCAACTCGCTGCCCTCTATCACGGAGCGGATCTGCTGCTGCTGCCCTCGGTCGGCGAAGGCTATCCACTGGTGATTCAGGAAGCCATGGCCTGCGGTCTGCCCGTGATCTGCGGCGCGCCGACCCACCACGCCGATCCCGAGGCCGCGCGTTGGCTGCATGGAGTGGCGGTCGATCTGGGAGATGCTGAAGGGTCTGCAGCGCGCTGTGCCGAAGCGGTGGACGGGTTTGCGATCGCACCCGAAGATCGGGAAGCGATGGCCGCCTATGCCGGGCAGGCCTATCGCTGGGATGCGATGGGGCAGGGGGTTTTGAAGCTGGTTTTGAAGAAGGTTTGAAGGAAGAGGAAATGCGAGGGCCATCGCTCTCGCGCTCCCTTTAATGTCTGCCTCAGCGCTACGGGTTCAGCCAAGGCGCCCAGCTTGCCGCGCCGCAGGCTTTAAAGGATTTCTGCCTGCGGCGCCTTGGGTTGCGCAGGTGGATAGTCTGGGCGCCACGATGCGGCACCGCCACCCCATCGTCGGAAGACGTTCTGGGAGCGCGAGGGGGTAACCCCCTCGCATCTTCTTCCTTTTAAACCTTAAATCCGCTCAGACAAAGCAATCGCCACCTTGCACCCCAACCGGATCGCCCCCGACAGCAGCGGATAGGCCGGAGCCTTCTCCGCCCCCTGCTCAAAGGCGATATCGCGGTGCTCACGCTCTTCATCGCGCGCCTTGGCGATCTTTTCGGCGATCTCGGGCTCGTCCTGGCCCAGTTCTTCAAGCTGCTTGGTGTAGTGCAGGTCGATCTCGGTCTCCACCGCCGCCGTGCAGGCCATCGCGGCCTCGGGCCCGATCAGCGCCGTCGCCGCGCCCAAAGCAAAGCCGGCCACATGCCAGAAGGGCTGGAGCAAGGTAGGCCGCGCCCCGCGCTCGACAAGGAACTGATCGAACCACTGCCGGTGGACGACCTCCTGCTCCATCATATGGGCGATGCGACCGCCGTGGGGGCCACGGTCACCCATCACGGCCATCTGGCCAGCGTAGATACGCACCGCGCCATATTCGCCCGCCTGATCGACGCGGATCATCCGTTCGATGGCCTTGGGGAGGGGCTTTTTCACCGGATCAGCCATGGTTCACGCCTTCTTGCGGAAGAGCAGCGTGAAGACCGCCCCCGCGCCCAGTGCCGACAGGATGAAGTTGAACCCGGCCAGCGAAATGCCGAAAATCTTCCACTGCACGACATCGCAGCGGATGATCGGCGCGTTGAGAATGGCCTGAAGCGGATCGCTGCCGGCGCCGAACTTGACCAGCGTGGTGCATTCGGTGAGGCCTTTGAACCAGCCATACTCGACGCCCGCATGGTAGCCGCCGATCAGCGCCGAAACGGCGATCGCCAGCCCGGCCAGCGCCACCCACAACCGCTTGGCGGGCAGCACGAAAGCCGCCGCCGCAAAGCCGATCGCCGCGAAATGGGCGTAGCGCTGCCACCAGCACATTTCGCAGGGGAACAGCCCGCCCAAATATTGCGAAGCATAGGCCCCGCCAACCAGCGCCGCAGGCACCACCAGCGCCACCGCGCGGGCCAGATTCACATTCGCCATCCGTGCTATCCCTATTTCGCGGCTTTGGCCTGAGGCGGCAGGCCGCCGGTGTGCTTCAGCGTCTCCTCGGCATACCAGAGCTGGAAGTCCTTGATGCCCTTGGCCTTCAGCTCATCGGCGGTCAGCTTGAAGCGCGGATCGTCCTTCAGGTCGTTTTCCAGCTTCTTGTCATCGATGCCCACCTCGTTGACAAGGTGGCGGGCCAGATCGCTCTCGCGCTCGGCCAGCTCGTTGCGGCGGCGGGCGTCGGGATCGGTGAGCTGAGGCACGCGGATATCGGGGTGGATGCCGCCCTCCTGCACCGAATGGCCGCTGGGCGTGTAGTAACGCGCGGTGGTCAGCTTGACGGCGTGATCCTTGTCGAGCGGGATCATCGTCTGCACGCTGCCCTTGCCGAAGCTGCGCTCACCCATGACCAGCGCGCGATGCTGGTCCTGCAGCGCGCCCGCGACGATCTCGGAGGCCGAAGCCGTGCCCGCATCGATCAGCACCACGATGGGCAGCCCCTTGGCGGCATCGCCGGGGAAGACCGTCTCGGCATGCCAGACCGCGTTTTCAGAGGCCACGCGCCCGCGCTGCGAGACGATATCGCCCTTGGTCAGGAACAGGTCGGACAGGGCCACCGCTTCATCCAGCTCGCCGCCCGGATTGCCGCGCAGGTCGAGGATCAGGCCGGTCAGCTTGTTGCCCGATTGCGCGCGCAGCGTCTGGATCGCCTGATAGACATCGCGCCCGACATTGGTGGAGAACTCATTCACCGAGATCACGCCAACGCTGCCGTCGAGCTGCGAGGTGACGGGCTTCAAGTCGATGGTCGCCCGCGTCACGGTCACATCGAAGGTGCCGTCGCGGCCGGGGCGGTAGATGGTCAGGCGGATGCTGGTGCCCGGCGGGCCACGCATCTTGTTGACCGCATCGTCCAGATCGCCGCCATAGATCAGCTTGCCATCAAGGTGCGTGATGTAGTCGCCCGGCTTGATCCCGGCCTTTTCGGCGGGGCTGCCCTTCATGGGCGAGACGACCTTCACCGTGCCCTCATCCATCACCACGGAGAGGCCAAGGCCCTGATAATTGCCGTCGATCATCGTGCGCAGCCGGTCGAGGCTGGAGCCTTCGAGATAGGCCGAATGCGGATCGAGGCTGGCCAGCATGCCGTCGATGGCGCCCTTCACCAGCTTGTCGTCATCGGTCTGGTCGACGTAATTGGCCTTCACCAGCCGGTAGACGTCGAACAGGCGCCCGAATTGCGGCGCCACGCGCCCGTCCACCGCCGAGAGGGCCGCCGTGGTGGCCGGCACCAGCGCCACCGTGCCCAGCAACAGGGCGGCACGAAAGGTCGTGGCAAGACTGGAGCGCATCCCGTTCAAACGCATTTCGGGGCCTTTCAACTGCTTTAAGGATCGAGTCTAGCCGCTCACGCGGGCCAGCGCCAGATGGATCAAGGTGTTAACCCCGCCCGATGTTCCTGAATTGCTTTTCGGGGGGCAAGAACAGGTTGATCGTGCACGCGGTAGCGGCCCGCTACCCTGCCCGGTTACCCTGACGGCGGTATCCTCTGGGTGGCCGGGCGGGGGAGCGGGCCGGTGCCGCAAAATCCGGCTCTTCCGCCGGATTTTCAAACAAACTCTCAACGCCGCACAATCTGGTCGAGCGGATTGGCAGGCTGGCCATCCTTGCGCAGTTCCAGCCCCACCACCGGGCGCCCCGGCCCGGCCAGACCCAGCGGCGCGCCTGCCACCAGCCTGTCGCCCACCCGCACATCGACGCGACCAAGGCCGGTGACAAGGCTGGTCCAGCCGCCGTCATGCTCGATGATCGTGATCTGGCCATAGCCCGGATAGGGCCCGGCAAAGGCGACCCGCCCCGGCGCGGGTGTGACCAATTGCGCGCCCGCAGGCACGGCCAGAGAAATCCCGCGAGAGGCCGCGCCATTGCTGCTGGCGCCGAACCCTGCGACCAGACGCCCGGCGACCGGCAGGATGTAATCGGCCAGGCGGGCGGGGGCAGGGGTGTGATCCTCCTCCTCGCTGGCCTGGGTGGCTTCGGGGCGGTCGGGGCGGATGATCGGGCCGGGGAGGTGGGCCAGCTTCTCACGCAGGCCCGCCGCCTTGTCCAACGTGTCGAGCAGACCACCGAGATCGCGCGCCTGTTCGGCCAGCGCCAGAGCGCGCTCCGATTCACGATCCGCGCTGCCCGAGACATCGCGCGCGGCCAGACGCTGGCGCGTTTCCAGCGCGGAGAGCGCCTGCTTGCGGTCGCCCAGATCCTTCCGCCCGGCAATCAGCGTGGCCTGCGCCTTGCGCTGCTGCGCGGCGAGGGCTCGGGCCTTGTCGATCTCCTGCCGCAACGCCGCCGTGCGCTGGCGCACCTCGGGCATCATGGTGGCGAGCAGCGCGCGCAGATGCGCCGCATCCTGCACCGAACCGGGCCGCAGCAAGGACACGATCAAGGGACGGCGCGAGAGATGCTGCAAGGCCCCCGTCAGCTTCAGCAAAGGCTGCTGGCGCCGGGCCAGAGTCGCCGACAAGGCCGCGCGCTGCTGCTCGATCAGGCGGATGCTGGCTTCGTCGGCGGCGATTTCGGATTCGGCCTGCTGAATGCGCGCGGCAACGGCGGCGGCTTCGCGCGCGGTGTGGTCGGCGGCGGCATTGGCGTTGCGCGCATCGGCTTCGAGCTTTTCGGCGCGGACTCCGGCGGCTTGCGCCGCAGCCTTGGCATCGAGCAACTGGCGGCGAGCCTGCGCCGGATCGTCACCCGCAGTGAGGCCGGGGATCGTGCCCTGCGCCATGACGGTGGCCGCAACCAGAGCCGCCACGCCAGCCGTCGCGATCCACAGACCTCTGCGCATCAACCGGCCCGGTGATAGGGATGGCCGGCCAGAATGCTGGTCGCGCGCCACAATTGCTCGGCCAGCATGGCGCGGGCCATCATATGCGGCCAGGTCATCGCGCCGAACCCCAGCAGCAGATCGGCATGGGCGCGCGCCGCATCGCCATGGCCATCCGCCGCGCCGATCAGGAAGCGGCACTCACGCACGCCATCGTCGCGCCAGCGGCCCAGCAGCGCGGCGAAATCCTCCGAGGAGATCTGCTTGCCGCGCTCGTCGAGCAGCACGTTGCGCACCGGGGTCTGATGCGCGGGGATCGCGCCGCCACGATCGGGAAGCTCGGTATGCTTCACCGGCCAGGCGATGCGCTTGAGGTAGCGCTCGACCATCTCCCCCTCGCTGGAGCGGCCAATCCGCCCCCGCGCGATGATATGCAGCAGCATGCGCGCCCCTTGTTCCTAGCGCATTGGTCCGGTCAGGGACGCCGATGGGTCAGGCAGCAGCCGAGGCGCCGCCAAAGGCCCACATACGCTCCAGATTGTAGAAGCTGCGCACTTCGGGGCGGAACAGATGAACCACCACATCGCCGCAGTCGATCAGCACCCAGTCGGCAGCGGGCAGACCCTCGATGCGGACATGGCCGAAACCGCCATGCTTCACGCGCTCGGCCAGCTTCTGCGCCATGGCGGCGACCTGACGGGTCGAGCGGCCCGAGGCGATCACCATATGGTCGGCGATCGTGGTCTTGCCTTCGAGCGGGATGGAGACGATTTCCTGCGCCTGATCGTCATCGAGCGAGTTCAGCACCAGCTCGTGAAGCGAACCCGGCTCAGAGGCCGGAAGCGGGGCAGGGGCGCCTGTAGAGGCGGCGGGGGATTGGGGGACAGGCTCGTTCATTGAGAGGATAAGCACTCCTTAAGGGCGCGTTGAAAGGGCCGCCGGGCGGCCGATGGTTGAAGAAGGTGCGGAAGAAATCAAACGGTGGGTCAACCCATCACGCAGGGCCAAAGGCCCGTTTCCGGGCGTTTGAGCCCAGAGCGGATCGGCCTGCCGGATGGCGCTGGCCGAACGTGGATCGGGATCGAAGGCCAGAAGCACCAGGGCCGGCGCGCTCCAGTCAATCCGGTTGACCACACTGGCCACAGGCCGCCGGAAACGGCCCAGCCAGGCCATGGCCGGGGCGGCCAGGGCAGCGCCATCATAACCCGGACGGGCGACAACCGCAATCGGCATCGCCCGCGCCATATCGCGCCAGCGGTGCCATTGGTGGAATTGCGCCAGATTGTCTGCCCCCATGATCCAGATAAACCGGTCGCTGGGATAGCGCCGACGCAGGGCCTTGAGCGTATCGGCCGTATAGCGCGTACCGAACTCCCGCTCGATGGCGGTGACGCGGATTCGCGCAAGGCGGGCCTGCTTGACGGCGGAGGCAAAGCGCCGGGGCAGGGGGGCCATGCCCTCCACCGGTTTCAGCGGATTGCCCGGGGAGACCAGCCACCACACCTCATCCAGCCCCAGCGCGCGGAGCGCGCCAAGGCTGATGCGGCGATGTCCGCCATGGGCCGGGTTGAACGACCCGCCCAATATGCCGATGCGTCTCATGAGGTCAGTGCGTTACGGGCGTGTCTGCCCGGTTCCGCGCACCAGCCACTTGTAGGTGGTGAGCCCCTCCAGCGCGACCGGGCCGCGCGCATGCAGGCGCCCGGTGGCGATGCCGATCTCCGCGCCCAGGCCGAACTCGCCGCCATCGGCGAACTGGCTGGAGGCATTGACCATGACGATGGCGCTGTCGACGCGAGTGAGGAACTCCTCAGCCACGGCGTCATCGCTGGTGACGATGGCATCGGTGTGGCGGCTGGAATGCGCATCGATATGCGCCAATGCCGCGTCCAGACCATCGACAATCGCCACCGAGAGAATGGCGTCGAGATATTCGGTGTCCCAATCCGCATCGCTGGCGGGCAGGATGCGCGGATCGAGAGCGCGGGCGCGCGCGTCACCGCGAATCTCGCAGCCCGCATCGAGCAGATCGGCCACCACCGCCTGAGCCGCCGGGAAGGCCGCATCGATCAGCAGCGTTTCCATCGAGCCGCAGATGCCGGTGCGGCGCAGCTTGGCGTTCAGCACGATCGAGCGCGCCATGGCCACATCGGCGCTGGCGTGCAGATAAGTGTGGCAGATACCGTCGAGATGGGCGAGCACCGGAACGCGGGCGTCATTCTGCACGCGCTCGACCAGGCTTTTGCCGCCGCGAGGGACGATCATGTCGATCAGGCCCTGCGCCGTCAGCATGGCGCCCACCGCCGCGCGGTCCTGCGTGGGGATGAGTTGAACGGCCTCGGCAGGCACACCCGCCTTGGCCAGGCCCCGCTGGAAGGCGGCCATGATGGCGCGGTTGGAATGCACCGCCTCCGTGCCGCCACGCAGCAGCGCCGCATTGCCTGAGGCCAGGCACAGCGCCGCCGCATCGGCGGTGACGTTGGGGCGGCTCTCGTAGATGATGCCGATCAGGCCGATGGGCACACGCACCCGGCTCAGCGCCAGCCCGTTGGGGCGGCTGGAGGCATCGATCACCTGACCCACGGGATCGGGCAGGGCGGCAACCTGCGCCACGGCATCGGCGATGCCCGCAAGGCGCTTGGTATCAAGCTTCAGCCGGTCCAGCAGCGCGCCCGACAGGCCACGCTCCGCGCCCGCTGCCATGTCCTTGTCATTGGCGGCGAGGATGTCGGTTTCGGCGGCACGCAGCGCCTCGGCGGCGGCGATCAGAGCCGCGCCCTTCTGTGCCGTGGTCATCCGCGCCAATTGCGCCTGCGCCGCGCGGCCCGCTTTCGCCAGACGGGCGATCAACGCCTCTGGGGTCTCCGCAGCATGGGTTGCTGCGGGGGCCTCGGATTCGATCTGGGCGGTTTGCGTGTCGGTCATGGTGCAGCCCCCTAGCAGGAATATGGGGATATGTCAGGGGTTGAGTCTTTTTTGACTGTTTCAAGACAGGAAGAAGGAAATGCGAGGGCCATCGCCCTCGCGCTCCCTTTAATGTCTACCTTGCGCACAGGGTTCGGCCTTGCGCTCGGTTTGCCGCGCCGCAGGCCTTAAAATTCACTGCCTGCGGCGCCTTAGGTGGTACAGGTGGAGAGCCAATGCGCACCATATCGGCACCACTGCCGCTTCATCGGAAGACGTTATGGGAGCGCGAGGGGGTAACCCCCTCGCATCTTCTACTTTTCTAAATCCCTGAAAAACAAAACCCCCACAGAAACCTGCGGGGGTCATGCTTAGCTCAAAAAACGAAGCTTACTCGCCCCAGCCCGGAGGCGGCGTCTGCTGCTCTTCGTTCTCCGAGGCGCGCTTGGCGGCCAGCCATGCGGCGGCTTCGGCTTCCTGAGCGGCTTCCGAGGCGATGCGGGCCTGGGCCTGACGGGCGGCGCGCAGTTCCTCGATCAGCGCCTCGCGGTCGCTGCCCAGGCGTGCTGCGGTTTCCTCATCGTCGGGCTTGCCCTTGGCGGCCTTAGCGATCATCGCGTCCAGCTCGCGCTGCGAGCTGAGGCCGAGGGTCACCGGATCCTTCGCCGTGATGTTGGCGATGTTCCAGTGGCTGCGGTCGCGGATCGCGGCGATGGTGTGGCGGGTGGTGCCGATCAGCTTGCTGATCTGGGCGTCCGACACTTCGGGGTGGTTGCGCAGGATCCAGGCGATGCCGTCGGGCTTGTCCTGGCGCTTGGACACCGGCGTGTAGCGCGGGCCCTTGGTGCGGTTCACGGTGGCGGGCACCTTGAACATCTTGAGGCGATAGTTGGGGTCGTTCTGACCCTTCTCGATCTCGGCGTTGGTCAGCTCGCCCGAGCGGAGCGGATCGCGGCCGGTGTATTTGGCGCTGGTCAGGTCATCGGCCATGGCCTGCACTTCGAGGATATGCAGCCCGCAGAAATCCGAGATCTGCTCAAAGGTGAGCGCGGTGTTGTCGACGAGCCACGAGGCCGTTGCATGCGGCATCAGCGGGGTGGGCTGGGTCACGGGATCTTCTCCGGCGCGTTGGGGCGAAATCTGGTGAGACAGGCCCTACAGAAACAGCAAGGCCGCCCCTTACCGGAGCGGCCCTTCAACCGCGTTGCCTATCCGAAATCACCGCGTCCGGCAAGCAGAGTCTGTTGCAGGGGCAACGATTCAGTCCATGGGTCAGTCCATCGCCACATAGCCCGGCACGGCGGCCACGCGGGCGATCCACCGCTGGATATGCGGATAGTCGGCCAGTTGGAAGCCGCCCGGCTCGCAGACATGGGTGTAGGCGTAGAGGGCGATATCGGCCAGCGTGATGCTGTTGCCGACAAACCAGTCATGGGTGGCGAGATGCTCGTCCATCAGGCGCAGGGCGGCTTCGCCGGCGCTGCGCTTGGCGGAAAGCTGGGCGCGCTGCTGGTCGGAAAGGTTCTCCTCGCCCAGCTTGCCGAGCCAGAAACGCAGCGTCGCGACGTTGGGCTCATGGTTGTACTGCTCGAAGAACATCCAGCGCAGCATGTCGGCCTGCGCGAAGCGGTCCGTGGGGATCAGCGCCGAACCATAAGCCAGATACCAGCAGGCCGCGCCGCTTTCGGGCAGGAACGTGTCGCCCATTTCCAGCACCGGGATGCGGCCATTGGCGTTGACCTTGGCGAGGAACTCCGGCGTGCGGGTCTCGCCCTTGGTGATGTCGTAAAAGCGCCGCTCCAGTTCCACGCCGACCAGCGCGGCGGTCAGGCGGATCTTGTAGCAATTGCCGCTGAAGGGATCTTCATGGAGAACAAAGGCGTTGTTTGTTTCGGTCATTGGGGCGCCACCTCCAGCACGATCTTGCCGATATGGTCGCCCGCCTCCATCCGCGCATGGGCGGCGGCGGCGGCGGGCAGGGCGAAGGTCTGGTCCATGATCGGACGGCAGGCGCCACGCTCGATCAGCGGCCAGACGTTGCGCAGGATCTCCTGAGCGACCAGCCCCTTGAAGCCCACGTCACGCGCGCGCATCGTCGATCCGGTCAGGGTCAGGCGCTTGGTCATCACCAGCCACATCGGCACTTCGGCCTTGGCACCGCCCTGCACGGCGATGGTGACATGGCGACCATCCTCGGCGAGGCAGGCGATGTTGCGGGCCACATAGTCGCCCGCCACCATGTCGAGCACCAGTTGTACACCCTTGCCCTCGGTGATTCGCTTCACCTCGGCCACGAAATCCTGATCGCGGTAGTCGATGGCGTGATCGGCGCCGATCTCCTTCGCGCGGGCGCATTTCTCGGCGCCGCCGCAGGTGACGATCACCGTCATGTCGAAGGCCTTGCAGAGCTGGATCGCGGTGGTGCCGATCCCGCTGGTGCCGCCGTGAATCAGGATCGTCTCACCCTCGCGCGCCCAGCCGCGCTCGAACACATTGTGCCAGACGGTGAAGAGCGTTTCAGGGATAGCCGCCGCCTGATCGAGCGGCAGGCCCGCAGGCACCGGCAGGCACAGCGCCGCATCGGCCAGGCAATAGTCGGCATAGCCGCCGCCCGTCACCAGCGCGCAGACTTGCTGGCCCAGCAGCGCCTCATCCACGCCCTTGCCCAGCGCGACGATTTTGCCCGAAATTTCCAGTCCGGGAATCGGCGAGGCCCCCGGCGGCGGGGGATAATTGCCCTGTCGCTGTATCACATCGGGGCGGTTCACCCCGGCATAGGCCACCTTCACCAGCACCTGACCCGTACCGGGATGGGGCACCGGGGCCTGTGTGGGATGCAGAACCTCGGGCCCGCCGGGGGCTTCGAAGCCGACGACCGTCATGAAATCCGGGATTATTTCCGCCATCGCTACCCCGCCAGGCTCGGTAAACTCACGCTTGTCAGCCCTAAACGCGCAAGCGGTTGACAGCAAGCGCCGCGACGTCAAGGATGTGCTTCCAATGGAAGACGATGACCGCCCCGTTCCGTCCGGTGGCGTCAGCAAGGACGCCGCCCAAGCGCTCGCCAGCGAAAGCCTCGATCGCTATTCGCAGGACGAGTTGAGCGCCCGTATCCATTTGCTCGAAATCGAGATTGAGCGCGTCAAGGCGCATGCTTCGCGGGCCAGTGCCCACAGGCTGGCTGCCGATGCCCTGTTCAGGCCGCGCGCATGAAGGCGGGCGGGATCATTCAGGCCATGGGCATCCGGCGCATGAACGCTATGCGTGGAGCCCCCCCTCGCAATCCGGCGAGGGTGCCCCATATAGAGATTGTCGATGGAGCCGACTTCCGTGATCGGTTCCCACATCAGATCCCATGCGGACGCCAAAGCCGCATGGACCGCCAGCCCCTTCCGGGCGTTTCATTCCTCCAGCCCCGCTCGCTGTTTTCATCAGGCGCCCGTCCACACGGCGCCGACTCACGAACGTTGAGTTCCTAGCGAAAGTGCCAAGATGCCCAGTTTCGCCCAAAGCCTCGAAAAGACCCTTCACGCCGCGCTGGCGCATGCCTCGGAGCGCAGCCACGAATATGCCACGCTTGAGCATCTGCTGCTCGCGCTGATCGATGACGTGGATGCGGCTCAGGTGATGAACGCCTGCGGGGTTGACCTTGGCGAACTGTCCGAGGCGGTGAAGCAATATCTGGATCAGGAATATCAAAGCCTGAAAACCAAGGACAAGGCGGAACCCGCCCCAACCGCCGGTTTCCAGCGCGTGATCCAGCGTGCCATCCTGCATGTGCAATCCAGCGGGAAGGACACCGTCACCGGTGCCAATGTGCTGGTGGCCCTGTTCTCCGAGCGGGATTCCTATGCCGTCTATTTCCTGCAGCAGCAGGATATGAGCCGCCTGGATGCCGTCAGCTTCATCAGCCATGGCATCGGCAAGGGCGGCAAGCGCATCGAGGACAAGCACCCCAAGGGCGCGGAAGAAACCCCGCATGAGGACAAGCCCGAGACCAAGAGCGCATCGGCCAACAAGAAGGATTCCGCGCTCGACCAGTTCACGGTGAACCTCAATGAGAAGGCGCTGGGCGGCAAGGTCGACCCGCTGATCGGGCGCGGGCCCGAGGTGGACCGCACCATCCAAATCCTGTGCCGCCGTTCCAAGAACAACCCGCTCTATGTGGGCGATCCGGGCGTGGGCAAGACCGCCATCGCAGAGGGTCTGGCGCGCAAGATCGTCGAGGGCGACGTGCCCGAGGTGCTGGCCAATGCGGTGATCTATTCGCTCGATATGGGCAGCCTGCTGGCGGGCACGCGCTATCGCGGCGATTTCGAGGAACGCCTGAAGCAGGTCGTCTCCGAGTTGGAGAAGATGCCGCATGCCGTGCTGTTCATCGATGAAATCCACACGGTGATCGGTGCCGGCGCCACCTCTGGCGGCGCCATGGATGCCTCGAATCTGCTGAAGCCCGCGCTGTCGGGCGGCACGATCCGCTGCATCGGCTCGACCACCTACAAGGAGTTCCGCAACCACTTCGAGAAGGACCGCGCCCTGCTGCGCCGCTTCCAGAAGATCGACGTGAACGAGCCCAGCATCGAGGATACGATCAAGATCCTCAAGGGTCTGCGCACGGCGTTTGAGGATCACCACAAGGTGAAATACACCGCCGAGGCGATCAAGACGGCGGTGGAACTCTCCGCGCGCTACATCAACGACCGCAAGCTGCCCGACAAGGCGATCGACGTGATCGACGAGGTGGGCGCGATGCAGATGCTGGTGGCGCCCAGCAAGCGCAAGAAGACGATCACCGGCCGCGAGATCGAGCAGGTGATCGCCACCATGGCGCGCATCCCGCCCAAGAGCGTCTCGTCCGACGACAAGAAGGTGCTGGAGCATCTGGAGCGTGACCTCAAGCGCGTGGTCTTCGGGCAGGACAAGGCCATCGAGGTGCTGTCCCGCGCGATGAAGCTCTCGCGCGCCGGTCTGCGTGACCCGGACAAGCCGATCGGCTCGTTCCTGTTCTCGGGCCCGACCGGTGTGGGCAAGACCGAAGTCGCGCGCCGTCTGGCCGAGATCATGGGCATTCCGCTCCAGCGTTTCGACATGTCGGAATATATGGAGCGGCACTCGGTCTCGCGCCTGATCGGTGCCCCTCCGGGCTATGTCGGCTTCGATCAGGGCGGTCTGCTCACCGATGCCATCGACCAGCAGCCCCATTGCGTGCTGCTGCTCGACGAGATCGAGAAGGCGCACCCCGATCTGTTCAACATCCTGCTGCAGGTGATGGACAATGGCCGCCTGACCGATCACCACGGCAAGACGGTGGATTTCCGCAATGTGGTCCTGATCATGACCACCAATGCGGGGGCCAGCGACATGGCGCGCAACGGCATCGGCTTTGGCGACATCTCCAAGGCGGACGCCGGCGAGGAAGCGGTCAAGAACCTGTTCACGCCGGAATTCCGCAACCGTCTGGATGCCATCGTGCCCTTCGCCTACCTGCCCACCTCGGTCGTCAGCATGGTGGTGGACAAGTTCATCCTGCAACTGGAACTGCAGCTCGCCGACCAGAACGTCCACATCCAGTTCGACGCCGAAGCGCGCGCCTGGCTGGGTGAACGCGGCTATGACAAGCTCTATGGCGCCCGGCCCATGGCCCGCCTCATTCAGGACAAGGTCAAGCAGCCGCTGGCGGAGGAACTGCTGTTCGGCAAGCTGGCCCATGGCGGCGAGGTGAACGTCACGCTCAAGGATGATGAGGACGGCAAGCCCGCCCTCAACTTCCAACTGACACCCGCCGCGCCCAAGGTGGTCAACAAGAAGGCCCGCGGCCAGAAGAATGCGCCCGAAGCCCCCAGCAAGGCCGACGGCAAGGAGTAAGCGCTGGACCGCGCAAGAAGGGGCGCCACTCGCGAGGGTGGCGCCCTTTTTTGATTCAGGAAGAATAGAGAAATGCGAGGGCCATCGCCCTCGCGCTCCCTTTAATGTCGGCCTTGGCGCATCGGGTTCGGCGTTGCGCTCAGTTTGCCGCGCCGCAGGCATGAATCGTCAGCGCAACCTGTCATTTTGATTTGATTGCCTGCGGCGCCTTGTCTTGCGCTGGTACGCTCGGATCGGGAACCACCGCCGCTTCGTCGGAAGACGTTCCGGGAGCGCGAGGGGGTAACCCCCTCGCATTTTCCTTTTTAATCTTGCAACCCCAACAACTTGTCCCTTGAAGTCGCCCCACGCAGCAACGTCAATCGCGACGGCGCCACACCCAACCCCTGCGCCACCAGATCGATCACCGCGGCATTGGCCTTGCCATCCTCCGGCTTGGCGCGGACTTTGGCCAGCAGCCGCCCATCCGCGACCTCAAGCCCTTCCGAACGGGCCCCCGGCGTCACACGCAAGGCCAGGCGGCCTTCCTCATCCAGCAGAGCGCGAATGGCTTCCGCTTCCGGCAAATCAGCTTTGGGACGGGCCATCAGCCCTCCAGCGCCTCTCGATGCAGGCGACCGTTCGTCACATAGCGCGCCACGCCATCCTGCATCGCGGCCAGTTGCTGGTCGTTCAGGGTGCGGCTGAAGGCGGCTGGGCGGCCAACCCATAGCTCTCGGGGCGGGATCACCTTGCCGGGGCTCAGGAGGGCTCCTGCGGCCAGCATGGCGTCGCTGGAGATGCGGGCGGCGTCCATCACCATGGCGCCCATGCCGACGAAGGCACGGTCTTCAAGGATGCAGCCGTGGATCATGGCCATATGGCCCACCAGCACATCCTCACCGATCAGTGTGGGGAAGCCGTCGGGACGGTTCGGCTTGGGGGAATCGCAATGGACGACGCTGCCGTCCTGAATGTTGCTGCGCGCGCCGATGCGGATGTGGTTCGCATCGCCGCGAATAACGCAATTGTACCAGATGGAAACGTCGGGCCCGATCTCGACATCGCCGATGATGCGGCAGCCGGGAGCGATAAAGGCGCTCTCATGGATGCGCGGCCAGATGCCCTTGAAGGGGGCGATGGTGATATCGGGGCGCTGAGTCATGGCCTGTGGATACGGTAAAGCCGGTGCAGGCGCAAAGGGTGGCCCTCGGGCAGGGAGGGATGCTCGAAATCCTCGTCTGCCGCGCGGGTCATGCCGATGCGCTCCATCAGGGTCCAACTGGCGCGGTTGTCGGGAACGGTGATCGCAACGATGGTCGGCATGGGGCGGTTGGCCCAGGCCCATGCCAGCGTGGCCCGCGCCGCCTCCTGCGCATAGCCCCGGCCCCAGGCATGGCGCATGAGGCGCCAGCCCACCTCATACTCCACCAGCGGATCGCGGGGAGGGGCCATCCCGCACATGCCGAGGAAAGCGCCATCCTCGCGCCGTTCCAGCGCCCAGAAACAGTGCCCATGCTCGACCTGCATCGCCACGCCACGCGCTAGCGCGGCATCGGCCCCGGCGCGATCCAGCGCGGGCAGATAGCGCATAACCTCCTCATCCTGAGCCATCGCCCAGAAAGGCTCGCGGTCCGAATCCCGCCAACTGCGCAGGATCAGCCGCTCGGTCTCAAGGCGGAAATCAGCCATTCAGCAGGCGCGCGGCATGGGCCGCATGGTACGTCAGCACCCCCGAGCAGCCCGCACGGCGGAAGGCCAGCAGCGTTTCCAGCACCATCGTGTCACGGTCGGCGGCGCCGGCGGCCACGGCATGCTCGATCATCGCATACTCGCCGCTGACCTGATAGGCGAAGACCGGCACGCCGAATTCGTCCTTCACGCGGCGGGCGATGTCCAGATAGGGCAGGCCGGGCTTGACCATCACGCTGTCGGCGCCCTCGGCCAGATCGATGGCGACTTCGCGCAGGGCCTCGTCGCTGTTGGCAGGGTCCATCTGATAGGTCTTCTTGTCGCCCTTCAGCAGCCCGCGCGAGCCCACCGCATCGCGGAACGGGCCATAAAAGGCGCTGGCGTATTTGGCGGCATAGGACATGATCTGCACGTTCTGGTGGTTGGCGCCTTCCAGAGCCGCGCGAATGGCGGCGATGCGGCCATCCATCATATCGCTCGGCGCGATGATATCGGCGCCGGCATTGGCCTGATTCAGGCTCTGGCCGACCAGCGTTTCCACCGTGGCATCGTTGAGCACATAGCCGTTGTCATCGATCAGCCCATCCTGCCCGTGCGAGGTGTAGGGATCGAGCGCCACATCGGTCAGAATGCCGATATCGTCGCCGCAGGCGTCCTTGATGGCGCGAATGGCGCGGCACATCAGATTGTCCGGATTGAGCGCTTCCTTGCCGTCCTCGCTGCGGCGCTCCTTCTGGGTGTAGGGGAATAGGGCGAGGCAGGGGATGCCGAGGCTCACCGCCTCCTTCGCGCGCTCCACCATCAGATCGACACTCCAGCGCGAGACGCCGGGAAGGCTGGCGATGGGATCTTCCACACCTTGGCCATCGGCCACGAACAGCGGCCAGATGAGGTTGGCGGGGGTGAGGATCGTCTCGCGGTGCATCGCGCGGCTCCAGGGGGTGGAGCGGCTGCGGCGGGGGCGCTGGGCGGGGAAGGGGGCAAGGATGGTCTGGGTCATATGGGAGGTCTAGACCCGATAAAGGCAAGGGGGAATGCGATTTTGGTCGAAAGGGGAAGAAGAGGAAAATGCGAGGGCCATCGCCCTCGCGCTCCCGTTAATGTCTACGCTGCGCATCATCTCATCGCGGCGCCATGCCGCGAAGCGGCTTTCATTTATGGCCTCCGGCGGTAGAGAGGGAGCGTAAGGCTGCGCACTTGCGCCCCCTCTCGTCGGGAGACGTAATGGGGGTGCAGGGGGCGTAACGCCCCCTGCTTGTCTCTTCCTAGGAACCTTCACATGAAAATCGCCAGCTTCAACATCAACGGCATCAAGGCCCGCCTGCCGCGCCTGCTGGAGTGGCTGGAAGAGACGCGCCCCTCGGTCGCCTGCCTGCAGGAGATCAAGACCCAGGACGAGGGCTTCCCCGCCGATGAGTTCGAGAAGATCGGCTATCACGCCATCTGGCACGGCCAGAAGGGCTTCAACGGCGTGGCGATCCTGGCCGATGGCGAAAAGCCCGTCGAAACCCAGCGCGGCCTGGCCGGAGAACCCGAGGATGAGCATTCCCGCTACATCGAGGCCGATGTTTTCGGGGTCCGCATCGCCGGCATCTATCTGCCCAACGGCAACCCGCAACCCGGCCCAAAGTTCGATTACAAGCTGCGCTGGATGGAACGCCTGCGCAACCGCATGGCCGAGCTGCGCGCTCTGGAAATCCCGGTCGTGGTGACAGGCGATTTCAACGTCATCCCCACCGATCGCGACATCTGGTCCCCCAAGGCCATGGCCGATGACGCGCTGATGCAGCCGGAATCGCGTGATGCCTATCTGCGTTTGCTCAACGATGGTTGGACGGACGCCATCGCCACCCACAATCCCGATGGCGGCGTCTGGACCTATTGGGACTATCAGGCCGGAGCATGGCAGCGCGATCATGGCTTCCGCATCGATCATGCCCTGCTCTCGCCCGAGGCAGCGGATCGTCTGGTGGCTTGCGGAGTCGACAAGGACCATCGCGGGCGGGAAAAGGCCAGCGACCATGCGCCGATCTGGGTTGAATTGCGGAAGTAAGAAAAGAAGCGGATGCGAGGGGGTTACCCCCTCGCGCTCCCATGAATGTCTAGGCTGCGCATCATCTCATCGTGGCGCCATGCCGCTTCCATTGATGGCCTCCGGCGGTGGAGAGGTCACGCACCACGATGCCCTAAACGCTTCCCCATCGTCGGGAGACGTAACGGGGGTGCAGAGGGCGTAACGCCCCCTGCTGTTACCCTTTCCCCTTCAACTCCGCGATTTCCTTCCTGAGCGCGGCCATGGTCGCCAAAGGCCCGCGCACATATTGATCCAGCGTCGGCAGGCTGGCCACATCCACACCAGCCTCTTGCGCATAATGATCGATGATCGCCCCGGAATCAGGCAGATACCGCCCCGGCGCGATCTGGGCGATGGGGAAGGTCACCTTCTCGACATGCGGCTCCAGCTCGGCGCGGATCGCCGCCTCCTGATCATCGCCGGGCACGAAGACGCGCAGTTCGAAGCCGCCGATCAGCCCCGCCTCGAGCAGAAACAAACGCAGCTTCAGGCACCATGGGCAGCGGTCCTTGAGATAGAGAACCGGGCGGAAGGGCGTGGTGGTCATTGGGGCGCTCCGTGCGAGGTCAGATCACCGGTCTAACTCCCGAGCCACAAACAACAAGGCCCTCTGTTCCACGTGAAACAGAGGGCCTTGGCTGGCGCAAATGAAGACCGTCTTCAGCGATAGAAGACGTGATTGTCGATCCGGGCCACGCGCTGGCGATGCCAGCGGGGCGAGATACGTGCGGAATGGAAGAACATCGCGCCTTCAACGGGGCTCTGCCAGCTACCGTCATGGGCGATTTCGGCGATCGCCAGCGCACGGTGCCAACCGGCCGAGGCGTGGTTGATCACCGGCATCATGCCGCCATGGATGAAGGAGAACTGGGAAGGCTGGTAGACCACGCCGCAATAGCTGTCCGGGAAACGGCCAGAGCGCGAGCGGGCGACAACCACACGGGCCACAGCAAGCTGGCCATCGAGCGTTTCATTGCGCGCCTCGAAATAGACGGCGCCGGCCAGACAGTTGATTTCGGAGGAAACCTCTTCGCCCTGCGGCTGCCGGGCGACCAGTTGGGTCAGCGTCGCGGCATTCACGGCAGGGGCCGGTTCAAGGTCGAGAGCAGCGGCGTTCGCGGTGCCATTGGCCAGAGGCGCGGCGGCAGGAACAGGCACGGTCTGCAGAGTCGGTTCATTCTGCTGGGCAGAGGCGCCGGAACCAACGGCGGTCAAGATCAGGACGGTCGCAGCCAGAGACAGGCTTTTGGCGCGGGTGAGAAGCTGACGCATTCCAGGCAATTTCTAATGCGGTGAACCCTCCAGACGCAGCACGCGCAGACAGAAACAGAGCCGCTTGTCCGGGCTCTTCCCATCCACCAGCGATCCTGCCGGCAGCCCCCCGTCTGCGTGCCAGCCTGCCAACCCCCCGGTCAACTTGGCCGCCTGCGCGTTATGGACGCGCCGCAGTGCGGGAGGCAGGTCGCCGAGTCAATCGCGCCTAAACGGCCAATCCGATGAATCGTTCCGCCCCCGCGATGTCTAGTTCGACGATCCACAGGTCGCGGTCCTGCCGGCTTCGGCGGTCAAGCCAATCCTGGAAGGGTTGCGGGTCATCGGGATCGCGGCGTTTGGCGCAATGCCAGCCGCGTGTGCCATCCGCCATGGGCATGCGTTCATAGACGCGCTGGTCATGACCGTTCTCGCAGAGCAGCAGCAGGATCGTGCCCGCGTCCGCCTCACCCTTGGTCAGCACCGTGGCGAAACCGCCCTGTGCATTCACCTGCCTGACCAGCGCCGAGACTTCCACAGCGGCGGGCAGGCGAGGGGTCTCGCTCATCCGCCGTAACCGGGCAGCGAGGAAAGCGCGATATGCGAGCGCATGAAGGTGCCGGTGCCGCGCCCGACCTCCTCGCCTTCCTCGTCGATCAGCCGGGCCTCGGCCACCAGCACGCGACGGCGACCGCTGACCCAGCGCCCCTCCGCCGTCACGCGCCCACCGCGCACCGGGCGTGAGAACAACAGGTTGAAGGAGGTGGTCAGCAGGAAACGGTCGGTGACGAGCGTGTTGGCGGCGTAGAAGGCCGCATCGTCGAGCATCTTGAAATAGATCGTGCCATGCGCCGCGCCGCCCGCGTGGAAAACGGACGGATCGATGTCGAAGAGGATGCGCGCATGGCCTTCGCCGACAACCTCAAGCCGCGACGAAAAAAGCTGGTTGATCGGCGCCGAAGCGTAAAGCCCCTCCAACGCGCGCCAATGCAGGCCGGCCCCTGAATCCACGTCGTTATCCTTGGGGCCCATCTTACGCCGCGTCGCGGTCGAGGACGTTGGCGAGGAGGGCATACAGCGCCTCGTCGCTGGGGGCTTCGATCAGGGCGGCATGCATCTTGTCGTCGCGCATCATGCGGCTGATCGCGGCCAGCGCATGGAGGTGAACGGCCCCGGCCTGTTCGGGCGAGAGCAGGCCAAAGACGATATCCACCGGCATATCGTCGGCGGATTCAAAACCTACCGGCGATTCCAGCCGCAACACCACCGCCACCGGCCGCACCAAATCGGGCATGCGCGCATGGGGGATGGCCACACCGCGGCCAAAGCCGGTGCTGCCGAGCTTTTCGCGTTCCTCGATCCGCTCGCGCACCTGCTCCTCATCGAGCGCATAGACCCGGGCGAAACGCCCGGACAGATGCTCGATGATCGCGGGTTTGCTGTCGGCCGAAATGGTGCCTACCGCCTCTGGCATGAGCGTGAACAGCGCTGTCATCGCCAATCTTCAACTTGCCTTTTCATGCCCGTCGCCCAGTGGTCGGGTCGGGCGGGGCGATAGCTTGTTTCGAAGGAACACGCAAAGCCGTTTGCCATGCGTATTATCCTGTAGGAAACACGGAAGATCGCGCACCAGGTTATCACTGAGACCTCGTCAAAGCTGGGTACTCGTCACAACCGGACGCGCGCTCCTCCGTAAGGGCTCGCTATCCCCGCCGTTACCGACGGGGCAACGACGTGTTTCGTCTGTTACGAGGGTTCGACCCAGCCGATCGAGCCATCACCCCGGCGGTAGACCATATTATGCTTTCCGGTGCCAGCGTTTTTGAACAGCAAGGCATTGGTGTTGCGCAGATCCAGCATCATCACCGCATCCGAAACGGTTGCTTCGGGCACGTCGACGCGCAGCTCGGCAATGACCAGAGGCGCCTCGGCATGGGCTTCCTCGCCCTCTTCGTGAACGGGTTCCTCGAAGATGGTGTAGGCCGCTTCCTGCGACTGCACGGCATGGCTGGCCTGCTCGTGGCGATCGTTCAGGCGCTTCTTGTAGCGGCGCAACTGGGTCTCGATCTTGACGGCGGCCGCATCCAGGCTCTGATGCGCATCATGGGCGATGCCGGCGCCTTTGAGGATGAGCCCCTGGCGCACATGAGTCACGATATCGCATCGGAACGAACCGCCGGGCGCCTTGCCGAAGGTCACCACGGAAGACAGCGCCTTGTTGAAGTGCTTGTCCGTGATGGTGTTCAGCCGGTCCTCGACGTGGACCCGCAGCGCTTCGCCGGTTTCCATCTGATGGCCGGAAACGCGAATGTCCATGGTCCTGACTCCTGTTCTGTTGTTGGAAATTTGCTCTTAGTCGGAAAGCCAAAGAGGTGTTTTGATCGACTCCAAAAACTTCGCGTGAGCGGCCAATTCCGCTTCGCTGGCGTGGTGGGGGCGGGCCGGGCGTTGTACCCTTTCCCGCGTGATCACAGTGGTTTCGACCACGGTGGATTCAACAAGTCCCTGCTCGGCGGCAAGTTCCAGACCGATCTGGCGGCCGCCCAGCAGCTCGACATAGACCTGCGCCAGCAGTTCCGCGTCAAGCAGAGCGCCATGCTTCGTGCGATGGCTGCGATCGATGCCGTAACGCGTGCAGAGCGCGTCGAGCGAGTTTTTCGCGCCGGGATGCCGGGCGCGGGCGATGCGCACGGTGTCGACCATGCGATCGAGTTCGACGATGGGCAGGCCCACCATCGTCAGCTCATTGTTGATGAATCCGAAGTCGAAGCTGGCGTTATGCGCGACCATCGGCGAGTCGCCGATAAAGTCGAGGAAAGCCTGCGCTTCGGCCTTGAACAGGGGCTTGTCGGCCAGGAAGGCCTCGGACAGGCCGTGGACCCGTTCGGCCTCGGCCGGCATGTCGCGCTGCGGATTGAAATAGCGGTGAAATGTGACGCCGGTCTGCACCCGGTTGACCATTTCCACACAGCCGATTTCCACGAGTCTGTCCCCTGTTTTGGGGTCGAGTCCGGTGGTTTCAGTGTCGAAAACGATCTCTCTCATTCACTCGACTATCGTCCTGCCGAGGCCCGCTTACAAGAGGTTATGACGCATTTATTATCGTGTCGGGACCAAGCGTTCGATCAGCGCCGCGACCTGCGCGCGGGTCTGCGCAAGGCTGGTGCCGGTGTCGATCACATGGTCGGCCAGCTTGCGTTTCTGCGCATCGGGCATCTGCCGCGCGAGGATCGCCGCGAACTTTTCAGAAGTCATGCCGGGGCGCGCCAGCACCCTTTCGCGCTGGGCCCGCGCCGGAGCGGAGACGACGGCGACGGCATCGATCCCCTCGCGCCCAACCTTTTCAAACAGCAGGGGAATATCATAAACGACCAAGGGTGCCGCCGCGTGATCGGCCAGAAATTGCGCACGCGCCTGCGCCACGGCGGGGTGGACAATGGCCTCCAGCCGGGCGAGTGCCGCATCATCGCCGAACACCGCCGCGCCCAGTTTTGCGCGGTCCACACCTTGCGGGCCGGTGGTGCCGGGGAAGGCCTTTTCAATCGCAGCCAGCAGGGCGCCAGCCGGGCCTTGCATCAGGCGGACCTGCGCATCGGCGTCGAAGACCGGCACGCCGATCTCTTCCAGCATCGCGGCCACCGCCGATTTGCCCATGCCGATCGAGCCCGTCAGCCCGAGGACGAAAGGACGACTCATGCGGTCAGCAGCGCCCGCAGGGCAGCATCGTTGTTGTCGCGGGGGGGAGGGGCGCCGAAAAACTTCTCGAAGGCCACCGCGCCCTGGCCGATCAGCATCGCCAGCCCATCGATGGTGCGCAGCCCCTGCGCGCGCGCCTGAGCCAGCAAAGGCGTTTCCAGCGGTGCATAGACCATATCGAAGACAATGGTGTCGGCAGCGAAGCCCGACAGGTCGATCGGCACCGGATTTTGCCCACCCATGCCCATGCTGGTCGCGTTGACGATGATATGGCTGTGGTCATGAGTCGGGATCAGACCCGTCAGCGGATGGCCCTTGCCGGATGGCGCTTTCGCAAGAATGGCCAGCTCATCAGCCTTGTGAGCAGTGCGATTGAAGATGCTGGTCGTCGCGGCGGCGCCACGGCTCACACCGAAGATGGCGGCCCGCGCCGCGCCGCCCGCGCCGATGATATAGGCATGGGCATCCTGCCGCGACACCAGCGCCGACAGCGGCTCGGCCACGCCGTCGACATCGGTGTTGTAGCCCGTCAGCCGACCGTCCGCTCCGCGCACCACGGTGTTCACCGCGCCAACCTGTTGCGCCAGCGGGTCCAGCACGTCGAGCAGCGGCATGATCGCCTGCTTGTGAGGCATCGTGACGTTGCAGCCGCGCCAGTTCTCATCGCTCCGGCGGGTGGCGAGAAACGCTTCCAGCCCTTCCGCGGTGACATGGGCGTGGCGGTAATCGCCATCCATCCCCAGCGCCTGCAGCCAGTGCCTGTGGATAATCGGCGACTTGGACTGGATGATGGGGTCGCCGATCACCTCCGCATAAGGGAGCGTCATGCGATAACACCTTGATTCCGCAGCGCGCCAAGCACCGGCAGCAAGGGCATGCCCAGCACCGTGAAATGACTGCCATCCACAGTTTCAAACAGGTTTATCCCCAGGCCTTCCACACGGAATACACCGACGCATCCCGCCACTTCGGGCCATTCCGCGTCGAGATATTGGGCGATGAAAGCCTCATCCAGCGCGCGCACATGCAGCCGCGCCACCTCGCCATGGCGCCACACAGTCTGCCCGGCGCGGGCGAGAGCAGCACCGGAATGCAGCTCCATCACCTTGCCCGAAAAGAAGCGCAGGTGCTCCTCGGCATTCTCGCGGCTGGTGGGCTTGTCGAAGCGGCGGCCCTCGACCACCACCAGCGAGTCACTGCCCAGCACCAGCGCATCGCGCTCAGCTTCGGATACCGCCAGAGCCTTCGCCTCGGCCAGAGCCAGCGCCACATCGGCGGGCGCGGCGTCGGCCAGCGCGGATTCAAGCGCGCGCTCATCCACATCAGCGGGCTGAATCGTATAGGGCACGCCAGCGGCGGTCAGCATCGCCCGGCGCGAGGCACTTTTGGAGGCCAGCACCAGCGGCACAGCATTCACGGTCATATCGGACGATTCCCGGCCTGAGCGCCCACCGACTGGACGCTGCGATCCTTCAACAGCGAAATGATCGCCGCTGCCGTCTCCTCGATCGAGCGGCGCGTCACATCGATCACCGGCCAGCCATTGTCGGCAAACATGCGGCGAGCATAGAGCAATTCGGTCTTCACCCTTTCGACATCGACATAGGATGTCTCGGTCTGATGATTCATCGAGAGCAGCCGGTTGCGGCGCACCTGAACCAGTCGCTCGGGCGCCGTCGTCAACCCCACCACCAAAGGCGAGCGCAGGCCGAACAGCAGGGCAGGCGGCGGGCTTTCCACCACGATGGGGATGTTCGCCACCTTATAGCCGCGGTTGGCCAGATAGATGCTGGTCGGCGTCTTCGAACTGCGCGAGACCCCCGCCAGCACGATATCGGCCTCTTCCCAGTTTTCCCAGTTCAGCCCGTCATCATGGGCGATGGAAAAGTGAATCGCATCGACGCGCGCGAAATAGGCCGCGTCCAGAATATGCTGTTTGCCGGGGCGACCGCGCGCCTGCTGCCCCAGCATATTGGCCAGCGCATCGGTGACGGAATCCAGCACCGGCACGGCGGGCAGGCCCATCGCCAGGCAGCGGTCCTCCAGCATGCGGCGGATGTCGTGGCTGACCATCGTATAGAGCACCAGCCCCGGATTGGCCGCGATATCGCCCATCACCCGGTCGAGATGCGCCTGGCTGCGCACCATCGGCCAGAAATGGCGGTTGACCTCCACATCCTCGAACTGGGCGAGCGCCGCCTTGGCGATCATCTCCAGCGTTTCGCCGGTGGAATCCGAAAGAAGATGCAGATGCAGGCGGTTCATGAATGGGCAAGCCGGGTCTGGGGAAAAAGGAGAAAGCCCGCCGGGGCCTTGTGGATATCCCTTGGCATAAACGGCAGGACAGGAGAACCAACAAAATGGGGGATAGAGACCACCCCCGCTAACCCGGACTCAATCCGGGCGCTGCGCACATGTGGGCAGTCTTTCCCACAGGCTGGGGATAAGGGGCATAAGGATTCCTTGACGATTGGAGTCACGGAGTCGCAGATCGCTTTGCCCTGTTCAGTCCGGGATAATTCAGGCAAGTGGCCGTAATTCCCGCTATCCACAGGCCCAACAACCTTCATCATCCTTTCATGAATCCTCTTTGATCAGGAATGACTCACAATGCCCGGTCCTTTGCTCGCCACCCTCAAAGGAGAGAACCTCTCTCGCCGTCCCATCTGGCTGATGCGACAAGCCGGGCGCTATCTTCCTGAATATCGCGCGCTTCGCGCGGAGAAGGGCGGCTTCCTGCCTCTGGTCTATGACAGCGAGGCAGCAGCAGAAATTACCTTGCAGCCTCTGCGCCGTTTCGGCTTCGATGGCGCCATCCTGTTTTCGGACATTCTGATCGTGCCTTATGCGATGGGGCAGGATCTGGCATTTCTGGCGGGCGAAGGGCCTCATCTCTCGCCTAAGCTTGTGGATCATAGTCTGCAGGCTTTGCAGGGGGTTCCAGACCGTCTGTCGCCCATCTACGAGACGGTGCGTCTGGTCAGAGCCTCGCTGAAGGAAGAGGTGACCATGCTGGGCTTTGCAGGAAGCCCCTGGACGGTCGCTACGTACATGGTGAATGGCGAGGGCAGCAGGGACCAGCATGAGACCCGCGCCTATGCCTATCGCGATCCTGAGGCCTTCCAGGCGATCATCGATGCCATCATCGAGGTGACCGTCGACTACCTCGATGGCCAGATCAAGGCCGGCGCCGAGGCGGTGCAGCTTTTCGACAGTTGGGCCGGCAGTCTGGCCCCGCGCGAATACGAACGCTGGGTGATCGCGCCGAACGCCACCATCGCCGCGCGGATTCAGGCCATGCACCCCACTGTGCCTGTGATCGGCTTCCCCAAAGGTTCGGGCGAGAAGCTGGCCGCCTATGCCCGCGAAACCGGCGTGAATGCCGTGGGCGTGGATGAAACCGTCGACCCGCTCTGGGCCGCGCGCGAATTGCCCGCTGGCATGCCGGTGCAGGGCAACCTCGATCCGCTGCTGCTGCTGTCCGGTGGCGCAGAGTTGGAGAAGCGCGCCACTGAGGTGCTCGACGCCTTTGCCGACCGCCCCCATGTCTTCAACCTGGGCCACGGCATCGGCCAGACGACGCCCCTGGCGCACGTCGAACAGTTGCTTCAGGTGGTGCGCAACTGGCACCGATGACCTATATAGGCCTGTATGGATTGGATACTCTCGATGACCTACGCCTGGCTTAAGGCCGGCCATATCATCTTCGTCATCTTCTGGATGGCGGGGCTTTTCATGCTGCCGCGCTATTTCGTCTACCACCAGGAAAGCCTGCCCGGCACCGAGGAAGAGCGCCGCTGGATCGACCGCGAGAGCAAGCTGCTCAAGATCATCATGTGGCCGTCTCTGGTGGCGGTTTGGGTGTTCGGGCTGCTGCTGGCCCATACGATCGGGGCTTTCTCGCAGGGCTGGTTCCACGCCAAGCTTGCGATGGTGCTGGTGCTGACAGGCTATCACGTCTGGCTGGCGGGCTATGCCAAGGGACTGGCCAAGGGTGACCGCAAGCTGCCGGGGAAGACTCTGCGCCTGCTGAATGAGGTGCCCGGTGTGGCGGCGGCGATCATCGTGATTTTGGTGATTGTGCGGCCGTTTTAAGGTTTTGAAGTAGGAAAATGCGAGGGGGTTACCCCCTCGCGCTCCCGGAACGTCTTCCGACGAACGGGTTGAGGCACCCGACTGTTGCGCCCTGACTATCCACCTGTTGGCGCCGCAGGCTTTAACTCCCCTGCGCTGAGCTATCATGTCCTGCCTGCGGCGCGGCGACATTGCTCTGCCGCCGAACCCTTGACGCCAAGGTCGACAATTAAAGGGAGCGCGAGGGCGATGGCCCTCGCATTGTTTCTTTTTCTGTCTCCCTTCAATTTCCCTCCACCCACCGCCATTTTATTGACGGCAAAGCGCCAAAAGAATATGCGCTAGGCCCTCACCGGCAATGATTTGCGTGCGAGCATAGCGCGCAAAAGGTCCGCCTTCTCCAGGCCCGATGGACCCGCCGGCCGAAAACCTCCTTACGGAAATTATTTATGCATTTGAAAGAATTGAAGAAAAAAACATCGGCCGAGCTGGTCGAAATGGCTGAGGAACTGGGCGTTGAAAGCGCCAGCACGTTGCGTCGTCAGGATCTGATGTTTGCGATCCTGAAGGAACTGGCCGAGGATGGCGAAGAAATCCTGGGCATCGGCACCATCGAGGTGCTGCCGGACGGCTTCGGCTTCCTGCGCTCCCCCGAGGCCACCTACCTGGCCGGCCCGGACGACATCTACGTCTCGCCGAGCCAGATCCGCCGCTTCAACCTGCGCACGGGCGACACGGTCGAGGGCGAGGTGCGCGCGCCCAAGGACGGCGAGCGCTACTTCGCGCTGACCAAGGTGGACGCGGTGAACTTCGACAGCCCGGAGGCCGTGCGCCACCGCGTGATCTTCGAGAACCTGACGCCGCTGTTCCCCAACAAGCGCCTGAAGCTCGAACGCCGGCACGGCCGACCGTCAAGGACAAGTTCCGGCCGCGTCATCGATCTGATCGCGCCGATCGGCAAGGGCCAGCGCGGCCTGATCGTGGCGCCGCCGAAAGCGGGCAAGACCATCATGCTGCAGAACATCGCCAGCACATCACCCGCAACCACCCCGAAGTGCACCTGATCGTGCTGCTGATCGACGAGCGCCCGGAGGAAGTGACCGAAATGCAGCGCACCGTGCGCGGCGAGGTGATCGCCTCGACCTTCGACGAACCGGCCACGCGCCACGTGCAGGTCGCCGAGATGGTGATCGAGAAGGCCAAGCGCCTGGTCGAGCACAAGAAGGACGTGGTCATCCTGCTGGACTCGATCACCCGCCTGGCCCGCGCCTACAACACCGTGGTGCCCACCTCCGGCAAGGTGCTGACCGGCGGTGTCGACGCCAACGCCCTGCAGCGCCCCAAGCGCTTCTTCGGCGCCGCGCGCAACATCGAGGAAGGCGGCTCGCTGACGATCATCGCCACCGCGCTGATCGAAACCGGCTGCCGCAGATGGACGAAGTGATCTACGAAGAGTTCAAGGGCACCGGCAACAGCGAAATCGTGCTGGACCGCAAGGTGGCCGACAAGCGCATCTTCCCCGCGCTGGACGTGGGCAAGAGCGGCACCCGCAAGGAAGAACTGCTGGTGGAGAAGGGCAACCTCTCCAAGATGTGGGTCCTTCGCCGCATCCTCATGCAGATGGGCACCGTCGACGCGATGGAGTTCCTGCTCGACAAGATGAAGGATTCCAAGACCAACGAAGACTTCTTCGCGACGATGAATCAGTAAGATTCGTCGGGTCTGAGATTCAGGAAAGGGGCGGGAGAAATCCTGCCCCTTTTTTGATTCAGGGTTTGAAAAAGAAAGAAGCGAGGGGGTTACCCCCTCGCACTCCCATAACGTCTTCCGACGAACCTGCAGTGGCACCCGGACCTTGCGCCCGATCTCTCCACCAGCGCAACAAAGGCGCCGCAGGCAAGAAGCCTCGGCGCCTTTCTACCGTTGAAAGCCTGCGGCGCTGCAAACTGAGCACAAGGCCGAACCCATAGCGCAGCGTAGACATTAAAGGGAGCGCGAGGGCGATGGCCCTCGCATCTTATCCTTTTTTGTTACCCCACAAACTTCGCAATAAACTCAACCGTCCGCGCATCGGCCAACACGGCTCCGGCCTCATCGCGGCGGCTTCCCTTGGTTTCCGCGAAACCGTGCCCGAGCCCTTCATAATCATACAGAGTCACATTCGGCACTGAATCCAGCCCGGCATGAATCGCCTTCTGCTGCTCGGCCGAGGTGAAGGCATCGGCGGTGGGGATATGGAGCAGCAGCTCTCCCTTGATGTTCCCGGCCTCACCGATCAGCCCATCCAGGCCCACACCATAATAGCCGACTGAGGCGTCGATATCGGTGCGCGCCGCAGCCTGATAGGCGATCAACCCGCCCATGCAGAATCCGACCAGCCCAACCTTGTCGCCCGGATTGCGAGCATGAGCCCAAGCGATCAGCGCGCGAATGTCATCCAGCCCTGCGGGAAAGTCATGGGCGCCCATCATGGACAGGGCGCGAGTCATCTCTTCGGGCACATCGTGGTCCAGTTCCACGCCCGCTTCCTGACGCCAGAACACGTCGGGAGCGACAGCGACATAGCCCTTGTTCGCCCAGTCGTCGGCCTTGGAGACGATGCCGGGATTCACGCCAAAGATCTCGGGCACCACGATCACGGTGCCGCGCGGGGCGCCCTCGGGCTTTGCGACATAGGCGGGGATCTCGCCCTTGTGGTCAAGGCTGGGGATAAGCGTGTTGGTTGTCATGGGGAACTCCGTGGAGGGGCCGATTGTTACGACTGAAGGACAGATGAATGGACAGTCAGCTCTGGCTATGCCAGCTATGTTTGACGGTTCGTCACAGTTTAGGGAGAGGCCTGATGAAGCTCAATCTTGAGATTGATTGCAGCCCGGAAGAGGCGCGGCGCTTTCTGGGCTTGCCCGATGTGACGCGGGCCAATGAGATGTATATGGATGCCGTGCTCAAGGCGATGCAGGGCGGCGGCAGTCTGGAGCAGCTTGCCGAATACACCAAGCAGTTCGCGCCGATGGGTCAGATGGGGCTGAAGATGTTCCAGCAGCTTATCGAGGCGGGCGTGGGCATGGCGGGCAAGCCCAAGGGCTGATAGACGCCTGCGGATGCAGGATACGATTTTCGCGCCCTCCAGCGGGGCGGCTCCAGCGGCGATTGCCGTCATCAGGATCAGCGGACCTCAAGCGGGGGAGGCCTTGCGGGCTTTGGCCGGAAGGCTGCCCGCGCCCCGTCGTGCCAGCTATGGAGCGCTGCGTGATGGTGAGGGCCAGGTGCTGGACCATGCGCTGCTGCTGTGGTTCCCCGGACCGAAGACGGCGACCGGTGAAGATCTGGCCGAACTGCACTGCCATGGCGGCCGCGCGGTGATCGCGGCCGTTGAGCATGCGCTGAGTCAGTTGCCCGGCCTGCGCAAGGCCGAGCCGGGCGAGTTCACCCGCCGCGCCTTCACCCATGGCCGCATCGATCTGGCCGAGGCCGAGGGTCTGGCCGATCTGCTCTCCGCCGAAACCGAACTGCAGCGACAGAGCGCGATGGCTTCTGCCGGCGGTGCCTTGTCGGCCTTGGTGGATAGCTGGCGTCAGGAGGTGTTGTCGCTTTCCGCGCTGGTCGAGGCGGCGCTGGATTTTGCCGATGAAGATGATGTGGGTGGCCTGCCGGCTGATGTGCCGGTGCGGCTGAGCGATCTGCGTTTCACCATTGCCCAGTGGCTGGATCGCCCGCGTGCCGAAGCGCTGCGCGAGGGGTTTCGCGTGGTGATCGCCGGGCCGCCCAATGCGGGCAAGTCGACTCTGTTCAATGCGCTGGTGGAAAGCGAAGCGGCCATCACCGCGCCGATCGCCGGGACGACGCGCGATGTGCTGACTCATCCCGTGGCGATTCAGGGCGTGCCGTTCCGCTTCTTCGATACGGCAGGGTTGCGCGATGAGACCGAGGATGTGGTGGAAGCCATTGGCATCGAGCGGGCGCGGGCGATTGTCGATCAGGCCGATCTGATCCTGTGGCTGGGTGAGGAAGGGCAGGGGCCAAATGCCGATGAGCGCCTGTGGGACATCGAAGCCCAAATCGACCGCATCGATCATCACGCCAAGAGTCATCCCCGTCATCGGGTCTCGGCAAAGAGCGGTGAGGGCGTGGATGATTTGCGTCGCGATCTGGTGACTCATGCGCGCGCCGCCCTTCCCCGTCCGGGAGAGGCGGCGTTGAATCAGCGTCAGCATGCAGCGCTCGCCGCGGTGGTGTCCGCGCTTCAGGACGCCGAAGCGCGACAGGATGATCCGCTGCTTGTGGGGGAGGGGCTGCGCCTCGCCCGCGTCTCGCTCGACCGCCTGCTGGGCCGGGCCACCACCGAGGATATGCTCGACACGCTGTTCGGCCGCTTCTGCATCGGCAAATGATGTTCCACGTGAAACACGCCTTTTGACCTGAGCCCCGGCCTCATGTAGGGCGGGCCCATGCAGAATTTCGATGTGGTTGTGATCGGCGGAGGCCATGCAGGGGTCGAGGCCGCTGCCGTTGCCGCGCGCATGGGCGCGAAGGTGGCGCTGGTCAGTTTCGATCTCGACGCCATTGGCGCCATGAGCTGCAACCCGGCCATCGGCGGTCTGGGCAAGGGCCATCTGGTGCGCGAGGTCGATGCCTTTGACGGCATCATCGCCCGCGCCGCCGATGCTGGCGCGATCCATTACCGCATGCTCAACCGTAGCAAGGGCAGCGCCGTGCAGGGCCCGCGCGTGCAGGCCGATCGCAAGCGCTTCAAGGCGGCGGTGCAAAAGCTGCTGACTCAGCAGGGCGATCTGACTCTGGTGCAGGGCGAGGCCGCTGCGCTGATTCAGCAAGGCGGAAACGTCACCGGCCTGCACCTGGCCGATGGTTCCACGATCAACGCTTCGGCGGTGATCCTCTGCACCGGCACTTTCCTCGGCGGCACCTTGTTCCGCGGTGAAGAGCGCATGGTCGGTGGCCGCATCGGCGAGGCTTCGGCCCAGCGACTGGCAGCGCAGATTCGCGATGCCGCTCTGCCCATGGCCCGGTTGAAGACCGGGACGCCGCCGCGCCTCGATGGCCGCAGCATCGATTGGGCGCGTCTGGAATCACAGCCGTCGGAAACGATCCAATGGTGCATGTCACCGATGGAAAAGGCGCGCGTGAATCCGCAAGTCTTCTGCGCCATCACGCGTACCAATCCCGCGACGCATGATGTGATCCGCGCGAACCTCCATCGCTCGCCCTTGTTCAGCGGGGCGATCGGGGCGACCGGCCCGCGCTATTGCCCCAGCATCGAGGACAAGATTCACCGCTTCGCCGACCGCGATGGCCACCAGATTTTCCTCGAACCCGAGGGGCTCGATACGCCGCTGGTCTACCCCAATGGGGTGTCCACCTCCTTGCCTGCCGATGTGCAGCTCGCGATGCTGCGCACCATGGAAGGGTTGGAAGAGGTCGAGATGGCAGTGCCGGGCTATGCGGTTGAGTATGACCATATCGATCCGCGCGCGCTCTATCCCAGCCTTGAGGTGAGGGCGATGCCGGGCCTCTATTGCGCCGGGCAGATCAACGGTACCACCGGTTATGAGGAAGCCGCCGCGCAGGGGCTGATCGCGGGCATGCATGCTGCGGCATCTGTGCTGGGCAGAGCGCCGGCGCCGTTGGATCGCGCCAATGCCTATATGGCGGTGATGGTGGACGATCTGACTTTGCAGGGCGTCTCCGAACCCTATCGTATGCTGACGGCGCGCGCGGAATATCGCCTAAGACTGCGCGCTAACAATGCGGTGACTCGCCTGACGCCTCTGGCGCTGGCTGCCGGTTGCATTGGTGAGGAACGCCGCGCCTGGTATGAAAAGCGCGAGGCGGATCGCGAGGCCTTTTTGGCCAAGCTCGATCACCTTGTGACCAGCGCTGAACTGGCTCGCAGTGGTGTGCCCGTCCGTGAGGATGTTGGTCGCCTGCCGCTGCGCGAATGGCTCCGTTTTGGTGGCGTGACTCTCGACACGCTGGAACCCTGGATCGAGGATGGTCTGGGAGATGATGCCGATCTGGCGGCGGAGGTGGCGGAGGACGCTGCCTATGCGCCGTATCTGGAACGGCAGGATCGCGAATTGAAGGACATGCGCGCGCATGATGGTTTGGCTCTGCCAGAGAATTTCCCCTATGCCGACACGCCCGGCCTCTCTCGCGAGATGGTCGAGCGGCTCGGCAAGGCCCGCCCCACGACTCTCGCTGCGGCAGGGCGGGTGCCGGGGATCACGCCCGCTGCTCTCGCCGCCCTGCTGGTCCATGCACGGAGGCTTTCGGCATGATCGCTGATGAGAGCGCCGCTCTGGCATGGCTGGCCGCGCGCCCAGAATTCGATGCTGCCGCGAAGGGCAGGGCCGAGCGTCTGGTCGCCATGCTGGCCGAAGAGAATGAGCATCAGAACCTCGTCTCGAGCGGATCGCTCGCCGAAGTGTGGCGTCGCCATATCGTCGATTCCGCGCAGCTTCTGGCGCATCTGCCGTCCGCCGATGTTTCACGTGAAACATCGGGCCCATGGCTCGATCTGGGGACGGGGGCGGGGTTCCCTGGTCTGGTGATCGCGCTGCTGCGTCCGGACATGGATGTGTGGATGGTCGAATCCCGCGCGCGGCGAGTCGATTGGCTTCAGCGCGTTTGTGATGAGCTGCAACTGACCCGCACCAGAGTGATCGGTAGCCGGCTGGAGCTGGTGGATTCGCAACCCGTATCGGTGATTTCGGCCCGTGCCTTTGCACCATTGCCGCGTCTGCTCGAACTATCTGCCCGGTTTTCCACAAAGGCGACCACATGGCTGTTGCCCAAAGGGCGGTCGGCAGGGCAAGAATTGGCAGAGCTGACCGGATGGCAGCATATGTTCCACGTGGAACCATCGATCACCGATGGCGAAGCGGGGATCATCATGGGGCACCTTGAGGGGCCCACGGAAGGAAAACAGCGCGCAAAATCCAAACGTGCCTAAGAACCGGCCGCCCTATCCGCCGATGCAGATACCCATGGCGCTCCACGCCACAGACGAGGATAAACCGATGATCCGCGTTGCCATTGCCAATCAGAAGGGTGGAGTGGGCAAGACCACCACCGCCATCAACATGGCCACGGCGCTTGCCGCCACCGGCTGGAAAACGCTGTTGATCGATCTGGATCCGCAGGGCAACGCTTCCACGGGCACCGGCATTGCGACCGAACAGCGCGAATGGTCCTCCTATGATTTGCTGATGGGGGAGGCGCAGTTGAACGACTGCATTCTCCAGACGCGCATTCCGGGGCTCGATATCGTGCCCGCCACGGTGGATCTTTCGGGCGCCGAAGTGGAGCTGGTGGCGGTCGATCACCGTACCGACCGGCTGCGCCATGCCTTGTCGCTTGAGGCGGTGACGGCGGCGGGTGGCTATGACATCTGCTTTATCGATTGCCCGCCCTCGCTGGGCCTGCTGACTCTGAATGCGCTGACGGCGGCCGATACGCTGCTGGTGCCTCTGCAATGCGAGTTCTTCGCGCTGGAAGGTCTGAGCCAGTTGCTCCAGACCGTCGAGCGGGTGCAGCAGCGATTCAATGCCGAACTGGGCATCATCGGCGTGGCGTTGACCATGTTCGATCGCCGCAACCGCCTGACCGATCAGGTCTCCACCGATGTGCGTCAGGTGCTGGGCGGGCTGGTGTTCGACACGGCGATTCCGCGCAACGTCCGCCTGTCCGAAGCGCCCAGCCATGGGCTGCCGGCGCTGATCTACGACCAATATTGCGCGGGCAGCAAAGCCTATATGGCGCTCGCCCGCGAATTGATTGCCCGCCTGCCAGAACAAAGGAAAGCCGCATGAGCGAGGACACCACCCGCGCGCCCAGCCCGGAAGCCTCCGCCCCGCCCCGTCGCAAGCCGCCCGCTCTGGGCCGTGGTCTGCAGGCGCTGCTGGGCGAAACCCGGCGCGAGGAGCCGCTGGTGCAGGCCTCGCCCTCCAACGGCAGTCTGCCCGTCCGTGTGGAAAGCCATGAGGGCGTGCGGATCGATGGTGGGCTGGCGATGCTGCCGGTGTCTTCGATCGAGCCGCATCCCGATCAGCCGCGCCGCCATTTCGACGATGCAGCGCTGGACGAACTGGCCGCCTCGATCGCCGCGCGCGGGGTGATTCAGCCGGTGATCGTCCGCCCGCTGGGGCAGGGGCGTTTTCAACTTGTCGCGGGTGAACGCCGCTGGCGCGCTTCACAGCGTGCGCAGGTGCATGAGATTCCCGCGCTGGTCCGCACGCTGACCGAGCGTGAGGTGATGGCCCTTGCGCTGATTGAGAACCTGCAGCGCGAAGACCTCAACCCCATCGAAGAGGCGCGTGCCTATCAGCGCCTCGCCGAGCATGAGAGCATGACTCAGGCCGACATCGCCCGCATGGTCGACAAGAGCCGCAGCCATGTTGCCAACATCCAGCGCCTGCTCAGCCTGCCCGATCCGGTGATTCTGCTGGTGGAGAAGGGCGAACTCTCCATGGGCCATGCCCGTGCGCTGATCGGCGCCGAGGATGCCACGGCGCTGGCGACTCAGGCCGTGGACAAGGGTCTCTCCGTGCGTGATGTGGAAGGCCTGATCCGCCGCCGCAACAAGGGCGAGACGACCGCCGCGCCCCGCCGCGCGCGTGATGCGGGTGAAGCCGCGGACAATGCCGATATCGCCGCCGTGCAGGCCCATCTGGAAGATTTTCTGGGCCTGTCGGTGAAGATCACCGCCGATACCGATCCGCGTTCGGGCACGGTGACGATCCGTTATCGCACGCTCGATCAGCTCGATCTGGTGTGCCAGCGGCTGACGGGCGGCGGGATCTGATCCCTAGAGTTTGATCCGCTTGTCATACACCACACGGCGGTGCGGGCGCGGTCTGGCTGGCGGCGGGCAGGGGATGCACTCCATGCCGCCGCTGACTTCCACGGGCACCACATAGCCATAGGTGGGATCAGGCGCGCCGCCGGATTCGTAATAACGCAGCCATGCCTCGCAGCCCTGATCGATGGCGGCGAAATTGGGGTTTTCACCGCGAGTCAGGCGGTTGTGGCATTCGTTCAGCCAATTCATGCGCTGCTGCGGGGCGAAGGGCGCCAGATAGGCCGCCGTCATCGGTGCAGGCGGTGGGGGCAGGGGGCGTTCTATCGTCGCGGCGTGAGTCAGAGTTGGCGTCGCGCTCAGCAAGGCCAGAACCATCAATCGAACAGAAGGCGAAGGCATGGGCCATCTCCTCTTTTGCGGGATGATGGTTAACAGAATGCGCGCTTTTCTGGCGTTAGGAAAGAGAAGAGAGATAAAGCGAGGGCCGTCGCCCTCGCGCTCCCTTTAATGTCTGCGTTGCGCCTAGGGTTCGGCGTTGTGCTCAGTTTCGCTGACTCTGATTGCCTGCGGCGCGGAGAGGTTGGGCACAAGGGTCGGGTGCCACCACCCTTGCGTCGGGAGACGTCATGGGAGCGCGAGGGGGTAACCCCCTCGCATCTTTCTTCCCTCAAAACCTCTTAAATCGCCCCGGCAATTGCCAAAGCCAGAGCCTCGATCCCCTGAGCGTCTTCCTCATCGAAGCGCGCCTTCTCGGGGCTATCGAGATCGATCACCGCGATCACCTTACCGTCGCGCACCACCGGCACCACCAATTCCGACTGGCTAGCGGCGTCGCAGGTGATGTGGCCGGGGAAGGCATGCACATCGGCGATCAACTGAGTCAGGCCGCTGGCCGCTGCCGTGCCGCACACGCCCTTGCCGAAGGGAATGCGGATGCAGGCGGGCTTGCCGATGAAGGGACCAAGCACCAGCTCGCCATCGACATTGCGGTAGAAGCCCGCCCAGTTCAGCGTGGGCAGCATCTGCCACAGCAGCGCGGCCACATTGGCCATATTGGCCACGGGGTCGGGTTCGCCGTCGATGAGGGCTTGGGCGGCCTGGGTGAGGTCGCGATAGGTTTCGGCCTTGGGCTGGCCGGGGGTGGGGGCAAAGTCGAACATGGCGGATACATAGTGCTTCTGGTGCTTGCCGCCTAGGGCGTGCTGTCCTATCCAAAGCGGATGAGCCCTTTTCTTCGCAAATTGCTGATCGGCACGGGCATTGCCGTGGTCGGTCTCGGCGCCTTCACTGGCTGGGTGTGGTATGGGAATCCGACTTCGGAGCCCATCGAGCAGTTCGAGGGCACCAAGCCCCGCATTGTCGATCCGCAGCCCGAAAAGATCCCCAGCATCGCGGTCTTCAAGCCGATTGGCTGGGATGCGGGCGCTGCGCCTCAGGCCGCGCCGGGCATGCAGGTGACTCGCTTTGCCGAGGGGCTGGCGCATCCGCGTACCCTCTACACGCTGCCCAATGGCGATGTGCTGGCCGCGCTGACCGGCCCGCCCAAGGGCAATGATGCGGGGGGCATTATCGGTTTCTTCCAGCGCACGCTGGTCGGTTTCGTGGGCGGCGGCGACACCTCGGCGGATGAGATCGTGCTGCTGCGTGACAGCAAGGGCACCGGCAAGGCGGACCAGCGCTTCGTGCTGCGCCATGACGATCTGCACAGCCCCAGCGGCATGGCCTATGCCGATGGCAAGCTCTACATCGCCAATGACAATGCCGTCCTGGCCTTTGACTACAAGATCGGCGACACCACGCTGACCGGCAAGCCGCACAAGGTCATGGACCTGCCGGGTGGCGGCAATCACTGGATGCGCAATCTGCTGATGGCGCCGGATGGCAAGACGATGTTCGTCGCCATCGGCTCGGCCTCGAACATCGGCGAGCGTGGCATGCAGGCCGAGGAAGGCCGCGCCATGATCGAGCAGATCGACATCGAGAAGATCCCCACCGGCAAGTGGCCCGCGCGTCGCTATGCGGCGGGTCTGCGCAACCCCAACGGCATGGCCTGGAATCCCGCCACCGGCGAGATGTGGACCGTGGTGAACGAGCGTGATCAGCTCGGCCCGAATCTGGTGCCGGATTATCTGACCAACGTTCCTGCGGGCGCGCATTACGGTTGGCCCTGGTACTATTGGAAGGACAAGCAGGACGACCGCGTCGATGCGCCAATTCCGGAATATCTGACTGATTACGTTCGCAAGCCGGAATATGCGCTTGGGCCCCATGTGGCGGCTCTGGGGCTGGTGTTCGGGCAGGATGGCGCGCATCTGGGCGAGCAATATGCCGGTGGTGCCTTTATCGCCCGCCACGGTTCGTGGAATCGCCGCCCGGCGGTGGGTTACGATGTGGTCTATGTGCAGTTCGACGATCACGGGAATCCTCAGGGCCTGCCCAAGCCGATTCTGACGGGCTTCCGCGATGCCAAGGGCGCGCACGGCCGCCCCGTCTGGCTGCAGTGGGCCAAGGATGGCGCCCTGTTGGTCAGCGATGATACGGCGGGGATTATCTGGCGCGTGTTCGCTCCGGGGGCCAAGCCTGCGGTGGCGCCCAAGCCTTTGCCGACCGAGCATCTGCCTGCGCCCAAGGATCTGAAAGACCCGAACCGGCAGTATAGTGCTGATTTTCAGGCTGATTCGAAGGTTAAGCAGTAAGGAATAAGTGCGAGGGTGTTACACCCTCGCGCTCCCATTAATGTCTACGTTGCGCATCGGGTTCGGCCATGGGGCTAAGGTCGCTGCGCCGCAGGCATGAAGGATGAAAGGCGCCGGGGCTTACTGCCTGCGGCGCCTTTTCATTGCTCTGGTGGAGAGTTCAGGCACCACGATCGGGCGCCCCTGCCCATGCGTCGGAAGACGTTCCGGGAGCGCGAGGGGGTAACCCCCTCGCATCTTCTTCCTTCCAAACCTTAAATCTGCTTCCCCACCCGTCCTGCCAGCTCCGTGATATAGTGCGAAGCGATACGCCCCGACCGCCCACCGCGCCGCTTCGACCATTCCAGCGCGTCGGACACTTCCCATTCCAGCCCATAGGCCGCCGCATAGCCTCGGATGATCCCGAGGTAATCATCCTGGCTGCAATTGTGGAAGCCGATCGACAGGCCGAAGCGGTCGGCCAGCGCCAGTTGGTCATCCACGGCGTCACGCGGATTGATCGGGTCGTCCTGCTCGGACATATGGCGCGAGACGATAGCACGGCGGTTGGCGGTGACCGCCAGGCGCACATTGCGCGGGCGGGCTTCCACGCCGCCTTCCAGCCAGCTTCGCAAAGCGCGGGGGCCTGCTGAATCGCCTTCCTCAAAGCCGAGGTCGTCGATGAAGACAAGGAAGGGGCGGTCCACATCGCGCAGCACGGTGAACAGCGTGGTGAGCGAGGAAAGGGCGTCGGGCGCGACCTGCACCAGCGCGAGGTCGGTGCCCTGGTCCTCGCGGGCATGCCGCAGGCTGGCGCGCAGCAGGGCGGATTTGCCCATGCCGCGCGATCCCCACAGCAGCATGTCATGCGCGGCGTGGCCATGGGCGTGGCGCAGGACGTTGTCGACCACCTTGGCCTTCTGCTCGTTCACGCCATAGATCAGGTCGAGCGAGGGCGCTTCGATGGCGGGCACGGCGCGCGGCTGGATGCCGTTCCACACATAGGCGGGGGCGGCGGACCAGTCGATGGGGGTGGCGGCGGGGGCGGCGATGCGCTCCAGCGCGGCAATGACGCGCTCGATCTGGGCAGTGAGTTGATCGCTCATGGTTCTCTCTTCGCAGCGGGGGCGTTCACCTTGCAAATTCGTGAGCGTAGGGGAAGCCTCTCTCTTGGAGCTTGCGATGCCTGTGCCTATAGCGATGCGATGAGCATCCCTATCCTTCTGCCCGCCGATGAGGCCGGGCTGGCGCAGGCCGTCGCGCGTCTGACTGCGGGTGAGCCCGTCGCCGTGCCCACCGAGACGGTTTATGGTCTGGCCGCGCGCGCGGATCGCGCCGAGGCGGTGGCGGCGATCTATCGTGCCAAGGGGCGGCCCGATTTCAACCCGTTGATCGTGCATGTCAGCGATGTGGCAGCGGCCGAAAAGCTGGCCGTGGTGGATGTGCGGGCGCGGGCTTTGGCGCAGGCTTTCTGGCCGGGCGCTTTGACGATGGTGCTGCCGCGCCGGGACGGGGCTCCGCTGGCCGAGGCGGTGACGGCGGGTTTGCCCACTGTGGCGCTGCGTTGCCCGGCGCATCCGGTGATGCGGCAGGTGCTGGCGCAATCGGGGCTGGCGCTGGCGGCGCCCTCGGCCAATCGCAGCGGTGGCGTCAGCCCGACGCGGGCCGGGCATGTGGCTGAATCGCTGGCTGGCCGTATCGGGCTGGTGCTGGATGGTGGAGCCTGTGCCCAGGGGCTGGAATCGACCATTGTAGCGCTGCGAGAGGGCGGGGGGTGGCAGGTGCTGCGTCCCGGCCCGATCACCGCTCAGGCGATCTGTGAGGCGCTCGGGGAGGACGAACTGGCGCCGTCGGGGGATGCAGGCATCGAAGCGCCCGGCCAGATGACCAGCCACTACGCCCCCGGCAAGCCTGTGCGCCTGAATGCGCGGGACGCCGAGGCTGATGAATTCCACATCGGCTTTGGTGCGATTGCCGGGGCGATGAATCTGTCGCCCTCCGGCGATCTGGCCGAGGCGGCGGCGAATCTTTACACGGCGCTGCATGCCTCGGCACAGGCCGATCAGCCGCGCGTGGCTGTGGCGCCCGTGCCGAACAGCGACATCGGCGAGGCGATCAACGATCGCCTGCGCCGCGCTGCCGCCTGACGTGTAAGCGTTTTTAGGGCACGCACACCACCTTGCCGGTGCCCATGGCATGGACCTCGCACTTGGCGCGGCCCTTCACATGCACCGAGCCTGTTCCCAGAATGCTGGCCTTGATGTCGCCGTCCGAGGCGAACTCGGCATCGCCCGTGCCGGCGATGTTGATCTCCGCCTTGTCGACCTTCAGATCGGCCATATGCGCGTTGCCGGTGCCCGCGATGTTCAGTTCAAGCCCGCTCGCCGTGCCGCCCGCCTTGTAATTGCCGGTGCCGGCGATGTTCACCTCCAGCTTGGCAATGGCGATATGCGGCGTCTCGATGTTGCCCGAGCCTGCGACCGAGATCTTGGCATCCTGAGCCAGCTCTTCAGCGTTGATCTGGCCCGAGCCGGCCATCGTCAGCGCATTGGGGGCGGGCATGGTCACATCCACAGTGATCGGCCCGTTGTTGCTGACACCCGACTTGCGCAGAATGCCCAAAGTGCCATCCTTGAGCGTGAAGCGCAGCACATTGTCAGGGTCGCTGTCGACATGGATCGCCAGTCTGTCGCCCTTGTGCAGGCGCACCGTGTCCGGGCCGAGCAGCACCAGCTCCTTGGCCTCACCATGAGTCAGGTCCAGCTCGGAGAGCGGCTTGCCCTTCTCGCCATTGATCGAAATATCGGCTGAATCGCAGGCTGAAAGCGCCAGCATCAGCCCCAGCGGAACGAGCGCGCCAAATTTGCGGATATCCATCTTGTGGCTCTCCTGTGGTGTGTATTGGTAATGTAATACACATGGGGAGGAAGGGCAAGAGAGGGAAAAGACGAATGCGAGGGCCATCGCCCTCGCGCTCCCTTTAATGTCTGCGTTGCGTTAAGGGTTCGGCGTTGCGCTCAGCTTGCGGCGGTGCAGGGAGTTTGGGCACGACAATCGTGAGCCACTGCCCTGTCGTCGGGAGACGTTATGGGAGGGCGAGGGCCCGGAGCCTTTCTCTTGAGAAAGGCGACCAACAAGGACTCCCCCCTCGCATCTTCCCTTTTTCCAAACCCTGAAACGAAAAAAGGGCCACCCTTGCGGGCAGCCCCTTCTTCACACCTTGATCCGAAAAATCAGACCACGGCGGCTTCGTAGTACTTCGGCGCATGCTCATTGAGGATCACGAGGATCTTCTTGAGCGCTGCAGGCTCGTCAGTCTTTTCCATGGCGGCCAGTTCACGGGCGAGGCGGCTGGAAGCAGCCTCGAAGATCTGGCGCTCGGAGTAGGACTGCTCGGGCTGATCGTCGGCGCGGAACAGGTCGCGGGTCACCTCGGCGATCGACACGAGGTCGCCCGAGTTGATCTTGGCTTCATATTCCTGGGCGCGGCGCGACCACATGGTGCGCTTGACCTTGGGCTTGCCCTTCAGCGTATCGAGCGCCTCGCGCAGCGTCTTGTCCGAGGACAATTTGCGCATGCCGATGGCTTCGATCTTGTTGACGGGCACGCGCAGAGTCATGCGTTCTTTTTCGAATCGCAGCACATAAAGTTCAAGCTTCATGCCGGCGATTTCCTGCTCGAGCAGTTCGATCACCCGACCGACACCGTGCTTGGGGTAAACGACGTAATCTCCAACATCGAAGGCGTGAGCCCTGGCGGTCATCTATCGTCCTTTCGCGCGGCAGAGATGCAGACAAGGGGTTGACTCTGCAAGAGAATGGCGCCGTAAAGGCATGGGAGCCCACAGCGCCTCGTCAACAAAGGTCAGCAAATCTGCCTTTCATGGTGTTTGGGTTTCGACCCGGATATGCGATGGCTGTAGACCGGTTTTGGGAGACGGTTCCAGTCGCGCGGGTTATTATATAACCCATCTGCAACAAAATTGCCAGAGGCAGAACGCAACTCTCAGCGAAAACGCGGAGTAGGGGCCAGATTGTCCATCTCCGGCATGCCGGCTCCGGGCATGGCGGGGGCCATGGAAAGCGTCATCAGCCGCTCAAGCTGGGCCAGCGCTTCGGTGCCCGGCAGTTGGGCGGCGCCGCTGGCGACCTGACCCGACATCTGCCTCACCAGCGTGGCCATTTCGCTCAGCAACACCATCTGGCGTTGGTAGAGCGTTTCGACATGGTCGAGACGGTTGTAAAGCCTTGAAACCTTTGTGGCCGACAGCACGCCGTTCACCACAAAGCCAAGCGAGGCGAACACCATTGCCGTCACAACATAGGATGCAATGATACCAACCGGCAGAAACACGAAAGCCACCTCTCAACTCGTCGTAAAACGAGGTGAGAGTATCGCGTTTCTGTCGATTGCTCAACGCCTTCCGGCGTAATTTTCATTTAAGAGCGTAAAATCTTCTACGTTCATTGAGGAACGTGAAGGATTCAGTCGCCCTCGCCGGGGGCTTCCGAGAACTGGGTTTCGAACTTGCCGTCCTTGCCCTTCCACTCGTCGGCGTCCTCGGGGACGTCCTTCTTGGCGGTGATGTTGGGCCATTCGGCCGAGAACTTGGCGTTCAGCTCCATCCACTGCTCAAGACCGCTCTCGGTGTCGGGCAGGATGGCTTCGGCCGGGCACTCGGGCTCGCACACGCCGCAATCGATGCACTCGCTGGGGTTGATGACCAGCATGTTCTCGCCTTCGTAGAAGCAGTCCACGGGACACACTTCCACGCAATCCATGTATTTGCAGCGGATACAGGCGTCGGTGACGACATAGGTCATGGCTGCAAATCCCCTTTCGAATGGTAAGCCAAATCAGCAGTAATGCTTTGGCGCGCTGCTAGGGCCGAAACAGGCGTTTCGTCAAGCGCCCGATAACAGGCTTGTGCCTCGGGCGCGGGGCCGCGGCGTGCGGGCAACACCAGAATCTCGATCACGCGCACCCCGTGAGGCAGCGGCAGCACCAGAATATCGCCGGTTTTTACCGCGGTGCCGGGCCGCTCCACCCGCCGTCCGTTGAGGCGCATATGGCCTTCCAGCACCCAGTCATGCGCGCGGGGCCGCGTGGGCGAGAGGCGCAGGAACCACAGCAGCTTGTCGATGCGCATGCTCATCCGGTCACCAGTTGTTTGGCCATCAGATGGTGGAGGGCGGCAAAGGCGCCACCGCTGTGGACCGGTTCCGGGCCTGGTGCTGTTTCCGTGCGCGGCGGCTGCCAGCGCCAGACCACCGGGGCAGGGGGGCCGGCGACGGCCTCGCCCAGCATGCGGGGCATGATCGCGCGGAATCCGGCAAGGCGCAGCAGATGGGCATAGGCCTTGGTGCTCAGCCCCATGCGCAGGGCGGGCGCGGGATCGAGCATGAAGGGCCGGTTGCGCGCGGCGACACGGCGGCCATGGGCTTCGCGCAGCAGGGACTCGGCGCGGTCGATCCGCAGCGCCTGAGGGCCCAGCAGGCGATAGAAGGGCAGGGCGCCCTTGCGCGGCGCGGGGATCAGCACGGGCATGGATTCGACCGGCGGGCGGCCATGCAGCGCGGCCCAGGCGCTTTGCGCGCTGGCTTTCAGCATGGCGGGCAGGAAGATGTCGAGCGCGCCCGCCTTCACGCCCAGATGCCGCAACCTTTCGCGCTGCGCCTTGTCGAGCCTTTCGATTCCGGAGGCGGCGCGTGTTACCATGCCCCCCGCCTCGACCAGTCGGATCAGCAGCGCGCGCAATTCGGGCCCGGCCTTGGCTTCAAGGCTGGCCGCCTCCAGCCGGGTGAGCGGCGCCAGAGGGGCAAGGCGACGTTCGAGCCAGCCCTGCACGGCGGCGATCAACGCTTGGCGCTCTGCGGAGGGCATGGGATCGAGCAGCGGCGTCGGCGCCAGATGCGGGGCCAGAATGCGCCGCGTGGCCGACAGCTTCACTAGCGCCTCGCCCTGCCAGAGGATCGCGCCGCTTTCCAGGACAAGGCCGGTGTCCTCGCCTTCCGTGAGTCTGGTGGTGAGATCGCGGGCTCGACTGGCGATCAACGCGGGCAGATGCTTTTCGGCGGCGGCCAGCAGCAGCTTGCGGTCGGCAAGGCGTGTGGTGGGGTCCACCCGGAAACGGAAACCGGCCAGCGTGCCGATGGCTTCCTCCTCCACCAGCACCGTGTCGCCGTCCAGACGCACCGGCAGCAGCCCCGCGTCCGGCCCCAGTTTACGCATCAGCACGGCGGTACGGCGGTTGACGAAACGCTCGGTCAGGCGGCCATGCAGCGCGTCGGAGAGGCGGGCCTCCACGGCGCGGGCGCGCTCGGCCATTTCCTCCTGAGCCAGCACCCAGTCGCGGCGCTGGCAGATGTAGGACCAGCTACGGATCGCGGCGATGCGGCCCTGCAGCGTGTCGATATCGCCGCTGGTGTTGTCGAGCTGGGCGATGGCGCGCGGCGCGTGATCGCTGGCCAGAGGGCCATGCGCCAACTCCTGCCACAGCCTTTCGACAAAGCGCGCATGGGTTTCGGCCCCCTGCTGGCGGAAATCGGGCAGGCGGCACACATCCCAGAAGCGCCGCAGCATGCCGGGGGATTTCAGCGTATCGGTGACAGCCGGGTCCTCCGAAAGCCGCTTCAACACTGCCAGATCGATGGCCTGAGGGGCGGGCATCAGCTCCTGGCGCTCCGGAGGCGCTTCCAGATCGGCGATCAGCGTGGCCAGAGAGTCGAAACGCGGCTCGGCCTCGCGCCAGAACAGGCGGGTGATCGGCGGGAAGCGATGCTCCTCGATGGCGTAGATTTCTTCATCGGCGAATTCGGCCTCATGCGCGCCGCCAGCCAGCGTACCGAAAGTGCCGTCGCGCTGATGTCGCCCCGCGCGCCCGGCGATCTGCGCCATCTCGGCTGGAGTCAGCCGCCGCTGCCGCACCCCGTCGAATTTCGAGAGCCCGGCAAAGGCGACATGGGTGATGTCCAGATTCAGCCCCATGCCGATGGCGTCGGTGGCCACCAGATAATCGACCTCCCCGGCCTGATAGAGCGCCACCTGCCGGTTGCGGGTTTCCGGCGACAGGGCGCCCATCACCACCGCAGCGCCGCCGCGAAAACGGCGCAGCATTTCGGCCACGGCATAGACCTGCTCGGCACTGAAGGCGACGATCGCGCTGCGCGGCGGAATGCGCGACAGCTTCTTGGCCCCCGCATAGCTCAGCGTCGAAAAGCGCGGGCGGCTGACGATCTCCACGCCGGGGACCAGCGCCTTGATCAGCGGCTCCATCGTGGCCGCGCCCAGGAACATCGTCTCCTCACGCCCGCGCGCATGCAGCAGGCGGTCGGTGAAGATATGGCCGCGCTCGCGATCGGCGCAGAGCTGAATCTCGTCCAGCCCCACAAAGGCGACATCGCGCCCCACGGGCATCGCCTCCATCGTGCAGAGCAACCAGCGGGCGTTCTTCGGCTCGATCCTTTCCTCGCCGGTGATCAGGGCGACCTGCTCGGGCCCCTTGATCGCCACGACCTTCTCATAAACCTCGCGCGCCAGCAGGCGCAGCGGAAAGCCCATCATGCCGGAGGAATGAGCGCAAAGCCGTTCAATCGCGAGGTGAGTCTTGCCCGTGTTGGTGGGGCCAAGCACCGCCTTCACACGGGATTGACCGGTGTCGCGGGCCGGTGATGTGCCGAGGCCGCGAAAGGGAGCAGGGGAATGCTTCGCCATCAGCATTCTAAATGGCAGTGCAGGGGGCATGGGACAAGGGTTGGGGGTAGTTTTTCACAGAGAAGTAAGGTGAAAAGAGAGAATGCGAGGGCCATCGCCCTCGCGCTCCCTTTAATGTCTACGTTGCGCCATGGGTTCGGCGTTGCGCTTAGCTTGCAGCGCCGCAGGCAGAAATGAATGCCTGCGGCGCGGCGAGTTAAAGCGCATGGATGGGGCGCCACTGCCGCTTCGTCGGAAGACGTAATGGGAGCGCGAGGGTGTAACACCCTCGCATCTTCCTTCCTTGAATCCCCTGCACTCTACCCCGTCCTTATCCATTGATTAACCCAACTCATGCAGGGCTAAAGCGGCATCACGCACACAGGCAGACGAAGTGTACGCATTCCGCCATAGCGACGACTTGCAGGCCCAAGGCGGAGCCGTGTCCGCCGCCGTGGCCGAGCAAGGCCTGTGGCCGCGTTTCCTGACTCATTACCGCAAACTCGACATCGCCCATGATCTGGCCGAGGACATTGGCACGCCCCGCTGGTGGCGGGGCATGGGTGTGCTGGCCACCGGCATCGCCTGCGCGCTGAGCTTCTGGCCCGGCCATGCCCGGCTTGAGGCGGCGATGGCCATGCCGATGGACGCCGCTTCCACTGACGAATGGCGCAGCCAGACCTTGCGTCCGCTGGCGCTGGGCGCGGAGATCGGCCAGCGCATGGCGCCGACACATGCCGTCACGCCCATCGCCGCCGTGCCGGAGAGGCCGAGCATCTCGCTGGTGGCCACTCTGGCGCAGGGGGATTCGCTGGGACGGATGCTGGAGCGGGCAGGCGTCGGCGCGGCAGATGGCACGCGGGCGCTGTCTCTGATTGCCTCGACCATGCCGACGGGGGATATCGCGCCGGGCACGCGCTTCGATATTACGCTGGGTAAGGCGGCAGGCCCCGGTCAGCCGCGTCCGCTGGACAAGCTTGATTTCCGGGCTCGGATGGATCTTGATCTGGCCGTCAGCCGGGGTGTGGGTGGCCTGACTCTCGGCAGCCATGCCATTGCGGTGGACACCACGCCTCTGCGCATTCGCGGCCCTGTCGGCACCAGCCTCTATCACGCCGCGCGGGCGGCAGGCGCGCCGATGAAGGCCATCGAGCAGTACCTCCACGCCATCGACGCCCATTTCAGCCTCGACGAAGTGGCGCCGGGCGACACCTTCGACATGATCGTCGCCTACAAGCGCTCCGCCCGTGGCGAGACCGAAGTGGGCGATCTGCTTTATGCCGGCATCGAGCATGACGGCAAACCGCGCACCCAGCTCTTGCGCTGGAGCGGGGCGCATGATTCAGGCGATGCGCAATTCTTCGACGCCCAGTCCATGACCGAGCAGCGCACCTCCAACGCGCTGATCATGCCGGTGGCGGGCGCGCGCATCACCTCCAGCTTCGGCATGCGCTATCACCCGATTCTGGGCTTTTCGCGCATGCATTCGGGTACCGATCTGGCCGTGGCCTGGGGCTCGCCGATCTATGCGGTGGCCGATGCGCTGGTGACTTATGCCGGCTGGCGCGGCGGCTACGGCAATTACGTGAAGCTGGAGCACGGCGGGGCTCTCGCGACCGCCTATGGCCATATGAGCCGCTTTGTGGTCTCGCCGGGTATGCGCGTGCAGGCCGGGCAGGTGATCGGCTATGTCGGCAGTACAGGCATGTCGACAGGCGCGCACCTGCATTACGAGGTGTTCCGCGATGGCGTTTCGGTCGATCCCATGTCGATGCACTTCACGGTGCGGGCAGGCGTGGACAAGGCCGAAATGGACGCCTTCAAGGCGAAGCTGGCGCGCGTGCTGACGGTGAAGCCAGGGGCGGCTTTGCAGAGGTTTTCGGGCGGGTAAGAAGGAAGTGAAGATGCGAGGGGGTTACCCCCTCGCGCTCCCATTCCGTCTTCCGACGAAGCGGCAGCGGCGTCCAATCCTTGTGCCGAAACTCTCCACCTGCTGGCGCCGCAGGCAATGAATCTTATGATCGCGGGGCTGTGCAGGTGTTTTCAAGCCTGCGGCGTGGCAAGCTGGGCGCAAGGCTGAACCCGATACGCAAGGCAGACATTAAAGGGAGCGCGAGGGCGATGGCCCTCGCATTTATTCTTCCTTCTTCAAACCGCGAAGGAAGACCCGCACCCGCACCCTGCGACCGCGTTGGGGTTCTCGACCTTGAAGGCCGCCCCGCCCAGAGACTCGACGTAATCCACCACGCAGCCTGAAACCAGATCAAGGCTCGCCGGATCGACCACCAGAGTCACGCCATCGGTTTCCGTTACCGAATCCTCGGCATCGGGGGCATCGGCCAGACCGAAGCGGTATTGGAACCCCGAGCATCCGCCGCCCTCGACGGACAGACGCAGGATCGCGGGCTTGGCCTGCTTGGTGGCGATAAAGGCCACGCGCGCGGCTGCCGAGGGGCTGAGGGTGATGGGCACTGCGGTCATGCTTGCCTATTTAGGCATGGCGAGCCCGCCCTGCAAGGCGGGCCCTCCGTTTCTGGCCGCGTTTCAGGCCGTCTGGATATAGTCGCGCATGGCTTGGGCCTCGCTCTGAATCCGCTCGATGCGGTATTTCACGAGGTCGCCGATGGAGACGAAGGCCACCATCCGCCCGGCTTTCAGCACGGGAAGGTGGCGGATGCGCCGCACGGTCATCAGCTCCAGCGCTTCGAGGGCGCCGGTGGAGGGCTCGACGGTGATGGCCGGTGAGGTCATCACCTGGCCGACCAGCTTGTCGAGCATGGAGGGGCCGTGGGCGCGCAACTGGTGGATGACATCGCGTTCGGAGAAGATTCCGGCGATGGCATGGCCATCCATCACCGGCAGGGCGCCGATGCGTTGCGAGGCGAGTAGGTCGACAGCTTCCTGGACAGGCGTAGTGATAGAAACATGGATGATGGGGCGGTCTTTGTGCCCTTCAATGAGACGCGCAATCGTCACGGCGACTCTCCCTGTTTATCTTTTGGGACTCGGACTATGACATGAGTCGCAAGCCTTGGCGAGGGGCCGTGTATGGGGTGTGGCGGGGGCGCGGCAGCGCGTGAAAGCGGGCCGTAAAGCCCTTGCCAAGCCCCTTGCCATCACCCGTGGGCAGGCGCATGACGCGCGGATGACGCGGCCTTCCTCACCCTTGGACGATCCGGCAACGGCGGTGGCGATCTGGGCGCGTTTCCGGCGGTTGATGCGCTGGATGTTCCTGATCACGCTGGCCACGGTGATCGGTGCGCTGACGGTGCTGTACCGGCAGGAGGGGCGGGTCTCGATCCATTTCTACATCGCGGTGGCGGTGGGCGTGTCTTTTGCGATGCTGCTGACGTCGGGGCTGATGGGGTTGGTGTTTCTGTCCAACGCCAGCGGGCATGATGCCGCGGTGGCCAAGCCCGACGAGTCGGAAGACGATCAGTCGAAGCCTTAGTCCTTGGCGGAGGGCCGCAACCGGTAATCCTCAACCGGCACGCCGCCGATCAGATGTTCCTGAATGATGCGCTCCAGCACCTCCTCGGTGCAGGAGTGATACCACACGCCATCGGGCCAGACGACCGCGACCGGCCCGGCAAAACACACCTTCAGGCAATCGGCCTTGCTGCGGTGGATGCCCTTTTCGGGCAGGCCCAACTGCTTGGCGCGTTTCTTGAGATAGGACCACGCCGCGCTGCCCACCGCGTGCGAGCAGCATTCGCCCTTCTGCGGCTCGGCGCAGAGGAAGATGTGGCGGTTGATGGGATCATGCGCGACCTTGGCAAGGGCGCGGGCTGCCAGAGCCACCTCATCCTTGCTCATGGGCGTCGAGCCTTCAGAACTTCTTGCCGACGATGCGGGCGATTTCCTCGGCGACCAGGCGTTCCACCATGGCGGGCAGATGGGCGTCGAGCCAGGCCGACAGCGCCGGGCGCAGCAATTCGCGAGTCAGCCCTTCAAGCGAGGTTTCGCCGCTGCGCACGATCTGCGGCTGGGCGGCGGGCTGCGCCATCATCGCCAGAGCGGCCAGCGATTCGCGCATCGAGGAGCGGACATGGTCCTGCACCAGCGATTCGATCGGCACCTCATCCGCCTCGGCATCGACATCGTCGAGGAAACGCGCGCTGGCGGCCAGATCGAGGACATCATCCTCATAGGACTCCTCGACCGGCTGCTGCGCCACAGGGGCCGGGGCGGGAGCGGGCACCACGGTCTCCGCACGCTGACGGCGCGTCTCACCGGCGCGCGTGTCATGCGCGATCACCTTCTTGATCGATTCCAGAATTTCCTCGACCGAAGGTTCGCCAGGCTGGCGCATTGCCGTCATCTCCATAGGGGCCACCCAAGGGTGAATCCCTAGGAAGGCTGACTTGTCAGGGAATTGAGCCTGTCTGGGCCGGTGTGTCAACGGTGCGGGTGGCGCTGGGCCCCATTTTGGGGTCTGTGGCCCAATCCCACAGCGTGCCCTTCACATGCTTGTAATGGGCATCGGGGTCGTAGATCGCGTCTTTCTCGAAGCCCAGATCGCGCGCCTGCGCCCGGCCCATGGTCACCAGCAGGTTGAAACCGGCGACATAGGCGTTGCGCCGCGCCGTCACCAGAGTCACCTGCGCATTGACCAGCTCCTGCTCGGCATTGAGGATGTCGAGCACGGTGCGGTTGCCCACGGTGTTTTCCGCGCGCACGCCCTCAAGGCTAAGCTGCGCGGCATCCACGGCGGTCTGGCTGCTGGTGATCACATCATTGGCCGCGGCCCAGGTCGCCCAGGCTGAGCGGGCATTGGCGATCACCTGACGCTCGGTGCCGATGGCGGTTTCCGCCGCCTGATCCTCACGCGCCTGCGCCTGCCTCACCTGCGCGGCGGGGCGGCCGCCCTGAAACAGCGGGATACGGGCGCGCACGCCGACATCGGCGGCGACGTAACGCTGGGGCACCCCGCCCGAGACAAAGCCGATGTAGCTCAGCGAATTGAGGTAATCGGTGTAATTGCCATCGGCGAACAGGCTGACCGTCGGCATGCGGCTGGCCTTGGCGGAGGATACATCATGCCCCGCCGCCGTCACCCGCTGGCGCGAGGCCGAGAGGTCGGGATTGTTGTCCAGCGCATAGCCGACCGCTTCGTCCACCGTTGCGGGCAGATCGGGCAGGGGCGGGGGCGATTCCAGCACGCCCGCAGGCTCGCCGATCACCTGAATATAGGTTTCGCGCGCGGAGACCAGATTGGCCTCGGCGGTGCGCAGATTGCCGCGCGCCACGGCCAGGCGGCTCTGCGACTGGGCGACATCGGTGCGGGTGAGATCGCCGATCTGGAACCGGTCCGAGGTCATCGACAGGTCAAACTCAAGGGTTTGCACCTGCGCCTTGTTCAGCCGCACGATGGCCTCGGTGCGCATCACATCGAGATAGGCCGCCACGGTCTGGGCGAAAACAGTGCCTTCGGTGGAGCGCAGGTCGTCCTTGCCCGCCCCGACGCGGATTTTGGCGGCCGAAATTGCATGGCGCACGCCGCCGCCGGAATAGACCGGGACATTCAGCGTGGTGCCCGCGGTCAGCATGCGGGGCAGATCGGTGCCCGAGGCCGGGCTCTGGCGGACAAATTCGGTTTCGCTGACGGTGGTGATCAGGCTGGGCAGGCCATCGGCGCGGGCCAGCGGTACGCCTTCATCGGTGGCGCGTTGTCCGGCGCGGGCGGCCGTCAGCGTGGGATTGCTGCGATAGGCGGCGCCCAGCGCGCCGCGCAAATCGTCAGCCGCCGCATGGGAGGCCGGGAAGAGAGCGCCGATGGTAAGCCAACCGGCCAGCAGTCGTGATACGCGCTCTCTTCCCGTCACTCAGAAACTCCAGCGTTTGGGGGCGGCAAATTCGGGCAGCAGCGGAACATTGTCGTCCGCCACGGGGTCGAATGCCACGGTTTCGGCATGCTTGGTGCCGCGCACGATGCGCGTCATCACCTTGTTGACCTGACCCGTGATGATGCGGCCACCGGCGCCCAGCGCCAGAGTCAGAGCCTCGGGCAAGGCCTCGATGGCGCCGTCGATCACGATCAGCGAATAGGGCGAATTGGGCAGGCCATTGTCGATCTCGGCGGCGTCCACCACGGTCAGCGTGCCGACCAGCGGGCGCAGCACCTCGGCGAAATAGTTGCTGCCGTTGCTGACGATCAGGACGTTGTCGTCTTCCTTGGGCGCGGCGGCGGCCAGCATCTTGCCATGCACCGTGGGGGCGGGCAGGAAACGGCCATTGCCCAGCGGCAGGGCGCGGTCGATATAGGCGGCATCGCGCAGCGCCTCGGGCACGAAATCCTCGCGGGCGACGCGGGCCATGGCGCCCAGCACATAGGGTTCGTTCACCCCGCTGGTGCGCAGCTGGCTGTCGATCATGGCACGACGGGCCGAGCCCGGAGCGGCACCCGACACAGCGGCAACGGCGGTGGTGTATTGCGTGGTGGTCATCAGCGTTTCCCTGGCCCTGTATTGCATGCCTAATACAGCAATGCAATGCCTGTGATAGAGGCCCGCGCGTGGGTGACGCGGGTTTGCGCGCGCTATTAGGGCAAGCCGGGGGGCAAAGCCAAGAGGGCACGTGGGGGGCAAACGCCCAACTTTGGTGGCATTCGGGGGGTTTGTTGTTGGCGATGGGCCGCAAAGGCGCCTATGGGGCTTGCCACAAGGGACAGGCGGCGCCGAACCGGGCGCGCATCAGACTCAAAGGACCCGCATATCATGGCCGATATGGTGACCATTCGCGAAGACGATCTGATCGAGAGCGTGGCCGACGCGCTGCAATATATCTCCTATTATCACCCGATGGATTACATCCGCGCGCTGGGTGATGCCTATGAGGTGGAGCAGGGCCCGGCGGCCAAGGATGCCATCGCGCAGATCCTGACCAACAGCCGCATGTGCGCTGAAGGCAAGCGCCCGATCTGCCAGGACACCGGCATCGTCACCGTGTTCCTGAAGGTCGGCATGAACGTGCGCTGGGACGGCGCCACGATGAGCCTCGAAGACATGGTCAACGAAGGCGTGCGCCGCGCGTACAACGACGTCGACAACAAGCTGCGCGCAAGCGTGCTGGCGGATCCGGCCGGCAAGCGCACCAACACGAAGGACAACACCCCGGCCGTGATCAACATGTCGATCGTGCCGGGCGACACGGTGGACGTGATCGTCGCGGCCAAGGGCGGCGGCTCGGAAGCCAAGTCGAAGTTCGTGATGCTGAATCCGTCCGATTCCATCGTCGACTGGGTGCTCAAGACCGTGCCGACCATGGGCGCCGGCTGGTGCCCGCCGGGCATGCTCGGCATCGGCATCGGCGGTACCGCGGAGAAAGCAGCGGTGATGGCGAAGGAGGTCCTCATGGACCCGATCGACATCCACGAACTGAAGGCCCGCGGCCCGCAGAACCGCATCGAGGAACTGCGCCTGGAGCTGTTCGAGAAGGTCAACCAGCTGGGCATCGGTGCCCAGGGCCTGGGCGGCCTGACCACCGTGCTCGACGTCAAGATCATGGACTACCCGACCCACGCCGCCTCGCTGCCGGTGTGCATGATCCCCAACTGCGCCGCGACCCGCCACGCCCACTTCGTGCTCGACGGCTCCGGCCCCGCCGAACTGGAAGCGCCGTCGCTCGACGCCTACCCGGAGATCGTCTGGGAAGCCGGCCCGTCCGCGCGCCGCGTCGACCTGGACAAGATCACCCCGGAAGAGGTGCAAAGCTGGAAACCGGGCGAGACCCTGCTGCTCAACGGCAAGATGCTCACCGGCCGCGACGCCGCGCACAAGCGCATCGTCGACATGCTGGCCAAGGGCGAAACGCTGCCGGTGGACTTCAACGGCCGCGTCATCTACTACGTCGGCCCGGTCGATCCGGTGCGCGACGAGGTGGTCGGCCCGGCCGGCCCCACCACCGCCACCCGCATGGACAAGTTCACCCGACATGATGCTCGAGCAGACCGGCCTGCTGGCCATGATCGGCAAGGCCGAGCGCGGCCCGGCGGCCATCGAGGCGATCAAGAACCACAAGGCGGCCTACCTGATGGCCGTGGGCGGCGCCGCCTACCTGGTGTCGCAAGCAGGCGATCAAGAAGTCGCACGCCAAGGTCGTCGCCTTCGAGGACCTGGGCATGGAAGCGATCTACGAGTTCGACGTGAAGGACATGCCGGTGACCGTGGCGGTCGATTCCGAGGGCAAGAATGTCCACCAGCTCGCGCCGCTGGTGTGGAAGGACAAGATCGCCAAGGAAGGCCTGCTGGTCTGATGCAGCGGATCGGCGCCATGGGTGGAGATGATCCATGGCGCTGATCCTGCTGTTCGTGCTGGGGATCGTGAATTTCGCGATCCACCGTGCGGTGAGCGACAGCGGCCACCCGCTGCTGGCGCAAATGCCCTGGACGCGCAGTCCACTGGGGGGCACCTTCGGCCTCCTCACCGAATATCTGATGCTGCTGGCCTGCATGCTGATGACCGATCGCGGGGCAGGCGGTTGGGTCTGGGGTTATGGCCTCTATACGGCGGCCAATGGCGTGGCGATCTGGCTGATCCTGTCGCGCCGTATCTAGCGCGGTTTGCCCGCAGCGCTTAAGACCGGCCTATGGCCACGCTTTTCCATATCAGCGACATTCATTTCGGGGCGCAAGACGCTCATGCGCTCGACTGGTTCGCCCGCTCGGTGAGCGAGCAGCGCCCCGATGCGGTGATCTGCACCGGTGACCTCACCATGCGCGGCACCCCGCGCGAGTTCGAGGCGGCGGTGGCCTGGCTCTCCGCGCTGGAGGCCCCGGTCAGCATCGAGCCGGGCAATCACGACATGCCCTATTATTGGGAGATGTGGCACCGCCTGCGCCGCCCCTTCGACCGCTTTCAGGCCGCGCGTGCCAAGGCTCAGAAGGATGTGCAGGTGCCGGGTGTGGCGGTGGTCTCGCTCTCCACCATCGTGCCCGCGCAATGGCGGTTGAATTGGTCCAAGGGCCGGGTGACTCAGCCGGTACTGGCGCGCGCCTTGCAGGATCTGAACGCGGCATCGGCGGGGCTGAAGCTGGTGGCCTGCCATCATCCGCTGATCGATGCCGACACCCATGGCTCGGGCCAGACGCGCGGCGGCAAGGCGGCGCTGGCGCAACTGGCGGCAGCGGGGGCCGATGCGGTGCTCTCGGGCCATGTGCATGACCCTTTCGACATGACCATCGATGCCGGAGGCCGCCCGATCCGCATCATCGGTGCGGGCACCCTGTCGGAGCGGGTGCGCGCCACGCCGCCCAGCTACAACCGGCTGGACTGGACTGCCGAGGATGGGCTGCAGGTGCGGGTCGTCACCGCCAGTTGATTGCTCCACATGGAACGCAGGCACAAAAAAGGGGGCTGAAAAGCCCCCTTTTCCGTATCGGCAGTTGCCGAACCGATTAACGCTTCGAGAACTGGAAGCTGCGGCGAGCCTTGGCGCGGCCGTACTTCTTACGCTCGACGACGCGCGGGTCGCGGGTAAGGAAGCCAGCGGCCTTGACGGCGCTGCGCAGGGCGGGCTCGAACTTGGCCAGAGCCTGGGCGATACCGTGCTTCACGGCACCGGCCTGACCCGACAGACCACCACCCTTGACGGTGCAGACGACGTCGTACTGGTCGGTACGGTCGGCCACGCCGAAGGGCTGGTTGATCACCAGACGCAGGGTCGGGCGGGCGAAGTACACTTCCTGATCGCGACCGTTGACGGTGATCTTGCCCGAGCCGGGCTTGATCCACACGCGGGCCACGGCGTCCTTACGACGGCCGGTGGCATACGAACGGCCCTGGGCGTCGATCTGCTTCTCGCGCAGCGGAGCGGCGGGAGCGGCAGGGGTGACGACGCCGGTGTCTTCGGCAACGGTGGTGCCGGCCAGATCGGCGAGAGTGTTCAGAGTCTCAGACATTATGCGCCAACCTTGTTCTTGCGGTTGAGGGCAGCCACGTCCAGCAGCTCGGGCTGGGTGCCGCCGTGCGGGTGCTCGCTGCCAGCGTACAGGTGCAGGGCGCGCATCTGATCGCGACCCAGCGGGCCACGGGGGATCATGCGCTCAACAGCCTTCTCGAGCACGCGCTCGGGGAAGCGACCGGCCAGAACCTTGTCGGCGGTGACTTCCTTCAGGCCGCCGGCATAACCGGTGTGCTTGTAGTAGGTCTGCTGCTTGAGCTTGTTGCCCGTGAACTTCACCTTCTCGGCGTTGATCACGACGACATGGTCACCGCAATCGACGTGGGGGGTGTAGCTGGGCTTGTGCTTGCCGCGCAGCAGGTTGGCGATGATCACGGCGACGCGACCAACGACCAGACCTTCGGCATCGATGAGATGCCACTTCTTTTCGACCTCGGCCGGCTTGGCCGACGCGGTCATCTTGGAAAGAGCCTTCATGGCTTTACGATTCCCGTTTTTGAAGGGGAGGGCCCCTATGAACAGTAACCCCGCCAGCGCATGCCGATGGGGAATTGGCGTGCCCAATGTGCGAAAGGCCTTCCGGAGTCAAGGTTTCCGGGCGTTTTTCGTGGAGGTAAAATAATACCTCTGCAATGTGAGGTGTGCCGAAAGGGGATATTCAGCCCGCCAGAGCACCCAGCCAAGCGGCGGTCGCCGGGGCGGCGGCATCGCAGCGCCAGCCCAGAATCGCGGGCGTCTCATAAGGATGGATCGTGGAAAGGCGGGTGATGGCCGCCTCCAACAAGGTGGCATCGGTTTTCAGCAGCACGCCCACTTCAGAGTCGCGATGGCGCTCGCCCTGCCAGACATAGAGCGAGGTCATGCCGGGCAGGATGTTGCCACAGGCCACCAGTCTTTCATCCAGCAGCGTCCCGATGGCGGATTCGGCGCGGACGGAATCGGGGAAGGGGCACCAGATCAGCGCGCTCATGCCCGGCGGCCCACGGCATGCGCGCCCCAGGCGGTGGCGGCCACCAGCAGCGCGCCTACCAACTGATGCAGCACGGCGATGCCGATCGAGACATCCGTCATCACCGTGGCGATGCCCAGCAGCACCTGTGTGCCGAAGGCGCTGTGGATGGCGATGGCGGCGCGGCGGTCTCCGGCGGCCTTCACCTTGCGGGCCAGCATCACCAGCAGCGCCACCACGCCCCAGGCCCACCAGCGATGGATAAAGTGGACGATGGCGGGATCGGCGGTGAGGGCATGGCCCAGGCTCTCGCCATTCTGGCTGGCGCCGGGCCAGAAGCTGCCGTTCATCAGCGGCCATTCATTGGTGACACGCCCCGCGCGCAGCCCCGCCATCAGGGCGCCCCACACCAGCTGCACCGCCAGAGCCAGGCCGGTCAGCGCGGCGAAGCCGGTCAGTCGGGCAGGTTTGGCGGCGGGATTTCTGGAGAGCGCCAGCAGATCCAGCGCCGTCCACACCATGCCCGCCAGCGTGAACAATGCGGTGATCAGATGCGTGGCCAGCCACATGGGCGCGACCTCGGTCATGCCCTTCTGCAGGCCGGAATGCACCATCAGCCAGCCCAGCGTGCCCTGCAGCCCGATCAGCGCCAGCAGCGCGAACAGGCGTGGCTTATAGCCCGCCGGGATCCGCCCGCGCACCCAGAACCACGCCAGAGGCAGCGCCACGGCCATGCCGATGATCCGGCCCAGCACGCGGTGGATATACTCCCAGAAGAAGATGCCCTTGAACTCGGACAGGGTCATGCCTGCATGCACGGCGGCATATTGGTCGATCTGGCGGTAATGGGCGAATTCCTGATCCCAGGCTTCCTGAGTCAGCGGAGGAATGGTGCCGCTGATCGGCTTCCACTCGGTGATCGACAGGCCGGATTCAGTGAGGCGCGTGATGCCGCCCACCACCACGATCAGCACCACCAGCGCGGCCACCGCCAGCAGCCAGCGCGCCATCAACCGCGCCTGAGTGGAGGGTGAGGTGGCTGTCGCCGCCATTTGCGTGTCCTTTCGAAGAATGCCGCAAAACGGCGGGTTTGCGCGTTACTGACGGCAGTTCGCAGGCGAGGCAAGGTGAAAGGATGTCCAACCCCTCTTGCGAAATGTGATGTTATTACATAAATGGCCCCGCATGAGCACTCTTGCTATCATGATTCGTGGCCGCCTCGATCGCGTCGGTGTGTTGCTGTCGGCGCTGTGCATGGTGCATTGCGTTTCGGGTGTGGTGCTGGTCGCGCTGCTGGGAGTCGGCGGCGGTGTGCTGATGAACCCGCATATTCACGAAATCGGGCTGGCGCTGGCGCTGGTGATCGGTGCCATCGGGCTGGGCATGGGCATGCTGCGCCATGGCAAGCGCGGACCGCTGCTGCTGGGCGGCTTCGGGCTGGCGCTGATGGGCATGGGTCTGCTCGCGCCGCACGGTCTGGCCGAGGCGGCGCTGACCATCGCGGGTGTGACTCTGCTGGCGACTGGACATATCGCCAACTTGCGCCACGGCGACTAACGCGGCATGGGCTTGCCCCATGGCTGAGCAAAACCCCCTCATCGCAATCACCGTCAATGGCGAGCAGCGCCGCATCGCATCGGGCGCCAGCGTGGCCGATCTGGTCGCGGACATTGGTCTCAACCCCGCCAAGGTCGCCGTTGAGCGCAATGGCGAGATCGCCCCGCGCTCGACTCTGGCACAGGTGCTGCTGGGCGAGGGGGATACTCTTGAAATCGTGCATTTTGTAGGAGGTGGCGACGTGGTGGCTGATGATTCCTGGACGGTGGCTGGGCGCACCTTCAACTCGCGGCTGATCGTGGGCACCGGCAAGTACAAGGACTTCGCCCAGAACGCCGCTGCGCTGGAAGCCTCGGGCGCAGAGATCGTTACCGTCGCCGTGCGCCGCGTGAATGTGTCGGACCCCAAGGCGCCGATGCTCACCGATTTTATCGACCCCAAGAAGGTCACCTATCTGCCCAACACCGCCGGCTGCTTCACCGCCGACGATGCCATCCGCACCCTGCGCCTGGCGCGCGAGGCGGGCGGTTGGGATCTGGTCAAGCTGGAGGTGCTGGGCGAGGCGCGCACGCTCTATCCGGACATGCGCGAGACCCTGAAGGCGACCGAGGTGCTGGCCAAGGAGGGCTTCCACCCCATGGTCTATTGCGTGGATGACCCCATCGCCGCCAAGCAGCTTGAGGAAGCCGGTGCCGTGGCGATTATGCCTTTGGGCGCGCCGATCGGTTCGGGGCTGGGTATCCAGAATCGCGTCACCATCCGTCTGATCGTTGAGGGTGCCAAGGTGCCCGTGCTGGTCGATGCCGGTGTGGGCACCGCGTCCGATGCTGCCGTGGCCATGGAACTGGGCGTTGACGGCGTGTTGATGAACACCGCCATCGCCGAAGCCAAGGACCCCATTCGCATGGCCCGTGCCATGAAGCTGGCGGTGCAGGCAGGGCGTGATGCCTATCTGTCGGGCCGGATGGCGACTCGGAAATATGCTGATCCCTCGAGTCCGCTCGCCGGGATGATTTAAGGCAGGAAAGGTAAATGCGAGGGCCATCGCCCTCGCGCTCCCTTTACTGTCTTGGTTGCGCGCCAGCTAAGCGTTGCGCCCAGATTGAGGGCGCAGCAGGTGGCTGAAATTCCCTTGCGCAATCGTTTGAAATAGCGATTGATTGCCTGCGGTGCGATCCCATAACCCTTGTGGAGAGGCTGGGCAGAGCAACCGGGAGCCCTTGCCCATGCATCGCAAGGCATGCCGAGAGGGCATCGGCGTTAACCCTCGGCTTTCACCTTTTTCTGCCCCTTATCCCGTGATTCCCCGGATAATGGTTAAGCTGCCGATAACCGAATCTGTGCAATCCTTTGGCATCGACTCCGAAGCGGGATCTTTGGTGAGGGACTTGACGATCATGGCGACAACATCTTCTGCGCCACTGGCCATCGCGGAACTCCGTGAGTTTGCCGGTTTTACCCCTTGTGAACAGCGCTACATCAAGCGCAGCCTGGATGTGGGCCTCGGCCGCCAGGACGCGTTCAAGCTGTGGGCGCGTGATGTTGACGAAATCGGCAGCATCCGCAGCCAGTACGTCGCCTATCAGGATCTGAAGGTCCTGCGCAGCGCCGCCCCGACCGATGAAGGTTTCGAGGCGCTCGACAGCTATCTTGGCGCACTGATCCGTCTGGCGGCTTTCGATCTGGCTCAGGAGCGCCTCTCGGGCTTCTCGGCCTTCCGTTTCCTCTATGAGCGTTTGCTCGGCGCCACGGCCCGGCCATGGCTGCCCGCCGCGTTTTGCGCCGCCGCAGCCCTGCCGCAGATCCGCCCGGAGCGTCGCAAGAAGCTGCTCCAGTCGATCAGCGAGGCTGCTGCCACGGCGCCGGGTTGGTCGACCAAGGAACCGCAGTTCTTCCCCGAGTGGGTGGAGAAGGAAGCTGCTTAAGGTTTAAAAGGAAGGTGCGAGGGGGTTACCCCCTCGCGCTCCCATGACGTCTTCCGACGCACGAACAGCGGCACCCGAACGGCGTGCCCAAGCTCTCCACCAGCACAAGGAAAGGCGCCGCAGGCAGGCATGCCGAGGCGCCTTTTTTCGTTCAAAGGCCTGCGGCGCGGCAAGCTGGGCGCAAGGCCGAACCCGAAGCGCTACGTAGACATTAACGGGAGCGCGAGGGCGATGGCCCTCGCATTTCCTCTCTTCAAACCCCTTGAATCAGAAAACAAACTCCGCCTGCACCCAGATCTTGCGCGTATCCAGACCAAACCCCCGCGCCTCATACTGGGCAAATTTCAGCAACCAGTTGATCGGCTTGGTCGAAAACCCCAGCGAGGCGTTGATTTCCTTGCCGTAATGCGCCCCGCCCAGATCGGCATCGAACCAGTGATGCGCCACGGTATAGGTCAAGCGGGGCAGGGCTTTGACCTTGGGCAGCTTGCCCGTCAGAGTCACGGAATGGTCGCGCAGGCCATTGGCGGGGGTGGTCAGGAACATATCGGCCCAACCGTTGAACTTGTGCAGGCTGGAGAGCGGCGTCTGGAACGACCACGCCCCGCCTTGGGCCCCGGCATCGGCGCCCAGCACCTCACGGGTGAGGGTCAGCGTGTGCTGGCCCAGAGTCAGCGCGGGCTCGATGCTGGAATAGGTCGCGGCATAGGCGTTGGGGTTGCGGCCATAGCTGCTCTGCCACGCCACACTGCCTGCCAGAGCCAGCGAGGCGCCATGCCCCAGCGGCAGCGAGCCATTGGCGCGCAATCCATAGGTCTGCGAACTGTCCAGCTGGGCGCGGGCGCCGGGCTGATTCAGGAAAGGCGCGGCATCGTAATCCAGCAGATAGGCAAAGCCTTTCAGCGTGGCGCGCTTGGTGGCGATGCCGCCGTTCACGAAGGTGAAGTCGCCGCGCAGATGGGCGCGTGGGGCACCGTCGCCGCCGTTGACGGTGTTCTGGCGGATGGCGTGGGTCGCCTCCAGTTGCAGCGGGCCCCATGCGGTCTGCACGCGGGCGGCATCGAAGGTCTGCTCGGTCTGGCGCCAGGGGCCGTTGCCGACGAAGCGCTGATCGTCCAGCACGATGCGCTGGCGGCCTATCGTGACCGTCAGCGGCTTGGTGGCATAGCGCAGTTGCAGGCGGTTGAGCGCCACCGCCGAGCCATCGGCGATGGTGGCGCGGTGGGGGCGGTACTGGTCGCTGGGCGCGGCATAGGAAAAGCCGCTGAAGCCCGATCCGAAATGGGTGGTGCCGGTGCCCTCGGCCAGAAAGGAGATATGGCTGGGGGTGTGAGTCAGCTCGGCCCCGGCGCGCAGGCGCAGGCTTTCGGCATGGGCATCGCGGCTGGTGGCATCGACATCCTCCCAGCGCAGCCGGGCGTCGATGATCGGGGAGAGAGTCAGTTGCTCATCCAGCGCGATGGGGTGAGTCTGGGCCTGAACGCTGGTGGCGCAGGTCGTCAGAGACAGGGCGAGGATGGCAGGGCGAAAGCAAGTCATCCGCCCGCCCTGCCTGTGGGGTCTGTGGGGCTTCAAGCCCGATCGGAAGGCCGAAACGATTTGTCACGGATCAGCATTGTTCAGGCAAAGCGCTCAGGCAAAACGCTCAGGCAAATCGCCGGGCCCCGCCCACGCATAGAACCACGGCGGCGGTGGCGGCGATCATCGAGGGCGCCACTGTCTCGCCCAGGAAGAACGCCGAGAGGCCGAGGCCCATAAAGGGCTGCAAAAGCTGCAACTGCCCGATCCTGGCGATGCCGCCCAGCGCAAGTCCGCGATACCAAAAGATAAAACCCAGCAACATGGTGAAGACCGAAACATAGACCAGCCCGCCCCAGGCCATCATCGGCAAGCCGCTGAATGTCGCGGGCCAGGTCAGCGCGCCCAGCAGGGCCGCCACCGGAGAACACACCACCAGCGACCAACTGATCGCTTGCCACCCGCCGAGCCTGCGCGAGAGCACCGCGCCCTCGGCATAGGCCAGCCCGCAGAGCACCACGGCCACCACCATCAGCCCATCGCCCAGCACCGAGCCATCCGCGCCGCGATTGAGCGCAAAGCCCGCCACCGCGCCCGCGCCCGCCAGCGCAAAGACCCAGAAGGCGGGGTGAGGGCGCTCGCCGCCGCGCAGCACGCCGAAGATCGCGGTGGAGAGCGGCAGCAGCCCCAGAAACACCAGCGAGCGCCCCGCCGTGATATGCTGGAGCGCAAAGGCCGTCAGCAGCGGAAAGCCGATCACCGCCCCGCCCGCCACAATGGCCAGCGCGGGAAGATCGCTGCGTGCCGGGCGTTTCTGCCTCAGGGCCAGCAGCAAAAGCCCCCCGAGGGCAGCGGCAATCAGCGCGCGGGCAGCGGTGAGGAATATGGGGGAAAAGCCCATGATGGCGGCGCGCGTGGCGGGCATCGACCCGCTGAACAGCACCACCCCGATCATCCCGTTCACCCAGCCCGACGAGCTGACGCGCATTGTGTCCTCCTTAAAAAAAACCTGCGCTCTGGTTAGGGCGAGGGGGCTGGCGAACACAGGGACAGATCGATACAGTTGGCGTAATCTGTATCATCAGAAAGGCCCATACAGATGAGCGAAGCCCCACTCACCCGCACCCAATCGGTGATGGCCGCGATCCGCGCCCGTATCGAGGGGCGCATGCTGGGGGCAGGGGACAAGCTGCCCTCGATCCGCCGGCTGGCGGGCGCGATGGGCGTCTCCCCCGCCACGGTGGTCGAGGCTTATGACCGGCTGGTGGCGGAAGGGCTGATCCGCGCCGTGCCCAAATCGGGCTTTTTCGTCGCACGCCGGGGCGTGGCGCCGATGGCTCTGGCCGAACTGGCCCCGGCGCGCCCGCCCGAGATCGATCCTTTCTGGGTCTCACGCCAGGCGCTCGATACGCCGGAGGACACGATCAAGCCCGGCTGCGGCTGGATGCCCGCCGCGATGATGCCTCAGGAACCCCTGCGCCGCGCCATGCGCGAGGTGCTGCGCGGTGCCGACAGCCTGCTCACCGATTACGGCAGTACGCGGGGCAATCCGGCGCTGCGCCGTCATCTGGCGCTGGGCTTTGCGGGCGAGGGGCTGGTGGTGGATGTCGACCAGATCATGCTGACGGCCTCGGGCACGCAGGCGATCGATCTGATCTGCCGCTTCCTGCTGCGCCCCGGCGACACGGTGCTGGTGGATGATCCCTGCTATTTCAACTTTCAGGCCTTGCTCACGGCGCATCAGGCGCGGATCGTCAGCGTACCCTACACCGCCACCGGCCCCGATGTGGCGGTAATGGAGCAACTGGTGCAGGCCGAGCGGCCCCGGCTCTACATCACCAATTCGGCGCTGCATAATCCCACCGGCGCCAGCCTGTCGCCGCGCGTGGCGCATCGTGTGCTGGGCATCGCGGCCAGCGTGGGCATGACCATCGTGGAAGACGACATCTTCGCCGATTTCGAAAGCCAGCCCTCGCCGCGTCTGGCGGTGCTGGACGGGCTGGTCGATGTGATCCGTATCGGCAGCTTTTCCAAGACGCTCTCGGCCGCCGCGCGCTGCGGCTATATTGCGGCGCGGCCCGATTGGGTGGATGCGCTGGTCGATCTGCAGGTGGCGACCAATTTCGGCGGGCCCAGCCCGGTGGCCAGCGCGGTGGTGGCGCATGTGCTTTCCAGCGGCACCTATCGCAAGCATATGGACGATCTGCGCCGCAAGCTCACCCGGTTGCGCGGCGAGGTCGTCGCCAAGCTGACGGCTTTGGGCATCGAGCCATGGCTGATGCCTCAGGGCGGCTTCTATGTGTGGTGTCGCCTGCCCGAGGGCGTGGAGTCGCGCGGCCTTGCCCGCGCCGGGCTGGAGCGGGGGCTGGTGCTGGCTCCGGGCAATGTCTTCAGCCCCAGCGAAACGGCGGAACGCTTTATGCGCTTCAACGCCACGCAGATGCCGGACCGGGCATTTGACGTATTAGCGGGCCTGCTATCGGCGTAATGATATAAAATTTCATCATAGGGACTGGCCTTCCTAGCCATCGTGATATAACGTCACATTCATTCGCGGCGGAAACAATCGGTCCGACCGTGCGGAGCTTGGGGGGGCATCCGCGCGGACGATGCTCCGCGCGCCGCGAAGATGTGAACAAGGGAGTTTCTATGCGTTCGATTCACCTGGCCGGCGCGGCCGTTCTGGCGCTGGCCTATGCCGGTGCAGCCCCGATGGCGCTTGCCGATACGGCGACCGATGCCGCCACCACCGAGTCCGGCAGCCCCACCACGCACGGCAATGACATCATCGTCACCGCGACTCCCTTCGGCCATACCGCCGACGAAACCCCCACGCTCTCCACCAAAGTGAATGCCGACCAGATCCTCGCCGCCGGCGGCGCCAGCATTGGCGATGCGTTGCGCGATGTGCCCGGCGTCTCGGTCAGCGGCTTTGCGGCGGGCGCCAGCCGCCCGATCATCCGCGGCATGGACGCGGCCCGCGTGCGCCTGCTGGAAGACGGCACCAGCTCCTCGGACGTCTCCGACATCGGCCCCGACCATGGCATTCCCATCGACCCGCTCGCCGCACGCAGCATCGAGGTGGTGCGCGGCGCCGCCACCTTGCGTTACGGCAGTCAGGCGATCGGCGGCGTGGTCAACACGCTGAACAACCGCGTGCCCATGAGCCTGCCCGACAAGGCCTTCAGCGCCGAGGCCACCGTGGCTCACACCACCATCAATGATTCCAACGAGGCTTCGGGTCTGGTCGATGGCAAGGTCGGCAATCTGGCGCTGCATGCCGATGGCTTCTTTCGCCACAGCGACGATTACGGCACGCCCGATGGCGTTCAGACCAACAGCTTCTTCCACGGACGCGGCGGTTCGGTTGGCGGCTCCTACTTCCTGGGCGGCGGCGACAGCCATGTCGGCCTGGCGGTGACGCATTACGATGCGCAATATGGCATCCCCAGCGACACCACCTTCATCGACATGCGCCAGACCAAGATCATGAGCCGCAACAGCTTCGATCTGGGCACCGGCCTGCTCAAGACGCTGAATGTCGACGGCAGCTATGCCAATTACACCCATGACGAGAAGAACCCGGACGGTTCGATCAACACCACCTTCAAGAACAAGGAAGGCAATGCCCGCGCCGAGCTGCTGCTCAACCGCATCGGTGCGGTGCGCAACACGGCCGTGGGCTTCGAGTATCAGCACCGCGATTTCTCTGCCATTGGCGAGGACAGCTCCTACCTCAATCCGGCGACCAGCGAGAATGTCGCGGGCTATGTCTTCACCGAGGTCGAGCTGGCCAAGGCGCTGCATCTGGAAGCCAGCGGCCGCGTCGAGCATGTCAGCGTGACGGGCACGCCCTCCACCGATGTGTTCACCAGGCGCAGCTACACGCCGGTCAGCGGCGCGATCGGCGCGCTGTTCACCGCCACGGAAGGCGTGAAGCTGGGCCTGAACTTCTCCAGCACGGGGCGCGCCCCGGCGCTGACCGAGCTGTTCGCGCGCGGCGGGCATGATGGCCCGCAGACCTTCGAGACGGGCGATCCGAATCTGAAGATCGAGCGCGCCAACTCGCTGGAGCTGAGCCTGCGCATCCGCAAGGGCCCCTTCCGCTTCGACGGCAGCCTCTACAACACCTGGTACAAGAACTACATCTATGGCGATCTGACCGGCCGCACCTGCGACGACGATGGCGATTGCATCGTGGGTGACAGCGAGGAGTTGCGCGAGGTGATCTACCGCCAGCAGGGCGCGCGTTTCCGTGGTCTTGAGGCGCAGGCCACCTATGATCTGCTGCAAGGTCCTTCGGGCACGCTGACCGCCAAGGTGCTGGGCGATTACACCCGCGCCACGCTGGACAGCGGCAGCAATGTGCCGCGCATTCCGCCCTATCGCGTCGGCGGCGGGCTGAACTGGCAGAGCAAGCTGGTGGATGCCGGGGTGACCTTCATCCACTACGGCCGTCAGGACAAGTTCGGCGATTTCGACACCGCCACCGCCGGCTACAACTCGCTGAGCGCTCAGGCGGCGGTGCGGCCCTTCAAGCAATATCCCGGCGTTGAGCTGGCCCTGATCGGCCAGAATCTGACCAATGACGTTCAACGCCTCGCCACCTCCTTCAACAAGGATCTGGTGATGATGCCCGGTCGCTCCCTGCGTGTCGTGCTGAAGGTCGCAACCTTCTAAGGCGCGAGCGCAGTACCATGAGCCGGGGCGGAGAGATGGTCGCACCCCGCCCCGGCTCATTCCTTTAAGGTGCGGGTTTTACCCCGCGCGGCAGTTTCATGGCGATGAGGATCAGCCGACCGTTGATCTGGCTGAACCAATGCGGGGTGCCTTCGGGCACGATCAGCATATCGCCCTTGGTGACCTGACGTGTGCTGCCCCCGATGATGCCCGTTGCGGCCAGCTGGGTCGGGCCGGTGCGATGGGCGTCTTGCAGCGTGCCGCCGGTGATCAGCGTGCCGCTGCCATCCACCACCTGAAAATACTCCGCCTCGGCTTCATGGATGGCGGCTCCGGACGGGGCCTGACGATATTCCAGCGTGGCGCGATAGCTGCCCAGCCCAATCAGTGGCTGGGCAACGATCGGCTGATCCGGCTTGATGCGTGAAGCGAGCAGGGCGATGGTCTGCTCGATCCCGGCCTGATTCATGAAGAGGCCGGGTGGAGCGCCCTCCTGCGCCATGGCGGGTGTTGCGATCGCGGCCAAAGCCGCCAGCCAGAACCGGTGTTTCCCACGCATGCCTATCCCCCTTTTGTGATGCTGGGCGGACTATGCCAGATCGGCGGCGGGCAGCAAGAATCAGTGCTGCGCGGCCCATGGCGCGGCGGAGAGATGCTTGGCCAGAAACTCGATCAGCACCCGCACCCGCGCCGGACGCAACTGCCCCGGCGGCGTCACCAGATGCAGCGCGATATCGGGGATGCGCCAGTCGGGCAGCACCTCGACCAGAGCGCCGCTGGCCAGATGCTCCCACACCATGAAATCGGGCTGCAGGGCCATGCCCTGCCCGGCGAGCAGGGCAGGGGCCAGGGCATCGGCATTGTTGGCACCCAGTCGCCCCTTGATGGTCACCATATAGTCGCCCTGCGTGGCATGGCTGAAGCGCCATGTGCCCGGGGCCTCCAGATTGGTGTAGAGCAGCCCGGTATGGCCTGAGAGATCGCGCGGATGGGCAGGAGCCCCGTGTTCCGCCAGATAGGCAGGGCTGGCCACCAGCGGACGGCGCACGGTGCACAGGCGCCGCGCGCGCAAGGATGAATCCTCCAGCCCGCCGATGCGCAGCACCACATCGTGCCCGCCGCCGACCACATCGACCAGCGAATCGGACAGGTCCACATCCACATTCACCTGCGGAAAAGCGCCCAGAAACTCCGGCAGGATCGGGGCGACATGGCGCAGGCCAAAGCTCATCGGCACCGCCAGACGCACGAGGCCGCGCGGCGTATCGCCCTCGGCGCTGGCCTGTGCTTCGGCGGCTTCGCCATCGGCAAGGATGCGGCGGGCCTTGTCGAGCACGCCGCGCCCGCTTTCGGTCAGCGCCAGGCGGCGGCTGGTGCGGTGGAGCAAGGGCACGCCAAGCCGGGCTTCCAGCCGCGTGACGGCCTTGGAAACCGTGGGCTTGGACAGCCCCAGCGCTTCGGCGGCGGCGGCGAAAGAGCCGGTGTCCACCACGCGGGCGAAGATCGCCCAGGCTTCAAGATCGGGCAGCATTGATAAAATTCCTTCACCGGTATCATTCTATCATTGCCATTTCTTTCCTCCGCGCAATCTCTAAATTGGCCTCAACAGCCGCAGAGACACTCTGGCGGCACGGAGATACCCCATGATCGAACTGCGCCCCTTCGCTTCCATCGGCCATGCCAACCATGGCTGGCTCGATGCCCGCCACCACTTCTCCTTCGCCGATTATTACGAGCCCGACCGCATGCACTGGGGCAACCTGCGCGTGTGGAATGACGACACCATCGCGGCCAAGAGCGGCTTTCCCCCGCACCCTCACCGCGACATGGAAATCATCACCTATGTCCGCAAGGGCGCGATCAGCCACCGCGACTCGCTGGGCAACCAGGGCCGCACCGAGGCGGGCGACGTTCAGGTGATGAGCGCGGGCACCGGCATCACCCATGCCGAATACAATCTGGAGGATGAGACCACCACGCTGTTCCAGATCTGGATCCAGCCCACCCGCACCGGCGAGCAGCCGAGCTGGGGCGCCCGCCAGTTCCCCAAGGGCGAGCGCGCCGGTCAACTGGTGGTGCTGGCCAGCGGTTACGGCGACGATGGCGATGCCCTGCCGATCCGCACCGAGGCCCGCATCGTGGGCGGCACCATCCGCGCCGGTGAAACGGTCGATTACGTGCTGGGCACCGAGCGCAAAGGCTACCTTGTCCCCGCCACCGGCGCGATCGAGGTCAATGGCGTGAAGGCCAACACCCGCGACGGTGTGGCCATCGCCGAGGTCGAAACGATCAGCATCACCGCCCTTGAAGATGCCGAGATCGTTCTGGTCGATACGCTGTAATATCCCCCGGCGCGGAGGCCCCCGACTCCACGCCACCCTTTTTCTCCACCCACGGAGTAGCCCGCCATGAGCCTGTCCCCCGCTGAAAACCCCGTCGATTCGGTCATCCTGCCCCCGGTGCGCGATCTGGGTGACGGCTTCTCCGTCCGCCGCGCGCTGCCCAGCCCCAACCGGCGCATGGTCGGCCCCTTCATCTTCTTCGATCAGATGGGCCCGGCGGCCTTCTCGGGTGAGCAGGCTCTGGATGTGCGCCCGCACCCCCATATCGGCCTCGCCACGGTGACCTTCCTGCTCGATGGCGAGATCATGCACCGCGACTCGCTGGGCAGCCTGCAGGCGATCCGCCCCGGCGAGGTCAACTGGATGACGGCGGGCAGCGGCATCGTCCATTCCGAGCGCACGCCTGACAATCAGCGCGGCGTGGGTGGCAGCTTGTTCGGTCTGCAGACCTGGGTGGCCCTGCCTAAAAAGCACGAGGAAACCGCCCCCTCCTTCCGCCATTACAAGGCCGACGAGATCCCCGTTGCCGAGGACAAGGGCGCCAAGCTGACACTGATCGCGGGCACCGCCGATGGGCTGACCTCCCCGGTCGAGACCTTCTCGGACATGATCTATGGCGATCTGATGCTGGCCCCCGGCGCGCGTTACGCCTTCGCCCGTGATCATGTGGAGCGCGCGGTCTATGTCGTCTCCGGTTCGCTGCGGATCGAGGGGCAGGAAGGCTCCTTCGGTCAGACCCAGCTTGTGGTGCTGAAACCGGGCGCCGAAGTGGTGCTGACCACCGAAGAACACACCCGCCTGATGCTGGTGGGCGGCGAACCCTTCCCCGAAAAGCGCTATATCTACTGGAACTTCGTCTCCTCCGACGCAGACCGCATCGAGCAGGCCAAGGAAGACTGGCGCGAGGACCGCTTCGCCCATGTGCCCGGCGAGGACGAATTCATCCCGCTGCCCCCCGACGTCCCCGGCGTGAAGCTGAAGTAAGGAGCCCGTGCCATGGCCGAGACCCACACCCCCAACGCCAGCGCCACCTCCACCGGCGCCGGCCTGTTCCAGAGCCAGCTCGACATCGCCGGAACCCCGCTGATCGCTGATGAGCCGGTGGATCTGGGTGGTCTTGGCACCGGCCCCGGGCCTTACGATCTGCTCTCCGCCGCACTGGCCACCTGCACCACCATGACGCTGCGCTTTTACGCCCAGCGCAAGGGTTGGGACATCGGCGAGGTCAGCACCCACGTCACCCACCATCGCGACGCCAAGCAAAGCCCCGCCGACCGTTTCGAGCGCTCGATCACGCTGGCGTCCGGTCTGGATGCGGCGACCCGCGAGGAACTGCTCTCGATCGCCAACCGTTGCCCGGTCCACAAGACCCTGACCGCCGGTTCCGCCGTCAACACCGCCCTTGTGGGAGACGCATGATGAGCACCCTGACTCGCGAAGACTGGCTGGCGGCGTCCATCGGCGCTCAGGACTTTCAGCGCTACGGCTGCCGTCAGCCGAGCGTTCCACGTGAAACGCTTGGGTTTTTTGGGCAGCTGGTGACGTGGGTGTTCGGGGAAGGGGATGCGCCCCGGCCTCTGGCTCATCCCCGGTTGGAGGCTTTGCGCCGGTTTGCCTGTGCCACGCGCGCCGGGCATCAGCCGGGCGTGGCTCTGGTGAGCGAATTGCACCGGTTGGGCGTGCAGCCCAAGCATCTGGCAGCGATTGAAGGTTTTTTGATGGTTTAATCGTTTTTAGGTTCAAAAGGGAAATGCGAGGGGGTTACCCCCTCGCGCTCCCATAATGTCTCCCGACGATAGAGCAGTGGCGCCGAATTGTTGCGCCCAGCCTTTCCACCTGCACTACTTAAAGGCGCCGCAGGCAGGAATGCAGTGGCGCCTTTTTTCGTTCAAAGGCCTGCGGCGCGGCAAACTGAGCGCAAGGCCGAACCCTGTACGCAACGCAGACATTAAAGGGAGCGCGAGGGCGATGGCCCTCGCATCTTCTCTTCTTTCTTACCGATTATAAAGCGCATCCAACCGCGCCCCATACCGCTCCTTCAGCTTATGGCGCCGGATCTTCATCGAGGGGGTCATTTCCTCATTGTCGATGGCGAAGGGTTCATCCGCAAAAGCGAACTGGCGCACCTTTTCCACCACGGACAGATCGGCATTCACCCGGTCCATCGCCTCGCGCACGGCGGCGCGGAAGGCGGGGTCGCCTTGCAGGGCCTTGATATCGAAGGGAACATGGTTGGTTTGTGCCCAATCCAGCGTCCATTCGCAATCGGGTACGATCAGGCCCACCACATAGGGACGGCGGTCGCCGATCACCATGGCCTGCGCGATTTCCGGCTGCAAGGTCAGCATGCCCTCGACGCGCTGGGGCGAGATGTTGTCGCCCTTGTCGTTGACGATCATGTCCTTTTTGCGGTCGGTGATCTTGATGCGCCCGGCGGAATCGATCAGCCCGATGTCGCCGGTATGCAGCCAGGGGCCCTTTTCCGGTTCGGCGGGGTCGATCTTGAGGACCTTGGCGGTTTCGGCGTCATTGCGCCAATAGCCATGCATCACCAGCTCGCCGCGGACCAGAATCTCGCCGTCTTCGGCAATGCGGATTTCGGTGTCGTGCAGGGGCGGGCCGACGGTGTCCATGCGGATGCCCGCGCTGGGCCGGTTGACGGCGGCGACGGGCGCGCATTCGGTCTGGCCATAACCTTGCAGCAGAGTCAGCCCCATGGCCTGGAAGAACAGGCCGATCTCCGGGTTGAGCGGCGCGCCGCCCGAAACCAGCGCCTTCATCCGCCCGCCGAAGCGCGCGCGGACCTTGGGGCGCAGCGTGCGGTCCAGCACGGCCTCTAGGATCGGATCGCTGAGGTGCTTTTTGCCCTCGGCGCGGCGCGAGGCCAGATCGATGGCCTTGTCCATCAGATAGTTGGGCAGGCGGCCCTGCTTCTCGATGCCCTTGATGATGCGGGTGCGCAGCACCTCGAACAGGCGGGGGACCACCACCATGATGGTGGGGCGGATTTCCTCGATGTTGGCGCCAAGCTTTTCCAGCCCTTCCGCATAGGCGATCTGGCCGCCCATGCCGATGGGGAGGAATTGCCCGCCGGTATGCTCATAGGCGTGGCTGAGCGGCAGGAAGGACAGAAACACCTCATCACCCCAGCCGAAGTCCTCGGCCAGAATGCGCGCGGCGCCCGCCACATTGTGCAGGATGGCGCCGTGATGCTGCATCACCCCGCGCGGGGCGCCGCCCGTGCCGCTGGTGTAGATGATACAAGCGGTGTCAGCGCGGCCGATGGTTGCGATGCGGGCTTCCACCGCCTTGCGCGCGGCCTCGGCATCGCCTTCCAGCAGCGAATCCCAGTCGTGATAGTTGAGCGCGCCCGCCTGAGTCGCCCCCAGCGGCTCCATGCCGATCACATGCCGCCCATGGCCGGAGCGCAGCACGGCGGGCAGCAGCGTCTTGCCCAGCTTCGCGCCCGAGACGATCACCGCGCAGGCGCCGGAATTTTCCAGAATATGGGTATGATCACGCTCAGTGTTGGTGATGTAGGTCGGCACGGTGACGCAGCCTGCCGCCATGATCGCCAGATCGGCAATCGCCCACTCCGGGCGGTTCTCCGACACCAGCATCACCGGATCGCCACGGTGCAGGCCAAGCCTTATCAGCCCTTCCGCCAGCAGGCAGACCTTTTGTGCGGTGTCCTTCCAACTGATCGACTGCCACTGCCCGTTGCGTTTGGCGCGCAGGAAAGGCGCATCGCCCTTCTCGTCCGCGCGGGCCAGAAACAGCGCGACCAGATTCGGTGTGGCGGTAAATTCGGTAAGCTGCACGGTAATGATCCTATCCCCCTTGGTTTGAGGTTTTAGGAGCGTGGGAAGGGGGTGGCAAGTAAGGGGAAGATGCGAGGGGATTATCCCCTCGCGCTCCCATAACGTCTCCCGGCGATGGGTTGGCGCTGTCGGTGGCCTTACTGTTGCAACTCTTGAACTGTGCCTGGGTTGCGCCGCAGGCAGGATTGTTTGGCGCTGTGCAGGGTGTTGAAAGCCTGCGGCGCCGCGACGTTGCTCCATGGCCGAACCCGTGGCGCCACGTAGACATTAAAGGGAGCGCGAGGGCGATGGCCCTCGCATTTCCTCTTTTACTTTCCCGTCCCCACAGCGTCCTGAATCGAGACAAACCCGTCCCGACGCATCAGCTCCAGCAGCCCCTTGTTGATGGCCCGCGCGATTCCCGGCCCTTCATAGACCATCGCGCTGTAGAGCTGCACCAGCGAGGCCCCTGCGCGAATCCGCGCCCATGCATCCGCGGCATTGGCAATCCCGCCCACGCCGATCAATGGCACCGCGCCGCCCGTGGCCTTGCGGAAATCGGCGATGCGCTGCTGGGCCATATCGCGCAGCGGCGCGCCCGACAGGCCACCGGTCTCGCCCGCGTGGGGGCTGCGCAGGGCAGGCCGCTCGATGGTGGTGTTGCTGACGATCAGCGCGCCGAGTTGCTTGTCGATGGCGATGCGGGCGATGGCATCGACATCGGCGGGCTGCAGATCGGGCGCGACCTTCAGGAAGACGGGCGGGCGGTGGCCGGTCTCGTCGCGGGCTGCGATCACGCCGTCGAGCAATTCCTCCAGCGCGGCGGGGTCCTGCAGGGCGCGCAGACCGGGCGTGTTGGGGCTGGAGACGTTCACCGCCAGATAGGAGGCCAGCGGGGCGAACATCTGCGCCCCCGTGGCGTAATCGGCGATGCGATCGGTGGCATCCTTGTTGGCGCCGATGTTGATGCCCAGAACGCCGCCGCGATGGCGACGTTCGGCGAGGCGCGCGTGAGCGGCCTGCGCGCCGCCATTGTTGAAGCCCATGCGGTTGATGACGGCGCGGTCCTCCACCAGGCGGAACAGACGGGGTTTCGGATTGCCGGACTGGGGCAGGGGGGTGATTGACCCGACCTCGGCAAAGCCGAAGCCCAGACCCAGCAGGGCGTCGGGCACCTCGCCATCCTTGTCGAAGCCTGCGGCCATGCCGACGGGGTTGGGGAAGGCTAGGCCCGCCACATTGCTGGCCAGCGCCGGATCGCTGACGGGCGGACGGGTCGTGCCGCCGTTGCGCAACACGTTCAGCGCCAATCCGTGCGCTTTCTCGGCGTCGAGTCGGAACAGCAGGGGGCGGATCAGCGCATAGGCGGCGGGGCTCAGGGTCATGGGGTGCCTATGGCAAGGCGGGGCTTTCCTGTCGATGGCCCAGATTGTGCCGGAGATTCTGATGGTGGATGGCCGGCAACAACGGCCTATCGCAGATTACCTAGGGACTCATCGCAGGTCGTGACGGATCCTTACAATTATTTGTTCATCTTGCCGCCTAACTCGGGTTTGCGACCCGAAGGGCTCGACGGTTTTTACCGCGAGACCTCGAACTTGATGGCGGCCTCCTTTCCAGCGCTTGCGCGGCAAAGGGGCCGCCTTTTTTCTTGGCCATCAGCGGCTTGTTTGCGGCTTTCGTCTGATGCACGGCGGCCACAGCGAGGATTCCTGTGCCCATGCATAGCTTTGCCCCCATTGCGCGAAGAAAAGACTGGGCCTAGGGGGCTCGAAATCGGAACGATTCGATCTTATTTAGATCCCGAAGCGTTTCGAGCCGTTTTTTCCAGCCCAGCGGGGTGCCCACATGCGTTTGTCCAGCATGGCTGATTATGCCGTGGTTGCCATGACGGCAGCGGCGCGCCATGGCGACACCGCCGTGGCGGGCGCCAAGCGCTCATCGATGAACGCCGCGCTGCTGGCCGAGGAATCGGGCCTGCCCGCGCCCACGGTGCAGAAGCTGGTGAGTCGGCTGGTGGCTGCCGGGCTGCTGCGCTCCACGCGCGGGGCGGGCGGCGGGCTGGCGCTGGCGCGCACGGCGGACACGATCTCGCTGGCCGAGATCGTGGAAGCTGTCGAAGGGCCGATCGCGCTGACTCCTTGCGTGGACAAGGGGCGGGCCGATTGCCTGCTGGAACCGGGCTGTGCGGTGCGTCCGCATTGGCCGATCGTGAATGAGGCGCTGCGTGGAGCGCTGGCCAGTGTGCCGCTGAGTCGGCTGGCCGCGTTGCATGAAGCGGAACATGAGGCAGTCGTGGCAAATGTCGCGACGATGGAGTTGAGCGAATGAGCGAGCAGAGTGTGCCCGAAGCCGAGGTCGTCGAGATCCGCGATCAGGCCGCGCGCGATGCGGCGGCCCGCGTGGCCGAGTATGAACACGGCTGGTCCTCCGACATCGAGCAGGAATATGGCCCCAAGGGCCTGTCGGAAGACACCGTGCGCTATATCTCGGCCAAGAAGGACGAGCCCGAGTGGATGCTCGAATGGCGCCTGAAGGCTTATCGCCACTGGCTGACCATGCCCATGCCCGACTGGGCCAAGCTGAACATCCCGCCGATCGATTATCAGGCCGCCTATTACTGGGCCGCGCCCAAGACCAAGGATGGCCCCAAGTCGCTGGACGAGGTCGATCCCGAGATTCTGCGCGTCTATGAAAAGCTGGGCATCCCGCTGGAGGAGCAGAAGGTGCTCGCCGGGGTTGAGGGTGCGCGCAAGGTCGCGGTGGATGCGGTGTTCGATTCGGTTTCAGTCGCCACCACCTTCCGCAAGGAGCTTGAGGCGGCGGGCGTGATCTTCCGCAGCATCAGCGAGGCCATCCGCGAGTACCCCGAACTGGTGCGCAAGTGGCTCGGCAAGGTCGTGCCCATGGGCGACAATTACTTTTCGGCGCTGAATTGCGCGGTCTTTTCCGACGGCACCTTCGTCTATGTGCCCGAGGGTGTGCGTTGCCCGATGGAGCTCTCCACCTATTTCCGCATCAACGCGGAAAACACCGGCCAGTTCGAGCGCACGCTGATCGTCTGCGACAAGGGCGCCTATGTTTCCTATCTGGAAGGCTGCACCGCCCCCCAGCGCGACGAAAACCAGCTTCACGCCGCCGTGGTGGAACTGGTCGCGCTCGACGATGCCGAGATCAAATATTCCACCGTCCAGAACTGGTATCCCGGCGATGCGCAGGGCAAGGGCGGCATCTACAATTTCGTCACCAAGCGCGCGCTGTGCCAGGGCAAGCGCAGCAAGGTGAGCTGGACCCAGGTGGAAACCGGCAGCGCCATCACCTGGAAGTATCCGTCCTGCGTGCTGAACGGCGAGGACAGCGTGGGCGAGTTCTACTCGGTCGCCGTCACCAACAACCATCAGCAGGCCGACACCGGCACCAAGATGATCCACAATGGCAAGGGCAGCCGCTCCACCATTGTCAGCAAGGGCATCAGCGCGGGCAAGTCGCAGAACACCTATCGCGGCATGGTCCGCGTGGCGGCCAATGCCGAGGGCGTGCGCAACTTTACCCAGTGCGACAGCCTGCTGCTGGGCAAGGAGTGCGGCGCGCATACCGTGCCCTATATCGAGGTGCGCAACCCCAGCGCCACCATCGAGCATGAGGCCACCACCAGCAAGATCTCCGACGACCAGCTGTTCTACGCCATGCAGCGCGGGCTGGATCAGGAGGCCTCGGTGGCGCTGATCGTCAATGGTTTCGCCAAGGAGGTGCTGCAGCAGCTGCCCATGGAATTCGCCGTGGAAGCGCAGAAGCTGCTGGGCATCAGCCTTGAGGGGAGCGTGGGCTAAACCCACTGCCACCCGTTTGTTTTCAGCCCGTTAAAAGGCCTATTTTGACCATGTTGCAGATTTCCGATCTTCACGCCACCGTCGCGGACAAGCCGATCCTCAAGGGTCTGTCGCTCACCATCAACGCCGGTGAGGTGCATGCCATCATGGGCCCCAATGGCGCGGGCAAGTCCACGCTGGGCTACACGCTGGGCGGCCGTCCGGGCTATGAAGTCACCGGCGGCTCGGCCACGCTGGAGGGCGCCGACCTGCTGGAGATGGCGCCGCATGAGCGTGCCGCCGCCGGGCTCTTTCTGGGCTTCCAGTATCCGGTGGAAATCCCCGGCGTCTCCAACCTGCAGTTCCTGCGCGAGGCACTCAACGCCCAGCGCAAGGGGCGCGGTGAGGCTCCGCTCTCGGGCGGCGAGTTCCTGAAGATCGCGCGCGAAAAGTCGGCGCTGCTCAAGATGGATATGGAGATGCTCAAGCGTCCCGTGAACGTCGGTTTCTCGGGCGGCGAGAAGAAGCGCGCCGAGATGGTGCAAATGGGCATCCTCGACCCCAAGCTGGCGATTCTCGACGAGACCGACTCGGGCCTCGATATCGACGCCCTGCGCATCTGCGGTGAGGGCATCAACGCCATCATGCGCCGCCCCGACAAGGCCGTGCTGCTGATTACCCATTATCAGCGCCTGCTCGATTACGTGAAGCCCGATTTCGTCCACGTTCTGGCCGGTGGCCGCATCGTGAAGAGCGGGGGCCCCGAACTGGCGCATGAACTCGAAGAGCGCGGCTATGAGGCTGTCGAGGGAGCCACCGCATGATCGTGCTGGCGGCCCTGCTGGCCCTTCAGGGCTTTACCGCCGACGCCGGGGAGGCGCCCAAATCGGCGGCGCAGACCATGGCTCAGGCGGCGGACACCGAGGCCGGTACCGATCTGTCGGCGCTGGAGAAGAAGCTGGAGGTCTGGAAGGGCCGTTGGGGCTACAATGACGGCAAGTTCGGCTGCGAAACCCGCAACTCCAGTGGCGATTCGGCGGTGGATTCGGTCGGCTGTCAGGCGCTGATGGCATGCCTGAGCCCCGAGGAAACCCGCCTCAACGCGATCGCTCAGGGCGCCGGTGATGACCGGACCCGTGGCGCCGAAATGCAGGCGATCGTCGCCAAGGCACAGCCCTGCATCGCCGAGAAGCGCCATCAGGGTCTGATCGCTCTGGCCCAGCTCCGTAATTTTGGTGGAGGCGTGAAGTGAGCGCTGTGGCTGACATTCTGCCGACCCGTGCCGAAGAAGATTGGCGCTATGCCGATGTGAAGGCATTGGCCGATCTGTGGCCGCTGCCCGAGCGTGAAACCGTCACCGTTCCGGCTGGCGGCACCTTTGCGCGCTCCATTGTGCAGACCGAAGGCGGCGTGACCCGCCTGTCGCTGGTGCTGGAAGCCAAGGCCAGCGCTGCGCTGCATGTGCTGAACGCCGGTGGCCCCTATGCCCGCGTCGAGATCGATGTGCTGCTGCATGAGGGCGCCGATTTCACGTTGGGCGGCGCGCAATTGGCGCAGAGCGGCCAGACGGTGGAGATCGTCACCAAGGTTACCCATGCTCATCCCGATGCTGTCAGCCGCCAATTGGTGCGCTCGGTGGCGGGCGGGCAGGGCACCGTCACCTATCTGGGCAAGGTCAAGGTCGAGCCCGGCGCGGACGGCACCGATGGCGAGCAGAGCGTGCGCGCCATGCTGCTGGACCGCACCGCCACGGCCAACGCCAAGCCCGAGCTGGAAATCTACGCCGACGATGTGAAGTGCGCCCATGGCTGCGCCGTGGGTGAGCTGGACGCCAATGGGCTGTTCTATCTCGCCGCGCGCGGGCTTCCGCCTGCGCAGGCCAAGGCGCTGATGCTCTCGGCCTTTATCGCCGAGGCTTTCGATGGCGCCGAGGAAGGCGACCATCTGCAGTCGCTGGCGCAGAAGCTGCTGGAGGACGCGCTGTGAGCCGTTCGCTCGCCGAGATCCGCGCCGACTTTCCGGGCCTGAAAACCCGCGAGGGCGGCGTGTGGCATTACCTCGACAGCGGGGCCACGGCGCAGAAGCCTAGGCAAGTGATCGATACCATGGCCCGCGCGATGGGGGCGGATTACGCCACCGTCCATCGCGGCGTCTATGCCCGCAGCGCCGAGATGACTCTGGCCTATGAGGCGGCGCGCCGCACCATCGCCAGTTTCATCGGCGGCGACGAGCATGAGATCGTCTTCACCCGCGGCGCCACCGAGGCGATCAATCTGGTCGCCCAGAGCTGGGGCGCGACGAATCTGAAGGCGGGCGACCGCATCCTGCTGTCCACGCTGGAGCATCACTCGAACATCGTGCCGTGGCAGATCCTGCGCGAGCGGATCGGTTTCGAGATCGATGTCTGCCCGCTGACCGAGGATGGCCGCATCGATCTGGATGCTGCCGAAAAGCTGCTGACTCCGGCGTACAAGCTGGTGTCGCTGGCGCATGTCTCCAACGTGCTGGGCAGCGTGCTGGATGTGGAGCGCGCCGTGGCGCTGGCCAAGTCGGTCGGTGCCAAGGTGCTGATCGATGGTTGCCAGGCCGTGCCGCGCCTGAAGGTCGATGTCGCCGCGCTGGGCTGCGATTTCTACGTCTTTTCCGCGCACAAGCTCTACGGCCCCACCGGCATCGGCGCGCTCTGGGCGAAGGCCGAGATTCTCGACGCCATGCCGCCATGGCAAGGCGGCGGTTCGATGATCGACCGCGTGACCTTCGAAAAGACCACCTGGGCCCCCGCGCCCACCCGTTTCGAGGCAGGCACCCCCGCCATCGTCGAGGCGATCGGCTTTGCCGAGGCGGTCGATTACATTGAGGCCATCGGACTGGATGCCATCCATGCCCATGAGCTCTCGCTGGTGGACACGCTGCGTGGCGAGCTGCGCGCCTTCAACTCGATCCGCCTGTTCGGGCCCGATCATTCGGCGGGCATCGTTTCTTTTTCCATGGACGGGGTGCATCCGCACGACCTCGGCACTATCTTGGATGAGGAAGGCGTGGCGATCCGCGCCGGGCATCATTGCGCCCAGCCTTTGATGGACCATCTGGGCGTGCCCGCCACCGCCCGCGCCAGCTTTGGCCTTTACAGCGATGACAGTGATATTGCCGCTCTGCTGCGCGGCATCGAGCGAACCAAGAGGATTTTCGGATGAGCACGCCCGCAGCCGGAAACGGCGCCCCCCGCTTCACCGTGGAAGAGGTTGACGCTGCCCCCACCCCGCCGCGCGCGCGGGTGGAGGATGTGACGCCCGCCCCCGAGGAAACCCCGGCCGAGATGCTGGAGCGCAAGCGCGACTACCTCGACGGTTTCCTCAGCCAGCAGCCCACCGGCATGGCGCCCAACGAGCCGGGCGGCGCGCTGTATGAGGCGGTGGTCGATGCGCTGAAAGAGATCTACGACCCGGAAATCCCGGTCAACATCTATGAGCTGGGCCTGATCTATGGCGTGGACATCACGCCCGATGGCGCGGTGGCGATCACCATGACCTTGACCACCCCGCATTGCCCGGTGGCCGAATCGATGCCGGGCGAGGTCGAACTGCGCGTCGCCAGCGTGCCCGGCATTCGCGAGGCCGAGGTCAATCTGGTGTGGGACCCCGCCTGGGATCCGGCCAAGATGAGCGATGAAGCCCGCCTCGAACTGGGGATGCTGTGACATGAGCGAAGTCGAAACCAAGGTCCGTCGCGCCCGCCCCGCCGCCGTCACGCTGACGGCCACGGCGGAAGCGCGCATCGCCCATCTGATGGCGAGCGCCCCCGAAGGTTCGGTGGGCGTGAAGCTGTCCACGCCGCGCCGGGGCTGTTCGGGTCTGGCCTATTCGGTGGATTATGTCAGCGCGGCCAACGCTTTCGACGAGAAGATCGAGACGCCGGGCGGCGTGCTCTTCATCGATGGGGCCAGCGTGCTGTATCTGGTGGGCTCGGTGATGGACTGGGTGGAGGACGATTTCACCGCCGGTTTCGTCTTCAACAATCCCAATGCCAAGGGTAGCTGCGGCTGCGGTGAGAGTTTCACGGTTTAAGGTTAAGGTTCAAACCTCAGGCGAGAGTCCCTCATCACTCTCGCCCGCAGCGATCAGGCGCCGGTCATCAGGCGCTCGTCATTCTCTGTGATCGCTTCGGAATCCACCAGCCTGATCTGCATCTCCTGCTGCCGCAGATAGGCCAGTAAAGCCGCCGGCACCGCCCGCGCCTTCACACAGCATTGCCGCAGCAGCGCCAGGGCGGCAGGCGAACTCGCCCCGCCCTCATCGATCCGGGCCAGCAGCCAGTGCGACTTTGTGTCGTCCATCACGCCTGCAGGCGCGCGTTGCTCCACCAGCCAGGTCGAGATCGTCTCGCCCAGAAATTCCACCCACTCCGGGGAAGGCGAGCGCACATGCATGTTGATCGCCAGCAGCGCCTCGGCATCGTCAGGGCTCATGCCTGGCCTGTGCGGGTCGGCGGGGCGGCCCAGAGTGCTATGACTCGGGCAGCGATTCGTCTCGTTCATCCCGTGCGTCCTTTCGGTTGCGCCCCCAGCGCCGAGATGACGGGTAAACCCTTGCCGCAGAGTGAACCAAAAATTCAGCTACTTCGCGGGCCTGCGACGATTAGCGACGCTTCAGCGCCGCCACGCAGGCCGCCCGGTCCACATCGCGCGCATCGGTGCCGCGCCGCGCATCGACATAGGACGCGCGCGGCGCCTGACCCGGCGCTGGCGGATAGAGATAGACATCGAGCACGCAGGCATTGCCGCTGAACTGCAGCTTGTGCGCGTCGCCCTCCACCACATCGAGCCGGGGCGGGCCGAACAGGCGCTGCAACTCGGGCGCGCTGGCCCCGATCACGCCCTGCAGTCCCGGCAGCGACTGCACATGCGCGGCCGGCGGCGGCGTGCGCGTGATGGCGGCAGGCGGCGTGGCGGTGGTGCCCGGACGATGCGGCGGGCGCTGGATGGAGACAGGCCGCGTCTGCTCGGTGCCGCAAGCGGCCAGAAAGGCGAGCAGGGGCAGGACGAGCAGCGAGCGATTACCGGGCAGGATCATGGCGCATCTGATGGACCGGGCACGCCGGGCGGTCAATTGCCCCGCTGCGGGCGGCGTCGCGCCCTCGGGCCGCTTTGTCGCCCCATCTTTGGCTTCATCTTTCCATTGCCCTTGTTTGCGGGCATCGCTAGGCGCCGAACGTTTGTTGCTCGTTTTGTTTGACCGCGTTTTCGCCAGATGCCGCATGCTGATGCCCGGCCCGAAGACGCTCCACCGAAAGGCCCTTTGATGACCCAGCCCACCACCGATGTCATCGCCATCGGCAATGCCATTGTCGATGTGATGGCCCCCTGCGCCGACGAGCTGATCGCTCAACTGGGCCTGTCGCGCGGCGGCATGACCCTGGTCGATGCCGATCAGGCCAAGGTTCTCTACGACGCCATGGGCCCGGCGCGCGAAATCTCCGGCGGTTCGGCGGCCAACACGCTGGCCGGTCTGGCTCTGCTGGGCGCGAAGTGCGCCTTCATCGGCCAGGTCGCGCAAGACCAGCTGGGCGAGGTCTTCGCCCATGACATCCGCTCTGGCGGCATCTCGTTCGACACGCCCGTCGGCCCCGCCAGCCCGCCCACCGGCCGCTGCCTGATCTTCGTGACGCCCGACGGCCAGCGCACCATGAACACCTTCCTGGGTGCCAGCCAGTTCCTGCCCGCCAGCGCGCTGGACGACAAGGCCATCGCCGACGCGCAGGTCCTCTACCTCGAAGGCTACCTCTGGGACCCCGAGGAACCCCGCAACGCCATGCGCCGCGCCATCGCCGCCGCCAAGAACGCCGGTCGCAAGGTGGCCTTCACCCTCTCGGCCGTCTTCGTGATCGACCGCCACCGCGACGATTTCAACGCCCTGATCAACGAGGGCCTGATCGACATCCTCTTCGCGAATGAGGAAGAACTCGCCGCCCTGACCGGTCTGGAAGATTGCCACGAGGGCCTCGCCTCGCTGACCGGCAAGGTGCCCACGGTGGTCGTGACGCGCGGCTCGCAGGGCGCGCTGGCCGTGTCCGAAGGGCAGCAGGCGCAGGTCGCGGCTCAGCCGATCGAGCGCGTGGTGGATACCACCGGCGCGGGCGATCTCTTTGCCTCGGGCTTCCTCTTCGGTTTCGTGCGTGGGCGTTCGCTGGAGGAATGCCTGACCCTGGGTTCGGTCTGCGCGGCCGAGATCATCAGCCATTTCGGCGCCCGGCCCGAGGTGGATCTGAAGGCCTTGGTTTCCGAGAAGATCGGGGCTTAAGGTTTTAAGGGAAGGTGCGAGGGGGTTACCCCCTCGCGCTCCCATAACGTCTTCCGACGAGAGGGCAGGGGCGCCGCAATGGAGCGCCTCGGCTCTCCACCTGCGCCAGCTAAAGCGCCGCAGGCAGTGAATCTTCTTTAAAGGCCTGCGGCGCGGCAAGCTGGGCGCAACGCCGAACCCGATGCGCAACGCCGACAATTAAAGGGAGCGCGAGGGCGATGGCCCTCGCATCTATTTTTTCCTTTAACCCCTTAAACACCCGGAGCCTCTACCGTCCTGCCGTTCAAGCATAGTACGCCTGAGCGCAGGAGGCAGAACCATGGCCATTTCCACGAGTGCGGTGACATCGGGCACGGTCACCCGCATCCAGTATGATTCGCAGCCGCAACAGCTCCGTCAGCAGCCCGAGCAGAAGACTCAGGCGCAGAAGGAGCAGGAGAGTCCGGCCCCGAGCTACAACAGCGATCTCAACCTGCCGAATGACGGGACCGGGGCCAGCTACAGCTTCCTCGTTTAACGATCAGCCTTCCGCCTCACGCGCCACTTCGCGCCAGCCGATATCGCGGCGGCAGAACAGGTCGGGCGCGGTGATGGCATCCACGGCGGCATAGGCGGCTTTCTGCGCCTCTGTCACGCTCGCTCCCGTCGCCGTGACGTTCAGCACGCGCCCGCCATTGATGGTCAGCGTGTCTCCATCCAGTGCCGTGCCCGCGTGGAAGACTTTCGCGCCCGTCGCTTCGGCCTTGTCGATGCCCTCGATGGTGCCGCCCTTCTTGGGCGTTTCGGGATAGTGCTGCGCGGCCAGCACCACCGTCAGCGCGGTGTCCTTGCTAAAGACCGGCGGCTTGGCAGAGGCCAGCTCGCCCGTGGCGCAGGCCAGCAGCAGCTCGGCAAGGTCCGATTGCAACCGGCGCATCATCACCTGTGTTTCGGGGTCGCCAAAGCGGGCGTTGTATTCGATCAGGCTGGGGCCGTTGGCGGTCAGCATCAGCCCGGCGAAGAGCACGCCGCAATAGGGCGTACCCTCGGCGGCCAGCGTGCTGACGGTGGGGGCGATGATGCGCTCCATCACCTCGGCTTCCAGTTCGGGCGTCAGCACGGGGGCGGGCGAGTAGGCGCCCATGCCGCCGGTGTTGGGGCCGGTATCGCCATCGCCCACGCGCTTGTGGTCCTGCGCGCTGGCGAAAGCCATGATGCTGGTACCATCGGTGAGGGCGAAGAAGCTCGCTTCCTCACCGGTCATGAACTCCTCGATCACCGCCTCGGCGCCTGCCGAGCCGAAGCGTCCGGCGAAGATGTCCTGCACGGCGGCGACGGCCTCATCCATCGTCATGGCGACGGTAACGCCCTTGCCGGCGGCCAGACCATCGGCCTTGATCACCACCGGGGCGCCGAAACGGTCAAGCGCGGCCATGGCGTCAGCCTCGCTGGAGACGCGCTCATAACCGGCGGTGGGGATGTTCGCGCGGGCGCACAGATCCTTGGTGAAGCCCTTGGAGCCTTCCAACTGGGCCGCTTCCTTGGAAGGCCCGAACACCGGCACGCCCGCCGCGCGCAGCGAATCGCCAAGCCCATCGACCAGCGGCGCCTCGGGGCCGACGACGACCAGGCCGATAGCCTGCAGATGGCAGAAGGCGACCACGGCGTCGTGATTCGTCACATCCAGCTTCACGCATTCGGCGTCTTGCGCGATGCCCGGATTTCCGGGCGCGGCGAAGAGCTTTCCACCGCTGCGCACCGCTTGGGATTGCGCCAGCTGCCACGCCAGCGCATGTTCGCGCCCGCCCGAGCCCAGGAGAAGGATGTTCATGCCCGCTTACCCGCCTTATGCCGATGATGATGGTCCTGGCGGGCTGGTAGCGAAGCAGACGCCCGGCGACAACGCAGAGCCGCTCTCCATCACCGAGATTTCTGCGCTTTTGAAGCGAACGGTGGAAGATCGCTTCGGTTTTGTGCGGGTGCGGGGCGAATTGTCGGGCGTGAAGCGCGCGGCATCGGGCCATCTGTATCTGGCGCTGAAGGATGAGGGCGCGCGGCTCGATGGCGTGATGTGGAAGGGCAGCGTGGCGCGTCTGGGCTTTCTGCCCGAGGATGGCGTCGAGGTGATCGCCACCGGTAAGCTGACGACCTATCCGGGCCGCTCGAACTATCAGATCGTGATCGAGCGCATGGAGATCGCGGGTGAGGGCGCCCTGCTGGCCCTGCTGGCGAAGACCAAGGCGCGTCTTGAGGCGGAAGGGCTGTTCGCCAGCGAGCGCAAGCGCGCTCTGCCGTTCCTGCCCCGCGTGATCGGCGTGGTGACCTCGCCCACCGGCGCGGTGATCCGCGATATTCTGCACCGTCTGGCGGACCGTTTTCCCAGCCATGTCATCCTCTGGCCGGTGCTGGTGCAAGGGCAGGGGGCGGCGCAGCAGGTGGCTGCGGCGGTGCGCGGCTTTGGCGCTCTGGAGCCCGGCGGTCCGGTGCCGCGCCCCGATGTGCTGATCGTCGGGCGCGGCGGGGGCAGCATCGAGGACCTCTGGTGCTTCAACGAGGAAGAGGTGGTGCGCGCCATCGCCGAGAGCCCGATCCCCGTGATCAGCGCCGTCGGCCATGAAACCGACACGACTCTGGCCGATTTCGCTGCCGACCGCCGCGCGCCGACCCCCACCGCTGCCGCCGAAATGGCGGTGCCGGTGCGTGAGGACCTGCTGGCCACGGTGGGCGAATTTGCCTTGCGTCAGCGGCGCGCCGTGACGCGGGGGCTGGATCTGTCGCGCGAAAGACTTTTGGTGCGGGCGCAGCGCCTGCCCTCGGCGCGCACGCTGCTGGAAGAGCCGACTCAGGCGCTGGACGAGGCTGGGGAAAGGCTGCGTCGTGGCCTGGCTGGCCGGGCTCAGGTGGCCGGGGTCCAGTTGCAGAGCGTCGCCGGGCGACTGTCGCTGCCGCTGCTGGCCGCGCGGCTGGAGCGGGCACGCGAAAGGCTGGCGGCGCAAAGGCTGAACCCCGCGCTGCTTTCGGCGCGGCTGCGTGAGGATGGGCGGCGGCTCGATGGCGTCACGCGGGTGATGGCCAGCCTCAACCCTGATGCGGTGCTGGCGCGCGGCTATGTGCGGGTGACGGGCGAGGATGGCCGCACCCTGGTGGGCAGTTCCCAAGCCTCAGCTGAGGCGCGGCTGACTCTGCATTTCCGTGATGGGTTGCTGGACGTTACACCCTTGGATTCAGAGGCGGTTCAGCACAAGGCGCCGCTCCGCAAGGCACAGGCGCGGCGCCCGGATTCAGCGGCAAAACCGGTTCAGGACGACCTGTTCGGTTGACGCGCCCGACCGCATTGGAGCGCGGCGGCAAAGGTGGTAGGAGTGTGACATGTTGATGAATTCTGCCGAACGCGCCGCCGTGCTGCGTTACGAACCCAGTGGATTCCGCATGGTCAGCCCTGGCAGCCATGTGGTTTGTGCCGTCACGGGCGAGAAAATCCCCCTCGACTCTCTGCGCTATTGGAGCGTGGAGTGGCAGGAGGCCTATGCCACCCCGGAAATCGCCACGAAACGCATGCTTGGACTGTGATTTCGCGCCGTCTGGCGTTGGGCGGGCTGGGCGCGGCGCTGATCACGGCGCGCGCCGGGGCGACCAACCCGGTCGCCGCGCCTGAGGTTGCCGGAGCCCTGATTCAGGGCGGCTGGGCCCGCGGCAAGGTGGTGGGCCGCCCGAGCCTGTCGCTGGACGGGCAGGCGCTGACCTATGATGCCGATGGCAGCTTTTTCCTCGCTTTCGATCGTGACGCTGGCCCTCAGGCGGTGCTGGTCGCCGATTATGGCCATGGGTCGCTGAGCCGGACTCTGGCCATTGCGCCGCGCGGTTGGCCGATCGAGCACATCGACGCGCCCTTCCATCCGCCAGCCATGCCCGATGCTGATTTCATGCGGATTCGGAGCGACGAACTGGCGCGGATCGCGGCGGCGCGCGCCCAGCAGACCGGCGCGCAAGGCTGGCGACAGAGCTTCATCTGGCCCGCGCATGGGCGGGTTTCGGGGCGTTTTGGCGCGCAGCGGATCTATCGCGGCACGCCTGGGGCCTATCACAGCGGTCTGGACATCGCGCCCGGTGCCGGGGCGACCTATGTCGCGCCCGCTGACGGGGTGGTGGTGCTGGCGGCGCAGACGCCCTTCACGCTGGAGGGCAATCTGTTGATGCTGGACCATGGCATGGGACTGAATTCGGCTTTTCTGCATGCCCAGCGCCTGCTGGTGCGCGAGGGCGACAGGGTGTCTCAAGGGCAGCCACTGGGGCTGGTGGGGATGACCGGACGGGCCTCCGGGCCGCATCTGCACTGGAGTTTGCGGTGGCACGAGGCGCGGCTTGATCCGCTGCTGATTGTGCCGCCCGCTGGGTGAGTTCTGGTTAATCCTCAGAAATCCTGGGTCTTTTCTGTCAATTCGTCGAACGGGCTTTTTGCGAATTTTCGACGGATTTCGTTATCCACGTGTTTGCTCGTAAGGCAGCGGGTTTTTCGCCTTCTTGCAGATTTTTGTATTATTATTACAAAAATACCAGGCAAAATTCCCGGACAATACCATAATGTGACTCTTGCCTTCCGGTAAAATACCGGATCGCCCTTTGCGCCAAATTCATGGCTCCTGTGTTTTCTGGGTGTCGTTGTGACAGTTTCGCAACATTGTGACTGTTTTTTGCTTACAACCATGTCAGCATCTTTTCGCGCCACACCGGCTTTGCCATGAATGCACATCGTTTTCACGCGGCTCCGGCCGCTTCGACTCCCAGGAAAGGGGGCGAGGCGAGGGCAACCGGAACCATAAGATCGTGAGAACCACAAAGTGAATGGCAGGGGCGCCATTCACTGGAACAGGGGTGAAACATGAAAGTAGCATTTAGCAATGCGCTGCTGATGAGCGCTGCGCCGCTGGTTCTGGGCGCTTGCCTGGCTTCCGGCACGGCTTTCGCACAAACTGCGGGCAAGCCGGACGAACCCAAGGCCGAAGAAAGCCAGACCATCGTGGTGACCGGCTCGCTGATCAAGCAGCGTACCGCCACCGAAACCATCTCGCCGATCACCACCGTCACCGCCGAGCAGCTCGATGCCCGCGGCATCAGCACGGTTCAGGAAGGCCTGCAGACGCTGGCCGCCAACAACGGCCCGGCGCTGACCAACAGCTTCACCGCCAATGGCGCTTTCGCCGCTGGTGCCTCGGCCATCTCGCTGCGCGGTCTCTCCACCAACTCGACCCTGGTGCTGTTCGACGGCCTGCGCGCTGCCTATTATCCACTGGCCGACGACGGTTCGCGCAACTTCGTCGACCTCAACACCATTCCCGATGACATCATCGAGAAGGTCGACGTTCTGAAGGACGGCGCCTCCTCGGCTTACGGTGCCGACGCCATCGCCGGCGTGGTCAACATCAAGACCAAGCGCCAGTTCAAGGGCGTGTCGCTGCGCGCCGAAGGCGGCATCTCGAGCCGCGCCGACGCCGGTTCGCAGCGTCTGAGCCTGACCGTGGGCAAGGGCGACATCGAGGAAAACGGCTACAACGCCTATTTCAGCACCTTCTACTTCCACCAGAATGCGCTGTATAACCGCGATCGGCCCTATCCGTTCAACACGCAGAACTATGCTGGCCTGGGTAACAACACCAATGCCGTGTATGGTGGCGTCAACGCGGACGGGACCTACACGCAGGGCACGCCGACGAACTCGATCTTCTACGTTCGTCCCTATGATGCGACGAACTCCACCGCGCAGGCAAGCCGCTTCACCGCGCTGAATGCCGCGCAGTGCCGTGGCAGCAGCTATACGCTGAACGCAGCGGATCTGGCTCGCAGCGCCAATGCCAATGCGCCGAGCTCGGTCTGCGCGACCGATTACACGGCGGCCTATGGCGTGATCCAGCCCGAGATCAAGCGTTTCGGTGGTTCGGCCAAGGTGACGGCCAAGGTCAACGACACGATCGAGGCCTATGCGGAATTCAACTTCCTGCAGACCACGACCGATTACACCGGATCGCCTGCCGTGATGCGCAGCACCGCGCCCGCTGGCATTTACTATCCGCAGTTCGCCACCTCGACCTCGGGCGGTATCTACGTGCCGGGCTCGGGCATTCTGGCGCTGCCGGTCTATGTCTGCAACCGCAACGGCGTTGCGGCGACCATGGTCAACGGCGTTCCCACCGTGCCGGGCTGCAATGCCAGCAACGGTACGCTGAACCCCAACAACCCCTTCGCCGCGCAGGGTTATGTCGCCCGTATCCAGGGCCGCGACATCAGCAGCACGACCTACAACGAAACGCGTAACCGCACCTATCGCGGCGCCTTCGGCGTGTCGGGCCAGATCACCGACACCATCACCTTCGACGTGGGTGGCACCGCCATGCATGACGATCTGCGTCGTACGCAGAAGGGTTATGTCTACATCCAGCATCTGCTGGATGCTGTCGCGGATGGTTCGTACAACTTCATCAATCCCTCGGCCAATTCGCAGGCTGTGAACGATTATGTGAAGCCCGACGCCATTACCAACGCCACCTCGGACCAGGTGCAGATCCAGGCCAACCTGGGCTTCAAGGTTGCCGATCTGCCCGGCGGTCCGCTGCAGGTCGCCATCGGCGGTTCGGAACGTTACGAAGCGGTTGACGCCCCCAGCGGCAACAGCGACATCAACGGCCCGACCCAGCGCTACTTCACCCTGAACGCCTTCGGCACCAAGGGTCATCGCTGGATTGGCTCGGCCTATGGCGAAGTCTCGGTGCCGGTGATCAAGGAACTCGAGCTGACGGCAGCGGGTCGTTATGACAGCTATTCCAGCGGTCAGAACGCCTTCTCGCCCAAGGCCGGCTTCAAGTTCAAGCCTGTCAAGCAGCTGATGATCCGCGGCACCTGGTCGAAGGGCTTCCGTATCCCGTCCTTCGGTGAGGCCAACTCACTGCCGACCACGGGCTATGTGGGCAACACCCAGGGCGTGTTCAACGACAAGTACCTGGCGCAGTACGGCTGTTCGGTGGCGACTTTCTCCACCTGCCCGAGCTATCTGACGGCGGGCAGCTATGGTTACACCCAGCTTGCTACCCCGACCCTGAAGTCGGAAAAGTCGCGCAGCTTCACGCTGGGCGCGGTGTTCGAGCCGGTGCGCAACCTGTCCTTCACCGTCGACTTCTACGACATCAAGAAGGACCAGCTGATCACGGCGCCTCTGGCCGCTCCGGCTCTGACGGCTTACTATGCCGGTGGGGCGATCCCCGCGGGCTACACCGTGACGGCTGACGCTCCCGATCCGAACTTCCCCAATGCGACACCCAAGGTTGCGCTGGTGCTGGCCAATCTGATCAACGCCAACAGCCAGACGGTGCGCGGCATGGACTTCGAGGCGGAGTTCCGTCACAAGTTCAGCAGCAATGTGACCTGGACCAGCTCGGCTGAGCTGGACTGGATCATGCTGCTCGAAACCAAGTTCGACGACGGCCATGTCGAGCGTTACGACGGCACGCTGGGTAACTACAACCTGACCGCCGGTTCGGGCACGCCCAGCGTGAAGGCCACCTGGATGAACACGCTGGAAATCGGCAAGTTCAAGATCACCGACACGCTGAACTACATCAGCGGCTACAACCTGTCGGCGATGGATCAGGGCGGCACCTACAAGGATTGCAGCCTGAAGCCCACCTATTGGGGGCCTTGCAACGTGAAGGGCTTCATCACCACGGACGTGAACGTGCAGGTGAAGGTCAACGACCAGTTTACCGTTTACGGCACGATCAACAACCTGCTCGACAAGATGCCTTCGATCGATCCGGTGACCTACGGCGCGCATGGCTACAACGCTGTGCAGGGCGGTACGGCCATTCTGGGCCGCTATTTCAAGGTTGGCGCGAAGGTGAACTTCTAAGGTTCGCTCTCAGCGTTGAAAGAATGGGGGGTGGCCTGAAAGGGTCGCCCCTTTTTCTTTTGGGGTTTGAAGGGATTGCAGCAGGGGGGCGCCCGCCCCCCCTGCACCCCCGTTACGTCTCCCGAGGATAGGGCAGTGGTTCCGCATCGAAGTGCGCCACCTCTCCACCTGCGCAAGGCCAAGGTGCGATTCATCGATCATACTGAATGTCAGCGTATTAAAGCCTGCTGCGGGGCGACATTGCTCCAAGGCTGAACCCGATGCGCAACGTAGACATGAACGGGAGCGCGAGGGGATAATCCCCTCGCTTGTCTGCTTGTTCTTCCGGAAGCCAGACACGCAAAAAGGCGCGGCAGGATCGAACCTGCCGCGCCTTTTGTGCCGGTGCTGAAACCTGCGTCAGGCCGCTTAGGCGGCGGCGACGGCAGCCTTCTTCACTTCGCGCTTCACCTTGAGGGCGTTGCGGCTCAGCTTGCAGTCGGCCGTCTTGAGCAGCCAGTTGTCGAGGCCGCCGACGTGCTCGACCGAGCGCAGGCCGTGCGTCGAAACGCGGAACTTGAAGCCACGATCCAGGGCTTCCGACAGCAGCGTGACGTTCTGCAGGTTGGGCAGGAAGACGCGCTTGGTCTTGTTGTTGGCGTGGCTGACATTGTGGCCAACCTGACGGCCCTTGCCAGTCAGTTCGCAAATACGGGACATGATTCTCGCCTTCGAATTTCGTTACCGTTGCCGGATGAATGGGCGCGCATAGCGATTCTTCCCGGCTTGGTCAAGGTTATGCACAGGCGAAGAATCGATTCGGTCCTCACGCCGCTGGTGCGCGCTCTTGCCATGATGGTGGCGCCCGCGCTAGCCCCCTTGGCATGACTCAATGGCCGCTTCCCGAACCCATGGCGCTGGCGCTGGAACAAGCTCGCCTGGGCGCGCAGGCCGGGGAAGTGCCCATCGGCGCCGTGGTGATGCGCGAGGGCAAGGTGATCGCTGCCGCCCACAACCGCCCCCGCGCCCTGTGCGATCCCACCGCCCATGCCGAGGTGCTGGCCATCCGTGCGGCTGCTCAGGTGCTGGGGCAGGAGCGGCTGGAGGGCTGCGACCTGTGGGTCTCGCTCGAGCCCTGCCCGATGTGCGCGGGGGCCATCGCCCATGCGCGAATCGCCCGGCTCTATTACGCGGCCAGCGATCCCAAGGGCGGCGCGGTGGAGCATGGGGCACGGGTTTTCGACCATCCGCAGTGTCTGCACCGGCCCGAGGTTTACAGCGGGCTGGGAGGGGATATGGCGGCAGAGATGTTGCGAGAGTTTTTTAAAGAACGAAGGGGGTGAATGCGAGGGGGTTACCCCCTCGCGCTCCCGGAACGTCTTCCGACGATAGGGTGGTGGCACCGCATCGTGGCGCCAAAACTATCCACCTGCGCACCCTATGGCGCCGCAAACTGTGCGCAAGGCCGAACCCAAGGCGCCAAGGCTGACAATAAAGGGAGCGCGAGGACGATGGCCCTCGCATCTTCTCTTTCCTTCAATCAGGCCAGAACGAAATCCAGCCCGATATCCGCCGCCGGGGCGCTTTGAGTCAGCCGCCCGACCGACACATAATCCACCCCGCTCGCCGCAATCGCCCCGATGGTGGAGAGGTTCACCCCCCCGCTTGCCTCGCAGGGTACGCGGCCAGCCACCAGCGCCACGGCCTCGCGCAGCATATCGGGCCCCATATTGTCGAGCAGCAGGTGAGTTGCCCCCGCAGCCAGCGCAGGCGCGATCTGGTCGAGGCGGTCCACCTCGCAGATGATGGTGGCCACGCCCGCCGCCCGGGCGCGCGATACCGCCTCGGCCACGCCGCCTGCCACGGCGACATGGTTGTCCTTGATCATCGCCGCATCCCACAGGCCCATGCGGTGGTTCTGCGCGCCGCCCATGCGGGTGGCATATTTCTCCAGATGGCGCAGGCCGGGGATGGTCTTGCGGGTGTCGAGCAGGCGCGCCTTGGTCACGCCCATGGCGTCCACATACTGGCGCGTCAGCGTAGCAATGCCCGAAAGGTGCTGCACCGTGTTCAGCGCCGAGCGCTCCGCCGTCAGCAGAGCGCGCGCCTTGCCGGTGATGCGTAGCAGATGCGTGCCCGGTGCGACCTGATCGCCATCCTGCACCAGAGTCTCGATGGCGATCTCCGGGTCGAGGTGGCGGAAGAAGGCCACCGCAATCGGCAGGCCCGCCACGGTGATCGCATCGCGGCTGTCCATCACGCCGGTGAAGCGCGCATCCGCGGGGATGACGCTCTCGCTCGTCACATCATGGCCGCCACCGGGGAGGCCTTCGCCGAGATCCTCGGCAAGGGTTTGCGTGACGAAAGTGTCGAGGTCGAAGGCGGGGAGGGTGAATTGGGTCATAAGGTCTGAGGTATAGGGGAGTGGGAAGAAGGGGGAAGGAGAAAAAGCGAGGGGGTTACCCCCTCGCGCTCCCATAACGTCTCCCGACGCGCGGGCAGTGGTCCCGCAACGCGGCGCTCAACCTCTCCACCTGCGCAAAGCATAGCGCCGCAGGCAGTGTTTTAATGTCATGGAGTGGTGCCTGCGTTTTAAAGCCTGCGGCGCGGCGGCGTTGCTCCAAGGCTGAACCCGATGCGCAACGTAGACATTCATGGGAGCGCGAGGGTGTAACACCCTCGCACCTTCCCTTTCATTCCTTAATGAACAAACCGAGCGACCACATCGCGATAGGACCGCGACACCTTCACATCGGCGCCCGATTCCAACACCAGGAAGCATTCGCCATTGGTATGCGGCTTCACCTGGCGTACCAGGTTCAGATTCACGATCCACGAGCGATGCACGCGCTGGAACACGCGCGGGTCCAGTCGGCGCTCCAGATCCTTCATCGTCTCGCGCAGGATCAGCGAATTGTCGGCGGTATAGATACACATGTAATCGCCGGCGGCTTCGATGCGCTCGATGGTGTCGACATCGACGCGGAAGATCTGGCCGCGATCCTTGATGTTGATGAGCTTCTCGAAACGGCCCGCATTGGGGTCGCTTGGTTCCTCATCCATGGCATCCATGGCGTCGGGTGCGACTTCGGCGAGCACGCTTTTCAGCTTCTCGGCCTCTTCCACCAGCTTCTTGTCCGACAGGCGCTGGCGCACGCGGTCCAGCGTGTCGGCCAGCTTGTCTTCATCGACCGGCTTCATCAGATAGGACACGGCGTTGGCCTCGAAGGCGCGCACGGCGTGTTCCTGATAGGCGGTGCAGAAGACGAAGAGCGGGGGTTCGATCTCCATCACGCCCTTGACCACGGAGAAGCCGTCGAAGCCGGGCATCTGGATGTCCAGAAACACCAGATCGGGCTTCTCGGTCTTGATCTTGCGGATGGCTTCGCGCCCGTTGGCGCAGGTATCGATGATTTCGATGTCGGGGAATTTCTGGAGCCGCAGTTGCAGGCCCTGGATGGCCAGTTTCTCATCGTCGACGAGGATGGTGCGGATGGTCATTGGGGCGTTTGCCTTCTCGCGTCAGTCAGGTTGCAGTGGCGGTGGCGGGGATATCCGCGTCGCGCCGCTCAAAGGGTATTTCGATGGTGACGGCAAAGCCGCCCTCAGAAGGTTCATAAGTCTCGAAACGATGGGCAGGTCCATAGGCCTGCGCCAGACGATCGCGAATATTTGCCAGCCCGACTCCGGTCGAAACCGTCTGCCCCCCGTCGAAACTGACGGCATTCAATCTGTGGTCGCCATCCTGGTTCTGCAAGCCGGGACCGGTATCGGAGACGGTGATGCGAAGGTTTTGCCCGACCAGTTGAGCGGCGATGGTGATTTCCGCGCCGCTCTCCTGAGTCGAAACGGCATATTTGATCGCGTTTTCAACAAGCGGCTGCAGCAGCAGCGAGGGCAGCAGGCCTGCCTCGACCGGCTCGTCGATGCGGAATGTGGTGCGCAGCCGCTCCTCGAATCGCATCCGTTCGATGTCGAGGTAGAGTTTGAGCGTCTCGACCTCCTTGGCCACCGTCACCCGCCCCTCGGGTTCGTTGACCAGCGTGTAGCGCAGGAAGGAGGACAGCCGTGTCAGCATGGCATTGGCGGGCTCGGTCTGGCCCAGCAGCACCAGCGTGGAGATCGAGTTCAGCGTGTTGAACAGGAAATGCGGGTTGAGCTGATAGCGCAGCATGGCCAGTTGCGCGCTGGTGGCCTGGTTCTCCAGCCGCAGCAGCGCATCGTTCTGCTCTTCCACCCGCAGGAAGAAGTTGATTGCGTAATACAGCGCCGACCACGCCCCCAGCAGCGCCGCATCATAGAAGAACACCTGCACGAAGAGCTGAGGAAAGCCCGATGTGCTGTCGGGCCGCGACAGATCGACCACCCAGGCGTCCATGAAGGCATAGAGGCACACCGCCAAAGGCAGCACCACCGCCGTCACGCCCCAGGTCAGCAGCGCCCTTTGACCCATCAACTGGCGATAGATGACCGCCAGCAGCAGGCTGATCGAAAAACCGTTGATGATCGCCACCACCACCAGCGCCAGCGACGACAAGGGCTGGCTTGCGGCCAGCAGCGACATGGTGCGCAGCACCATCGCGCCGAGCCAGCCCAGCAGTTGCAGCCGCCAGAAAGCGCGATTCTTGTTGGCGAAGAAGGGAGTGGGTTGGAAGGGAAGCACGGCCATGGCGGGGCTTTAACCCAAAAGCGCCATGGCTGCGATGGTTTTCCCGGTCCCCCGCGCCATCATCCCTTGGGCGTCTCCAGACCCTTTTTCAGCGCATCCTTGCCCACCGCGCCCAGCAGCAGATGGCCATTGGCGAGGAAAGTGGGGGTGGAGTTGATGCCCAACTGCTTGGTCAGTTCCAGATTGGTGGCGATCTCGGTCTTCACCGGCTCGCTTTCGGCGTCCTGTTTGGCGCGGGCCATATCAAGCCCGGCGGCCTTGGCGGCGGCCTGAATGCCGGTCTCATCGGGGCGTTCCTGCGCATACATCGCATGGTGGAAGGCGGGGAACTTGCCCTGTTTCGCGGCGGCCAGACCCATGGCTGCGGCCACCCGGCTGCCGGGCGAGAGGATCGGCAACTGCCGGATCACCACCTTCAGATCGGGATCGGCGGCGGTCAGGGCGATGATGTCGGCCTCGCTCTTGCGGCAGTAACCGCAGGCATAGTCCATGAACTCGACCAGCACCTTGTGGCCATTGGGGTTGCCCAGCACCGAGCCGGGGAAGGGCGCCTCGACCAGTTGGCGGACCTGACCGATCTGCGCCTCCGCCTCGCGCTGGCGCAGCACGTCCATGGCTTCGGGCAGGATTTCGGGATGGGCCATGATGTAGTCATGGATGGCTTTGTCACCGGTACCATGGCCGATGGGCAGCAGGCCCGAGACGATCAGCGCCGCCCCCGCCACGCCGCCCAGCAACCCCGCGCCAAAACCCGCAAGCAAACCGCGCAGGCGGGAGGGGGCGGCATGGGTGATGGCAGGGGGGGCGGGCTGGTTCACAATCTCGTTCATGCGCTGGCGCTTACTTGCGTTTCTTGCTCTTGGCCATGGCGGAGCGGGCCTCCATCGCAATGTCCTGAGCGCGCAGCCAGTCGGGCGTGCCCTGCTTCAGCCCCAGGGCAGCGGCTTCGGCATTGCGCAGCGCGCCGCCGACATTGCCGTTCAGCTCCTGCTGTTCAGCGCTGGCCAGTTCGGCATGGGGCGTGTCGCCCTGCGCGGCATAGACCATGCCCAGCACATACCAGGCGAAGGGATTCTCGCGGTCGCGCGACAGGGCGGCCTTCAGCACGCGCTCGGCCTCGGCCATATGCGGGTGCTTGGGGTCGCCCTCATCCTCGGCCAGCAGGGCATGGCCGAAGGTGGTGGCGATCAGCGGCTGATTGTTGGTCAATTGCGTGGCGCGGCGCAGCGGATCGATGGCATCGGTGGGCTTGCCCGCTTCCAGCAGGATCTGGCCCTTCAGCTCCAGGAAATAGGGATCGTCCGGCGCGTCTTTCAGCAAGGCGTCGGTCTCGCCCATCGCCTTGTCGAGGAAACCCTGCTTGTGCCAAGCATAGGCGCGGGCATAGCGCGCGGGCACGCCGGTCATATATTCGGGAAAGGCCTTGAGCGTGTCGGCAGGCTCGGCCAGATAGCCGTAAAGCTTGGCCTTCACGCGCTTGAAGCGTTCCTCCAGCACCGGATCGCTGGGCTTGTTCCAGGCCGGGTCCTTTTCATAGGTGTCCTGCAGGAACTGGATACGGTCGTCGGTCAGCGGGTGGGTCGACCAGAAGGCGGCCTCATCCCCGCGCGTGATGCCATAGCGGTTTTCCATCACCAGCAGCTTGTGGAAGAACTCCACCGAGCCGCGCCCGGACAGACCCGCACCTGAAAGGAACCGCGCGCCGGCGGCGTCCGCCGCCTCTTCCTCGCCGCGCGTGTAGGAGAGATAGGTGCCCATGGCGGCCTGCTGCCCGGCCATGAAGATGCCCATCGCCGCCTCGCCGCCGCCCGCCGCCGCAGCGGCTCCGGCCAGCAGCAGCGACAGGATCGAGATGTTGCTGGCCTGCTTCATGCCGCGCGTGTCGATGGCATGGCCGCCCACGACGTGGCCGAGTTCATGCGCCACCACGCCCTGCACCTCCAGCGCGGAATCGGCGGCGTTGATCAGGCCCGAATTGACATAGACCGCCTGACCGCCCGCGACGAAGGCGTTGATCTCCGGGTCGTTGACCAGAACGACATCGACATTGCGCGGGTCCAGCCCGGTCTGCTGCACCAGCGGTTGGGCCATGTCGCGAAACAGGGCTTCGGTTTCGGCGTCGCGCAGCACCGATTGCGCGCTGGCTGGCACCGCGACCAGCGCCAAGCAAAGCGTCAGCGCGCTGGCGAGAGAGTGCCGGATTCGGCGTCGTTTGGGCGAGAAGGGGGCAAGGTCACGCATGATTCAGCCAGCAGGCTAGCATGCCTGCCGCTGAACCATGCATGAAGAATGACGCGCCTAGTTTTTAACGCTGTCCTGCTCAAGAAGCGGCCGCAGCAGGCGCGACAGCGAGGCAGGCGGCGGGGTCAGCGTGCCCAGCGGTTCGATGCGGCCCTCGCGGCGGCGCACCAGCACCAGCGAGGCATCCTCCTCGATCACCAGATCGTCCCAGTCGCGCGCCTGCATGCGATCGAGCGCTTCGGCCTCGGGCAGCGGGGCGCGGCGGGGGGCGGCGCTGTTGCTGCGACGATGCGCGCGCTCGGCGGCGATCACCGCTTTCAGCCCGCCCGGCGTCGCGGTGAGGTAGGAGGGCAGCGCCCCCTTGCCCAGACCCAGACGGCGGGCATGCGCCAGCACCGAGGCATATTCGGTCAGCCGCGTCTTGTCATGCGCCGCGCCGAACACCAGCTTGACCACCGGCAGATCGGGCACGCGCGGCTGGGGCGCCAGCCCCTCGGCGGCGAGCAGCGCGGCGAGGCGTTCGGGCGCCTCGGCCCCGGCCAGCGCCAGATCATGCGCCGCGCCGATGGCGGCATAGAGCGCATGGTGATCGCGCGCGGGCGACAGGCGGGCGCCATCGACCAACTGCCGTGCAATCTGCAGCAAGCCGTCGAGGGAGCGCCCCGGAGCCCCCGGCGTCGAGGGCCAGAAGGACGGATCGGCGGGCTGGGCAAAGCCTTCCTCGCCCTGCGGCCACAGCGGATGGCGCGTGGGAGCGGGCTGAGCGACGGGATCGCGCCCGCCGGGCCCATCGGCCCAGCCCTGACGGCGCCATGGCTGGTCGGCCAGCTCTGCCGTCTCCAGCCGCGAGCGCGCACCGGGCGGCGGCACCGGGCGGGCCAGCGTGCCGGGCGCGGGGACGGAGGCCAGAGCGTTGCGCATCTCGTCCATCAGCTTCTCGCTGGACTTGGCGTCGAGCCGCTCCTTCCAGTTGATGACCCCCAGAATCTGGCTGATCTGGGCGCAATGGCTGGAATCCGGATCGTCGGAAAAGGGCAGCAGAATGCCGCGATAGAGCATGGTGGTGCCCGCGGGCGTGTCGAACTCCGCCTCGAAACCGATCGGCGCGCGGTTGGCGAAGATCTGCGCATAATGCTCGATAAAGCGCGAGAGCAGCGTGCCGCCCGGCACGGCCTTCAACGCGCGCGGTGCGGTGTCGATCCCTGCCTGATCGGCGAGCCTCTTGCCGATATGCGACAGATTGGGCGCCCCATCCGGGCCGGTGAACTCGATCAGCACCGCGCTGGGCGCGAAATCGGGCAGGGCATCCAGCTTCAACTGGCTGATCGAGGGAAACTCGCGCGAGCCCAGCAGGCTGGCCCAGTGATTATACGCATGGACCTGCATGCGCCGCTCATCGCGACCCGGCGTGACGGGCAGGATATCGCCCCCGACTTCATCCTCGTCGTAAGCGGAGGCGTGGCGGCTTTCGGCATAGGGGCTGCGCATCGTGTCCATGGGATGGCTCTCGCAATCGGGGAGGCGGCGGGGACTGCCGGTGATTCTGCGAGGATGATGGCGCAACTAAGTAAAAGGCCGGTTAAGTTGCGCCAGGGCTTCCCTGTGGATAATTGCGGGGGTAACCCGGTGGACGACCTTCAGCCTCAAAGCTTCCCAGCCCCTTGTCGGTGCCGCAAAGCCGGTCCCACACACGAAAATAAAGGCCGTAGTTGCAGCGATAGAGCTCATGATGCCGCTGATGATGCGTGGCCGTAATCAGCCAGCCGCCCAGCGGTCCCTCCACGAGTCGGCGTGGGAACACCTCCCACCCCATATGGTTGGTGACGCCCATCACCGTCATGATCGTCAGCACCAGCGCCAGCACGCCGACATGGATCGGCACGATGAACACCAGCGCCGGGATGATGACCGCGCCGGTCAGCGCCTCGATCGGGTGGAAGCTCATCGCCGCCCAGGCGGTCGGCGGTCGGCTGGCGTGGTGCACGCCATGGGCGAGGCGAAAGATGCGCGGGCGGTGCATCCAGCGATGCGTCCAGTAGAACCATGTATCATGCGCCAGCAGCACAATCACCAGCGACACCGGCATCCACCACAGAGGCATGGCATGCGGATCGCGATAGATCCGCGTCCACCCATGCACCTGCCAGCCCCAGGCAATGATGCCCGCAGGCAGGCCGAAAATCGCGCAGGAGAGCAGCGACCAGCCGATCTCGGCGCGAATCTGGCGGTTGAGCGGTTGGTAAAGGCCGGGCTTCTTCAGCGCCGTCGCCAGAGCAAAACCGCCGCTGGAGAGCAGATAGCGCAGGGCCACGATGGCGCTCATCACCAGCGCCGACAGGATTGCGGCTGTGAGCGTGGGCTGGGAGGTCAGCGAGGCCATGGGCGGGACTATAGGGCTTTGCGGCGGGATGGCCAGTTGCCGTGGCGCGCTGGCTGTGCTTGGCGGGGGCGATGAGCGATGATGTGCCTTCTCCCTGCGTGAATCTGTGCCGGATCGAGCGGGTCGGCGGGCTGTGCGCGGGGTGTTGGCGCAGTCTGGACGAGATCGCCGGGTGGGCGACGATGACTGGGGCGGAAAAGCTGGAAGTTTGGGGGAGGATTCGGGAAAGAAGGAAGTAGAAAGATGCGAGGGGGTTACCCCCTCGCGCTCCCATGACGTCTTCCGACGATGGGGCAGGGATGCCCGATCCTTGCGCCAAAGCTCTCCACCTGCTGGCGCCGCAGGCAGTCATCCTTTAAACGATGGGCTGTGCTGGAAAACCTAAAGCCTGCGGCGCGGCAAACCCAGCGTAACGTCGAACCCGATGCGCAACGTAGACAGTAAAGGGAGCGCGAGGGCGATGGCCCTCGCATCTATCTTCTAAAACCCTTCCCCACCCCACATTCCGATCCCAGGATCAGCCGCCACGGTCTGCCGCCGCAAGGAAGCGCGGGCCAGCCTCTCCACCTCGACCTTGCGGCGCGCGGCGGGAAGCGCATGCAGCGGCGCGGGGCGCAGCACTTCGGCGTCATAGCTGTCGGCCACGATCAGCCCGCAGCGTCCGGGCAGGAAGGCTTCGGTGTCCATGCAGGTGCGATCGAGATGGCTGGCCAGCCCCCAGTAGAATCGGTCGCAATGGTCGAGATAGTCGGTCCATTTGGCATCGCCCATCAGGTCGGCGCGGGCGACCTTGATCTCGACGATGATGACATGGCCCTTGGCGTCGATGCCCATCAGATCGGCGCGGCGACCGCCCCGCAGCGGCATTTCGGGCAGGCACCAGATGTCGTTGCGGGCGAACATGCGGGCGATGCCGCGCAGCGTGGCGGCGGCGTCAAGCTTCAGGGCGGTGTCGGACGACTCGGGCAGATCCATGCTCGCAAGGATACGAACAGATCGAGAACTTTCAAGGGGCGCGTCAGACCAGCGGGGCCAGCGCGGCCAGTCCATCCTTCGCGCGCAGGAACTCCTGCCACAGCGCCATGGCGGCTGGCGTGGTGACGCCCCCGCGCTGATGCACATTGAGCAGGGCGGTGAGGCCGGGCTCCATCACGGCGAGGAGGTCATCGATGGCCTGATCGACCAACGCCTGCCGTTTGCCGCTGGCCAGCGACAGGGCGAGGGGCGGGGCCACGGCCAGTTCGATCTCGCTCTGGCGGGAGAGGCCTGCCAGTTGGGCGATGATCCGCGCCGCGCCGGCCAGCGCTACCCAGCGCTGGGTGAGCGCGCCGGTCTCGACCGGAGCGCTGAAGGCGGCGTGAAAATCGGGCGGCATGGCATTCATGGTGGCGCAGCCTAGGCGGTCATGCCTTTCCAAATTGCTAACCATATCTTCGCGGGATCGCCCGGAGCAGGCACAAAAACGCGCCCGGACCATGAGGGGCGGGCGCGTCGGAGGTGTCGGGCCAATCGAAAAAGGGTGGTGGCCCGGATGGAGTGGCAGGCCCGATTCCTCGGGCCCGCCATGCCGTGTTCTCGATCAGAAGCGGATCTGACCGAAGATGCCGACTTCGTCGTAGGTGCCGTTGCAGGGCGCCGCCACCGTGGTGCCGCAGCCGATGCCGGTGGTGTAGGTGGGGCCATAGGAGCCGTTGTTGGTGGCGAAATTGCCGTTGTTGACGGTGTCGCGCTTGTAGACCAGCGCGATGTCGACGATCTTGATGGGCTCATACTGGATGCCCACGTTGAAGTAGTTCTGGCGCAGGGCAGGGTTGGTCCAGACGTTGGGCTGCACCCACTGATGCTCGCCGAACACCGACCACTTCTTGGCAAGGTTGACGCTGCCGAAAGCGGTGTAGCCCTTGGCCGAATCCTCGCCCGCGACGTTCACATTGTTCCAGTCCTTGGCGTAGAAATATTCGCCGCCCAGCGTGAACAGGTCGTTCTTGAAGCCGGCCATGGCGTTGAGGCGCTTGGCGGTGTGATAGATCGGCGTGCCTTCGATGGCGAGGCCGCGCTTGCCGACATAGCCGCCGATGGCTGCGAAGAAGCCGTTGTAATTGGTGCCGATACGGCCTTCGAAATCGACGTCCTTGCTGACCTTGACGTTGCGGTAGCCCGCGCCGTTCACAGCCGAGACCTGATAGTCGAAGTGCTTGCCCAGGTTACCCAGCACATGGACACCCCAGTCGGCCGAGGTGCCGAAGGGACCGTCGATGATGGTGTTCTCGATGTGGCGGTAGCCGTAGATGTTTTCATCATAGGGCACCCAGGGCATGTCGGCCGCACCGGCGCGGATGATCAGGGCCGGGTCGAGCTTGGCTTCCAGATAGGCCTTCTTGATGTAGAGGCCGCGACCCACCGGCGAGCCGAAGGTCGTCGGGTTGGCGTAGTTGTAGTTCGAGGTCGAACCCACGACGTTGCTGATGTCGGTCGTCACGTTGAACGCGAAGATGTCGTTAAACTTGTGATCGATGCCGATGTACAGACGCTTGATGTCGAAGCCGGTGCCGGTGCCGGTGGTCTTCTGACCGCTGGCCGACTGGTTCACATTGCTGAAGTTGAAGTACATGCGGCCCGAGATCTTGGTCTGGCCGGCCCAGCTCATCGCGGAGACGTTCTTCTCGGTCTTGGCTTCGGCGGTCTCGGTCTTGGCGGCGAGGGCCAGGGCCTGATCGGCCTTGGTGCTGGCGACCTGGGTCTGCTCCTGCTGGGCGGCGACCTGGGTCTGGGCCTGGGCGACCTGAGCCTGCTGGGTCACCTGGGCCTGCTGCTGGGTGGTCACGGCGTCATGCAGGGCGGCGACTTCGGCCTTCAGCGCGGCGATTTCGCTGCGCAGCTCGGCGCTGCTGTCGTGGGCGACGGCGCGATGCTTGACGGGGTGGTGCTTGGCTGTGGCGGCCTGGGCGGTAGGCACAACCAGACCGCCGGCAGCGACCGCTGCCAACAACAATACTTTCCGACTCATGAAATGTCCCCTGATGAGGTCTTGTGATCTGAACGCCCTCGGGGATTAAAAATATGCTATGACAGTTTCGAGACACTGACATAGTTTTTTGATAAAGTTTTTATTACATTGAAAATCAATATTTTCCTGCGGCAAAATAGCAACAAGGGCAGGAGGCGATGATGCCTTCTGCCCTTGTCTTTGTCACAATTGGCGGATCGAAGAATCGGTCCGCACGAATAGGGATCACACCGTGCCAGCGGTCGCCCTTGCGCCCATCGAGATGCCGGTGAGGCTGTAATAGGTGATCTCGGCAATGTTGGTGGCGTGGTCGCCCACGCGCTCCAGATTCTTGGCCACGAAAAGCAGATGCGCGCCATGGGCGATGCGCTCGACCTGATCGGCGCCGGTTTCGGTGATGTCCTGCAGGATCGCGCGCGACAGGGCGCTATAGGCCTCGTCCACCACGCCGTCGCGTTCGATCACATCGCGGGCCAGATCGGCGTCGCGCTCAATATAGGCGCGGATCGCATCCTCGACCATCACCGAAACCATGTCGGCGATGGTGGGAATGTCGCCTTCGGAGGGCGCCACCGGCGCCTCGGCCAGGGCGACGGTGCGCTTGGCGATGTTCTTGGCGTAGTCGCCCACGCGCTCCAGATCGCCGACGATCTTGATGGTCGAGAACAGCTCGCGCAGATCGTCGGCCTGGGGCGAACGGCGCGAGATGGTGTTGATCGCATCCAGCTCGACCGCCGACTGCAGGGCATCGAGCTGCCCGTCATTGGCGGCGATCTCGGCGGCGGATTCGATGTCGCGGCGCACCAGGGCTTCCACGGCATCGCTGATCTGGCGGGCGGCCAGATCGCCGCTGGTGCGGATCAGGTTGCGGATGCGCGAAATGTCGCTGTCGAAGGCGCGCAGCGTGTGCGGAGGCAGAATCTCTTCGCTCATGGTGCTGGTTCCTTAGCCGAAGCGACCGGTGACATAGTCACGGGTGCGCGGGTCATGCGGGTGGATGAACATCTGCTCGTGCGGGCCGACCTCGACCAGATCGCCGTTCAGCATGAAGGCGGTCTGGTCGGCGATGCGCGCGGCCTGCTGCAGGTTGTGAGTCACGATCACGAAGGTGAAGTTGCGGGCCTGTTCCAGCACGAACTCTTCGATGCGCGCGGTCGACTGCGGGTCGAGCGCCGAGGTGGGTTCGTCGAGCAGCACAACTTCGGGGCGCACGGCCAGGGTACGGGCGATGCACAGACGCTGCTGCTGACCGCCCGAAAGGGCGAGAGCCGAACGGTCCAGCTTGTCCTTGACCTCGTTCCACAGCGCGGCCTGAGTCAGCGCGATCTCGACGCGCTCCTGCATCTCGGCTTTCGACAGCTTCTCGTAATGGCGCAGCGGGAAGGCCACGTTTTCGAAGATCGACATGGCGAAGGGCGTGGGCTTCTGGAACACCATGCCGATGCGCGCGCGCAGATTGGCCAGCGAGTAATTGCTGGCCAGCACATTCTCGCCGTCCAGCAGGATCTCGCCGGTGGACTTCTGTTCGGGGTAGAGCTCGAACATGCGGTTGAAGGTGCGCAGCAGCGTGGACTTGCCACAACCCGAAGGGCCGATCAGCGCCGTGATGGCGTTGGCGGGCACATCGAAGTTGACGCCATGCAGGGCACGGGTCTTGCCATAGAAGAACTCAAGGTTGCGGACGGAAACCTTGGTGGGGCGCTGCGAGAGGTCTTGCGACCCGGTCTGCGCCGGACGATCGGTGATAAGAGCGCTCACTTGAAACTCCTTGGCCGCAGGAACAGGCGGACCGCAATGCTGAGGGCAAGAACGAAGGCTGTCACGACAAAGGCACCGGCCCAGGCAAGGGCGTGCCAGCTGTCATAGGGGCTCATCGCGTATTGGAAGATCACGACCGGCACGTTGGCCATCGGGGCCGAGAGGTCGGTGCTCCAATACTGGTTGTTGAGGGCGGTGAAGAGCAGGGGCGCCGTTTCGCCGCTGATGCGCGCCACGCCCAGCAGCACGCCGGTGGCGATGCCGGTCGATGCGCTGCGGTAGATCACATAGCCCACGACCTTCCACTGCGGCAGGCCCAGGGCCAGCCCGGCCTCACGCAACTGGTTGGGGATCAGGCGCAGCGCCTCGTCGGTGGTACGAACCACGACCGGCAGCAGGATCATGCCCAGCGCCAGACCGCCCGCATAGCCCGAGAAGTGGCCGGTCGTCGTCACCACCAGTTCGTAGATGAACAGGCCGACCACGATCGAGGGCGCGGAAAGCAGGATGTCGTTGATGAAGCGGATCGTCTCGGCCAGCGCCGAGGTCTTGCCGAATTCGGAGAGATAGGTGCCGGCCAGAATGCCGATGGGCGTACCCACCACAATGGCCAGCACGATCATCACCGCGCTGCCGTAGAAGGCGTTGAGCAGACCGCCCTCCTCACCCGGAGGCGGGGTCATCTGCGTGAAGAGCGCCGGGCTCAGCGCCGAGGCGCCCTGGGTGATGGTGGTCCACAGGATCCACACCAGCCACAGCAGGCCGAACAGCGTGGCGCCGGTGGCCAGCACCAGCGCGATGGCATTGGTGATCTGGCGACGGCGAACGATGGGGTTCATGGGTTGACGGCTCATCGACCCTTCCTTTCGATGCGGAGCAACATGAACTTGGCAATCGCCAGCACGATGAAGGTCACGACGAAGAGCAGGAAGCCAAGCGCGATCAGCGCGGAGTGATAGATCGGCGAATCGGCTTCGGTGAATTCATTGGCGATGGCCGCGGCAATCGAGTTGCCGGGCATCAGCAGCGAGAGCGAGAAATCATGGGCGTTGCCCAGCACGAAGGTCACGGCCATCGTCTCGCCCAGCGCGCGGCCCAGGCCCAGGAAGATGGCGCCCATCACGGCGGAACGCGTGTGAGGCAGGGTGACCTTGCAGACCACTTCCCACGGCGTGGCGCCCAGCGCAAAGGCCGATTCGCGCAGCGCGGGCGGGATCGCCTGGAACACGTCGCGCATCACCGAGGAGATGAAGGGGATCGTCATGATGCCCAGGATGATCCCGGCGGTCAGCATGCCGATGCCGATCGGCGGGCCGTCGAACAGCACGCCGACGAGGGGCAGGGTGGCCCAGTGCTCGGTCAGCCAGGGTTCGACATGCTCGCTCATGAAGGGCGCGAAGACGAACAGGCCCCACATGCCGTAGATGATGCTGGGCACGGCGGCCAGCAGCTCGATGGCCATGCCGATGGGGCCGCGCATCCAGCGCGGGGCCACTTCGGCCAGGAAGGTGGCGATGCCGAAGCTGATCGGCACGGCCACGATCATGGCGATCAGCGAGGAGACGATGGTGCCGTAGATCGGCACCAGAGCGCCGAACTGATGGCCGACAGCGTCCCAGTCCTTGCTGGTGATGAAGCTCCAGCCGAAGGTCTGGAAGGCCTCGCGGCCTCCCCATGCCATCGAGCCGGCGGCTCCCAGCAGCAGGATGAGGACCAGCCATGCCGCTCCGCCCGTCAGCAGCCGGAAAAGCCTGTCGCCAAGGGCGGCGGCGGGTTGTCCGGCACGGTCTGGCTGGGCCAGACCGTCCTGATCGGACGTGTGTAGAGCGGTTGACATTGCTGGTCCTCTGTCCGGCTTACTTGATGTTGGCGGCCATATAGGTTTCGATCTGCTTCACCAGCGCGCTGGGCAGCGGAACGTACTGCAGGTTGATCGCCTGCTGGCCACCATGCTCAAGCGCCCACTTGAAGAACTTGATCGCCGAGGCCGACTGGGCGGGGTTCTTGGGGTGCTTGTACATCAGCGCGAAGGTGGTCGCGGTGATCGGGTAGGAGGTGGCGCCCGGCGCGTTGGTCATGACAAGGTAGAAGTCCTTGGCATGGGCCCAGTCGGCGTGGCTGGCAGCGGCCTGGAAGCTGGCGCCATTGGGCGACACGAACTTGCCGGCGGCGTTCTGCACCTGCGTGTAGACCATCTTGTTCTGCACGACATAGGCATACTCGACGTAACCGATCGAGTTGTTGACCTGGTTCACGTAAGCGGCGACGCCTTCGTTACCCTTGCCACCGATGCCGGCGGGCCAGGAAACGGCGGTGCCGTCCTTGCCCTTCCACTGCGGGCTGACCTGGCTGAGGTAGTGGGTGAAGTTGAAGGTGGTGCCCGAACCGTCCGAACGGTGCACGACGGTGATCGCGGCGTTGGGCAGGTTGACGCCGGGGTTCAGCGCCTTGATCTTGGGGTCGTTCCAGCTCTTGATCTGGCCGCCATAGATGTCACCGAGCACCGAGCCCGAGAAACGCAGCTGGCCGGGGCGGATGCCCGCCAGGTGAACCACGGGAACCACACCGCCGATGACGACGGGGAACTGGGCCAGACCGGCAGCGTCGAGCTCGCTGGCTTCCAGCGGCTTGTCGGTGGCGCCAAAGGTCACGGTGCCGGCCTTGATCTGGGCGATACCGCCGCCCGAACCGATCGACTGATAGTTGATCTTCTCGCCGCCGTGGCTCGAATAGTCAGCCGACCACTTCGACAGGATCGGATAGACGAAGGTGGAACCGGCACCGGTGATGTCGGCCAGGGCTGCCCCGCCCGTGGCCAGCGCGGCGACCGCGGCAACGACCGTCAACGACTTGGAAAACTTGTTCATCGAAACCCCCATGGGTGAAAGGCGCAAAGCGCCCGCTCGGACGACACGATTCCGTCCTCACCAGCCGCCCTAGATTTGCTTCGTGACAGATTGGTGACACTTGTCACGATCGGGCAAAGATGCATTTAAATTGGCTGATTTCCGCCTGTCACGGTTCGGACACAAGGGGGCGATAGGCTGCCTGCATGACAGACTATGTGACAGACATCGCCCGGATCAAGGCCGAACTTGCCGACAGCTTCGATGAAGAGCTGGAGATGGAGCTGGAAGAGCGCCGACTCGATGCCTTGATGGAGCAGATGCCCTCCGAGCAGGATGGCGAGGTGATGGACCGGGCGCTCGACCGCCGCATCTATTTCCGCGAGCTGTTCCGCCTGCAGCACGAACTGGTGCGCCTGCAGGACTGGGTGCAGAGCCAGGGCCTGAAGGTCGTGGTGCTGTTCGAAGGCCGTGACTCGGCCGGCAAGGGCGGCGCGATCAAGCGCATCACCCAGCGCCTCAATCCGCGCGTCTGCCGCGTCGCCGCTTTGCCCGCCCCCAACGATCGCGAAAAGACGCAGTGGTACTTCCAGCGCTATGCCGCGCATCTTCCAGCGGCTGGCGAAATCGTCCTCTTCGACCGTAGCTGGTACAACCGCGCGGGCGTCGAGCGCGTGATGGGCTTCTGCTCCAAGGACGATGTCGAGGAGTTTTTCCGCTCCGTGCCGGAGTTCGAGCGCATGCTGATCCGCTCGGGCATCATCCTGATCAAATACTGGTTCTCGATCACCGACGAGGAGCAGCAGTTCCGCTTCAACATGCGTATCGAGGACCCCCTCAAGCAGTGGAAGCTCTCCCCCATGGACGTGGAATCGCGCCGCCGCTGGGAGGACTACACCGCCGCCAAGGAAGAGATGCTGGAGCGCACCCATATCCCCGAAGCCCCGTGGTGGGTGGTCGAGGCCGTGGACAAGAAGAAGGCCCGCCTCAACTGCATCGCCCATCTGCTGGAGCAGATCCCCTATGGCGACGTCGAGCGCGCGCCGGTGGTGCTGCCCCCGCGCGTGAGACATGACGATTATGAGCGCCATCCGGTGCCGCGCGAGATGTATGTGCCGGAGCGGTATTGAGGGTTTAGGGTAGGAAGAAAGATGCGAGGGGGTTACCCCCTCGCGCTCCCATAACGTCTTCCGACGAAGCGGCAGTGGCGCCGCATTGTGGTGCCCAGCCTCTCCACCTGCGCATGATCAGGCGCCGCAGGCAGGAAAGCATGGCGCCTGATCTGTCGTTTAATGCCTGCGGCGCGGCAAGCTGGGCGCAAGGCTGAACCCGTAGTGCTGAGGCAGACATTAAAGGGAGCGCGAGGGCGATGGCCCTCGCATTCTCTTTTCAGCCTTACTTCCGCCTGACCAACCCCATAATCCGCAACAGCCACCAGGTCAGCGCACCGGCCAGCAGGGCCACCAGCGTGGCCATAAACGTCCCGGATGGCCCTTGGGCGAAAGGCAGTCCCCCGGTGTTCATCCCGAAGAAACCGGTCACCAAAGTCGCGGGCATCATCAAAGCCGTCAGCACCGAGAGCAGATAGACGTTCTCATTGGTGCGCTGAGCCGCCTGCAGGTCCAGCTCATCGCGCAACTGGCGCAGATGGAGCTGCGCCGCGACGATATCGGTGTCCATATCCACAATCCGCGGCAGCAGATCGCGCGCGATGGCGCAGACCGCTGGGGGCAGGCGGGGTTCGCGCTCCATGCGCTGCATGGTGGCGCGCAGGCCCACGGTCATGCGGTGGAGCTGGGCCGAGAGGCGGCGCGCGCTCATCAGCTCGCGGGAGTCGGGCATGTGATCATGCTCCATCAGCTCGGTCTCGGCTTCGAGGAGCTGGGTGCCCAGGTCCGCGACCAGCCCGGCCATGCCCTCGACATAGGTGTCGAGCAGCAGAGACAGGGCATCCACGGCATTGTCCAGCGGATCGCTCTGTTCCAGCCGGGCGCGCACCAGATCGGCGCCGCGCAGGGGGCGGGTGCGGCCGGTGATCAGCAGGCCGGGGCGCATCAGCACATGGAGCGCGCCGACGCGGTTGCTGATGTTCGCGCCGAAATCGCGCTCGAAATCATGGATGGTGAAGGCCATCGCATCGCCGACCACATCGAAGCGCGGCGCGCCCTCGCGGCCATGCATCACCGACAGCAGGGGGGGCGGGCAGGTCGGCCTGCGTGTCGAGCCAGCGCAGGCTGCGCTGGTCGGCCAGATTGAGGTGGAGCCAGCGGAAGGGCAAATCGGCCGAGGGCTCGCGGTGGTCCAGCTTTGGAACGCCTTGGGCGGTCTGGCTGTAACACCAGACCGCCCCCGGTTGCCGCACGGTTTCGTGCAGCGTTTCGTAGTCTTCGCTCATGCGTCTTGGCGGCCTAACCTTTAGAAGATGGCCGACAGGATAACATAAAGCACGCCCGCGATCACGATCGAGGCGGGCAGGGTCAGGATCCAGGCCAGCGCCATGTTGCGCAGCGTGCTGGCCTGCAGGCCCGAGCCGTTGGCGGCCATGGTGCCGGCCACGCCCGAGGACAGGACGTGGGTGGTGGAAACCGGCAGGCCGAAGGCGTCGGCCATGCCGATGGTGGCCATGGCGGTGATTTCGGCGGCGGCGCCCTGAGCATAGGTCAGGTGGGTCTTGCCGATCTTTTCGCCCACGGTGACGACGATGCGCTTCCAGCCGACCATCGTACCCAGGCCCAGCGCGAGGGCGACGGCGACCTTCACCCAGGTGGGAATGAAGCGCGTGCCCTTGTCGAGCGAGCCCTTGTAGCCGGTGAGGGCCTTGGTCTCGGCGTCCGAGAAACCGAGGCTCTTGTCAGCGGTGATCAGCTTGAGGCCTTCGGAGGCCAGATACATGTCGTTGCGCATGTTGCGGGTGGCGGTGGCCGGCACGCGCGACAGCGAGCCATAGCCCTTCACCTGATTGTCGATGTCGCTGACCAGAGCGCCCAGCGAGGCGACAGTGTCGGGGGCCTTTTCCTTGGTGGCGATATAGGCCTCGATGGCCTTTTCGCTGTTGGCGGCGGGCTTGGCCCCACCGGCATGGGCGTTGAGGGCGGCGGCGGCGGCGGCCGAGCCGGTGTGGAACTGCGCTTCATAGGCCGAGGGCACGGCGCGGTTCAGGGCATAGGCGGTGGGGACGGTGCCGATCAGGATCAGCATGATCAGGCCCATGCCCTTCTGGCCGTCGTTCGAACCGTGGAAGAAGCTGACGCCGGTGCAGGTGCCGATCAGCAGCACGCGGATCCACAGCGGCGGCGGGTTGCCGTTCTGGGGCTCGCGGTAGAGGGCGGGGACGCGCACCAGGGCGCGGGCCAGGAAGAACAGCGCGCCGGCCATGATGAAGCCGATGATGGGCGAGAACAGCAGGGCGCGGCCGATGTTGGCGGCCTGCGACCAGTCCACGCCCGAGGTGCCGCTGCGGCCATGCATCAGGGCGTTGGCGACGCCGACGCCGATCACCGAACCGATCAGCGTGTGCGAGCTGGAGTTGGGGATGCCGAAGAACCAGGTGGCCAGGTTCCACAGGATCGCCGCGATCAGCAGGGCGAAGACCATGGCAAAGCCCTGACCCGCGCCGACCTGCAGGATCAGCTCGACCGGCAGCAGCGAGATGATGCCGAAAGCCACCGTGCCGGTGGAGACCAGCACACCCAGAAAGTTGAAGAAGCCCGACCACACCACAGCCACATTGGCGGGCATGGAGTTGGTGTAGATCACCGTGGCCACGGCATTGGCGGTGTCGTGGAAGCCGTTCACGAATTCAAAGCCCAGCGCGATCAGCAGGGCGAGGAACAGCAGCGCATAGGGCAGGAAGGCGGTGGCATGAACGCCCGCCGCGCTGGCATCGGAATAGACGCTGGTGGCGACATAACCGATGCCGACCAGAACGGCGGCCAGAAAGCCCAGCTTTCCGGCGGTGCCCAACCCCTTGTCGAGGTCGGCACGCGCCACGGGCGTGGTTGGGGTGGCTAGGGTGGCATTCATCGGGCGATCTCCTTCGGGCCGGAAGGATAAGCCTCGCATGTGACAGATTCGCGAGAATCGAAAAGGGGTGTCTTAAAAAGACGTTAAATCACCATCCCGCAAAGACTTCGTGCCATTTCGATGCGAATCATCGTCGTTACAAAAGGGCTTCTTGGCCGCGATTATGACGCTTCGCACATCTCTCTTTCATGATGCTGCGGCGCGGCATCGCGCGCCTCCAGCCGCATGGCCAGAATGAGGATCAGCAGGCCGCCCAGCGCCAGCGCCGCCCCGACAAAACCCGTCGAGGCCCAGCCATAGCCTTGCGTGATCGCCATGCCGCCCAGCAAGGGCCCCAGCGCATTGGCGGTGTTGAAGGCCGAATGGTTGAGCGCGGCGGCCAGACTCTGGGCCTCGCCCGCGACATCCATCAGGCGGGTCTGCAGGATGGTGCCCATCGCCCCACCGCAGCCGATGGCGAAGATCACCACGGACACCGCCCAGAGGTGATGCACCGCCAGCGGATAAAGCGCGAGGCACAGCGCGCTCCACACCAGCAGCGCGGCGGCGGTGGGCATCAGCGCGCGGTCGGCAAAGCGCGGCACGAACATGTTGCCCAGAGTCATGCCCAGACCGAAGATCGCGAAGACCAGCGAAATGCCGGTCGGTGAGGCATGGGTCACATTCTCCAGCGCCGAGGCGAGATAGGTGTAGACGCAGAACATGCCGCCAAAGCCGATGGCGCCCACGCCCAGCGTCAGCCAGACCTGCCCGTTCTTGAGTGCATCGAGCTCGCGCAGCGGGTTGATGTCGGCGTCGGGCTTGTCATGCGGCACGAAGATGGCGACCATCGTCGCGCAGAGCAGCGCCAGAATGGCGACCACGCCAAAGCCCCAGCGCCAGCTCATCACCTGACCCAGCCAGCTTGCCACGGGCACGCCGATGGTGGTGGCGATGGTCAGCCCCAGCATGATCCGCCCCACGGCCTGCGCGCGCTTGTCCTGCGGCACCAGCGAGGCGGCGACCAGCGCGGCCACGCCGAAATAGGCGCCATGCGGCAGGCCGGAAAGGAAGCGGAAGGCCAGCATCCAGTGATAGTCCGGCGCAATGGCGCTGAGCGCATTGCACAGGCAGAAGGCGGCCATCAGCAGGATCAGCAGCGTGCGCCGCGCCAGCTTCGCCCCCAGCACCGCCAGCAGCGGCGCGCCGATCACCACGCCCGATGCATAGGCGCTGATGACATGGCCCGCGGTGGGCGCGTCGACATGCAGCCCGGCGGCCATGGGGGGCAGCAGGCTCATGGTGGCGAATTCGGTGGTGCCGATGGCGAAGCCGCCCATCGCCAGCGCGAGATGCACCAGCCCCACCGGGACATTGCGCGCATCGACCTGCGGGGCGGGGCTGCTGGAAAGCACGGGGCCGGCCATGGTCAGCGCTCCCCTGTCAGAAGGGCCGAGGGCTGCTGTCCGGAGACGGCATGGCCAGGAACCTCAGGACACAGTCCCGCGGAGGAAAAAAGATCAAAAATCACCAGCTATCCGTTCATCGAGCGAATGGGGGGAATTCGCAGGCACCGCGATTCTGCCGGTCTGGCAGACCGGCCCCACCGGGGCAGCCTCCTTCGAGTGAGGCTCTTATAGCCTTCTTCGCGGTTGCAGCATAGGCTGTTGATTGCCACTGAGATGTGACCCGGGGAGCTGATAAGTTTCCACTGAGAATTGACCCATGTTTCCCTCCCCTCCGGCTGTCAGTCGGAGGGTCTCGGAGTGATCGACATGGACTTACTCAGTGTGATCCGCCGATGGCATTTTCGGCAGGATATCCCCATTCGGGAGATCAAGCGACGGACCGGCCTGTCGCGCAACACCATCCGCAAATATCTGCGTTCCGATACGGTGGAGCCCAGTTTCAAGGTGCCGGTGCGCCCCAGCAAGCTCGATCCCTTCGCCGAGAAGCTGACGGCGTGGCTGCGGGTGGAATCCAAGAAATCCCGCAAGCAGAAGCGGACCGCCAAGCAGTTGTATGTCGACCTTGTGAAGCTGGGGTACGAAGGCTCGTATAACCGGGTGGCTGCCTTTGCCCGGCGATGGCGGAGCGATCTTCAGTATGAACAGCAAACCAGCGGGCGCGGGACATTCGTGCCGTTGGTTTTCCAACCCGGCGAGGCCTTCCAGTTCGACTGGAGCGAGGATTATGCCGTGCTGGACGGCAAGGTGACCAAGCTGCAGGTTGCCCATACCAAGCTGGCCCACAGCCGCGCCTTTATCGTGCGGGCCTACTTGCTCCAAACCCATGAGATGCTGTTTGACGCGCTGACGCAGGCCTTTCGGGTGCTGGGCGGCGTGCCCCAGCGCGGGATCTTCGACAATATGAGGACCGCCGTCGACAAGATCGGGACGGGCAAGGCGCGACAGGTCAACGCCAGGTTCGCCGCCATGGCCAGCCATTACCTGTTCGAGACTGATTTCTGCAATCCAGCGTCAGGCTGGGAGAAGGGGCAGGTCGAGAAGAACGTGCAGGATGCCCGGCGGCGGTTGTGGCAGCCGATGCCCAGCTTTGGGGATTTGGCGGCGCTGAACGCCTGGCTGGAAGAACGATGTATCGCGCAATGGGGCGAGATCCAGCACGGCCTTATGCCCGGCACCGTGGCTGATGTGCATGCTGAGGAAGCCTCCTGTCTGATGCCGCTGGGCAGGCCCTTCGATGGCTTTGTCGAACAGACCAAGCGCGTGTCGCCCACTTGCCTGATCGCCTTCGAGCGCAACCGTTACAGCGTGCCCGCTTCCTTTGCGAACCGGCCAGTCAGCCTGCGGGTCTATCCCGATCGCCTGGTCATCGCCGCCGAGGGCCAGATCGTGTGCGAGCACGTCCGGCTCATCGACCGTTCCCACCACAAACCCGGTCGCACGATCTATGACTGGCGGCATTATCTGGCGGTGGTCCAGCGCAAACCCGGTGCCCTGCGCAATGGTGCGCCCTTCCTGGACATGCCTGAAGCCTTCCGGCACTTGCAGAGCCACCTCCTCAAGCGCTCCGGCGGAGACAGGGAAATGGTGGAGATCCTGTCCCTGGTGCTGCACCACGACGAGCAGGCGGTCCTGAGTGCGGTCGAGCTGGCCTTGGAAGCTGGTGTCGCCACCAAGACCCACATTCTCAACGTGTTGCACCGACTGATTGACGGCAAGGCACCTCCGGCATCGCCCATTGATGCGCCTCAGGCCTTGCGCCTGACGCAGGAGCCCAAGGCCAATGTCGATCGCTATGATATGCTCAGGGAGATCCGCCATGCGTCATGACCCCGCCAGCGCCGCAGTCGTCGTCATGCTGCGCGGCCTCAAGATGTTCGGCATGGCTCAGGCCGCAGGCGAACTGATCGAGCAGGGCGCGCCTGCCTTCGATACTGCCGTGCCGATGCTGGCCCAATTGCTCAAGGCAGAGATGGCTGAGCGGGAGGTCAGGTCCATCTCCTATCAGATCAAGGCCGCCCGCTTCCCGGCTTACAAGGATCTGGCCGGCTACGACTTTGCTGCCAGCGAGATCAACGAGGCACTCGTGCGCCAGCTTCACCAGGGCGACTTCATGGAAAACGCCGACAATGTCGTGCTGATCGGCGGCCCGGGCACGGGTAAAAGCCATATCGCCACGGCGCTGGGCGTTCAGGCTGTCGAGCATCACCGCAAGAAGGTGCGCTTCTACTCCACGGTCGATCTGGTCAACGCGCTGGAGCAGGAGAAGACAGCCAACCGGACCGGCCAACTGGCGGAACGCCTGCTGCGCCTCGATCTGCTTATCCTCGACGAGTTGGGCTATCTGCCCTTCAGCCCATCAGGAGGGGCCATGCTCTTCCATCTGCTGAGCAAGTTATACGAGCGCACCAGTGTCGTGATCACCACCAACCTGAGCTTCAGCGAATGGTCCGGCGTGTTCGGCGACGCCAAGATGACCACCGCGCTGCTCGACCGGCTCACTCATCACTGCCACATCCTGGAAACTGGAAACGACAGCTTCCGCTTCCGCGCCAGCACCGCTGCGCCCAAAGCCAAAAAGGAGAAGCCGGCATCTTGAACCTGCCCGCCAGAGGCAGCACATAACCCACACCCACCCGGGTCAATTCTCAATGGAAACCCCGGGTCACATCTCAGTGGCAATCAACAACCAGTCCTCGCGGTGTCTGACGATACCATGAAAAGGGCTAGATCATTAACTGAGATGCGAGGTTGGGAAGCAGGAGTAATTGCCATGGACGAAATCCTGGGATCAGTGAAGATCAGCGAAAAGCGGTTCCTTCATCTTGGCCAACTTTCTTCACAGAGTCTATCTGCCTATGAAGCGGAGCATCTCGGCTTCGATGGGTACTTTTTGTTTGAAGCATCTGATGAGCCTGGAGACAAGGGAATAAACATCCTTGGAAAGATGCCAACCCTTGAAGCCGCTTTTCGCCTGATGGATATTTGGCAAGCACGTGCAGCAGCTTAATTATCCCCACTACCGCCATCGCCGCTGAGATATAGCTCTCCCACATAGGCCGCCCCTCAAACTGAGGGTCCCCTGGCACGCCATGGAAGCGGGACAGGGCGCGGCAGGCTAGTTCGCGAGCGGGGGTTTGGGCTTCTGGCTTATGGCATCAGGCCCCGCTGCATCAGGAAGCCGACCGCAGCAGATCCGATGCCCAGCAAGATGAGGGCGCCAAGGGCTATCGCCTCAAGCCGCAAATTCCGATCCGTGCGGCAATGTGATCGCCGCGACTTCACCATGAAGCCACCCCGCCATGATGCGAGCATGTCCCGCGATGATGCTGGCTGAAGCTCCATGATCCGTCCCGGCAATGGGCTGTGGCACCGTCTGGCCGCGAACTGGCCTGCATCGGGCTATGGATCGAATTGCCATCGACGTTGCGATAATGGCGCCCGCCCGCCGGGCCATAGCTGTGATAGGTCGCGTGACGCGCGTAATGATGGGTGGCCCGGGCGTCGGCTTGTGTGGCCAGTGCCAGCGACGCCAGTGCTAGGGCGGTGAATAGGCGCTTCACTTCGCCACCTCTGCCATCGACTTGTCCAGCACCACAGCAAACGCCCCATGCTCAGCTTGATCGACATCGGCCCCGACCAGCTCAACGATCAAAGCATCGGGCATGTTCGGGTTATTGGCCTCGGCATCGATGATCTTAAATTTCTTGGTGGTGGGCAGCATGACGCAGCGCAGGCCTCCATCGGAATCAGGCGAGAAATAGGCCTTCATCTTGGTCGAGTGTCCAGATAGCCCCAGCGCCATGACCTCCTGCAAATCGTCTCGCTTCATGCAAGCGACCATGCTTTGCGGAAAGCGCACAATGTCCTCGGGCTTCAGCCAGGGCTTGATCTGCGGAGCCTCAGCCGCTGATGAGGAAGATGACGCCTCTGAAGTGGACGGTCCAGACGCTTCGCTTCCACACCCAGATAACGCCATCGCAGCGGCAAGACCCATAATCCAACGCATGAATGCAACAGCCCCCTGATTGCTTTCCGATGGCATGGTATAATCAGAGATGCGTTCGGATCTCTACGGAGAATTTTGGTCGGGCGCAGAATAACCCAGCCGATCAGGCCGCCCGCAGTTCTTAAGCCATCATCAATCCGGCCTTATAACCGCGATCCTTGCTCCAGCAGAGCCTCCAGACTTTTCATTGGTATGAGCGTGGCGCCGCCAATCTTGACCTTGGTCAGATCCCCAGACGCGATCAGGGCATAGAGCTTGGTCTTGCCCAACCCGGTCAATCGGCTGGCTTCAGAGATACGCACGGCAATAGGCAGCGGCACGGCGGTGTCTGGATAGATATGCTTCGGCGTCGTCATATGGGCAGTCCATTGTTCCTGGTCTGCCCGCCACGTCATTAGGATAGCACCGAACCGCTAGCCAGATAATCCCCCTTTCCGGCGTTCGAGGACAATGCTGGAATGCACGGTCAGCGCCGGCCCCAGAAATATGCGCGTGGGCCGTGTGGTACAGAATAACGAGGACATTCCATATGGTTGAAAGCGGCTTGCCTTAGCTCGTGTGCCATGTGTGCCCCAGATGGATGTTTTTGTGTGCCGTGGGACACAGGCGCAACATCTTGCTCTACAATGGAAAATTGCCCGCAGCACCTGTGCGTACGGTGCATTACATCTTACGCCCTTTCCGGCGTGCGTCTGGCTTTCCGCATGAGCTTGCGAATGCGCCAATTGAGGTCCGAATCGCGGTGGACCCCATCAAGCTCTTTTCCGCCTGTCGGTCCGTTGCCTTGCTCGGAGGGAAGCACTGGCCGCGCTTTGAACGCTGTGGTGCGCAGCGGGCCTATGCCGCTGACCTGCGCAGCCGATTTTCTTTGAATTTCAACCCTTCTCAATTTGAGCAGGCGCGGTAGGGGATGGGAGCAGGCTTGACGCTTCCCAGCTTGTATTATGTATTCACGACATGGAGAACCGTTTCGAATGCATGGTTCCCAGCGCCCTTGGTTCCCCAACCCGATTGGTGGCGCTGGGAGGATTGGCTCGGTAAGGATGCGTGATGAGCATACAGATGCTGATTATCCTTAAGTTTTTGCTGCTGGCAGCGCTCCTGGCACTGGTGATAGCAGTCAGGGTCTGGCCCCCGCTCTAGGGGAGTGATCCCATTTACAAACCAAGGCTGGTTGCGGTTTGCGCCATTAAGCGCGCCGGCTGGTGCCGGGAAGGGCCAAAGCCAGCCGACGCGCGCCCGCCTAGATCGGTGGCCTGGGCGCAGATTGTTCGGCTGGCGCTTCGATCCTGCCGGAGACATCCGATTTGATTAGCTATAGATGAAATATTTGTATTTAAGTAATGGATCGAATTGACGGTAGATATGTGGGCAGGTCTAAGTTTGTAGGAGGGGGTAAGCATGGCGAGTGAGCAGACACCAAGGCCGGACATTTACATCGGGTTGGTGGGCGCCGCAGGTTCGGACCTGGAAAGCGTTAAATTACAGCTTCGTGCGCAGCTTGCAGCCCTTGATTATTCCTACGAAGAAATAAAGCTTAGCCAGATCATCGGCGCATTTTGCGGTACGAATACGTCTGGAATGCCCGAGAATAAGCGTATTGCCGCCCTTATGAATGCCGGGGATGAGATACGCCGCGCTCAAAAACAGGGAGATGGTGTGATCTGCCTTGCGGCGGCTGAGATTCGACGCATTCGAAAGGGTTCGCAGCAGGAGACGCCTGAAACGGCAGGCTCAACTGCGTTCGTCATCGATTCTCTCAAAAATCCAGCCGAGGTCCGCACTCTGCGCCGCGTCTACGGAAGAAATTTTCTTCTTATATCAGTATATTGTCCAAAAACCGATAGAATTTCAAAACTGGCGAAGCGTATCGCTGCCAGTCAGCATACCACCACCCGAGATGAGCATTATCAGGCTGCAAGGCAGGTAATCGAGGAAGATGAAAAAAGGGACGCCACCGACCTGTCTCAGGATGTCCAATCCACCTTTCCTCTTGCCGATCTTTTTGTCAGCCATGAGGAAAACACAGAGGTTCAGATCAAGCGGTTCGTCGAGTTGATCTTTGGGGAGCCATTTTCTACGCCGACCCTGGCAGAATACCTGATGTTTGTGGCCAAGGCGGCGGCATTGCGCTCTTGCGATCTGTCGCGACAGGTCGGGGCCGTCATAGCCGAAAAATCAGGGGCGATCATTTCCTCTGGCTGCAATGATGTGCCCTATCCTGGCGGGGGAATTTTTTTCGAAGGCAGGGAGGGTGCAAAAGACAATCGGGATCACACCGTCGAGTATGACCCTAATGCATCGGAAATTCAGAATGCCATCCGGGAGGTTGTAAAGGCATTTCGGCACGCCGGGCTTCTCGAAAAAGAGATCGCACAGCGCTCAGATGAGGATTTGGCAGCAGCCCTCGTCCATGGCGAGTGGAAACCCCATCTGGGCGATGCAAGGGTTCGCAATCTCATTGAGTTCGGGCGAGTGGTCCATGCGGAGATGAATGCATTGGCTGAGGCTGCGCGATTTGGACGCGCGACCCAGGATGCGACGCTTTATTGCACGACCTTCCCCTGCCATATCTGCGCTAGGCATATCATCGCGGCTGGTGTGGCAAAGGTTGTGTTTATCGAGCCTTATCCGAAAAGCATGACGCAAACCTTATACAGCGCTGAGATTAAGACCGACGATAGCACTGGTACGCTCCCACACACGGTCGAGTTCAAGCCCTTCACCGGCGTTGCTCCGCGCTTGTATCAGCGCGTTTTTGAGTATCGGCCTCGGAAGAATCGTGCCGGGAATATCGTTCATTGGAACCGTAACGAAGCCATACCCGTTGATGGAGTGCTGGGTGTGAGTGACTTCAGCTTGGAGGAAAATCTTTCCGGCCGGGTTGCGGAGCTTGCATCCATGATTCATAAGGACGCCGTTGTTGAAGAAGCCCAGGGAGACAGAAATGGCTGATCAGACATTCCTCCGGCAGGCACAGCAAGATGCTGAAAATTTAAAGAAACTTTCTGAATCCACCAAGCGCCGCTTGGATAGCGAGACAGATTGGAATGGCTATCGCATGCGCGGATACGAGTTCCCGCAGCGCGTGATGCGGATGGGCTAATTTCCGCTCTAGCTTGATCAAAACTTTAGTGCGTTCTTTGCTGCTGGCCGTTTGCGCTGCTGGCAGCTAGGCTTTTGCGATACCGTTATCGCAATGGCATGATGCGGCTTTGCCGTTGGCGTTTCAAATTTGTTGAGCGTACACTCAACACAATGCACTTTGTTGATCGTGAGTAAGCGTTTCGCTTACATCAAACTCGTAGATGTGATTCCACGATCATCAAAATGCGGTGCGGCCTTCCGCGATGTTGAGCAGTTCGGAAAACGCCAGGGTGGCAGGTGCCCGACCTGAGGCTGCAACCAATTCCGTGAGCATCCCTTGATCTCGCAGAACGCGAATGATCGAGCGAGCTGTGGCTCCTGGGATCTGCGCTGACTCAATGAAGTCTGGCGTTTTGAAGATCGGGCGCTGAAAGATCCAATCCAGTGCGCGCACTGCATACTGAGAATGGGTAACTTCCGCGACCCAATCGCGCTTTTCCTCATGCAACCGCAGGATGGCCAAGGCCTTGCGTGTGTTCACGTCTGCCTGGGCAATGATCCCCTGAAGGAAAAAGCGTACCCAGCCGGTCCAATCGCCATCACGGGAAACGCTCAGCAAACGGTCATAATATTCGTCCCGGTTGGCTTCTAGGTACTCTGATAGATAGAAGTTGGGGCGGGACAGCAGCCCATGCGAAAACAGGAACAGCGGAATGACCAGGCGGCCAAGCCTGCCGTTTCCATCCAGGAAGGGGTGAATGGCTTCAAACTCAGCATGGACGATTGCCAACTGGACCAGGCGATCTGGCGCATCGGCGTGGATATAGGCCTCCCAAGCCGACATGCAGCCGTCCAAAGCATCGGCACCCGGCGGAACGAATCTGGCTTGCTCAACGGTGCAGCCTTCCGGGCCGATCCAGTTGGGGATACGGCGGTACTCCCCAGGGTCTTTATTTCTGCCCCGGACGCCATTCATCAAAACCCTATGCGTTGCTTTGATCAAGCGCTGGGACAGGGGGAGTTCGGCCATGAGGTTGGTCGCTTCATGGAGTGCGGCCCGGTAATTCAAAACCTCGCGGGCATCGGCCTTCTTTGGCGTGCTTTCGTCAAACAGGTGGCCTTGCGCCTCAAATTCCAGCACTTCGCCCAGGGTGACCTGCGTTCCTTCGATCTTGCTGGACAGCACGGCTTCCCGCGAGGTCAGCGGTGACAGAAGGACATTGGGATTGGGAATACCTGCCAGCACACCCTCGTAACGGGCGACTGCTGCGTTAGCGGGGCCGACGAGCGGAAAGAGGGCTGCAAGATCAAGCTCTGCCGGAGGGAAGCTACCTGTATGGTAATGGACCGGCACGCAATGAGACTCCCTGTGTTAGGCGCGGTTTAGCCGCCTGCGTCGTCATTCGGCAAGTCGTCGGCTATCAGGCCATGGGGATAGAGTTGCGGATGCACGCGCCTGACAGGGTAGGCTGCTGGATTGGTGGCTGTGAAGATTGAGGTCGATGATCGCCATCATCCGCCTGCGTCCGTTCCCAGCCGTCAACCCTTTAAGGGGACTATTAGGGGAACCGAACAGCGGGTTGAAATAAAATGCTTATATTTCAACCCGCGATGGCGGAGACGGAGGGATTCGAACCCTCGGTGCCGAATTCTCAGCACGACGGTTTAGCAAACCGTTGGTTTCAGCCACTCACCCACGTCTCCGGATCGCAGCGGCGAGGGGGCGCTATAACCATGCCTTTTCACCTCGGCAAGAGGGGGTAAGGCTTTTCTTTCAACTTTTCCGTGTTGCGCGGCTTGCCCCTCGTTCAGCTTGGCGTTCATCAAGCCGGTGCTATCGGTCACGCTTCGATTGGTCGCATCAGCGACTCCGCCTGCCGAAGCGGGTGGATGGGTGGTCTTCCCGAATGGCGGGATCATCTGCGATGCGGCATAGTTACAGGCCTTGCCTGCGGATCGGGCAAGCATCATGGCTCTTGCCATGCAGGAAACGGATGGGATGCAATGGTGCTGAATGTGCGAAAGATGAAGCGCTCTGTCGCGCTGGTGGCCGGAGTGGTCGCACTGAGCCTGGTGAGCGGCCCGGTGATGGCGCAATCCTCGCAGCAGGGGATCGATTCCGATCTGGTCAGGCCCGGTCAGGATGACACGCAGGCCCAGCAGCCTCTGCCGCCTGCCAGCCCGTCGCCGCAAGGCGGCTATAATCAGGGCGGCTATACCAGCCCCACCTACAACAATGCCTCGCCCAACGCTGCGGCCAGTTCGGGCGCGCCCTATGCTCCGGCGCCGCAGGCGCCCGGTCAGGCCATGCCGCCCGCCAATCCCACTGGGCCGCAGACCCCCGGCGGCACCTATCACGAGGACGATCTGATCGGCGCGGCCACCGGCGTTTTCGGCACCGGCGCCAAGGGCCTTGCCGAAATCATCCGCGGCATCCTGAAAAAGCAGGGCGAGCCCAACGGCTACATCGTCGGGCGCGAGGCGGGCGGCGCCTTCGTGGCCGGTCTGCGCTATGGCTCGGGCACGCTCTATCACAAGATCGAGGGTGAGCGTCCCGTCTATTGGGCCGGGCCCTCGATCGGCTTCGATGCCGGGGCCAGTGCGGGCAAGACCTTCGTGCTGGTCTACAACCTCAACAACACCGACGACCTCTTCCACCGCTATGGCGCGGGCGAGGGGCAGGCCTATTTGGTGGGCGGCTTCCACGTCTCCTACCTGCGCCGTGGCGATGTGGTGCTGATCCCGGTGCGCATGGGCGTTGGCCTGCGGCTGGGCGTCAACGGCGGCTATATGAAGTTCACGCCAAAGCAGACCTGGTTGCCTTTCTGAGGCTTACATCGGCGCTGGAACAAGATTGCGCTGTTAAGGTCACGAATTGAGAGAAACTTGCGCGGGGGTGAGCCTTCAGGCTTGCCCCTTTCGCCCCCCGAGGCTAAGGGCGCGCGCATGCTTACGAACCTCCAGCAACAGCCCGCCGACGCGCTTCTGGCGCTGATCAAGCTCCATAATGCGGACCCCCGCCAGGACAAGATTGACCTGGGCGTGGGCGTCTACCGCACCGACACCGGCGCCACGCCCGTGTTCGAGGCGGTGAAGGCCGCCGAGAAAAAGCTGCTGGAGATTCAGGACTCCAAAGCCTACCTCGGCCCCGAGGGCGACATGGGCTTCGTCCATGCCCTGATGCCCTACATCTTCGGCAAGAACGATCCCAGCATGGGCGGCCGGATTGACGGCATGCAGGCCCCCGGCGGCACCGGTGCGGTGCGCCTCGCCGTGGCGCTGGCCAAGAAGGCCGGCATCAAGCGCATCTGGATGGGCACGCCGAGCTGGCCCAACCACGCCCAGATCGCCGCCGACGTCGGTGTCGAGATCAAGGGCTACAACCACGCCACCAAGACTGGCGTTGCCGACATGCAGGCCCTGCGCGACGCCATCGCCGCCGCCGAGCCGACCGATGCCATCATGCTGCATGGCTGCTGCCACAACCCCACCGGCATCGACTACACTAATGCCGAATGGGACGAGATCGCTGGCCTGATCAAGGCCAAGGGCATCCTCCCCATCCTCGATCTGGCCTATCAGGGCCTTGGTCAGGGCATGGAAGAGGACGCCTATGGCATCCGCACCGTGCTGGCCGCCGTGCCCGAAGCGCTGATCGCCTATAGCTGCGACAAGAACTTCGGCTACTACCGCGACCGCGTTGGCGCGCTCTATGCGCTGGCGGCTCAGGCTGACCAGATCGGCGCGATCCTGTCGAACGGCTCCGCGCTGGCCCGCGCCAACTGGTCGATGCCGCCCGATCACGGCGGCGCGGTGGTACGCCTGATCCTTGAGGACGAGGCACTGACCGCCTCGTGGCTGAACGAGCTGGACGTGATGCGCGCGCGCATGAGCGAAGTCCGCGCCAAGCTGGGCGGTGCGGGCACGCAGGGCTCGGTGGATTTCACCCCCTTCGGCACGCAGAACGGCCTGTTCTCGATCGTTCCGCTGAATGGCGAGCAGGTGCTGGCGATGCGCGAAAAGCACGGCGTCTATATGGCCGGCTCGGGCCGCATCAACGTGGCGGGGCTGACGATGGGCAACATCGACAAGTTCATCGCTGCGGTTGCGGATGTGACTGCCTAAGAACTTAAGGGAGGAAAGCAGGGGGCGTTACGCCCCCTGCACCCCCGGTAACGTCTTCCGGCGATAAGGCAGTGGTTCCGCATCGTGGTGCGGGAACTCTCCACCAGCACAGAAAAGGCGCCGCAGGCAGGAATGCCCCGGCGCCTTTTTCGCGTTTAAAGGCCTGCGGCGCGGCGAGGTCGCTCTGCGGCTGAACCTTTAGCGCCCACGCTGACAAGTCATGGGAGCGCGAGGGGGTAACCCCCTCGCATCTTCTCCCTTTACCCCTTCAAGGCCTGCATCCGCTTGAGATACCGGGCCAAAACATCGATCTCCAGATTCACCTGATCCCCGACAGCCAGCGCGCCGATGGTCGTCACGGCGGCGGTGTGCGGGATGATGTTCAAGGCGAAATGGCAGGTGCCGTCTGCCTGATCGACCACTTCATTGACCGTCAGGGACACGCCATTGACCGTGATCGAGCCCTTGGCGGCGATATAGGGCGCCAGATCCCGAGGCGCGGCGATCTCGAAGCGCAGCGAATCGCCGATGGGGGTGATGGAGACCACCGACCCCACGCCATCGACATGGCCGGTCACGATATGGCCGCCCAGTTCGTCGCCCAGTTTCAGCGCGGTTTCGAGGTTGAGCCTTGCGCCTTCAACCCAATGCGCGGGCACCGAGCGGGCCAGAGTCTCGCCCGAGATGTTGACGGTGAACCAGCCGTCGCCTTCGACGCCGCCCTTGTCCACCACGGTCAGGCACACGCCCGAGCAGGCGATCGATGCGCCGATGGCGATGCCTTCGGGATCGTAGGGGCAGGTGATGATGGCGGTCAGGTCGCCTTCCTGCTTGGCCTCGCGGATGGTGCCGATGGCGGTGACTATGCCGGTGAACATGGGTTTGCCTCGTAAATGTCGAGCGTGTCTTTGCCGAGTTGGCGACGCGATGAAAACTGCCAGCGGTCGTGGGCATCGGCAAGGCGGGTGAGGCCTATGTCGCCGATGGAGGGGCGCCCGCCGCCGATGACGATGGGGGCGCGGTAAAGCAGGATGCGGTCCACCAGATTGGTGCGCAGGAAGGCGCTGGCGGCACCCGCGCCGCCCTCGATGAAGAGGTTCTGCACATGGGCCATGCCGGTGATGGCCTCGGGCGAGGGCAGAGCGTTCCAGCCTGCCGCGACCGCGCCATGGGTCAGCACCCAGCGCTCGGGGCTGCGGTCCTCAAGGCCGGGCAGGCGCACATCCAGACGCGGCGTATCGGCGCGGTATGTACCGCCACCCACCAGAATCGCATCGGCGCGGGCGCGCATCGCGTGGGTATGGGCGCGGGCTTCGGGCCCGGTGATCCACTGCGATTCACCGCTGGCCAGCGCGATGCAGCCGTCGAGCGAAGTGGCCAGCTTCAGCGTCACATGCGGGCGGCCATGGCGCCGCTGCATCAGATAGCCTTCGAGGCTGGCGCGCGATTCAGGCGAATCGGCCAGCTCGGCGGCGATTCCGGTGGCACGGATGCGCTCCATGCCAAAGCCTGCCGTGCGCGGGTCGGGATCGGCGCAGCCCACCACCACACGGGCCAGCCCCGAGGCGGAGACCAGATCGGCGCAGGCCGGGCCGCGCGCCGATATGTGAGCGCAGGGTTCCAGCGTGACGAACATCGTGGCGCCGCGCGCCAGTTCCCCGGCTGCGGCCAGCGCGATCGCTTCGGCATGAGGGCGCCCGCCGGGCTGGGTCCAGCCCCGCGCGATCACACGGCCATTCTTGACGATCAGCGCGGCCACGCCGGGGTTGGGCGCGCACAAGGGCCGCGCGCGCATGGCCAGCCTTGCCGTGGCGGTCAGCCAGCGCCTGTCCTCAACCTTTACGCCTTCAGGGGTCACTTGGCCTTGGGAGCGGGCTGGGTGTTCCAGGCAGCGGCCTTGGCTTTGGCTGCAGCAGCATCGTCAGCCTTGGCCTTGGCCTCGATGGCGTCGACATCCATGCCCGAGGCCCGGCCCAGCGCCTTGTAAAGGTCGCGGGTTTCCTGAGCGTCGCGCTCGGCCTCGGCCTTTTCCTTTTCTTTCAGCTTCTGGTTGGCGACGTTGCTGGCCTTGATCTCGGCATCGCTGCGGCCATCCTGCCAACTGGTGATATAGGTGATGTAGGGCAGGCGCTGAGGCACGCGATGTTCCTCGCGCGTCAGCATCGAGAAGGTGAGGGCGGTGCAACTGGCGGCCAGCAGCGCGATTTTCCAGCGCGCCGTGCCCGCATCGCGGAACACCGTGACAAAGTCCTTCACGGCGCCGGAGGGGCTGACATCCTTCCACATCGAGTTCTTGCGCGAAAACAGCATGGGCTAGCAGATAGTGCGAGTCCGCGCGCGGCGCCAGTGTTTGCTTGCCCTAAATCTCAGCCAAGGATGGCGTAGAGCCCGCGCCCATGGGGTTTCAACCAGCGATTGGCCTCTTCGATGTCACCCTCGAACAGCTTGCCGAGGCAGGCGTGGAAGCGCGGCGAATGGTCGAAATGCAGCAGATGGGCGACCTCATGGGCGACCACGCTGCGCCGCACGGCATCGGGCGCCATGATGAGTCGCCAGTTGAGCCTGATGATTCCCTTGCCCGAGCAACTGCCCCAGCGCGACCGCGCATTGGTCAGCGCCAGGGTGGGAATCGCCACCTTGGCGCGCGCGCAGTAAAAGGCCAGATCCTGAGCGAAGAGCGCCTTGGCCTCGGCCTGAAGCCAGCGGCGGATGCGGGTGTCGAGCCCCTCGGCGGGGCCGCCCAGGCGCAGCGTGCTCTCGATCACGGCAGGGCGGCGCGGCGCCGAAACCACATGATCGACTCGCAGCAGCGCGCCGCGAAAGGGCAGGGTGGAGCCATCGCCCAGCGGCGCGGGCGGAACATGGCGCGCCAGTTGCGTTTCCAGCCAGACCGCGCGGCTCCGGGCGAAGGCCAAAGCCTCGGCGGTGCGGCCCCAGCGCGGCATGGAGATGCGGATCTCGCTGCCATCGGGGGCCAGGCGCATCACCATGCGGCGGGACTGGGCCAGACGACGGATGGTGATGGGAATCTGCTGCCCGCCGATCTCGATCACCGGCGGGACATTGGCCTCCCGCTCGGCGCTTTTGCCGAAAGGGTGGCGCAGGAAATCAGGCAGACCGGCCATTATCCTCCTCATCCTCGACCACTTCGATCTCCATCGGTTCGCCTTCCCAGATGATATGCTGGTGCAGCGGCCCGGCAATCTCCTCGCTGATCGCCTTGCCGATCACGGAAAAGCCCGCGCGATGCACCGCATCCCGATCGCCGCAGACCAGATAGTGCCATTCGGGCAGCGGCAGATCCTCTGCGCGCAGGCGATAGGCACAGCTGTCGGGCAGCCAGGGCAGCGTATGGGCCAGGCGCGGGGTCAGCCGCACGCAGTCTGGCACGAAATTGCGACGGTTTTTGTAATCCGAACAGCGCGCGCTGCGCAGGTCGAGCAGCTTGCAGGCGACATTGGTGTGATAGATGTCGCCGGTGTCGTCATCCTCGACCTTGTGCAGGCAGCACTGGCCGCAGCCGTCACACAGGGCTTCCCATTCGTCACGCTTCAGCGTGGAGAGCGGCTGCTCCCAGAAGGGTTTTACTTCACCCATTTCACGATCTCGGCGGCCATGGAGTCGGGGCCCTTGTCGGCGGGCAGGATGGCGACGGGCTCGCCCTTGGGCCCCATCAGCAGCACGGTGCGGCTGTGGTCGATCAGATAGCCTCCGCCCGGCGTCGAGGCGCCGCGGGCGTGATAGACGGCAAATTCCTGAGCGGCCTTGTCGATCTCGGCCTTCGGCCCGGTCAGGCCCACCACGCGCGGCGAGAAGGCGGCGGCGAACTGGCCGACGATCTGCGGTGTATCGCGCTCGGGATCGACGGTGATGAAGATCGGCACCACGCGCGGCGTGAGCGCGGGATGGCTCTTTTCAAGCTGGTCCAGCGCATGGCCGATCACCGCCATGTCGGTGGGGCAGGCATCGGGGCAGTAGGTGTAGCCGAAATAGACGATGCGATAGCGCCCGTCGAAATCGGACCAGCGCACCTGTTTGTTGTTCTTGTCCACCAGCGTGAAAGGCCCGCCCACCTGGGCATCGGCCAGCGGTGGCTTGCCGGCCTGTGTTCCGCTTGGCCCGCAGGCAGCAAGTGAGAGCATCGCGGCCCCCAGCAAAAGGGCGAGTGCGGACTTGTGTCGGGGGTGGGCGTTCGTCATGGCGCGCCGGTTCATGCTCTGCTAAAGCCTCTCGCGCAAGGTGCCAGCTCGCCTTGATCTGTTTGCTTGCGACGACTGGAAGGCGGGGGCTGTCATCGCGGCGCATGAGGAGATTGACGAAGGTGATGAGGTCGCGGATTTCGCAGAAGGGCGCCCGCATGGCGCGACATGCCCTGTTTGGCGCTCTGGCGCTGGCGATGGTGGCAGGCGGGGCTCAGGCCCAGAATTTCTCCAAGGGTTACAAGTTCCTCGAATCGGTTCGTAACAATGAGATGAGCGATGTGAACAACACGCTCTCCGAGCCGGGCAACCAGATCATCAACACCCATGACGTTTCCACCGGCGACACCGCGCTGCACATTCTGGTGGCACGGCGCGACACGCCCTGGATCAACTATTTCCTGGCGCGCGGTGCCGATCCGAACGCCAAGAACAACAAGGGCGAGACGCCTTTGGTGACCGCCGCCAACATCGGTTATGGCGAAGGCATGGAACTGCTGCTCAATTCCGGCGCGCGCCCTGACGAGAGCAATGCGACCGGCGAAACCCCGCTGATCTCGGCGGTGCATCGCCGCGATGTGGCCATGGTGCGCCTGCTGCTGAAGGCCGGTGCCAACCCTGACCGTTCGGACAGCGCGGGCCGCACCGCGCGCGACTATGCCAAGATCGAGGATCGTTCGGGCAATCTGACCAACGAAATCAACACCAACGCCAAGACCAAGGCCAATGGCGGGCGTTCGTCTTACGGCCCCAGCCTGTGATGAGCGCTACCGCCAAATCTGACCTGCCGCTCGACGATCTGCGGCTGCTGCTGGCCCCCGCCATCGCCGATGCCGCCACCTTCGACGGCTGGAGCGAGGTGGCGGTGCGCGCTGCCGCCCAGCAGCTTGGCGTGAACGGCGATGTCGCGGCCTATGCCTTTGGCGAAGGACCGATGGCGATGATCGAGGCGCTGGCCGCCTCGGTCGATGTGGCGATGGCGCAGGCGCTGCCGCCCGAGGTGCTGGCGACGATGAAGATCCGCGCGCGGATCCGCGCGCTGGTCGCCTTCCGCCTCGAGGCACAGGCGGGGCGCGAGGAAGCGCTGCGCCGCGCGCTCTCGATCATGGCCGGGCCGCGCCATCTGGCGGCGGCTGCCAAGCTGGGCTGGCGCAGTGCCGATGCCATGTGGCGTCTGGCGGGCGATACGGCGGTGGACATCAACCATTACACCAAGCGCGCCACGCTGTGGGGCGTCTATGCCGCGACTCTGGCGGTGTGGGTGGATGACCATAGCGAGGGCAAGGCCGAGACCTTGGCCTTCCTCGATCGCCGGATCGACGGCATCATGCGGTTCGAAAAGGCCAAGGCCCAACTGTTCCGCGCGGATCGTGAGCATTTCAGCCTGGTGCGCCTGCTGGGCCGCCTGCGTTATCCCGCGCCCTGAGGGGCGGCCTTAAACATTATTAAGGCCATGGTGTTATTGCGAGCCAGTTGCAATCCGCTCTGACTTCTGGCAGCGCGGAAAGCATGGATGCCGTCACGACTCTGCCGCCTGTCACGTTGGACAATCTGCCGCTGGAAACGCCGGCCCGCATCGTGGCTGTCGACTGGGCGGCGCTGGTGGCGGAAGAGGCGCAGCGCCTGCGGGCGCTGGGCATCGATGTGGGCGCGCGCATCACCGTGGCGCATCGCGGAGTCTGGGCCGGGCGCGATCCTCTGGCCATCATGGTCGGGCGCATGACGGTGGCCTTGCGCCGGGTCCATGCCAAAGCCATGACGGTTGAGGCGATCTGAGCCATGGCCACGATGACGCCCGACGCGACGATCGATCCCGTGGACACTGCCCGCCCTGCCGTTCGCCTTCAGCGCGCCGCGCTGGTCGGCAACCCCAATGCGGGCAAGAGTGCGCTGTTCAACGCGCTGACCGGCGCGCGGCAGAAGATCGCCAACTATCCCGGCGTCACCGTGGAGCGCAAGGCGGGTCGCCTGCCGCTGCCGACGGGCGAGACCATCGAACTGACCGATCTGCCCGGCTCCTATGGGCTGAACGCTACCAGCCCCGATGAGGAGGTCACCCGCCGCGTCATTCTGGGCGAACTGGCCGGAGAGGCCGCGCCCGATGTGCTGATCGTCGTGCTCGATGCCAGCAATCTGGAGCAGCATCTGGTCTTCGCTCAGGAGGTGATCGCGCTGGGCCGCCCCTGCGTGGTGGCGCTCAACATGATCGATCTGGCCGAGCGCGACGGGCTGACGCTCGATCCTGCCGCTCTGGCACAGGCGCTGGGCGTGCCGGTGATCCCCACCGTGGCGGTGCGTCGCCGGGGCCTCACCGAACTGGCCGAGGCCATCGCCGAGGCGCATGCGCGCGTCGGCAACAGCCCGGTGCATCCCCGCGCCCATCTCGATATGGCTGAGCGCCGGATGGAGGCCCATGCCATCGCCGGTGCCGCCATCATTTCCGAAAGCGCCAAGCATCGCCTGCATTCGCGGCTGGATCAGGTGCTGCTGCATCCCTGGCTGGGCCCGGTGATCCTGTTCGCGCTGCTCTTTGTGGTGTTTCAGGCGGTGTTCTCCTGGGCCAAGCCGTTTCAGGACGGTTTGCAGAGCGTGGTCGATCTCATCGTCGGTTTTGTGAAGGCCGAGATGCCCGCCGGGTTGCTGCGCGACTTTATCACCGATGGCGCGCTCAAGGGCGTGGGCGCGGTGGTGGTGTTCCTGCCGCAGATCATCATCCTGTTCTTCTTCATCCTCAGCCTTGAGGCTTCGGGCTATATGGCGCGCGCCGCCTTCCTGATGGACCGGCTGATGGCGGGCGTGGGCCTGTCGGGTCGCAGCTTTATTCCGCTGCTGTCATCCTTTGCCTGCGCCGTGCCGGGGATCATGGCGACGCGCAGCATCACCGATCCCAAGGATCGCCTCACCACCATCCTCATCGCTCCGCTGATGACCTGCTCGGCGCGTCTGCCGGTCTATGGCGTGATCATCGCGGCGGTGATCCCCAACACGCCGATGGGGCCGGGCGGGATCATCGGCCTGCAGGGGCTGGTGCTGTTTGCGCTTTATGTCGCGGGGATCGTCGGGGCGATGGTGGTGGCGCTGCTGCTGCGCGGCACGATCACCAAGGGCCAAGCCAGCGGCTTTATCATGGAGATGCCCAAGTACCAGATGCCGCGCGCGCGCGATCTGGCCTTGGGCCTGTTCCAGCGCGCCTGGATCTTCCTGCGCCGTGCGGGCACGATCATCTTCCAGGTGGCGGTGATCCTGTGGCTGCTGCTCAACTTTCCCCGCGCCGAGCCGGGCAAGGATCAGGTCGATGCCTCTTTCGCGGGGCATATCGCCAATGGGCTGGCGGTGGTGGTCAAACCCATCGGCTTCAACCGCGATATCGCTCTGGCGCTGATCCCCTCGATGGCGGCGCGCGAGGTGGCGGTCTCCTCGCTGGCGACCACCTATGCCGTTTCCAGCGGCGACGAGGCCAACACCGACGAGGCTCTGTCCGCGCAGCTCAAAAAGAACTGGCCGCTGCCCACCGCGCTGGCCTTTCTGGCATGGTTCGTCTTCGCGCCGCAGTGCATGTCGACCATCGCTGTCACGCGCCGGGAAACCAATGGCTGGAAATGGCCCAGCTTCATGCTGGGCTACCTCTTCGCGTTGGCCTATGTCTTCGCGGGCATCACCTATTGGACGGCGCTGGCCTTCGGGCTTTGAGGCGGATCGCCTGCCGTATCGTGCATAAGTGACCTTTCACCGCTTGGCGAAAGGCCGGGCGGAGACTACCCTTGTGCCCAATCTGTTTTCGGAGCGTGCTCGCCTCAGGTCTGAAGCCGCTCCCGTCACGCGCAAGAGGAAGAGATGGCAGGCAGCGTCAACAAGGTCATTCTGGTCGGCAACCTTGGTGCCGACCCGGAAGTGAAGTCGTTCCAGAACGGCGGGCGCATCGCCAATCTGCGCATCGCCACCTCGGAAAACTGGAAGGACAAGAACACCGGTGAGCGCAAGGAGCGCACCGAGTGGCATCAGGTTGTGCTCCAGTCCGACGGTCTGGTCGGCGTGGCCGAGCGTTTTCTGCGCAAGGGTTCCAAGATCTACATCGAGGGCAGCCTGCGCACCCGCAAGTGGCAGGACCAGAGCGGCAATGACCGTTACACCACCGAGATCTCGGTGGGCGTCGGCGGCGTGCTGACCATGCTGGATGGCGCGCCCGGTGGCGGCGCTGGCGGCGGCGGCATGGGCGGTGGCGGTGGCCAGCGTTCGGGCGGCGGTGACTGGGGTGGCGGTTCGGGCGGCGGCGCGCGCTCGGGCGGTTCCTCGGGCGGTGGCGACTGGGGCCGGACCTCGGGCGGCGGCTCTGGCGGCGGTTCGGGAAGCGGCGGCAGCGACTGGGGCCGCACCGGCGGCGGTTCGAGCGGTGGTTCGGGCGGCGGCTATGCCGAGGATCTGGACGACGACATTCCGTTCTGAGCCGGATCGTCACGATACAGAAAAACGCCCCGCAGTTGGTTCTGCGGGGCGTTTTCGTATCAGCGTCTGGGGTTTTTCAGCTTTTAGGGTTTTTCAGCGCGGCCAGTGCCGCGAAAGGCCCGGTCTTGTCCTCACCCAGCAAGCCCGATTCCTGCCTCACACGATTGGCCTGAGGGCCGGTGGCGAAGGGATCGATGGCCAGACCCAGACTCTGCGCCACGGCCTCGCCCAGATCGAAGCGTTCGCCGGTGTATTCGATCTCGTCGCAATCGTCGCTGGTGATCTCGATCTCCTGATCGGCGGAGAGGTCTTCGGTCTCGATGCTGGTGGCGGGGACGAAGCGGAACTCCAGCGCCTCATCGACCTTCATCGGCAGATCCTCGCCCGAGACGGCGCAGCTTTGCACGAAATCGGCCTTGAGGCGGCCCTTGGCATTCACCACCGGCCCATCACGGGTGAGGGTGACGGTGGCCTCAAGCTCATTCACCGCCACCAGCAGGAAGCGCTTGGCCAGCGCCTTGGCCTCCTCCGCACTGGCGGTGATGGTGACTGGCTTGGCCTCCAGATGGCGGATATCGATGATGCGGGTAAATTCGGGGGTCATTCAATCTCTCCTGCCAGCAGGGCGGAGGCAGGTTTGCTCTCCAGCCGCTGGAACAGGGCGCGCACGGCAGCGGCAAGGCCTGCCGTATCCGCGCCCTCAATCATGGTCATGTTGCGGGCCAGCGCCTGCGCCAGCGCGGTGTCATCGCCTTCCTGCAGGGCGCTGCGATAGGCCCCCAGGCGGCCGCCCAGCACGCTCATCAAGCGGCCGATATGCTTGCCCACCACCATGTCGCCCACGCCGGTCTCGCGAAGCTGGCCGTCCATATCGGTGACGAACAGCTCGGTCAGCAGCACCGAAGGGCCCTTGAGCGGCTCCTCATGCTCCATCCGCAGCAGGGCGAGGCTGAGCACCAGCGTGATCGCGTCGAAGCGGCCCGGCAGCGTATCGGCCACGCCGAGGTCGGCATACCAGGCCTTCTCGCGTGCGGTGCCCACCAGCGCATGCCACAGCGGGCGCACGGCGGCATGGTCATCCGCGCGGGGGCCCAGCAGGCGGGAAAGAAGCGATGTGCGGGCCTCAGGTTGCATGGCGGCGGTTCCTGTCGTTGAGCGGCATGATGCCGGAACGCCTTGGCGCTGGGCCTTGCGCGCGGCGCCTGTTCAGCGCCGGTTCAATGGCTTCGCGCGAAGCGCCATTGCGATATGGGGCAAGGGCGCCTAAGGCTGGCCCTGCCTACAGGATCGATCCGGGCGCTGGCAATGGGGAGCGATGGCGCTGCCCTGGCCAGTCGGGGACAGTTGGAGCAGAAGACGGTGATGCGGGTCAAGACGGTGGGACTGATGATGGGCGCCGCGGCGCTGAGCCTGCTGGCAGGCGGTTGCACCGCGATCAAGGATCATCGCGGCTATCTGGTGGATACGGCGCTGGTCGATTCGGTGATGGTGGGAATCGATAACCGCCAGTCGGTCGAGCATACGCTGGGCCGCCCGACCTTCGTGTCGCAATATGGCAAGGAAGCCTGGTATTACGTGTCGATCGACACCAAGCAGACCGCTTTCCACCGCCCGCGTCCGACCGCCGAGACCGTGTTGCGCGTCAGCTTCGACCCTCAGGGCAATGTCGCCCGCCTCGATCGTGCCGGCACCGAGAAGGTCGTGCGGCTCAATCCCGATGGCAGCTTCACCCCGACCCTGGGCAAGAAGCGCAGCTTCTTCGAGGATCTGTTCGGCAACATCGGCACCGTGGGCACCGGCATGGGCGGCGGTGGCGCGCCCGGCAGCAACACCGGCGGCACCTGACGTTCTTGAGGCATCGGTGGTCTGGACAATTGCGGACGGGCCACCATATGCCTCTTCATGGATAACACGAAAGCTGGCCACGGGCTGATCCAGTGGCATGGCACCACCATCGTCGGCGTGAAGAAGGGCGGCAAGACCGTCATCGCGGGCGATGGACAGGTGTCGATGGGCAACACGGTGATGAAGCCCAATGCGCGCAAGGTGCGGCGGATTGGCGATGGCAAGGTCATTGCCGGTTTCGCGGGCGCCACCGCCGACGCCTTCACCCTCTTCGAACGCCTTGAACGCAAGCTGGAAGCGCATCGCGGCCAGTTGATGCGCGCTGCTGTCGAACTCGCCAAGGACTGGCGCACCGACAAATATCTGCGCAACCTCGAAGCGCTGATGATCGTCGCGGATGAGGAAACCATGCTGGTGCTCACCGGCAATGGCGATGTGCTGGAGCCCGAGGGCGGCATCACCGCCATCGGCTCGGGCGGCAATTACGCTCTGGCCGCCGCGCGCGCTGTCTCCGATTACGAGGAAGATGCCGAAAAGATCGCCCGCCGCGCCATGGCCGTGGCCGCCGAGATCTGCGTCTTCACCAATGACCGCGTGACGGTCGAAGCGATTGGTTGAACCGACATGAATGACAGTCTGACTCCCAAGATGATCGTCCGCGCGCTGGACGAGCACATCATCGGCCAGCAGGACGCCAAGCGCGCTGTGGCCGTGGCCCTGCGCAACCGCTGGCGCCGCCAGCATCTCGCCGCCGATCTGCGCGATGAGGTCTCCCCCAAGAACATTCTGATGATCGGGCCCACGGGTTGCGGCAAGACCGAAATCAGCCGCCGTCTGGCGCGGCTGGCCGATGCGCCCTTCGTGAAGGTGGAAGCCACCAAGTTCACCGAAGTCGGCTATGTCGGGCGCGATGTCGAGCAGATCGGCCGCGATCTGGCCGAGGAAGCGATTCGCCTCGAAAAGGCGCGCCGCCGCGAGGCTGTGCGCGAAACCGCCGCCAAGGCCGCCATGGAGCGCCTGCTGAAAGTGCTGGTGGGCGACAATGCCAGCGAGGCGACCCGCGAAAGCTTCCGCCAGCGCATCGAGGAAGGCGCGATGGCCGATGTCGAGGTCGAGATCGAGGTGGAGGATTCCCCCGCCGCCCCGATGGAGATCCCCGGCATGGGCGGCGGCATCGGCATGATCAACCTGTCGGACATGATGGGCAAGGCGCTGGGCCAGAAGCCCACCAAGCGCCGCAAGATGCGCGTTGGCGATGCCTGGGAAAAGCTGCTCGACGAGGAAGCCGAGAAGCGCATGGATCAGGATGACGTTGCCCGCGTGGCTCTGGCCAATGCCGAGAGCAACGGCATCGTCTTCATCGACGAGATCGACAAGATCGCGGTCAGCGATGTGCGCGGCGGTTCGGTGAGCCGGGAAGGCGTGCAGCGCGATCTGCTGCCGCTGATCGAGGGCACCACCATCGCCACCAAATACGGGCCGATGAAGACCGACCATGTACTGTTCATCGCCAGCGGTGCCTTCCATGTCGCCAAGCCCAGCGACATGCTGCCCGAGCTTCAGGGCCGTCTGCCGATTCGCGTCGAGCTGAAGGCGCTGTCGGAAGATGACTTCGTGCGCATCCTTTCGGAAACGCGGGCGAATCTGGTGGCGCAGTATCGCGCCCTGATGGGCACCGAGCAGGTCTCGCTGGATTTCACCCCCGAGGCCGTCCGCGCCATCGCCCGCATCGCCGCTCAGGTGAACGAGGCGGTGGAGAACATCGGCGCCCGCCGTCTGCAGACGGTGATGGAAAAGCTGCTGGAGGAACTGTCCTTCGAGGCCGAGGATCGTCGCGGGGAAACCATCGTGATCGATGAGGCCTATGTCAGCGAGAAGCTGGAAGGGCTGGCGCGGGATACCGATCTGTCGAAGTATATCCTTTGAAGAAAAGGGAAAGTGCGAGGGTGTTACACCCTCGCGCTCCCATGAGTGTCTGCGTTGCGCATCGGGTTCGGCCACAAAGCTAAGGTCGCTGCGCCGCAGGCTGTAAAACGATAGAGGGCGCCGGGGCTTCCTGCCTGCGGCGCCTTTTCATTGCGCTGGTGGAGAGTTCACGCACCACGATCGTGTGCCTCTGCCCATGCGTCGGAAGACGTTCTGGGAGCGCGAGGGGGTAACCCCCTCGCATCTTCTCTTCCCCCTTGCTGCTGAATCGCTAGGACTGGATGCCCAAACAACCCGAAGGAGCCTATCGCCATGTCCACTCCACCCGATGGCAAGCCCGTGTACCGCCTGCTGACCGGCAAGGACGACCACGCCTTTTGCGAGCGCGTGTCTGAAGCTCTGGCGCAGGGATGGCAGCTTTACGGCTCTCCAGCGATCACCTGGGATGTGGAGGGCAGCTATGCCAAGGTCGCGCAGGCCGTGGTCTGGCCGGATACTATGTAAATTATATGTCGCGACCTCGCACAGCAACATAATGTTGCGTTGCGGAAATGGCACAGTAACATTCGAATATGGCGGGTCGGCCACGGAGGCTGTTGTGCGCTGCAAACTGGACTGATAGCTCTTGGGCATCCGGAAGAACGGCTCCCGAAAAAAGGGAGAGCCGGCGCCGGATGCGCAGGATGGAACCCAATTCATAAAAACGGAAAAGGGCTCCTTATGAAGATCAAGTTTGCTTGTGCCGCTGCGGCTTTGGCTGTGGCTTTTGCCAGCAATGTCGCTTTTGCTGACGATGCTCCGGCGCCTACTCCTGATTTCACTGTAACGGGCAGCGCGGCGATCGTTTCGCAGTACCGCTTCCGTGGTATTTCGCAGTCGGACAACAAGGCGACGGGTCAGGCCTCGATCACGCTGAGCCACAAGTCTGGCTTCTATGTCGCGACCTGGGCTTCGGGCGCCACTGCGGGCAATTCGACCGTGAACATCGGCGGCAGCGAGATCGACGTTTACGGCGGCTACACCCATGCCATCGGCAAGACCGGCCTGACCTTCGACGGCGGCCTGTACGGCTATCTTTATCCCGGCAACGATCTGAACGAATATTACGAGCTCTATGGCTCGCTGACCAAGGCCTATGGTCCGATCACGGCCAAGGCTGGCCTGAACTGGGCGCCCAAGCAGAGCTACTTCACCTATTGGAACACCGCCACGAAATACAACATGTATGAGTATTTCGAGCTGGGCCTCGCGGTGCCCAAGACGCCGATCACCGTGCACGCCCATATCGGCCACACCGGCGGCGGCTTCAACTATGTGAAGGAATATCTCGATTACACGGCGGGCGTCTCCTACAAGTGGAAGAACCTGACGCTGGATCTCTCGGCTGTGGGCACCAACATCGGCAAGTCGGATGCTTTCAAGGCGCCGCTGACCGATCAGACGGGCACCCCCAATCCGGATCAGACCTTCCGCGCGGCCAAGTCGGTGGCGGTGCTGTCGCTGACTGCGAGCTTCTGATGACGCATTAACGCGTCATGCTTCACGTGAAACATGGCGCCTTGAAAACATGACGCCGTAAAAACAATTAGGGCCGGAAAGTCTCCCAGCTTTCCGGCCATTTTCTTATTCTGCGGCCTGGTTGAGCTGTTCCATCTCATGGGCCTGACGCGACCACATTTCGGCATAGAGTCCATCGTGGCGCAGAAGCTGGGTGTGGGTGCCGCTTTCCACCATGCGGCCCTCGGCCAGCACGAAGATGCGGTCGGCATCGGCAATGGTCGAGAGGCGGTGCGCGATCGAGAGGCTGGTTCGCTTGGCCGAAAGATCGCGCAGGGTGGAGAGGATCTCCTGCTCGGTGCGGGTGTCGAGTGCGCTGGTGGCTTCGTCCAGCAGCAGGATCGGCGGGTTCTTCAGCAAGGTGCGGGCGATGGCGACGCGCTGCTTCTCGCCGCCCGAGAGTTTCAGGCCGCGTTCGCCCACTTCGGTGTCGAAGCGCTTGGGCAGGCGGTCGATCAGCGGCATCAGTGCGGCGGCGCGGGCGGCTTCGTGAATCTCGGCCTCGCTGGCGCCGTCGCGGCCATAGGCGATGTTGTAGCCCAGCGTGTCGTTGAACAGCACCGAATCCTGCGGCACGATCCCCAGATGGGCGCGCAGCGAGGCTTGGGTCACCTGCGCAATATCCTGCCCGTCGATCAGGATGCGGCCCGACCATGGGTCATAGAAGCGGAAGATCAGCCGGGCGATGGTGCTCTTGCCCGCGCCCGAGGGGCCGACCAGCGCGATATGCTGCCCGGCGGGCACCTCGAAGGAGAGGCCGTGCAGGATGGTGCGGTCCCGCTCATAGCCGAAGACCACATTGTCGAAGACCACGCCGGGGCGCTGCACCAGCAGGGCGGGGGCGCCGGGGGCATCGGCCACCTCGACGGGCGTGTCGATCAGGGCGAACATGCTCGACATGTCGATCAGCCCCTGACGGATGGTGCGATAGACCATCCCCAGCATGTCGAGCGGGCGGAAGAGCTGCACCAGATAGGTGTTGACGAAAACCATGTCGCCCACGGTGAAGCGGCCATGCGCCCAGCCCCACACCGTATAGCCCATGGCGCCAGCCATCAGCAGGTTGATGATCGCCCCCTGCACGATGTTGAGCAGCCCCAGCGAGTTCTCCGAAGCCACCGCCGCGCGGGCATAGGCGCGGGCAGACTGGCCATAGCGCTGCAGCTCGCGCTGTTCGGCGCCGAAGTATTTCACCGTCTCGTAATTCAGCAGCGAATCGACGGCGCGGGCCAGCGCCTGCCCGTCGAGCCGGTTCATCGTGGCGCGCAGATGGGTGCGCCATTCGGTGATCCAGCGCGTGGCCACCACATAGGCCGCGATCGCCAGCGCGGTGGAGAGCACCAGCCCCCATCCGAAATGCAGGTAGAAGATCAAAGCCACCGCCGCCAGCTCCAGCACCGTGGGGGCGATGTTGAACAGCAGGAAATAGAGCATGTTGTCGATGCTCTTGGTGCCGCGTTCGATCACCTTGGTCACTTCGCCGGTGCGGCGGGCGAGGTGGAAGCGCAGCGAGAGATTGTGCAGCCGCTGGAACACATCCTCGGCCAGGGCGCGGGTGGCCTCCTGCCCGACGCGCTCAAAGATGATGTTGCGCAGATTGTCGAAGCCGGTGCTGGCGAAGCGGCCCAGCGCATAGGCCATCACCAGTACGAAGGCGGCGGTGAAGGCGTTGGGGCCCTGCGCCGGGCGGGTCATCAGATCGACCGCCTGCTTATAGGCATAAGGCAAGGCGAGGGTGATCGCCTTGGCCGCCAGAATCATCGCGCAGGCGCCAAGGATGCGCAGGCGCAGCCCCGGCTGATCGCGCGGCCACAGATAGGGCATGAAGCGGCGCAGGGTTGCCCAGCCATCATGGCGAATCGGGGCGGAGGAGGTGGGTGTTTCTGGCGGCATAGGGCTCCATGTAGGGGCGCAAGGGGCAAACAAAAACCCCGGCCACCTGCGAAGGCCGGGGTTTCTGCCACAAGGCTCCCTTGGCGTTCGTGTCTTCAGCTCATGCGCTAGCCATCGACATCGAACAGGACCTTGCGTTGCGGGAAGTCGATCGCCACCCGCCCGAAGCCGCGCAACTCACGCATGCCCAGCAGCAGGGCGGGGTGCTTCGTCAGCTTGAGCGCCTGGAAGGCAGGCGAATCGACGAAAGCGATCTCCACCTGACTCATCTGGATGCGGCCGATGCGCAGATGGGTGGCCACGCCCAGTTCGGCGGCGATGGTCTGGCCGGTGACGCTGGTCAGCGTGACGGCCGCGCCCGGATGCGTGGACAGCGCATGCTGCAGCGCGCGGTTGCCCACGGCGGCATCAGCACCGGTGTCGATGATGATGTCGGTATCGACGCCATCGACCATGGCGTGGCTCATCACCAGTTGCCCACCCTTGCGACGCGCCGAGACGACGATCTCATAGCCATCGCCCGCTTGCGGCTTGGCCGAATCCTCGATCGACATGCGCTTGCCCCGGAAGTCGAGCAGCACGCGCTGGTTCTTCAGCCCGTCGATCCCGACGATGCCCTGCGTGTCCATGGTGTTGTCAGGAAAGACCGGCACCTCGATCGTTTCGATGGCGCGTTTGCCCAACTGCATGCCGGCGAGCTGCACGGTGCCGACCGATCGCGTTCCGGCAAGCCCTGTCACCCGCAGCGGATCGCCTGCCGCCATGCCAAGGCGCATGGCCAATCCGCTCGACAGCACCGAGCGTTGCGCGCCTGTGTCGATCAGGAAATCGAAGGTGCCGTGGCCTGCGATGGTGATCGGCATGGTCATGCGATCGAAACGATCGCTGGCCAGCGTGATGCTCTCGCTGGTGGTGGGGGTCTGTGATGCCAGGCCCGGTTGCGTGACGTCGGCACGCGCAGGTAGATCTCCCGCGACGGCGTAACTTGCCGCGGTGCTTGCCAGGGATGCGATGCCCAACGCCAGGGCGGCTGAAAGCGTGCCCATGGCTATCCTCTCCTATGTAGCGGCTGATTACCGCCTGGTTGGAAGGATACAGGATTTTGCGGCGTTTGGCCATGGTGTGTTTGACGCAGGTCGGCCAGTCAGCACTGTGCCGCGGTGGGACGGTTGCAGCATGCCAGGCGGCGCTTTTCCGCCGGTCGCAGAGCTGCTTCGACGATGTGTCAGGGGGTCAGGAGGTGATCAGCGCCAGTGCGAGTCTGGCGGCGCGCCATGGCGAGCCGAAGCGGATCAGCCGCAGCACGGTGCGCCACATGCCCGTACGATCGCCGCCATCGGCGATATGGCGCAGCAGCAGGTCAAAACCTTCGCCGCGCAGGCTGGGGATGGAATAGAGCACGCCATGGGCGACCTTGGCGCGCACGGCCTGCTCCAGCCCTGTGCCGCCGAACATGGCGTCAAGCTGGTCCAGCGGGGGGAGCTGGTCGAGATGCTCGGTCGGATCGGGGCGGCCCTCCTTGCGCGCGTGATAGGCCAGCTTGGCGATGGCCGCGCCCAGCCCTTGCTGAGTCGCGTGGCGGCTGGAGACCTGTCCGGCATAATGGCGATAGCGGATCAGCCGCTCTGGCAGATTGCCGATGTGCGTGACCGAGGCCAGGCGCAGCCAGAGGTCGAGATCCTCACAATGCTTGAAGGCGGCATGATAGCCGCCGACCGAGAGGACCACATCGCGACGGTACATCACGGCGGGGTGGCACAGCAGCGGCTCGTCGGCATCGATGGCCTGAAGGAAGGCCTCATGGGTGAGGGGGTGGACATTCATGCACAGCGGCCATGGAGAGCCATGCTCGTCCATCTCGTCGGTCCAGCAGCCGACCACGCCGTAATCGGGGTTCTCCTGCAGGAAGGCATATTGCCGGGCGAAGCGTTCGGGCAGCGAGATGTCATCGGCATCCATGCGGGCGATGATCGGGGCGCGGGCTTCGGCCAGGAGCTGGTTGAGGCTGACGATCAGCCCCTTGTTGGCGCGGAAGATCGGGCGGATGCGGGAATCGCGGGCGGCATAATCTTCGATGATCGCGCGTGAGCCGTCGTTCGACCCGTCGTCGAGAATCAGCAATTCGAAGTCGGAGAAGTTTTGAGTGAGGATGCTGTTGATGGCGGAGGGCAGGAATTGCTCTGCGTTATAGACGCTCATGGCGACGCTGATGGCTGGTATGGGAGCGTTGTTCATCGAGATTGCGTCCGTGAGAGCCTGCTTTTGCAGACGTTCTGCGAGGAGATGGGATAGGTCGAGCGGGTAAAGAAAGCGTGTGGTCACTATGGGGTGGTTGGGTGCTGTGCGGAAAGGGGAAAAGGGGGTTTTGGGGTGGGTTTTGTTTAAATATGACAGATAATCAGTGATTTATGCGGTAGCGCAACAAAATTGCAAAAATGCGGTTGACCGACTCGAATACCCCCCATATATGCCGCTCCACCGAAGCGGTGCTGACGCTGAAACGCTGATTTAGCTCGCTTTAGTCGCCAAACAGATAAGGTGATCGATCACTGGCTCAGGCCGGTTGGGGGTCGCTTTTCTCGATGGTTT